>JBCCGB010000004.1:0-258779 GCA_039029475.1 Pseudomonadota bacterium | reverse complement strand
GCTGGAATATGCGCGCACCGGCACGGCGCCCTCTGCGCTGTCCGGATCACACAGCTTCAATCCCGCCAATCTGCAACGCCGCTGCGCCGCGCTCAGCGATGTCATGGCCGAGCCCGACAAGCATGTCCGGCGCATGGCGCGTTGGCTGGCCCGGGCCGCCGATCGGCGCAAGACCGAACCGGGACGCCTCGACCCGCTCGCCATCGGCCCGCCGCCGGGAGCCTCGCGCGCGCAGAAGAAGCGCGATCCGGAACGGCAAAACATGTTATACTGGCTCCATCATCTGGCCCGCGAAGCGGTGATGCGCGGGGGGGCAGGTCCGCCTGTCACATCCGGCGCAAGCCGGCCGCTGCCAAGCCTTTGAAGACATGATCAGAGGTCATTTCACGCCGCTTTCGCCGCGCCAAAAGCTTTGTCTTTTCCTTGCCACAAGTTTTCATTACAATAGGCCGCATGAGCCTGTTATCGCATCCGGGTGCGGGATGGTCGGTGCGTCATTGGCGACGTGATGATTATCCGCGCATTGAAGTGATCTTCCGAGATTGCTTGAAAGGGTTTCCGTGGCGTGGCCCGGAACGCGATGAGATCCTGCGCCTGCGCCAAACGCTGTCCGCGAATGTCGCCTTTGTAGCAACCGAGAAACAGGCCGGCGTGATCGGGTTTCTGACGCTGGAACAAGGCAAGGCTTATGTGCCGCATGTCTTTGTTGATCTGGATTGGCGTCTGTGCGGGGTCGGTAGCGGCCTGTTGCAAGTCGCGCGGGGCTTTGTCGGGCAACCGCTAAAGCTCGATGTCGACATTCAGAACGAGTCGGCGATTGAGGCCTATACCGCGCTCGGCTGGCGCGAACAGGCAAAAGTCGGCCGCGGCCGCCATGAACAAGTGCGCCTGATCGGGCCTTAAGTCAGCGCCGCGACGGTGTCGTCAATCTCTCGCAAATGCCTGGCCTGCGCGTCCGGGGACAGGAATGAGCCGGTGAAACTGTTGCGGGCCAGGGTGATAATCTCGTCCGCCGTCAGGCCAACCGCCGCAGCGGTTTCGCGGTAATTCTGATTCACATAGCCGCCAAAATAGGCCGGATCATCACTGTTAATGGTCGCTTTCAGACCGAGCGCGAGCATCCGTTTCATCGGGTGCTGCTGCAAGTCATCGACAACGCACAGAGAGAGGTTGGACAGGGGACAGACCGTCAGGGTCAATCCGGCGTCTCTGACCCGCGCGGTCAGGGCCGCGTCTTCGAGCAATCGATTGCCATGATCGATGCGGTCGATGTTCAACAGGTCCAGCGCCTCGACAACATATTCCGGTGGGCCTTCTTCACCTGCATGCGCGACCAGTTTCAAGCCTTTGTCGCGTGCCGCGGCGAACACCCGGGCGAATTTCGAAGGCGGATGACCGAGCTCGCTGCTGTCCAGACCGACGCCGTGAATGCGGTCGAGAAAGGGGTCGGCTTCGGCCAGCGTGGCGAATGCGTCGTCTTCAGACAAGTGACGCAGGAAACACATGATCAGCTTGTAAGTGATGCCATATTTGTCCGCCGCGGCATCCAGAGCGGCCAGAATGCCATTGATCGGCACATGGAAAGGCAGGCCCCGCTCGGTGTGACCCTGCGGGTCGAAAAACACTTCGACATGGCGGACATTGTCAGCCTGGCAGCGCTGCAAATAGGCGTCGGTCAGGTCGTGGAAATCGGCTTCGGTCTGCAACACGGACATGCCTTGATAATAGATATCGAGGAAATCCTGCAGATTGGAGAAATTATAAGCCGCTTTGACCTCGTCCAGAGACTTGAATGGGATGTCGACGCCATTGCGGGTCGCGAATTCAAGCAATTGTTCAGGTTCCAAACTGCCTTCCAGATGGAGATGCAATTCAGCTTTCGGCAGGGCGGCGATCAGCGCGTTCAAATCAGTCATAAGAGCGTGGTAGCCAATTTGGCGGCAAAAGGGGAGCCCTGTAACTCAACCCTCGCGCATTCTTTATCCACTGATATAGTCAGATTCATAGCGCGCGAAGGGGGCGTGCAAAGGAGGTGACACATGGGTTTACTTTGGTGGGTCCTGCCAGCTTTGTCTGGCGTCGTTGGCTTGATGCTGAGCTTTGCCGGCCTGGGTCGGTTGATGAAACTGCGTCTGGCGGCGGGCGGCTTCCGGTTCCTGTTCGGGATCGGCTTTCTTGGCGCCGCTGGCATTGGCACATTTGTCGGGCTGAACCTGCAAACCTATAAACGTCTGACTTATGAGCGGACCGTTGCGACGATCAGTTTCGACGCGACCCCGAATGCCGAAAACACTTATTCTGTCTCGCTCGAGCTGCCGGATGATGAGATCCGGGTGATCAATGAAATCAAAGGCGACCAGTTCTCGCTTGGCGCGCAGGTGATCACGTTCAAACCCGTGGCGCAGATGCTGGGCTATGACAGTGTCTATCGGCTCGATTTTCTCGAAGGGCGGTATGCGCGCCGCTACACCGCAGATGCCGTGAGTGAAGCGACCAGTACGGGCATTCAATTGTATGAGAATCCCGGCCTCGACGTTTATGCGCTGGCCAAGGAACAAGGCGGTCGGTTCGGGATAGGCACCAGTCACAAGGATGCGAGCTTTGGTTCGGCCGTCTATGCCCCGATGGGCGATGGCTTGAAATATGAAGTCTCGATCACGCAAAGCGCTCTGGTTCTGCGCCCGGCCAACCCGGCGGCGCAAGCCAGACTTGGCGAAAGAGAGTAGACCATGTTCGGACTCTGGGATCGTTATGTCGTACCGCCTTTGATCTCTTGTGCGTGTTCGTCAAAGCCGATCATGAAGCAGCGCGCCAAGATTGTCCCTGAAGCCGAGGGCGTCGTGCTGGAAGTGGGCTGCGGATCAGGAACGAATTTTGATCTCTACGATGCCGACAAGGTCAAGCATCTGCATGCGATCGAGCCTGCGACAGGCATGGTCGAACGGGCCCGCAAGACCTGGGATGCCCAGCACAGAGACACAAATTGTGACATTCATCTATGCGGTGCAGAAGCGGTGCCGCTGGACGATAAAAGCGTCGATACGGCTGTCGTCACTTTCGTCTTGTGCACCATTCCGGATTGGCAGGCCGCCTTGCAGGAGCTGCGCCGTGTCCTGAAACCAGGCGGCAAAGTGCTTTATTCAGAGCATGGTCTGGCGCCAGATGACGGCATTGCGAAATGGCAGCGCCGGGTCGAACCGGTGTGGAAACGCCTGGCCGGTGGTTGTCATCTGACGCGCGACACAAAACAGATGTTGGAAGCCGAAGGCTTTGCCATTGACCGGCATGAGACCATGTACTTGCCGAACACACCGAAAATTGCCGGCTTTGCAGTCTGGGGCAGCGCGCGTGTCGCTTAGCGCACGCACACCGCCATACCTTCCTTTCGTACAAGGTGTCCCGGATTTCGAACCCGGGTTGAAACCGATCCCGCTGGCGCACTGGCTGATGCCGGATACTGATGCCGATGTTTGGCTGCGTGACAAATGTCTGATCCTGAAAATGATGCGGGCCAATGTCGTGGCGGGTGACGTGGCCGGCGCTGCGGCCGAAGAAGCCCTGGAGCTGATCGTTGAGGCGACCGGACGTGTCCCCAATCAAACCATGCCAACGGCCTTGGAAGAAGCCGCGTCTATCGTATCCGATGATTTGTGTCTGCTCACCGAACATCACCCGGGCGATTGGCGCCTGGCGGGCGGCGTGCTGTGCGCTCCGACCTACTGGACTTTGCCTGAACGGATCGGTCTCGACCTGGCTGGATTGCACGGTCCGGTACCCGGCGGAGATAATCAAACCGCACCGCGTGTCTCGCGTATTTTTTCCGGCTTGAAGCCAAACGTCGTGCTGGAACGGTTCAACTGGACGGTGCAGACCAGCGACAAACGCTATACGCCGGATCGTCCAGGCATTGCCGGAAAGCGGTTGACCGATCTGCATTTGCGGGTCGAGCGCCAGACCATTCGAAAACTGCCCGGAACCAGAGCCGTTCTGTTTACGATCCGGGTCAGCGTTGACCCGCTCTTGCCGATTTTGCAGGATGCGGAAATTCGCGAAGCTTTCGAAGATGCCTGGCTCGGCGCACCCGCGGCCGTGCGGGCTTACAAGCATTGGGACGTCATCGAGACTCTGGTGGCGAAGGCCTGTCGTCGGGCGCAATGTTCGATGAGTGAATAAGGAGACACACCATGGCAAAACCGATTGAAGGTCGAATGACCGCTGCGATCGAAGGGGATTTTGTGATCTTCCTGATTGGCATGCGGGTCCACAAATTGTGGAAAGTCTGGAAATGGTTCCCCGTTTTTTCCGCGATGCCCAAAATGCTCATCGAACTCGGCAAGAATCCGGACATGGGCTTGTTGCATGCCAAGACGTTCTTCAGTCTGCGCAGTCCGTACCTGGTTCAGTATTGGCGCAGCTTCGAGCATCTGCATGCCTATTCCGTCAATCGCGACAATGCGCATCTGCCCGCCTGGCGAGCGTTCAACAAAGCGATCGGCAACAATGGCGAGGTCGGAATCTGGCACGAAACCTATTTGATCAAAGCCGATCAGCATGAAACTGTATATGGCAACATGCCGCCGGTCGGCCTGGGGCTGGCGGGCGGCTTGAAGCCCGCAGACGGTCGCAATCGCTCCGCCAAGGGGCGACTGCGACAAACCGATGGCAATGATCAGCCAGGCATGGACGACCCCATCAAAGCAACCTAAATGCTCCTGCAAACGTCAAGGAGCGCGCATGAAATACTGGCTGTTCAAATCTGAGCCATTCAAATGGAGCTGGGATCAGCAAAAGGCCAAAGGCGATGCTGGCGAGGAATGGGATGGCATCCGCAATTACCAGGCTCGCAACAATATGCGCGAGATGAAAATTGGCGATCGCGGGTTTTTCTATCACTCGAATGAAGGTCTTGAAGTGGTTGGCGTGGTTGAAGTTTCTGCCGAAAGCGCGCCGGATTCGACCACAGATGATGAGCGCTGGGATTGCGTCCATATCCGGGCCCTGACCGATATGCCGACGCCGGTGACGTTGAAAGCGGTCAAAGCCAGCGAAGCGCTTGCCAAAATGTCTTTGGTGACGAGCATGCGCCTGTCGGTTCAGCCGGTCCTGGAAGACGAGTGGATGGAAGTCTGCCGGATGGGCGGCCTGAATGGCAAAACGCTGAAGCCGCTTTAAAAGCCGCGCGTGACCCAGAGACGAAGTTCGGCATCGGCGCTGGCGTCGGTCAGGCCAAACAATGCGCCCGTGAACAGGCTCCAATCCTCTACCACGGGGAAACTGGCAAATGGTCCGACCGAGTGACCCTGTTTGTCGAGATCCAGGAAATTGTCGGTCGATCCGTACGCGTTGAAAAACTCGACGCCAACGGTTTGTCCGGATTGCAATCGGGTAAACAGGTTTCCGCGCGTTTGTAGAAACATCCCATCACGCGCATCATCGCCAATGTCTATTGCGGACAGGGCGACGAAACGGCCTGTCCAGGTCTCGGTGATCGGAAATTGATTGGTCCAGTGAACGCCGACCAAGCCCGGTCGATCGTCGTCGCGAATGCGCGCATCGAAACGAAGTCCGGTCTTCCACTCATCGTCATCATCGCTGAGTTCCCAGAACAGTTCTGCCTGGACGAAATCAAAATCGACTTCTGAGTCATCCGTCTTGCGCGCTGAGACCAGGCCGCGCCACATCAGATTGCCATTTATGGCTTGTTGATAATGAACCCGCTGGGACAGACCTTCCGTGTCTGGATTATAGGCGACACGATATTGTGCAGACTTGTGGCCTTCATTGACCATGGGTGGAAAAATTCCACCGGTGTTTTGAGCCAGGGTGGTGGGCGCCATGGCCAGGACGCTTGCGGTCAGAAACAGGGTTCGCATGACAAAATCTCTCCGAAACTCAGCGCTGAATTCTGGCGAGTGATCTGGAGCGATTTGCAGTTTTGTCCACTCGTCTCTTGATATCACCGCGATAGGATCAGGCTAAGTTGTTGTTCAGGCATCGCCTAAGGCTGTTTCGACAATCGCTTCGCAATGAATGAGGGCCGTATCATAGGGGGGCAATGGGCTGTTCTCGGCGGTGATCAGCATGCCGAGTTCCGTGCATCCAAGAATGATGCTGTCGCAGCCCTGATCCTTGAGGCCCTGAATCGCCGCCTGATAATAGGCGATGCTTTCATCCGTAACGATGCCGTGCGTGAGTTCTTCAAATATGATCCGGCTGAGCGCCGTTTGCGTGACCGCGTCCGGCAGAATCGGAACCATGCCGGTGGTCGCGGTCAGACGATCCACAAAATAAGGCTCAGCCATGGTGTAAGCTGTGCCGAGCAAGCCGGGCCGGGATCGACCATCAGCTCGCAATTTTGCACCGCAGGCATCGACAATGTGCAAAAAAGGCAAGTCGGTCGCGCCTTCTATCGCATCCGCAACCGTGTGTAAGGTGTTGCAGGCCAGTACCAGAAAATCTGCGCCAGAGGTTTTCAACCCTTTGGCGGCCGCATCAAAGCCTGCGCGGATGAATGGCCAGTCGCGGGTTTCATGCGCGCCATTATACTCATGGAAATTCACCGAGTGGATGCGCATATCGGCGCTGTGATAGCCGCCGAGTCGCGCACGCACTTTGGCATTGATCGTCTTGTAATAGATCAGGGTGGCTTCTGTGCTGACACCGCCAATCATGCCTATGGTCTTCATCTGGCGCCATCCTCAAAGCCTGCCAATGCCCATTCTGCGAAAGCAGCAAGATCACCGCCTTTGAACAGAAATCCGCCAATTCCCGCAGCATGAGCCGCGTCAATATCGGTTTGCTTGTCGCCAATCAAGAAACTTGCTTCGCGTTTCACGGGAAAATCCGCCATCGCCTGGAGCAGCATTCCGGGCTTTGGTTTACGGTCGTAACTGTCTTTGCGAAACCGAGGATTGGTGCCTTCCGGGTGATACGGGCAGGTATAGATTGCATCCACCGATGTGTGCGCTGCCAGCAGACCCGAATTCATATGATCATGAACCGTGTTCATATCTGTTTCGCTGTAATGATCAAAGGCGATTCCGGATTGATTGGTGACGACAAAAACGAACCAGTCACGGGCTTTGAATTTGGCAATACAGGCCTGCGCACCTGGCATCCATTGCCAATCCTCAACCCGCGCCACGAACCCGTGATCGACATTGATCACGCCGTCTCGATCAAGGAATAAAGCGGGTTTCAGTTGGGCCATGGCTTTGCCTAACCCAGACTCCCCTGCTGCGCGAGAGGCCTTGGCAGAATTTCCGATTTCTGCTGCCTTAACGTCGGGAGATCTGAAAACAGACCCCAAAAAAGCCTAGGGAGGGCAATATTATGGAGCAATTCATTCCACTCATCTTGAACGGTGTCGGCGGCGCGGTCTTGGGACCGATCGTCTCCAAAGCACTGGGCGGAAAAGGCGGAACCGGGGCGATTGCCGGAATTATTGGCGGTCTTGCCGGAGGATATGGAATGGGCGCAGCTGGCGTCGGATTTCAGTCTCTGCTTGGCAGCGAGGCTGTCATGGGCATGCTCAGCAGCTTCTTGAATGGTGGCGTCGGTGGCGGCATCATTGGCGGCATTCTCGCCATGGTGACAAAAGCCAAATAGTGACCATTCACGATCAAAAAGGGTGACCGCTTGCGGTCGCCCTTTTTATTCGGCTGGGCTTGGCTCGCTCGCGGCGTCAGCAATGGCACGGCGATTGATGCCGACCCCAACCAGGAATGGAAACAAGGCCAGACCGGTTATGATCGCGGCCAGGAAGAAGGCTGCGCCGCCGGTCTGCAGCATGTGTGTGTCAGGCAGATTGGCGAAATATTTCAGCGTCTGAGTCATCAGGACCGGGCTGAAAATCAAAGTGAACGCCATCATGCTGGCCTGCGCGCCTTGTAACTCGCCTTGTGCGTTGCGCGGCGTCAGCGTTGAGGTAATCGTATTGATCGCCGGCATCGCGACCCCGCCAATCGCCGAAACTGCAATGACTGCATACGCCATCCAGGGCGCGTCAGCGAAGGCGAATAGAAGCAAGGCCAGCGCATTGGTGATCAGACCGATCATCCCGGCCCGCATGGGTCCAAATTTCTTGATCAGCCAACCGGTCAGCAAAGCCTGACTGACCGCCGAGCCCAATCCGACCGCGGCCAATGACAAGCCGATTTCAAATTCTGACCAGTCATAGCGAATTTCGCCGTGAAAATTCCAGGTCGAGGGATAAACCGCGTGCGCGATCTGGAACAGGCCAATGGCAATAATGAACCAGGCGACACGCGGCACTTTCGAAAAATGCACCATCGCACCGAATGGATTGGCACGGGCGATGCTAAACGCGCGGCGATCTTCCTTGGGCAGGCTTTCCGGTAGGATGAACAGACCATATAGGAAGTTGAGACCGGCGATGCCCGCCGCCACAAAGAATGGCAGGCGCGGATTCACTTCGCCCAGCAGGCCGCCAAAGACCGGGCCGAGAATGAAACCAAAGCCAAAGGCGGCGCCCATCATGCCGAACGCCTTGCCCCGCTCTTCCGGCTCGGTGACATCCGCAATATAGGCATTGGCGACGGAATAGGTCGCAGAAAACATACCGCCCAGGAACCGGCCGATAAACAGCACGGCCAATGTCGGGGCGAGACCCATGATCAGCAAATCCACGCCCAGCATGGCAATCGAGGCGAGCAGGACCGGACGCCGACCATAGCGATCCGACAAGCCGCCCAGTATCGGCATCATGAAGAAATTGGCGATCGCGAAGGCCATGCTCAACCAACCGCCAATCGACACCGACTGGGCCGCTACGAGCCCGGTAATGTCTTCCAGCAAGGCCGGCATCACCGGCATGATGATGCCAAACGAAATCATGTTCAGGATCACAGCGACGACCACGAACATGAAAGCATTCTTGCCGGGTTTAGCGGGCGGGGACGCAGTTTGGGTCATGACTAGGCTTTGCGGGAGCCCGGGGTCGGGGTCAAGACGGCAAGGGCGACACCGCCGAGAATTGCCGCCGTCGACAGGGCGAACCTGAGCGTGATGGGTTCGGTCAGAAAGACCACACCGCCAATCGCCGCAATCGCGGGTACGGTCAGTTGTGCGATACCGGCGCGGGTCGCTGTCAGTCCTTTCAATGCCTGATACCAGATGACATATCCGAGGCCGGACGTGACGGCGCCAGAAAGTATGGCCAGCGTCACACCGCGAACGGGGGGCAGCGGTTCTGGCGACACCACCAGAGCGATCGCGGCGCATGGCAGGGCCAGAGCGCTTGCCCAAATGAAATTCCCAGTGGTCGCGCTGGTCGGGTCGCCGCGACCGCGTCCGAGGATGGAATACGCGCCCCACCCGATGCCGGCGATCGCCATGGCGCTTGCGGCCCAAAGCGGCGGGGCTTCGAGACTTGGCGAGACCAGCCAGAGCAGCGCTGCGACCGCAATCACGAAGCCAAGCCATTGCACGCCCGACATACGTTCACCCTGGATCAGTCCCCAGCCCAGCATGGTGATTTGGACCAAGGCAAACAGAATGATCGCCCCCATCCCGGCGGAGAGCGCGATATAGGCGTATGAGAAAAACCCGGCATAGACGAGCAATGCGATTCCGCCGCGCAGTGAGCCGCGAACCGGCTTGGCTTGAAGGCTGCAAATCAGGACCAGCATCACGGCGCCGCTGACCAATCGGATCAACGCAAAACTGCCGGCCCCGATATCGGTTTCAACCAGGCCGAGGCGTCCCAGAACGGAATTGGCGGCAAACGCGATCATCGCGATACTGGTCACCAGAAAGAGGCGCAGGGCAGTCGGCATGATCCCGGTTACGTGTTCAAAGCCGAGCTGACCAGTCTTATTCGATTTCGACCACGGCGGAGTCTGCCAAGCCCGTAAACGCCATGCCGAGATCGCGATAATAGCCGACGCGGGCTTGCTGTTCCGGGCTCAATTGGATGAGTTGGTCAGCACCGCGCAACAGACTTGGCGTGCGGCCGTCATGCGCGATTTTCATCATGTCCGCCCAGAGCCGGGCCGGCAGACCGCCGCCTGTGACATTGTCCATTGGCGTGTCATCATCATTTCCGGTCCAGATTCCCCCCAGCATTTCGGCGCTATAACCGACAAACCAGGCATCGCGGAAGGATTGGCTGGTGCCCGTCTTGCCGGCCACGGGCCAGCCATTAATGACGGCCGCCGAGCCGGTGCCTGCGCGGATGACCTGGACAAGCATGGCCGTCATGGTTTCGGCGAGGTCCCGATCATAGACTTGAGCTGGATCATATTCAGGACGTTCGTAGACAATATCACCGCGGGTCGTTTCAATCGTCTCGATCAGGTAAGGGTCGACGCGCCGCCCGCCGGTCATGAACGGGCCATAGGCGCGCGTCAGGTCCCAGAGTGTGACTTCCTGACTGCCCAGCGCGATAGACGGGAAGGGCTGCAAATCTGCGCTGATGCCAAATCGTCGGGCAACCCCGATGACAGAGTCCAGGCTGGCTTCCTGAGCCAGAATGGCGGCGACCGTGTTGAGGCTGTCCGTCAGGGCTTCGGAGACCGTGACCGGGCCCATATAAGCGCGGGTGAAATTCTTTGGTGACCAGTCATCAATTGTCACCGGCTGGTCGATGCGAACATCATAGGGGCTGATGCCGTCTTCAAGCGCTGCGGCATAAACAAAGGGCTTGAATGCCGAGCCAGGCTGACGGCGCGCTTGCGTGGCGCGGTTGAACTGGTTTTCCAGATAATCGCGGCCACCATACATGGCCAGGACATGACCCTGGCGGTTGATCAGGATGGCGGCCGTTTGCCCAGCATTGGCTTCTTCCGCCTCTGCGCTCATCCGGGTTTCCAAAGCGTCTGTAATCGCGGTCTGCAAATCAGAATCAATGGTCAGCTTGATGACCAGGTCATCTGGCAATTCCGGCAGCAATTCATTGGCGCGCTCGGTCGCCGCATCGAGGATGTAGCCATATTGCGGGTCCTGTTCCGGTTCAGGCGCGATGGTGACATCCGCGGCGAGGGCAATCTGCGCACTTTCAGAGGTGATGAACCCGGCTTGCAACATTTCAGACAGAACATAGGCCTGACGCTGGCGCGCGCCTTCCATATTGTCATCAAGCGCCAGACGCGATGGCGCTTTTGGCAAGGTCGCGAGCAAGCTGGCCTCAGCCAGAGTCAGATCTTGCGGATCCTTGTCAAAATAAAAGCGCGATGCGGCGCCAAGGCCGTAAAAGCCTGAGCCGAAATAGACACGGTTGAGATACAGTTCGAGAATTTCATTCTTGGACAATTTCTCTTCAAGCTCTCGCGCCAGGCGCACTTCCTGGACTTTCCGTTTCAGCGTCTGTTCAGGTGACAGGACCAGGTTCTTGACCAATTGCTGGGTAATCGTCGACGCGCCGGAAACGGTTTTGCCGGATATCACATTTGACCAGGCCGCGCGCGCCATGGCCTGCGTATCGGCGCCGTCATGCTCGTAGAAACGCTTATCCTCTGCGGCGATGAAGGCGCGCGCCACGTGCGGAGGCAATTCGTCAATCTTGACCGCGCGTCCATAACGCGGGCCGCGAATTGCAATGGTTTTTCCTGCGCGGTCGACATATTCGATGGCGGGTTCGCGATTGGCATCCCAGAGCGCGGCGGTTTCCGGCAAGACCGGCATGCCGCGATACAGGCTCTGCCAGTACAGCCAGGCGGCGAGCAGCCCGATCAGGGTCAATATGAAGCTAGAAATCAAGCCCCATTTGAGAAGGGGCCGACCGCGAAAGAGTCCCATTGATGCTCCCTGCGAGTTTGGCGCAGCTGGTTTGTGAGCAGTTTTTTTCAGGCCCGGTTTTCCGTTCGAAGCTTTCACGCCTGCTCACCTTTCGCGCAACACTTCAGCCTCATTTAGTGAACAGAGATTGAGGCAGGGTGAAGGCGAGAACCTTACCGAATGCTTACCGAAAACAGGTGTGACTATCGGAGCACAGGGCAGTCTGGGCCGTTTGGTTTGCGCTGTCCGGGGCGGCCATTCTCAGCCAGGATTTTCGCCAGATTGAGCTGTTTTTCAATCGCTTTTGCGGTCATCGGGCGCATGAAACACGTCAGGGCTTCGCCCGTATCTGCGGACACGGCCACCGCAATGCCGGTCACGCCGCCATACCAGTCGATCAGGTAGGCAACATCATGCTCAGCGGCGAGCTGCAGCATTTCGGCCTGTATCTGACCCCGCTCGGCGATGGACGTATTGCGACGAATGCGCGTGACATCGAGGTCAATGCGTTCAACCGAACCGCGGTCAAACGCTTCCATCGCTTCATCCAGGCGCGGATTGAGGATTTGGCAGTTCGGGCACCAGTCCGCGGTGAAATTGATGATTTTGACAACCGGTTCGGCGCTGGTCGGCAGGACCGGCAGCAATATCGTGAACAGGATGGCGACAAACGCCCGCATCAAGACATCTCCTCGAAACATGTTTCTAGCACATGCAACAGAGATGGAGGGTCACAGAGGCGTTATCAACTGCGCCCAAACACACGTTCGAAAATATAATCGACGCGTTGGAAGTGATAGGCATCATCAAACAGGCTTTCCAGCTTCTCGTCTGACAATTTCGCGGTGACATCCGTATCGGCTTTCAGATGGTCGAGAAAATCACCTTCACCGGCCCAGGTCTTCATCGCATTGCGCTGGACCATGCGATAGCTGTCTTCGCGGCTATTCCCGGCTTCGACCAGCGCCAGCAGGACGCGTTGCGAATTGTGCAAGCCGCCCATCTTGTCCATCACCGCCTGCATATTGTCCGGATAGACCAGCAGGTTTTCGATGACGCCGGCCAGACGATGCAGAGCGAAGTCGAGATGGATGGTTGAATCCGGGCCGATGCCGCGCTCAACCGATGAATGTGAAATGTCCCGCTCATGCCACAGCGCGACATTTTCCATGGCTGGGACAACGGCCATCCTGACGAGACGGGCAAGGCCGGTCAGGTTTTCCGTCAGCACCGGATTGCGCTTGTGTGGCATGGCCGACGAGCCCTTCTGACCTTTCGAGAAGAATTCTTCGGCTTCATACAGTTCGGTCCGCTGCAAGTGACGAATTTCGACAGCGAGCCGTTCAATTGAAGAGGCAATCACGCCGAGTGCGGCGAAATAGGCGGCATGCCGATCGCGCGGGATGACCTGCGTTGAAACCGGTTCTGGCGTCAGGCCGAGCTTTTCGGAGACATATTCCTCAATCCGGGGATCAATATTGGCGAACGTGCCGACCGCGCCGGAAATCGCACATGTTGCGACTTCTTCGCGGGCCGTGATGAGGCGCCGTTTGGCGCGCTGAAATTCCGCATGGAAGGTTGCGAGCTTGATGCCAAACGTGGTGGGTTCGGCATGGATGCCATGGCTGCGGCCAATGGTTGGCGTCATTTTGTGTTCGAAGGCCCGTTTTTCGAGGGCGGCCAGGACGCGGTCGAGGCCTTCCATCATCAGGTCCGTCGCCCGCACCAATTGCACATTCAGGCACGTGTCGAGCACATCCGAGCTGGTCATTCCCTTGTGCAGGAAGCGTGCAGGCTCGCCGACATGTTCAGCGACATTGGTCAGGAAGGCGATAACATCATGCTTCACCTCGGCCTCAATTTCGTCAATTCGGGCGACTTCGAAGGCGCCTTTCTCGCGGACCACGGCGCTGGTGCCGGCCGGGATTTGTCCGAGCTCTTCCATCGCTTCGGCCGCCAGCGTCTCAATCTCCAGCCAAATGCCATATTTGCTGGTCGGATCCCAGATGGCAGTCATGGCGGGGCGGGCATAGCGTGGAATCATATCTGGCGTCCAAACAGCAAGGTGTGAGATTTCAGCCGCGCTATAGACCCAGAGCGGGCGAGTCGCAATCGGCACACTGTCGCGCGTCTAGGCGCGTTCAAGCACCCGTGGAAGCTTGAAAACGACGCTCTCCGTGGCCGTGGTGACTTCCTCGACACGGATATCAAAACGCGCGCGACAGGCCGCGATCACACCCTGAACCAGATCTTCCGGCGCACTGGCGCCTGCCGTGAGGCCTAAGGTCTCAACGCCGTCAAACCAGGCCCATTCAATATTTTCAGCGCTGGCGATCAGGCGCGCATCTTGCGACCCGGCGCGCAAGGCGACATCGACCAGGCGTTTTGAATTGGACGAGGTTTCCGCGCCAATGACAAGGAATAGCGCCGCCCGCTTGGCCATTTCCTTAACCGCTTCCTGGCGGTTGGTCGTGGCATAGCAAATGTCTTCCTTGTGCGGCACGGATATGCTGGGAAACCGGTCTTGCAACGCCGCGACGATTTCGGCGGTATCGTCGACGCTCAATGTCGTCTGGGTCACAAACGCCAGGTTTTCCGGGTCACGTGGTTGATACTGGGCGACATCCGCGACGGTCTCAATCAAGGCCATGCTGCCGTCTGGCAACTGTCCCATAGTGCCAATGACTTCGGGATGTCCGGCATGGCCAATCAAAACGATTTCCCGGCCGGACTTGTGATGCCGCTCGGCTTCAACATGAACTTTCGAGACCAGAGGGCAGGTGGCGTCAACAAAGACCATGTCTCGCGCCGCCGCTGCGGCCGGAACCGCTTTCGGCACCCCGTGCGCAGAAAACACGACCGGGCGGTCATCCGGGCAGTCATCTAACTCATCGACAAACACAGCGCCCATTTGTTCGAGCCGTGAAACGACATGCTCATTGTGCACGATTTCATGGCGAACATAGACCGGCGCACCCCATTTCGCCAAAGCTTCTTCGACAATTTGAATCGCGCGGTCGACCCCGGCGCAAAACCCGCGCGGCGCGGCGAGAAGAATAGTCAGCGGCTTCATGACCTTACAGTGTCCTCATGATTGCGACGCAGATAGGGCGTTGCCTGCCCTGCCATGGCCCGGTAACACTCTCGACGTTAAATGGATAGCCTCGCGTGCGAGGCCAAGAGTGACAAGGCATCACATATGCGGATTTTAGCCCTTTCGACGATTTTGCTTGCGCTTGGCGCATGTCAGTCGGGATCCAGTATCGGAAGTGCGTTCGACACGCGCCAGAATGCCGGTACCTGTCCCCCGGCAGGGTCGGTCTATAATGCTTCAAGAATCGTTGTTTTCGATGGCGATCAGCAATTGTTCCCGAATGTCGAATATACCGGAGAGATCGTCGATGTGCGGCTCTATTGCCGCTATGCCGGCAGCAATCCGGTGCGCGCAGAAGTGGAAATCGACTTTGCCTTTGGCAAAGGGCCAGCTGCCGACAGCAATCGGCGCGATTACAGCTATTGGGTGGCGGTCACGCGGCGCAGCGGAAAAGTGCTGAACAAAGAGCACTTTACCGTGAATGCGAATTTCTCTGACGGTCCAGTTGTCGGAGAAACCGAGATTTTGCAGCAAATCATCATTCCGCGGGCGGATGAGTCGGTTTCAGCGGCAAACTTTGAAGTGCTGATTGGCTTTGATCTCACCGATGAGCAGCTCACCTATAATAGAGAAGGGCGACGGTTCCGTTTGAACGCGGGACAATAGTCTGGGATTGGGGTTCAACATGACAGATCTCGCGACGCAACTGGCGGGCGCGTGCAGCGCTGCATTTGAGGCTGAAGGCCTGGAAGCGCGTTGGGGCGCGGTCAAACAGTCCGATCGCCCTGAGCTTGCAGACTTTCAATGTAATGGCTGCATGGGCGCGGCCAAACAGGCCGGCATGAACCCGCGGGAGCTGGCGGCGAAAATCGCGCCGCGCCTCGCTGATCACGATGCTGTGGACCGCGTTGATGTTGCTGGTCCGGGCTTTCTCAATATCACGATCAGCGCCGCAGCTTTGGCCAAACAGGCGGTCTTTATCAGCACTGATCCCAAAGCAGGGGGCGGCGCCGCATCAGACCCTGAGAAAGTCGTGATTGATTTTGGGGGTCCGAATGTGGCCAAACCGATGCATGTCGGGCATATCCGCTCCGCTGTGATTGGCGACACCCTGGTCCGCTTGTTGCGCTTCCTCGGCGATGATGTGACCGGCGATGTCCATCTCGGCGATTGGGGCCTGCAAATGGGGCTTCTGATCATCGCGGTTATGGATGAACAGCCAGAGCTGGCCTATTTCGATGGCGAGGCGCGGGGCCCGTTCCCAGCAGAGTCGCCCGTGACGATGGACGACCTCTCCAGGCTTTATCCGATGGCATCGGCGCGATCGAAAGAAGACGAAGCCTATGCCAAACGCGCCCAGCAAGCCGTCGCAGAAATGCAAGCCGGACGCCCCGGTTATCGGGCTTTGCTGCAGCATTTCATCGATGTTTCAGTGGCTGCTTTGAAGGTGGATTATGGCTTTCTCGATGTCTCATTCGACCTCTGGAAGGGCGAGAGCGATGTTGACCCGCTAATTGCGCCAATGGTCGAAGACTTGAAATCGAGAGGCCTCGCAATTGAGGATGAGGGCGCCTGGATCATTCCGATCGCCCGCGATGATGAGAATGTCGAAACCCTTGGCAAAGACGGTCAGCCACGTCTGAAAAACCCGATGCCGCCTTTCATGCTGGTCAATTCGCGCGGCGCAACCGGCTATCATGCGACCGACCTGGCGACGATTAAGGACCGGGTCGAGACGATTGGCCCGGACCGTGTTCTTTATGTGGTCGATCAGCGCCAGGCGCTGCATTTTGAACAAGTCTACCGGGCTTCGGACAAAGCCGGCTATATTGCGCGTGACCGGCTTGAACATCTCGGCTTCGGCACCGTGAACGGCACGGATGGCAAACCGTTCAAGACCCGCGAAGGCGGCACGCTGCGTTTGGCAGACCTCAACGCCATGGCACTGGCGGAAGCGACCAAACGCATAGGCGAGACCGGCCTTTCAGGTGATATCGACGCAACCGAAAAAGCAGTGATCGGAGAATTGGTCGCCCGCGCTTCATTGCGCTTTGCAGATCTGCAAAATCAACGCACCACCAATTATGTTTTTGATCTTGAGCGGTTCACAAGTTTTGAAGGGAAGACAGGGCCTTATTTGTTGTATGCCGCTGTCCGCGTCAAAGCCATTCTGCGTCGGGCAAAGGAACAAGGTTTCGCACCGGGTCAAATGACCATCGCAACCGCGGAAGAACGTAAATTGGTGCTGGCCCTTGATGGCTTCGCTCTGGCTTTGCGCCTCGCCCGCGAAAAGCGCATGCCGCATTATATTTGCGAACATGTCTATGGGCTCGCTCAGGCGTTCAGCGCGTTCTATGCGGCCTGTCCGATCCTGAAGGATGATATTGCCGGTGAAACGCGCGCCGCGCGTCTGGCGCTGAGCCAAACCGTCTTGCACCAATTGGAAGCGGGGCTCGGAATCCTCGGAATCACAGCCCCCGAGCGCATGTAAGGGGTGATTCGTTAACAAATCAGCGGTTTTGTTAACCCCGCCCTAACGCACTTTAACTTCTGAGGCGCGGAAAGTGAACGAAAAGCACGGTTCTGGTAACTTTCAGTCAAGGGCCGTCCCCTAGAGTTGTCGTTTAAGACCTGTAGGAAGGAACCAACTCGATGCTGAAAAATCTGATCAAGACCTGCGCGGATGCGACTGGGCTGACCCAAGTCAAAACGCGCCATGCATTGGGAATCGTTCTGAACACAGCGGAACGGCAGGGCTCACCCCTGGCCGAAGCCATGTTCCGGAAAATGCCTGGCGCCCGGACGCTTTCAGCGACGACTGGTGCAGAACAGGGCGCATCGACCAGCATCATCGCCCGTCTGATCGAGCAAACGCCTGGCGGGCGGCGCCATGTCGGTGAAGGCATGTTTACCAGCCTTCATCAGGCCGGGCTGGGACACAAACAAATTTCGCAATTATTGCCGGCGATCAGCGGCTATATGCAAACCACCTATGGCATGGAATCCTTCGGTCATCTGGGCGATCTGGTGGTTGCCGATATGCTGACAGGTACGGACACGGGGGCGGCGGCCGCCGCAGCCTGACGGTCCTTTTACAAAACAGGTTAAAGCAGAGGCTCGCAGCGTCATAGCGCTGTGAGCCTTTTCTTTTTTGTCGGCTGAGATTAGGGGAATGCGATGCCGATACAAACCGATCTGACCATTCCGCTGAGCGCGCTGACTTTCCTGGAAGACGGGGTCGCTACGGTGATCCCCGAAAGCTGGAACACAACGCAAATTGGTGTGTTGCTGCAGACGGTGATCGAACAACACGCTGACGCACAACTTAAGAACCAGACATTGCACTTTGTCTCGGTGACTTATGATGTCTCCGCAGAGGTTGAAAGCGGTACAGACGTCAGGTTTGAGAGCCGGATTGACCGCCGCACGCGCACCTTGATTTTCGCCAGCGGACTGGCCCGCCAGGGCGATCGCAATCTGTTGAAAGCGACCGTGGTCTTTCGCCTGACCTGATCAATCCCGATTACATCGGGGTCTTGCGTAAGGGCAGCAAGTCCGGGAACTCCGCATCGCGCTTTTCGGCTTTGGCCTTGAACGCTTCCTGCATATGCGATGGCGGCAACATGCCGGAATTCCAGACGCCGATATAGTCCAGCGTATCTGCCGTTGAATGATCGCGGCCATAATTGATCAGGACTTTGCAACCGGTCACGGCCAACGGGTTTTTGGTCGCGATTTCGCGCGCCACGCCCAGCACATGTTCGAGCATTTCCTCTTGTGTTTCAAACACTTCATTGACCAGGCCGATTTCCTTGGCTTTGGCCGCGCCAAGGCGTTCGCCGGTATAAGCCATTTGCTTGACCCAGCCTTCCGGGATGTAGCGCTGCAAGCGCGGGAACGTCCCGACATCCGCAGTCATCGCGATATTGGTTTCCTGAATACAGAAGAAGGCGTCCTTGGTGCACCAGCGAATGTCGCCTGCCGAGATCATGTCAATCGCGCCGCCAATGACACCGCCCTGACAGGCGATCAGGACTGGTACGCGGGCGTCCTCAAGGGCGTTGAAGGAAGACTGAATCTGCTTGATATTGGACCGAAACGCTTCAGCAGCGACATGGCGATCGACTTTGCTGTGAGACACGGCGCCATCCTGACTGAAGACCGACAAGTCCATCCCGGCCGAGAAATGCTTGCCCTCCGAAGAAATCACGATCACGCGCGCGGCAGCCGTGGCATCAATCTCACTGACGATGGCAGGCAGCTCATTCCAGAACGCCTGATTCATCGCATTCATCGCTTGTGGGCGACTTAAGACAATGTGCGCCACCTTGTCTTCCACCGACACCGTGAAGCATTCGTGTGTTTTCTTCAGCATTTCAACGTCTCCAAATCCCTCGATAAACTAGCGCATGCAGGGTACAATCTCCAGTGTGACCCGGCGATAAGCATGCAAATGTTTGATTTTATGGGTGAATCCTATTTCAACAGGTTCAAGCTAAGGGAGCAATCAATGCGATACACAATCATCGGGGCTTTGGCCTTGTGCATGATTCCAGCTGGATGCGAATCCGGGGGTGGTGGAGATTTCGGTGAAGTGCTGGGTGAAGTGCTTGGCGGCATTGATGGCAGTGGCGTGTCAGGCGGTGAGCTGACGCTGGCGGAGATTGATGCCGGGTTGCGTCAGGCACTGGAGATCGGGACGGAGCGCGTAGCGTCGCAAATCGGCGTTGTCGATGGCTATTGGAAAGATCCGAAAATCCAGATTCCATTGCCCGGACGCCTTGGTCAGGTCCAGGGCGAGCTTGCCAAGCTCGGTCTGTCAGGGCCGCTGGACGATGTCCAACTGCGCCTGAACCGCGCCGCAGAAAGCGCGGTCCCGGCGGGCAAGAGGATTGTCATCGATGCGGTGCAGTCCATCACCATTGAGGATGCACTCGGCATCCTGCAGGGCGGCGATTCGGCGGCAACGGATTTCCTGCGCCGGCGCACAGAAACGAGTTTGCGTCAGACCTTCACGCCTTTTGTCGAAAACGCACTTGATTCCTCTGGCGCCTATCAGGCGCTCGACAGTGTGACCTCGAGTCAGCCGTTGCTCGCCATCGCGGCAACTGACTATAAATCTGATTTAACCGCATATGCGGTCCAATTTGGCCTTGATGGTCTGTTCAACTATCTGGCAGTTGAAGAACAGAAAATCAGAGACAATCCGGTCGCGCGAACCACGGAATTGCTGCGCCGCGTATTTGGCTAGAGTTTAGGAACAGAATGCGTCGTTTCACGTTCGAAACCCCAGAAGGGGATATGGCGGCCTTGGAATTTGGGGATCCGGCCAAGAAGCTTGCAGCGCTGTGGCTGCATGCGACCGGGTTCAACGCCATGACCTATCAGTCTATTCTGGCGCCGCTTGGGTTGCGAACCAAGGTTCAGGCTGTGGATTTGCGCGGACATGGTCGTTCGACTCTGCCGGCCGATCCGTCGAAACTGAAATCGTGGAAACGTTATCGCGATGATGTCCTGGCTTTCATTGACCGCGAGTCGCCGGTCAGACCGATCGTTCTTGGCGGCCATTCCATGGGCGCGACTGTGGCATTATTAGCGGCTGGTGCGCGCCCCGACAAAGTCGCCGGATTGGTTCTGGTTGACCCGGTCATACTGCCTGCGCGTTATTATATGGGTATGCATTTGTCGCCGTTCCGACGCGGCGGCCATCACATGGCGAAACAGGCGCGACGACGGCGCAACAAGTTTGATTCGCGCGAACACATCCAGTTCAAATATAAAGGCCGTGGGGCGTTCACCACCTGGCGCGAACCCTTTCTCGAAGACTATATTCTCGACGCTTTTGATCGGACCGACGGCAACGATCCCGACAGTGACAAACAAGTCTGGCAATTGCTGTGCGACCCGAAATGGGAAGCCGCGACCTTTCTGGCGCAACGCAATCGCCCGTGGGGGGCGTTGCGCAAGATCAAGAAACACAGGATCCCGATCACGGTGCTGCGGCCCGATCGCGATTCTGTGCTGACCGACGAAGTTGCCGCCCGGTTGACGGCCAAATGTCCGCACCTGATTCTGAAAGAGCGTGTGAACACGACCCACTTCCTGCCAATGGAAGCGCCGTATGACGTCCGTGATCACTTGTCGTCTTTCATTTCCAGCCTGATTGAAGGGCTGGCGGATGAAGAAGTCGGGACGGTCAAGCGCAGCCTGCGCGGTTAGCGGAAAATTCTGCCGTTACAGCGTCAATCCACGCGGCGCGAGCTTGTCCAGTTCGGTGATTTGTTCAGCCGGCGTCGGGATAACTTTGCGGGTTTCCAGATCAAACGTCACAGCGACAGCCTCGCTGGTGATATAGGCTTCACCGGAATCGGGATTAAGCACCCAATGCGATAGGGAATGGGTTTTCTCCGCGACGTCGGCAAGACTTGTATGGATCACAAAGCGATCCCCGGCGCGCGGCCATTTGCGATAGATCAAACGATACTCGAGAACGGCGCCGCCCATCCGCGCGCCGGTTTTGGAGGAGGCCACTTTGGCGCGCCAATCAGACAATAGGGTCGGCACTGAGTCAGAAATCCGGCCCATGAACCAAGGTGCCCAAAACCGGCCAAACACATCGCATTCGCGAGGTAAAATCATGCCGCGGCCAATTTCCGGCGCGCCGCAGTGTTCGACTTGCGCCATGGTTGCCTGATCGGACGGGATCGGGACGCGATCTGGGTCAATGCCGCGCGGGCGCGTATCGTCGGGTGCGGTGCCGCGCAGTGCTTCCAGTTGCGCGCGCGTGCGGGTGCTCCACGGAAACGGCTTTCCGGTCGACGTGGCGACGTGCTGAACGCGGGTACGAAAGGCTGCTGCAGGACGCCCATCGCTGTGACGCATGTCCTGGTAAATCAGCGCACTGGTCTCATCCCAATCCAAGACACACCCGGTCATGGTCAGCGGTGTTCCAGCATGCGCCTCGCGGATATAGCGGATATGATGTTCGGCCGGCACCATGGTCGATAAGGCGTTGGCGTGAAACGCATGCGGCATGTCGATGGCGCCAGCCAGTGTGCCTAAGCCTTCCATCGCCTTTTCGACATAGACCCGGACATTCATGTGTCCCATCTCGTCGCAATCCCAAGTGTTCGGGATGCCGCTCCAAAGCGGGATCATGCGGCGCACTTGCGACAGATGCCGCGAGCTTCAATCACTGTGCTGCGGATTGTGAAACCAGCCGCTTCGGCTTCGGTCCGCATCGCGTTGCCGGTTTCAACCGCATGTAATTCTTCGGCTGCACCGCAGGTTTCGCAAATAATGAAAACAGCAGAGTGGGCGTGGCTGGTATGGCCGCACGCGACATAGGCGTTGAGGCTCTCAATCTTGTGCGCCAATCCCATGTCCTGAAGAAAATCGAGAGCGCGATAGACGGTTGGCGGTTTCGCCGCGCCTTCGCCATCCAGATTGGCGAGCAAGTCATAGGCTTTGGCCGGTTCCTCGCTTTCCAGCAATAAGTGCAAAACCTTGCGACGAATCTTGGTCAGTTTCTGACCCTTTTTTTCCACGGCCTGCTCGGCTTCGGCCAGAAAGGCTTCGGCTTCCTGCGGGCTACAGGGCGTATTGGCGTGGTGATGTGAATGCGAATGAGCCATGCGCGCCATTTTGGGTGATTGAGCGGAAAAGTGAAGAGGGCGGGTAAAAAATCGCGTGCGGGTTCTTACCAGCCTTACTCGAACATGCGGCGACGTCACTGCGGAAGAATACATATTTGGGCGGGTCTGCCGCGCGGTATGTTTCCGCGCGGCAGAGTGGTGAATTTATGGCGTTAAAACAGCTGCCTATGTCTCCTGCATGAGCAAATGAGAAAGAAGGCTTGGTCATGAAATCACTGTTCTGTTCGGCCCTGATGGCAAGTTCCGCGTTGCTGGGCACGGTCGCCTATGCGGAAGACAATCCTTGGCTGGTGCGCGGGCGTCTGCTCGGCGTGTTGCCGGATGCCGGGGCGGACTTGTCTGTCGCCGGGACGGCGCTGGTTGGCGATGTCGATATTGGCGATCAATACGTGCCGGAACTCGACATCACTTATTTCTTCAACGACAATCTCGCGGTTGAGTTGATCCTTGCCGTGACGCCGCACGATGTCGATGCCACGGGCGTGATCGTGCCGGGCGCGCTGACCGATGCCGACATTGACCTGGGCGATGTCTGGCTGCTGCCGCCGACATTGACACTGCAATATCATTTCGACACCGGGACCAAGTTCAAACCCTATGTCGGGGCAGGCTTGAACGCGACCCTCTTCTTCGATGAAGATGCAGGCAGCGTCGCTGATGGCATTGATTATGATCCGAGCTTTGGCGGGGCGCTTCAGGTCGGTGTAGACTATGATCTGGACGGTGAGCCCGGGGGCTGGCTGCTCAATGCTGACATCAAGAAAGTCTGGATCAATACCGACGTGACGGTCGATTTTACCACCGCCTTAGGGGCAAGTGTCGATGCGGAGGTCGACATCAACCCCACCGTGGTCGGCATTGGGTTCGGCTATAAATATTAGCCCGAACGCCTCCCCAAATTGCTGACCATTCTTGGCCCCGAACTGTTGGCAGTTCGGGGCGTTTTTTATTTGCGGCAACCGTTCATATATAAATAAATATAGTGTATAGATAAATAATCAACTAATAGAGAGTGCATTATGAAGACTGTTTTCCTTGCAGTGGTATCGGTTGGTTTGGTTTCAACAAGTCAGGCGCAAACATTGTGTCTGGGGATAAATTGCGATTCTGAAATAGATCAGCATATGCCGGGAGGCGCATATGATCGACACCTCTACTCCTATGACAACGTCTTGCTTGGCCTGCTCCTGGACGACGAGGAAGACCCTGATCGAGAACAGTGCATCAGAAAATGCCACTCCGAGTTCAAGAGCCGAATAAACGATTGCGATGTGGTTTATGGAAGCGATGTCAGCACATTAAGAGATGCTGCTTATCTTACATGTTTGGAGTGGGCCAATCGGAAGCATCTTGAATGCCTGTCGCCAGGATCGCTGATGAAATGTAATTGAGCGATCAAGTCTCTGATTCCACAAACGCGTTAAACGCGTCCGTATAGTCCGGATGCCAGCGCGACAGCGCGGGGCGATTCTGGATCAGATCATCCGCCGTCCACTGAATGCGTTTCTCATCCAGCGCCCGCGGCGTCTCATTGTCCGGGCAGAGGATGTAGAAGTCGCCGCGTGCAAGCGATGCCATCATGAAGTCGACCGTCTCTTCTGCCGTCGCCGCGCCCGCAGGTTTTTGCGGTATGAAGGCTGAAACCAGGGGCGTGTAGACAAAAGCCGGGATCAAGAGGTGCGCGCTGATCTGACAATTGTCTTCCTGGCGCAGCGCGTGCGCGATGCTCTCTGTATAAGCCAGCACGCCGGCCTTTGAGAGGTTGTAGGCATAATTGCCCGGCGGCTTGGTAATGCCCTGTTTCGAGCCGGTATTGATTACGGCGGCGGGTTCGCCATGGCCCAGCATGCTGGGCATGAAGGCGTGGCAGCCATGGATCACGCCCATCAAATTGATTGCAACCAGGCTGTTAAAGGCGTCCAGGTCTTCCCATGGCTTGGTCCCCATGCGGCCAATGCCGGCATTGTTCATGAGGCAGTGCACTTTGCCGAATTCAGCCAAGACCTGATCGCGCAAGGCGTCGATGGCGCTGACATCCGAGACATCGCATACCCGGCTGACAATTTTGCCGCCGCTCCCGGATAAATCTGTCTCGGCGGCTTTCAAGGCGTCTTCTTTCATGTCGACGAGAACGACATTCATGCCGGCTTGGGCGAAACGCTTTGCCGCTTCCAGACCGATGCCACCGGCCGCGCCGGTCACCACAGCTGTATTTCCAGGTTTCAACCAATTCATGCGCCATCCCTCCTCGCGCGCAACCGCGCCAACAGAGTTGGCACATCATATTCATCATCCCCATCATAACGCGGCGCGTTTCGGGCATAGGAGTCTTCTATCTTGTCATGGATCGGCTTGATCCGTTCAATGTTGAAGGCGTGCGTGACGATGTAGAATTCACCCGCAGCGATTTGCGTCACGACTTTCTCGGCAAATGTGTCAGCATCCATGGCGAATTGCTCGGACCCGGCCGTCATATCGGACGCAACAAAACCGGGAACAATCATGCCGACCTGGATAAATTCCGGGAAATCATCGCGCATAGCTTCGGTCAGGCCGCGTACGGCATGCTTGGACGCGATGTAGGCGGCGCTATTGCGTACGGCGTTGAAGAAAGCGTTCTCTGAGGCGACATTGTAGATCGCGGCGGGTTCGCCTTGTGCGATCATCCGCTTGCCGAAGATTGCGGCTCCCTGCCAGACCCCGAAGAAATTGACGTCAAACAAGCGACGAACATCCGCCATCGGCATTTCAGGCATTGGCGCACGTCCAACGGCGATACCAGCATTATTGATCAGGACATGGGCAGCGCCATGCTTGTCCCAGACGAAATCTGCAAACACCTCAACGCTTTCTGTCTTGGTGACGTCCATCACCATCGAGGCGGCGTCGACGCCGAGTTTGGTCAGAATTGCGACGGCGTCATCAAGGCGGTCCTGTCGCGGCTCGCCGATCACGACTTTCGCTCCGAGCGCCCCAAAGCGCTTCGCCAAGCCAAAGCCAATGCCGGTCGCGCCGCCAGTAATAACGACGACCTTGTCTTTGAAATCATCCATTCTTTGACCTCCCATGCCAGACCTTACACAGCGCAGACAAAAGCGGCGTGGGTCTGTCTTGTCATCACGGTTTTTTTAAAAGCCTGTTGCGGTCAAGCCGTCACGCCGCGGCACAACAAGACTGGCGCTCGGCCGGTAAAGCGCCATATGTGAAGCATGCAAGTCTATCATGATCCAGACGAAAAGCCCGAACAGCCACCGATCTTTCGCAAGGGCTTTCCGACGGTCATCCTGATCCTGACGGGCGCGATCATCGCGGTCACGCTGGTGCAGTTCAACGCGTCGAGCGCGGTTCAGGACTGGATGTTTGCCACCGCCGCGATTGCCGGCGGGCCGAGCTTCGAAAATGTCTATCGGCCGTGGGGCGATTTTGCGCCTTATGTCCTGCACACATTCCTGCATGGCGGATCATTTCATCTGATGATGAATATGGCCATGTTGATCGCGCTTGGACCGATCGTCGCCAAGGCGCTGGGGGCCTCGTCCAAGGGCGCAGCGCTATTTCTGCTTTTCTTCGCCCTGTGCGCCGCAGGTGGTGCGCTGGCGCAAGTGATTTGGTCTGCGATTGAAGCCAAGGACAGCATCGCAATTGGCGCCAGTTCCGCGATATCCGGTCTGCTGCCCGCGGTCGGATTTACGCGCGGCGGATGGAAAGACGCCTGGTCGCTCAGCTTGCCCTGGATTGTGATCAATATTGTTTTGGCATTTCTGGGCGGGGATGTCGGCGTCATGCAGATTGCCTGGGCCGCGCATCTTGGCGGCTTGGCGGCCGGTTTCAGTTTTCCCGTGTTTCTGGCTTTATCTGGGCGCCAGCATATCCTGTAAAAGCGATGCCTGTATCTCCCATGCCGCGGTTCCGGGTGCGATCAGATCGACATGATTATTGCCAGCGACAATAACCGACTGCCCTGCACCCCCGACGGCCTTATTCTTGGCGGCAATTGCGTCGGCAAGACCCGGCGGTGAAATCCGGTCCATGGCGCCGCTGACGCTGATAAAGCGGCCGGGTAAAGGCAAAAGTTCCGCTGGCGATGTATCGGCAAAAACCGATGAACGCAGGTCAGACGGTGGCCCGGTCAAACTGTCCAGGATGGCTCCGAGACAATCAAACTGTGTCACGCGCGTCGACACAGCGAGGTCGGCCAGGCCACCGGAATTGACGATGCCGCGCATCAGCAGCGGGTCCTCCTGAAACAGCGGACTCTGTTTCGGCAAAGCCGCACGGGCCGCCAGCCAGGCGACCAGATGTCCACCCGCAGAATGTCCGATGCCAGCGACCCGGGAAAGGTCAAGCGCATGCTGATCGGCGTGCTGACGCAAAGCATCAGCGGCCCGCGCGACATCGAGATAGGTTCCTGGATACCCACCGCCGGGCTCGTCGACCCCGCGATACTCTATGTTCCATACGGCCAGACCACGTTGGCGCAAATCTTCGGCGGCGTAATTCATCAGCGTCCGGTCAGCGATCGATTTTTGCCAGCATCCGCCGTGAACCATGAGGATCACCGGGTGCGGCCCAGGCGTTTCGGGGAGCCACAGATCGACCAGGTCTGTTTCACTGTCACCGATACGCACTGTCAGCGACGGCATAGGTTTTTCCTGCGACAGCAGATCCGACCAGGTTAGCAACGCAACGTGGTTGGGCACTTCTGTCGTTTCATCACTCGCGATAATGGGGTCGATATCGGGATCGGAGATCGTTTCGCCAGGGGCGCACGCGGCCAGACAGATTACAGTCAGAAAGAGTGAGCAAAGGTGTTTCATAAGGCGTCTTGTTCCGCGAAATGGCGTGCATGGCAAGCATGAGGAAAGGGCTGGCGGGCCGGTCCTTCCTGTTGCAAGAGAGGCCCATGACTTATGCGCTCCCAACCAGTCGTGCTGACGCCCTGTCATTAGATGCATCCGACTCATTGGCGCCGGCAGCGGCAGCGTTTTCGCTACCAACGGGAATGATCTATCTTGACGGTCATTCGCTGGGACCCGCTTCTCACCTGGCCTTGGCAGCTGGCGATCGGGCGACAAAGGACGAGTGGGCAAACGGCTTGATCCGGTCCTGGAATGATGCCGACTGGATCAACCTGCCACGCACCGTCGGCGCCAAATTGGCGCGTTTGATCGGTGTCGCGGCGGATGACGTCCTGGTTTGTGACAGCGTCTCGATCAATCTTTACAAGCTCGCAAAGGCAGCGCTTGAGCTCGCCGCGGAAAAGCGAGTCATGGTCGAAGAGGATGAATTTCCGACCGATCAATACATGGCGCAAGGCCTGTCTCAGCAGACCGGCGCGGCATTTCAGAGAGTGCCATCCGGACAGGCTGAGAGGGCGCTCGCGATGGGCGGTATCCTTCTGAAAAGCGTGGTCAATTATCGCACAGGCGAGGTGGAGAATATTGCCCGACTCGAAGCCATCGCCGCGCAGACCGGCGCGCTGATTGTTTGGGACTTGAGCCACGCCACGGGTTGCGTGGATCTGGACCTCAAAGCTTGGGGGGCTCGGCTGGCGACCGGGTGCACTTATAAGTATCTGAATGGCGGACCGGGCGCACCGGCATTTGTCTATGTCGAGGCCGCTCTGGCGCAGCAATTGCGCAATCCGCTGCCCGGCTGGTTTGGGCATGCGCAACCTTTCGAATTTGAGCCGGATTATCATCCTGTGCATGGTGCCGCCCGATTTGCAGCTGGCACACCGCCGGTCCTTTCATTGCGGACCCTGGACGGGGCCCTGGACGTGTTTTCAGATATCGCGATTGCCAATCTTGGCCAGAAAGCGCGTGCGCTCGGCGATGTGTGCCTGTGGTGGGCCGAGCAGCTGGCGCTTGAAACCATCTCACCCGGCATCGGCGCCATGCGCGGCGGTCATGTCAGCCTCTTGCACGACGACGGATATGCGATCGTGCAGGCGCTGATTGCGCGGAACATTATTCCCGACTTCAGGGCGCCAGACGCGATGCGATTTGGATTCTCGCCGCTTTATGTCCGCTTCGTCGACGTCTGGGACGCGATGGTCACGCTCGAAGATATCCTGCGGACGCGGGCTTGGGATCAGCCGCAATTCAAAGTCAGATCAGCGGTCACCTAATTGCGAACCAGAGGCGCGGTCAGTCCGCGGGCGCCGGTCTTGCGCAAGGCTTCGCGCTTGAACCGATAAAGTTCAGCCGGGCGGCCGCCGGTCCCGCTTTCCATTTCACCTGTCCCTTCGACCAGGCCCGTACGGTCCAGCGCGCGGCGGAAATTTTGCTTGTGCAGGACCTGTCCCAGGATCGCCTCGACCGTGCTTTGCAACGCCGTCAACGTGAACTGATCAGGCATCAATTCGAACGCCACAGGGCGATAGCGTATCTTCGCACGCAAGCGACTGATCGCGGTGGCCAGGATGCGCCGGTGGTCAGACGCCATGGGTTCGCCGAGCTGAACATCCGGCACAGGCAGATCCAGATCACGGGCACACTCGGCGACCAGTCCAGCTTCGTACAACAGTTCATAACGCTCGAGCACGGCTTCATCTGGCCAATCATTACCGGACAGGCCGAAAGCTGATTCTGCGCGCGACAAGCGGTCCGGATTGCCCGCCGCCCAGGTCATCAGTTTTGGCGCGATCAGTTGATCAATAATGGCTGGATGCCCGCCGCGCCGATCTTCCCAGGGGAAATGGCGATACCATCCGCGCCAGCGGGCTTCGAATGCATCTGGAAGGCGCTCTGCTTCCGGCGTCAGGGCGAGATAGCCGACACTGACCACGCGGGCATCCCCTGGCGCGTCCAGAAGTGTCGCTTCCGGGCTTTCGCGGTCGCGATCACCAAACGTGTAGAGCTGTTCAACATAACCAAGCTGAAACCCGGTTTGCTCCTTCACCCAGCCGCGCAGAGCAAGTTCAAATGTGCGATGGGCTTGCGGATCAAAGGCGCCGAACGGCAAGGCGGTGATTCCGTCCTCGCGACGGGTGGCCAGGACGCGGGGCTTTTCGCCATCGAACGCCACAATCACTACTGACAAGCCGATGATCAGACTCATGCAGGCGCCTCGATATGGGCCAGCAGGGCGACGGTCCGCGCAATGAATTCGGCTTGTGCAGTTTCTGTCGGCTGCGGTGTCAGCACCAGGTCCATGCCGCGCGGTGGATGTCCGAAAAAGCGATCGGATTCGGCTTCGGAAAAACCGGCCAATTGGGTGGCCTCGAACCAGGCACAGATATTATCGGCTTTCTTGATCAAGCGTTTCAGGCTTGCCGGCGTTTCTGCCGGCAAACCAAAGCGAGCGTGAATGGCAAAGGCCAAGCGAGATTCAATATCCTTATAGCCATCACCGAGAACCGCCTTGAACGGCGAAATCATATCGCCAATGACATATTCCGGGGCATCATGCAGCAAAGCCAGCAGGCGGGAGCGCGGATCGAGTCGAGGCTCAAGCTGAAGACAAAGGGCTTCAACGATCACGCTATGCTGAGCGACAGAAAAGGCGTGTGCGCCTTTGGTCTGGCCATTCCAACGGGCGACGCGGGCCAGCCCATGGGCAATGTCTTCTATCTCGACATCGACCGGGGAAGGGTCGAGCAAGTCGAGGCGACGGCCTGACAACATGCGCTGCCAGACACGGGCGGGAGGTTTTCGCGTGATCGATCGAGAGCTCATCCGCTTCTGTTTACGCAAAAGTCATCCCGGGTAAAGAATTTGGGCCATTTTGATTACGAATTGCCTGGTTCGTGCCTGATTCGACTCAGCTCTCGTTAAGAGGTGACCTTCATATTGGATCCATTGACGGCGTAAGACCGAGGCATGGTGATGATAAGTTCATTAATAGAATGGGCTGGGCAATCCAGCACAGCATGGTGGGTGCTCTCCGTAGCAGTCCTTGTAATTCTCGTGGAAGCGGTGCGTGCCAGCAAACAGGTCTTCTGGGCCGATATGTTGGACGAAGACGAATAGCGCGTATTCTCATAAAGTATTAAGCTGTCACCGGTTTAGTCAACTAATGAGAAGTATAAATACAGTATTGCTGTCCGAGTTTCTCAGATATGGAGTTGTCGGGGCCATAACAGCTCTTCTGTTCGTCGGCGCCATCGGGGTAATCAGCAGTATTGCAGGCCCCGGTATTTTCGTGACCGCACTTTGTTATGGCGTCGCCGTCTGTTTTCAATACATGGGCCACGCGCGCTTCACCTTCAAGCGCGATCCCGCCAATGCGAAACAAGGGCGACGATTCCTTGTGATAAACGCGCTGGGATTGAGTCTGTCCGTTCTGGTCGTCAATGGACTTGGCCCTGCTTTGAGCCTTCGCCCGGAATGGTCCGCGCTGATCGTGATTGCCATTCTGCCAGCGTTGAACTTCCTACTTTTCAGATATTGGGCGTTTTCAACTCCCACGCAAAACCGGGATCAGAGGCTTTCAAATGGCGCATGAGTATTCCGAGACTTTTTTTGACTATATCGAGCAGGGGTCAATTGATTCTGCGACGCAGATCCTGCCGCTGATCCAGAAGCATTTGGATGTCCGCTCGGTTCTCGACGTCGGGTGCGGGCGCGGCGCCTGGCTCAAAGTCTGGGCACAGATGAAGGTCGACGATCTTTGCGGCGTAGATGGCCCTTATGTGGATCAGACCCGGCTTCACATTCCCAGCGATAAATTTGTCCCTCATAACCTGTCTGAGCCATTTTCAATCGGGCGAAAATTCGATCTGGTGTCCTCTCTGGAAGTTGCAGAACATTTGCCGCGAGCTGCCTCAGAGCGCTTCGTGAACAGTCTGATCAAACATTCTGACCATGTCTTGTTTTCGGCAGCTGTGCCCGGCCAAGGCGGCGAGCACCACGTGAATGAACGCCCGTTGCGCTTCTGGCGGGGACTGTTCGAGAAGCAAGGCTTTGTGCCGGTCGATTTCTTGCGCCCCCTGATGGTGGAGGAGAGCCAAATCAAACCCTGGTACCGGAACAATATAGTCCTGTATGTGCATCAGTCCGCGATCGAGAGTCTTGCCCCATATTTGCAATCCGGTGTCGTGCTGCCGCAGCAGAAACTCCGGAATTATGGCGGACTGGCCTGGTTCATACGCCGGTCAATCGTCAGATGTTTGCCCCGTGCGGTTGTGGACCTCATCGCCAGAATGGGCGCCGTTCAGGGCGCTCGGTCATTCGAAAAGAAACGTCGAACCGCAAGCACCGCTCGGACCTAACGCGGATACCGGGTTCGTTGACGAGAAGATGTGTCTCGCCGTCAACCGCGTCCAGCTAAGACGATTGTGCGGCTCGTTCCCCAATCGTTGTCCGGTGCAACAAGCGATCATGCCCGGCATACCCGCCGGTCGCCATATGCAGAACCGATCGATTGTCCCACATCAATAATGTGTTTGCTTGCCATTTGTGCCGATATTGAAATTCCGGCCGGGTTTGCCAGCGATAGAGTTCGAACAGAAGCTCGCTTGAGGCATCGGCCTCCATACCTTCGAAACCGGTAATATAGCCGGCCGTGCCGAAGATCGCGTCTCGGCCGGTCTCTGGATGTTTGCGAAAGATGGGATGCGTGTGCGTCGCGAGCGCGTCATCTGACGGGCGAATGTCCATGCTGCGCTGTTCAGTGTCAGAATCGCCATAAAATCCGTTCCGGCCATACGCGCCGCCAGCCGAATGGATGGCCGTCTTGCCCGCCAGTCGCTGTCGTAAACTGTCCGGCATGTCATCGAGGGCCTTGTGCTGATTGGCGAACAGCGTGTCGCCGCCTTGCGGTGGAATGGTAATCCCGAACAAACACGTCCCAGCCGGGGGAAGGGTCTGAAAACTCCAGTCCGTATGCCAGGCTTCGGCGAAGATTGGTGAGGTTTCATTGGCCGCCCGCTGGACCGCAATAATGTGATTGCGACCCTCGATCGGGGCAATGAATGGGTCATCGCCAAATGGACCGAAATAGAGCGTGAACCGCTCAAGATCATCATCGCTCATCGCTTGATCCGGGAAAGCCAGGACCTGGTGTTCCAGCCAGGCAGCGCGAATGGCATTCACCGTGTCGGGCGTCAGGTCCGCGGTCAGATCGATCCCCGTGACGGCGGCGCCGCAAGCTTGTCCGCTGGGAGTGATGTTCAGTGTCATATATGCTTCCTCCGGTCCCCGTCGGCGTGACTAGACCAAAAATAAAACCCGATGCCAAGGCACCGGGTTTGAAGGAATTCGGGGAAAGAAGGGGCGTTAAGCGGCCACAGCTTCTTTCTTGGGTTTGGGATCGCGCAGAACATAGCCGCGGCCCCAAACAGTTTCGATATAGTGTTCGCCGCCAGTCGCCTGCTGCAATTTCTTGCGCAGCTTACAGATGAACACGTCGATAATCTTGAGCTCTGGCTCGTCCATGCCGCCATAAAGGTGGTTGAGGAACATTTCCTTGGTCAGGGTCGTCCCTTTGCGCAAGGAGAGCAGCTCAAACATTTGATACTCTTTGCCGGTCAGGTGGACGCGCTCTTCGTCGACTTCGACGGTTTTGGCATCGAGATTGACCAGGATTTCGCCGGTGCGGATGACGCTTTCGGCATGGCCTTTGGAGCGACGTACGATCGCCGTAATCCGGGCAATCAGTTCGTCCTTGTTGAACGGCTTGGTGAGATAATCATCAGCGCCATAGCCGAGGGTTTTCACTTTTGCCTCAATGTCTGGGTTGCCAGACAGGATCAGGACCGGTGTGTTGACTCGCGCCATGCGCAGCTGTTTCAGCACATCATAGCCCGAAATATCCGGGAGTGAGAGGTCGAGAATGATGATATCATACTCATAGACTTTACCCAGATCGACGCCCTCTTCACCAAGGTCCGTCGTGTAGATGTTAAAGCCTGCCGCTTTCAGCATCAATTCGATGCTACGGGCGACGGCATTATCATCCTCGATTAGTAAGACTCGCATTTTCAGCTCCCCGAATCGGTGTATTTCGCATTCCTAGCGTGATCGTTAACCATTGTGAATCTAGGTAATGAAGCTTACTGAAGATTTAACAATCGGATTCGAAACGATATTTTTATTCACACCTCTTAAGAATGAAGGTCTTGCCCAGTCCGCCCGAGAAGCGTGTGAGCAATGGCGATAACGTCCTGAATTGGCTGAGAGGACGCATTTGTTGAGATTAACGTTCGTTGACTGCGGATCGCTTCGCGCACCGCATCATCGCGCATAACCGTTCCGGCGAGATGTGGCCGGAAACCCAGAAATGTCTGGCAGGCCTGCGCCACAGCCGAAAATGTATTCTGTCCGGCGGCGCGGGTTTCGCACTGATTAATTGCAATCGTCTGTTCAACCCCTGGCGCATAACCTTTCAGCACTTTGATAAAGGCATATGCATCCGTCATTGACGTGGGCTCATCGGTAATCACCATCAGAACCTTGTCGGCGGCCCGGGCGAGCCGCATGCAATTCGATTCAATGCCGGCACCGAGGTCGAGAATGACCTGATCATATTGCAGAGCCAGCGCCGACAGGCCAGCCGCCAGGCGGGCGACTTCCTCGGAATTCATTTCGGCAAGGGCCCCGGAGCCGGATCGGCCAGGCAGAACATCAAAGCCGCCATCTGCCGAACCGCCATCGACCGGAGTCACAGCATCTTCAAGCTCGACCCAGCCAGCAATCACCGCCGCGAGGTCGGTCTCTGGCGCAATGCCGAGCTGTACGTCAACATTGGCGAGTCCAAGGTCGCCGTCGACGAGCAGAGTGCGGCGACCGGCTTGCGCCATGGCGCTGGCCAGCGTGATCGACATGAAGGTCTTGCCAACCCCGCCTTTGCCGGACCCAACCGCGATAATCGAGGCCGGCTCAACCCGGCGCGGTGGGCGCTGGTTCGGGCGTTCTTGGGATTTAGGAAGAAGGAAGCTCATTATGCAGCTCCTTTAAGTGCGACATGGGCCGGTGCGTCTTCTGTCAGCAACTGGGCCAGTCTGGAGGGAGTCGCGGGAACCAGGCCACCGCCAATGAACGGCGTGATGGCGAGGTGCGAAAAGGCGATTTTCGCAGAAATCAGAGCTGACACGATCCCGCCGCGACGGCGCGTGACATCCAGCTTCGTGACAATGGCCCGACGCACACCACAGCGTGCGAAGGCTCTTGCTGCCTCATTGAGGTCTTCAGGGTGCCCCTCAGCGCTGATCACCAAAACCGGTTCAGCGTCAATGACTGCCAGCAAATCCTGTAGGCTCGCCATGTCATCATGGTCGAACGGAATAATTGCCGGTAAGTCAATCACGCAGCGTTTGCCTTCATTCTGAATCGTCTTGAGCAGTTTGAACAAATCGTTCGGATCACTGACCGAGCGAATTTGATCCTGCTCTTTCTGCAAATAGGCTGCGAGTTGTGCGCCGCCAGCGGTCAGATCGAGATCTGCTGCGACGGGAAGAATTTCCGCTTTAGCGACCGCCGCACGGCGGGTCAGCTTGGCGGCGGTGGCGGTGCGGCCATGACCAGGCGCACCGACCAGAACAATATTACGATGTGGAGAAGGTGGGATCGGGTCGCAGGTGATGGCGCTTTCGAGACCTGCGGCGAGCGCCGTGCTCGGTTCGTGGCCTTCGAAGCCGCCGGTGATGCCGGCATCGGCAATGCGCTCTGCGAATCGTTCCGGTGCGCCATGCCAGAGCAGCGCATCGCGAACGCGGTTGCGGATCGGGCTTTCAACCAGGCGCGGCGACGGCGTCGCTCCAAGCCGGGTCAGGATGCGCGACTCGTTTGGCACCATGCCACCACCCAATTTGTCGGTCGCTGCGCGCACTTCTACCCCGCCGGGCACTTCGCGTTCGGACAGAATGATCGCATCATCGCCCATTTCCGCAAAGATCAATGCCTTTGCAGCCTCCAGGGACTCAGCGGCAAACATCTTCATTCGCATACGGCACACTCCACTATAGCGAATCGAGTGTTGGAGCGAAAAGGTTAACAGAATCTATTAATTTGTTAGTTTTTAGCAGATGTTAAGGATTTGAGAGACTTGCGCTTGTGGATAAATCGCGGGTTCAGCGCCGAAAAACGCGATTCAGGCTGTGCACTCCAAATTATCCTTGCGGCGCCAGTTCGAGCAGCAAAGCCGGATCGATATAAAAGTCTCCGCCGCGTTCGCTGCTCGCGGGATTGCGCCATTTGACAGCCCAGTGCAGATGCGGGCCACTGGTTCGACCGGTATTGCCGCTGGCCCCGAGCCGGTCGCCGGTTTCGACTTTATCACCGGCGCTGACATCGACTTGCGACATATGCAGAAACACCGAGACCAGTCCGTCGCCATGATCAAGGAACACCGTGCCGCCTTCATAATAAAGGTCTGGATCACCTAATGTGACGGTTCCGGCGGCTGGCGCGACAATCTCCGAACCGACCGGGATGGCAATGTCATAGCCCTGATGAACAGATGTCCGTTCACAGGGTTCGCCATCCTTGCCGACGCCGATATATTTACGAGCCGGGCCGAAGGGCGACGAGGCTGGGCCGTCAGAAGGGCGGATAAAGCCATTTCGGGCGCCGTCACCGCTGGCAAAGGTCTTGAAGGCTGCCTGCTTTTTCACCCAGCTGCGCGAGGCATGCGCTTTTTGCTCTTCGGTGCGAGCGTCGACTTTATCGCAATCCAGGCCGGTTATCGTGCGGAACGGGTCGTCGCGTTCGGTCAGCGTAAAGATCTGTTCCGGCACATCATATTCCAGCGAAGAGATGAGTAGCACGGTGTCTTCATTGCGGCGCAGACCGATCGTGGCGAGACCATCCGCACCGACGGGTACAGTGCGGCGCGCATTGCCATCCGGGCCGGAAACCGAGAGCGTGCTGTCGGCCGGCGCCGTGCACAGCAACAATCCGCCTTGAACTGCCTGGCCGTGGCAGGAAATCGTCACGGGTTCCGCCTGCACCGGCGCGGGCAAGCCAAACCAGAGCAGGCCAATAAACAGCCAGTCTCTTATAAACATCTATTTCGCGTCGACCATTCGCGTCGCCGCGGCGGCGGCGTCGACATAGGCTTCTTGCAGATCGACGCTCCAATAGCGCAGCGCTGCAAGCGGGATTTTCCGGCCTGTCACGGCGCAGATGACGTAATCCCCAGGACTTAGCAGTTCCAGGTCTGCATCGAGATAGCGCATCTTGGCTTCGCCAGGCTGTCGGTCGGTCTTTTTCAACATGAGGCCCATAATGCCTGATCCGGCGCGGAAAGGAAAGCCTTGAAAACGGTAAGAAGTTTTTGCTTTGTTCTCGTGAACAAATGTGGTACATACGAGTCAGCTGGCGGGCTCGGGGCCATTCTTCGCCGAGTAAGATATAGACGAAAAGGAACGACTCATGTCCAAAGCCAACCTACAACTTGTGGATAAGGATTCCGGCGTGGATAAGCAGAAAGCTCTCGAAACGGCTCTAGCCAATATTGACCGTGCTTTTGGCAAAGGCTCAGTGATGCGTCTTGGCGAACAAAAGGCGATGGACATTGAGTCGATCCCGACCGGATCGCTCGGTCTCGACATTGCGCTTGGCATTGGCGGCCTGCCCAAAGGCCGTGTGATTGAAATTTATGGCCCGGAAAGTTCCGGTAAGACGACTTTGTCTCTGCACATTGTGGCGGAAGCTCAGAAAAATGGCGGGGTTTGCGCCTTTGTCGATGCCGAACATGCGCTTGACCCGGTCTATGCTGGCAAGCTCGGGGTCGATCTCGACGATCTTCTGGTGTCGCAGCCGGACACCGGCGAGCAGGCTCTGGAAATTGCTGATACGCTGGTCCGGTCCGGGGCGATTGATGTTCTGGTCATCGACTCTGTGGCGGCTCTGACGCCGCGCGCCGAGATTGAAGGCGAAATGGGCGACAGTCTGCCAGGCCTGCAAGCGCGCTTGATGAGCCAGGCTTTGCGTAAGTTAACCGGGTCGATTTCCAAGTCGAATTGTATGGTCATCTTCATCAACCAGATTCGGATGAAGATTGGCGTTATGTTTGGCAGCCCGGAAACCACGACGGGTGGCAATGCACTGAAATTTTACTCCTCGGTCCGCCTCGACATTCGTCGCATCGGCGCGCTCAAGGATCGTGATGAAGTGATTGGCAACCAGACCCGCGTAAAAGTGGTGAAGAACAAAGTCGCGCCGCCTTTCCGGCAAGTCGAGTTTGACATCATTTATGGCGAAGGCATTTCCAAGACAGGAGAGATCATTGATCTCGGCGTCAAATGCGAAGTCATCGAGAAATCCGGCTCCTGGTATTCTTATGGCCCAGAGCGGATCGGCCAGGGACGTGAGAAGACGCGCCAGTTCCTGAAAGACAATCCGGACATTCGTGACGAGATTGAACTGGAAATCCGCAAGCGCTCAGGCCTGCTCTCGGACGTCTTGTTAACCGAAGGCGGTGGTCCAGCAGAAGACGCAGAACCAGAGGCTGAAGCGGGCTAACAGCGCTTTCCCGTCAAATCATCTGCAACGCGCCCGCGGAAACGCTTGGCGCGTTGCTTTTATGGACATATATCCACCGCCAAAGCCTCATTTTAGTGAGTCGGCGAGAGGAAGTCTGATGACGAGTGTCAACGATCTGCGCGAAGCGTTTCTGTCCTATTTCGAAAGCAAGGGACATGCACGCAAAGCCTCGGCGCCGCTGGTGCCGGAGAATGATCCGACTCTGCTTTTCGTCAATGCTGGCATGGTGCCGTTCAAGAACATCTTTACCGGCGCTGAAACGCCGCCGGAATTGCGCGCAGTGAGCTCGCAAAAATGTGTGCGCGCGGGCGGCAAGCACAATGATCTCGACAATGTCGGTTACACGGCGCGCCACCACACATTCTTCGAAATGCTCGGCAATTTCTCGTTCGGCGATTATTTCAAGGATGAGGCGATCGCCTTTGGCTGGGAATTGGTGACCAAGGAGTTGGGTCTGCCGGCCGACAAATTGCTGGTCACCGTCTATGCTGAGGATGATGAGGCCGCGGAGATCTGGAAAAAGGTTGCCGGTCTGTCGGATGATCGCATCATCCGCATCGATACGTCAGATAATTTCTGGTCGATGGGCGATACCGGCCCGTGCGGGCCGTGTTCGGAAATCTTCTTTGATCATGGCCCTGACATCTGGGGCGGCCCGCCCGGATCGCCGGAAGAAGATGGCGATCGGTTTATCGAGATCTGGAATCTGGTCTTCATGCAGTTTGATCAGCAATCGGGCGGAAAACGCGTCAATCTGCCGAAGCCCTCAATTGATACCGGCATGGGTCTGGAGCGGATCGCTGCGGTCCTGCAAGGGGTCCACAACAATTATGAAATTGATCTGTTTCAGAACCTGATCGCCGCGGAAGAAGACGTCTATGCGCAGACAGCCAAAGGCGACCAACTCGGCTCATTCCGCGTGATTGCCGACCATTTGCGGACCTCGGCCTTTCTGGTCGCCGACGGCGTGACGCCATCAAATGAAGGCCGTGGTTATGTTTTGCGCCGGATCATGCGCCGGGCCATGCGGCACGCCCATATCCTTGGTGCCCGTGAACCGGGCATGCATAAATTGGTGCCAGCTTTGATCACCGAAATGGGTGTCGCCTATCCGGAACTCGGCCGCGCCCAGGCAGCCATAGAAAGCGCTTTGGAACAGGAAGAAAGCCGCTTTCAAAGAACGCTTGGCCGCGGGCTGGCTTTGCTCGATGACGCCAGTGCTGATCTTAAGGAAGGCGACACGCTGCCTGGCGAAACCGCGTTCAAACTCTATGACACGTTTGGGTTTCCGCTCGACTTAACGCAGGACATTCTGCGCGGGCGTGGCATGCAGGTGGATGAAGCCGGCTTTGACACAGCCATGGCGCGCCAGAAAGAAGACTCCAAGGCGGCGGGTTTCACGTCCGGGGATGCGGCATCCGGAGAAGTCTGGTTCCGTGTGCGGGACGCTGTCGGGGCGACCGAGTTTCTTGGCTATGCCGATCACGTCGCTGACGGTGCCGTCAAAGCCATTGTGGCAGATGGCGCGCAAGTCGATGCGTTGAAAGCCGGACAGCAAGCAGAGATCATTCTTGACCGGACGCCATTCTATGGCGAAAGCGGCGGCCAGGCCGGCGATCAGGGGCAGCTTATGGTGCAAACCAAAGGCGGCCGGTTCGTGGTCACCGATGTGCAGAAACGCGCGGGCGACCTGCACGCGCATATTGGCGAACTGGTCGAAGGCGATCTCGCTGTTGGTGATGCTGTGACGGCAGAGATCAATGCCGGGCGTCGCACCCGGATCATGGCCAATCATTCGGCCACACATTTGATGCACGCCGCCTTGCGCGATGTGCTCGGTGAACATGTCACGCAAAAAGGCTCGCTGGTGGAAGAAGACCGGATGCGGTTCGACTTTTCTCATGGCGCGCCCGTCACGCCAGCTGAAGTCGAAGCGATTGAAGATCAGGTCAATGCCGTGATCCGCCAGAATAATCTCGTCGGCGTCTCCGTCACATCGCCCGAGAAGGCCATTGAAGCAGGCGCTTTGGCTCTGTTCGGAGAAAAATATGGCGATGAAGTGCGTGTGTTGAGCATGGGTGCGGACCTCAAACAGGCTGACAAAGCCTATTCTGTTGAGCTTTGCGGTGGCACACATGTTGAGCGCACTGGCGATATAGGCACGTTCGTGATCCTTTCGGAAAGCGGCGTCTCGGCGGGAGTCCGCCGCATCGAAGTGGCGACCGGCGCCGAAGCGATCTCATTCTTGCGCGGACGGGCGCAAGTTGCGGTCGACTTGTCCGACCAACTGAAAGTGCCGCTCAAGGATGTCGCCAAAAAAGTGTCCAGTCTCAGCGAAGACCGTAAAGCGCTTGAGCGCCAATTGGCAGATACCAAGCGTGCGCTCGCCATGGCCGGCGAAAGCGGCGCCCCGTCTGGTCCCGAGGAGATTAATGGAGTCAATTTGATTGCCCGCGTCGCGGACGGTGTCGGCGGCAAGGATTTGCGGGCCTTGATTGATGAAGCCAAAGCGCAGATGAAATCTGGCATCGCGGTCTTTATCGGCGTTAATGACGGCAAGGCGGCGGTTGCTGTTGGTGTGACCGAAGATCTGGTCGGCACACATTCCGCAGTTGATCTGGTCCGTGTGGCGGCGGCTGAAGTCGGCGGTAAAGGCGGCGGTGGCCGTCCGGACATGGCCCAGGCAGGGGGGCCGGATGGGGCCAATGCAGAAGCGGCTTTGGACGCGGTGCGCAAGGCCCTGAAAGGGTAGTCTGACAATGACGGGCAGCCCTTCTCCCGTTTTCGACCGACGCGTCTTATTGAAACTGGTTGCCGCGAGCGCGTCTTTGGCGGCCTGTGCGCCAAACCCAGCCGGCGCCCCTAAGCGCGTTGCGGTGATCGGCGGCGGCATCATCGGGGCGTCAATTGCATATCATCTCACGCGTGGCGGCGCCCACGTCACACTGCTCGAGCGCGGTCGTCTGGCAGAGCGCGCCAGCCGCGGCACATTTGCCTGGATCAATGCCACCTGGGCGAAACAGCCGCGTCATTATCATGCCTTGAACCAAGCCGGCCTGACGGGCTGGCAACGGCTTCAAACCGAGCTTGATATCCCTGTCCGTTGGGGCGGCTCACTGGAATGGTTTCCATCGGCGCAGCGGCAAGCCCGCTTGGCCGGTCAAATCGCCGAACAGGCCGAATGGGGTGAACCAGCCCGGATGATAGATAGCGATGCGCAGGCCGAGCTGGAACCGAATGTGGCCTTTGGTGCGGCTGAACAGGTGGCCTATTCGCCGAATGATGGCGCCGTTGATCCGGTACTTGCGACCCGACGGTTGGCAGAAGCAGCCGCCGAAGCGGGCGCGCTGATCAAGGAAAATTGCGCGGTTCAGGGCGTGTCAGGGATGGCCCCAGGCGGCGTTGTCCTGGAGACAAATTGTGGCCCTGTGCAGGCCGACGAATTTGTCCTCGCCACAGGCGCTGATTCGGATGCCATCAAGACGTTGGCCGGGATCGATATCCCGCAACGATCGACGCCTGGCGTCATTGTTGTGACCCGACCGATGCCACGCCTGATCCATCGCATTATCGTCGCGCCAGGGGTTCACATCCACCAGCGTGATGATGGGCGGATCGTGCTTGGCGAACAGGATGGCGCGCCGGACACAGCGGCGCATGCGACCCGGTTGCGGGGACGTCCCAATCGTTTTCCCGAGCCACTGTTTGCGCAACAGCATGCATCCCGCATCCTTGGCATTGCCGAGGAATTTGTGCCGGGCATACTCGCAGCCGAAGTCGAAGATGTGTTCATCGGTTGGCGGCCTTTGCCGCTTGACGGTCATCCAGTACTCGGGCGGAGTTCGAAACTACCTGCGGCCTATCTTGCGGTCATGCATAGCGGTGTGTCGCTGGCCCCGATTGTCGGCGACCTGGTGGCGCGCGAAATGATCAACGGGGTCGCCGCGACCGAACTTGCCGAATACCGTCCGGATCGAGATTTTGAAATGGTGCGCCGGTATTGAGCCGATGCGGAAGCTGGGGATAGACACCCGCCGCTCCGCGCTCTCGAACTTGAGTCGGACCCCATCGCGGCGGGCGCAGATTGGGCGGAAGGAATTCTGAATCCGGCGGATTGCGCGGGCGGCTATCTTTCCCCCATGTTCGTCCACCGCTTTCACTGGCCATACTATCAGCAGGTCCCAGTCTATGTCTGGCCGATCTTGTTCTTCAATTTGTGGCGGGTCGATCGCTGGACTGCTGCAACCGGCAAACGCGTCTTTGTCGTGCCCGATGAGTTTGGTATCGCCTGGGTGCCGTATCATGAAGGCATGGAAATTCGGTATTTTGTCCATAATCGCGGCGAAACGCAGTGTCCGGAACCATATGCAGATGTGGGTACCTCGCTCAGCTGCATGCAGGGGGCATTAGAACGCCCGACCCTTGTCTTCCCCGCCGACGCCAGCGCAAGCTGGGGTCCAGGGACCGCGTGCTCCGCGCGCCCACAAGATTCGATCCTGCCATCGGCTTCAGCGTGCGATGACGCGTCACGGCAGAGCGTCTGGCGCGATCCAGGATGGCGTCCACCCCAAATCACTCCCGTCATCCTGAGCCTCACAAAGGATGCGCGGTCAATTGACCAAAACCGCTCTCACCGCCCGAATGCCTCTGCATTTCGGGCCGCAAGTGCTGGGGCTTTTGCGGTGTTAGGGCGTGTCCGATTGCGGAAACGCAGGCTCTTCATCGCCGCTGGCCCATTGCGCAAATTTCGGCATCACGGTTTGGAACAGATCACTGGCAAGGTGATGCGCCAGCCAGGCCTGCAGATGCGGCAAGTCTAGCGCGTCGAACCAGGCACGATCGGTGTTCGCGAATTGGCGGACAAACGGAAAAATCGCGATGTCGGCATAGCTGACACGGTTGCCGAACAAGTGCGCTCGGTTTTGCAAGCGGGCATTCAGGTGTTGAAGAAAGTTCAGCCCCAGGGCGCGTTGGTCATCGCGTACAATCCCTTCTGCCTCATATCGGTTTGGATATTTGTAGCGATCGAGCGCCCGCTTGAATGGTCCATCGCATTGCGCGACCAGGGCGTCCATGTCAGCTCGGGTGCCGTGTTCGGGGGCCAGCCAATCCGCCGCGTCGCTCTGGTCCAGTGCCCAGGCCATGACATCAAGACTTTCCTCAATCACCCGTCCATTGGCTTCGACAATGACAGGCACAGTGCCTTTCGGCGAAGCTTCGAGCATTTCGGCCGGCTTGTCGCGCAGCACGACTTCCCGCAACCGACACGGAATCCCGGCTTGTACGATCGCCATGCGGGCGCGCATCGCATACGGGCAGCGGCGGAAGGAATAGAGAATAGGTCGGGGGTCGCTCACACAGGGACTTTCTTGCGCGGGGTCATGACAACGTTATCGCCAATATGGGTTTCCCCGCGCGCTTTGGCCAGTCGAACCTGTTTCTGTCTCTCTCTCAGCGCGGCCATTTTTGCCTCGGTAAAAGTGCCGAAACAGCGCGGGCAAGACACGCCGTCCTCATACGTTTCATGTGCGCGATCGTCGCTGCTGACGGGGTGGCGACAGGCATGGCAAAGCTCATAATCGCCGACTTCCAGGCCGTGGCCGACGCTGACCCGCTCATCAAAAACGAAACACTCGCCTTCCCAGAGGCTTTCATCCTGCGGCACGGTTTCGAGATATTTCAGAATACCGCCTTGTAAATGAAAGACATCTTCGATGCCGAGTGATTTGACATAAGAGGTCGATTTCTCACAGCGAATGCCGCCCGTGCAGAACATCGCGATTTTCGGCTTACGGCCTTGTGCGGCAAGCTCTGCGCGGAAAGATTCGAACCAGTCAGGAAATTCGCGAAACGATTCCGTTTCGGGGTCGATTGCCCCCTGAAACGTACCTAGCGCGACTTCGTAATCATTGCGCGTGTCAATGACCACAGTGTCAGGATCAGTGATCAGGGCGTTCCAGTTTTCCGGTTTGACATAGGCGCCGACCAGACAGGTCGGGTCCGTGCCAGGCACGCCCATGGTGACGATCTCATTTTTGAGTCGAACTTTCAGACGCAAGAATGGCATCGCCTCGGCATGGCTGTCTTTCCATTCGAGACCCGCACACCCCGGCAGGGCGCAAAGCGTCTCAAGCGCTTTTTCCATCGCATCCGGGGGTCCGGCAATCGTGCCATTCAGGCCCTCTGTGGCCAGCAAGATTGTGCCCTTGATGCCGAGCGCTGACAGGCGCTCAAAGAGCGGCTCGCGCAAGGCTTCGGGGTCCTCGAAGGTAACGAACTTATACAGGGCTGTGACACGGATATTCGGCATGGCCGGGCTTATGCCAGAACTGGACCTGAGAGAAAAGTCAGGGCGTTCACTTAGCAAAATGATCGGCTGAAAATTTGAACGCGCCTTGTCTTCGCCCCATTCGGTCTGTACAGCCGCCACCTCTGCCAACCTGATCAATTAAAGGAGGGGTGCATGCAGATCATGATCGCGAACCGAAAACACCCCGTCTCTAACCTTTAGGATCAGGACCCTTTCCAATGGGCAATTCTAATTCGGGGCGCTGCGGCGCCTCTACAATCGCGTTGCGTATGATGCGCAGCGACGTTCCCTCAACACCAATTCAGCTGGAAAGGCTGGCAGGAGATCACCATGCGTGAGGATATGTTTAAAGTCATTGTCGAGCGCCCGCGCTGGGGTAGTCGGCATGCGCCAAAGTCCAAGCTGCGTTATGACAAGGCGCCGGACCGCAAGCATGCGACCGGCCGTCGTCTTGTGCTCGAACATAGCGGTTACACCAAATGCCTGAATGAGAATCTGGCGCCGCTGAAGCGCTATCTTCACAAACAGGTCGGTCGGCCCTGGAACAAAGTCTATAGTGAGATCAGTCAACATCTCGACACAAGCAGCACTGTGAAACAGCACGTGCGGGATCATCTGACCGATTTCATTCTGGTCAATGTCACCATTGCCGCCGATGGCAGTTTCATTGCAGCCAGCCATTGGGGGCGTCCAACCTCGCCTGAGCATTGGTGGGCAAAGCTTTATGTCGATCCGAATGATGGCTTGATCAAGCGGACGGACAAATTGTGCCGCAAGCTCGGCGTCACGCATTATCGCGAAAAGCTACGTGCCGATCGCAAGCGACGTGCGCACGGGGTGCGATCTGACCACAATTTGCGTGTGCTGACCGAAACGCGCTTTCTGGTCAAGCTCAACGGATGCTGGTTTCAGATCGATACCGATGAGACCCCGGTCGACAAGTTTGGGCGCCGGGTTCAGGGACGCGACCTGGTCGCCGTCCTGGCTCAAGGTGGCTCAAATGAGTCCGGGGCTTGGTGCATCCTTGCGAAGCGCCAGCTTGGCAAGAAAGAGCTTCGGTCTCAGAAGCTGAGCAATGACTGAACCGCGGGCGAGCCTTGGACCTTACAATCCGAGGCTCGCCAGCACGGTTTCTGTGTCAGCACCGAGACGCGGCGGATCAAGCGCGACGTCGGCCGGGGTCGCGCTGAATTCAACCGGATGTTTCATGCTTCGGTATTCTCCGGCGTCCGGATGCGCGCGCGTCTGGAAAAAGTCGACCGCGGCAAGATGCGGATCCGTCAGCACATCCTCCATCCGGTTATACCGCATGGCGGGGATGTTTGCCTCATCCAGCAAGGACAACCACTCATCGGTGGTTTTAAGCAATGCGACTTCGCCGATAATCGCATAAAGCTCTGTGATGTTCTCGGTTCGGGCTGAGTAAGATGAGAAGCGAGGGTCTTCGAACACACCACTCTTGCCGCCCATCTCGAAGAACAATTCCCATTGCTTGTCAGAATAAGGGACCAGGCCGATATAACCGTCCTTGGTTTTGTAAGGCTTGCGATTGGCGTTGATCGAGCGCGTATAAGCCAGCTTGCCGTTTCCAGGCAGGAAAGTCTCGCCATAGAGATTCTCGACCATGTTGAAAAAGGTGAAACTTTCGAGCATCGGAACCGAAACGAATTGGCCCTGTCCGGTCTTTTGCTTGTGATAAAGCGCGGCCAGGGTCGCATACGTGGCGAACAGGCCGACCGTCTTGTCGGCGACCAGGCTGGGCGCATATTCCGGGTCGGCACCGGACCGCATAGCGTTCAGCGATGCAAAGCCGGATGCTCCTTGAATCAGGTCATCATAGGCTTGGCGTTTCTTATATGGACCGCCCGCGCCAAAGCCGGCGCAGTGGACATAGATGATGTCGGGATTGACGGCTTTTACGCTGTCATAATCAAGCCCCAGCCGCCGCATGCCGGCGAGGCGGACATTGTGAAAGAAGACATCAGCTTCTTTTAGCATTTTCATGATCGCCGCTTTGCCATCCGGCGTCTTGGCATCGAGCTGAACTGAACGCTTATTCCGATTGAGGCTGGTATAGATGGGGCCGAGATCGCCTGTTGGAGACGCGCCTGCATAGCGCATCATATCTCCCGCTTTGCCTTTTTGTCCGGCTTCGATCTTGATCACGTCGGCGCCCAAGTCACCGAAAATCAATGTCGCAAAAGGGCCAAGGACGACAGATGACATGTCGATGATCTTGACCCCCGCCAAGGGGCCTGTGCGCTTCGCTGTCTCGCTCATGGTAATCTCCGAATTTGTCGGAGGATGTCTTCACATTATCGCGGTAACAGGCAAGGCTTACTTAAGGTCAGCCATAAGCGCCATAGGCCTGACACACGGCCAGCGTGGTCACATGCATCAACCGGTCAATCTCATCGAGCGGCTTGATGACGTCTGCATGCAGTTGATCATAACCATTGGCCGGGTTGCCTGTCATATGCCCGGCTTCGGACAGACCGGCGAGCCGGACTTCAGCATCGCGCGAGGCCGGAAAAATATCGCAAAGCAGTTTCACCGCGTCGCCAATCTGCATCGTGCGAATGAGATGCATAATATCTTCGACCGTCGATTCGTGACGACGGGACACCGTCGGCAGCTTTCCAGCCAATGACAGAGCTTTCATCATCAGCGCCTGGCGAATGGCGTGCAGGACATGCACTTCGAGGCGTGCCTCGCGGCGCGCTTGCGAGCTTGGTACCTGGTCCATACCGGCCAGCATCGGATCAAACTTGCTGAAATCGATGGTGAATGTGTTGGCGATTTTTTCAATCGAGGTGCTGGTTTGGCGGTCCTGCAAAAGATAATAGATCCGACGATAAGCCAGCGCCATGTCGGCGTCGTCCGTTGCCTTCGAAAGTGCCACCCAGAAGGTCGGGTCATAGACGCTGGCATAAGCCCGCAAGACTGGCACGCTGGTCGCCGAGCGGGCCATGGAAGCGAGCTTCATTAAGCCGCGCATGCGCGGTGAGTCGATGATGAGATCATTCACTTGATCACGCTCTCGACGCAGAGCGGAACCAATCCCGGCAGCTGTGTTCACTGGAACACCGAGCTGTTGCAGCGTCGCATTGTGCGAGATCGCCCGCAACGACCGCGGACCCGCCGGTCCTGTACTGCGGCGCCGTTGACGTGACCCGGCCTTGACCAGGAAATTGGTCGCAAAATCATTCAACAAATGGCCATAATCGGGATTAGCAAACAGGCGCTCGTGCCAGCGACGCAAGGCGCGATAAAAATCCCAGACCAGATCGGTGCGCTGATAGAATGGATCATCGCTGGTATCATCGGGTTCCGAAAGCAGATGATCTGCAAACGCATTATAAGTCGCGGTCGCCAACGTCTCATTGGCGAAATGTAAATAGCCATCGCCGCCTTGAAAACTGACTTCATGGCGCAGAGCGACGCCGCGCTGACGTGACTGCTGGCGCGTCCAGTGGCTGAGCAAGTGGTCAAAGCGTTGATCAAAACTGCCTGGCCAGGCGCCGCGGCCCATCGACTCGCCATGCGTATTGAAAATCAGCAGCGCCAAACCGGCATTGGCTTTTGCAACGGCGCGGCTGATCAGATTGTGAATCCGCTCTATTGCCATATCTGCAGAGACCTGGCCGATGAACCGGCCAGCATCCGAGAATCCAAGCTGGACGGACAGATATCCGCGGCCTTTCAAATAGGCCATGTATTCCGGCTCTTCGAGCAATTGCTCAATGAACCGGCCGCCGGTCTCCAGGGCTTCGGGCGTCTCGAATAGCGGCGAGATATCAAGTTGATGGTCCACACCATATTGCCGCGCAAGATAAAGCGCGCCCATCACGGTGGCCGGGTTCTCGCTCTCCGCGATCAGGAAACGAATGGTCGAGTCTTCATCAATGTGTTTGAGCAATTGCGCACACATCATGAATTGACGCCGCGCGGTCGATTGCTCGAGAAACAAATCCGCAAAATTGACGGCGTGCGGGGTTTTGACCGCGGCCAGCTCAGACAGTTTCTTCCGCGCGCTGCGTCCAAGGTCGCGGTTCTCGGTTTCAAGCCCCAGGTCTCGGCTGATAACGGTACGGATCTGTTCCGCATTCAGTCGCAAATGAATGCGCGCCGTTCCAAGCTTTAACGCATCCATCTTTGTCGCCAGAACCAGAATGCTTTGAGCCAACACATCTTCGGTTTCATCACGGGCAATCTGGTGCAGGCGATCAATGATCGGCTGTGCGCGGGTCAATCGATCTGCGTGTTCTGCGGTAAGTTGATTGGCGGCATGAACCAGGTTTTCAGGGTTGGTGAGATCTTCGCCAAAAATTTCAGCTTCCGCTTCGGTCAGCGCCGCCGCCGCCTCGAGCTGGTTTCTAATATCATCCAGCGCCGCCTGGGTGTCGCCCTGGGCCTGCGCGATCAGCGGCTGCAGATCGGTGACATAGCGGCTGAGTTGAACCGCTTTTTCTTTCAATCTGAGCGCAAATGATTGCGACCAGTGAATATCCGTACGGCCATCGAGATCATATCCAACCCAGGAGGCAAGCGTTGGAACACTGGGGTGCAAGGCGCGCCAATGATCCGGAAACGCGCGCCGGGCGGTGTCGATGACCAGGTTTGCGTAATTGGCCAGTGCGGTTTGCGCGTGCGTGATGGTGGATTGCGCTTCGTCATGTTCCCCGAGCAGCGAAATTGACTGGGACCAAGCACGGCCATCTTGTGCGACCGCCTGGCGCAAGGCCTGGGCGCTCGTCTCTGACATTTCAGTGACATGATTGGCAAAGGCTGTCCGCACGTCTCGCGATAGCGCAAAGGTCGGATGGGCGGTGAAAACGACGCCACCGGTAGGGGTTTCCATGACGGCCTGGAATCGGTTCCAACCTTGTTGTGCGAGTCCATCAAGGCGTTTGGCGAGATCGGTGTTCTCGTCATGCTGTTTGCCGAACCGCTCGGCGCGAGCCAAAATCAAATTGGCGAATACGTTCTGCGCCGTCGCATCGAGGTCTGCCATGCTGATCTGGTTGGATTCGAGAGCGCGAAACAAATCCTGGGCATAAGCAAAGACGGAATTGGTTCGCGGATCAGTTGCGATACGTTCTGCGTGTCGGCGCAGGGCGTCTTTGGCTTCAGTCAAAGTTGGGGCGGTTGTGTCTAGCGCTGTCATTCCGCTGCTCTAGCGACAATAAGCGCGTGTTTCCAGTCCCGGCAGCTATGAAAATCAGAATAGGTTCAACCTGGCCGCCGCCGCGACAATAGAACGATCATACGAAGCTGAACGTGTTGCGCTCATCCTGTGTGGTGACGCTTACGCTCAACCCTACGGGGCTGGCATCCTCCAGCAAGCGCGGCATCGCGTCAGGCGCGGCCACGGCGATGAAACGATCGCCGGCGTCGGTCCGGCCGAAAATGATGCCATTCTTCGGGCCATCCTTGCCATAGGTGACGGTGTAGGATTCCACCACGCCACGCTCCGGTGCATTGTTCAGCGGCACTTTCTCGGTGGGTTTGGCGCTGGATTCGACAGGCACAAAGGCCGCCGGGCGTTGGGTTGACCAGACACCGACTGCCTCCTTGGTCATCCAGCCGCCATTGGCCAGAACAAGCCCAAAGTCGCCTGCGTGATTCCGCAGCCATTCCGTCATGCTGACAATGCCATGCATGGAGTAATTGTTTCCCGGTCCGCCAAAGAAAGGCAGGCCGCCCGTAAGGGTCAGCGGCCGGGTTTCAGAGTCCGGGTCAAGTCCAAGCGCCGCCATGGAGCTGAACACCGCACATGGGAAACAAGAATAAAGATCAAAAGCGGCCATGTCATTGGGGCTTCGGCCGGCGTGCGTCAACGCACGGTCGATCGCCGTCTGCATCGCCCAGGAGCCATCCAGAACCGGCCGCTCGGAGATGAAATCATCGCTCGCTTCGCCGCCGCCATGCAAATAGACCCGTTGATCTGGCGAAATCCCCAAGGCATCCGCCTTGGCGTCAGACATGATGACAAAGGCGCCGCCCTGGTTCACGGCATCCTGTGCGATATGCCATTTCAGGAACGGATCCGCGAATGGATAGTTGGCTTTGCTCGGCGTCGCCAGGAACTCTGCATCGAAGGTTGATGTGTCGAATTGCGAATGCGGATTGCGGGCGGCGACAGCTGCGAATTTCGCAAACAGCGATGACATGGCCGCGCGTCGTTCACTGCGGCTCTGCCCATCGCGCGCGGCCATGGCATTTTCGAACAAGGCGTAAAAATAGGCAGGTGCAATAATCCCGTGTTTGATTTCGGGTCGCGATAGTAGCATCTCGCCCATGCCGCGATCTTCGAATGCGAGATCATTTGCGTCGGTCCAGTCAATGTCGACGCCATGTTTGCGCGCAGCCTTGGAGGCTTTGTTGGCCTCCGAACCTGTGACCAGTGCGCATTCGATTTCGCCGGCAAATATCCGATTGGCCATTTCGTTCGCGAGTTGTTGCGGGCTCTGTCCGCCGACGGCAGCATAGATCGCTCGGCTTGGCGAGGCGCCGAGGTCGCGCGCAATTGTCCCTGGCAGGTTGGTATTGTGGCCATGCGGATGACGATCGCCAGGCACGCTGTCCTCGAATATGCGGACAACCGCGATAGTGTCGATCTCGTTCGCAGCGACGCCTGCATCTTCGAGCGCGATCTGGCTGGCTGTGACGCACAGGCTCTTGGGAGATGGGGCACCATCTGGCTCGGATGTTCCGTCCCAGTGATCTGTGACTTGGCCGACTCCCACGATGACCGGTAAGGATCCTTTTGGCATGGCGCTTCTCCCTGCATGTGCGTGGCAAGGCATAGACCTTCAGAGCCGAGGTTCAATCCGTTCCGTTGCGGAATAAAGGTCAGACACGACCAAGCCCGCGCTTGTTCTTCAAACCAAAGCGGCTTCGGTCCGTTCGGCGACCATTTCTGCGCTCACTCCGGGGGCGAGCTCGACGGTTTTCAATCCGCCTTCAACCACGTCGAACACGCCAAGATCGGTGATGATGCGATCGACCACGCCTTTGCCCGTGAGGGGCAGGGTGCATTCTTTAAGAAGCTTTGCGGCGCCCTTTTTATTATTGTGATCGGTGATCACAACCACGCGGCCAACGCCGGCGACGAGATCCATTGCCCCGCCCATACCTTTGACCAGTTTGCCAGGAATCATCCAGTTCGCGAGATCGCCATTTTCTGCAACTTCCATGGCACCGAGGATCGCCATGGCAATCTTGCCGCCGCGGATCATGCCGAAAGAGGTCGCGCTGTCGAAATAGGCGGTGTGCGGCAGCTCGGTAATCGTTTGCTTGCCGGCATTGATCAGGTCAGCATCTTCTTCGCCTTCATAAGGGAACGGACCCATGCCGAGCATGCCATTCTCTGATTGCAGCGTGACGGTCATGCCGTCCGGAATGTGGTTGGCGACCAGAGTCGGGATGCCGATGCCGAGATTGACATACATGCCGTCTTCAAGCTCTTGCGCGGCGCGGGCCGCCATTTGATTTCTATCCCAGGGCATCAGGCTTTCTCCCGCACAGTGCGTTGTTCAATCCGTTTCTCAAATGTGCCTTGCACAAGGCGGTGGACATAAATCCCCGGAATATGGATGGCGTCTGGGTCCAATTCGCCAGGCTGAACAATCTCTTCGACTTCCATCACGCAGACCTTGCCGCAGGTCGCCGCAGGCTGATTAAAGTTACGGGCCGTCTTGCGGAAAATCGCGTTGCCCGTCGTATCCGCCTTCCAGGCTTTGACAATGGCGAGGTCGGCAAAGATGCCTTCTTCCATGATATAGTCTTCGCCCTTGAAGGACTTCACTTCTTTGCCCTCGGCGATCACGGTGCCGACACCGGTCTTGGTGTAGAAGCCTGGAATACCCGCGCCGCCAGCGCGCATGCGCTCGGCCAGGGTGCCTTGTGGATTGAATTCCAACTCCAGCTCGCCAGAGAGATATTGCTGCATGAAGAGATCATTCTCGCCGACATAGGACGAGCACATTTTCTTGATCTGCTTGGTTTGCAGCAACAATCCCAAGCCGAAATCATCGACGCCGGCATTGTTGGAATAGATGGTCAGATCCTTGGTCCCGGCATCGCGAATGGCCTGGATCGAGCGTTCAGGAATACCGCATAGGCCAAATCCGCCCGCGGCAATCGACATGCCGTCAAACAGAATACCTTCGAGCGCTGCGGCTGCGCTTTCATAGACTTTGCTCATGGCCCCTCGTTACGCAGGGAAAGTTGCAAAAGCAAGAGATGTTCAATCACTCGAACGAGCACGGCTTTCAATCGGTGCTATACGCCCTCAATCGCCAGCATGGGTGTTTTCGACGCGATCCAGATATTCGCGCAACATCGAGACGCGTCTGGGCCGAAATGATCGGTCGGTGATCGTCATGCGATTAATGCGATCTATGCGGAACGAGCGATAATCCTGACGCAATTCACACCAGGCCATGACCACCAGAGATCGATCAAAAAAGACGATGGCCAGCGGCTGGACGGTGCGCAGCGTGCGGTTGTCCTCGACATCGGAATAATCAAATTCAAGCACTTGCTCATTGCGGGTGGCATGCCGCAGCGCTTCGATGTCGATGCGGATCTCGGGGCGGCAATAAAATCGTTTGGCATACAGGACGGCATGTTCAAATTCCGCGCGCATTCGCTCCGGCAGCGACGCCTTGAGTTTGGACAGCGCGTTCTCAGCGGCCTTGGCGAGTACGGGATCTGCCACTTGCACAACTTCGCGCAAGCCCAGCACCAGCGCTTCCATTTCATCGCGGCTGAACATCATCGGCGGCAGCGCCGGATCTTCCTGCAAGGTGTAGCCATAGCCGGCTTCGCCATCGATCAACGCTCCTGAGCGACGCAGAGAATCGATGTCGCGATAGATCGTACGCAGCGACACGCCGAGTTCAGTACTGAGCGACTGGGCTTTCACGGGCGGCGACAGTGTCCGCAGACACTGCATGAGTTGAAGAAGGCGATCGCTTTTGGCCATGCACAAGACTAACCCACGTTGCTGACACAAAGTGACAGCAGCAGCGTGATAGCCGGATGTCAACAGCAAGGACCGCCCAAATGATCAAAGTGACCGTCTATCCCGCCGCCTTTGGTGAACCGACCGCAAGCCCGTTCTGCATGAAAGTGCTGTGTCTGCTCGCAGCCGCGAAATTACCATATGAGGTGATCGAGACCGCGGACCCGCGAAAGGCGCCAAAAGGCAAGTTGCCGATCATCGAAACTGACGGGCAGGTGATTGCCGACAGCGAGCAGATCCGCGGGCATGTTGAATCCGTCGCTCAGATCGATTTCGATGAAGGGCTTTCGGATCGCGAACGCGCCGTGTCGCGATCTTTGATCCGGATGGTGGAAGAACATGTCTACTTTGCCATCGTCGCCGATCGCTGGGGTGAAGATGACAATTGGGTGCATGTTCGCAACACCTTCTTCAAGGACATCCCCGGACTGTTTCGGGGTGTGATTACCGGTTTCATTCGAAAACAGGCCCTGCAATCCCTGCACGGGCAGGGGATCGGACGTCACACACCGGAAGAAAGGTTTGATCGGGTCAGACAGGATATCGTCGCCATTCGCGAGATTCTGGGCGAGAAAGACTACCTGTTTGGCGCACGCCCGACGGCGGCAGATTTTTCCGTCGTACCGATCCTGCGCGCGGCAATCGTGACGCCGGTGGAGAAATCTCTCGCAAAATTCGTAAAAAGCGACCCAAAACTAATGGCTTACGTGACCAGAGTCACGGACAAGCATTATCCAGACGCTGTTAGATAGTGGAGGGGTGGACGGCCTTCTTCGTCGCAAGCGAAACTCTCCATCAATCCGTCACCCTTTCCTCCTGAAGGGACGGTCTTTCGCAGGGACCGTCCTTTTTTGTTGACCAAATATCCGCGAAATTTGAAGGTTTTGTCCCCGCTCTTTTAACCTCTTTGAGCTAGTCTCACCGCCTGAATATGGGGGTGTGAACGATGACCACGTTTGGAAAAAAACCGACCAATGGCGGATTTGGGAAGCGCAAATCCGGCGGACCATCTGCACCAACGCGACAAAGACAGAGCGCGCAAGCAGCCTTGTCTTCGGAAGCCATGGCGTTTCTGGAACGTGAGCGTGGGCGCGGCGCTGATCCGGCTTATGTCGGCAATTCCGGATCGCAGAGTCACGCCGTGATTGGTGCCAAACCGGTTTTTGGCAGCCGCATTTTCGCGTTCCTGATCGATACGCTGATCATCACCGTACCGTTCTTCATCATCATGTTCCCTTCGCTCTGGGCAGAACTCGAAGCCAATGAGGCTTTGGCGCGCACAGACCCTGAGGCTTATGATTTGCAGGTTCAATTAATGGTCATCAAATGGGGTCTGATGCATGGCATCATTCGCGCGATTTACTCTATATCGATGGAGAATTGGAAAGGCGCGACTCTGGGCAAGATGGTGCTTGGAATTGTCGTTGCCAACAATGACGGGGGCAAAGCCAGCCTGGTTTCAATTGTCATGCGAAACACGTTCGGCCGTTTCGTGACCAATCTGGTCCCGTTCTATATTGGCTATCTCCTGGCGCTTTCGAATGACAAGCGCAAATGTGTGCACGACATGATCGCCGGCTCGACCGTGCGGAAGAAAGCGGTTGGTCAGCAGGATGTGTCCGCGATCTTTGCGTAGGCACAGAGACATTTCATGCCACAAAAAAGGGCGGCTCGTGGAGCCGCCCTTTTCGATTTTTCGCCATAGGCGACTGGGCTAGAAGCCCATGCCACCCATGTCTGGCATACCACCGCCAGCTGGCATTGCAGGCGCGTCAGCTTTCGGCGCTTCTGCGATACCGGCTTCTGTGGTGATCAGCAGACCCGCGACAGATGCCGCGTTCTGCAGAGCCGAACGCACGACTTTCGCCGGGTCGATCACGCCCATGTCGATCAGGTTGCCATACTCTTCGGTTTGCGCATTGAAGCCGAAGCCCTTGCCTTTGCCGTTGCGGATCGTGTTGACGACAACGGAACCTTCGACGCCAGCATTCTCAGAGATTTGGCGTACAGGGGATTCTAGAGCCTTGCGAACAATGTCGATGCCGGCTTGCTCGTCATCATTGTCGCCAGTGACGTCAATGTTGCCAGCCGCGGCCAGCAGGGCTGTGCCGCCGCCTGCGAGGATTCCTTCTTCAACCGCAGCGCGGGTGGCGTTCAGGGCGTCATCGACGCGGTCCTTACGCTCTTTCACTTCGATTTCAGTGGCGCCGCCAACTTTTATCACAGCAACACCGCCAGCCAGTTTGGCCAGACGCTCTTGCAGCTTTTCACGGTCGTAATCCGAAGACGTATCTTCGATTTGCTTGCGGATCTGACCGACGCGGGCTTCGATGTCCGCTTTCGTGCCAACACCGTCAACGATGGTCGTGTCATCTTTGGAGATGTTCACGCGCTTCGAAGTGCCGAGCATGTCGAGAGACACGTTTTCCAGCTTGATGCCGAGGTCTTCAGAGATGACCTGGCCGCCGGTCAGGATCGCGATGTCCTGCAGCATGGCTTTACGACGGTCGCCAAAGCCCGGTGCTTTGACCGCAGCGATTTTCAGTCCGCCGCGCAGTTTGTTGACCACCAGCGTGGCCAGCGCTTCGCCGTCCACGTCTTCCGCAATGATCAGGAGCGGACGCTGTGATTGAACAACGGCTTCCAGGATTGGCAGCATGGCTTGCAGTGAAGACAGCTTTTTCTCGTGAAGCAGAATGTATGGATCATCCAGCTCAGCCGTCATCTTGTCAGCATTGGTCACGAAGTATGGTGACAGGTAGCCGCGATCGAACTGCATGCCTTCGACGACGTCGAGTTCGGTCTCAAGCGACTTGGCTTCCTCAACCGTGATGACGCCTTCATTGCCGACTTTTTCCATCGCTTGCGCAATCATGTCGCCAATTTCTTTGTCGCCATTGGCAGAGATTGAGCCAACCATGGCGATCTCTGAATTGTCTTTCACTTTGCGTGAGTGATGTGCGAGATCTTTGACCACTTCAGCAGAGGCTTTTTCGATGCCACGCTTCAGGTCCATTGGGTTCATGCCGGCCGCAACGCGCTTCATGCCTTCGCGAACGATGGCTTGAGCCAGAACCGTCGCTGTGGTGGTGCCGTCACCAGCGACATCGTTGGCCTTAGAAGCCACTTCGCGCAGCATTTGTGCGCCCATATTCTCGAACTTGTCTTCGAGCTCGATCTCTTTTGCGACGGTGACACCGTCTTTCGTGGTGCGCGGTGCGCCGAAAGACTTCTCGATGACAACGTTACGACCTTTTGGGCCGAGAGTGACTTTTACTGCGTCTGCAAGCGTATCAACGCCTTTGAGCATACGCTCGCGCGCGGTCGCGCCGAAATGTACGTGTTTGGCAGCCATTGTGGGTACCTTTCAAATTGATGTGTTACGGAAAATGGAGCGGGAAGGGGTTAGCCTTCGATGATGCCCATAATGTCGCTTTCTTTCATGATCAGCAGGTCTTCACCGTCGATTTTCACCTCGGTGCCACCCCATTTGCCGAACAGGATCTTGTCGCCAGCTTTGACATCGAGCGGCACGCGCTCATTGTCGTCGCCAATGGCGCCGTTGCCGACGGCCAGGACTTCGCCTTCTTGTGGCTTTTCAGCAGCTGTATCAGGAATAATGATGCCACCAGCGGTTTTGGTGGCTTCTTCAACGCGGCGAACCAGAACGCGGTCGCCAAGTGGACGGAACTTCATGGAATAAACCTCTTGTTCGTCAGATTAAAATGTTGGTTTCGTCAGCTTGATATGAGTTTTAGCACTCACACCCCTCGTCTGCTAACGATGGGGTGCAAGTAGGTCTCTGAGCGTCTCGCGTCAACAGGTGAATGAGAGAATTTTTTGTTATTTTCAGCGCCCAAGTTCCTGCTTCAGGAAAGCGTTTTCCTGGCGCAGAGTTTGGAGTTCCTCTACCATCGGCCTCAAGCTGGCGGCGAGTTCCGCTTCGGTGAAGCGCGGCGTGATGAATTGCGGGCAGTTCCAGTCAAATGCTTCGATGTCCAAAATGAACAGACGCTCCACGTGCCCCTGACCGTCCATTGCGAGCGTCTCAGCAAGGTCTGGATGGGCGGTTGCGTCAAGGATACTGGCATGCCCGAGCAGCTTTAAACGGGCACGGTTCGGATAGTCCATTAAGAACAGAGACACGCGTTTTTCCGATTGTAGATTGCCAACCGAAACATATTGCCGGTTGCCGCGATAATCGGCAAAGCCGAGCTGTGTTGGCGACAGCAGTTTCAAGAAGCCGCGCGGGCCACCGCGATGCTGAATGTACGGCCACCCGTCTTCGGATACAGTTGCCATATAGAAGCTGTCGCGCAGGGAAATGAAGGCCGCTTCACGATCGCCAAAACCATCCGGGGCAGGACGAGCGATCATGCCTTCATACATTTCGCGAGAGCCGCGCAATTCCTGCTCGGCCTTGACCTGATCTGTGAATGCGATCTCACCAAAATGCTTCATGACCTGCTCCTTTCCAGCGAAAGATAAGGCGCCGATCGGTGACCGGAACCTGAACTTTCATCATAGGACTTATGTTGAGATGAGCTAAAACTGGGCGCTCTACGGAGCGGCTTCAGCGTCGACCGCGGCGACGACGGCGGCGTAAAATGCCTCGCGATTAGGATTTTCCTGATCCTCATAACCGAGCGCGGACGTCCAGCTGCTATTCGAGGCGATGATCAGATTTCGCGCTGGGTCTATATAGATGCCTTGCCCGAAGATCCCGCGCGCCGCATAGGCGCCATGATCATAAGTCCACCATTGGAACCCGTAACCGTGACCCGGATTGTCATAGCCGATACGTTTGGTTGTTGCGCTCGCAATCCAGTCGTCCGGCACGATGGGCTCGCCGTCAATCATTGCGCCCTCAAGGATAAATTGTCCAAATCTGGCGAAATCCCGGGTCGCGGCCTGAATGCAGCAGCCGCTGATCTCGGTGCCATCATCATTCAGCAACCAGCTGGCGTCTTGTTGCATGCCATACGGTTTCCAGATTTTTTCTGACAGATAATCGGCGAGATCCTGACCTGTCGCTTCGCGGACCAGAACCCCAATCAGATTGGTTTCACCGGTCGAGTAATTCCAGACTTCGCCAGCCGGGTGCGCGCGCGGCAACTGGCTCATATAGCTGACCAGGTTAGACCCACCATCTTCGGCAACATGCTCATTGAACAGGGCCACGTCCGAGTTGGGATCGGTATAGGTCTCGTCCCAGGCGACGCCGGAGCTCATGGTCAGCAATTGCTCAATGGTGACATCGTCATAGGCGGAGTTCTCCAGTCCGCGAATGTATTTCGACACCGGGTCATCCAGACTCTCAATATGGCCATCTTTCAGGGCCGCACCAACCAGGGTTGAGGTCAGGGATTTCGCCACCGAGAAACTGGTCCAGCGGCCAGTTTCACGAAATCCCAAACCATATTCCTCAAGTCGTATATTGCCATTATGGACAATCACGAGTGAGGCGTGACGTTGAGCCTTCATGTAGGCGTCGACATCAAGACCAAGATCGAGTGCCGGGCCGTCTCCGAACTCGCGGACCCGGTCGGAAGTTTCGATTTTTCGCGCTTTGACGATGAATGATACTTCGTCGAGCATGCGGAATCCGGCATCTCGCTGGCTTTGGCTCCAGAACAGGACATTGCCGTCTGATGGCATGGTCAGCAGCAATCGCCGCCAGTCCGACCCGATGAACCACCAGAAGAGCGCCGCGATCAGGGCGATGATGCCAAGGCCAATTCCCAATCGTTTCATGCGTCTTTCTCCGGGCTATATTATGATTTGCGTGTATGCGCTTCGTTCTTGAGGTTCCAGATCGGGGTCCGAATGACCATCCAGACAATCAGCAAGGTCATTCCTGCGGCGGGCACAATGGCGATTTTATACGGCCCGAACGCATCAACCAGCCAGCCCATGATGGCGGCGCCAAACGGCGCGCCGGCCATAAAGCCGAGCTGATAGATGGATAGAACCCGGGCGAGTTGATCTTTCGGTGCAGCATCCTGGACGATGGCGCGACTCATGGCGATCGAAACACCTGCCGACAGACCCCAGACGAACACGATGGTCAAAAATGCTTCGTGTGGGATGCGCGTCATCATTGGCAGAATGGCGAGCGAGCCGAGAAGTTGGGCAATCAGTAACAACCGGCCCTGGCGCTTGATATTCTTGATCATGGACAGCGCGACTGACGAGACGAATGCGCCAAGCCAGAACGTGACGAACATGTCTCGAATGCCATCACCTGACAGGCCATACACATCGCGATTGATGATTGGCAGCACGACCAGGAAGGCGCCAATGACAAAAATGCCAACGCCGAACATGAGCACCGTCATGCCCCAAAGCTTGGCATCGCTGGTGACGACTTTGAAGCCTTCGCCGATATCCCCGAACGCGGCGCCGAAACCAGATCGCCCGGTTTTTACTTTCCGTCCTTTTGCCAGCATGAAGGCCAGCAAGGCGCCGGTGGCGACGACCGCGCCCTGTAACGCCATCAGGAACCAGCTATCAATCGGACCGACACCGAAGCCACCGAGCCAGTCTGGCATTTTGGTCATTTTATCGGCATAGCCGCCGAGAATGAGGCCTGTGATCTGGGCTGCGAATTGCGCCAGCGTGGCAAACGCCACACCTTGCTGCAGCGTGACGCCCGATCCTACACGGCCACGACGCTCGACCACTTCATTAAGGATGGAGTCGCGCGCTGGCATCATGAAGGCGCCGACCGTGCCAAGCGCCAGTCCGTACGCGATCATCAGCGGATATGAGAGATTGTCCGTGGCCAGCGCAAACGCCAGACCAAAGGCTGGCACCGCCGCAAACAGGTGCAGGATCATCAGAAGCGGTTTGCCAGATGCCCGTTCTGCGACGACGCCGCCAAGCAGAAGGAAAATGACGGATGGGCCAGACAAAGCGAGGTTTGCCATGCCCAATTCGGTGCCACCCAACCCCAATTTGTTGGTGATCAGATATGGAAACAGCACCATTTGTAGTCCAAAGGCGATAAACCAGGTCGCCTGCACCGACAGATAAGCGGGCAGTTCGATCCTCACATTACGCCGTGCCTTGCGCGCCATCATCGACTGCGCGGTTTCCAACAGCGATGCGCCAGCGCTCATCGCCGACCCCATGCCACTCAGCGGCGAGCGTGCTTCTTCCAGAATATCCGGGTCGTCTATGTGATCAGCCTGTTGAGGCTCTTCGCTCATCGTCTCTACATGCCCTGTTTCCCAGCCCTGCAACCTGTCGCGGGTTTTGCAATCGTGCAACAGGAAATCTCCGTAATCCTTGCAGATCGCCTTGGAGCCGCCACAACCGCGTGCTAGGCCGTTCGGCAGACATTCTAGGAGAGAGTTTCATGCGAGCCATGCGTCATCTAGGGAGTTGGGGGCTGGCTCTGTTTTTGATCTTTATGTTTGTGCAGGCAACGATTCATCCCTTGCCGAATCCGCCTGAGGGATCTGTGAAGCTGTTTGATCCAGCCGGTCAGAACATTGTCTTCGCCACGCTGGCCCAGAATACGGGTATCGCACTCTTCGAACCGACCGGTCGCGTGGTCGTCGCACTCGGAGAATTATTGGCGGCTTTTTTATTGCTGATACCATTCACCCGGCGCCTGGGCGCGGTTCTGTCTTTCCTGATCCTGGCAGGTGCGGTGGCGTTTCATCTGATGCCGGAAATTCTCGGTCGCGAAGTTCCGCTCTCGCTCGAGGCGAATGCGGGTACGGATGGCGGCCAACTCTTTGCCCTGGCGATTGCAATGCTGGCGGCCAGTGTGCTGTTGATTGTTGTGCACCCAGGGCGAGACCGCGCCGACTAGATTTCATCACAAAATTAACGACTCCACGTCATTCTCTACCAGAAGTGTAGTCGGAGTGTATCAATGGCAGAGCCACTTCCATTTGAGTCGGATGCGCCGGAAGGCGGCCAGGCACGCAAAATCCTCTTGCGTCGGCTGATCGATTATATCGCCTTGCCGGGCTCGCAAGTCGCGCCCCAGGATCGCTCCATGGGGGGAGATATTCTGCTCGATATGCTGCTGCATGCCAGTGATGAAGAACGGCTTCTGTGCGCGAACAGGCTGGCTGTGATGAGTGAGGCGCCGCGTCGCGTCTTGCGGTATCTGGCACAATGTAACCTGACAATTGCGCGCCCGCTATTGGACAATAGCGAGGCCTTTGACAGTTCAGACCTGCTCGAAATCATCGATCAGGTGTCGACCGATCACCGGATGCTGATCGCCAATCGAAAAAAAGTACCAGTTTCGGTTTGCGATGAGCTGTCGCGCCGCGCAGAATTGAGCGTCGTGCAAGCCTTGCTGCGCAATAAGGGCGCCAATTTTTCTGAAACGGCAATGGATGTGCTGGTCGGTCGTTCGCGTAAGGAAGAGGGCCTGGTCGCGTTGCTGATTTCCCGATTGGAGCTGAAGCCCGCGCAAGCCATGGCAATGTTCTGGTGGTCGGATCGAGAGACCCGGCGCGCCGTTCTGCAACGCCACGCTGCAGACCGAGCCGAGATGGTCAGCATGTGTGCGGATGTCTTCGCGATAGCGGCAAAAGAGGGGTGGTCCGACCCGGTGGCTCGAAAGACACTGCAACTGATCGAACGGCGCCAACGCAATCGCGGGGCGATTGAAAAAAGCCCCTATGAGAGCCTTGAAGCCGCGGTTGAAGCGGCGGCGCTCGAAGGCATGTCGCCTGAGCTCGTGCAGGAGATTGGGTATCTCGCCGGGATCAAGCCCGTGACCAGTGCCAAGATCCTCAGTGACCAGGGCGGCGAAGGCATCGCTGTTCTGTGCAAGGCCACGGGCCTGAAGAAGCCCACTCTGGAGAATTTCTGGCGGGCGCTAAAACGTCCGCTCGCTGATGAACATGGCGACATCCATGTCATGTATGACTTCCTGCTCGAAACATATGATTTGCTGACCGTTGCGAAGGCCCAAACAACATTGCGGTACTGGAATTGGTCGCTCTCATCGTCGTTTGCGGCGAGCGGCAGCAAGTCCAGCGGAATGCTGGAAGAAGGCGCAAATGATGAGTCCGCGTTCTCGACCTCGCGCCGCACCGCCAGCCTGGTTTTCGGCGGATCGTAAATTTTTCGCACATTCATGGTCGGTTTTGACTGGCCAAACCCACAATACAGTTCTAATTCCGCCTCTGGGAAGATAATAAACCGGAGCAGATGGGCGGCGTGGGCTACTTTCTTGGATTGATTGTTGTTCTGATCGCCCTTTGGACCGGTTTGTCAGGCGACTACACGCTGACGAAGCCGTTGATTGCGTCCTTAGGGGCTGTGTCGGTCATTCTGTCTGCCATCCTGGCTTTCCGGTTTGATATTCTCGATCGTGAAGGCTCTCCGTATGCACGGCTTGTGCAATTGATGGCCTATTGGCTGTGGCTTCTGATCGAAATCTTCAAGGCCAATTGGGTCGTGATCAAGGCTTGCCTGCGCTCCACCCTGGATATCAATCCCGCCCTCGTAAAAGTGAAGACGGGCTGTGAAAGCGATCTGGCGCGGACAGTTTTCGCCAACTCGATCACGCTGACACCGGGCACGGTGAGTGTTGAAGTTGAAGGCGACAAAATTCTGGTTCACGCCTTGTACGAAGACTCAGCAGGTCCCGGGGCGTTTGATGACATGGACCGTCGTTCGCGCGAAGCGTGTGATGGCAAGGCAGCGTCATGATCGGCGCCGCTGCCCTCGCTTTGGTTGTCGCGATTGCGCTGATGCTGATCCGGGCGTTGAGCGGGCCAACCCTGTATGATCGGGTTCTCGCCGTGAACTCACTCGGCACCAAGATCATTTTGCTTCTCGGCGTCATAGGGTTTTTGACAGGGCGCCCAGATTTTCTAGATATTTCAATACTTTATGCGTTGATCAATTTTGTGGCCACGATCGCAATTCTGAAATTCTTCCGCTATCGCTCATTCCAGGTCTCGCTCACTCGACGCGGAAAGGATGGCGCATGATTGCTGTCTTTTTGGAATATTGGAACGCGTTTCGTCCGGCAATCGGGTCTGCGATCCTGTTGGTCGGTGCGGTCTTGGCCGTCATTGGCACAGTCGGCGTATTGCGGTTTCCGGACTTTTATACGCGTCTCCATGCGGCCAGTGTCACCGATACCGCGGCGGCCACGCTGGCCATCGTCGGCATGGCGTTATTGGCGCCATCGCTGGCAGTTGTGTTCAAATTGGCGGTTGTCTGGCTATTCCTGTTCCTGACCGGACCAACATCTTCGCATGCGCTTGCAAACGCGGCCCATACGGCGGGTTTGCAGCCGATGATTGGACGGCTCGGAGAATCTGATGGAGGCGATGAATGACCGGGTTTGAAGGGGCTACCCTCGCCATTGACTTGCTCAACATCACATTGCTGATCATTCTATTTGTGGTGGCAATCGCGATTTCGCGTCTACGCAGCCTGTTCGCGATCGTTATGCTCTCGGGCATCTATTCGCTGGTCTCGGCAACCTGGTTTGTGGCTCTGGATGCGGTCGATGTCGCATTCACGGAAGCTGCCGTCGGTGCCGGCATATCCACCGCCTTGTTCCTGGGCGCGATGGTGCTGACGTCGCGAACGGCAAAAGCGGAAAAGGGGGCGACCAAGATTATTCCCCTCCTGGTGGTGATCGCAACCGGCGCAGTTCTGATCTATGCGACCATCGACTTGCCCGGGTTTGGGGATGCAACATCCCCCGCCAATACCGGGGTGGGGGTTGAATTCCTGGAACGCACCTATCCCGAAATCGCGATCCCCAACGTGGTGACCGCCGTTCTCGCCAGCTATCGCGGCTTTGATACACTGGGCGAAGTCGGCGTGGTCTTTGCGGCCGGACTGGCTGTGACCTTGCTGCTCGGTTTCGGGGAGCGCTCGCTGGGCGCGAGCGTACGCCGTGACGATCGCATGAACGCTCTGAAAGACGATGAGGAGCCATCATGAAGGGCGATCATCACGTCATTTTGCGCGTCGTTGCCAAGGCCTTGATCCCGATCATCGCTTTGTACGGATTTTACGTCCAATTTCACGGCGAATACAGCCCGGGAGGCGGATTTCAGGCCGGTGTCATTCTGGCGGTGAGCGTAATTCTTTACTCTCTGATATTCGGTATAGCCCCTGCGATGCGGGCGATTACCCCCGGCTTTGCTCGGTTTATCGCCGGTCTGGGCTTCATTCTCTATATTGGTGTCGGGGTCTGGGCATTGTCCATGGGCGGTAATTTCCTTGATTATGATGCGCTATTCCGCGAAGAGCCCGGCGGTCATCTGGGGCAACATGTCGGCATTATTGTGATTGAGCTTGGCGTTCTGTTTGCGGTTGCTGGGTCGATGGTGACGATATTCTACGCCTTTGCCGGTCGCGTCAGCGAAATTCGCGACGAGGACTGGTAATATGCTGGAATTTGTCCTCGAGCGCGGAAATTACTGGGCGATCATCGGCTTGATGATGATTGGGCTATACATCTCATTTGCGGCTACCAACCTGATCAAGCGACTGGTCGGTCTTGGCTTGTTTCAGACATCGATCATCCTGTTTTACATCTCGCTCTCGCGCATTGATGGCGGCACCGCTCCAATTCTGTTTGGCAAGGATTACGGTAAGTCCAAATCGCACGGTGATGATTATGCCAGCGAGGCCGCGGATCACAGCGCCAGCGCCTATGATGCCGCGCATGGCTATGCCGGCGAAGGCCTCGAGAACGTCTATTCCAATCCATTGCCGCACGTCTTGATGCTGACGGCGATTGTGGTCGGGGTTGCCACGCTTGCGGTCGGCCTCGCCATCATCGTTCGCATCCGTGAAGCCTATGGCACAGTGGAAGCGGATGAAATTCGCGCCATGGATCTTGAAGTCGCCATCGCTGAAGCCGAAAGCGAAGCCGAAGAAAGCAAGGCAGGGGCGGCATGATCGAACTGATTTCTTCCCTGGTGCCAGTCAATCTGGCGGCGCACGCGCCGGCGCTGTTGGTGGTTGTGCCGATGCTATTTGCGCCGATCGCAGCGTTTATGCCGAATGGTCGACTGGCCTGGATTTTGAGCATCATCGCGACGGGGTTTGCGCTTGTCATGTCGATTTCGTTGATTGATCAGGTGCGGTCAGTCGAGGGTGGGGCTGTCCTGTCCTACGCCATGGGCGGTTGGACGCCCGACGCAGGCATTGAGTTCCGTATTGATGCGCTGAATTCCATGGTTTTGCTGCTGGTGAGTTCCATCGGTTTTCTGGCCGCGATATTTAGCTGGCCAAGCGTCAAAGCGGAAATTCGTGACGCCAAGCGTGCGATGTTTTTTGCGGCCTATCTGGTCTGTTTCACCGGGCTTGCCGGAGTCGCCAGTACCGGTGACGCGTTTAACTTGTTCGTGTTTCTCGAAATCAGTTCTATCGCCACTTATGTGCTCGTCGCTTTAGGCGCCACGCGCGATCGGCGGGCGCTGCCTGCCGCCGGCAATTACCTGCTCATGGGCACAATTGGTGCCTCTTTCTTTGTCGTCGGTGTCGGCTTCTTGTTCGCCGCGACAGGGACGCTGAATATGGCCGAACTTGCGGTTCGATTGCAGGATGTATCGGACAATAAAGCCGTCCTGGCAGGATATGCCTTCATCGTTGTTGGACTGGGCATCAAGGCCGCGATGTTCCCATTGCATCAGTGGTTGCCAAACGCCTATGCGTATAGCCCGAGTTTTGTCACCATGTTCCTGGCGGCGACGGCAACCAAAGTTGCCATCTATGCCCTCGTCCGTTTCCTGTTCACTGTGTTCGGACTCGAGTTCGCATTTGAGGGATCAACTCTAATCTGGATCCTGATGCCGATGGGCATCGCGGCGATGATTGCCTGTTCTTTCCAGGCGGTGTTCCAGACCGATGTGCGTCGTACGCTGGCTTATTCCTCAGTCGCGCAAGTCGGTTACATGCTGCTTGGCATCTCGATCGGTACGGCCGCTGGTGTGTCAGCGGGCATGTTCCATCTGGTCAATCACGCGTTGATCAAGGGCGCCCTGTTCATGGCGCTGGCTGGCGTCGTGCTGACCTATCAGGGCACCAGCCTGAATGATCTCAAGGGGCTTGGTCGAACCTCGCCGTGGACAATGACGGCATTTGCCATTGGGGCAGTGTCGCTGATCGGTGTGCCCCTGACCGCAGGGTTCCAATCCAAATATGCATTGGTCAGCGCATTGTTTGAACATGGCTGGTGGTGGGCTGTGGCTGTGGTCATGTTCTCCAGCCTGTTGGCCGTGATTTACATGGGGCGCATTCTGGAGGCGGTGTTTTTCCGGGCGCCCAGCAATCCCAACAAGCGTCGCCAGGAGGCCCCGCTGATCATCCTGATTCCATTGTGGATCTTGGCGCTCGCAAACCTCTGGGTCGGCATTCAGGGCGGCTTTGTTGCCGGATTGGCAGATGATGCCGCGGCGGCGCTGTTTATCGGAGGCGCATCATGAGCGGCGAACTGGCCATCATCGCAGCGCTGGTGCTGCCTGTTCTGATTTGCGGCGGTATTTGGCTAGCGGGACGCATCCCGGATATTCGTGAAGGCGTGACACTGGTCGGTGCCGCGTCATTGTTCATTGTCGCGATCATCATCGCTGCCAAAGTCGCTGGGGGTGAATCGCCGGAACTCAGTCTCGGTGAAGCCGTGCCGGGACTTGAATTTGCGTTCAAGGCAGAGCCACTCGGCGCGCTTTTCGCGCTGGTTGCAAGCGGGCTCTGGATCGTCAACAGCTTCTATTCGATCGGCTATATGCGCGGCAATCGCGAGCGCAATCAGACGCGGTTTTACATGTGCTTTGCGATCGCGCTGCTGGGCGCCATGGGCGTAGCGCTGTCGGCCAATTTGTTCACCTTGTTCGTGTTCTACGAGATTCTGACTCTGTCGACTTATCCGCTGGTCGCACACAAAGGCGATGCCAATGCGCAGCGGGGCGCCCGGATCTATCTGATGACACTGCTCGGCACGTCGATTGGATTCCTTCTGGTCGCTGTCATCTGGACCGGCGCGCTGGCGGGTAGCCTGGATTTCGTTCCAGGCGGATTGTTACAGCAAGTCGACAACCTTTCGCCGGTTGTCGCCAGCGTGCTGCTGATCCTGTTTGCCTTTGGGGTCGGCAAGGCGGCCTTAATGCCGTTCCATTTCTGGCTGCCGAACGCGATGGTGGCGCCGACCCCGGTTTCAGCGCTGTTACACGCGGTCGCGGTTGTGAAGGCGGGTGTGTTCACCATTCTCAAGGTCGCGATTTACATTTTCGGCGAGGAGGTTCTCAACGCGACGGCGTCTCGGGAATTCATTCTTGGGGTCGCCTGCTTCACGATCATCGTGGCTTCTTTGGTGGCGATGACCAAGGACAATCTAAAGGCAAGGCTGGCTTATTCGACCGTCGCGCAACTGGCTTATGTGACGTGCGGTGCGATGCTCGCGGACCCTGCTGGTTTCATGGGGGGCTCTTTGCAAATCGCGGCGCATGCCGTTGGCAAGATCACACTCTTCATGTGCGCGGGCGCAATTTATGTCGCCACCGGCAAGCAGAACATTTCAGAAATGCGCGGTCTCGGCAAACGCATGCCGCTGATTTTCATTGCTTTCTTCATCGCCTCCTTGTCGATCATTGGCATACCGCCGCTCGCGGGTGATTGGCCAAAATACGAATTGATGCAGGGGGCCGCGGATGCTGACCTGGATTACGTCCCCTATGTCTTGATTGTCTCATCTTTGCTGAACATTGCTTATTTGCTGCCGATTCCGATCCTGGCGCTGATGCCGCCGCCTGGCAGCGGCGAGCCTGCACCGTACAAACGCCCGGGTGGGGCACCAATGCTGACGGTCGCAGCGCCTTGCTTCACGGCGTTACTCTGTTTCCTGATGTTCTTCACGATTGGGCCAATATCGAAATTCCTGGAGCCTGCGACCGGTGAACGAGTCCCGGCTGTGTATATGACAGGAGGCGAACCATGAACGTTCCCCCCGAACGAGATTCCAGCGGACGCTTTGTGAAACCCGAAGACGACGCACCTAAGCCAGGCGATGAAGACATGCACCCGATGTCGAAACTCCTATTCGGTTGGGTGGGTTCACCGCGAACGCCGTTAATTCTACTCATCCTCGTGATCTTGATTTGTGGCGGGCTGGTCTTGTTTGATCTGGGTGTGAACCGGCACGAATATCTCGATTTTGCCAATGCCAACGGGTTCTACGCGATTTGGGGATTTGCCGCATTTGGACTGGCGGTTCTGTCCGGCTGGCCGCTTGGTAAATTGTTGCGCCGTGATGAAGATTATTACGGTGAAGCCGAGACGACCCCGCAAGATGTGGAGTCGGATTCATGAGTGGTGTGCTCGGTCAGATCAATCCGGGATTGTTGCTCGTCCTCGTCGGTTTTGCCGGCTGCTTGATCCCCGTTCAGCGCGTTCGGCAAGCGCTCATGGTCGGCACACCGATCGTCGCCATGCTGCTCCTAGCGCTGGCGGAGCGTGGCACAGATTTGGCCACCGTCTCGGTGCTAGATCTCGATCTCATTCTTTACCGCGTTGACAGCCTGTCCTTCATTTTCGGATTGGCCTTCCTGATCGCGTCCTTCTTGAACGCGATTTATGCCTTGCACACCGATGATCGTTTGCAGGATGGCATGGCGTTGGCCTATGCCGGGGCCGCGGTGTCTGCGACCTTTGCGGGCGACTTGATGACCTTGTTCGTGTTCTGGGAAATCACAGCCGTAAGCTCTGTTTTCCTGATCCTCAGGGCAGGGACCAAGGCGGCCTACCAAGCCGCGATGCGCTATTTGGGCGTGCAAATTTTCTCAGGCGTGCTGCTGCTTGATGGCCTGGCCTATGTCTACAAATCAACCGGAAGTCTGTCGCTGGATGCATTTACGTCTTTCGACCAGCCTGGCGCGAAGCTGATTTTCATCGCATTTGCAATCAAGGCGGCGTTCCCATTCTTGCACAATTGGCTTCAGGATGCCTATCCAAAAGCTACCGTAGTCGGCGCCGTGGTGCTGTCCGCCTTCACCACCAAGCTCGCGGTCTACGCCTTTGCGCGCATGTTCCCAGGCTTTGAGATCCTGATCTGGATCGGCGCGGTGATGACCGTATTCCCGGTCTTCTTCGCGGTGATAGAGAATGATTTACGCAAAGTGCTGTCCTACTCGCTGAACAATCAGCTCGGCTTCATGATTTGCGCAATCGGGATTGGCACACCATTGGCGATCAACGGCGCCGCCGCACACGCATTCGCGCACATCATCTATAAAGGCCTGCTGTTCATGAGCATGGGCGCGGTCCTGTATCGGGTCGGAACTGCCAAGGCGAGCGAGCTTGGCGGTCTGTACAAATCCATGCCGTGGACCACGATCTTCTGTATCATCGGCGCTGTATCGATTTCCGCGTTTCCGCTCTTCTCAGGGTTTGTCGCCAAAGCCATGACGATGAGTGCGGTCGCGACAGAAGGCTATGTTATCATCTGGTTGATGCTCTTATTTGCCTCCGCGGGTGTGCTCGAGCATTCGGGCATCAAGATTCCGTATTTTACCTTTTTCGGTCATGATAGCGGCATTCGGGTCAAGGAAGCGCCATTCAATATGCTTCTGGCGATGGGTATGGCAGCCTTCATCTGCATCGCGATCGGGCTGCCGACAATTGGCGGCTTTGGTTATGGTTGGCTCTACAATATGTTGCCCTGCACGACCACGGCGCCTGCGGATGTCTGTATGATTTCCGGCAAAGAGATCAAACCCTACGCGCCTTATACCGTCGATCACGTGCTGACGCAGTTACAGCTCTTAATGTTCGCGGTTCTGGCCTTTATACTGCTCAAGCGTTTCGGACTGTATCCTCCGGAAAAGCCGGGTACGATCCTGGATACCGATTGGCTATTGCGCAAACCAGGCTTTGGCATGGTGAAATGGGCCGGTACGGTCTGGGGCAAGGCGGGGCCTGCCATGACCGGGTTCTTCGCGGGTGTTGGTGCACGCACGTTTGAGAAGATCGAAACGACGTTCAGTCCACGTGGTGCACTGGCCAGAGGACCGCTGACCGTGGGTATGGCAATGTGGTCGGCAGTGTTGCTGGGTATCGTGATGTTGGTTGTCTTGCTGGCATCATAAATCCACCGCCAAGCAAGCGTAAACTATATTACATTCAAATGCTGCATTGTGGTTCAGCAATCACAGAATTCATACAATCTCTATAGATTGAGCTAAACAATAAAATAGTTCTGCAATTTCTCGTTTACTGCACTGAGTCTGATCTCATATATATTTGAGATCACATAGGGGATACGTGAATGAGTGAAGAACTAGACCGCGCAAACGCGGCACCGGCAGCAGTCTTGGAGTGTGCATCTAATATTGTTTCTGCATATGTCAGAAATAACCCAGTCCAAAGTACTGAGCTCCCAGAGCTAATTCGAGAAATTCATGCGACGCTGAAGGGGCTGGCTGTTAGCGGGGGCGGCAGCGAGTCTTTGGAGCCAGCTGTGCCGGTGAAGAAGTCCATTACCGACGACTTTTTGATCTGTCTTGAAGACGGCAAAAAGTTCAAGTCGCTGAAGCGGCACTTGCGGTCCAAATATGGGCTCAGTCCGGAACAATATCGGGAGAAGTGGGGATTGCCTTATGACTATCCCATGGTTGCCCCCAGTTATGCGCGCAAGCGATCCGCGCTGGCGAAAGAAATGGGCCTCGGAAAAATAGAGAAATGATTCGAATTCGATACGAATATTAGATTTCGAGATCGAAACAAAGAACAAGCCCAGTATTGGTTAACAAATTACTGAAATTGCACTTGCTTGGTGATTCGAACTGATTCATGACTGATGAATCGAATCACCACGGGGGTGGCTATGGTTTCAGTGTCAAAAGGCTTTGCGGGGCTCACGCAGGCGCAAACCGACTTGGTCAAACACTGGCACAAGTGTTGTCATGCAGGGGTCCTACCGACCCGCGAATGCCTGGACCCGGGCGCAATCAAGGCACACCTGTCAGCGATATCCATGGTCGAAATACCTGCGAGTGGCGGTGCTCGATTTCGCCTCGCAGGGTCAGGACTGCGGCAGATCTTCGGGCGCGAAATGCGGGGAAGATTGTTGAGCGAGCTCGATCGTACAATGTTTGAAATGTGGTCGCTTGGCCTGGCGCGCGCACTGGATATGGGCCAGCCCATCGGCGGCGTGATCGAGCGCGGCACGAACAGCCATACCTGGCTTCGCTTGCCGCTTCGGTCTGAGGCCACAGGGGCGATCATAATCTGTCACGATGCGCTTGTTCCGAATGCAAGACTGCGAGCTGAATGCGACAGTCTATACATCAAAAAAGTAAATATAAACCACAATATAGCTGCCTGAATTCATTGAAATACTTGTTCTTTATTTAGTATTATCGTCCTACAGTCTTTTCGGCGTGCTAATCTTCTCTTGCAGGAGCGGAAGGAGATGAAGAGTGGCGAGCCAACGTCGACTGGACAAGAAAAATGCCTATCTAGCTGCCAGCTTGGTCGGATACGCACTGGAGCTGAGAGCGGAAAGAATCTTCGTGCCCGAGCGTGGTTCACGAGAGCTCGTGCGCGCCCGTCAGATCGCGATGTATCTGTCACATGTCGGAATGGGAATGAGTCTGTCGCGTGTCGCGGCTGTGTTTGAACGAGACCGATCAACGGTCGCGCATGCCTGCCATCGGATTGAAGAAATGCGCGATGAGTCGGCATTCGATGTCTGGATGGACGCTCTTGAGCGTGGTGTATCCACTGTCGCACCTTTACTGTCACAAGTGGCATAATGCAGCGCCTACTGAACATCCTTCAGCGTGGCGGCGTTGCTGCCGCGCGAAAGAATGACTCCTGGGGCGTCTGGCGGGGGCGCGATCGACGCCGTCGCTGCGCCGGTACAATTGCAGGGCATGATATCGATCTGTTGCGATGGCATGACTATTTGACATTTGACCCTTCAAGCCCTGACGAGCTGCTGGTTTGGCGCGGCGATGACGCGTGCAACGGCGCCGAGCGAACCGTCGCGTGCGCCCTAGAGGACATTGGCCGCCTGCCCGGGCAGCGCGCCTTGCTGGACGGTCTGATCCTTGCTGCCCCGACGCCCGTACAGCGTCGATATCTGGTCGATGCAGCAGGCGCCGTGCGTCGTGACCTGTCCGAGGCAGCAGACTCGTCGGAAGCGCCGCACACGGCCGCGGCCGTGTGCGGAAGATTGACACAGATTGTCACGATCCTGAGCGCGGAAGACTGCCGTTTTCTGCACCAGTTGATCGTCGGTGGCGCGACCCGAAGTGATCTTTCAACTCGTTTCGCATTGCGGCCTGATGCGGCGCAATCAAAAGCCATCGGTATCCTGCGCGAAGTATGCGCGTTGTATGAAAACGGGCGTATCGCCTAAATCGCTTGTGCAGCCGTCAACTTGATCCGCTCTAGCATAGAGGCGAGACCATTGGACCGCTGTGCACTGAGGGCGCCCTTGACGCCGATTTTGGACAGAAAAGCATCGGCATCAAACTTCGAAATATCGTCGCGGGTCGCGCCGGAATACAACCGGATCAGGATCGCGATCAATCCGGATACAATCATTGCATCACTTTCCGCGCGAATGTTCAGACGGTCTCCGGTTTCAGGTGTCAGCACCATCCAGACCTGGGATGCACAGCCGCGCACTTTGGTGTCCTCTGTGCGCTCATGTGCGTCCAATGGCGGATTGGCTTTTCCCAAATCAATAATGTGCGCATAGCGATCTTCCCAGTCGTCCAGGAAGTCAAACTCATCGGCGATGTCAGCGGCGCGTTCGGAAATGCTCATGTCGCGCATTTGGGGGAGGTGAAAGCAAAAGAAAACCCCCGACACTGCGGTCGGGGGTGGAAAGTTGAGATAGTGAAAGGTGACTAGTTGGAGACTTTGCCAATACACTTGCCAATATCGGCCAGCGCATGCTCGCCAATGCAGAAGGGCACTTCATAGTGCTTGTGTGCAGCGGCAACGCATTGCTGCAAATTCAGATTGGCCATGTTCAGGCAGCCCTGAGTTTCGCGTTCGCTCATTGCCTGGCGCATGGAGCCCGCGGCGCTTGGATCAGCGTTCAGGATGCGGTAGGCCGCCAAGGTCGTGATGCGGTCTGCAATCGGTTCTTTTCCGCGCGCCACGCGGTGTGACTGACCGAGACTTGCGACCGCCGAAGGAACGCGGATGGTGCTTGCAGCTCCGGATACGCTTTCCCACACCGAGGGTGCGCCGTTGCGGCCGGCCTGTTCGAGGACGGTGTTGATTTCAGGTGAGGTCATAGCCTGCACCAGAGCCCCGCGCGCCGGAATGCCTGATTGCGTGGATGCGAACAGGTTGGTGGCTTTCGCTTGCGAATTGCCAACGCGTCCTTTGGCCCATCCAGCAGCTTGCAAACTATAGGCTTGTTCTTTGACGAAAGCAGCAGCGCCAATCAAACGGCGGCTATCAGCATTTACGGCTGAGAGCGCCTGATGGACCGCTTCATTGCCCCCGCTGAGCGTGCGGGCATAGCGAACATCATTCTGCATGCCGGTCATCAGACTGTCGCGACCATAATAGCCTTCAATGTCGAGCACTGCGGCGCGAAACTCAGGATTCTGTGCCGCGACCAGCGCAGAATAGGCCATCCATCCTTGCGTCAATTGCTCTGGATTGTGTCCGCCAAGATTGTTGAGTGAATTTTCAATATCGCGAGCGGAGGCAAAGCCATTGGTCTTAACGTCTGTGACTTCGCCTTGGTAAGTCGCGTAAAGCGCGGCGGCTTTCGCGAGCGGATCAGACTGTTCGCCTGACGCGGAAACTTTTTGAGGTGCTGGAGTGACCATCTGAGCTGTCGCTGGCAGAGTCAGTCCGGCAAAAACGGCGGCTGCCGCAATTACGGTTTTAATGGTCATGAAAAGCTCCCTCACTCTACGACCCGACACTGGCCTATCTTTTGCGTCCCGCAAAGGCTAGCATCTGCTGAAATTGGGATTCTAACGCATAATTTAATGAATCCATGACGAGAAAAATGCCTAACAGAGCTGACCATTCGGTTAAAACACCTCGCCGGGATCGCGGAACCAGCATTAAGAGTTCGGCGATTATCACCGGTACGATAGGGGCTGTGATTGGCGCGCTTGCTGTAATAGTTGCAGGCGGACCGGCCGGAATTCTGTTTGGCTCAGCGCTGTTAACCACGATTATTATTTTGCAAATATTTTTACGGCTGCCCTCGCAAGAGATGCAAGCGGTTGCACCCGCCGGGCTCTCATATGAACGATTTGACCAGATCAAAACCGACCGTCTCAATGATGCGCCGGTCCTGATTATGGACGTCTCGGCACAGGGTCGGATCCGGTCCATTATGGGATCAGACTCGCTTTTGCCTGGCATCCGGTTGGGCGCGGATGCAGACGCCTTGTTGGACGCCGCGACAGATGTTTCGATTTCGCGTGTGCCGGCTTCGGGCGGCGACTGGGTAATTGTTGCGCCCGGCGGCGACGCAGAATCAGATGAGTTGGCAGAACGTACCAGCTTTTTTGCCGGACTGGGGCACGATCTCAAAAGCCCACTCAATGCTGTCATCGGCTTTGCTGAGATTATGGAGGCGCAGATTCGTGGTCCGCTGCCCGACGCATATCAGGATTATCCTGGGCTGATCAAAGAGAGCGGTGAAGCCTTGCTGCGCCTGGTCGAAGACATGTTGGCCTATGCCAAATCAGAAGCTGGGACCTATGAACTTGATCTTGCGCCGATGGACATCGCCGCGAGTGGCGAAAGCATCTTGCGGCAATCGAAAGCTATGGCTGACAAAGCCGACGTGACGTTAAAGTTTGCCGCGCGCGGCGAAGTCATCGCGCTGGCGGATGCCGATGCCGTAAGGCGGATCTGGGACAACCTGGTATCCAACGCGATCAAATATTCATCGCCTGGAGATGTCGTGACGCTGACGGCACTGACGCATGGCGATGCCAGCATGTTGCAAGTTGCTGATACGGGCGCAGGAATGGATGCTGACGATTTGGCCCGGATTGCGCGTCCGTTTGCACAGGGCCGCAATGCCAAAGGGCGGGCCGGGACAGGATTGGGTCTGGCCATGGTGCAACGACTGGCAGAGATGCAAGGCGGTCAGGTCGAGATCCGCACCGCCCCGGGGGACGGCACAACAGTGACGGTTCGTTTGCCAGCACATATGTCAGATCAAAAACGCGCCGCTGAATGAGAAAGCCGTAACGCGATGTTCGAAGAAAGACTGCCAACCAAGGTCTGGGTCGATGCATTGGTGCGTCGTGTGCAACTGGCCGGTGCCGCCGCGTTTATTCTTCAGCGCGGCGATGAAGCCCGCGGCGATGTCCTGATAAAGGTCGCAGATCTCGCAGGCAGTGCGCGGGCTTATGCTCCGCGCACATCGATGCAGGGTGAACGGATTTTTGTCGATCTGGAAAGTCAACAAATTGGCCCTGCTGAAAGCGACGTTGATGCCTATGTCCGCCGCGCCGGGGAGCGCGATCGTGACCTTTGGGTGATTGAGATAGAGGACCGTAAAGGGCGTCACTTTCTGACCGAGCCTGTTGAATAGTCAGCAGAAATGATTTCCGTAACGCTTCATTAACGAGAAATCACCGACATGGGCCTGGGTACTCAGGGGTAATCCATGTTGTTTCTGTTGAATGACACGGTGATCGAAATTGATGCGCCGGAAGCGCATTTGATGCAACGCTGGCGTGCGATCGGCTGCGGTGATCCGCGTCAATTGCGGGCACAGCAAGCGATCGAATGCGCGATCGATAGATTTGTTGCGCTGGCCCAAGCTGCCCCAGATGAGCAGATGCTCGGGCAATTCGATATTGCCGCTCTGGTGATCGCCAAGACGGGCGCCAACAGTTTGATCCTGAAGCCAAATGCGGCAGGTGGTTATGAGCCTAGATTGCGCGATATTCCCACCCTCGTGCTCGAAACCTATCAACGCGGCGCGGCCAACGACCGAGGTCAGCGGCAGCACGCCTGATCTTGCCACTCAATTTAGTCAATTGAAGCCATCTCGGAATTCGGCTACCCGCACGGGCTGAGATCGAATGAGAAGAGCCGATGTCCATTTCTGAACAGGCGGATCGCCGTCGCACATTTGCGATCATTTCCCACCCGGACGCCGGTAAGACCACGCTGACGGAAAACCTGCTCCTGGCAGGCGGTGCGATCCGCATGGCGGGGGAAGTGGCGGCCCGCGGCGAGCGACGCCGGACCACGTCCGACTGGATGAAGATTGAACGCGATCGCGGCATTTCCGTCAGCGCCTCGGTGATGACGTTTGAGTATCGCGGCAATGTCTACAATTTGCTCGACACACCAGGCCACGAAGATTTCTCTGAAGACACATATCGCACGCTAACCGCTGCCGATTGCGCGATCATGGTGCTGGACGCGGCCAAAGGCATCGAGCCACAGACACTGAAACTGTTTGAAGTCTGCCGATTGCGCGATATCCCGATTGTCACCTTCATCAACAAAATGGATCGCGAAGCGCTCGATCCGTTGGAATTGCTGGACCAAATCCAGGATCAGTTACAACTCGATTGCGCGCCTTTGTTCTGGCCAGCTGCCTCGGGACAAAGGTTTGGCGGTATGGTCGACCTGCGGACGGATGACTTCCTGCATTATTCGAAGAAAACAGCTGATGAAGGGCTAACCCCTGGCGAGTCGCCACGCGTTGATTTGGCGGAGGTTCGCGATCAGGTGGATCCCAGCGCGTTGGAAGAGCTTGAAGAAGGCAGCGAGATGGCGAGCGAAATGCTGCCAAAAATGAACAAGCAAGCCTTTCTCGAAGGTCATATGACACCCGTTGTTTTTGGTACGGCGCTGCGCCATTTCGGGGTTGGCGAATTGCTCAACTTGCTGGAAGAATTTGCGCCCGCGCCGCGCCCACAATCATGCGAGAAAAAGGACCAACCGCACATGCTGGAGCGTGGTGATAAGGGGGTGGCCGGGTTTGTCTTCAAAATTCAAGCGAACATGGACCCAAACCATCGCGACCGGGTGGCCTTCTTCCGGATTTGCTCAGGCGAATTCAAGCGCGGCATGCGGCTGAAAATCAATGATGGCAAACAAATCAATGTGCATAATCCAATGATGTTTCTGGCGCAGGATCGTGAGATTGCTGAAACCGCTTATGCTGGCGATGTGATTGGCATTCCGAACCATGGCCAGTTGCGGGTTGGTGACAGCCTGTCGGAAAGTGGCGACATCAAGTTCGCAGGCATCCCGAACTTTGCTCCGGAAATCTTGCGTCGGGCCCGCACCAAGGACCCGATGAAAGCCAAACACTTGCGGAAGGCACTTGAAAGCCTGGCCGAAGAAGGCGTGACGCAATTGTTCAAACCAAGCATTGGGTCTGATATGATCGTCGGGGCTGTCGGCGCGCTGCAGATCGAAGTTATGGCTGAGCGCATGGTCACCGAATATGGGCTTGATGTGATCTTCGAAGCCGCGCCTTATAATGTCGCGCGATGGATCCACTGCGCAGATGAAAGCATCCTCAGCGCCTTTCTCGACAAGAACAAGTCTGCCTCGGGAACTGATTTGGACGACGCGCCGGTCTATCTCGCTAAGAACGCTTGGGATGTCGGATATGCCCAGGAAAAGAATCCAGAAATTCGTTTTACTGCCACAAAAGAGCGCTCTAATTAGCGACACTCAGAACGAGGGTGAGTGAATGGTGACCGAAACACAGGCGGCTCAAGCCTTGCCAGGATGGATGAGCGAGCATCTGCCTGCTTGGGCGCTCGATGCCGTCGATTATTTGATGCAAATCTGGAACGAAGGCGCTTATGGCTTCACTTACGGCCAGATCATCACCATTGTCGGCATACTGCTTTTCTCACTGGTTATCAGAGGCTTGTTTTCCCGCATTGTGGTGCGTGGTATCGCGCGGGCCGCAGCCGGAACCGAAACACAATTTGACGACGCGCTTGTCAAAGCGATTGCGACGCCCCTGAAAATCGTCCCCGTTATCATCGGCACCTATTTCGCGCTGCAATACGCGCAGGTCTCGGGTGATACGGAAGTCATTGCCGACAAGGTTGTGCAGTCTGTGATCACCTTGGCCGTGTTCTGGACTCTGTCGCGTACCGTCAATGCGTTTGAGTTCATTTTTACGGGCCTTCGCGACACGCTTTCTCCGGCGATCGTCGATTGGCTGGTCAAGCTTTTGCAGATTTTATTGATCATTCTCGGGTTTGGCGCTGTTGCGCAAATCTGGGGCATTGCCATTGCGCCGCTCATTGCGGGCCTGGGGGTCTTTGGGATTGCAGTCGGCCTTGGCGCGCAGGACCTGTTCAAGAATCTCATCTCCGGCATCCTGATCATGAGTGAAAAAAGGTTTCATCCAGGCGAATGGATCAAAGTGGATGGTGTGGTCGAAGGGACAGTAGAGAAAATCAATTTTCGCTCGACCCTGGTGCGCCGCTTCGACAAAAGCCCAGTCTATGTCCCGAATGGTTTGTTGTCTGACAATCCGCTGACCAATTTTTCACGCATGAGCCATCGCCGGATCAAATGGGTGATCGGCGTCGAATACCGCTCCACGGTCGATCAGCTGCAATTTATTCGCGACGAGATCGAAGCCTGGTTGTGGAATGATGAGCGTTTCGCCAAACCGCCAGAGGCGGCATTATTTGTACGCGTTGACCGGTTCAATGACAATTCGATCGACTTCCTGATCTATTGTTTTACCCATTCCACCAATTGGGGGGAATGGCTGAAGATCAAGGAAGAGCTCGCGGTGGCTTGTTATGATATTGTCGAACGGGCCGGAACCGGTTTCGCGTTTCCAAGCCGCACACTGTATATGCAGCAGCAAGATGCCCCGGAAATCATCGCGCCACCCCTGCCCAGTATCGGAGTTGCCAAAGCGAAAGCCGAACGTGCGGAGCTTGAGAAATCCGATATGCAAATGGATGATGATGACGGGTGAGGCGTTCAAGCGGGGTTCAGTTAACCCTTCCCCTAATGGCGCTGTAAGCCTAGAAAGTGATCACCGTGGAGGTGTGAGATGCTGAGACTGTTTTCATTTCTACTCATTCTTGTGGGCGCCGTGGCCCTCGCTTATGGCGGCTATCACTACGTGAATGCCGGATCTACGCCGTCGTCGGCGAGCACACCTGCACCGCCAACCAGCAGTGGGTTCGACACAATGGCGACGCCGGCACCTGCGGAACCGGTTGTAACGCGGAGTCTTTCCAGCAAACCTGCTGACGACAGTGATGAAATGTTCGGCGCGGCAATGACGACGGAAGATTTTCTTGGCAGCCTGCGAACTGTCCCGATCGCACACGAGACCCCCAAAGGCGCCACGTTTGGTCGCCCGTTCACGGTCACCGTGGCGATTGACGCGACCGGCGATGATACAGCCACCGATTCCTTGCCTGGAACAGGAATTATCGGGGAAGGCGAGGCCCGGGTGTCAGACACGGTTCAGGCGCTGGTGTCTGGTGAGGCATTCGATGTCGAAGCGATCACGCCAGCGGTGCAACGCGTATCACCCCTGACCGAGAATGTCTGGCGTTGGAAAGTCACGCCAACGGCTGTTGGCAATCAGGAATTGGTCATCGAGCTGTTTGCCTTGATGGGCGATGAAGCCCTGCCTTTGCGGACCTTCCGAGATTCCGTCGATGTCGAAGTGTCACGAATTGGGCAAGTCATCGCGGTGGCGCAGTCGATCAGCCCGGTGACGGTGGCGGCGGGCGGCATCGGATCCATGCTCGCCGGAATTTTTGGCTTTATCGGCTTCTTCCGACGCCGCTAGCCATAATGTTGGCGCCCGATACCCCTTCGCACCGCTCATCTAGGCAAAATCGATTTAGTCTGAAACAATATTACCAATTCAATTTAATCTCGCGAAGGGAAGCTTCATGCGCTTGAACAAACTCTTATCTGGGAGCGCGATCGCGTTCGCGTTGGTCCTTTCAGCTTGCGGCGGTGGCGGTTCGGGTGGCGACGATACGCTGACCTTGCGGCGTGGAATCTCAGCGAAAGTCGACACGCTCGACCCGCATCGGTCATCCGCAGCATGGGAGAATATTGTCATTGGCGATATGTTTCTCGGACTGACGCAGCATACGGCAGACGGACAGGTGATCCCGGCCATGGCGGAATCCTGGTCAACCAGCGAAGATGGGTTGATCTGGACCTTCAGCTTGCGAGACACGACCTGGTCTGATGGAGTTCCGGTCACAGCGGGGGATTTCGTCTTTGCCTTGCGCCGAATTCAGGATCCGGCCATCGCATCGCAATATTCGTCTTTGCTCTACATCATCAAGAATGCGCAGGCCCTGAATGAAGGCCGTGTTGCGCCGGAAGAGCTTGGCGTGCGGGCGATTGATGATCGCACGCTCGAAATCACACTGGAACAGCCTGCGCCTTATCTGGAAGGCCTGCTCACCCATTACACGACATATCCGGTCCCGCGCCATATTGTTGAGCAATATGGTGAAGCCTGGGTCCAGCCTGAAAACATTGAAGTGAACGGGCCTTACAAACTGGTTTACTGGGTCACGGGCGACCAGCTGGTGACAGAAAAGAATCCGGCTTTCTATGAAGCCGATACATTGTGCTTTGAGCGTGTCAGCTATTTTGAGCTGGAAGACCTTGCCGCTGTTGAGCGCCGAATCGAGGCCGGTGAGCTGGACATAAACAATGCCTTTGATGGCGGTCGTAAAGCGGAACTCGATCGACGCTTGCCGGGTTGGGCCCGCACCACGCCAGGTCTGTTGACGACGTATTGGAGCTTTAACTCGAGCGAAGCCCCGTTCGACGATATTCGTGTCCGCAAAGCGCTCGCCATGGCGCTCGATCGCGAGTATCTGGTCGAGAATGTACTGACGCCGGGTTACGTCCCGGCCTACAGCTTTGTACCGCCTGGCATCAATAATTATGAGACTGTGCGCCCAGAAGTTTCCTGGAAGTCTTTGTCCCGACCAGAGCGTCTGGCGGAAGCGAAAGCCTTGCTTGAGGATGCCGGGTATGGTCCGGACAATCCGTTGCGATTTGAGTACAAGCATCGTTCAACGGACGATAATCCAAAGGCGGCCCCTGTGGCACAAGCCAATTGGAATGAGATTGCGCCCTGGGTTGATGCGCAAATTCTGCGTCAGGACACCAAGGTTCTTTATGCTGATCTGCGGCAAAGCAATTTCCAAGTCTCCGACGGCGCTTGGCTCGCGGATTACAATGACCCGTTGAATTTCCTGTATTTGCTGGACTCCGATACCGGGCAGCAAAATTACGGCAATTATGCCAATCCCGAGTATGATCGTTTGCTCGAAGCGGCGAGCCAGGAGCGCGATTTGACTCTGCGCGCGGAATTGTTCGCTGAGGCGGAAGCGATCATGATCGAAGATCATCCAATCACGCCGATGTGGTTTCAGGTGACGAAAAACCTTGTTGATCCAAAGCTGGACGGATGGGCCGAAAATGCAGAAGACAATCACCGCTCGCGTTGGCTGTGCCCGGCGCAAGAGGAGAGCGTGGAGGACGCCGCGAGCGAGTAGACAAGAGGTTCGGGGAGGAACATGTCGATTGATCTCGAAACCGTGGGCGCCGCCTCGATTGGTGGGCTGACGACGCGCCAGACGGCGGACTTGGCGGAACAGCCATGCCGGAATTGTGGTGAGCTCGTCACCCAACGCTATTGTACGAATTGCGGTCAGTTGGCCGCGAGTTTTCACCGCCCGATCTTGTCACTGATTGGCGAAACCATTGGCGATACATTCACGTTGGATGGGCGCCTGGCGAGGACATTGCCAGTCTTGATGTTCCGACCGGGGCGATTGACCAAAAATTATACAGACGGCAAACGCGCCCGCTACGTTCCGCCATTTCGTCTGTTTCTGCTTGCCAGTCTGCTCTTTTATTTGATCCTGTTCGCCCTTGTGCCGCCCGGGCAGTACATCAATGTGGATGATGAAACCCGCGCAGAAATCACGTCGAGCATAACCGAAGGTCAGACGGGAGAGGCAGCGGAAATGGTCCAGGAGACCGCCCGCGAACGCCTGGAACGGGCAAACATCAATGTCGATGCACCGCCCGCGGTCCAGGCCGACATCGAAAACCAGATTGTTGCGGTGCTTGAAAATCAGGATCAATTTGCGGCGCAGCTGGAGAATTGGCTGCCAAGGCTCAGCATTTTGATCGTACCGCTGACGATTCTGGCCCTGACATTGTTACATGTCTGGCGACGCAGTTTGTATATCTATGATCATGCCATCCACGCGCTGCATTTGCATTCATGGATCTATCTCACAGGCGCGTTCTTGATGTTGGCTGGACCTTATTTGCCGGGCACCGTGCTTTGGCTGTTTCTGTTCGCCTTCTTTGCCTATGTCTGGCGCAGCCTAGCAATTGTCGGCTCGACGGGCGCCATAATGTCCGGGATACGCTTCTTATTGCTGCTGATATTCTGGCAAATCGTGATTGTGGCGATTGTTTTGGCGACCGTGATTATCAGCGGGATGTCCGTACAGGCCTGACCGCAATGTTCTGAGCCATGCGAAATCGTCCCATCCCCAAACTGTCCGAGGCCCAGAAAACGCAGGTGCGAGATCTGGTCTTGTATGAAGATGCATACATCATAGCGTTCAACAAGCCGTCAGGCCTGGCTGTGCAGACGCGCGGCAATCGCGGCACCTCATTGGATTTTTTACTCTGGGCGTTCGCGCGCTCGAACGGTAAACGCCCGCATCTATTGCACCGCATTGATGCTGGCACATCGGGGCTGGTACTGGCGGCCAAAACAAAACCGGCCACCGCCTTTCTGTCCGCCCAGTTTGCGGAACGGCAGGTCAAGAAAACCTATCTTGCTCTGGTCTCCGGAGCGCTTCCCGATACATCGCACGGCACTTGCGACGCGGCTTTGCTGAAGACAGACCGAAGCGTCATTGTCAGCACAGCAGAGCAGGGAGCAGACGCGGCGCTGACCCATTGGCGCGTATTGTCACGGCGCGAAGGCCACGCCCTGATCGAAGCACGTCCACACACCGGGCGCATGCACCAGATCCGTGCCCATCTGGCGCATCTTGGTTGTCCCATTCTTGGTGATCCAATCTATGGCGAAGGCGTGCGGAGCGCGAACCGATTGATGTTGCATGCGTCGGAATTGGAACTCACTTTGCCAGACCACGAAAAACGGGCGCTTGTCGCGCCCGTTCCTGAAGCATTTGAGAAAAAGCAGACCGCGCTCGGGCTTTAGCCGCCTTCGCCCAGGGTCACTGCCATAGGCGCACCCGGGCCAAGATCAAAGCCGAGATAGGTCCAGGCCACCACCAGCAAAATGCCGCTAATCAACATCCAGATGGAATAAGGCAACATCGTTGCAGTCAGGCTTCCGAGTCCGAAATCCTTCACCCAGCGTCGTGCAAAGACCAGGATGAGTGGGAAATAGACCATCAACGGCGTGATAATATTGGTGGCGCTATCGCCGACCCGATAAACCGCGGTCGCACCATCTGGAGAAACGCCGAGCAACATCAACATCGGCACCATAACCGGCGCCAGCAGGGCCCATTTTGCCGAAGCCGATCCAACGAACAGGTTGATGATTGCTGAGAACAGCACGATCAGGCCGAGCAGAATGGGCAATGGCAAACCCGAGCTTTCAATCGCTGCAGCGCCGTGGACGGCGCTGATCAGGCCAAGGTTTGACCAACCAAACATGGCGACGAAATGGGCAGCAGCGAATGACAGGACCAGGTAATATCCCATATCCTTCATCGCTTCAGACATCATATCGACCAGGTCGCGATGATTCTTGATCGTGCCAGCGGCTGCGCCATATGCCCAGCCTGCAGCGAGGAACAGGACCAGGAAGCCACCGACCAGCGATTGGAATAGCGGCCCGGCGCGCTGATACCATTCCAGGCCCTCGGTGCCTTCACCATCCAGCCAGAGCGGCGTGCCGGGGCCGGCAGTCATCAGCGCCCATAAAGCCAGCACCCCGAGAACGGCAAAGCCCGCATTGCGAAGGCCTTTTTTCTGTTCGGGCGTAAGCGGTTTGTCTTCATTGCTGTAACTGTCAGCATCCGCGCCTTCTGACGGGCTCCATTTGCCCAGTCTTGGTTCGATCACGCGATCTGTCACAAACCAGATAATCGGCAGATAAATCAACAATAAGGCGACGATGAACCACCAATTGCCCGCGATATTGGCATCATAACCCGCGTTCAGAATTTCCCCGGCTTCTTCAGTGATGCCGTACAGCAACGCGTCGAGCTGTCCTGGGAACAAGTTAGCCGAGAAGCCACCAGAAACGCCGGCAAATGCCGCCGCAATACCGGCCAGCGGATGACGCCCGGCCGAAGCGAATAACACACCGGCCAAGGGAATGAGCACAACATAAGCTGCATCCGCTGCATGATTTCCGACCATCGCGACCAAGGCGACAACCGGCGTCAGCAAGAAGACCGGAGCGCCGCGAACGGCAGATCTCATCGCGCTGGCAAACAGTCCAGAGCGCTCTGCGACCCCTGCGCCCAGCATAACTACGAGAACGTATCCCAGCGGATGAAAGTGCGTGAACGTTTTCGGCATTTCGACCCATAGGCGTTGGATGTTTTCCGCCGCGAGCAAGCTCACCGCACTGATAATTCCGTCGCTACCGATGCCGAACCGCGCTTTCTGACTGTCTGGCATGCCGCCAAGGACCTGGTCATTCAGAGCCGCATTGACCCCCAACATCGCGCAAATGATCGATATAACCACCAGCGCAATGATGAAATACGCAAACAAGAAGACCGGATCTGGCAATTTGTTGCCGGTGCGCTCGACCCAGCCGAGAATGCCTTTGGTTTGATCGTGTGTCTCGGCTTCCGCCATGCCCGTCTCTCCCAGTCATAATTAAACTTGCGTCCGATCTAAACCGGACGCGGATGACTGGCAATCGCAGGTGTGTTCTTACGGTGACAGCGGCGCGAGATTGCAGACGAAGCGTGAAATAGCTGAGGGTTGGCAACCCGAATTTTGGTTCTTTTTCGGGATAATCTTGCGCTGTTACGCCCAGGAAAGAGTGGATTCGGTAGAATGTTGCAACATGCAGTGAAGACAGCGCCAATCGCTTGTGACGGCTTTGAGCACACCCTAAATTTCAGGTGTCGTCCAAAGAGATGACAAAAGGGGGAAGCGTGCCAGACAAAATCGACCAACATTTAGGAATGCGGATCGCCGAAGCGCGTCAATCTGCAGGTTTGAGTGAGGAATCGGCCGCCGAAATGCTCGCCATATCTGTTACCGCGTATCGATCGCTTGAGCGGGGGGAGAAACGCATAAACGCTTTTTCTCTGGCCACGCTCTCGCAAGCCTATGGCCCGCCTATTCGGTGGTTTTATCAGGGGCTTCCCGGCCAAAGCGTGCTTGACCAAACATCGGGTGGACGATCAGTTTGAATGCGATCCAGTTGGTCGGTTTATCGCCATTTCAGCGGCGACCCGGCGCAACGCGGACTCAGCGGCACCGAGGCTCACTTCCAAATCTGTGAGTGTTTCGGTTGAGACGGGGCCTAAATCGCTTTTCACCCAAGCGATCGCGCGCAACATGTCAGCGACGTATTCTATGTCTTCGATGGAAAGCTGAGTGTCCCCCATGTCTCCCTGTCCGCGCTTTAAACGATTAGATATCTACATAGGTCAGATAGTTTGAAGACGATTGCAAGCAAGATTCATTTTTTTCCAGTGATTCATCAAGGTTAGGTGTCGGCTTTCGATCCGGTGTTCACTCGGCGCGTAGTAAAATTTAAGTATGCACTGGATTGGTTGAAGCCTTCAGCGGCGTAAGTCTTAGACTCGGTAAATGCACGCGCGGATAAAAATACAGAAACCGCCCATTCTCGTCCGTAATTGCTGATCAGCTATCCGCACTCCCGCCGAGAATGCAAACGGAATCGGGTTGTCTTTGGTGGTAAGCGACCAGAGGTCCGGAGCGCGCAGGACAAACGGGGTGTAAGCGTTAATTCAGTTTGTCTTCCTCGCGCGGTTTTGCTGGCGCAAAGGCCGGGTGAAGGGGTTCGGCGGGCACGCCTTCGTCTTTCAGCGCTTCGCGCTCATCCGCGGTGGTTTCGCCCCAAATCGGTTTGTGATCGGTTTCGCCATAGTGCATTGCGCGCGCTTCGGTTGCGAAGCCATCGCCGACATAGTCAAAATTCTCAGCAACGTGCTGTCGGGCTTTCGCTGCCAGCTTGCCGAAGACCTTTTGAGGGTCTGGAGGTGCAGACTTTTTGGTCCCGGAGACCGCCGGCGCCATGATGGCTTTCCCGACATTTGAACCATCACAGGCCAGACATTGTACCAAGCCTTGCCCGGATTGCGTGTCATACGCCGCAGACGAAGCAAACCACGCTTCGAATTCGGCATCGCAATCGGCGCAGATGAGGGCGTATTTTATCATCAAGCACTCAATAGAGCGTCGAGCTTACCAGAGCGTTCAAGCGCCATCATCTCGTCACAGCCGCCAATATGGATGTCACCGACAAAGATTTGCGGAAAGGTGCGAGCGCCGTTCGATTTTTGAATCATTTCCGCCTTTTTCTGGGCGTTCATGCCAGCATCGATATGAGTCATCTCGACACCTTTTTGTTTCAACAAGTTCAGAGCGCGAGAGCAGTAAGGGCAAAACGCGCGCGTGTAGATCGTCACATGAGCCATGTTCAGAGCGGTCCTTATATGTTCGGTTCGCCCCTTATATGGTAGGGTCGGTGTCTCTTACAACGCGGGCAAGCACAAGCACATTGACGCGGGTTGCGCCGGATTTTTTCAGGGCTTTAGTGCAGGCTGCCAGTGTCGACCCTGTGGTCAGCACGTCATCCACCAATGTGACTGTACTGCCTTTGATTCGGTTCTGCCGCGATTTACGCACTTCGAACGCACCGGCGACGTTACGCTGCCTTTGGCGCGCGGTTAATCCGCCCTGGCTTGGTGTGTTGCGTTTACGCGATAACGCGTCGACCATGGCCAAGGTGCCGGTGCGTCGCGAAATGCCTTGAACCAGCCAGGCTGCTTGATTAAATCCGCGCGACGCCAGGCGTTGATAGTGCAGCGGAACAGGGACGAGCCAATCTGTGTCGGGCAGGATGTCGCGTCCCGCCAGCGCCATCCAATTGCTCATTGCGCCCAGCCCGTCGCGTCGTCCGGCATGTTTGAGTTCAAGGATCGCTTGCCGTGAGACATCGTCATAGGCCAGAGCCGCGCGAGCCTGGTCCCATTTCGGCGGGTGCCCGGCGCAAGCGCCACAAAGGCTGTCCTCTCCGAGATCGACTTCCAGCGGCACGGCGCATGTTCGACAGCCCGTATCATTGAGGAAACTGAGATTGGCCAGGTCTTGTGCGGTCAGCGGGCCGTCGCCGCCATGGCGTTGTCCGGTCACGATGGAACGATGCGGCCAGACGAAATTCGTCAATGACCGCAATCCCGCTCTTGCGGAACGCGTCGTCCAATGCATATCGGATCCCATGGTGTCGTCTCCACCCCCAATTTTGTTTGATCGTGCGCGCGTGGCCCGCAATCGAGATCGCGCGTCGTCTGAATTCGATGACTATGCCTTCCTTAAGGTCAAGGAGTCGAATCAATTATTGGAAAGACTGCGAGATAGCCCGCGCAGATTTGAGCACGCACTTGACCTGTTTGCGCATACCGGACAGGCGACAGAAGCGCTTTTGACCAGCGGAATCGTTAGCCGTGTTACTGCCACGGACCCGTCTGCAAGGATGGTCGACAGACTGCAATCAAAAGGCTTTGACGCCCAGCGCTCAGACCTCGAAGCCGTGACACATGATGCCGCGACATTTGATCTGGTGACCAGCATTCTGTCTCTGCACTGGGTCAATAATCTGCCATCTCTGTTCAGCCAGGTCCGAACGATCCTGAAACCGGACGGGCTTTTTCTTGCCTGTTTGTTTGGCGGCGGCACTTTGCCCGAGCTCCGCACCGCGCTGATTGAAGCGGAGCACGAAATTACAGGCGGCGTGAGTCCGCGTCTTTCACCATTGCCCGGTTTGCAAGACGTGGCGGGTCTGTTGCAAGCGGCTGGATTTGCGCTCCCGGTCGCCGACCGGGAACGCATGACGGTGCGCTATGAACACCCCATGCGCTTGCTGCAGGACCTCAAAGGGATGGGCGAGCAAGCGGCATTCGCGCCGCGACCTGAACAACCACGCCAGCCGCTTTCGCGTCGCATTCTGGCACGCATGTCTGAGATTTATTTTGAGCGCTTTCGTGACCCGGATGGGCGCGTGCGAGCGAGTTTCGAGATCATCTGGCTATCAGGTTGGGCACCTGGCGCCGGTCAACCAAAACCGCTGCGTCCTGGCAGCGGAAAATTCAGTCTTGCCGACGCTGTGAAACGATCCCGCATGCAAAACTCGGACAAAAAATAACGAAAAATCAGGTGACTTCTCGCGCTTGGATGTCTGGATTGATGGGCCTGAAAACGCGCTGACGACGGCCGGCGGTGTGGCCAAAAAGCCACCATGTCTGTCGCGCATACCCCCTATGCGAAGTTTAGCCCTAATCCGCGCACAATTGGGACCCTATGTTTGCATTCAATCGCCCGCAAGTGGCGTGAAAACTGCAAGGAACCTCCCATGTTGAAGACATTGCTTATCTCAATTGCTCTGGTCGCTTCAGCGCCCAGTGCCGCTGCGGCGCAGAACGATGTCCAGAGCGCAGAAGCGCTGGTAAATTCAGCTGCGATCGACATCGCCCAGTCCGAGAAAACGCGCGTCGCTGATGCCGTCCTGTCGCATATCGACACGCGGGCCATTGCAAGCTTTACCCTGGGCCGACACGGTCGATCGCTTCCGGCGAACGAGAAAGCGCGCTTCACACAGGCCTTCGAGAGTTTTCTGCGACGACAGATTGAAGCCAACGCACATCAATTCTCTGGTGTAGAGGTCAATGTCGTGGCCAAGTCTGCGCGCAATGCGCGTGATGCGATCATTACAACAGAGGTCCGGAATAATTCGGACGCACTAAAAGTACGGTGGCGGGTTATCGAGCGTGGCGGAAAATGGTCCGTTGTCGATCTTGAAGTGGCGGGCATCTGGCTGGCGATTGAGCAACGCGCTCAGGTCGCAGCAATCCTGTCGCGTCCAGGTGCCGACATTGAAGATGTGATTGCTCAATTTGGCTAAGGCTTTTCGTGGTCGCCGGTTTGCCTTAGGGCGACGGTGATGATGGATTTTCTGACACAATACGGCCTGCTCATTCTCACTTTGGCGGGATGCGGCTTGTTCAGCGGCCTTGTCGCGGGTCTGTTTGGCATAGGCGGCGGGGCTGTCATTGTGCCGGTGTTGATGATCCTGTTTGAGAGTCTGGGGTTTTCCGAAACCGCCAGTCATGTCGCCATCGCCACATCTTTGGCGACGATCATTCTGACATCTGCGCGATCGGTCATGGCGCACAATGAGCGCGGGGCTGTCGACTGGGCGATTATTCGAACCTGGGCACCCTGGATCGTGCTGGGTGCGATTGCCGGTCAATTGGTGGCTGGTGAACTGTCCGCGACAGCGCTGAAAGCGTTTTTCGGAATCATGGCCTATCTTCTTGCGGCACAACTGTTTTTCGGACGTCCAAGCTGGCGCCTCGCGGATGATTTACCAGGTGGTGGCAAGCGCGTGGCGCTCGGCAGCAGTATTGGCGCCTTGTCAGCGTTGATGGGGATTGGCGGCGGAACCTTCGGGGTCAGTTTGATGACTGTCTATGGCCGCGCCATTCACCAAGCGGTCGCGACTGCGGCTGGATTTGGCATTGCCATTGGTTTGCCAAGCGCCATGACAGCCATTTTCGTGGGCTGGGAGGCACCTGGTTTACCGCCATTTTCACTCGGTTATGTCAATCTGGTCGCGTTTGGCCTGATTTCTGTGTTTACCGTGATCATGGCCCCAATCGGCGCGCGACTGGCCCACAGTCTTGATGCACAATTGCTGAAGCGATTGTTTGCTGTTTTGCTGGCGCTTGTCGCAACCAAAATGGTCTGGGATACTATTGCCGGATGACCATGCGGTCGCCGCGAAATTCATAAGAATAGAGTTCGCGCAGAAAGCTCATGCCAAGCAGTGATTGTTGCAGGTCTGATCGCAATACCATGGCATCGACGTTTTTGATATGAACCTGATTGATCTGGATCGAGTCGATTTTGACGCTGGCGCCCATTGTGACCCCGCCCGCGGTGCGAATTTCCCAACGATAGTCCAGCTTGTCGGGACGCAGGCCCATTTTCTGGGCGTCTTTGTAAGTCAACGCGACAACACTGGCGCCGGTATCTACCATGAATTCCACGGTCGACTTTTTATTGACCAGCGCGCGCGTCCAGTAATGCCCGTCAGGGCGCGATCTAATCGTCGCCATGCGCCGGGCTGAATTTGTTGGCTGGGACTCGACTGCCAGCGCCGCAAGGCTTGGCGTAGATTCTGTGTCTTCAACCGCAGGCGTCGCCAGCTCGGTCTCTGCTTCATCCAGTTTTGGGTTGAGATAGAATGAGATCACGGCGGCAACGCCGCCAGCCAGCAGGAATGTCGAGAGGATGTGAGAGGTTTTCATGGTGCCGAGCTCAACTTTCCGATGCTTCGCAAATGTTGCATGCGTTCAGGCAACGAGTCCATGACAGCGCGGCGCCCGGCATCATCATATTGCATCCAGCCGCCAATCTCCTTGAGACTGCGACCGCAGCCGAGGCACAATCCGGTTTCGCCATCCACGGCGCAGACTTTGATACAAGGGCTTTCTATGTCTGGTCGGGCCATGCGGGTCATCCTATACAGATATCATCAAAATATACTTGCGACAGTTTTATCAAATTACCAGATCGAGAATTGACTTGCTCTTTGAAATAATGGCGTTTTATGGGCTCTCAAGCAAAAAGGATTCGACGTGCCGGAAGCAGATCCAGCCACACGTCCGCTAGATGACGTAAGAAAACTGGCCATGCAGCCGATGGATACCGATCCAGCGTGTGCCCAGCGTGTCTATGATGCGCTGCTCGAAATGGGGCGCGAAGGCGATTTCGGCAAGCTCGGGGAAGGCGCAGCCTGGCTCGCGGAATGGCAGAAGCGGTATCCGCCGCGCCTGACCAACCCGACGCTCGCAATCTTTGCCGGATCGCATGGGATTTCTCAGAATGGCGTGACCCTGTCTTCGAATGAAAGTACGCGTGAAAAAGTTGATGCGCTGAAAGAAGGACGCGCGCCGCTCTCTGCGATTGCAACTCAGGTGGAAGCAAATATTCGCGTCTTTGAACTGGCCATTGACAAACCGACGCCAAATTTCGCCGAAGAAGCGGCGATGACGGAGCGCGAATGCGCTGCAACCATCGCGTTCGGGTTTGAAGCGCTTGAAGGCAAGCCGGATCTGGTTGCACTCGGCGTCGTCGGTGCCGGGATCGGGACGTCGGCGGCTGCGGTTGCATGCGCCCTGTACGGCGGCGCACCGGAATACTGGGTGCGCCCTGGACCGCAGGTGCCAGAAGACATGAACCGACAACGCGTTGCGATTGTCAGTGAAGCCTTGCGCGTGCATCGCGGCCATCTGTCTGACCCATTGGAAGCGCTTCGATGCTTGGGGGGGCGCGAACTCGCGGCCTGTGTCGGCGCGATCATCGCGGCGCGACATCAAGGCGTTCCCGTGCTCGTCGATGGATTCGCAACGACAATTGCGGCCGGCATCGTGCACGCTCTTAATCCACTCGGGATTGAGCATGTGCGCGCCGCTCATGTCACTCGCCGACCCGCCCACGAAGCCGCGATTGAGCGGCTTGGAATGACACCGCTTGCCGAGTTCGAATTCAATACCGGTGGGGGAATGGGATCTGCAGCAGCGATTGGGCTGCTCAGAACGGCATGTTCGCCGTTCCTAGCCGAACCAACGGCAGATTAAAGCTTACGCTACGGAATCTGGGACAAAGTGACGTTTACGTTCGCGTTAACTTGCTTTTCGCGCGTCCGCGCGGCAAAAAGAGCTGGAACAAACACAAGCATAACCCCCGGGAAGATTTGTCATGAACCTAGAGTTTTCGCCTGAAGAAGTGGCGTTTCGCGCCGAAGTCCGTGCTTTTATCGATGAAAATTATCCCGAAGAGATGCGCGGGACAGGCGCCCGGGAAGATCTGACGCGCGAGCAATTCCTGGCCTGGCACAAGGTGCTTGGCAAAAAAGGGTGGTCAGCCCCCGCCTGGCCTGAAAAGTATGGCGGCACCGGCTGGACCTCCACGCAGCGCTATATCTGGTCTGAAGAGAATGCGCGCGTCGATGCGATGATGCCACTACCGTTTGGCGTTTCAATGGTTGGCCCGGTGATCTACACCTTTGGCAACGAAGAACAAAAGGCGCGCTATTTGCCTAAAATTCTGTCGGGTGAAGAATGGTGGTGCCAGGGATATTCCGAGCCCGGCGCTGGTTCGGATCTGGCCAGCTTGAAAACCACCGCGGTCCGTGATGGCGATCATTATGTGCTCAATGGCCAGAAAACCTGGACGACGCTGGCGCAGCATGCCGATTGGGGCTTCTTCCTGTGCCGCACCGACCCGAATGCAGCAAAACCTCAGGAGGGCATTTCCTTCATCCTCGTCGATATGAACACGCCCGGCATCGAAGTGCGTCCGATTATTACAATTGACGGTGGTCACGAGGTCAATGAAGTCTGGCTCACCGATGTCCGCGTTCCGGTCGAAAACCGCGTGGGCGAAGAAAACCAGGGTTGGACCTATGCAAAGTTCCTGCTGGCGCACGAGCGCTCTGGCATTGCCGGCGTCGCCCGGTCTAAACGTGGCATTGAACGTCTGCGAAACATAGCTTCGACCGAGGTTCTGGATGGCCAGCCATTGATCAATGATAACACATTTGCCCGTAAGATCAGCCAGTTGGAGATTGACCTCACGGCGCTAGAATTTACCGAGCTGCGTACGCTTGCGCGGGAATCTGCAGGCAAGGGGCCGGGACCTGAAAGCTCAATCCTGAAAGTCAAAGGCACGGAAATTCAACAGCGCCTCACGGAGCTGACTCTGGAGGCGGTTGGCAACTATGGCGCCCCTGATTTCCGCGGTTTCCCAAATGACGGGTCGAATGAGTTTGCGATTGGGCCCGACTACGCGCATCACGCGGCGCCAACTTATTTCAACTTCCGCAAGACTTCGATTTATGGCGGGTCGAACGAGATTCAGCGCAACATCATCACCAAGATGATTTTGGGACTCTAAGCACATGCGAACCGCTCTTTTGATCGGTTCAGCGATGATGGCATCCGGAGTGGCAAATGCGGCTCCGGAGCCACTACCTTTGGGGCCCGGCTCGATGATCTTCTGGTCGAGCGGCCATGATGGTGGCACAGAAAAATTTAGAGAAACCTTGATCGCTCAAGGAGATGACTTTGCTCTTTATCGAACCGAGAGCGAATGGTCGGCGGGCGATACATCGGATTATTTCGCTTTGTTTTCAGGTGTTTATTATACGACCTGCGATCTGGAAATGCCGACCGGGGAAGAACGTGACGCAATCGCCGATCTCTGGCCGCTGACGCCCGGCGCGCGGCTGGAGATTGAGACCGGTGATGGCGCTGCTTACGAAATCGGCGATGCGATGGAATACTTCCTGATGGGCAAGTATCGGCCTGCGTACAAAGTTTCCGCGACTTATATGGGCGAAGAGGCGACCGATGAAGAATTTGTCGTGCTCGCCAGCCAACCGCTCACCGTTGCCATTGACTGGCAGGATGGCGGCCGTGATTCTGCAACCCTGGTCACGCGGCCAAAGTCCGTCGCGTCAACTCCGGTCGATACGGACTTGATCGGAAACTGCGCCAGTTTATTGAACAATCAAACAGACGAGAATTGATGGGAGGACCACGCCGTGGACTTTAATTTCACCGAAGAACAGACAATGATCCGAGACAGCCTGGCACGGCTGATCCGTGAGCAGTATGACTTCGAGACGCGCATGGGTGTGGTCAAAAGCGACTCAGGCTGGCGACCGGAAATGTGGGCCCAGCTTGCAGAGCTTGGTCTGTTCATGGCGCCGTTCAGCGAAGAAGATGGCGGCCTCGGCGGCGGACCCATTGATGCCATGGTGGTGATGGAAGAGTTCGGCAAAGGTCTCGTCGTCGAACCGTTCGTACCGAGTGTGGTCTGTGGCGGCGGCTTTCTGAAACACGCTGGATCTGCAGCACAAAAGGAAGAGCATCTGCAAGCGATCATGGGCGGCGCCAGCACGTTCGCCTTTGCCTATGCCGAGCCGCGCGGTCGCTACAATCTCGCCGACCTTGAAACGACCGCCAAAAAGGATGGTGCGGGCTATGTCTTGAACGGTCACAAGGCGGTCGTGATTGGTGCACCCTGGGCTGACAAATTGATCGTCACTGCGCGCACTGGTGGGGATCGCCGCGATACCGGTGGAATTTCAGTCTTCATCGTCGACAAAGACACCGACGGTGTGACCACACGCGACTATCCAACTGTTGATGGCCGACGCGCGTCCGAAATCTATCTTGAGAATGTGTCTGTTGGTGCGGATGCATTGATTGGTGCAGAAGGTGAGGCCCTGCCGCTGATTGAAACTGTGGTCGACGAAGCGACAGCGGCGACCTGTGCGGAAGCCGTTGGTGCCATGGGCGTTGCGCATCAGATGACCGTGGAATATTCACGCCAGCGCAAGCAGTTCGGCACGCCGATCGGGAAGTTCCAGGTCCTGCAGCACCGCATGGTCGACATGTTCATGGAGCATGAGCAGTCTATCTCAATGACTTACATGGCCACGCTGAAACTGGGCGAAGGCGCAGTCGACCGAAAGAAAGCGGTTTCGGCGGCGAAAGTTCGAATCGGACAATCCGGTCGCTTCGTTGGGCAAGAGTCGATTCAAATCCACGGCGGCATGGGGATGACCGAAGAACTGGCGGTCGGGCATTATTTCAAACGTCTCACCATGATCGATAGTGAGTTCGGAAATGTCGATCACCACATGCGTCGCTATACGGCGCTTAGCGCCGATGACGTGAAGGCTGCTGCCGAATAGAGATTTCTGGAAATTTGACAATTGACCCTGTCGCGCGATGCTGTGCGGCAGGGTTATTTGTATGGAGACACGGATGCGACGGTTTTTCACTGGTATGATATTCGCTCTGGCGGGGACCGGGTTTGCCAGTGCGCAAGAGGTTCAGACGCCGGCGCCGTGTTCGTCCGACGCGTTTCATCAGTTTGACTTTTGGCTCGGAAATTGGACGGTTTCGACACCCGACGGCACCTATGCCGGTGACAATAAAATTTCGCGCCAGGAACAGGGCTGTTTGCTTCTCGAGCAGTGGACGTCGTCAAATGGCAGCACCGGTCAGAGCTATAATTACTATAACCCAGCGACGGAGAAATGGCGGCAGGTCTGGGTCAGTACCGGTGCGATGATCGATTATGAAGGCGGACTGACCGACACCGGGTCGATGAAGCTGCAAGGCACGATCACTTATGTCGCAACGGCTCTGACAGCTGACTTTACCGGCGAATGGACACCAAATACGGATGGCACGGTAACCCAGCATTTTGAGCAATATGATGCCGAAAACGATGAATGGGTCGTCTGGTTTACCGGGCTCTATACTCGTCAGGTCCCTGAACCGAAGATCGCGCCTTAAACCGACCAGGCAAATTGAGCGGCGAACGCCAATCCCTGTAATAGGGCGAGGCCGACAAACAGCGCGCGCCAGCGATACTGCGGAAATCGTTGCCACAGGATGACGGTCGCAAAGAGAACGCAAAGCGATTCAATTGCGCTGCCCAGAACTCCCTTGGCATTCGGGTCCCAATACGAGACTGGAGAGAAGAAGCGCCAATCTGTCAAAGGCCAGAAATGACGGTGCGCATCATCTGCATGCAACGGAAAGTCCAGTGCCAGGTGAAGGAGGCTTGCGATGGCAAAGACAAGTGCGAGTTTCCAGGCCCTCAATGCGGCCAAAAAGTAGAGCCCAGCGAAAAGAAGAAACGAGTTTGATACGGCGCCCATGGTCTGCCACGGCTCGTTCCAATACTGCACGTTCCAGGTCTCGTGACCGGTCCAGCCTTGCAGTCGGCTCCATGCAAAAAACACAAACATTGAAATATCTGGAGCTAACGCTCCCAGCACCACCCACCCGTTCCGCTTGGAGCTTTCGGGGCGTGCGAGCGCCGCGGATGCAACGACTATATGTGCAATCGTGTTCATAGGCGCGACAACCGCACAGGACTTGCCTCGACGCAAGTGGTGACAGCGACTTCTGGACCTGTAAAACCGGGGCAGAGAATTTGGAGGAACAGGCATGTCGGTAATCAAACTTGAGAAACAGGGAGCCATCGCAACCCTGACATTGACCCGGCCGGATATGATGAATGCGCTCGGTCAGGAAGGCGATGGCGCTGCGGTTGCGGCGGCCTGCGCGGAGATTGAGGATGATCCGGAGATCCGTTGCGCCATTCTAACGGGCGAAGGCCGCGCATTCTCTGCCGGTGGCGATGTCAAAGCGATGCGCGACCGCAGCGGAGCGTTTGCCGGATCGCCTTATAAGGTCCGCGAAGGCTACCGTCGTAACATTCATCGCATCGTGAATTCGCTATACAATCTCGAGGTGCCATTGATTGCGGCGGTGAATGGTGCGGCCATCGGGCTTGGCTGTGATGTTGCCTGTATGGCTGACGTGCGTATCGCCTCGGAGAAGGCAAAGTTCGGCGTCACATTTCTGAAACTTGGCCTGATTCCTGGCGACGGTGGCGCCTGGCTTCTGCCACGGATCATAGGCGCCAGCCGAGCTGCTGAACTCTTGTTTACCGGGGATGTCATAGATGCCGGGACGGCCGCAGAGTGGGGTTTGATCTCCCGCGCGGTGCCGGGTGACACTTTGATGGATGAAGCGATGGCCTTGGCGACACGGATGGCCCAACAGCCGCCGCAAAGCCTGCGCGTCGCGAAGACATTGTTACGGCATGGAACCACTGCCAGCTATGAGACCATCATGGAAATGTCAGCGGCGGCACAATCCATGATGCACCATACCGAGGATCACATTGAAGGCGTCAATGCGATCCTCGAGAAGCGGGCGCCGAGCTTTGAAGGCAAGTGAGCCTAAAGAACTTGCGACAGCGTCAGGACTGATAAGATCAGCCCGCCTAGATAAGTGACGAGGGCGCCAATCGCTTTCAATACGTGTGGTTTTTCAAGCGTGCTGCAAGTCAGAAACCCTATAGCGTGAATGAAGCGCGCCACGGTTACGGCAATGATTGTCCAGGTTACCAGACCACCAAGATCGCGACCGGAATAGGCGAAGCCGACCACCAGGAAGAGCGCAATCAGAAGCGCCGCATACTCGGCTGCATTGCCATGAGCGCGCTGCGCTTTGGCCATGCCTGAGCTGGGATCGAGGGGAGCGTTATAAGCGATCGTCTTACTCGACCCCCTCTGCAGGCTAGTCCAGAACGCAAGCAATAGAGTCAAAATGACCAAACTCGCTGAGCAGATTAAAATGATGGAATGCACGGTTTTAGCCTCCTGTTTTTTTATCACATGATAATTAGAGCGCTTTTCGAGAACGTCCAAGGCTCGTGACGGTGCCGTTCTCCTGATGGTCTGATATGTGACGGGATCACCGTTTGCGCGGACCCCGGCACATCCATTCATCGCGATTCATGCCGACTGATGTCCGGTGTCCGGCGTGCGCACATTGGCCAGGTCTGAACCGTCCCGAAGGCCGTGATCATGAGTTTCTGCTCGAAATCCATGATACTGACACTTTACGGGTGCGACCTAGGCGCACGCGCAATTGTTTCTCGGCGTGCTATCCCCATTTCCCGGCGGAGGAGAGCACAATGTTTGAAACCCCTATCAAATCGGGACTGAGGTTGAGATGCGGCCGTTGCGGAGAAGGAAAACTGTTCCGCGGCTATCTCAAGTTTGCAGATCAGTGCCAGCATTGCGATCTCGATTTCTCAATCGCTGATACCGCAGACGGTCCGGCATTCTTCGTCGGATTCTTGATCATGATCCTGTTCGCACCCTTTTACTTCATCCTGCCCGTCGTCGATGCGCCGTGGCCGATTTTGACATTGCTCTGGGTGGCCCTGCTTTCTGCGATGGGTGGGTTTTGTTATGCCTTGCTGCCCCGCTTCAAAGGCGTCTTGTTCAACCTTCAGGTCCGTCATAAAGCCGAAGAAGCGAAATTTGAAAGCACCGGCACGCATGGCGCGCCACCAAAGAACTGGAAAGGCTAGGCGCCCGTTTTCGCCTGGCCAAGCAATAGCTCTATATTGTGGGCCATCATGCTCGCCGTTTGCCGGATCAGCTCTTGTTCGTCCAGTTCGGGTTCGTCAAATACCATCTCGACCAAAGCGTAGCCGAGCTCGATGTTCATACGATTTGTGGTGAATGCTTGATTTGCGTTGAGACCTGGCCAGATCGGCATTGACTGCTCGGTCAATAGCCGCGCCATATCGCGGTGCGAACGACGTCGAACATCTGCGAGAATTGGCGTGGCGTGCAGCGATCGCATGATCCAGCCGCCCGCCGGTGTCTCACGCGTGACGCGTATCGTTTCTGCAAGCAAGTGTTTGATTTGTGATTCAAAAGATTCACTCTGGCGGTCGCCGCTCGGACGATCCCGGAGCAAGGCATTCTGACGCGCCATCAAACGCTCACCCAACTCCTTCAAGACCGCGTATTTGTTGGGAAAGTACCGGTAGAGCGCCGGCGGAGTCAGTTTTGCGCGTTTGCAAATCTGATTGGTTGAGATTTTCTCGAACCCAACTTCTTCCAGCAATTCAGCGGCTGCGGACAGGATCAGCTCAACTGTCTCTCGGCTTCGCTCCTGATGCGGCGCCCCGCGGCGCTCGGTTGTTGGTTTAGCGGTCATCGCGGCCTCATTTGACAATTTGCGCTCAAACTAATAACGATAGTGATAACTATCATTTAGGTGGAGGCGGCGCAATGGGAATTTCACGAAGACGGCTTTTGCAATCCGGCGCTGTCGTTGCGGTGGCGGCAGCGATCCCTGTCGGGCAGCATATTGCCTGGGGCGCCAAGAATTTTGCGCGTGACGGCTATAATCCGGATTATCCCGACGCCCCTGCCGGTGAGGAAAGTTGGATGAACTGGTCAGGGGCTCAGCGTGCGACCCCGAAACAATTGCTTTCACCACAGTCTCTGGAAGAACTATCGGACATTGTTGGCGCCAGCCCGCATCGCATTCGCCCGCGTGGCAGCGGCCATTCGTTTTCTGGTCTGGTGCCGAGCGAAGGTGCGATTCTGGATGTCAGCTACTTATCCGGATTGCGCCAGTATGATGAGAACACGGGGATCGCGACATTCGGCGCCGGGACGACATTGTTCCAGGCGGCCGCTGCGCTGCATCAACGCGGACGCGCATTTCCAAACCTCCCGGATATTGTCGACCAGACTTTGGCGGGCAGCTTCTCAACGGCAACTCACGGCACCGGCGCAACGTTGACGGCCATGCATGACTATATTCGCGGCTTTCGCCTGGTCACCGCGTCAGGAGAGATCCGGAATGTGAATGCGGCCGCCAATCCTGATCTGTTTGCCGCCGGAACCGTCAGTCTTGGCGCGCTGGGCGTGCTGGCTGAGTATGATGTGCAAACGGTGCCGGCGTTCAATTTGCGGCGGGTCTTGTCAGCGCGTCCGATTGAAGAGGTCATCGCAGATGCAGAAGCCACCGCAGATGCGCACCGCAATTTCGAGTTCTTCTATCTGCCGGGCACGGGCATCGCAGCGTCACTGATCCATGACCTGCATGAGGGCGAAACAACGGGAATGGAACCCTCCGAGGACGATGAGGTTCTGGAAGGATTGAAGCAACTCCGAGACTCGTTTGGATGGTGGCCATGGTTGCGGCGACGGATTGCCAAATCGGCCTTGCCAAGCGGTGTTCTGGAAGATGTGAGTGATGCTTCGCTGGAATTGTTGGCGACGACCCGGCCAATCAAGTTCAACGAAATGGAGTATCATCTGCCGCGCGCGGAAGGGTTGGCCGCTTTGCGCAAAGTCGTCGCGAAAATGGATAAACGCAAAGACGCCTTCTTCCCAATGGAAGTTCGGTTTGTCGCGCCTGACCCCGCTTGGCTCAGCCCGTTCAATGACGGGCCCCGGATTTCGATCGCCATTCATGCTGCAGTGGATGAGCGCTTTGACTATTTCTTCACCGACTTCGAACCGATTTTCAGATCCCATGGGGGGCGGCCGCATTGGGGAAAGTGGCATAGTCTTCAGCATTCAGACCTGGCGGCTTTGTATCCCGACTTCCTGCGCTTCAATGAATTGCGACGCGACCTCGATCCTGATGGCAAGTTCTTGAATGCGCATCTTGCCGAACTGTTTGGGGAGTCGTTCAATGCTTAGTCTCAACCGTCGTAATCTCCTGCTTGGCGGATCGGCGATCATTGGAGTTGCAACCCTCATGTCAAAACCCAGCGACAAAAGTGGCCCTCGCGCGCCGTATCATCTTGGCATGCAGTCGGCACTTCAAGCCGCAGAAATCGCGCAACCCACATTGGTCATCGATCGCAGCCGCTTGAATGCCAACATCGATACGCTGATCGGTCATTTGCCGGCGGGCATGGGCTATCGCATCGTCGCGAAGTCATTGCCGTCCATTGACCTGATCGCGCACATACGTGCGCGCGCGCGTACGGATCGACTGATGACATTCAACTTGCCGATGCTGTCTGAGTTGAGCCGGGTCATGCCCGATGCCCACCAAATGTTGGGGAAGCCGTTTCCGGTGCAAGCGGCTAAAACCTATTTTGAGACGCTGCCAACCGAGGCTGATGGATCGGCGCGCAATATTCAATGGCTGGTCGATTCAAACGCTCGCCTGCAGCAATACGCGGATTTAGCACGCACGCTTGGGCGGGTTCTGCGCATCAATCTGGAACTGGATGTCGGGTTGCATAGGGGTGGCTTTGAATCCGGGTCAGAACTGCAGACTGCGCTCGAGTACATCCGGGCGTCGGAGCATTTGGAGTTCGCGGGATATATGGGATATGAACCCCACATTCCGGCATTGCCAACAACTTTAGGGTGGCGCGATAAGGCTTTGGCCGGTGCCTGGAACATATATCGATCCGCGCTTGACCAGGCTGCGACGGTTTTTGACGCATCGACAATGGCCAATATCACACGCAACGCTGCGGGCAGTCCGACTTATCGCTATTATGAGACCACCGAAATCGCCAACGAGATTTCTGCGGGCTCTTGTCTGGTCAAGCCGACCCATTTTGACAGCGAGTTACTGGCGCCGCATCAAGCGGCAAGCTTTATCGCCACGCCGGTCATCAAATCCCTGCCGACGACACGCATGCCAGGATTAGAGTTTGCCGACGCCGCAAAACGGACATGGGATCCGAATTACTCGAAGACGATTTTCATCTATGGGGGGCATTGGCTGGCCGACCCGGTCGACCCGCCCGGTCTATCTTACAATTCCACATTTGGTCGATCGTCCAATCAGGAAATGCTGAACGGCGGGCCGGACCTCGATGTTAAAACGGATGAGTTTGTGTTTTTCCGACCACAGCAGAGTGAAGCCGTGTTCCTGCAGTTCGGTGACATAGCCGTTTATGAAGACGGGGCCATCGTCGATAGGTGGCCGGTGTTCGAAGCCTCTGCGTGAATCCATTCTGCAAGCGCCATGAGGCGCTCACTCGCGGCGCGCTGCAAAGCGGATAGGGGGCGAGAGGATTTGTCCGCGCATATAGTCTGAGTCACTCGCGCCGTCGGCGGTCATGGCATTGATCTGTCGCACCAGGTCCATGCCTTCGGTGACTTGCCCGAATACGGCAAAGCCCTGACCATCCGGGTTTCTGAGGCCACCCGCGTCCAGTCCTGGTTGATCGCCCAAAACAATAAAGAAATAGGCGGCGCTGCCTGTGCCGACGTCGCCCCGCGCGATCGAAACTGCGCCATCCTGATGGCGCAGGCCTGTTTGATTTGTCGGTTCATGGGGCAGGCCATCATAGTCATCGGTCGGCTCCAGCACGCCGCCCTGAATCACGGATATTTTCGGCGCGCCATTGTCATTGTCAGGCCTGACCACGCGGTAAAATCCGGCATCCTGGTAACCATTATTGTCGATGAAATTGAGGAAGTCTCCGGCTGAGTGCGGCGCGCGGTCTGGATAGAGTTCGATCCGAATGGTGCCCAATTCTGTGTCCAGAGCGACACGTACGGCCTGCGGTGCAGATGCCTCATGGCTCGCGCAGCCCGGGGTCGCAATTATGACCAGCAAAGAGAATAAGGAATACATCCAGCGCATAGCCTGACTGTTTGGCGGATCGCGGTTCGCGTCAAGCCATTAGTGTTCTGTGTTGCTTCTAAAAACCCAAACACCTTCTGGTGCGCTGTCTCACGACCCGCAGGCAAGATGGTTTGAAACTCGCCAAAACGTGATATGAGCATGCGGCAATCATTAGGGCGCTGAGCGCGGCAGTCATCATCGACGGCAACCGCGGCGCTGGCCCCTTCTGTGTTTGGATTGCCGCAGAGCAACGGGGCCTGAACCGGAGCTCTTTCATGAAAACCATTATCGAACCATTCCGTATCAAAAGCGTCGAGCCGATCAAAATGACGACGCGCGAAGAACGCCGTAAAAAGCTCGCAGCGGCGCATCACAATTTGTTCTCTCTGGCTGCAGAAGATGTAATTATCGATCTTTTGACCGACAGCGGCACGGGCGCCATGAGCGCGCAGCAATGGGCCGGAGTGATGCGCGGCGATGAAAGCTATGCGGGTTCGCCATCCTTCTATCGTTTCGAAGCGGCCGTGAAATCCCTCATGCCGTTCGAGCATATCATTCCGACGCATCAGGGCCGCGCGGCAGAGGCGATTTTGATGTCAATCATTGGCGGTGAGAACAAAATGATTCCGTCAAACACTCATTTTGATACCACACGCGGCAATATCGAAGCGACAGGTGCAACAGCACATGATCTGAATATTGTGGAAGGCCAAGACCCATCTCTCCTGCATCCTTTCAAAGGCAATATGGATATCGCCTCGCTTGAGGCTTTCATGCAAGACCATGCCGACGCCGTGCCGGTTATCATGTTGACCATCACCAATAATGCCGGAGGAGGCCAACCTGTAAGCCTGGAGAACATTCGGGCCGTTTCCAAAATCGCCGCAGCGTTCAGCAAACCATTCATCATCGATGGCTGCCGGTTCGCTGAGAATGCTTATTTCATCAAGTCACGAGAAGCAGGTCAGGCGGACCGCTCGATACCGGATATTGTTCGAGACATGTTTTCGTACGCCGACGGCATGACGATGAGTGCCAAAAAGGACGCTTTTGGCAATATTGGTGGCTGGCTGGCCCTGAATGATTCAGACTGGGCAGAGCTTGCGCGGGTGAAACTGATTCAGACCGAAGGGTTTCCAACCTATGGCGGATTGGCCGGACGTGATCTCGAAGCCCTGGCGCAAGGTCTGACTGAGATCGTCGACGAGGATTATCTGAGATACCGTGTCCGAACGAATGAATACATTGTCGAACGGTTGGACCAGATGGGCATTCCTGTCGTCAAACCGGCAGGCGGACACGCCGTGTTCATCGATGCAAAAACCTGGCTCGCTCACATCCCACCCTTACGCTATCCAGGCCAGGCCCTGGCGTGTGCTCTGTATGAGGTCGCTGGTATCCGTTCTTGTGAGATCGGATCGGTGATGTTCGGCCGGCAACCGGATGGACAGGAGCAGGCTGCGCCAATGGAACTGGTTCGCCTTGCATTTCCACGGCGCACCTACACCCAATCGCATGCCGACTATGTCATCGAGGCATTCGCTGAATTGACCCGCGAAGTCGATCAATTGCGCGGATTTGAGATTTCTCACGAGCCAGCGCAAATGCGACACTTCACTTGCCGATTTGAACGTTTATGAGGATTTCCTGCCCCCATGGGGGGGCTCGATTGAGCAAGAGTGTTCGCTCCAAATGAGAGCGGACACTGAATCGACGTGCTCATTCCAAATCAGGTATCGTTCTCAGCGAGATTTTCAATCCCGCCGCGAAAGCGTCCGTTCGCGGCGTAACCAGTCCGTGGCCAAACTGATTTCAGAGCATTTTCTAGACTGCTGGTATTTTGGAGCGGGCGAAGAGATTCGAACTCTCGACCCCAACCTTGGCAAGGTTGTGCTCTACCCCTGAGCTACGCCCGCATCCGATGGGTAAGTCAGCCGCTGTCTCGCGACCGAAGCCGCCATAAACCGCAAAACAGAAGGCGGCGCAAGGGGAAAAAGCTTAGGGCGAATGGGTTTTTACATCACGCTTTCGCAAGCGTTTCGAACAAGATTTGAAGGCGATCGGAAATCAGATCGAGCACATGTTCAAACCCGTCTGCGCCGCCATAATAGGGATCCGGCACGCTCTCACCATCAAGAAACAGGCTGAGCGCCGCCGGTGCATGCTCAGGCCGAAGGCGTTCGAGATTTGCGAGATTGCTCGCATCCATAGCAAATATATGATCAAAGCGCTGGAAATCCGCGGCCGCCACCTGGCGCGCACGCAATGGCGACAGATCAATCCCACGGCTTGCCGCAGCCGCGACCATGCGAGGATCCGGCGGGTCCCGGACATGCCAGCCACCTGTGCCAGCACTGTCAATTGTCCAGTCGAGCCGGCGCTCTGCGACCATGGCGCGGGCCATACCATCCGCGGTCGGTGACCGACAAATATTCCCAAGGCAGACAAAGAGCAGTCTTGGCATGGCCGCTTAAGCGGTTTCGAGGGCCGGGGTCAGAACGCCGCGTTTGATCAGCTCTTCGCCAATTTGCACCGCATTCAAGGCCGCGCCTTTGCGCAAATTGTCGGAGACATTCCAGAAAATGATGCCATTTTCGACGGTCGGGTCTTTGCGGACTCGACTGACATAACTCGCCCATTCACCGACGCAATCAACAGGTGTGATGAATTGGTCGTCCTCAATATTGTCAATCAGCTGAACGCCATCGGCATTGCGGAACAATTCGCGGGCCTCATCAACGGTCAGCGGATCTTCCAGCTCGACATTGACGGCTTCCGAATGGCCGACAAATACCGGCACCCGCACACACGTGGCGACCAGTTCGATCGATTCATCGACAATCTTCTTGGTCTCCATGCGCATTTTCCATTCCTCTTTGAACGACCCGTCTTCCATCGGGACATCGATTTGGGGAATGACATTGAATGCGATCTGCTTGGAGAACACGTCCGGCGTCGGCGCATCATTGACGAACATGCCTTTGGTTTGGGTCCACAACTCGTCCATTCCGGCTTTGCCTGCGCCGGATGCGGATTGATAGGTGGAGACCACGACGCGTTTAATGCCGGCGGCCTGATGTAAAGGCTTCAGGGCAACAACCAATTGCGCGGTCGAGCAGTTCGGATTGGCAATAATGTTCTTCTTGCCATAGCCAAGCACAGCTTCGCCATTCACTTCCGGTACGACAAGTGGCACCTCAGGATCCATCCGCCAAGCGCTTGAATTGTCAACGACAATTGCACCAGCTGCGGCAATCTTGGGCGACCATTCTTTGGAAACGCTTCCGCCAGCCGACATCAGGACCAGATCGACCTGGCTGAAATCAAACTCGTTCAGATCTTCGCACAAAACCGTCTTGTCACCATAAGAGCATTTGCGCCCCAGCGACCGACGTGAGGCGACGGCATGTACCTTATCTGCAGGGAAGTTGCGCTCATCCATAATATTGAACAATTCTCGTCCAACATTGCCGGTTGCTCCTACAACTGCCACGCGCAAAGCCATTGCTCGACTCCTTCACAATAAACGGTCCGACCCTATGTCATGGCTTGTGTTGCAGTGCAACTTAACCGAACTGTTGATAATAGTAGATTACATGCGATTTATGCTAGGGAACGCGACATAGCGCCAAGGAGCTGGCTGACATGCACGAAGATATCATCAATCGCTATATTAAGAGCTACAATGATCGCGACATTGAAGGCATGCTCGATTGTGTTACCGAAGACGTGGTGTTCGAGAATATTTCAAATGCCAGCCAGTCCATGCGTCTTGAGGGGCGGGAACAAATGGGTGAAGTCGCCCGATTGTCAGGAAATGCTTTCTCCTATCGACGTCAGCGCCTGATCTCGATTGTTGTTGGCGAAGGCAAGGCGGCTGCCGAGATCGAGTTTGAAGGCAAAGCCGCGGTCGATCTGCCAAATGGCGTTCGCGCGGGTGAGACTGTGAAAATTCGAGGCGCCAGCTTCTTCGAGTTTCGTGGTCGTTTGCTGAGCCGAATTGCGGATTATAGTTAAGCGTAGGACGTGCGGCACACTGGCTCGAGGCAAAAAAGGCTTCGATTGCAACGTGCAGGCATCTTAATGAAATACTACTTGAGCGCTTTTATTTCAGTATTCTACCCAAAATAGATTTTTAGATCAGTCCGCTACAGTCGCTGCATGTTCGAAACTGCGGCATATGGCAAGGAGACCGAGCTGAACCTCTCTGAGAGGTTCCGGACGCTCGCCTTCTGGACAGGACTTTTGGGCCTGCTCGTAAACGCGGTTGTGGTGGCCATGTTCGTCGCCACAGAACAGTTTACGCCCTTGGTGTTCTGGGAAGTGCTGACATATATCTGCGTCCTTTCAACGATCACGATCAGTGCGCATCGAAACTATCGTGTGAGGACTGTGCTGTTTGTCGGACTGCTGACTTTGTTTGCGGTCTATTGGATCAGCGCCTTCTATGAAGCGGTGCACGGACAAACCGTGCCTTTCGATCTGCCGCTCGTTCTATTCATTCCCCTGCTGATCGTTCTGATTCTGGATTACCGACTGCAGTTTGCCTTGATGCCGGTGCAAGCGAGCTGCGTTTATCTCTATGTCTGTGAGTTTGTCACAATTCGCCTTGATGAGACCTGGTCTCAGGCGGATCATCAGGCGTTTAGTTTGATGTTGGCAGTCGTATCCGGATTTTCGTTTATGGGACTAGGCGTCGTCGCCTGGGCGCGAGCGCGCGCCGATGGGCGACTGCGGAATCTGATCATCGAAAAGGAACAACTCGCCGCGACCGATGGCCTGACCGGATTGTTGAACCGGAGGGCCTTCATGGAAACACTTCGGAGAAACTGGACCGAGGTCTCAACCATCGGTATCGCCTTTGTCGATCTCGATCATTTCAAGCCTCTTAACGATCAGTTTGGGCACGCTGTCGGCGATCAGATCCTTCAGACTGTGGCACAAAGAATACAAGAGTTGCCAACGGTTTCTGCGGCCGCGCGACTGGGCGGAGATGAGTTCGCGGTCCTGTTCAACTCCGAAGCAGACGGACAAATCATAGATCACCTGATTGACTATTTGCACGCCAAGATCACGGCTGACATTCGCGGTGAAGCGGGCATGATTTCGATCGATGCCTCGATCGGTTATGCCGAAGGCGAGACGCTGAATTTGACCCTGAGCGGTTTGCTGAAATCCGCCGATACCGCGATGCGCCGTGCCAAAAGTGGGCGGCTTGGCTGGGCTGTGTTCAATCCCCGCATAGACGGTGCGGCACTGGCGAATTCAAAACTTGAACTTGAGTTAAAGACGGCCATCAAGGATGGCCAGATAAAAGCTGCGATACAGCCCATCGCGGATGCGAAGAGCCGCAAGATTGTCGCTTACGAACTGCTCGCACGTTGGACCGATAGCGCGTTTGAGCGCGATCCCAGCCCGAAGGATTTCATACCGATTGCAGAAAAGCTTGGCCTGCTCAATGAGATGCTTTGGGTCACACTTGATGAAGCATTGGCGCATTTACAGCTCGATACGCTGCGTCTCGCCATCAATGTTTCGCCCGCGCAGCTGATTGCGACCGATTTTCTCGACACATTGGTCAGCGTGCTCGACCGTCATGAGGTCAGTCCGAATTGTATAACGATCGAGATTACTGAAGAAGTTGCCTTCCGAAATGTCGACCGGAACATCGCCATTCTGCAGCAGGCACGCGATATGGGAATTGAAATCGCTCTCGACGATTTCGGCACCGGGTATTCGTCGCTTTCAATGCTCGATACGTTGCCCTTGGACAAGCTCAAAATTGATCAGAGTTTTGTTCGCAAGTCCGATAAGAGTGAGCAGAGCAAAAGCATCCTCCTGGCGGCGATACGTCTCGCGCGACAGCTCGGTCTGACATCGTGTGTGGAGGGTATTGAAACGCAGGAATTTGCAGCGCGCGTGGCCGTTTTAGGCGCGGATCATATTCAAGGGTATTGGCTCGGCCGTCCGGAATTGGTGCGGGACGCCAAAAACGCCCTCAAAATGGTGTCTTGATCAAGCATCAGGCCCCGGTTGGTCGGCGTCAAGCTCAGCTTCCAATTCATCATTTTCGGCTTCGAGTTCTTCGTTCTCAGACTCAACTTCTTCGACGCGCTCTTTCAATTTCTTGATCTCGCGCTCGCGCAACTCGTCAGAAAAGGCGCTGGCAAAGACGCCAGCCGGCAAGGCAACGACCCCGATCCCCGCCAAGGCAATGACCGATGCAAAGATTCGACCCAGGGCAGTGACCGGATAAACATCGCCATAGCCGACGGTGGTCAGGGTCGCGATTGCCCACCACAGCGCGCGAGGGATGGAGGCAAAATTCTCTTGCTGTTGACCGCCAACACCTTCGACAAAATAGAGCGCAACAGCCGAGACATAGACCAGTGCCAACGCCATGGCCAATGTTGTTAGAAGCTGCGTACCCGCGCGCTCGACCGTCGCGCCAAGCACATCAAACGCCGGAACAAATCGTGCCAGTTTGACCAGTCGAGCGAGGCGCAACACGCGCAGAATGATCAAGACATCATCGCCAACGCCAGCAGGCGTCAGCAAAATCCATAACAGTTCGGGCAGGAAGGCGACCAGGTCAGCGATGGCGTAGGGCGTCGCCATATAGCGCAACCGTCCGCGCAATCCCTTGTACCGAGCATCCTCGCCAGCGACCCAAACGCGAACCACGTATTCGATCGCGAAGATGGCGACGATGGCAAGATTGAGGTAATCGATCGCGGTTCGCCAGGCCGGGCCGATGGTCTCTTCCGTCTCCAGCGCAAGTGCCAGAAAGCTGACCAACACCAATGCGAAGATGAAACTGTTTAGCTTGGAAAGACCGGATTTGCTGCGCGCATCTGGTTCCAGTTGGCTATACAGGCGTTTGCGCAGTCCCACTCCCGTCACCACGTGTTGCGCAACCATGCCTGTTCTTCCCCGATCTAACGCTAACCACGTAGCACACCGCCAGTCGCTTTGGCGACGGCGGCGATGATTTTCTGCGAAATCGCTTCGATCTCCTGATCCTTCAGGGTCGCTCCACGCGGTTGAAGGGTCACTTCGATGGCAATCGATTTCTGATCCGCTTCAATGCCTTGGCCCTGATAGACATCGAAGACATCAACGGCCGAAACCAACGCTTTGTCAGCGCCGCGTGCGGCCTTCACGATCGATGCGGCTTGCGTGTTTTCTTCCACGACGAAAGCAAAGTCGCGTCGAACCGGGGTCAAGTCGGCCTTTTGGAAGACCGGTTTGGTCTTTGTCGTTTTCGCCTTCATCTGCGGTAGCGCATTGAGGTTTAGTTCAAATGCAAACAGCGGACCGTCCACATTCAATGCCTTCAGGACGCGTGGATGCAGGGCGCCAAAATGCGCAACAGTGACTTTCGGGCCAAGCTTCAGGCTTGCCGCTTGTCCGGGATGCCAATGGGGTTGTTTCGGGGCATCAACCTGAAAACGCTCCGGCGGTTGGCCAATTGCGTTCAGGACAGCATCAAGGTCCGCCTTCGCGGCATAGACGTCATAGTCAGGATTGCCATCCCAGTGTCGGCTTTTGACAGGACGTACCAGCGCCGCAATGACCGACCGTTGATCCTTCGGACCGTCGCCGAGATAGATTGGGCCAGCTTCAAACAGGCGAAGACCTCGTTCGCCATGGTCGGCACCGCGTTGTACAGCCATGGCAAGATTGGCAAGGATACTCGGGCGCATTTGATTGAGCTCACTCGCAACCGGGTTGGCGACTGTCAGCGCTTCCGCGCCCCCGCCGAACAATTCAGCGAATGGTTTCGGCATGAAGCTCCAGGTCACCGTTTCCAAGAATCCCCGCGACGCAAGCGTGCGGCGCGCAGTTCTGACACGATCTTGAATCGGGGTTGTCACGACGCGTTGGGCACTTATGGAGGCCGGCAGAGAGGTGGTCGGCAACGCATCAAAGCCCTCAAGCCGCGCGATTTCTTCGACCAGGTCGGCACTTTGCTCAATATCGAACCGCCAGCTTGGCACTTTGAGCAGCCAGGTTTCGCCTGTATCTTCAATGCCGAAGCCCAGAGACTTGATGGTCTTCTTCATTGTGGCGGGCTTGATGTCGAGGCCGGTTAACCGGGCAACGTCGCGCTTGAAGAACTCGACCGGCTCGTCATTGCGCGGGGCTTCGCCAGCAATAGAGATTTTTGAGGCGCTGCCACCTCCATATTCCGTGATCAGTCGCAGCGCGAGTTGAACGCCTTCAACGCAGGATTCTGGATCGACACCGCGTTCGAAACGATAGCGCGCGTCTGAAATAATGCCCGTCGTGCGTCCGGTTCGTGCTGTGCGCAGCGGATCGAACCAGGCGCTTTCAATGAACACATCAGTGGTCGTTTCCGAAACTGCTGTGCTCTCGCCTCCCATAACGCCGCCAAGGCCAATGACGCCGCTCTCGTCGGCGATGACACACATCTCTGAATTGATTTGATAGGTTTTGCCGTCGAGCGCGTGGCAATGCTCACTGTCCTTGCCGAGGCGTGCGCGGATAGGGCCTTTCAATTTTGCCGCGTCATAGGCGTGAAGCGGGCGTGCCCGGTCAATCGAGATGTAATTGGTGACGTCGACCAACAGCGATTTAGGTGTGATGCCAATTGCATTCAGGCGTGCTTGTAGCCAATCCGGCGACGGGCCGTCTTTGACGCCGCGAATATACGCACCGGCAAAAACCGGACAGGCTTCCGGATTATCAAGTTCGATTTTGATCGGACAATCATAAGCGCCGCTGACCTTGCGCACCGGATCGTCGATGAAGGTTCCGGCGCCCGCCGCTGCGAGATCTCTGGCAATCCCTTTTACTCCAAGCCAGTCAGCGCGGTTTGGCGTGACTTCGAAATCGATGACTGGATCATCCAGCCCCAGCGCTTCGGCTGCGGGGGTGCCGAGCGTGATCGATGCATCGAGATCGGCGATGCCATCATGATCCTCGCCAGCATTCAACTCTTTGGTCGAACACATCATGCCATGGCTTTCGACCCCGCGAATCTTTCGCGCTTTCTGATCAAGGCTGAAGTCGAGGCCGGGAATATAAGCCCCGAGTGGCGCATAGATTGCCGTCATTCCGGCGCGCGCATTTGGAGCACCGCAGACAATCTGCTTCTCACCATCGACCGTATCAACCGTGCAGACGCGCAGTTTGTCGGCATCCGGGTGCGGTTCTGCCGCTGTCACTTTGCAGACGGTGAAGGCCTTTAAGTCTTCTGCGGGATTGGTGACGTCTTCGACCTCCAATCCGGCTTTCAGCATGAAGCCGAGCAGCTCATCCAGAGACGCAGTCGTGGCGAGATAGTCTTTCAACCAGGAGAGAGGAAACTTCATCGAATGGTCTCTTATTGGGATTGAGCTGGAGCCGAAGGCGCGAAACGCGGTTCGCCGAGGGATTCAAAGATATCCCCTTCTTTACGGGTACATTTGTTGACGGGCGTGGCGCGTGATTGGCCGATTTGAGAGGTCTTCCAACAGCGATTGAACACGGAGCAATAGCATATCTCGAGCGACCAGGTGTCGGAATCGTCCTGAACCTGAGCAATCGTGCTGCGGTCGAAAGCGTTGTTGGGCCAACGGATGGAAATGGCGGTGACCGTCTCAGCCGGCGCTAAGGCCCGTCCGGAAATCGCCGCATAAGACAAATCATAACCGCGTGGCAATGTGTCGATATATTCGTCAAACCGTTCGGTTCGCTGATCGTTCACATAGAAGTCGACAGATTCAATCAGGGCCGGTCCGACACCGCTATTGCGGACATTGATTCCGAGTGCGGTGCTCGCGCCATCATTTTCGGCAAACCCATCGACCTGCAAGACAGGAAACACGGCGCCGTGCTGCTGCGCGCGCATAACGCTGCCCTGATCCCAGGCCATAAACACGGCCATGGCGGATGTGATCAGCGCGCAGATCGCGACCAGAAATTCGACTTTGTTCCCGTTACCCATGTGTCCCTCCCATCGCATTGTAACCATTGGCGCTTGCTTCCGAGCGCTCCGCTTTTACAGCGAGGTCCGCTGCGGCAGCAAAGGTCTGATCGAGAATGCGGGTCACCTGGAATGTTTCGAAGATGACCAGCATATCCGGTTGCCAGGTTCCTTCGCGCTCGTAATAGGCCTGATGCGCGTCGTGCCAGTAACGATAAGACAAATCGCCTTCGCCTTCGAGCGCCGCCATTTCCGGGGTCACAGCGTCGAAAGGGAGCGTTTCCATGGTTAGCGTTTCGATTTCGCAAACTGGGATATCGGCACTGTTCAGGCAGATTTGCTTTTCGCCGATTTCAGCATCCGGGCCATGCGCAGCGGCTGAACAGGTTCCGGTCTTCACGCCGGCAACCACCAGCGCGGCAAGACGATCAGCCAATTCGGGGCTATCCCCGAATTTGAACGCCTTCAGACCTTGATATGTGTTCCGCCCACTCATTAGCTCAGACCACCGCTGACACTTGGCGTCAGCCAGGGGCGGAAGCCATAATGGCGGGTCCAGGCCGCGTCTGCTTCGAAATAGGGGCGCAGGTCCGGCATGCCATATTTCAGCATCGCCAGACGGTCGATGCCCATGCCGAACGCGAAGCCCTGATATTCATCCGGATCGATTCCGCAATTTTTCAGAACGTTCGGATGAACCATGCCGGAGCCGAGAATTTCCATCCATTTGTCACCAGCGCCGATTTCGATCGTGTCGCCCTTCTTGGTGTATTTAACATCCATTTCGGCGCTCGGCTCGGTGAACGGGAAGAAGTGCGGGCGGAACCGGGCTTCGACATTGTCGACCTCGAAAAAGGCTTTCACAAAATCAATCAAGCAGCCTTTGAGATGCCCCATATGGATGCCTTTTTCGATCACAAGGCCTTCAACCTGATGGAACATTGGCGTGTGCGTGGCATCCCAGTCATTGCGATACACCCGTCCGGGCGCGATGATACGAATGGGCGGCTCGCCTTCCGTCATGGTGCGAATTTGGACCGGCGACGTGTGCGTACGCAGGACTTTTGGATCGCCGCCCTCTGGAGCTTCCATGAAGAACGTATCGTGTGTCTCGCGGGCTGGATGGCCTTCCGGGAAATTCAGAGCGGTGAAGTTGTGCCAGTCGTCTTCAATGTCGGGGCCTTCCGCGACCGAGAAGCCCATATCACCGAAGATCGCGGCGACTTCTTCGAACACTTGCATGACCGGATGCAGTGCGCCGACATGTTCCGGGCGGGGGGGCAGGGTCATGTCGAGTTTTTCGGTTGCCAGCTGGGCTTCCAGCGCGGCGTCTTCCAGTACTGCCTTGCGCGCCTCGACCGCATCAGCGACACGGTTTTTCAAAGCATTCAGCTTTGGCCCCATATCCTGGCGCTCTTCCGGGCTCATCTGGCCCAGGGTCTTCATCAAGCCGGAGACACGACCTTTTTTGCCAAGCTCCGCGACGCGTACGGCATCGAGGGAAGTGAGATCGCCCGCGCCGTCAATCGCTTTAAGCGCTTCAGTTTCGATGGTTTGAATGTCGGACATGAAAAGCCCCGTTGGTCAGTTTGGAGACAAACGGGGCCGGTCCGACCCCGCTTGAAGCGGTCGGATTAGCGGAGAAAGGCTAAGGTGTGAACCTGGTGATTAAGCCAGGGCGGCCTTGGCTTTCTCCACCAGGGCGCCAAAAGCGGCAGGTTCTTTGATCGCAAGATCGGACATCACTTTACGGTCCATCTCGATCCCGGCTTTGCCAAGACCACCGATGAAACGGCTATAAGTCATGTTCTCGTCGTGCTCGCGAACAGCAGCATTGATGCGCTGGATCCACAGGCTGCGGAAGCTGCGCTTCTTAACTTTGCGGCCAACATAAGCGTACTGGCCAGCTTTCCAGACCGCGGCGGTGGCGGTGCGGAACTGTTTGGAACGCGCGCCGCGATAGCCTTTTGCGGCTTTCAAAATCTTTTTGTGACGGGCCTTTGCAGGCACTTTATTTCGTGAACGGGCCATGGGAGGCTCCTTACTTCAAATTCGGTTCAGATCTTACCCGGTCAGGGCCGGGCACGGCGGCTATTTCAGGCCGTTCGGCAGAAACTTTTTGATGACACGTTGGGTGTCCGCCTTGGCGACGACTTCGGTGCCGCGGTTCTGGCGAATATATTTTCCGTTGTGGCTGATCAGACGGTGGCGCTTACCAGCGACGCCGTGCTTCAGTTTTCCGGAAGCCGTGATCTTGAACCGCTTTGCAGCGGCCTTCTTGGTCTTCATCTTCGGCATTTCGATCTCCTGTCGAGCGCAAGGCTCTTAAGTTAGTCATTTAGAGCAACCAGGCATGCCGTTTTCGGCCCGGCCGCTGCGGAAGCGCGGGTTTAAGCGCAAAAGGGGAGGGAAATCAAGCTTTAGTCTTCAGCCTGGAATGATCCGTTTAACGCGGTGCCATCACCATCGTCATCTGACGGCCTTCAAGCTTTGGCTCGAGCTCGACCTTCATTTGCTCGTCAAACTCTTCCTTGACGCGCTGGAGCACTTCCATGCCAAGATGCTGGTGGGCCATTTCGCGGCCACGAAAGCGCAATGTGATTTTGACCTTGTCGCCTTTTTCAAAGAACTCCGCGATCTTTTTGGCTTTCACCTCATAATCGTGATTGTCGATGTTCGGGCGGAACTTAATCTCTTTAAGTTCTTGAGTTTTCTGCTTTTTCTTCGCGGCAGCTTTTTTCTTCTGCGCTTCATAGCGCATCTTGCCATAGTCAACGATCTTACAGGCCGGGACCTCTTGATTTGGGGAGACTTCCACGAGGTCCATCCCGGCTTCGCGAGCGGCGTCCAAGGCAGCCTCTATGGGCATTTCACCTTGCTTTTCACCGTTCTCATCAATGAGAAGGACGCGGGACGCACGAATGTCACGATTGGTGCGTGGGCCGGTAGGTTTGGCGCGCTCTGGGCGGCCGTATGGTCTGCGTGCTATGGCTAATCTCCTATGGTTGCCAGTGTTTGCGGGGCTAATATGCCCCTAATTCGCCAGTTTTTCAACTGACTCATTGTTCAGAAGTAAGCGCGCATACACGTCTAGGGTCGCGGTTTGAAGCTGCTTTTTGCTGTAATTTTCGTGAATATAGGCCTGACCTGCCTGTCCCATATAGGCGCGGGCTTCCGGTCCGAGGTTGACCAGCGTGCGAATACAGGCGCTCAAAGACGTCACCGAGCCAGGCTCAGCGCGGGTCCCGGTCTCGCCTTCAATCACGGTTTCACGTTGCCCGCCATGGTCGGCGACAATTACCGGTTTACCCATGGCCGAGGCCTCCGCCGCCACCCGTCCAAAGGCTTCCGGTCGGGTTGATGGGGCAAGGACGATATCGGCCAGCATGTAAGCCGCGGCCATATCGTCCGTATGACCGACAATCGAGACCGTGCCGCCCAGTTCATGTGCGATAATCTTGTCTTCGAGCTCGCGGACATATTTGTCCCGGCCCTGGGCATCGCCCGGCAGGATGAGGTGCAGGTGCGCCCGTTCGCTGACATCCAGTGCACCAAGCGCATCAATGGCCACCCCTTGCCCTTTCCAGCTGGTTAGACGTCCTGGTAGGACCAGCCGCAGGCGTGTGTCCTCTGGCGACAGGTCCCAGGTCGCGCGCACCGCTTCGATTTGCGCTTCGGTGACGCTGGCCGGATTGAAGGTCTCGAAGTCGACACCGCGCGGGATGGTGACGATCTTCTCGGCTGGCGTTTCATGGACTTGAATGACGTGCGACGCCGTCCAGTCCGAGTTGGCAATCACGAGATCGCCTTTCGCCATCACTGAATTATAGCGCTTTTTGAGGCCCGTTTCGCCGCTATAGGCGCCGTGATAGGTGGTCACGAACGGGATCCTTGACCGCAAGGCGGCCTCGTACGCGCTCCAGGCAGGGGCACGAGAGCGCGCGTGGATAAGATCAATCCGCTCTTCAATGATCAACGTTTCCAGCACTTTGACATTCTTGCGCAAGGTGAGCGGGTTTTTGCTCGCGGCGTCGAAGCGAATAAGCTGGCCGCCCGCGGCGCGCAGATTGGGCTCCAGCCGTCCGCCTGCGCTGGCAACCAGCGCGCGCCCGCCGGCGCGAGTGATCGCTTCGGCCATTTCCACGGTCGTGCGTTCAGCTCCCCCCGCTGACAAGTCAGGAATAACTTGCAGGATGGTTTTCCCGAACAGGTTGGGCCATTGAGATTCGCTCATGGCGGGAGTGTGACTGATTTGGCCCGGCATTGAAATGCTGAACTTGCAACCCGCGACAAGCCGTTGCAGGTAAATCACGAGGGAGAGCTATGATGGCGCATGAAAATTTTGTCTCACCGCAGGGACGCCGACTGGCCTGTCGCTATGCTGCGCCGAGCACCAATTTGACCTATGTCTGGCTGTCCGGGTTCAAATCCGACATGACCGGCACCAAGGTCACCGTCCTGGAATCCTGGGCACAACAGCAGGGTCACGGCTTTCTGGCTTTTGACTATTCCGGTCACGGTGTGTCTGGCGGTGCGTTTGAAGACGGTACCATCTCGGCTTGGCGCGAAGATGCATTGGCGGTGATTGGCGGCCTAACCTCAGGGCGACTGATCCTGGTTGGGTCAAGCATGGGCGGCTGGATGGCGCTGCTCTCGGCCCTGGCGATGGCGGAACGCGTGGTGGGCATGGTGCTGATCGCGCCCGCGCCTGATTTTACGCAAAAGCTGATGTGGCCGGAATTCAGTCCTGAACAGCAGGCCGAGATCCTGGAGCAGGGCCTGACACTGCGCCCGTCCGATTATGGCGATCCGTATCCGATCACGCGGGCCTTGATCGAGGACGGCGCGCAGTGGAATTTGCTGGACAGCGTGATTGATCTCAATTGCCCGATCCGCATTCTACAAGGCCGGCAAGACCCCGACGTGCCCTGGCAACATGCTTTCCGCTTGGTCGAGACATTGGCGAGCGAAGATGTCGTGTTCAGTCTGATCAAGGATGGCGATCATCGGTTGTCGCGTGACGAAGACATTGCGCGCCTCGTCGCGACGTGCGGGGAACTGGCGGAACAGTGTGCCGCCGCGTCTGCGTAACGCGCGCATGCCAAATCGCCTCACAGGGCGTTGGCCCTTGAGGGGATAAAAGGCGAGGCGCGCTTGGTTCACACGCGGATTGAACTGCCTTCCTTTCGGAGAGGCTTTTGAGCGCCTGTCCCAAGCGCGCCTGCAATGGTCTGTTTTCATACGTTAGGCCCTGATCACCTGGACCAGGCGCCGCCGGGGGGCTTTTCTGCGTCTTATATCTTTCGTAGCCTGGCCCGTGGGGCACCAGGATTTATTGTCCGACCCGATGCGTTACCGGAAATGAGATACAGCTCCTCAAGCCCAGCCGACGCGGCCATTGCTCCCCCCTCCTGTCTGGCCGTTCCGGACACGCCTTATCTGAGGAGAGATAGGCCAGAGTATACCCCGGTTTCACAGGGCGGGGATTGAGGAAGGACAGGGGGTGGGATTCAGGCCGGAAAAGATCTTGGTGTGTGAGACCGTTATGGGGCGAATTTAAGTCGCTGAGGTTTAAGTTGATCGCGGATGCTAAACAGCCATTTGGCAGGTCGCTTGATCAATCCCCGGTTTCGAAATCCTCCTCAAGAATGATTCTGATTTTTGTAATTTGTTCTGCCCAGGGCACGATCCCAAACCTGTTTGTCACCGCACTAAATCGGTTCATATTTGAAGCTAAGCCATTCATCGCGGCTTGATCTCGCGAGAGTGCCTCAGCATTGCATCTCGATTTTGCATCAAAGTGAACACGCTCTGGGGCTTCCATGAGCATTGTCCTGAACGGCTGGGATTCGAAAAGGTCGGGGTGCCTATAAAGCAGATTATAACCTTGAGTTTCAGCAACCTCCATTATCCGATCTAGCGACTCTCGCCTTTGGGTCAGTGTTGCAAGGCTCCGCCTCAACTCTGCATTCCTGAGTATGTTTGTTCTCCCGGCATCGCGCAGGGCAGTCCAGGATGGCAGGCTCGTGGCAATGATTCCAGGGGAGTGTGAGGTTGATACAGCATCACACTCATCGTCTGTGAGGTCTCGCCACTCCACCTTGCCGAATAATACATTTGAAGCGGCCTCAATCGTATTTAGCGCCTCGATCCGGGTCTCAATCAGCCGATTTGAATTCTTTTCCAGAACAAGAACGTCTTGATACAGAGCTTCTAGGAACGCGGCTTCCTCAGCACGATCAACACGGGATTGATTCCACGCGTTCACCTGCAGACCCAGGAAGATACCGATCATTACGATTACGACTTCCAAAGCAACCGTGAACCAATCTTGCCGTCTAATGGCATTTGCGATGCGGCGGAGGATCATCGGTCATCCTCCTTCTCAGGAAGGACTATCGGCTCGAAACAATCTCCATAGGCCTCATAACCTAGCTTGTTCATTTCTTCGACATCATCCTGGAACTGTTGGTTGGACTGCGGGTCCAACGCAATGTTTAGCCTCTCCACGTTGTTGATCACATATGCCGCCCCGACTTCGATCAGGGCGCCGGATGAGTCGATTTCAGCGAGCGCATCATAATATCTCAATCGGTCTGCCGCAGACAATTCTGTCGCCACCAATAGAGATTTCAATTCAGCTGCTTTTTGAAATACTTTGTCTTGGTATCCACTAACTGTCGCAGAAACAGAGAATATCCCAGAAACATCGTTTCTGCGCTCGGGGTCCATATGGCTCAGAAGATTGCTGTCGCCTGCCGCTTCCCAAGCGTCGTTGGGCCAAGTTCCTCGATAAGGTGTGCGCAGGATATTCCCTAACTCACCTGATATACCCTGGTCGCTTAGAGGGGTTCTCAAAGGTTTCCATGGTTCGTCAACGTTCGTAAGCGCTTGGGCGATTTGACGAATTTGAACGGCGTTGCATTCTTTAACCGCCATTCGCTCCAAAGCATTCAGATAATTGATGTAGAGTTCATCATGAATGGCGCGTTCTGCGATCTTTAGGTCCGCCTTGGCGGCGCGTGTATTAACCCATTCACCTGCGGCTAACGCGACACCAACACCAATAACTACGATGACGAAATCGATCCCGACTGCGAACCAATTTTGGTCTTTGACGTGTTTTGCGATGCTGCGGAGTATCATTTTTGGGCCTCGAGTTCCGCCAACAAGGCTTGGGTATCGCTTAGAAGTTGTTGAACAGTCACGGCATTTGCACGCGCAGGGATCGCGCGCCAAACCACCTGAGACCGCAACGTCGTCCACAATGGGTCTTCTGCGGGCACGCTAAGGATTTCTTCCGCTGCATGAATTCTCTCCGATCCAAAAACGGCATTGGCCAGACGCGACGTATCGCACGCGCTTTGGACGTTTGAACTGGGACAGGCATCTGCGGGTAGCGCGACATATCCCAACCCGATATCACGCAAAAAGTCCGAGTATGGTTCTACGTAGAATTCATTGTTCTTGTCCAAGATACTCTCGACCCGGACAAGGCCGTCAAAATAGGCAATGATCCGGTTCCGAAGGCGAGTGTCTTCGATAAGCGTCAGGCGGCCGGCACTTTTCATTTCAGAGAATACCGGGCTGTCGAGGATCAAGGTCCGCCGCCCAAAGATTGAAATCAGAGAATGCCCCATTTGCTTTGGGTCCACGCCTGACTCTCGGGTGTTGATCGCTTGAATTGCGATTCTTGCATTTGCTATAATGGCTTCTTCTTGCGCAAGCTGCTCACTCAGGTTCCCTTCGATTGTTCTTAGATCTGTGGTGAGCAATATCATATACTCGCTTTCGAGCTGGCGCGCACTGCGCCCATCATTCCAGCTCGTGATCTGAAAGGCGATCAGAATTCCGATAACCACGATGAAAAAATCGAGCCCAACAGCGAACCAGTTCTGGTCCTTCACGTGTTTTGTAATGCGGCGCAGCAGCATTCCAGTCCCCTTATTCCCGATCCGGCTTAGAGCATGGAACAAACCGTTGTAATTGAATAGTCTTCTGACCAAAGATCTCAAATGTGCGTGTATTTGAGCGTCCATTTTAGGGCGTCTTAAGCCGCCGCAGCCCTCACAGGCTCATTCAAGCCGGTTTGGGCGTTCCGGGCAGCAATGACATTGGCAGGCCAGGACCGCGAAAGTTTTCGGGCGGGATTTTATCGGCAATTCGCGCGTGAAACGCGGGCAGCTTTGACCAGTGCAGGCCCGGTCTCAAATGGTGAGCCGTGTGATACCCCAAATTGCCGGTGAGGATATTGTACCAACGGTGCGTGATATTGTTTGAGGCAGCATATTCATCTTCCTCCGAGCACCCCGCATGGTGATCATATGTGTGGCGGCACGTCATCACGAAACTGATCAGCATCGGGAGAATGAATATGGCCGCGGCGTTGCATGGGTTGAGCCAGACCAGGACCCCCAGAAGCGCAATGTGGAAAAGCGTCATGATGACGAATGTGCGCCGGATGGCAGGATGATTGGCGCTGTTCTGAAACGCGCAAACATAACCTGTCATGGCCAGTTTCCAGGTATATTCACTGGTCGACATGACCCGACCATTCGGCGCGCGCCAGGCGGACTCGTCTTTGGATTGATCCATATAGTGATCATGGTGGCCAAGATTGTGGTGCAAGACCCAAACATTCGACACCGCACCGGTCTGCAACCCGAAAATCACTTCGATCAAACGATTGCACGTGGCTGAGTGAAAGAAGGGCACATGCTGGTGGTGATGATTCCAGGATGCGATACAGACTTTTGCCGGCACAGACAGAGCCGCCCAGGCGAGCACTATTGGCCACGCTGTCACTGTCGCGAACACAAGGACGTCCAACGCAAACAGCGCGACAAAGATCGCAACGGGCAGGCGATCCTCCTGAAATCGGAACACCGTCCAACGCGCGGCAGCCTGGGCGTCAGGCGCCTCGATCGGGATCTGTTTCTCTGGATTAGTTGTCAGCAAAACAAATCTCGTCGGGATCACTCGGAATATGTTTCATGCATTCAGATCCTTGCTGATGGCTGGAGGAGAAAACGTCCAGAACTGGCGGTAGAGTGATTTGGTTTAGTTCATCAATGTGAATCTGAAATCAACGGCGTTGGCGCATTTATACGCAGAAGGATCAGTGCGTGTTAAACGCGGACCGAATGCCGGCGTCACCCACGCGCCAACGCGTCTTCAATCAACCGCGCGGTTTCCTCGATCCCGTACAGCGCGATAAAGCCACCAAAGCGCGGACCTTGGCTCTGACCGAGCAGGACTTCGTAGAGCGCTTGGAACCAGCCGCGCAGATTTTCAAATTCGTGTGACTTGCCGACGGAGAAGACCAGCGTTTGCAGGTCGGCTTGATCCACGGCACCGTCCCAGGTGCGCAACTGCGCTGCCAGGTCTTGCATGGCTGCGCGCTCTTGCTCATCCGGCGCGCGGTAGGATTTGGTCGGTTCGACAAAATCGCGATAATATTCCATCGCATAACCGGCGAGTTGATCGAGCAGGGGATGCGTCTCTGCCGATGCGCCAGGCGCGTAGCGGGATATATAGCCCCAGAGCTGGTCGCGGTTTTCAGCATTCGCCACACTGACGAGGTTGAGCAATAGCGCAAAGCTCACCGGTGACGTCTCAGACGGCGGCTGGCCGCCATGAATGTGCCAGACTGGATTTCCAATTTGCGCCTTCGGCTCCTCGTTCGGGAATTTCTCCAAGAAGGTGAGATACTCATCCACGGCTTTCGGGATGACATCGAAATACAGCTTCTTGGCCACGCGCGGCTTCTGGAACTGATACAAAGACAGGCTCTCTTGCGGCGCATATTTCAGCCATTCTTCGACCGCGATGCCATTGCCCTTGGTCTTGGAGATCTTGGTGCCGTCTTCGTCGAGGAAGAGTTCATAGACATATTGCTGCGGCGGCTGGCAGCCGAGAATGCGGGTAATTTTGGAATAGATCGGCGCATTGTCCTGATGGTCTTTGCCGAACATCTCGAAGTCGACGCCGAGCGCCGCCCAACGCATGCCGAAATCAGGCTTCCATTGAAGTTTCACATGGCCGCCGGTTACCGGCAGGGTGACGTCCGTACCATCTTCATCTGCGAATGTGATCGTTCCGGCTTTGGGATCGGTTGCCTTCATCGGCACATACAAGACGCGGCCTGTGGTCGGCGAGATCGGCAAGAATGGCGAATAGGTCGCCTGGCGTTCGGCGCCGAGCGTGGGCAGCATGACGCCCATAATCTCATCGAACTTTTCCAGCGCACGCAGCAGCATTGGATCAAATGTGCCGTCTTTGTAGCAGGTCGTTGCTGACAAGAACTCATAGTCAAAGCCGAAACTGTCCAGGAAGGCGCAAAGCCGCGCACCCATATGTTCGCCATAGCTGTCATGGGTGCCGAACGGGTCGGGCACATCGGTCAGCGGCTTTTGCATAAACGGCTCAAGGCTTTCCGGATTGGGCACGGTTGGCGGGACTTTGCGCATCCCGTCCATATCATCCGAGATGCAGATCAGCTTGGTCTCATAATCGCCGCCGGTCAGGGTTTCGAAGGCGGTCTTGACCATGGTCGTGCGGACGACTTCACCAAACGTCCCGATATGCGGCAGGCCAGATGGGCCATAGCCGGTCTCGAACACCACGGGGCCTTGTTTCGGTTTGCCCTGTTTCTCCATGTTGCGCAGGCGTTTGAGCAGGGCGCGCGCTTGTTCGAACGGCCAGGCTTTTGCGGTTTCTGCGAGCGTTTGGAGATCACTCATCGTCTTAGGGCTCCTTGTATGAGGGGCGGGAGGTAACACTCACAGCGGCGGTGTCAAAGGGGAAAGGCGGACTTGGTAAAAAATATTTGACATGTCAAAAATGTTTTACTACATGGGGTGTGTACAAGATTTTTGACATGGAGATATTGATGTCGTTTCAAGAAAAGTCAGCTTGGGTGATGTGTTTCGCGCTGCTCATTTCAGGCAGTTTCTATGCCTGGTCGGTTCTGGCACTGGCAAATCGGCTACAGGACATTCCGCCACCAAACGTGGGCGGGCTTGCGATTGCGGTGATCATTATTGTGGCCATCGCAATTTTCGGTCACGCGGTCGCCGCGATTGGCAATCCGATGGATGCAGATGCACCCGAAGATGAGCGTGATCGCCTGGTCGTTTGGCGCGCCGGTAATTTGAGCGGTGCCTTGCTCGGGGTGATGTGCATGATGGGCCTGTTCGCGTTTGCCATCGAGGGCAGTGGCAACCTGCTATTCCATATCATCGTAGCGGGCATGGTGGTCAGCCAAATCGCTGAATATGCCCTCACCATATGGTACTATCGGCGGGGCGTTTGATCATGGCGAAACGCCCCCCCATCACAAATCGCGTGAAAGATCTGCGTGAAGCGCACGGTCAGATGAGTCAGTCGGCGCTCGCCAAAGAAATTGGTGTGACGCGGCAAACGGTGATCGCAATTGAGCAGGGCAAATACTCACCCAGTCTGGAAAGCGCGTTCCGGATTGCCCGCGTGTTCGGCGTCGGCCTCGAAGATGTGTTTGGTTGGACTGGTGATTAAAGCCCGAGCGGGTGGCTGGTGCCGAGACCAAGGCGTCGTTTGCGCTCTTCGATCTCACGCGTCAGCTTCACCGTGATCGGATCACCATGATCGAGAATTGTCGGTTCTCTTTGATCGTCAGCCTGTTCACGCCGCACGATGCGAATCGTTCTGAATCGTTTCATTTTGCGTCCCCTGGGAATGTCCCCAAAACAGGAAAGCAAATTTCGCGCCACGGGGGAACATGCCTGTGGCGCTTCTGCGATCAGGTGTGTTCACCGGGGCACACTCATTTCTAAGGCGTAACGGTATTGAACCAGAAATCCGGTTGATCGAGCGCGTCAAACATTGCCGAGACGGCACCGCGATTGCCCGCAATTTTCATTTTGCCAGAGGTGATCAGACCTAAAGGCCGAGCCTCACCAAGGATGAGGCGGTCAAGATCATGCCGGTCGATCGTCACGGTCGCCGCCGTGTCCGCCGCGCCGCCCTCGCGCGGGACAAGAACAGATTTTCCGACCAGTAGGCTAACGGTTTCGCCTGAGTCCGGAAACTCAAACACAATGGTGAAAGGGTCGCGATCCATCTTGGCGGGATTGAACCGGGCGGCCAGCGCATCGAACAGGTCGAGCGAGGGGACGGCTTTCAGGAAGTCGGCATTTCCGAGCTGCGGATTGCCAATGTCGGGAACGCCGCGGCGCAACTCTGCCGCGCCGGTCAAATAGTAACTGCGCCAAGCGCCACTTTCGGCTTGGAACCCGAGCTGTTCATACGTCGCCGACAACCAGTCACGGGCTTCCTGACTGTCTGGATCCGCAAAGACCATGTGATTGAAAACTTCAGCGGCCCAGCGATAGTCACCGGCAGCAAATGCCTCTTGTCCGATTTGCAATACGTTTTCGGCGCCGCCCATCGCCTCGACATAGCGCGTCGCGGTCACCTCATGCGGCAGCTTATTATAGTCTGCGGGAACGCCGCCCCACCAACCGAAATAATGCTGATACACAGCTTTGGCGTTGTGGTTGAGCGTGCCGTAATAGCCACGCGTGGCGAAATCGCCTGCTTGAAAGCCGGGCTCCTCAACGGCCTCCGCGGCTTCCACCATGGTGGCGCCGGCATTGGCATTGCGCAGGGTCTGGTCATGCACATAGCGATAAATGTCGCGCTGGCTCTGCAGGAATTGCGCAACATTCTCCTGGCCCCAAGTCGGCCAATGGTGCGAGGCAAAAACGACATCGCTGGTGTTGCCATATTCGGCGAGGACATAGTCGATGGCGCGGCTCCACTTCAATGCATCGCGCACTTTGGCGCCGCGTGGCGTTAGGACGTTGTGAAAAGTCGCCGTGGCGACTTCTGCGGTGCACAGCGCGCGCATTTCCGGCAGATAGAACATGAATTCCGCCGGGGCTTCGGTGCCAGCAGCATCGATGAATTCAAACGTGACGCCGTCAATCACGCGCACCGTCCCGCGTCCTTCAATTTCTTCGGTTGGCAGAATCAGACTGATCGTTCCGTTTGGCAAACCTGGTCCAAGACCCGAGCCGACGTGCGCGGTGGTCGAGCGCGGCAATGTATTGCCGAACATCAAGGTCGCACGACGGCTCATTTGATTGCCAGCAATCAGGTTTTCCGACACTGCGCTTTCGGAAAATCCAATCGGTGCCAGCACGGGCACACCTGCCGCAATGTCTTGATCAGAAATGACACCGCGCGCGCCGCCAAAATGGTCGGCGTGTGAATGCGTATAGAGGACGCCGGTGACGGGCCGTTCGCCGAGCGTGTCATTGACCAGTTTGAGCGCAGCAGCGGCGGTCTCGGTGGCGGTTAACGGATCGACAATGATCCAACCTGTTTCGCCTTCAATGACGCTCATCACCGACAGATCATATCCGCGCACTTGATAGATGCCATCGGCGACTTTGAACAAACCATGATGTGCGGCGAGCTGCGATTGACGCCACAAGGATGGATTGACGGTCTCGGGCGCATCGCCGTCGAGAAACTCGAATTGTGGGATCGCCCAGACCACGTCTCCGGCGGCGTTCACAATTGCTTCGTCTTCAATAAAAGCCAATCGGTCGCGCCGTGCATCTTCGCCGTCGGAACCTGGTGCTAGATCCAGGCGCTGTGCCAGCGCGGCATTGGCTTGCCGGGTTGCCTCGGTCGCCGTACCAAGTTCGGGCAGCCCAGCCTCGATTGCAGCTGCCGACGGGGTCGGGGTTTCTGAGATCTCAGTTGATTGGTTGCAGCTCGCTGCCAGGGCAGCACTCAATCCGGCAATCCAAAGACGCATTCTTTCCTCCCAATATTTACGCAGGAGTGACGCATTTCCGGGGGATCAACAAGATCGCGTTGCGGAAAGTGGGCCTATTCGAAGACGTTCAAACCGCGCGACAGCCGTTCGCACAAAAGCCACTCGGATGCTTCACCGGCGACATTTGACTTGGCCATGCGCCAGGCCCCGCACAGGCCATATTCCGACAGGCGCGTGCATGCCCATTGATAGCCGTCACCGCAGGCGCCCTGCAGCAGGTTCGCGGCTCGAACACGATCGCGGGCGCCGCCAAGGCCGGCATACATCATATTGCCGAGACCGGCGCAGCCACCCGCATCATCGAGGTCACAGGCCTGCGTATAAAGGGCGCGCGCATGCTCAAGGTCGACATCGCGCGCTTCGCCTTTCTGCGAATTGTACGCTTGCTGCACGCAGGCGCCGGCATGATCGCCATCAAAACAAGCGGCGTCATAATGGGTTCGCGCCTTGGCATAATCCTGTTCTGTGGCAAGGCCGCGGCGATACATGTCCGCCAGGGCGAAACAGTTTCGCGCCCATTGATCGCGCGGCAGTGCGCGATCCGTGCACAGCTTTTCGTGGATCGCAAATGCTTCTTCCATGCGGGATTCGGCGCGTTGCAAGTCGATGCCATCGATCGGGCGAATGACATCGCGCCCGGCGACGCCTTGTGTCAGACGTGCGGCATCGCGCATGGCGCGCTCCGCGAAATACTCTTCCGCGGATTTTGGTGTGGGCTTGGATTTTCCAAACTGAGCGAAGGATGACATTGCAAATACCAGGGCCAGGATCAGCAAGGTCAAAGTTCGAAATGGCATTCTGGGGCTCCGCGCAGCGTTTCTGTGTGTAATATTATAGCTAGGAATATGTCGCTTTTCTGTCGAGTCTTGCCAGACAGTGTTTCGGCTGCCACCGTAATAAAAAATGGAGTTTTGAATGTCGGCTGAAAATCAACAACCGATCGGATCCGGCTTTGGCGCCAAGACGCCTGCGTCCGACGTGGTTCAGGGTATGGATCTGTCGGGCAAGAATGTCGTCGTGACGGGCGGCTATAGCGGTATCGGGATCGAGGAGGTGCGGGCTTTGGCGGGCGTGGGCGCGAAAGTCACCGTGCCGGCGCGGCGGCCAGATGCCGCTAAGGAAGCGTTGGGTGAAGTGTCCGGCGATATCGAAATCGCGACCATGGATCTTGCGGATATCAATTCGGTCAGAAAGTTTGCGAACGATTATGTCGCAACCGGACGATCGCTCGACATATTAATCAATAATGCCGGGATCATGGCCTGCCCACTCGACCGAGTCGGACCGGGTTGGGAGCGCCAGTTCGGGGTCAATCATCTTGGCCATATGGCGCTTGCCGTGGGGCTGCTCCCAGCGTTGCAGAAGGCCGAGTCGTCCCGCCTGGTGGCTTTATCATCAACCGCACATATTCGCGGTGATGTGAATTGGGACGACCCGCATTACAATACCTCTGAGTATGACAAATGGGATGCCTATGCCCAGGCCAAGTCTGCCAATGCCTTGTTTGCGTTGGGCGCTGACCGGCGTTGGGATCAATATGGCGTGACGGCGTTCGGCGTTCATCCGGGCGGGATTTTCACCCCATTGCAGCGTCATTTGACGGTTGAAGAAATGTCAGCATTGGGATGGATGAACCCGGACGGGACTATTCCAGACATGATCAAGGCGATGTTCAAGTCGCCGGAACAGGGGGCTTCGACGGCCACCTGGGCCGCAACATCGCCGCAACTTGAAGGCCGCGGCGGTGAATATTGCGAAGACTGCGATATCGCCAAACTGGCGGGCCCGGACAGTCAACGATGGGAGCATGCGCGCGCCTGGATTTGCGATGATGCCAAGGCGGACCGCCTGTGGGAGATGAGTGAAGCAATGCTTGCATCTGCTTGATATTCAACTTTTTGGTTGAATAATTGAGAGAGATCTGCATATTCATCCATATGGTTGAATATGCAGATCGTCTGAACCTGACTTTTCGCGCCTTGGCGGACCCGACCCGTCGGGCCATGCTGGAATCTTTACGATCCGGACCAAAGACGATTGGCGCATTGGCCGATCCTTTCGAGATCACATTCGCCGCGACGTCCAAACATATCGGCATTCTCGAAGACGCCGCTCTGATCCGCCGCGAGAAAAACGGACGAGAGCGGATTTGTCATTTGCAACCCGGCGCATTGCGACAGGCGCAGGCCTGGCTTGATGAGCAGGCTGCGTTCTGGAGCAGCGCCCTGGATGCGCTCGAAACCGCATTACAAGAAGAGGATGACACGCATGGGTGATTTTGTGACCTATCCGCAGCCAGCCGTATTGGAGATCTTTCGCGACCTGCCAGGGCCGATCGAGCGCGTCTGGGATTATCTCACCCAGTCGGAACTGCGTCAGAAATGGCTGTGTGCTGGTCAGGTGTCTTCTGAGCCGGGCGGCGAGATTGTCTTCGATTTTGATCATACGCGTTTGTCACAGCACCCGACACCCGCAAGCCATGAGGGCGGCGGCGATCACCATATGATTGGCGTTGTGCGCGTCTATGACAAACCCCACCATCTTGCGTTCTCATGGCCATCCGCAGAAGCGGACGCGCCGACGGAAGTCGTCATCAAGCTCACCGAAACGGCAAATGGCGTGCGATTGCATTTGCGGCATGAAAAGCTGATCACGGATGAATACAAATCAGGCGCATCAGCCGGATGGCATGTCCATCTGGATATTCTAGGCGACGTGATCGACGGCGCAGTCGGGCGTGACTTCTGGGAGCATTTTTTATCGCTTGAGCAGACTTATAAGCAAAGATTGGAGCAGACAGGGTAATGTCACCTGCAGCAGGATATTCGGGCAAGCCCTTGTTTCAAAAACTCGGACTCAGGCCTGGTATGCGTTGCCTGACCCTCAAGCCGCCAGAGCATTATCTCGACTTGGTCTCAGGTGTTGAAGATGTGCGCTTCTTAAAGCGGGCAGCGGCGGCTGACCTGGTCCACGTCTTCTGTCGCCGCCGCCGCGATGTCGCGCCACTGGTTGAGCGTGCGCTGCAATATGTGATCGAAGGCGGGATGATCTGGGTGTCGTGGCCGAAGAAAACATCGCCGTTCTATCAGGATCTTACCGAACAGGACTTCAGAGATCACATCCTACCTTTGGGTTGGGTGGACGTAAAAGTTTGTGCTGTCGATCAGGATTGGTCTGGGTTGAAATTTCTGCGTCGAAAATCGTGATCGATGCCGTGCTTGCTTGACCTGAATGCTCAGTCGGCGCAGGGACTTCGTAATGGATAAGACCAAAACAGATGATGGCGCCAAGCGCGGCGGCTCCAAGCTCGGGCTATGGTTCGGGCTTGGCGCGCTGGCGCTGGTTCTGGCTTTATTTCTGTTCGGTCGGTATTCGGAATTCCTGGACATTCAGGCCTTGGAGCGCGCCATCGCAACCTTTGCCGATGGCCCTTGGGGCGTGCCGGCCCTGATCCTGACATTCTGTGCCTGCGCTTTTATCGGCGTGCCGCAATTCCTGCTCATTGGGATCGCCGTCTATGCATTTGGACCGTTATGGGGGGCGATATGGTCCTGGGTCGCAACCTTATGTTCGGGCACTGTGACGTTCTGGATTGGCCGCTTTTTCGGGCAGGCGACGCTGGCGCGCCTCGGCGAAGGGCGGATCAAGACATTTGCCAGTTTCGTTGCTCGCAATGCATTTGCTGCCAGTGCGATCGTGCGCAACGTGCCGACCGGTCCGTTTTTGATGGTAAACATGATTTTTGGGGCCATCCGTGCCAGGTTTCTGCACTATATCGCTGGTATGGCGGTCGGAGTTGTTCCCAAGATTGCGTTAGTGGCGTTTGGCCTTCAGGCCATTCAGGCGGCCCTTGAGGGCAATTTCTGGCTGGCAATCATAGCGGCGCTGGCCGCGATTGCGGTGTTTCTCGGCGGCTTTTTCTATGTGCGGCATCAGCGCCGCAAAGGGGAAAATATTGCGCTTAACGCAGAATAGGCTGTTGACACTCCTGGCGCGCCACAGCATTGCAGTCCGTATGCGCAAGAATTTGCCTCTTCTAAGTCTAGACCTCCTTAGCGGCCCCTGGCCGGTAGCGACGGTGCTATAGCGCTTCCGTCCGCGGCCAGGGGATAGAGTTCAAAACTTCCTCACATCACCAGGCCGGACAGATGACTGACACTACTGAAATCGTAATTTTTGACACCACAATGCGCGATGGCGAACAATCGCCCGGCGCGTCGATGACGCATAATGAAAAGCTGGCGCTGGGCGAGCTGCTTGAAAGCATGGGCGTTCACGTGATTGAGGCCGGCTTTCCTGCCGCTTCGGTGGGGGACTTTCAGGCGGTCAGCGAAATTGCCCGACGCTCGAAGTCAGCGACGATATGTGGACTTGCCCGCTCGACGCCTGGCGATATCGATCGCTGCGCGGAAGCCGTGAGGCATGCTGCGAAGCCGCGCATTCACACCTTCATATCGACCAGTCCTGTGCATATGAAGCATAAGCTGAAAATGGGCCCGAATGCGGTGCTCGAAGCGGTGGGCCGATCTGTGGCACAAGCCCGCAACCTGGTTGGCGATGTTGAGTGGAGTCCGGAAGATGCCACGCGCACCGAGTTCGATTTCCTGTGCAAGTGCATTGATGCCGCGATCACCTCTGGAGCCACCACGATCAATATTCCGGACACGGTCGGTTATTCTCATCCCGAGGAATACGGCAATCTGATCCGTCGATTGCGCGAAACCATTCCCGACAGCGACAAAGTGATCTGGTCGACCCATTGTCATAACGACCTCGGCCTCGCCGTCGCCAATTCGATTGCCGGGGTTCAAAATGGCGCCCGTCAGGTCGAATGCACGATTAATGGCCTCGGTGAGCGCGCGGGCAATGCGGCTTTGGAAGAAGTTGTGATGGCGTTCAATGTGCGCCGTGATGATTTGCCCTTCACCACGGGACTGGAGACCAGCCGCCTGGCCTCTGCCAGCCATATGGTCAGCCGGATCACCGGGTTTCCGGTCCAGTACAATAAGGCGATTGTCGGCAAGAATGCCTTTGCGCATGAAAGCGGCATTCATCAGGATGGCATGCTGAAAAATGCCGAAACCTATGAGATTATGAAGCCGGAAGATGTCGGCGTCTCCAAGACCAGTCTGGTCATGGGCAAACATTCCGGCCGTCACGCTTTCCGGGACAAGCTGGAAAGCCTTGGCTATGAGCTCGACAAAGACAGCCTGAATGAGGCGTTTAAACGGTTCAAGGAGCTGGCGGACAAGAAAAAGCATGTCTTCGATGATGATTTGATCGCACTGGTCGATGATCAGCTGTCCGCCATGGGGGAGCGGATTGCGTTCGAGAAACTCCGCGTCGTGGCCGGATCTGAAGGTCCGCAAACCGCAGACTTGAGTGTTCTGGTCGATGGCGAGAGCCATTCCGTGACGACAGAAGGCAACGGCCCGGTCGACGCGGTGTTCAATGCGATCCGCAATATCGTGCCGCATCAGGGCAAACTGGACCTGTTCCAGGTCAGCGCCGTCACCGGTGGCACAGACGCGCAAGCCGACGTTCATGTACGTCTGAAAGGCGAGGGGATTATGGCGACCGGTCGATCATCTGACCCGGATACACTCGTCGCCGCAGCCAAGGCTTACATCCACGCATTGAACAAGCTTGAAGCGCGTCGATTGAAGCGAAAAGCGGCCTAAAAGTTAACAAACGACACGTTTGTGTTAAGCGTGTCTCACAATGGCACAAATCTCGATATCTGCAATAAACATTGGACTTTCGCACTATGTACGGATCGTACACTGGGGGTGAGATTAGAGTCTTGCTTTAATTAAATCTAAACGGCATTAGGATATAGGGCTGATCATAAACCAAAGCTGCGTGTGACGAATATCAGAGCGCGCGATAGAAAAGCGGCGTAAAAAAATGATCGGTAGTCTTCTCGGAGTCCTCTCCACTGACATGGCCATTGACCTCGGAACAGCGAACACGCTGGTCTATGTCAAAGGTCAAGGCATCAAGCTCGATGAACCCTCTGTTGTGGCCTATATGAATCAAGGCGGCCGCAAAATGGTTTATGCGGTCGGCGACGATGCCAAGAAAATGTTGGGCAAGACGCCTCTGAACATGGAAGCCATTCGCCCGATGCGCGACGGCGTCATTGCCGATTTCGAAGTCGCTGAGGAAATGATCAAGCACTTTATCCGTAAAGTGCACAATCGCCGGGCCTTTGTTTCGCCCTTGATCATTATCTGCGTGCCGAGCTCTGCGACCAATGTGGAACGTCGTGCGATTCATCAGTCAGCTTTGGCTGCTGGTGCGCGCGAAGTGCATTTGATCGACGAACCCCTGGCGGCGGCGATTGGCGCCGGCTTGCCGATTGAGGAGCCAGCGGGCTCCATGGTTGTCGACATTGGCGGCGGTACGACTGAGGTGGCGGTTCTGTCACTCGGCGGTCAGGTCTATTCCCGCTCCGTCCGCGTTGGTGGTGATAAGATGGACGAAGCCATCATGAACTATTTGCGCAAGCATCAGGGCATCCTGGTCGGCGAAATGTCAGCTGAGCGCATCAAAAAACAAATCGGAACCGCGATGGCGCCGGAGAATGGCGACGGTATGACGGTCACGGTGCGTGGCCGCGCCACCGGCGACGGCGTCCCGAACGAGGTTGAAATTAACGAGAAAATGATGGCCGAAGCGCTGGCAGATCCGGTCGGCGAGATCGTCGAAGCTGTCCGCATCGCGCTCGAGGCAATGCCGCCGGAACTGTCGGCAGACATTGTTGATCGCGGCATTGTCCTGACGGGTGGCGGCGCCTTGTTGCGCAACCTTGATGTCGTACTGCGCGAACAGGCGCGGTTGCCAGTAATGATCGCGGAAGACCCATTGAAATGTGTTGCGAACGGGTGTGGATTTGTCCTCGAAAACCTCTCGCGCATGAAGAATGTCTTGTCGCCAGAAGTTTGACACGATTGCGGGGTAAGCCCCTGGGGTCGAAAAGAGAAGGGATACGCCCATGCCACGCTCGAGCGGCAAGGGATATAGGCAGCGACCGCTCCGACGGTATGGATTCTTCATTGCCATCGCGGGGCTGCTGGCGCTGTTGCTCCTGCAAACCTCACCGCGCCTCAGTGAAGGGGTTGAACCGATCCGGACCGCGGCTTCGGACCAGTTGTTTCATGTCACCCGCCCGAGCCTGATTGACCGGATCAGTGGTGCGTCCGCCAGGGAGCGCCGGATTCTGGAACTCGAAGCCCGGGTCCGCGAATTGGCGCAATACAAAGCCCTTGCCCTGACCATGGCAGAGCGGCTGGAAGTCTACGAAGACATTCTCAATATGCAGGGCGAACCTGGCGGCGCCGAAGTGACCGCGCGCATCATGGCCGAAACCGACGGGCCCTTTGCCGAAGCGCTTTTGGCCAATGCCGGCGCGACGAATGGCGTTCAGGAAGGCTATTACGCCGAAAATGATCGCGGCCTGGTGGGGCGTGTCGTTCAAGTCGGCAATCGTTCTTCCCGTATTCTGAAAGTTACCGATTTCAACAGTCGGGTCCCGGTGATGGGCGAAGCCAGTGGGCTGCGCGCCATCATGTTTGGTGGCCGTGATGGTCTGGGGCGACTGATTGATTTGCCAGAGCAAGGCACTTTCTTGCCGAATGAGCGGATTCTGACCTCTGGCGAAGGCGGTCTGTTTCCGCGCGGGGTCGTGGTCGGACATGTTCGCGGCGACACCGAAGACGAGGTCCGCGTCGACCTGTCCATGCTCGACGGACAGCTCAGCTATGTCCGGTTGAAACCCACCATTACGATTTCGCCGCCTGAAGACTTTCCGATTGAAACGGAGGTGGCCGAGCTCAGCGAGGAAGACGGCTCGTGAATGGATTGAGCGCAATACCTGATTGGCTCGCTTTGCGCTGGGAAAACGCCCGGCCACGCTCCCGATTGATCATTGGCGCTTTGGTTGTCGCCATGATTGGTCTCGTTGGGCTGACACCAAAATCGTTTTTTGGCGTGCCGCTGGCCTGGCCTTATGTCGGCTTGATCGCGGCCGTTGGCTGGGGGCGTTCTGGCCTCGGCTTCGGACCGATGGTGTTTCTGCTATTCTTCGGCTTTGCTCAGGATGCGTCGCAGGCGCCATGGGGCAGTCATGGCCTGGCCAATCTACTGACCTACGGCTTTTCGGCCATGGTCACGCAAATGGCCGATACAGAGCGCACGCCGGTTCTCAGTTTTGCTCTCCCGGTTGTAACTTTGTTTTTGGGGATCTCGCTCGTATGGCTGGCGGCAAGTATTTCCTCGGGGCATCTGGTTCGGATCACACCCATGCTGACAGCGTATTTCGCGACTCTGGTCGTGCACATGCTGATCTCGCCGCTGTTTGAGCTTGGCGCCCGGCGCGCCGGCGGAGGGGTGAGCGCATGAGTGGAAATCGCCCGGTAGACGCTTTGTTTAATCGCCGCGCCGTGATTGCTGCTGGCGGCGGTGCCGCTTTGTTTGGCGGGTTGATTACACGCTTGTTCCAGTTGCAAATCATGGAGCATGAGCGGTTTGAAGTCGCCGCTGCCGAGAATGGCGTACGCCTTGACCTGGCACCGCCACAGCGCGGTAGAATTCTCGATCGGTTTGGTCGACCGCTCGCCGCGCATCGTCAGGCGGGCCGTGTTTCGATCGTGCGCGAGCAGGCCGATGACCTCACGCGATTGCTGTCGGATCTTGCCGATCAGATTGAAATTTCGCCGGAGCGCCAAGCCCGCTTGATCCGCGACGCGCGAAGGCAGGCGAGCTTCCAGCCCGTCACGGTCAAGAGTGAATTGTCGTATGAGGATTTTTCCCGTCTGGCTGTGCTGGCGCCAAGTATGCCAGGCCTGCAAGTGGAGATGGCCGCGACGCGTTCTTACCCGCGCGGCCGCGATTTCGCGCACGTGCTTGGCTATGTCGCAAAAGCCAGCGAGACGGATCTTGAACGGTTGAGCGAAGGCGCGAACGCACAAGAGCGCGCCGCTGTGCGCCGCTTGTTCAAACACCCTGACATGCGCACCGGGCGGTCTGGCATCGAACGGTTTGCCGAAGAATGGTTGCGCGGAGAGGCCGGATTCCGAAAGCTGGAGACCAATGCTGCTGGCCGGATCATTCGTGAGTTCGATGATCCCAGCCTGGCGCCGAAATCAGGCCGCGATCTTTATTTGACCGTGGATGCCGAATTGCAGAAATTCGCGATTGACCGGTTTGGCGAAGAAAGCGGCGCGGCGGTTGTTCTGGACATTGAAACCGGAGACATTCTCGCCTTTGTGTCCACGCCAGCGTTTGACCCGAATGATTTTGTCAACGGCATATCGTCCAAGGATTATGCCGTTCTGCGTGACGATGTTGAGTACTCACCGCTTTATCACAAAGCTTATGATGGCACGTATCCGCCGGGTTCGACGTTCAAAATGGTTGTCGCCGCGGCCGCGTTGGAAGCTGGCGTCATCGATCCAAATGAACGCGTTTATTGCCCAGGGCATTATCGCTTCGGCAATAATACTTGGCACTGCTGGAAGAAGCGCGGGCACGGCTCGGTGAATATGCATTGGGCGATTAAGGGCTCGTGTGATGTCTATTTCTATGAAGTCGCCAAACGCATGGGCATTGAGCATCTTGCGGACTTTTCCAAGCGATTTGGATTCGGCCAGCGTTGGGAACTCGGCCTAACGGGCGGACGCAGCGGGGTGGTGCCAAACGATGAGTGGAAGCGTGCCGCCCGCGGCGAGCCTTGGTATGAAGGGGAAACTCTGAATATCGGCATTGGCCAGGGACAGGTCTCGACCTCACCGTTGCAGCTGGCCGTCATGAGCGCGCGGATCGCCGCCGAAGGCAAAATCATCACACCGCGCATTATCGGCGAAGGTCCGCGTCCGGAAGCCGACATTCCGTTCGATGCCCCCATGGACCCTGACTTCATGCGTCGCATGAAGGCTGGCATGTATGGCGTCACTTCCGAAGCGGGGGGGACGGCCTTGCGGTCCGGAGATCTCGGACTCGGTGGGCCACGTCTCGCGGGCAAGACCGGAACATCGCAAGTGCGCCGCATTTCGGCTGCTGAGCGCGCGACAGGCATTCTCAAAGGTGAAGACATTGATCGCCGTTTGCGCGACCATGCCTTGTTTGTGGCTTATGCCCCGCATGACGATCCGAAATATGCCATTTCGGTCATTGTCGAGCATGGAGAAGGGGGCTCGAAGGCGGCGGCTCCGGTGGCGCGCGATATTCTCGCGGAGGCGTTGCGCCTCGATTCCCGGCGATCGCCCTCTTATACCCGCACGGCGGCAACAGGCAGCGGCGCCACCGGCAGCGGAGCGCGATAGGGATGGTTGCGCTCAGCTCCAATTCACTCGATTTCTCACGAAAGTCGTTTTTTACGCAAGTGCGGTCTTTGCCGTGGGGGCTGATCCTGATGATTTGCGCCATGGCGATGATCGGCGTGGCGATTCTGCATTCGGCGACGTTCACCAATCCTGAGGAAGCGGGCCTGCCAATGCGGCAAGCGACCCGTTTCGGCGTGGCTTTTGTGGTGCTTATATTTACCGCTCTGGTGCCCATTCGCTGGTGGTTTTGGGCGGCCTGGCCGAGTTATCTGGCGACTCTCGTTCTGCTGGTTCTGGTCGAGTTTTTCGGCACCACAGGCGGCGGCGCGCAGCGTTGGGTGCAAATTGGCCCGATCGGCGTGCAGCCGTCGGAATTCATGAAAGTCTCGCTGACCCTGGCGCTCGCGGCCTATTATCATAAGCGCTGGAATGATTATTCCGGTGGCTTCCTGATCCATTTGCCTGCTTTGGCGTTGATCGCCATTCCTGCGGCTTTGATTTTCCGGCAACCCGATTTTGGCACCACGCTGGCTTTGTTTGCCTCGGGCGGTATTCTGATCTTCCTCGCTGGCCTTTGGTGGCGGGTGATCACAGCGATCAGCGTGGCCGCCGTCGCGAGCATTCCAGCGATCTATTTCTTTGTCCTGCAGGATTATCAGCGCGAGCGGGTCGATACCTATCTGGCGCAGCTGACCGGCGCCTCTGTGAATGTCATGGATGATGGCTATCAGATTGAACAAGCCAAGATTGCCATCGGCTCCGGCGGCTGGACCGGCAAAGGCTATATGGAAGGCACGCAATCACAGCTTGATTACATTCCTGAACAGCACACGGATTTTATTTTGACGGTTCTGGCGGAGGAGTTCGGGTTTCTCGTCACCAGCGGTGTCTTACTGTTATGGATGCTGATTCTCGGGCTTGGCATGGTCATCGCGCTGCGCGCGGCCAGTCTGTTTGCGCGGTTTGCGGCGGCGGGGGCCGTCGCGACTGTGGCGTTCTACATATTATTCAATGTCGCCATGGTGCTTGGCCTGGTGCCGGTGGTTGGTGTGCCGCTGCCGCTTCTATCTTATGGCGGGACGGTCATGATCACGACCGCCGCCTGTTTCGGAATTGTCGGAGCGGTTCATTTGGGCCGCAACGATCCGTTGAATTCCCGGGCCTGAGGCGACGCTCCCAAGTTGGGTTATTCTTGCGTCCAAACCCAGTCTTCGCGTTGATTTTTGCGTCTCGACGGCTAGTGTCGCGGCAAAATCACCTGGGAGAGTAAAAATATGGCAGCGATCGGTCGCAAGACAGATACGTGGGGCTCGCGTTTTGGATTCATCATGGCCGCGGTGGGCTCCTCCGTCGGTCTTGGAAATTTCTGGCGATTCCCGTTTACCGCTGGCGAAAATGGCGGCGGCGCTTTTATCGTCATCTACCTGGCCTGTGTGGTCCTGTTCGGATTGCCGGTCCTGATGGCCGAATACGGTATGGGGCGCAAATCAGGCATGTCCGCGATTGAGGGCGTTCACTCGCTCGCCCGGGCCGAAAGCAAGAGCCAGAATTGGGGCTTTGTCGGGTGGGTGGGATCGCTTGCCGCCTTCTTCATTCTGACATTCTACATGGTTATCTCCGCTTGGGTGATTGCGTTCATTCCGCAAGCTTTTTCAGGTGGATTTAGCGGTTTCGCGGCTGACGCGGACCTGCTGCAGCAGAATATCGGTGTTGCCGCCGAATCCCTAAAATCCACCATTGCTTCCGTCGATCTCGCAAACTGCTCATTCGTCGAAGGTGGAACTGTATCGCAACTGTTCCAAGATAAAGTCGATGAGTTCGGTGAAGTTGTCATAGATCCCGTAACCGGGGTCGCAGAACAAGTCGCTAGAGAGTATCGCGCTGGTGATTTGTCAGGGTGTCGGTTCGAAAGCACGATCGGCAATCGCGGTATGATCCTGGCCTGCCTGTTTGGCTTTATCGCTGTGAATGTCATCATTATCGCTCGCGGGGTCAAAGGCGGAATTGAACGCGCGGCCACCATCTTGATGCCACTCTTTTTCATTTTATTGCTCGGCATTGTCGGGTTCGCGTTGACCAATGGTGATGCGGCTCAGGCGGCGGCGTTCCTACTCCAGCCTGACTTCAGCAAGGTGACGTTCGGCACATTCCTGGCAGCTGTGGGGCAGGCTTTCTTCTCGATCGGTGTCGGTTCCTGTTTGATGATCACCTATGGTGCTTATCTCTCTCGAGAAACCGATATTCCGCGCTCATCTACGATTGTCGCGAGCGCGGATACGATGGTCGCTCTGATCGCAGGGTTCGCCATCTTCCCGATCGTCTTCGCGTTCGGGGCCGACCCTGCCGGCGGACCCAGTCTGTTCTTCGTCTCGCTACCGATTGCGTTCGGATCTGAAGCGATGCCGATGGGATACCTGATTGGTGGTGCCTTCTTCACACTAGCCCTGTTTGCCGCTCTGACGTCGTCAATCTCGTTGATGGAAGTTGGCGTGTCCTGGCTTGAGGAACGCCAAGGCGTTAACCGATGGGGTGCCGCGCTTGGCGTCGGCTTCGTTCTGTTCATGATTGGCGCAGGTTATGTTTATTCCGCTGATTATATCGATTTTGCAGACAACGTTACCGGGACGATCATGTTGCCGCTCTGTGGCCTGCTCGTAGCCGTGTTCTCGGGCTGGGTGCTCAGCCGCGATATGCTGACTTCGGAGTTCGGCGAGGGCACAGTGATGAATCTGTGGCGCTTCGCGGTGCGCTGGGTCGTGCCGCCTGCGATCGGGATTATTCTGATCTTCGGCGTCATCGATAAATATTTCTAGACGCGTTTGAACACGAAGCACAAAAAACCCCGCCTCAAACCGAGGCGGGGTTTCTTATTGAATGGCCGAACCGTTACTCAATCGGCGACAGCAATTCCGGTGCGGTGACCAGCTGGCGCACACCGTGAGACTTGCTTTCATTGAAGACATTGCCGTTTTCAGCCCATTGATTGAGCGAGTTGATATCGACCTTGGCGCACATCGGACGCACATTCCAGGTCACTTGCGCCGGCGAACAGACTTCCTGGGTATAGCTAGGCCCGGTGGTTGAGCCTGCGAACGTCACGGGCGTGCCCGTATCAGACGGGATCATGCCGGCCTGATAGAAGCCGCCTTTTTCGTCGACCACAGTGGCCATTTCAGTGAAGTCGAGCGCATTGGCATCATTCACGACCAGAAAGGTCTGTGCTTCTACGCGCAGCAGCGGATCGGTGCAGCCTTCCGGCACGCAGGCGCCCAGACCTTCTCCCGGTGCGGCGTCACATGTGGTGTGAACCCAGTGGACTTCGATGGTCTGGCCAGGCACCACGCCGTTATAGGCACCAGGTGCTGGGGCAAGTTCGGCGTCGGTCAGGTCAGCAGTTTCATTACAGGCATATCCGCCATTGTCGGTCGCATCGACAAACACGCTGAAGCCCGGACCTTTGTGTTCGGCATTGGTGTGCGTGTGGATATTGCACAAGTTCATCGCGCTTGCGGGCGGGGCTTTCGGGAAGGTTACGGTGTTCAAGCCGACCACGCTGGAAATATCGCGCGGCGTTTGTGGGCCCATGTCGAGGCACAGCGCCGGCATCGCCTCCTCCGCGACTTCGACGACGTCTTCAACAACTTCTTCAACCACGTCCTCGGCTTCGGCGGTCGCCGTTTCGACCTCATCAGCAGCATCGGTGGTGGTGTTCACACAGGCCGCGAGGACAGTTCCCGCTGCCGCGGCAAGCAAAAGATTTCTCATAGATGTCACTCCCAAGTTTGACCTAGTTGAGATGGAGCACCCCACCCATAAGGCGAATATATATTTTATATGGTTCTGATAGTCTGAGACAAATTCGATCTATGGGTCCGCTCAACTGGCTCGAAACTGACGTGCGAATTCTCGTGTGGCGCGTATCAACTTGTCGACAATACCTGGTTCCAGGCTCGAATGTCCTGCATTTGAGACAATGTCGAGGGTTGCGGCAGACCAGGATTTCTTCAATGCCCAGGCGCTGGCCAGTGGCGTGACCACATCATACCTGCCATGAACAATGCGGCCAGGAATATTCTGCAACTTTGCCTCGACCTGTTCAAGCAGCCAGCCATCCTTGGCGAAGAAGCCCTTATTGACGAAATAGTGGCACTCGATCCGAGCAAAGGCATCCGCGAAATCGTCTTCTTCAAATCGCTTCGGTCGACTGGTCGGGCCCTGAATCGTGATCGTCTCTCCCTCCCAGCAAGCCCAGGCTTTTGCCGCCGCGCGCCGCGCCTTGCGATCGTCACCCGTCAGGCGGCGATGAAAAGCGTGCAGGAGGTCATCACGCTCGGCTTCAGGAATCGGTGCGATGTAGCGATCATAGGAGTCCGGAAACAATCGGCTGGCACCGTCTTGATAGAACCAGTGGATCTCGGCGGCGGTCAGCAGGAATATGCCGCGCAAAATAAGTCCATGAACGCGCGTCGTGTGCGTCACCGCATAGCTCAAGGCCAAGGTCGAGCCCCATGACCCGCCAAACAAAACCCACTTGTCGATCCCGAGATGTGCGCGCACAGCTTCCATGTCGCTGACAAGCGTCCACGTATCATTCTCGCGCAGTTCTGAATGCGGTGTAGATTTTCCGCAGCCGCGCTGATCCATCAAAATGATGCGATAGACTGTGGGATCGAAGAACCGCCGCATCTCGGGGCTTGAACCACCGCCCGGGCCGCCATGAATTCCAAGCACCGGAACGCCGTCCGGATTTCCAGATTCTTCCCAGTAGATTTCGTGGAGATCGCTGACCCGCAAGAACCCGGAGCGTCGTGCTTCGATAGGTGGATAAAGTTTAAGCATTTTTAGCCTTTGTTCACGACCTCTTCACCTATCGGCTGTTAAAGTATGAATAAAGGGTATGGACGGCGATTTTCTCATCTGTATGTGATATTACAGGTGAGGGTTGGATTCTGGCAGGTGAGCAGCCTAATGCGTAACGTACTAATTTCAGTACTGATGGCAGCCGCGTTGAGCGGTTGCGCAACTGTGTCCATGGTCGCGTCCGAAGCAACGGTCGAAACCAATCTGTCTTCGCAGGAAAGCAGCCTGAGCAAAGTTGCCGACGCCTACACCGAACAAGCCGAACGTAAAAACTGGGTCACAGCCAGCAAAGGCCTGTTTGGGTTTGCGCGCGTCCTCATGGACGGCGCCCGCGATGAGGCCGACGATCAGGACACCAGCTACACGTCGCAGGTCAAACGCGAGAGCGACGGGACCCTGGCGCAAGCTGACTACATCCGCACCGACATTGAAAGCGCGGCGCATGGTTTGGATGTGGCGACGATGGAAGTGCAAAAGCTGTTTGGCGCCGATCTGCCCGCCAAAGCCTTGCGCGATGATTTGCTGAGCTATGAGACCGCTCTGGTCACCGCCAAGAAAGCCAGACGAACCTTTATCGAAACGCTTGCTGACCTCGATATGGCAGATGCCAACACAACCACATATGCATTAGCGCAATTCGATGTCAGCATCGATTCTGCACGGGACGCTGCGGACAAACTTGCGGATTATGCCGCGGATCGCCGAAGCACTGAATCTACTTCCTGATCAGGTGTTCAGCATGGCCTGGTTCAATTGCCAGGCATTCTCCATGATTTTTGAAAGATGCTCGGTCCGACTGCGCGTGACGTCCGGCGTCCAGGCAACCTTGTCTTCAATGTCTCGAGTCAATGCATATTCCGGCGCACCATCGGCGAAATACAAATTCTTCTTCTCTATGAATGAGAGATTGTCCGCCTTCTGATTGGCAGATTGCGATAGCAGGGCGAAATTACCAATCGTATCGACCAGGTCGCGATGCACCGATTGATTCGGCCAGGCATTTCGCCAAGGCGATTCCTCAGGCAGGTTCTTGGGCAGCACGTGTTCGACGGTGGCGCGATTGTCAGGACCCAGCGCCGTCCCGCCTTCAATCTCAGCATTCATCCGTAAGGCGATCGCTCGACGCTGCGCAAAGGCTCCGAAGCGACTGCGCAACCGGTTGGAAATCTCTCTTCTTTCTTCGCGCGACAACGCCAAGGGTCCGCTATCTGAAAGCAGGACGCGCGGATTGTCCGCACTGTCGGCAATCTTCTGATAGCGCCGTTGCCGGCTGCGCTGTTCGGTGATGGCCATCATCGCGCCATAAGCAAAGCGTTCCAGACTGCGGAAGAAAGTCAGCGCGATTTCCGGGCTGCCATTGTGATTGACGAGAAACTTCAATGCCGGGGCGCGCCACAATTGATGATCAATCAGACGTAAATGATTCAGGCATTCAGTGATTTGCGTGGTGAGATTTCCGAACTCACATTTGCCCGTCGATATGGTCACATAGGCATCGACATAGGCGGGCAATTCCTTGCTGAGGAATTCGCGCGTACCGCCGATCGAGCGATTGATAACGGCCTTGCGAAATTCACTGGCGCCCTTGCGGGTCTTGCGCGCGTACAATGTGCTGATCTGATTGAGTAAGTCATCAAAGCCCGAGCCGCTCAATCGGGATTCATGCTCAGACCATTCGCGAGAATAAGCGTCGGCTTCCTCTGGCGTCAGGTGTGCATTCTCCAGCAAGTCCGTTTTGATAATGTCGTGCGTGTTCGGCGATTTGCCACGCGTGTTCAGAACTCGAAACACATTATAGCCACCATCCCAGTCTTCGACGATCACTTTCACCAACAGGATGCGGTTTTTGATTGTGTCAGCCAATTCGCGTTGCGCTTCGGGAGACATGTTGCGGACGGTTTTGATGAAGTTCTCGAGATTGCGCGTCATCCGGCGCTGGCTCTCGCTGTCGTTCGGTTCGACATCTTTTTTTAGTGAAGCACCGCGGGTTTGAATGGCTTCGCGCAAATATGGACCATCAATGTGGTTGAGCGAAATGCGCCAAGCCGGACCGTTTCGATCGCTGGCATCATCGGCAATCATATCGTGGATTTCATTCTTGCGCGCTTCATCCGTTTCCGTGTCGCGCAGGACCGAAAGCAGGATAGTGAGTGTGGTCAGTCTTTGTTGCCCATCGACGATCAGAAATCGGCCAGAAGCTTCGCGCACCAGAACAATCGCGCCGATGAAGTGGCTTTCGCCGCTTTCACTCGCATCGTGCAGATCTGAGAGCAGGGCTTGCGCCTCTGAAATCTCCCAGGAATAGCTTCTTTGATATGGCGGCATGGCCATTTCAATGCCATTGCATAAAAGGTCAGCTAAAGTACTTTCCTGCGCCCGAAGACCTTGCGTCATGTTCACTCTACTTTCTTTGGTCCCACCAACATGAACGAGCAGGCTTAGACTTCAAATTCGCGGTCTTCAATTGACAGTGTGCGGAAATTCGTTCGGTTTCATAAGATCGTAGCGAAGAGGTCACACGCCAATGAAATGGGCCAATCTATTGGTGAATGAACACCCCCGCGCGGGGCTGGTCGAGCAGGATCATGTCTGGTTGCATGATGCCACAGATGTGAAAGACGTTTTGAGCGATCTCGCTGGTGCAGCCGACACAGCAAGAGGCGCAACCCGCGTGCCGCTGTCTTCAGTACAGTTGCGGCAGCCGATCCTGCGGCCCGGTAAAATTCTCGGAATCGGGTTGAACTATGCAGCGCACGCCAAGGAATCCGTCTCGTTCGCGAAGTCGACGCCCGCCAGCGTGCAAAAGTGGTTTAACAAACAGAGCACGGCGGCCAACGGGCCATATGACCCAGTGCACTTGCCCATGGTCTCCGAACAGCTCGATTACGAAGCCGAACTGGTGGCGATCATCGGCAAGACCGGGCGGCACGTTCCGGCAGCGCGCGCGCACGAACTGGTGGCCGGTTATTGTTGCGGCTGCGACGTCTCCGTGCGGGATTGGCAGCGGGCCAGTCAAACCATGATTATGGGCAAAGGGTTTGATACGCACGCGCCATTCGGCCCCTTCCTCGTCACGCCTGATGAGATTGAGGACTTTAGCGCCTTGGAGGTTCGCGGTTATGTCAATGGTGAGCTCCGGCAATCCGGCCATGCGCGGGACATGGTGTTTTCATTGGCTGAGCAAATTGCCCACCTGACACAAGCCTTCACGCTGGAGCCAGGCGACGTCATTTTCACCGGCACGCCAGCGGGAGTCGGGGCCGGGTTTGATCCGCCTAAATGGTTGCGAGCCGGGGATCGCGTGCGCGTGGAGATTTCGGGCTTGGGTCATATCGAGAATGAGATCCTGGGAGAACCAGGTCTGACTGTTCTCGAGTGACGAGTCCGGGTAGAGGTCGCCCGATGAGAGGCTCTGTACGCGCACTGTTTTTATCTGGCTTGCTGCTCGTTTCGGCATGCGATGGAACCGTCGAGCCACCGGACTGGCGTGATGTCGAGGTGCGCCCGGATCAGTTTGCGCTTTTGCCGTGTGGTATCGCAGATGAACGTCCTTGCACTTTGATCATTGCTGGCGGCAAGCGCCTGCTCTTCGGCGCGCCCGCGGGGATTGCGCGGACGATACGCCAAGACGATTTGCGTCAGCTGGATGCGGTCATTCTGTTCTCGCTGGATGCCGCTGACCTGGAAGGGCTGGATGAGATCAGAAATCTGTCCTGGCATGCCGGACGCAGTGAGGCGTTGCCCGTGATTGGTCCGGCGGGGATTGCAGAGATCGTCACCGCTTTAAACAAGGCATTCGAACAATCTGACGCGCGCTATGTCGTCGAGCATGGAATTCCAACAGGCGGGTATGACGCTGCCATTCTCACCGCGCGTTCTGGCGTGGCGGATGAGCGTGTGTTCGATACTGGAGATTTGACCGTATCAAACACTTTAGATGGATTTCGCATCGATTATCGTACGGGCGGGCTGGTTCGTACGGCTTGGTTGCGCATTTGCGGCGCGCGGGATGAGGTGATGCTCGTTGATCCTGAAGTTGATCGCGTCGTTGCTGTCACCTGCCAAAGTGACTTTGGCGACTATCAGTGGCCGCTGACAGTTCCGATATTCGTCGAGAACGAGGCCCCATAAAAGCAACGGGGTCCCGTTCTTCACGGGACCCCGGTCTCCCCCGAGACGCCCCCATCCGGTCAAAAAGTGACCGTGGACCTGGGTGTGTCGGGATTTGAGCTTTTGGTTAAAAAGCTCGGAGACCGCTGTCAAACCTGATGCGGTTAGAATCCTCACTCAGAAATTCGATGACAAGATCAGTGTGGCTTGCATGCCACGCAATTCGCTTGACAGTTGAAATAAATATATTAGTTAGGAAACTAACAAATATTCTTGGAGATAGAAACATGTTCACGCGACGCAATATTCTGATGACGGGTGGCGCTGCGGCGGTGATTGGTGGGATTGGAACCCTGTCGGTCGCGCGTGGTCCCGGCGAGGCGAAAGCGCGCGCCCCGTGGCGCGACGCAGGTCAGAGTTTCGGCGACCCGCGTCTTGATGCGCTGGCTTATGCAATCCTCGCCCCAAACCCGCACAATCGTCAGCCTTGGCAATTCTATCTCGTCGGCGAGGACCGCATAGATGTCTACGTCGACCTCGAACGCCGGCTGCCGCAGACGGATCCATTTGATCGTCAAATCACCATTGGGTTTGGCTGCATGATGGAATTGTTGCAGATCGCTGCGGCCGAGAAAGGTTTTGGGGTCGACATCACAGCGTTCCCCGATGGTGCGCCGCAACCGCGCCTGAACGGCAATCGCATGGCACAAGTCAGATTTGTTGAATCAGGCGCCGCGGCCAAAGACCCACTTTTCGCTCACATACTTCAGCGACGATCGACCAAAGAACCTTATGATCCGGCGCAAGCCGTCGGCACCGACGCACTTCAAACGGTCATTACGGCAGGCCAGCGAGGGCTCGATATTGGCGGGACGATAGACCCGGCACAGCGTGATCGGATTATCGATCTCGCCTGGCAGGGCTTCATGATCGAATATGGGACAGATCTGACCCGGCGGGAAAGCATTGATTTAATGCGCATCGGCAATCGGGCCGTGGCTGATAATCCGGACGGCATCGACATGGGGGGCGTGCCGATGGGGTTGATGAAGATGGCCGGGATCGTCACGCCGAAAGGGCTGGATACGCCCGGCAGTACAGCCTTCAAGGAAGGCATTAAAATGTACGAGCCGATCATACACTCGGCGCGCGGGTTCGTCTGGATTAAGTCTGAGACCAATACGCGCGTCGATCAATTGCAGGCCGGGCAGGCCTGGGTGCGGATGAACCTCGCGGCCCAGAAAATCGGCCTTTGCGTCCACCCGCTGAGCCAGATCCTGCAGGAATTCCCGGAAATGGCGGAGCCATATGAAGCGATCCGTGCCGAGCTTGGGGTCGGGCCCGATGGCGCGGTGCAGATGCTGGGTCGGGTTGGCTATACCAAATTTCCGGCGCCGAGCCCGCGTTGGCCACTGGAGAGCAAGCTGATAACCTTCTGAGCATGAGCGATTCTGATCCTGCGAGTGTCATCTTCACGCTGTTCAATGAGATCGGCATCATCAATCAATTGAGCACGGCGCGTTTCGCGCGGGCGTTGGCCCCCGATCTCAATCCTTCAGAATTTGGCGTGTTGAACCATTTCGTTCGACTCGGGGGCAGCAAGTCGCCATCTTATCTCGCCAAGGCGTTTCAGGTCGCTAAACCATCCATGACGGCGATTCTGGCGAAGCTTGAGCGCAAAGGCTATGTTGAAATTGCCGGCAGTGCCGAAGATCGACGCCGAAAGCTTGTGACAATCACAACCGCCGGTCGACACGCGCGCAATCGTGGACTCAAGGCCATGGCCCCTTTGGGTGAGATTCTTCAGGCCAATCAGGACGTCGCAAAATTGGCCGAAATTCTACCGACTTTACAAGCGTTGCGCGAATTCCTCGATGCAGAAAGAAATGCGGTGGACGGATTGATCTGATGCTTGGCAAAGCAGGCGAATTAACTCTAAAGCTACCAATTCGTTAACGTTTGGCGCGTATCTGTTAAGGATATTGTGTCAGCAGGGGCTGGGAATTGATGGTTGCGGTTTATTTTTTGATCTACGCTTTGATCGGCGCAGGAACGGGGTGGGGCCTGCTTTCCTTCGCTGGAATCGAGCTGCCACTGGCGATTTGTGGCGGTGCGATCATCACAGCGTTGATGGGGCAGGTGCACCTGTTTGCGACCCGCGCCAGCGAGAAATCCGACCTGTCTGATCGAATCATAGCCGTCGAAACGACTCAGAAAGACGCGAAAGAGCGTATTGATGTGGTGGAAGCGCGGACGAGTGCCGTCGAAACCACCGTAAAACAAGAATTGACCGAGCGCCGCGATGCCTTGGTCAGCGAAATGCGCCAGCTTGAAACGCTGATCGAGCGTTTGTCGCATAGTTTTGAAACAAAACTCGCTGATGCCGAAACCACAGGTGAGGTCGCACCGCAGGAAGATGCCGTGTTGCGCCGTGTCAAAGAAGCGCTTGAGGATGGCCGCGTTGACTTGCATTTGCAGCCGATCGTTTCTCTGCCACAGCGTCGCGTGGCGTTCTATGAGGGCTATACGCGCCTGCGCGATGCAGATGGTTCCCTGATCCTGCCGGCCGAATTTCTTGATGCGGCCCGACGCGCCAATTTGCTCGGTGTGGTCGACAATATGATGCTTTACCGTTCGGTCGAAGTGGTGCGCCGACTGGCCGCTCGCGATCGCCGCGTTGGCGTGTTCTGCAATGTCTCGTCGCATTCGCTCGAAGATCCACACTTCTTCCCCTTCTTTCTCAGTCATATGGAGCAGAATCGCGATCTCGCCGGGGCCTTGATCTTTGAGATCCGCGCCAGCCGGTTTGAGCATCGATCGAAGCAGATGCGCGAAGCCATGGAGCGGCTGACGGCGCTGGGCTTCCGCTTTTCAATCGATCATGCCGAGACCATCGATATTGACTTGCCGCGCCTGCAAGATGCCGGCATTCGCTTCGTCAAATTCAATGGCGGCGACTTGATCGATCAATTGCGCGATCCGTTCGGACCACGTCCGACGTCTTCAGTGGAGCGCAAAACTGCTGGTGAAGAGGTGGCTGCGATTTGCTCACGCTATGGCGTCACCCTGGTGGCTGAGAAAATCGAAGAGGAAGTCAGCGTCGTGGAAGTGCTGGAATACGGCATTCCTTATGGCCAGGGGCATATTTTCGGCGCGCCGCGTCCAATCAAGTCGTCGCTGATGGAAGAAACCGCACCGCCGGCTGACCTGGTGCGTTTGTTGACGTCGCGCGCTTCTTAGATTGACGCCAAACCCGGCGCCGCATAGGTCGGCGGGCATGACACACCCACAATTTCCGGGCGGGCTCGCCGCCATCGCTGATCAATATGATGCCATTCTGTGCGACGTCTGGGGCGTCATCCACAATGGCCGATATGCTTTTGACGAAGCCTGCGAGGCTTTGGTTCGATTTCGCGACCGCGGCGGCGCGGTCTGTCTGATCACCAATGCCCCAGTGCCAAAAGAGCAAGCCATTCGGCATTTTGACCCGCTCGGCGTGCCGCCGGAAGCGTTTGATGATTGTGTCACATCCGGTGATGCCACCCGAGAAGTTCTCGGCCAGAGGTCTGGCGAAGTGTTCTGGCGTATGGGCGCGGATGAAGGCTGGGAGATGGATCGATATCTGTATGAAGGGCTGGACCTGCAATTCGGCGACGCGCGCAGTGCAGATACCGTTTTGTGCATCGGCTTGGAGGATCAGGTCAATGATCATCCGGACGATTATCGCGATCGCCTCGCGGAGGCTGCAGATCGCGAGATGGAGATGATTTGCGCCAATCCTGATATTCGCGTCCGCATCGGCGAACAATTGCACTGGTGCGCTGGCGCGCTGGCTCAGGTGTTTGAGGAAGAGGGCGGCAAAGTCATTTATCCAGGCAAGCCGCATGATCCGATTTATGATCTGGCACTGGCGAAATTGTCTGATCTTGGCGTCGAGCCCGCACCGGATCGCATTCTCTGTATTGGCGACAGTCCGGCGACAGACATGCAAGGCGCGCTCAAGCGCGGCTATTCTGGCCTCTATGTCGGGACTGGTTTGAAACAGCATGGCGCAAACTTTGAGCAGGAGGTTGGCGACCTGCTGGCAGACTATGCCGTGACGGCAAAATGGGCGATGCCGAAACTCGAATGGTGACGAAACCTGAAACACATTGTAACAGGCCGTGAGTGAGAAACGGAGAATGATCCGACATGACCTATAAAGAAGGCTATAAGTACGAGGATCTGGAGGTCGGAATGACCCACCAGACAGAGCATGTCATTACCGAAAAAGACATTGAGCTCTTCGCGGAAGTTTCTGGCGACCGCAACCCGCTGCACCTGGACGAGGAGTTTGCCAAGAAAACGCAATTCGGCCAGCGCATTGCGCATGGGGCGCTCACCGCGAGCTATATTTCCGGCATTCTCGGCAATGACTTGCCCGGACCGGGGTCGATTTTCGTCGGCCTGAATATGCGGTTTCGCCGCCCGGTCTTGATCGGGTCCCTGGTCATTGTGAAGGTCGAAGTCACCGAGAAACAAGAACGCACCAGCCGGGTCACCCTGAAAGTGTCTTGCAATGTTGATGGCAAAGCCGCGATTTCTGGGGAAGCAATCGTGATGGTTCCCAAGCGAGACGCGTAAATGACCGTCATTGCCCATTATAAGCATGTTCCGGAGCATGCGCGCGGTTTCTCCGTGGCGCTGGGCAATTTTGATGGCGTGCATGCCGGCCATCGCGCGGTGCTGGACGGTGCCGCCGCCGCCGGTGGACCGCTTGGGGTGGCGACGTTTGAGCCGCCGCCGCGACAATTCTTCCGCCCGGATGATCCGCCCTTCCGGATCTATCGTCCCAGCCGCCGCAATGCGCGTCTGGCAGAGCTCGGCGCGCAAGCGGTGTATGAGCTGCCTTTCAATGCGGATATGGCGGCCATGACCGATGAAGCATTTGCCCGAGACGTCCTGAAAGACGGGATTGGCGCCTCACATGTCACGGTCGGTTTTGATTTTCGCTTTGGCCGGGGGCGTATGGGTGATGCCGGGCGGTTGGCCTCGCTTGGCCGGGCCTTGGGCTTTGGTGTCACGGTGATCGAGAAGATAGAGGCCTTGGGCGCCAAAGCCTCATCCACCGCCATTCGCGAAGCTCTGATTGCCGGCGAACCCGAAAAAGCTGCTGAAATTCTGGGCCATGACTGGATTGTCGACGGGGTGGTCGAGCATGGCGAAAAGCGCGGGCGTACGATTGGATTTCCGACCGCTAATCTGCATTTGGGGGAGCTGCTCCATCCCCGGCATGGGGTCTATGCGGTGCGCGCCCGGCTCGCCGGTGAGCCTGCCTGGCGCGATGGTGTCGCAAATTTCGGGCGCACACCCACAACCGGCATTCGCGACCCGCTGCTCGAGACGTTCCTGTTTGATTTTGACGGCGATATTTACGGCCAGCAATTGGAAGTCGCCCTGGTGCGATTCCTGCGACCCGAGCTGAAATTTGACTCGCTGGATGAGATGGTCGTGCAAATGGACAAGGATGTCGACGCGGCCAAGCGTCATCTGGCGGGATGACAGGCCCCGCGAGCCCTGCTAAGCGGGGCCGCATGAACACGGTGCTCGGCATATCCATTATTCGAATTAGCGGCCCGGTCGCCCGCCCTTAAGGGGCTCGCGGCCGGGAACCCTATTGCTTAGCCCTTTCTTCACACGCTGATCCGAAGACGTCCCAATGGCCGATACTGATAAACCGAAAAAACCTGAAAACCCGTACAAGGACACATTGTTCTTGCCGACCACCGATTTCCCGATGCGCGGCGGCTTGCCGAAAGCCGAGCCAAAATGGATTGAGAAATGGGATGAGATGAAGCTGTATGAGCGCTTCCGCGCCGACGCCAAAGCGCGCGGGGCAGAGCCGTTTATCCTGCATGATGGTCCGCCTTATGCGAACGGTCCGATCCATCTCGGCACCGCGATGAATAAGATCATCAAGGATATCATCGTCCGCAATCACCAGATGCGCGGGTTTGATGCGTCTTATCTGCCGGGCTGGGATTGTCACGGCCTGCCGATTGAGTGGAAAGTGGAAGAGCAATTCCGCTCGAAAGGTCGAACCAAGGACGACGTGCCCGGCGACGAGTTTCGGCGCGCGTGCCGCGACTATGCGGCCGAATGGATCGAGGTCCAGAAACAAGGCTTCCGCCGCTGCGGCGTCGAAGGCGAATGGGACGATCCCTATCTGACCATGAACTTCAAGTCCGAAGCCGCGACGGTGCGCGAATTCCTGCGCGTCGCGATGGGCGGACGCCTGGTGCGCGGCGCCAAGCCGGTCATGTGGTCACCGGTCGAGCGCACCGCTTTGGCCGAAGCTGAAGTCGAGTATCACGACCGCAAGGTGCCGGTGATCTGGGTGAAGTTTCCGGTGAAATCAGGAGCCGATTCAATTGCAAACGCATCGGTCGTGATCTGGACCACCACGCCTTGGACGATTCCCGCCAACCAGGCCGTTTCGTTTAATCCAAACATTAATTACGGGCTTTATCGCGTTGAGGAGGTGATGACCGAAGAGGAGCTTGGATTTGCACCATATGCGGTCGCCGGAGAAACTTTGATCATCGCTGATGCATTGGCGGAAAGTGTTCGCAACAGCGCCAAGATCAAATCCTGGACGCGCCTCGACGATGTCGATCCATCAGCAGTCAATTTTCTGTCTCACCCTCTCCACGCTCTCGATCCGTTCTTCGCGCATGATATTCCAATGCTCGCCGGCGATCACGTCACCGATGATGCCGGGACAGGTTTCGTCCACACCGCGCCCGCGCATGGCGAAGATGACTTTAATGTCTGGGTCGAATCCGGCCGGACGACACAGCAGATCCGCCAGATCGTCGACCCTGACGGCTGTTACACAGACGACGTTCCGGAAGCCCTGCGCGGCCTCGATATCATTCGCACGTCGGGCAAAAAGCGCGGCCAGCCGGGTAAAGCCAATCCGGAGGTTATTCGCTTGCTCGCTGAGAGCGGCAACCTGCTGGCGCGTGGCATGACGGAGATTCGCGACGCCCATTCCTGGCGCTCAAAAGCGCCGGTCATCCGCCGCGCGACGCCGCAATGGTTCATCGCCATGGATACGCCCGGCAAGGATGGCTCACGCCCCTTGCGTGAAATGGCGCTGGACGGGATTGAACAGGCCAAATTCGTGCCGCCAACCGGCTATAACCGCCTGAAAGCGATGGTCGCCGACCGCCCTGACTGGCTGATTTCACGCCAGCGCAATTGGGGCGTGCCGATCACACTGCTGGTCAATGAGAAGGGCGAACCGCATACGGCTGCAATGCCGGACGCCGAAGCGGCGGCGGTGAATGAGAAAATCCTCGCCAAGATCCGCGAAGAGGGCGTCGAGGGCTGGTTCTCAGCTGAAGTCAGCGATTTCCTTGATGATCCGAGCGGCTGGGACAAGGTCAATGATGTGCTGGATGTCTGGTTTGATTCCGGCACCACACACGCCTTTGCCTTGCGCGATCGCGGCATCATTGATGATGAGACCGGCGTCGCTGACGTCTATATGGAAGGGTCAGACCAGCATCGTGGATGGTTCCAGTCATCGCTTCTGGAAAGCTGTGCCACGCGCGGTATGGCGCCGTTCAAGCAGGTTGTCACCCATGGCATGATCGTCGATGGCGACGGTAAGAAAATGTCGAAATCAATCGGCAACACGATCGACCCGGCCGATTTTGCCAAACAGTACGGAATCGAAATCCTGCGCCTGTGGACCGCGAGCGCGGACTATACTGAGGATTTGCGCATCTCTGACGAGATCATCAAAGGCGCGATCGAAAACTATCGCCGCTTGCGCAACACGATGCGTTACTTGCTTGGCGCGCTGCATGGTTATTCCGCGGACGAAGCGGTTCTGCCCGTTGAAATGCCAAGCCTGGAAACCTGGGTTCTGCATCGCCTGGCTGAACTGGATGAGACCGTGCGCAAAGCCTATGATGAGCACGACTTCAAACGTGTCATGGCGGCCTTGCTGAATTTCTGTTCGGTCGACTTGTCAGCGGTCTATTTCGATATTCGCAAAGACAGCCTGTATTGCGATGCGCCAAGTGATGTCCGTCGTCGTTCGGCACGCACGGTGATGGCGGCCATTCTGGAACGCCTTCTGGCTTGGCTGGCGCCAATCATGCCTTTCACAACGGAAGAGACCTTCCTGATGAGCGTGTTCGCGGATCGCGCGGACAGTGTGCATTTGCTGCAATTCCCCGAGACGCCGCTCGATTGGAAAGATGAGGATCTGGCGGCACGCTGGGAGAAAATTTTCCGAGTGCGCCGCGTGGTCACGGGTGCGATCGAGGTCGAGCGTCGCGAAAAGCGCATCCGCTCGTCTCTAGAGGCGGCGCCGACCGTGTTCATCTCTGATGCGGACCTGTTGGCGGCGTATACAGGTGAAGATGCCGAAGACATTTTCATCACCTCACAAGCTGAACTGGTGACCACAGAAGCCCCGGCCGATGCGTTCCGTTTGCCAGAGGAATCAGGTGTCGCAGTCCTGCCTGGTCAGGCGAGTGGGGTAAAATGCACGCGCAGCTGGAAATATTTCGATCCAGCCACAGCAGATCCCGAATTTCCCGATGTGACACCGCGAGATGCGGCTGCTATCCGGGAAGTTAGAGGTAACGCATGACCCAACCCTTTCGCTATGGCTTGTTCTTTCTGATCCCGGTCATCGTCATCCTGGATCAGTGGAGCAAGTGGCTGATTCTGAATGAGCCGACTTTCAACGCCATTGGCTGTCTTGATCAGACGCAGCGGTGCGGCCGGGTCGATGTCTTGCCGTTTTTTGATCTGAACATGGTGTGGAATCGCGGGATCAGTTTCGGAATTGGCCAGTCAGAAGGGATTATGCGCTGGCTGTTGGTGATTCTGACGACGGTCATCGCCATTGGATTCACCGTCTGGCTGGTCCGTGCGGCGCGCCGGTTTACCAGTATTGCTCTGGCATTGGTGATTGGCGGGGCGTTCGGCAATGTCATAGACCGCGTCCGCTTTGGCGCGGTGGTCGATTTCCTGGATTTTAGCGGCATATTGCGGCCATACTTTTTCAATTATGTCTTCAATGTCGCCGATGCCGCCATTTCTGTAGGAGCGGTCTTGCTCTTTGCGGATCAGTTCCTAATGTCGCGACAAGAAAAAGCGGCTGGGGCCGTAACCGAAGATGAGGCGAGGACGCCAGAATGAAAACTTCTATCTTAGTATCCATCTGTGCCGCCGGCATGCTGGCCTCAGGCTGTGCTGCGCTTGGCGGTTCCAACAGCCCGGATGAGTTTCGCGTTGTCAAAAAGGCGCCTTTGGTGATTCCACCTGATTACAGCTTGCGTCCGCCGGAAGCCGGCGCCGGAACGCCGTTTGAGGTCGATGAAACCCGGGCGGGCACAGCGTCGGCATTCGGAACAGATATCGGACAAGACGCCAGCGCGTCAGAGCGCGCGCTTGTCGCCGCCGCCGGTGCAAATGCGGTCAGCCCGGTCATTCGCGAACAGGTCGACTGGGAAGAGGCGCGGGTTATTCGCAAATCGCAGAGCGTTTCAGATCGCGTCATGAATTCTGATGGTTCCGATCAATCGGGCCCAGACAGCGCCACCGGTCCTGGAGATGTCACGATTGCCCGCGGCAGCGGCGAACGTTTAAAACTGCCAGGGACCTAAGACGGTCTCGATTACGAAAAAAATTCAAGGGGAGCACGCGGAGGTAATATGAAATATTGGATATCCGGCGGGCTTGCCGCCATGCTTGCTTTGGGCAGCGCAGCCTTCGCTGACAATGCTGACGCGCCGTGGGCACCAGAGACGTTCACGCTTGAAAATGGCATGGACGTCGTCGTTTTGCCCGACCACCGCGCGCCTGTTGTGACGCATATGGTCTGGTACAAGGTCGGCGCGGTTGACGAAGCCGAGGGAAAATCCGGCATTGCGCACCTGTTCGAGCATGTGATGTTCAAGGAAACTGACGATCTGGAAGACGGCGAATTCGATTCGACGATTTCACGTCTGGGCGGTCAGCATAATGCCTTCACCAGCTGGGATTATACGGCTTATTACCAGCGTGTCGCCAAACAGCATCTTGGCAAGATGATGGAGCTCGAAGCCGAGCGCATGACGGATCTGATCATTGATGAGGACCCGGAAGGCAGTTTCATCACAGAGCGCGATGTCGTCAAAGAAGAGCGTCGACAGCGGGTCGACAACAATCCAGGCGTCATCCTGCAGGAAAAAGTGCTGGCGGAGTTCTGGAAAGGCCATCCATACGAAATCACGGTGATTGGCCGCATGGATGAGGTTGAAGCGCTGACTCCGCAAGACGGCATCGATTTCTACAAGAAATACTACTCGCCCGAAAATACGATCCTGGTCGTGGCCGGAGATGTCACCGGCGCTGACGTTCGCAAGTTGGCCGAACAGCATTACGGCACGATCGAGCCGTCTGGCCTGGTCGATGGCACGCGCAAATGGGCTGATGTGCCGGCGCTGACTGAAACCCAGGAAATCGTCCATAGCGACCCGAAAGTGCGCCAGCCCGTCTGGTATCGCTATTATAATGGCACCAGCCAGAAACGGGATCGCGATTATTCTCTGGCCCTGGATGTCGGGCTGGATGTTTTGGGGGGTGGCAATACCAGCCTGCTCTATGTCGCTTTGGTGGAAGAACAGAAGCTGGCTGTGAATGTCGGCACGTTTGCCTGGACCGGCTTGCACGATAATGGACCGGCCGTGATCTATGCGACGCCAAGCCCGGGTGTCAGCATGGACGAGCTCGAAGCCGCCGTGATGGCGGAACTGACCACTCTGCTCGAAACCGGTTTTGATGACGAGGATGTGGTTCGGGTGCGCAACTCGATGGCAGCCTCAGCGATTTATGCCCGCGACAATCAGCAAAGCATGGCCAACCTGTTTGGTAGCTGGCTGGCGATTGGTGGGACGATTGAAGACTTGATGTCTTACGAGGATGATATTCGCGCTGTCACCACAGAAGCCGCCCTGGCGGCGGCGCGCAAAGCGTTCGCGCCGGACAAGCACTTTATCGAAGCCCATTTGCTGCCAGCCGAAGGGGAGCTTTAATCATGCGAACCATTTTCTCGATCAGCGCCGCGATTTCGGCGTTTGCGCTCGCTGCCTGCACAACCCCTGTTCCGGTTGAACCAGAAGCGGATGCGGTGGTTTCTGAGCCTTCCGAGCCTGAGGCACCGGGCCTGGACGTCACTGTCCATGACGGCGAGTTCGCCCGTATCCAGCAATTCGTCACGCCAGGTGGCGTATCGGTCTGGTTGGTCGAAGAGCCGTCTATCCCGATCCTGTCCCTGCGCATGGCCTGGACCCAGGGCGAGACCAATGACCCTGAGGGTCAGGAAGGTCTCACCAATGCCATGGTCTATCACATGAATGAAGGCGCCGGAGACCTTGATGCGCAAGCCTTTTTCAAAGGCATGGAAGACCTCAATATGAGCTTTTCCTGTGGCGCGTCCGATGAGAGTACATTTTGCAATTCATCGATGTTGACGGACAATGCCGCCGCATCGTTCGACATGATTTCACTGGCGCTCTCGACGCCGCGATTCGACGATGGCCCGTTCGAACGCTACTTGCGCGAACAGGAAGTCAGTTTGCAGACCCGCGAAACAAATGCCCGGTTCCTGGCGTCTCGGGCGCGTGCCGCGGCTTTGTATGCGGACCATCCTTATGCCCGTCAGACGTCGGCTGAGAGCCTTGCGGCAATCACCCAGGACGCGATGCGGGCACAAAAGGATCTGCTCATGGTCAAGGAGGGCATGCTGGTAACCGCGGTCGGCGCGATGTCTCCGCAAGAGCTGGCGCCGATGATCGATCAAGCCGTGGCCGGCTTGCCTGAGCGTAGCACGCCTGTCGAAACCGCGCCTGTGGCGTTGGCGGCACCCTTGGTCGACCCGGTCAAAGTGGCGTTGCCGCAGCCGCAGAGTCTGGTGACGTTTGCCGCACCGGCGATGAAGCGGGAAGACCCTGATTTCTATACGGCTGTCGTACTCAACTACACATTTGGTGGCGGCGGGTTTCAAAGCCGCCTGATGAAGGATTTGCGCGTTGAAAAAGGCCTGACTTATGGGGTCTACACGCAAGTCAGCAGCGAGGAGAAAATCCAGCTGTGGAGCGGTGGCGGTCAAACCAAGAATGAAAGTGCTGGCGAGTTCATCGCTGCGGTGAAAGCGAATATGACCAAAATGGTCGAGGACGGCATGACCGCGCAGGAATTGGCTGATGCCAAAGCCTATCTGACCGGTTCTTACCCGCTCGGGTTTGATTCCAATGCCAAGATCGCGGGCAATATGATGGGGGTTCGCCTCGACGAGCTTCCGGTTGATTTCTTCGATAAACGCAATGCCATGGTCGAAGCCGTGACGCTGGAAGATGTAAACCGTGTTGCAGCCGAATATCTTGATCCTGCGAACTTTACCTTTGTTGTGGTTGGACAGCCTGAAGGCCTGGACGGGTAGTTTTGGCTGGTATTCCCATTCTAAAAAAGGCGCAGGACGGATCTCTGCGCCTTTTTGTTATCGTCCTTCCAATGACCATTTTTATCGCTGCGGCGATTGCCAGCCTGGTCAGCCTGGAGGCCTTCTTCGCGTTCGCGAAAACGATAAATGACTGGATTTTGGCGACCTTCTCCAATGTGATTTCCTGGGCCGTATTTGGCTTTGTCCTCACATGTATCGGCGTGGTCATGTCGCCGCTTGGCAAAGTCACAATTGGCGGTGTGGGCGCAACGCGTATTCTCAAGCCTTGGAGCTGGTTTTCAATCACGCTGTGTACCACGATCGCTATTGGTATCCTGTTCTGGGCGATGGCTGAACCGCTCTATCATCTCTACGATCCAGGCGGGGCCGCCCGCGGTCTTGCTGCTGGTAGCGATGCTGCCAAACAATTCAGCCTGGTCAGCCTGTTCATGCATTGGACGATATCGCCTTATGCAATCTATACCGTTGCAGCGCTGACGTTCGCGCTCGCTTATCACAATCTCGGCAAGCCTTATTCCGTTTCAGGTCCTTTCGTCGCGCTGCTCGGCCGGCCCTTGCCGACGCCGATCGCGGCGGGGCTGGATGCGGCCATACTCTGGGCCTTGGTGATGGGAATGGCGGCATCGCTGGGGGCCGGCATGCTGTTGCTGGCAGGTGGCGTGGCCGACATGACGGGGTGGTCGAGCGGCCCGCTCTTGCTGGCGCTGGTCGCGGCGGCGATAGCGATTGTCGTGTTGATTTCGTCTTTGACCGGATTGCTGCGCGGCATTCGTATCCTGTCAGAAATCAATACCTGGTTTTTCTTTGCCCTGGTGGTTTTTATCGTCTTGTTCGGGCCGGCTTGGGAGATGTTGGTGCAAGGCGGGCAGGCTGCGATCGGTTATGCTGGAGCGTTTCTTGATCGATCACTCATGATCGGATCAGCCAGCGGCGACACAGAATGGGCGAAAAGCTGGACGACGTTCTATTTTGCCAATTGGCTGGCCTGGGCGCCCGTGACCGCGATGTTCCTGGGCCGCATCGCACGCGGTTACAGCGTGCGTGCCTTTGTCGTGGTCAATCTTGTACTGCCAGCGCTGTTCTCGATGGTCTGGATGAGTGTGTTCGGTGTTTTTGCGATGGAGACCGATCTCGCGCAAGGCGGGGTCTTGAAAGAGACTTTGGACACTGGCGGGCCGGAAGCCGTGATGTTTGCAGCGCTTGATTATTTGCCACTCAGCAGTCTGATGATCCCGGTTCTTCTGCTGGTCTCGTTCATCTCTTATGTCACCGCTGCAGACAGCAATACGGAAGCGATCTCTCAGATCTGCAAGACCCACACACATGCCATGACCGAGCAGGACGAGGTGGAGCCAAGTGCACCGCGCTTGAAAATTCTATGGGTCATTCTGCTCTGCGTGATGGCTTGGATCATGGTCGCCTTTAGCGGCATTGATGGTGTGCGCATGTTGTCAAATGTTGGCGGGCTTCCGGCCTTGTTTGTGGTGATCGGCTTACAGATCTGTCTGGTGCGAATGGTGTTCCAGTCGGATCGCCTCAATCAACCACGTGAACACTCGGCTACAACGTGATATCGTGTCCGCGGGAGGATGCGATATGAAGCACATGATTTTGGCCTTCGGCCTGGCGCTGGTCGGGTTTTCCGCCTGCACGCATGCCGTTGATGAGGCAGATGCCGGCGCAACGCAAACCTATACACCGATAGAACAATTCGCCGTTCAATCGGTCTATGAAGCGCATCCTACACGCGCGCTGGTTGATAAAATCGAACTTGTACCCTCTGCGGGCGCGCACACCCTATTGCGGATCGAAATGACTGGCGCACCAGAATTTCGTAAGAGCTACCAATTGGAGATTTCAGAATCTGTCGCAGACGGGTTCAAGCTCGAGGATATGCAAACGCTGCAATAGATCACGCATCGACCAGATGTTTGAGCTCGGTTGCGATACTTTCCAGGGTTTCGCGCATGCGTTTCAGCCCGCCGCCGCGACCATTGTGAATCACCAATTGCTTCCAAGGCAGGTCTTCCGGCTCGGGGCTGCGCACGACCAAATGGCCTGAACGTGGCAAGGCGCTGTTCAGGAGCGCGCCTGACAGGTCAAACCCGGCCTGTTCATTGAACGCGCCAATGCGGGCATCTGCTTCAAAATTGGACTGTTCCGAGCGTCCGACGGTGTTGAAGAGGATTGAAAGATCCGGGCGCTTTTCATCGCTGACCTGCTCCTGCATGACTTGATTCAGCAGTTTCACGCCTCGCAAGGAATATGCGTCAGGGTGCATCGGCGTGAGCACCCGGTCAGCCGCTTCCAGCGCACAACGGGTCAGGAATGTCGCGTTCGGATTGGTGTCGAAGACAATGAGATCATATTCGCTTCGGAAATAGTCGATCATTCGCCGAAAGTTCGCGCCGACCACTGCGAGCGATTCAGGGCTTGGGGCAAACGCGTATTTGGAAATCTCAAATTGACCCGAAATCAGATCAAAGCGCCCGCCTGGCGCGTCCTCTCCGGTGAGCAAATCGTGGCAAATCGTTTCGCGACCAACAGGCTCAAACGGTTCTGTATTGATACGAGACCAGTTTTCCGCGGGAGATTTGGTGTCATAGGCGTGCAATCGTGACCGTTCGAACAGCGAAATCACGGATTTGTCACGGGCCGCGCTGGCATCGGCGTGTTCCATGTCAAAAAATGTCTGAGTCAGATTGTATTGTGGGTCGAGATCGATCAGCAAAGTCCGGCCGCCAATTCCGGCTTGCCAGGCGCCAAAGACCTGACTGGCAATGGTGGTTTTTCCCACCCCGCCTTTGAGATTCATGACGGAAATCACCGGGCACCGCCGCTCATAGCGCGCCTTAACATGCCCGACCAATCGATCCAGGGCGCCCTCATCGCTCAGGGAATCGGTTAATTGATCGGCCAGCGCGGTTTTGAACTGTTTCGAGAGGCGGGCATTGTCAGCGCGGATCGGGAACAGGGTCAATCCACGCTCGATGGCCCGTTGCAATTGGTTCTGGACGGCTTTTGAGCGAACCGACGATGCCGATACCAGCACAACCATGCCGAAGGCATTATCGATAATCTCGTTGATCGTTTCCGGATCAGCATCTTTGCTGCCCGGTGGTGTGTACCAGGTCGGGATCGCCGCGCGACGCATGGCTTCGTGCACTTGCAACAAAGGGTCAATGTCGCGATGGCCATGTGCAATAAAAAGCTGAGACATTGAGAATAGGTCCGTCTGGGAGGCTTTTTTATTCTGGTAAACTGATTATCGCCTGCGAGCCACACTTTCCTGTCATATCGGCATCGGAAAGCTTGATTGTGTGACTTTGCCTGTGCATAAAGCGCGACCTTAAGGAGAAAGCCATGACTTGGACGCCAAGCAGCTGGCGCGCACGCCCGGCGAAGCATATTCCGGAAGACTATCCGGATCTTGACCATCTTAAAGATGTCGAGGCCCGTCTGGCTGAGTTTCCACCCCTGGTTTTTGCTGGCGAGGTGCGGACGTTGAAACAACGCCTGGCAAGTGTTGCCGCGGGTGAAGCATTCTTGCTGCAAGGCGGCGATTGCGCTGAGAGCTTTAAAGAGTTCAGCGCCGACAATATTCGCGACACATTGCGCGTGATGCTGCAAATGGCGGTCGTTCTGACATATGCCGCGTCCAAACCCGTCGTCAAAGTCGGGCGTCTGGCCGGTCAGTTCGGCAAACCACGCTCATCTCCGATTGAGGAAATCGATGGTGTGACGCTGCCATCTTATCGCGGCGACAACATAAATGGCATGGACTTTACAGAAGTCTCGCGAACCCCAGATCCTGAGCGCCTGATTAAAGCCTATTCGCAATCTGCATCGACGTTGAACCTGGTGCGAGCCTTTACCCGCGGGGGGTATGCTGACCTGTCGAATGTTCATCAATGGATGCTGGGCTTTGTCGATCGTTCGCCGCTGGGGGAGCAGTATCGTGCCATGGCGGATAAGATTTCCGACGCTCTGGAATTCATGCGCGCTTGCGGCGTGACCTCTCAAAGCGTGCCGCAAATGGCGCAGGTTGAAGTCTATACTTCACATGAGGCGCTTTTGCTGGGGTATGAAGAAGCCATGACTCGCGTCGATTCCACGTCGGGAGACTGGTATGATACGTCTGCGCATATGTTGTGGATTGGCCACCGCACGCGTCAGGTCGATCACGCACATGTCGAGTTTTGCAAAGGCGTGAAAAACCCGATTGGCATGAAATGCGGCCCGGGCCTCGAAGCTGACGAATTGCTGCGCATCATCGAAACGCTCAATCCGGACGACGAAGCCGGCAGGATCACCTTGATTTCTCGGTTCGGTGCCGATGGTGTTGAAAACGGCTTGGCGCCGCTGGCGCGCGCTGTGAAAGCCAGTGGGCGCACAGTCGTCTGGTCCTGCGACCCGATGCATGGCAACACGCTCAAAACCGATACAGGCTTCAAGACTCGTCCCGTGGATCGCATCCTGACCGAAGTGCGCAGCTTTATCGATGTCATGAATGCCGAGGGCTGTGTCCCAGGCGGTGTGCATTTCGAAATGACCGGTCAGGATGTCACAGAATGCATTGGCGGTGCACAGGCGATTTCAGAAGAGGACCTGTCATCAAGATATCACACTCACTGTGATCCTCGTCTAAATGGCGAACAAGCTCTTGAACTTGCCTTCCTTATCGCCGAGAAGCTCCTCGAGATTAAGGATTCCTCCCCAATGCCATCACGTGTAGCCGGATAAGCAGGACTTTTACCATGACCCAGCGGGCATGGCCCGCTTGGGCGCGGGCCTCTGAAATTTTGGACCTTTTACGGCTGTCAGGGCCGATCGCGATCTCACGTTTGTCGTGGATGCTGATGGGCCTGACAGATGCGATCGTGCTTGGCCAGGTCACGGGTCAGGAGCATGAGCTCGCCTTTATTCTCAATTCCTGGTTGCCAATTGGGGTGACGCTGGGATTTGGCATGGGCATCCTGTTGGGTGTCCAGGTTTTGACGTCCGAGCTTGTCGGTCGCGGGCAAGAACATTTATCTGGTCGGATTTTCCGACGTGGCATGGCCTGGGCCCTGGGGCTTGGTGTCCTGGTTACGGCAGTGACGTATCTGATCGCCGAACCGCTTTTCGATTTCTTGTTCGTCTACATCAATCCGAACGAGCAGATGAGCGCGATGATGACGCCGGGTGAGTTTGCCAGCGAAACCACGCACATCACGAAAATACTGTCGCTCAGCCTGCTCGGATTCATGATATCAACGGTCTGCAGTTACTATCTCGAAGCCTTGCGGCGTCCGTTGATCGTGACCATCACGTCTTATCTCGGGGTTGGCGTGAACCTGGTCATAGACCTGGCTCTGGTCTTGGGCTGGTGGGGCATGCCGCAAATGGGCGGCGAAGGTGTTGCTTGGGCAACCGTCGGATCGCGATGGGCGATTACATTTGCGCTGATCGGGTTTGCGATCTGGTTGACGCCCGCCTTGAAGCCATCGGAAACCGGCCCAGACGATGAAGGCAAGCGTCAGATCACTGTTGGCGGCGGCAGCGCGATTTCCAATGTCGCCGAATGGGGTGGGTTCAATCTGACCTATTCGATTGCGGCTTTCATCAGCATCGCTGCCAATGCGGTTTATGGTTATTCAGTGCAGATCATGGGCTTCTGCTTCATGTTCTTCATGGGCATTGGCACCGCCACCAGCGTGCGCGTTGCCGAACATTATGGTCGCGGAGATATGCAAGGGGTGAAAGACGCGTCGCGCCTTGGTGTCGTGGCAACCATTGTGCTCGGTGTGGTTCTGGCGCTGCTCATTCTCGCCTTCAAAGACGGTGTTGCCTTGTTGCTAGTCAACGAGGCCGCGAACATTGATGGTGTCATGCTGGCGCCTGCCATTGCTGCTCTGCTGATCTGGTCAGCTCTGGCGACGACTTTTGACGGCTTACAGGCCACCGCATCCATGGCACTGCGTGCGCAAGGCATCGTCTGGGTGCCTTCGATCATCCATATCGGCTCGTTCTTCGTGCTGATGATCCCGCTATGTTACGCCATGGGGGTGACCATGGAGCGTGGCGCGCGCGGAATGATGGAAGCGGTGACGATCACGCTTCTGGTTGCCAGTGTTCTGCAATGGGGTTTGCTGGAATGGAAAACGGCGCGCCGCGAGAAGCGACACGCCGTTTAGAAAGAATCGCTTGAACAGCGATAGACCTTAGATGTCTTTCAGAGCCGAAGCCGGTCGGAAAGCAGCAGAGGTTTTTTCTTTGATTTGGATCGTTTCACCCGTTGCTGGGTTGCGTCCTTCGCGAGCACCGCGAGTTTTCGCAACGAACGTTCCGAAACCAGCAATGGCCACTGAGTCACGGCTTTTCACCGCGTCTGCGATTGAATCAAAGACAGCGTCCACGGCGCGTCCGGCTTCAGCCTGAGACATGCCCGAAGAATCTGCCACTGCTTTGGTCAGTTCACCCTTATTCATTGGGTTCTCCCTTAGTTCAACGGCGGTAATTGCCGTTGCGGGCATTGTTCATGATTCGATTTGGCCGTGAATCCCGAAAACCCAATAAATACGGGCGATTCAGCCTTATTTGGCTAAAATCCACCCTTCTTCACAGGTAATTTCATCAATTTTTCTACTAGAAAGTGTATTTGGCGGTCCGAAGGCCTCGGCCAGTTTTCCAGCGGAATCGAGTGATTCGAGGTGTTCGGAGAGCATTTTGACCTGAATTTCGTCGAGGATTTCACCCGTTTTTGGGGTGAATTGGAGCGTACTGGGATAGATTTCTGCAAACACGCAGGTGATATCTGACAGGTCCCCGGCGGTGAGTTTTCTAAACCCGATTTCGAATGGCCAGATGCGAGCGCCATCTATTTCGCGTCGCAGGTATTCTATTGTCGGAATACCGAGCAAGGCTTGGGATCCGACGGCACCTGCGCCCAGCAATTGCCAAACGGATTTTGGATGAGCCTTGAAGGTCGCCTTGATCCACGCTTCGGCATGGCGGTGTTCGCGCAGCGATTCCGGGGCAGAAAAATCGCCTTTTGTGGGAGCCAGTGTCGCGGCTTGATCGCGTTTTGGTGCACCCCAGAATGGGTGGGGTCCTTTTGAAATCGCATAATTCAAGCCAGCAGCGATCGCGAAGCGGGCATTCGCATTGTCTTCGCGCTCCTTCACTTTGCTGGACAGATGATCATACATTGCTCGCCACGGGGCTCTGTCCGGCGAAGCGAGACCCGCCGCCGCAGCTGTCCCCGCTGGATAGCCAAAGGCGAAGTCAAACCCGACAAGGACTTTGTCCCCGCGAGCGGTCAGTTTGGTGATGAGCGCCTTGAGCAAGACCCGCGCGCCCAGGCGGGTTCGCGGGTTCACGCTTGAAAATTGAAACTTTAAGCGCGCATCGCGGGCCCGCGCGCCAATCCAGATCGAATTTGCGCCTTTTGTCGGTTTCGCGGCGGCGCTCCAGTCGACAATGATATAGGCGTCAAAAAGTCTCGGCATGGATAAATGACACGCCAGCAAGCGGTTCAAGTTGTTGGCAAATTGCTTCAGTCTCTGCGTGTTCGTCGCGAATGTTTTCGAGCGTCCGCTCGCGGGCCTCTTTCAGGTCCGAGAGCTCTTGTTCGAGCAGTTTTTTGTGTTCAGAACTGCTGAAAACACCGACTTGCAGCTCTTTTTCCAGCGCGTTGATGTCTCGGCAATTGTCGAGCAATGCGGTCAGCGGAACCATTTCAGTCAGAAAGTGAACATGAATCAGACGGCGCAACTCCATGTCGCGGATTTCAAATAAGCGCTCGCGATTGCGCTCGTAGATGCCCGCTTCGTCCAGCGCGGTCTGAAACAGACGACGCGAGACATCGCCCCAACGTTCCCCAAGTTCCAGGGACCGGAACGCGCGCGCCAGAATCAGATCTACCGACGCCAGGATCTCACCAAAGAAGCGCGCGGCATCGCGCTCGCGACGTTTTTGGCCGAGCCGGTCCTGGACCAGCTCGGCCACAAGCGCGCCGCCTGTCGCCAAAAGCGCACCGACCACCACCGCCAACAGCGTGTCGAGATTGTCGATGAAGTCAAATACGCTATTGCGCATGTCGATAAGGCTCTGGTTGTTTCAGCTCTTAACTGAGCTTGACCAGCATCTTGCCTTTATTCTGGCCGGAGAAAAGCCCCATAAAGGCATTCGGCGCATTTGCGATGCCTTCCATGACGGTCTCTTCGAATTTCATTTGTCCGCCGGTGATCCAGCTGACCATGTCACGTTGGAAGTCTGGCAGCATGTCAGCATGGGTGGAGACAATGAAGCCGCGGATCTGCAGTTGTTTGCCGACAATCTGAATGACATTGTTTGGGCCGGGGCGCGGTTCAGTGTCATTATATTGTGAGATCATGCCACAAATCGCCATGCGCGCGAACGGACGGGCGCATTCAATCGCGGCCTGGAAATGGTCGCCGCCAACATTGTCGAAATAGACATCAATGCCTTTTGGCGCCGCCGCACGCAGCGCCGCGAGCAGACCGTCATAATCGCCGGCCGCGCGGTAATCGATACATTCATCCGCGCCGAGCGATTTAACCAAGGCACACTTCTCGGTGCCGCCCGCTGAACCAATTACGGTACAGCCTTTAATCTTGGCGATTTGCACGACTGCCGAGCCAACTGCGCCAGCGGCGCCAGAGACGAAGACCACATCGCCTTCTTTCAGCTCTGCAACGCGCAGAATACCGGCATAAGCCGTCAGACCCGGCATGCCGACAATGCCGAGAAAGGCGCTGTCTGGCAGGCCGGTATCACCCGGAAGCTTCTGCGCCATCACGGCTTCAGGGGCTGCGGTCCAGGCTTCGCGCCAACCCGCCATCGACTGAACCAGATCGCCTTCTGCATAGTCCGGGTGATTGGAGGCGGTGACACGACCAACAGCGCCGCCTTGCAGCACCTCGCCGATCTGGAAGGGGGGGACATAGCTTTCGCGGTCATACATCCGACCGCGCATATACGGATCAACCGACATCCAGGTATTTCGAACCTGGATCTGTCCGGCAGCGGGTTCTGGCGCGTCATTCGTGACCATACCGAAATCGTCGGTTTGAGGTTCACCAACTGGGCGTTTAGCGAGAGTCCAATCTGAGGATGATATGGCGGGCATGAAAGTGTCCTTCCTGTTGTTTGTCTTGCTATGTGGACGCTGCCGCTCGGGAAGCAAAGGGGGGCTTGTAAGAATTCGCAATGCCTTTTGATGGATCTTACAGCAAAGTTCAGTTGCACCAGACTCCAGCTAGGTGCGAAAGAGCGAGATCAGCGTGGAGTAAAATCATGGCAGGTCTGAAAACCGGACTGGTCGGGGCAGGGGTCTTTGGTGGCTATCATGCCGGCAAGATTTCGGAATCGGAAAAAACAGAATTTGTCGGTGTGTTCGATCCGGACGCCGATCGCTGTGCCGCATTGGCGACAAAACATGGTGTGACAGCATTTGATGCGCAATCAGACTTGATTGCGGCCTGCGATGCGGTTCTGGTCGCGTGCCCGGCCATTTATCATGAAGCGGTTGTCAGGGCCGCGCTGCAGGCCAATTGTCATGTCATGGTGGAAAAGCCATTGGCGTTGACGGGGGCAGCGGCGGATGCTCTTGCGAGTCTGGCTGACGCAAAAAACTTGATCCTTCAAGTTGGTCACCAGGAACGGTTTGTCCTCGAGGCCATGGGCTTGTTCGAAATTCCTGAAACCCCGACGCAGATTGAAGCCTGGCGAATGGGGCCACCGGCGCCGGATGGGCGCGCCGGCGATGTGTCCGTGATCTGGGATTTGATGACGCACGATCTCGATATGGTTGGGAAACTGATGGGGCCGGCGCTTATGGTGGAGGCCACAGGTCGTCGCGCGCATACCGACCATATTGATGAAGCGACCGCGACCCTGGGATTTGCCATTGGCAGGGCCGAAGTCACAGCCAGCCGCTGCCATAGCGAACGCGATCGCCGAATGGTTTTAACTTATCCGTCCGGCACCATCGCGATCAATTTTCTCACGCGCGAGATCGAGAATACAACGCCGTTTTCGATCAAAGCGGATGTATCCGATACGCTGCCGGATCCGTTGGGAGCGGCGGACGAATCGTTTTTTGCAAGCGCGCTTGGGGAGCGCCCTTGCCTCATACCAGGACGCGAAGCGGCCCTGGCCGTTCACATGGCCGAACAAGCAGAGCTTTCGGCCCTTCATACAATAGGAGCCTGATCCATGGCTTATTTCGACCCCTCGACATCGCAATTGATCGATCTGCCGGAAGATGCGCCGATTCAATTGTTCGACCTCAAAACCCAGCAGGCACTGATCAGGCCAGCGCTGGAGCAGCGCTGGATCGATATCCTGGATCACGGTCGTTTCATTGGTGGGCCCGAAGTCACCGAGTGCGAAGAAAAGCTCGCCGCTTTTACCGGCGTTGCCGATGTCGTTGCTGTCGGATCCGGAACGCAGGCCCTGGTTATGCCGCTTCTGGCCATGGGGATTGCGGAAGGGGATGCTGTTTTCATTCCTGGCTTCACCTATAACGCGACAGCCAACGCAGTGTTGCTCTCGGGCGGCTATCCGGTGATTGTCGATATCGACCCAAAAACGTTCAACATGGATCCGGCCGATCTGGCGCAGAAGATTGATACAGTCAAAGCCGACGGACGTCTGACCCCGCGTGCGATTATGCCCGTCGATCTGTACGGCTTGCCTGCGGACTATTCTGCCATTCAGGCCGTGGCCGATGCGCATGGCTTGCGCGTGATTGCTGATGGCGCACAAGCGTTTGGTGGCAAGGATCAAGGCCGATGGGTCGGCAATATTGCGGAGATTACAGCGACCAGTTTTTATCCGACGAAAACACTTGGCGGATATGGCGATGGTGGAGCAATCCTCTGCCAGGACAAGGATTTCGCGGATCGCATGCGCTCCATTCGCTGGCACGGAACCGGCGACAATCGCAAAGAGTCGGTCCGGGTCGGCATCAATGGCCGTTGTGATTCCATTCAATGCGCCGTGGTCGCCGAAAAGCTCGGCCTGTTTGAAGCAGAACGGGCCCGCCGGATCGCTGCAGCCGCCATTTACAATGACCGTCTGGCAGGCCGGATTGGCTTGCAGGAAGCTTTGGAAGGCCAGGAAAACGGTTACGGTCTGTATACAGTCCGGGTTCCGAACCGAACTGAAGTGCGCGCGAAACTGACAGATGCGGGCATTCCGAGCGGTATCTATTATGATATGGCGATCCATCAGATGCCGGCCTTTGCGCATTTGGCAGAAGCTGGCAGCCTGCCGGAATGTGAGGCCGCCGCAAAAGAATTGCTCAGCTTGCCGATGCATCCCTATTTGTCAGAAGCACAGGTCCACAAAGTCTGTGACGTTCTGATCGCGGCCGTTCAAGGGTAACGTCGGTCATCCCTGTCTGCGTGACGCTGCGGGCATCAAACCTCCGCGGTCAGTTCAATCCCCTGGTTGCGGACATTGCCGACAGCCGGACCGACGACCCAGGCATGCATCGCGTCTGTGGCGAACGGTTCAAACAAGTCTTCGACCTCGCGCGTGGAGGTGTCGAGCCAACGATCATAGTCGGCGGGATCGAGGATAACCGGCATGCGCGTATGCAGTCCTGCCATCAAATCATTCGGCGTGGTGGTGAGAATGGTGAATGTATCAATCTCTGAGCCATCTATGGTCGCGCGATCCCACAAGCCGGCAAAGCAGAACCAACGCCGATTGCGCAGCCCGATCGCGAACGGTGTCTTGCTGCCTTTCGGGCCGGTCCATTCGTAAAAGCCACTCACAGGGATCAAACAGCGCTTGTGGCGAAAACTGCCGCGAAAGGTGTTCGACGTCGCCACCGTTTCACTGCGGGCATTAAAGGTCGAGAACTTTTTCTCGCTGAGCGGCTTGCGCCACCAGCTCGGCACCAAGCCCCACATCGCTGGTGCCATATGGCGTGCACCTGTCGGAACCGCCTCATCTTCTGTCGCGATCCGGACCACCGGCGCGATTTGTGTTGGTGCGATATTGTAGGCCGCTTCGGGGGGATCGATGCCCGCATACTCGAACAAGTCAAGGTAAGAGCTATACTCCTCCCAACTCACGCCATGACGAAAGAAACGTCCACACATATTTGTCCCCAAGCCAGGCTTAGTCGATCCGTACCACGCGATTTGGGTTCATAATCCCGTTTGGGTCAAGCGCCTGTTTAATGGCTTTCATGGCCGCGGTCGCTGCAGGCGGGCGCAGTGCTTCGAGTTCATCACGTTTGAGTCTGCCGACCCCGTGCTCGGCGCTGATCGATCCACCAAATGCCATCGCCTGTTGATGCACGATCGCTGTGATCTGTTCAGCGTGATCGCGCAGAATCTGAGACGTTGCGTCTTTTGGCTCACAGGCCGAATAGTGCAGATTGCCATCACCAACATGCCCGAAGGCGATAATCTCAGCACTCGGCGACAGGTCCAGAATGGCCTTTTCAGTGACATCAAGAAAAGCCGGGATTTGCGAAACCGGCACAGCAACATCATGGTTCACCGCTGTGCCATAAGCGCGTTTCGATAGTGGAATGCTCTCACGAATGGTCCAAAAGCTCTGGGCCTGGGTCAGGCTCTCCGCAATCACTGCATCTTCCGCAAGACCCGCTTCAAATGCGGCCTGTAGCGCCGTTTCCATGACGTCGCGGGCATGACTGTCGCGGGCCATCGAAATTTCACACAACACGCGCCAGGGCAGCTCAGACGGGTTTGGATCGCGCACCTCTGGCATGTCAGTGCGCACCATTTCTATCGCATTGGCAGGTATGATTTCGAAACTGGTAACGGTGTCACCGGCATGATCGCGCGTCAGGGCGAGCAGCTCCACCACATCCTTGGCGTTCCTGCAGCTGATCCAGGCCGACACCCGGGCTACTTTTGGGAACAGTTTCAATGTGGCAGCTGTAATGATGCCGAGCGTGCCTTCGGCGCCAGCAAACACGTGTTTCAGATCATAACCGGTATTGTTCTTTCGCAATCCGGACAGGCCGTCCCAGATTTCGCCATTCGGCAGAACGACTTCCAATCCGAGAATGAGATCGCGCATCATGCCATAGCGCAACACGGCGACGCCGCCGGCATTGGTCGATATCAGCCCGCCAATGGTTGCGGTGCCTTCTGAGCCAAGCGAGAGCGGAAACAGGCGTTGCGCGTTCTCAGCCGCTTGCTGCGCCACGACCAAAGGCGCGCCGGCTTCGATGACAACTGAGTTGTTGATCGGATCCAGGCCCCGCACACTTTGCATCCGACGCATCGAAAGCGTGATTTCACCGTGCGGGGTTCCGGCATCGACCAGTCCGGTGTTACCGCCTTGTGGCGTGATTGCGACCCGATGCCGAGCGCACAGCTTGACCAGTGATGCGACCTCTTCCGTCGTCGCTGGAAGCGCCAGGAACGGCGTATGCCCTTGAAAGGTGCCGCGCCATGGCGTGGCGACATCTTCAAGGCTTTCAGCATCCATGCGCCAACCTTTGTCACCGAGCAACGCTTTGGCATCGGCCAGGAATTCAGAAGAAATATCCATGGCGTTATCTTACGCTGTTTTCGCCGCGCGCGTAAGCCGGTCATTTATCGCTTCACCAAGTCCGGAAACGGGGATGGGGGCGACGGCAATCCGGTCATATTCCCGATCAAGTGTGCGCAACATCGCGAACAGGTTCGCAGCCGCTTCTTCCAGGCGTCCGTCGGGCGACAGATTGAGCGTACTGGTCCCGGTATTGCCAAATCCCAACAGGGCCTCTCCATCTTCAGCGACGGTGGCGTTGAGACGGAGACGCGCGCGCGGCGCGTAATGGCGCAGCAATTGACCGGGTGATTGCGGCGCATCAGGATTGAGCGCCGGGCGTAACAGACCGGGCCAGACGGATGCAATTCGTTCGGCTTCGAGGCTGCCGGGACGTAACAAGGCAGGGACGTCGCCGCGCGCGTCAATAATGGTTGACTCGATGCCCGCCGCACAGGTGCCACCGTTCAGGATCATATCGACTTTGTCTTCCATGTCGGCCGCGACGTGAGCAGCTGTCGTCGGGCTGATTTTGCCACTCGGGTTGGCTGATGGTGCAACCAGTGGTGCCCCGAATTCTGACAGGAGGTTCAAAGCCACCGCATGTGCGGGCATTCGTAGCGCAATACTGTCGAGGCCGGCGCGGGCCAAATCAGAGACGGTGCAGGTTGATGCAATTTTGACGACAATTGTCAGCGGCCCTGGCCAGAATGTTTCCGCCAATGCGCGGGCCTTGTCCGAGAGTACGCCTTGCGCCAAGGCCATTTCCAGATCCGCGACATGTGCGATCAGTGGATTGAAACTGGGACGCCCTTTGGCGGCGTATAGTCCAGCCACCGCTTCGCCATTGGCGGCATCCGCGGCCAGGCCGTATACGGTCTCGGTTGGTACCGCAACAAGTCCGCCTCGCCGCAGAGAGTCCAAAGCCCAGCCAATACTTTGTGGGGTCCAGTCGAAAATTTTGACGCTCATCTCGCGCTCTTATGAGTCAGAACGCTAAACTGCAACGCCAAACAGCCGTCCAACCAGAGCCGTCAGCGTCATGGCGCCCATCCCCCAGGCAACAATTCGGATGACCGCACGCAAGGGTGGCGCGCCACCGGCGCGCGCTGATAGCAGGCCGAGCAAGGCCAGTCCGAACAAAGACGCCCCCGCAATGGCGAAGCCTATGGACTGGACTGGAGCGAACAAGGCAACGGCGATCGGCAGGACTGCGCCAGCTGCAAAACTGAGGGCTGATGACCATGCGGCTTGTAGGGGGCGCGCTTTTGACAGGTCTGAAATACCAAGTTCATCGCGCGCATGGGCTTCCAGCGCCCCGGCTCGGGTCAGTTCACGCGCCACCGTTTCTGCCAGTTCAGCTGACAGACCGCGTTCCACATAAATTTGCGCCAATTCGTCGAGTTCACCGACAGGATTACGGGCCAGCGCCTTGCGTTCGGTTTCCAAATCCGCGCGCTCAGTATCCGATTGGGAGCTAACCGAAACATATTCACCAGCGGCCATGGAAAACGCACCCGCGACCAAAGCGGCGATGCCGGCGAGCAAGATGTCGTTAAACGTCGCGGCCGCTGCGGCGACGCCGATCATCAGGCTGGCCGTCGACAGGATCCCATCATTTGCGCCCAATACAGCCGCGCGTAACCACCCGGTGCGATGAATGAAGTGGAGTTCTTCGTGCGCAGATATCACCATTGCTGAAGATCCTTTCGCGTGGATTTGCGGGATTGCGAAAGGCTACAATGTCCGGACAGCATAGACTAGTCCGTGCGCGACGCCTCGACGACCACATTGACGGTGACATCCTCTGATACCCAATCGGCGTTCGGGTCAGAACTTTGGCCCAAATCCAATGGAGTGCGCTGGAACACGGCCTGTCCGGTCATGCGGGCCCGGTCACCATCGATGGTCAGCTCAAACGAAAATGGGGCATCGACGGTCAAATTCTTCAGGGTGAGCCGCGCTATTGACTGGTATTCGCCGTTACCGCCCTGCGAAATTTCGACGATTTCGACGCGGGCCGTTGGAAACGTTGCCGTATTAAACCATTCCGCGGCAGGCAGGCTGTCAGTGTAGAGTTTCTGACTGGCTTCCACCTCACTTGTCGAAACGGTCACAACGACATCTGCATCCTCTGGCGCGTCGGGATCGAATTCGATTGCGGCGTCCCAATTTGTGAAGGTTCCGGAATACGCCTTGCCATCATGCGTGCCGGCGAATGCGATCGAAGACAAGCTGGGTTCGACGGCCCAGTTTGGATCGAATGCGGCCTCTGTCTGGACCGCTTGTCCGGAGCCAGAAAGCACCGACAATACAGGTGAGGCGCCAGCCACGAGGATTAGGACGCCGATCGCGCTTCCGAATGCTGTCAGGGCGCCGCGACCCGGTGCGGCAGGCTTATCCGTCTTGCCGAACAAGCCCGGGAGCATCCGTTTCAGCACGCCTTGTTCTGCGCTGAATTCGTGTTTCAGGGCGCCGCCTACATGCAAGGCCAGCAAAATCAGGGCGAGCCAAGCCAACTTGCTATGAATGAAATTGACCACACCGCTGGCGGACTCTGTCTTCAGACCCTCTACAAATGGCACATCTGGCCAGCTGATAATGCCATAGAGAACTGTTGGGACATCGAGTTTGACGCTGACGGAGCTGTACAACCAGCCGGTGAGCGGCAAGGCAATCATCAGCCCGTAAAAGCCAAGATGAACGAGGTGACTGGCCGTCTTTTCCAGGTTGTTCATATCATCCGGTAGGGCGGGTGGCGGGTTCATGGCCCGCCAAATTATGCGCGCCACCGTGAGCAGAAGAATCGTGATGCCGATCGATTTGTGCATCTGATACAGGAAATATTGGCCCGGCGCCCCATCCGGCAAATCGCTCATATACCAGCCGCCCAGTATCATCCCGATGATGGCCAGGGCGATCACCCAGTGCAGGGTGATCGCAACACTGGTGTACCGCTCGGTCGACGTTTGCATGCTTATTCGTCCTGAAGGAATTCGCCCGAGAACGAGACAGCGACTTCGTCAGAGATGTTCGGGATGTAAGCCGCCATGCCAAATTCGGATCTTTTCACCGTTGTGTTCGCGGTAAATCCGAGCACATCACGCTCGCCAAACCAGGGTGGATTGGCGACGCCGCCATAGCTGACATCAAGCGAAACAGGTTTGGTGACCCCGAGCAGGGTCAGGTCCCCGGTCACAATCCCGGTGTCGGCGCCAGTTCGTTCGATCGCGGTGGTCACGAATGTGATCTCTGGAAATTCATCGGCGTTCAGCCATTTGGCGTCGCGTGAAATATCCTCGTTCCAGTTCTCCCATGCGCTATCCGGATGCCCGGCTTTGTAATCTCCGGGATAATTGGTTTCGACCGCCATCGGATTGATCGCGAAGGTCAGGCTAGATGATTCTGGGGACGTCGGGTTGAAGCTCAAAAAGCCATCAAATTCGGTGAAACTGATGCGATATTGCGAAATTCCGCCATTGTGCCCGACCGTAACGGTCATGAAAGCATGATTGTTTTCCAGAGAATAAGTGCCCGCGGCGACATCTGCGAGGGCAGGATGAATATCGCTGGTCTCAGCCTGCGTTGGCGGTGTTGGCGCATCTTCAATACCGGGGCCGTCCGATGCTCCGCCACAAGCGGTCAAAGCGAAAGCGCCGACAGCGCCCGCAATATATGATTTGAGTGTCATTTGATTGTCCTTTTGCCTTGGCCGACTGACCTTATTCTTCAGCCTGCAGGAACTCGCCAGAAAATTCCACGACAACTTCATCGGAAATAATACCGGCCATGGCGGTATTGCCGAAATCGGAGCGTGTCACTGTCGTGGAGGCGGTAAATCCGATGACATCTCGCTGACCGAACCATGGGGGATTGGCGACACCGCCATAAGACACATCCAAAGTCACCGGTTTGGTGACGCCAAGAAATGTCAGATCGCCGGTCACGGTGCCAGTAAACTCGCCCGTGGAGACAACTTCTGTCGATGTGAAGCTGATGGCTGGAAATTCGCCGGCATTCATGAATCGTGGGTCCGTCGCCAATTCATTTTCCCAATCGGCTTTCTTGGCCGCATCTGGGTAATTTGTATTCATCGCGGCTGGGTTGATGCTGACTGCGAGTTGCGAATTGGTGGGGGTTTCGGCGTCAAACACCAGGTCTGCATCAAAATCAGTAAAATTCACGGTGTAGTCGGAAATGCCATTATGCGTGACCGACCAGGTCAGAAAAGCGTGTGTCTTTTCAAGTTCATACAACCCAGATGCGACGCCTTCCAGAGTTGGATTGGCCTGAGCGGGCAGGGTGACGGCCAGTAGACCAGCGGCGATAGCAAGTTTGCGCATGGGAGACTCCTTTGAGTGAATCATTTTTCCTGCGCCAAAAGGTAGCGTGGGATTTCTTCTTGGCCAGTCACGTTATATGACATCTAGCAATATAACTCTTATGCCGGAGCCGCATGATCCATGGCTTATACACCACCTGTCTCTGATATCGCCTTTGCCCTCTCGAGTCTGGCGGGGTTGAGCCAGTTTGAAGGACACGCTGCTTTCGAGAATTATGACCCCGATCTGATCGAGCCGATTCTCGATGAAGCTGGCAAACTGGCGCGCGATGTTCTGGCCCCGCTAAACCAATCCGGCGACAAGGCAGGCGCGCAATTGACCGAAACCGGGGTGAAATCCGCGCCGGGTTTTGCGGACGCTTACAAAACCTTCCAGGAAGGGGGTTGGATGGGCTTGTCCGCGCCGGAAGAATGGGGCGGACAAGGTTTGCCGAAAGTGCTCGGGCTGGCCGTTATGGAAATGTTTCACGGCGCCAATATGGCCTTCGCGCTATGTCCGATGCTGAGTTTTGGCGCGATTGAAGCCCTGCTCGCGCACGGCACGGATGCGCAGAAACAGATGTACTTGCCGAAACTGGTCAGTGCTGAATGGACCGGCACGATGAATCTGACGGAACCTCAGGCGGGTTCGGATGTCGGTGCGCTGAAGACCAAGGCCGTTCCCATGGGAGATGGTTCGTACGCGATTTCCGGCCAGAAAATCTACATCACCTGGGGTGATCATGATGTTGCTGAAAACATCATCCATCTCGTCTTGGCTCGGCTGCCGGACGCGCCAGCGGGGTCGCGCGGCGTGTCTCTGTTCATTGTGCCGAAACGTATCGTCCACGATGATGGCGGTCTCGGAGACGAGAATGGCGTCAAATGTATCGGTCTTGAAGAGAAAGTCGGGATTCATGCCTCACCGACTTGCGTGATGGAGTATGAGAACGCCAAAGGCTGGTTGATCGGATCCGAGAATAAGGGCCTCGCCTGCATGTTCACAATGATGAACTCGGCGCGATTGAATGTCGGTCTTGAAGGGGTCGGGGTCGGCGAAGCTGCCTGGCAAACCGCATTCGAATACGCTCAAGAGCGTAAGCAAGGCAAGGCTGAGGGCGTCTCAGGCGCGGCGCCAATCCTGCATCACGCGGATGTCCGCCGCATGCTGACCACGATGCGCGCGAAAGTCATGGCCGCGCGGGCCATCTGCTATGCCACGGGCATGGCGGCCGACCTGGCGGAGGTGGGTGAGACCGAGGTGGTTCGAGAAGGTGCCAAATTGCGAGAAGAGTTGCTGACGCCGATTGCCAAAGCCTGGTCTACGGATATGGGCGTCGACGTCGCCAGCCTCGGTGTACAAGTCCATGGTGGCATGGGGTTCATGAATGAGACCTTGGCGGCGCAGCTCTATCGGGATGCTCGTATCGCTCCCATCTATGAAGGAACGAACGGCATTCAAGCCATCGATTTGGCCGGGCGAAAACTCGCTATGGCTGACGGGGCGGCGATGACGGCGATGCTGGACGAGATTGAGCTCACCGCACGTGCCGCGCGAGAAACCAATGACCCGAACCTGGTCCAAATCGCTGACCGCCTGGTCACAGCCAATCAGGCGCTTTCAGAGGCCACCGAATGGATGAAGCGAACAATGAAAGAAGATCGCGATGTGGCGCTGGCTGGCGCTACGGCCTATCTGGCTCTGGCGGGTGACGTGATTGGCGGTCACTTTCTGACCAAAGGCGCGGTTGAAGCGCGCGCAGAAAGCGGACAGATGCGTGGCAGAATGACCGCGCTTGCCGGCTTTTTCGCTGAAACATCCCTAGCCGCCGCGCCGGGTGCGGTGGCAAGCATTACACAAGGTGGCCAGGCCATGCTGGCCGAGAGCGAAGCGCTGTTTGGAATTGGCTGACGCCGCGCTTTCTCAGCCTGCGGCTTGAAAAGGGATAAATGAATGTCGGTTCGCTCCGTATTTGAATATGACTTGCCTTCGGTTGAGCAGGTCAGCGGGGTGTCGCGCGCCGCGTTCGATGACACCATTCGCACGGCTGGACGTCCGGTCATTCTCAAGAACGTCGTTTCTGACTGGCCCGCCGTCCAGGCCGGACATCATTCGCTCGATGCTTTGGCGGGCTATATCAAAGGTTTTGATGTCGGTGCGTCGACACCCACTTTCATTGCCCGTCCAGAAATCAAAGGACGGTATTTTTACACGCCTGATATGACCGCGTTCACGTTTGATCAGCGCGAGGTTCCACTGCGCGCGACGATCGATCAGCTAATCGCTCAAAAGGACTCCGATGCCCCGATTGGCATCTATGCCGGGGCGAGTCCGACAGTGAATACACTGCCGAAATTCGGAGATGACAATCGGATGCCATTGTTGGATCCGTCGGTGATTGCAAAAGTCTGGATCAGCAATTCCGCACAGATCGCACCGCATTTTGACATTTCCGAGAACATTGCCTGCCTGGTATCCGGAAAACGCCGATTTGTTATTTTTCCGCCAGAGGAAATCGCCAATCTCTATGTCGGGCCGATCGATTATAATATGGCAGGGCAACCGGCCAGCATGGTCAATCTCGATGCGATTGACTTTGACCGGTTTCCCCAATTTCACGACGCTCTGAAATCTGCGCAGATCGCAGAATTGGAACCCGGAGATGCGATCTATCTGCCAAGCCTTTGGTGGCATTTTGTTGAATCGCAAGGGCCATTCAATGTGCTGGTGAATTATTGGTGGGACGGATTGAAACACGGCTCGCCAATGAATGTACTGGCGCTGGCTTTATTGGTCTTGCGAGACCTGCCGGCGAACGACCGTGCGGCGTGGCAAACCGTTTTCAGGCATTATATTTTCGACGAGCATGCCGCCGAAGCGATGGATCATATTCCAGAGCAATTCAGAGGCGTACTTGGCTCGAAGTCTGCTGAGCGCGACCATCGCATCAAGACCTTTTTGCGCACCCAGCTGGGTGCGGTTTTGCGATAGAATTTGACGTCCCTGGAATCCCGCGCCAGAGACGTTCCAGACACTGTTCAGACAAGTTACGGAGACTGATATGCGTGCCGCTCTACTGATGGGATCCTTTGCCGTATTCGCGGGGTGCGCGACCAGCGCGGCGGATGAAACAGTCAATGCCGACCCGATGCTGACGCATTCTGTTTTCTTTGACTTGAAGAATGATGATGCCGCCGCGATCCAGGCGCTCGTGGACGGGTGTTACGAATATCTCGCTCCGCACGATGGTATTGTCTTTTTTGCCGCGGGCGCGCGCCACCTGGCGTATCAGCGAGACGTCAACGATCTGGACTTTGATGTCGCATTGACGATTGTCTTTGAAAACACCGCCGCACAGGACGCCTATCAAGTGACGCAACCCCACTTGCAGTTCATTGATGAGTTCAATGAGAATTGGGCCAGCGTGCGTGTTTTTGACAGCCTGGCTCCAGCCGCAGCGGAGTGAGGCATCGCGACCTAGCCGGTCCAGCGCACGATCTTTGACGTTACATCCGGACGCATCCGTTCCTGCGGCTTGTCCTTGCATGTGCCAAGATAGATAAATCCAGCAATGCGTTCGTGTTCAGTCAAACCGAGCAGGGCATTGATGCCCGGACTGAAGGCAATCCACTCCGTCAGCCAACACCCGGCCCATCCACTGGCATTCGCTGCGAGCAGCAAGTTCTGACACAGCGCGCCGCAGGATAGCTCCTGTTCCCAAACCGGTGTTTTATGATTGACATCCGGGGATGAAATCACAGCGACGACGCTGGGCGCCCGGGTGAAATAGCCTGCCGTATCGGCCAGCATAATTTCGCTGGCCTGCGGATCTTCCTGTTTCTGGATTGCGACCGCGGCTGTGTTGAATGTCGTCCGCGCCTCGCCCGTGAACACCAGAAATCGCCAGGGCGCCAATCTACGGTGATCCGGAACCCGGGTTGCCACCGTAAGCAAGTCATCGAGTTGTTCATCGCTCGGGCCAGGGGCGATCAGACTGCGCTTACTGGCGGAACGACGCAGCGCGATCGTGGCACGCGCATCGGCGCTTGGTCGCGTCGGAAGCATGGATGAGCCAAGCGGCGGGGATTTTGGAAAAAGTCCTGTCATGCCACGCACTTAAACGCTGAGCCGGTAATTTCCAGAAAGATATTTTGGTGAACACTGTTTACTTTCTGAACGGGCGTACTATTTTTGCTGCAAAGGGTCCATAAGATGACTGTTTCAGTTTCCTCCCCGGCGGAACGTCGCCGCAATAAAATACGCGCTCGCATCCTGTCGGCTGCTGAGCGCGTGTTTGCGCGCGAAGGGGCCGAAGGCCTATCGATCCGTCGCCTGGCAGAGAATATCGATTATTCGCCTGCCGCCATATATAAGTATTTCAATTCCAAGGATGAGCTTGTCGATGAATTGAAAGAGACGTTTTTCGAGTTGATCCTGGAAAATGTGAATCGAATTGCCGATACATCCACGCCCTTTGCAGAACGTGCCCGCGATTGCGTTGCGACCTACGTCCAGATCGCTGCGGATAAACCCCATCATTACGCGGCAGCCTTTACCGGCGAGTCGGTGACCCAAGCTCCGGTGGATGGCGAACCCGGCTTTGCGCAATCGAAAAAGGGACAGGCCTTTATGGTGCTTAGCGGTATGATTGCGGAAGGGGTTGAGATCGGCGCTTTCCGCCCGGATGTTGATCCCGCATTGGCCGCGAAGTCGATCTGGGCATCAATGCACGGATTGGCCATGATGATTGTCCACATCCCGACTTTTCCGGCGTTCAAGATCGAACAAGAGACAATGTCCCGCGACGATTTTATTCAGTTTCACGCAGATCAGATGATCCGCGGTTTGGAGGTCCACCATGGCTGATCATGTGCAAGAGTACGACTCGGCGCCACGCGAAGCGCGGCCCACCTTCTGGAAAGGCCTGATCTTTCTGATTGTGGTGGCGGTGATTGCTGCAGTGCTCGGTCTGTTTGTTTTGCAGAACCGATCGATTGACGGACCTTTGGTGCCGACAGAGCGTCCCGTGCCGATTTCAGTCGAGACCGTGCGGGTCAGTCTTGGCTCCACTTTCAATGTCGAGGAAAAATTCACTGGAATCGTCTCACCGCGCCGTTCCAGCCAGCTTGGCTTTCCCGGCGGAGGTCGTATTGCCGGCATTCGTGCGGATGTCGGTGATCGCGTGCAAGCGGGCGATACACTCGCTGTGCTCGATACACGCAGCCTGCAAGCGCAGCTAAAATCAGCAAATGCTGTCATCGCGGAAGCCGAAGCCGCTCTGGCTTTGGCCGAAACCACAGTTGAACGCCAGATCGTGCTTTTGGAAAAAGGTCATGTCTCAAGCCAACGCGTGGACGAAGCGCGCGCGCAGGAAACCTCATCTTATGCCCGTATCAATGCCGCAAAAGCCAATGCGGACGCCCTGCGGGTTCAAATCGATCTCGCACGCATTACAGCACCGTTTGCCGGGACCATCACTGCCCGCATGGCGGATGAAGGCGCGATTGCCAATCCGGGTGCGCCGCTCTTCGAATTGGTTGAGAATAGTGTCCTGGAGGCGCGCATTGGCTTAACCGCGGTGCTCGCTGACACGCTTGAAATCGGACAGACATATGATCTGGTTTCGGATCAAGGAAACGTCCAGGCTACGCTGCGGTCGATGACAGGGGTGATCGATGCGAACAATCGCACCGTCACAACCTTGTTCGATATTGTTGATGCAAATTCGGTCGCTGCGGGTGCCGTGGTGCGGCTGGGCATGGACCGCGAAATCAGCGAGCCGGGGCTCTGGCTGCCGGTATCTGCGCTGACCGAGGCGGAACGCGGGCTCTGGTCGATCTATGTCGCGCGGCGCGATGGCGGTAGTTGGATCGCTGAACCCGGAATCGTCGAAATCATCCATCAGGATGGTGATCGAATCTATGTTCGCGGCGCTGTTCGCGATGACGACCGCGTGATTATTGACGGCCTGCAACGGATCACTCCCGGACAACCCGTGACCCCGGTTGAGGTGAGTTCCGCAGGTCTGTTGCCGGGCAACGGATAATGCCGATGACGACGCTGTTCTACAAGCTGCCGCGCCTGACCATATTATCGATCATAGTGGTCCTCATCAGCGGTTTCTTTGCCATCCTCACGCTTGGTCGTCAGGAAGACCCGACCCTGATTGAAAGATTTGGATTCGTCCTCACGACCCTGCCAGGGGCCGATGCAGAACGCATGGAAGCCACCGTCACGGAACCGATTGAGCGGCGCTTGATGGAATTGCCGGAAGTGGCTGAAGTGCAAGCAGTTTCACGCGCCAATACATCGCAGATCTCGATCGAGATTGCCGAAGACCTGAACGCCACTGAAGTCGACAATGCCTGGACGCTGATCCGTCAACAAGTGCAGCTTGCGGAAAGCGATTTGCCCAACGGAACGACCAAGCCGTTTATCCGCCAGGTCTATGTTGGCGCTGCAACAATGACGGTAGCCTTGACTTGGGAAGGCGAGGGCGAGCCGCAATTGGCGGTCATGGCGCGATTGGCAGAGAGCCTGGAAGATCGGTTCAGGAGCCTTGGCGCCACCGAAGAAACCGAGATTATGGGGCTGCCAGAGGAGGAAGTCCGTGTTGTCGCGGATCCTGCCGCGTTGGCTGCTGCTGGGCTATCAATGAATGATGCGGCGCGATTGATCGCGGCCGCAGATGCAAAAGCGCCAGCCGGCGAGGTGCGCGGCAGTCGCAGCAATGTTGGCTTGGAAATTGGCGGCGAATTTGACGGCGTCGCGCGCATCCGCGCCATTCCGCTCAGCCAGAGCGCCAATGGCACCGCGCTGCGTGTTGGCGATATTGCAAACGTCGTCAAAGGCATTGAAGACCCGCCGACCAAGCTCGCTTTCAGCAATGGTAAGCGTGCGGTGTTCGTGACGGCCTATATTCAGAGCAACCAGCGGGTTGATTTGTGGGCGCAATCCGCGCGCGACATGGTTGAAGCATTTGCTGTAAATGTCCCTTCGGATATTTCGGTGACGCCGATTTTCGATCAGAGCAAATACACCGTGTCGCGTTTGAATGGGCTCGCCTTCAACCTGCTCATGTCGGCGCTTCTGGTGTTTACGGTTCTATTCTTTGTCATGGGTTGGCGGGCAGCTCTGGTGGTAGGAACGGCCTTGCCATTGACGGTCGCCCTGGTGCTGACTTTGTTTAAGTTCTTCAATTATCCGCTGCACCAAATGTCGGTGACAGGGTTGGTGATTTCGCTTGGGCTTCTGATCGACAATGCGATTGTTGTGGTCGATGAATATGAACAGGAGCGCGTGCACGGTCGTTCAATCCTGGAATCGATTGATATCGCATTGAAGAAATTGTTCGGCCCGCTCTTCGCTTCGACGTTGACCACCGTCCTGGCGTTCGCGCCGATTGCGTTCATGCCGGGCGCGGCGGGCGAATTCATTGGGATGATCGGCACCTCGGTTATTCTTTCTGTGATCATGTCCTTCGTGGTCGCGATGACCGTGATTCCCGCTCTTGCAGGAATGTTGGATCGCAAACCCGTGCCGGGCGAACGGTCCTGGTTCTGGCGTGATGGCATCAAGTTCAGCCTGCTCACGGATGGATATCGCTGGAGCATTGAGCGCGTGTTACGCAATCCGCTGCTTGGCATTTTGCTTGGCGTCGTGCCCGTGGCGGCTGGTTTCTATCTCGGCAGCCTCTTGCCGGGCCAGTTCTTCCCACAAACAGAGCGCGATCAATTCCAGATCGATATCTCGCTTAATCCCAGTGCAACGATTTATGAAGCGCGCGACATTGTTCAGGAAGTGAACACGTTCCTGCGCGATCAGTATCCGGATATAGAAGGCATTCACTTTGTTGTCGGCGAGCCCGGACCTCGCGTTTATTATAACAGCATGAACAATACTGAGGGTGTACCGGGGTATGCCAATGGTTTTGTTCAGCTTGGCAATAACGAGACGACCCGCATTCTGGTCACCGATGTACAGGCGACACTGCGGCGCGAATTCCCGCAAGCGCAAATACTGGCGACACCCTTCGAGCAGGGGCCGCCGGTACCTGCGCCAATTGCCTTCTCCATTCGTGGTGACAATCTCGATACACTCAACCGGCTCGGCAATGAGGCGCGGCAAATTCTGGCACAAACGCCAGGCGTGACCTTTACCAACGCCCGTTTGCAAGTCGGCGCGCCGGTTGTGACGCTACAGGCGGACGAAACAGCAACTGCGATGTCCGGTATTCGTCTGACTGGGTTGGCGAGCGAAATTCGCGCCGAGCTGGAAGGCGTGCAGGCTGGCTCCATTCTGGAAGGCGTGGAGGAAATCCCGGTACGCGTTATCGCGCCAGAGGAGCGCCGGACGGAATTATCGGATTTGCGTTCGAAGACGATCAGCAATGCTCGGCCGGGTGGGGGAACACCGCTTTCTGCTCTAGGTCAACTGACTCTGACCCCGGAAACGGCGACCATTGTCCGCCTTGATGGTCAACGCATCAACGAGGTTTTCGGCTATATTCAGCCCTATGCGCTGCCGGCAGAAATCAATGAAGTGTTCAAGGAAAATCTTGAAGCTTCGGGATTTGAACTGCCACCCGGTTATGACTGGATTGAAGGCGGCGTTTCAGATAACGGCGCCGATGCGATGACCAGCCTGGCGTCACTCGCCGTCCCACTTGTTTTGGTCATGCTCGGCGCCGTGGCTCTGGTGTTCAATTCGTTCCGCATGGCGTTCCTGGTCATGGGCGTTGGGTTCATGGCCATGGGATTGGCGTTTGGCGGCGTCTGGATGTTCAACCTGCCGCTGGGCTTCAATGCCATTCTCGGCGCCTTGGGTCTGCTTGGGATTTCGATCAATGGCACAATCGTGGTGTTGTCGCTGCTCACCAATAATGAAGCGGCGCGTAATGATGATGTCATTGCTCAGCGCGAAGTCGTTGTGGCCGCGACCCGGCACATTGTCGCCACGACGCTGACCACGATGGGTGGCTTTGTGCCGATCATCCTGCAAGGGGATCTGTTCTGGATGCCGCTTGCCACGGGCATCGCTGGCGGCGTTGCAGGTTCTGCGATCCTGGCTCTATACTTCACGCCGGCGATGTATCGGATCATGACCATGAAGCCCTTGCGGCGCATGGTTCGCATGCTGACGGGGGGCGGATGGCAACATCCAGCTCGGGTTGCTGCCGAATAGAAAAAGCCCCGCAAGATGCTGCGGGGCTTTTTATCTGTAGGCGTCGAAGGCCTAATCTAGAACGTGGTGCCCAGTTCAATCCCCCAGGTGCGAGGTTCATTCACGAAACCGGTCAGATTGTTGAAGTCGATGCCGCCTTCCAGCACCATTTCATCGGTCAGATTGCGCACGAATGCGGAAACACTGACGCCATTACTGCCTTCCCAACCGGCTCGCAATCCACCCAGCCAGTAGCCATCCTCTGTGAACTCAGTGCTTTCATAGAGGAAGAAATTGGTTTCGCCCTTGAAGGCCCAATCGGTGAAGACATAGAGCTCACCATCCTGAAACGGGACCCCATAGCGGGCTGTGAAATTGGCGATCCACTCCGGCGCATTCGGAAACGAGTTTCCTGAGATGTTGAAGAAGGTCTGTCCATTCACATCGACGGCCGGGTCGAGAACAGTGCAGGGCGCGCCGCAACCTGGCGCGAGCAGGACGTCGTCCTTGATCTCGGTATTGTTATAAGACAGCCCACCCGTGACGACAAAATTATCGGTGACCAGCGCTTCAATGTCTGCCTCGAAGCCATAACCCTGGCTTTCATCAGCGTTGAACAACGCGACCGTATTGTTAAGCCCGCCAACAATTGTGAGCTGCTGGTCTTCCAGAGTGTACAGGAAAACGTTGGCATTTGCGCGCACACGGTTCTCGTACAATTCCGATTTCACACCGGCTTCATAAGACAGAACCGTTTCGCTGTCGGCGCTGGAAATATTGTTGCCGAAGACAAGGCGGCCTTGAACTGAAGGCCCACGGAACCCGCGTGCGATCTTGGCATAGTACGACACATCGTCGGATTGACGGTAGGTGGCCGACAGGTCCCAGCTCACTTGATCATCGCCGACCACAACCGTACGCGGAGCAAGGGCGCCTGAACCGAATGGGCCAATCGAACGTCCAGCCGTGAATTCTTTTTCCTCATCCGTGAACCGCAGACCGCCAGAAACAGTGACCTGGTCTGACACATCATAGGAGAGGGACGCAAAAATACCGGTGGAATCAGTGGACTGATTGCGTTGAGCCGCGCCGTTTAGCGGCTGTCCCGGTCCCAGTGTGTCAAAGCTGAAGGAAGAAATGTTCACTTTCTCGTCAAAGATGAAGAGACCGGCCTGGCCGCGCAACGGACCGCCATCATCGAAGGCGAGCCGGGCTTCATGTGTGACTTGACGCAAATCATCAACGCCGCCTGCACTTTCAGACGGGAAGGGAATAAAGCCCGGACCGAAATTGCCGGCGCCCAGGAATGCGGCACCGAAGCCGCCATCAATATCGCCGCGCGAAAACACTTCTGCCGTCTCGTGTCCATAGACATAGGTCAGATCGATGGCATCGGTCACTTCATGATCGACGCGAATGGTTGTGCCAAAGGAATCCTGTTCAAGACCGTTCAGACCATCAAAGAAGACGGTTTCAAAATCGAAGCTGTTCGACAATCCGCTGGCGCCTTGATCAATGATGTTGGCGCGAAACAAACGCGCATCACTATCATTCTGGCGCCCGTGAATATTGACCAGGACATCCGTGCCCGCCAGCGGCGACCACAATCCCTGAACGCGGAATGCGGATTCTTCAAATCCTTCAAACGCGTCATTCTCGCCTGTAAACGCGTTGTCGACGAAATCGTCGCGTTGCTGGAACAGACCTGAAAGCCGAACGGCGAATTGCTCGCTGACCCGGAAACCAACGGCGGCTTCGACTTCAGTGGTGTTATGCTCGCCAAACGAGCCTTTGACATAGCCATTCAGGTCTTCGCCCGGTTTGACGCTGTCGAACTTGATGATGCCTCCCGGCGTGTTGCGACCGAAAAGCGTGCCTTGCGGCCCGCGTAAAACCTCGATGCCTTCAACGTCGAATACCGGATACCCTTTGAGGATCGGACTCTCATACGGCACATCATCATAGACCAGCGATACGGGTTGAGATGAATTGAGGTCAAAATCAGTATTGCCGATGCCGCGTATATAGAAGCGCGGAAACGCGCGCCCGAACGAGCTTTCAGCAATGACGCTTGGTACGCGGGCGGATAGAAACCGGATATCTGCGCCGCCCGCTTTGAGATTGTTGAGTTCTTCGCCCGCGACCGTGGTGATCGAGATCGGAACATCCTGGGCATCCTGCTCAACACGCTGGGCGGTCGTGACTACGGGATCGAGCCGGCGCGCCCCGTCTTCGTCCGTCGCCTGGGCCAAGGCTGGGCTGGTTGCCAGACCCACGAGAATTACTGCAGCAGAGGAAAAGTTCAGAGACGTTTTGAGAGCCATCGATCGTCGCTTTCTTTCGAAACAAGGGACGCCTTGCCATGGGGCGTCTTCATGGTCGCAAATAGGCCGCGTTAACCATGGTAGACAAGCTTCGTCTGCCAGCGTCACTGTAAAAAAGTTTACACCCTCTATTTATGTGGCATCGCTGCAACTTTTCTGGTCAAAAAAAAGCGCGCTTCGAGAAAGCGCGCTTTTGATCTCTTAGAAACTTGGAGCGTGCCCCATCAATCCCATGGATTAAATCGGGTGCGCGGTTTCAGGATATCAGACTCGCCGTCTGGATCCTCTTCAGCAGGCGCGGTTGATTCCGCTTCAGCATTGGCATTGCTAACCGCCGCCGAAGCGGTTTCCGCGAGCGCAACATTCAGATTTCCCTCCAGCTTGGGCAGAACATCATCGGTCGCGTCGATGACCACTTTCTCGGACGTTTCAGAAACCGATGTGCTGGCTGACGGGATGCCGCTGGCTTCTGTCTTTGCCGACAAGGCACCGAGGCCGAACCCGGCACCGATGCCGCTGAGGCTGTAAGTTGTGGGTGCAGCCGGCTCGGGGGACGTCTCGGAAATGGGCTCAGGTTCTGGCGCGGATTGGCCGAACGTAAATGGCGCCGCATCTGCTGGTTCAGCCTCTTCTGGGCTGGCCTCTGCGGTGATCAGATCCTCCGTCGGCTCAGACTCCACGCTGTCAGAATCGGCCGTGTCACGCGCAAAGGTGAACGCCGGCCCAGGTTCTGGCCCAGATTCTGGCGCGGGCTCCGGCACCGGTTCGTAAGTTGATTCAGCAGGTTCCGGTTGGGGCTCCGGATCCGCTTGCACTTGCTCTTGCGGGCGTGTTTCTGGTTCAAATGACGCGGTCTCTGGTTCTGTTGTAACGTCGGTCGCGGCTGAGGTCTCGAACATGGGTTCGGTTTCAGCTTCGACGGGCGCTTCATCCGCCTGTGCACGCTCCGCATCCAGGCCAAACGGCACATAAGCGGGTGGGGTTTCGGCATCGCCTGAGACGAATTCTTCATTTGCGCCGGTGGCGTCAGTGGCGTCAGTGGCCTCGTGTGCAAAGTCTGCCGTTTCCTCTGTCGCGATCGGGTCGCTGGCATCCTCCTCATTCTCGGAGTCAAGCGACGTCAAGCCAGCGGCCAGTGCCACGGCGCCAACCGCGCTCGCCGCCGCGGTTTCGAGACCATTGTCTTCGCGCTCTTTCACTTCACTTGCCATGCGCGCAACGGCTTCGCTGACATCGGACTCGCTTTCACCGTCATCCATCACGTCAGAGGGCGCGTCTGGCGAGGCGGTGAGCTCAACATCATCTGCGTCAGAGGCATCGCCAGTTTCAGCAAGCGCTTCATCCTCAGATGCGGCGTCGAGCATAGACGCATTGTCCGCGACGTCAGCTGGTTCGGTTTCGATCGAGACGGCACGCGCGTCTGTCTGCTCGGGCGCGTCTTCGCCGTGGTCTTCGTCCGCGCTGATCATGGTGTCCGTGTCCGTACCATCCTCAGGGTCGGATGCAGCGTCGATTGTGACGTCTGGCTCGTCGTTGACCTCAGCGTCGTCTTCAACACTGTCTGTCGCTTCGGTCAGGGCAGGCTCATCCGACACATCCATGGCAGGATCAGCCTCGGGATCGAGATTTTCCGGTTCCGGGATCGTTTCAATGGAGTCTGCGGCAATCGCGGTCGTTTCATCGCCAAGGTCTTCCTGCAGGTCGGCGATTTCGTCAGGTGTTTCAGTGGCTGCGTCGCCTTCTACGTCCGACGGTGTTTCTTCCATTCCTGCGAGCAACGATGAGATGGCGGCTTCCGCGCCGCGGGCAATCCGAGAAGCTTCTTGAGTCATTGCCGCAACCACGGCGACGTAGGACGCGCCATCTTCATTTTCAGTCGCGGCGATTTCTTCCGCGGTGGCGCGCTCGAGTTCCTTGCCATCCTTGCTCGTGATAACGACTTCGTTCGGGCTCTCGGTCAGCGAGACGCTGTAACCTTCCGTGGCGTAGGAGAGATTTCCATCTTCTGTTTGCGTCCAGTCCAGCTTGCCCAGCTCTGTCATTTCGGACAGGCGATCTATCAACTTTCGAGTCGAAGCGTGCAGCATTTAAAGGTCCACCCTCTTGAAGTTACTAACTAAGCGTTAATACCCGTCTCAGGGGAGGTTTTCATAGGGGCAAATCGCCGATTTCTGATGAAATAACGGTTATATGCGCCTGAATTTGCGAACCTTTCGGACGCTTGTACGAACCAGAATATCGCCGTGTTTGGATCACGCGGCCCTGTCAGCTCCTGCCGTGGGTCTAGGACGGAGTCCAGTCTCGGCGGGTTTGCGCGATATCTTGCACAAAATCCTTCACCGCGAGGGATCCTGCGTCGGCGAGATTGGTCCGGAAACCCTGAACCGTGCTGTCCGGCGCGATCACCAGATAAGTTGGGGTCCAGCGAATGTTGAGCGCTGTGCGCAGCGATGCGTCCGCGTCGATGACGGTCGGGAACGACCAGCCTTGTTCTTCAAACCAAGCCGAGACGGACTCGTATCCGCGCAGCGCCTTGTTGGCGCGTTTGGCATTCTGAGGCGTGTGAATGGACATGAAATCGACAGCCGGATCTTGCTCCAGCGCGCTCGCGAGGGCGGCAGCGAAAGGCGCATCATTGCGACTGTCATGGCACCAGATGCCCCAGACCTCTATGACCGTCCAATGCCCATCAAGATCGAGAGATGAAAATGCATCGCCATCGGCGGTGGTCCCCTCAAAGATCGGTACTTTTTGGCCAAGTCCCTCATACGTATAAGGTCGCCCATAGCCGTCACGCGGAACGTCGCCGCGGCTCAGATCTGCGCTCGCAGGAATGGTGTGGCCCGGACGGTAGTAAGCGGTTGCATCATCACCGTCCGCGCTATTGTGGTCATGCGCTTGCGCACATGCCGCGAATCCCAAAGCAAGAAAGAACGCACTGAAAATTCGCAACATGTGAAACGCCTGAAAACCTGAATTATACGCCTGGAATACGCAGAACCTGACCTGGGTAGATCTTGTCCGGATGCTTTAGCATCGGCGTGTTCGCGTCAAAAATGTCCGGGTAACGCATGGCGTCGCCATAATATTTCTTGGCGATTTTTGACAGGCTGTCACCGGATTTGACGGTGTGAAAAACAGACCCGGCTGTTTTCGCTTTTGACTTCACTTTCATGGAATCATCGACTTCACCGATCCCGCTCACATTGCCCGCAGCCAGGATCAATTTCTCTTTGGTGGCAAGGTCCGGAACCCGACCTTCGAGTTTGACCTGCTTGCCTTCAACTGAGACCTTGAAATCGTTGCCCAGTTCATCATCGAGACCAAGATCCTCAACTTCTTTGCGGATCGCTTTTTCGGCAACCTTGTTGCGCTCAGCAATGATCTCTTTGCCCTTGTTCATGGCAAACTTAAAAATGCCCATTGGTGTACTCCCCTTTATGGAACTCGTTCCCTAAGCCGGAATCGCGCATTCGTGAAGGGGTTGCCGCGACGTCGTTCCACTTTACGTCAACGTTACCCCTAGTCGGGGCCTGCTCGCTTCAGTAGGGTGCACCGCAACATAGACCACCTACGGGAGACTTTCGTCATGCGCGAAGCAGTAATCGTATCCACCGCCCGAACCGGCCTCGCCAAGGCAGGCCGCGGTTCATTGAATAACACGCACGGCATCACAATGGCCGGCCACGCGATCAAGCACGCCATGGCGCGCGCTGGCGTCGAGCCAGAAGCCATTGAAGATGTATTCATGGGCGCGGCGCAACCAGAAGGCGCGACCGGACACAATGTTGCGCGCAATGCGGCGCTCTGGGCGGGTTGCCCAAGCTCGACGTCGGGCGCGACGATCAATCGGTTCTGTTCATCCGGCCTGCAGGCCATCGCGAATGCCGCGCAAACCGTGATCAATGAAGGCGCCCCGGTGGCCATTGGTGGCGGCGTTGAAAGTCTGTCTCTGGTGTCTCGTTCGGGACACATGAATATGCACCGTTACACGGAAGACCAGTTGATGGCGAAATGGCCAGCGATCTGGATGACCATGATCGAGACCGCAGAAATCGTTGCGGACCGCTATAATGTTAGTCGCGAGGCGCAGGATGAGTATTCTGCTGAATCTCAGCGCCGCACTGCGGAATTTCAGAAAAAAGGTTACATGGCAGAAGAGATTGTGCCGCTTGAAACCAAGATGCTGCTGAAAAACAAGGAAACCGGCGAAGTCACCGAGCAGGACGTTGTTTGCGACCGCGATGAGTGTAATCGTCCGGGCACCACAGCTGAAGCCTTGGCTGGCTTGCCACCGGTCTTCTCTGGCGGACAGCAAGTTCAGCAAGGCAAATATATCACTGCGGGCAACGCGTCTCAGCTGTCTGATGGCGCCGCGGCTGTCGTGGTCATGGAAGCCCAAGAAGCGGCGCGTCGGAACATCGAGCCGCTCGGCCGTTTCATGGGCTTTAATGTGGGCGGCGTCGATCCGGACGAAATGGGCATTGGCCCGATCAAGGCTGTACCACGTTTGCTCGAGCGCCATGGTTTGAAAGTCGATGATATCGATCTTTGGGAACTGAATGAAGCATTCGCCTCTCAGTGCCTGTATAGCCGCGACTTCCTCGGCATTGATCCTGAGAAGTACAACGTCAATGGCGGTTCAATCTCGATTGGACACCCATTCGGCATGACCGGCGCGCGTTGCACCGGGTCTATCCTGTTGGAAGGTCAGCGTCGCAAAGCCAAATATGGGGTCGTCACCATGTGTATCGGTGGCGGCATGGGCGCGGCTGGATTGTTTGAATTCCTGCACTAGGCAGACGCCGATTTCAGAATGGAAAAGCCCGTGCCGTTTGGCGCGGGCTTTTTGATCGGAGCAGCTAAGCTTTGGCCTGGCGTTTCAGAAACGCTCTGTACTGCTCACATGCGGCGTTCGACAAATTCTCCGCCACCGCGATATCGCCATTCTCCCGAACCAGTTTGAAGCTTGTGCGATAGTCGATTTTTCCGAACGGACTGCGTTTGTAACCCGGGCAGGTTCTCGCCAGGAACTGCATCCGAAAGTCTTTTGGACGATAAGTCCGCAACGATCCTTTTGCGACGATGATGATCTCGACCAACTTCTTATCCTGATCGACAATGACGTCTTGCAAGTCCATTTGGGTTTGTTTCACGCCGGTCGAGAAAATCCCCTCTCGCACATCACTCGCCATCACTTGCGCTTCGGCATCGAGCCAGGCCTGTCGTTCGCTCGGCGTGGCTTGGTCATAGTCGAAACCCGATCCTCCAACCATCGCACCGAGGCCCGCAAGCGCGATGATCGTGGCCACAATCCCAGCAGCAATCTTTACAATTGTCATGTCGCATCCCCTGAATTCTGAGCCTGCGTTATAGCAAAACCAGATTTACATATCTGCGTCTCAACCCGTGAAATGTGCGACGCTGGCTTAACGATTTCCGCGTGCTTTCGATCCAGTTTCTGGTCAAGCACAGGCGGATCTGCCAGTGTAGAAGAGAGATGAAGAAGCGCCTCCTGATCCTGCTCTCGCTGTTTGTTAGCGGTGTCTTGGCGCTGGTTTTTTGGCCGGCGCCAAAACCGATATCGCACATCTATTTTCAGGCCGTGAAGGAGAACCAGACCGAGATAATTGCGCATGGCGGTGGTCTCGGTCTCGCGCCGGCCAACACCTTGTTCGCTTTGCAGTTGGCAGAAGAGATGGGGGCGGACGTGTTGGAAGTTGACGTGCAACAGGCCCGCGATGGAACCCTGGTGCTGCGTCATGATGATACGCTCGACCGCACCACGAATATGACCGGGCGCGTCGATGCATATGATTGGTCAGATCTGAGGCAGGCGGATGCTGGCGCTGGTACGGTCATAGACGGAGCCAGCTTCGGGCAACGCGGCATTGCCATTCCGAAACTCGACGACGCCTTGATTGCATTTCCGGAGGCGAGGTGGGTGATGGAGATCAAGAATGATACCGAGCGTGCAGCGACGTCGATCTGTGATGTGATCAAGCGCCGCGGCGCCGAACATCGCGTCCTGGTCGGATCATTCCATGATTCCGCCCTGCGCGCGTTTCGCCAGGCGTGCCCGGACGTGGCAACATCGATGGCATCGGCAGAGGTGCGCAATTTCGTTATCGCTGCGCGAATGGGCGTTTCCCGTTTGCTCAAAATCGAGGCGACGGCGTTGCAAATCCCAGTCTCTGCCAATGGACTTGATTTGACCCATCCACGCATTCTTGCAGCCGCGAAGGCGCGCGGTTTGCGGGTTCAGTACTGGACGGTCAATGACCCGGTTGAGATGGCTGCGCTGCAGGCGGCAGGCGCCGATGGTTTAATCACGGATTATGTCGATCGCGGTCTGGCCGTGATTGAAAGATAGCCCAGCGCTCGCCGCGTGACCGGCAGGGGAGGCGCCATGGCAGGCGGGTTCAAGACGGTCCGCAAGCAGGGGCTTTCGCGTTCTTGATTTCACAGTATGACAAGTGCAATTCCTGCGCGAGCAATCTCAAGAGCACCGACATATGCAATTACAGCATCTCATCATTGATGATTTTTTCGACCAACCCATGCAATTGCGCGAACGGGCGCTGGCGTCAGATTTTCCTGAGCGCCATACGAATGAGGTTTATCCGGGACGCAATTCATCGACAGAGATTCAATTGCCTGGCATCGATCAATTGGTCTCCAGTATCGTCAATGAACGTTTGGTTCGGGCACAGAACACGTCTCATCAGCGTCCTCGTCTGGCCTTGTCGGGCGAGGTCGGACAAGGGCTCAGCGTGCATATGGATATGTGCCACTGGTCGGGGATTATCTATCTGACGCCCGACGAATATTGCCAGGGCGGCACGCACTTTTTCCGGCACAAGCGGACCGGGTGGACGATGGCGCCCGTGTGGCCCGGAATGGCTGAAAATGCAGGGTATGCGACCCCGGATGAAGCTTTGACCGACGTCCTTTCAGAATCGAATGATCCAGACGCCTGGGAAGAGACCATGATGCTGCCCATGCGGTTTAATCGTCTTGTGCTGTTCAGAGGATATTTGTGGCATGATGCGGGAAAATCATTTGGCGACTCCCCTCAAAATGGGCGGCTGATCATGCCTCTCTTTTTCGAGACCGTGATGCAGTAACCGACCCGCTATTGGGAGGTCACATAGCAGTTTTCCGCAAACCAGGTGAACGCCGGATCGACTGGAGGCGGGGTCAGGGTCACGGCCTTTTTATAGGGTTCCTTGACCGTTATCGGCAGGCCCTGAACCACAGCATTATAGATCATGGCGGCGTGCTTGGTGCTGCGGGTTTGAACCGTTCGAGTTTCTTTGATCACAGTCCAGGGCACACGTTCCGGTTCTCGTCCCTCAACGGTGAGGGTCGTGGTTTTCTGCCGGAGCTTGAGGTTTCTGTTTTTTGATGGGTCCGCCTGCGAGGCCGGCAGAAAATTGATGTTCGCGGTCAGCCCATAGCGTTCGCTGCAGCCAAATCGGATTTCAGGTGCTTCGGTGTCACGGGTCCAGACTTTGACACCTGAATAGATGTAATCCCCGGTGGCGCTGCCTTTCTGGTCCATCGATTGTCGAAACGACTGCGCATCCCAGTGCTGTTCTTGAGCGTCGGCAATGCCAATGGTGAGTCCCAGAATGGCGACCGTGATCGAAGCATAGATATTCAATTTCATGATGACTCCCCTTCAGGGGTAAATCAAAATGAAATTGAATATGATATCAATGCATAATTTTGTTTTTCAGATTATTTCGTTTGTCTTCGCGAAGCCTGTTCTGTTCAAGAAGCGGGCGTTCCGGAGGTCACCGAGCATCCGGTTGCAAATTCGATAAACCCCTCATCCACGGGCGCCGGCGTCAAAGTGACGTTTTTCTTGTACGGCTCTTTGATCGTGATCGGGCGCTGTTCAACAATCGCATTATAGATCATGGCCGCGTGCTTGTTGCGGCGTGTTTGAATGGTGCGGGTTTCCTTGATGAAGGTCCAGTTGACCCGCTCTGTATCGCGACCCTCAATCGTCATGTTCGAATTTTTGTAGCGAAACTTGAGATATTTATTGTTGCGAGGATCTGCCTCTGACAGCGGTCGGAACGTAATGGTCGCGGTCAGACCATATCGGTCGCTGCAGCCAAACCGGATTTCTGGAACATCAGGGTTGATGCTCGCGGTCTTGATACCGGTATAGGTGAAGTTCTCGCTGTCGCCGCCTTGCTTGTTGAATTCCTGAGTGAAGGTTTCGGTGCGCCAGTATTCGCCTTCGGAATCAGCAAAGGCAGGAAGCGTGGTTGCGAGGCCGCTAAGCAAGAGTGCGGTAAATATGGTATTCATGGTGATTTCCCCTTGAAACTAAGTCGATTAAAATGGGAGCTTGGGACGAATATAAGGCAAATATGCCGTTACTCATCCTCTGCCAGGCTGAGATCTTGGGCTTTGCCGACTGCCGCCAGCGCGAAAGCATATTCAAGTGCGGTTTCTTTCAATCCCTCAAATCTGCCGGAGGCGCCGCCATGTCCGGCATCCATGTTGATGCGTAAGAAATATGGTCCGGCGTCCGGTGCTTCATGACGCAGTTTCGCCGCCCATTTGCTTGGCTCCCAATAGGTCACGCGTGGATCGCTGAGGCCGCCTGTGATCAGCATGCTTGGATAGTTCAGGTCCGTGGTCTGATCGTAAGGGCTGTAAGCCATCATCGTGTCATAATCCTCGGCACTGATCAGCGGATTGCCCCATTCCGGCCATTCTGGCGGGGTCAGCGGGAGCGTGTCATCCGACATCGTGTTGATCACGTCAACGAACGGGACAGCGGCGATAATTCCGGCAAACATTTCCGGGTCCTGATTGGCGACGGCGCCCATCAGAAGCCCACCGGCCGAGCCGCCCATGCCCACGACATTGCCTCGGGTTGAGTAACCCTGGTCGATGAGGTGATTGCCGGCATCGACATAATCATTGAACGTGTTGACCTTCTTCTCGAGCTTGCCATCGAGATACCATTGATAGCCTTTCGCCATCGACCCACGTGGGTGTACGATCGCATAGACCATGCCGCGATCAGCGAGCGCCAATGGCGTCGTCCGGAAGCGGGCTGAAATCGTCGCTCCATATGATCCATAACCGTAAAGCAGCATCGGTGCGCTGCCATCGATTGCCGTATCCTTATGGTAGAGAATGGTCACGGGCACTGCGGCGCCATCTCGCGCCGGCGCCAAAACGCGTCTTACGACATAGACGCTGGCATCATGCCCAGATGGCACCTCCTGTTCCTTGCGCAAGACGCGGTCTTTGCTGGCGAGATCATAATCAAAAGTCTGCGATGGCGTGGACGGCGATGAGTATGAGATGCGCATCTGTGTAGAGTCATACGCATAGCCGACAGACGTGCCGAGCGCATACGCCTCTTCCTCGAAGGCAATTATTTCTTCCGCGCCGGTTGCCCGGTCGCGCACGACAATGCGTGGCAGACCTTCATTGCGCTCAAGCCGGATCAGATGATTTTTCAGGACATCCATGCCCAGGATCAAGGTGCCGGCCTGATGCGGAACCAGTTCAGACCAGTGTTCACGGCCCGGGGTCTCGATCGGGGCGGTGACAATTTTGAAATCTACCGCGTCATCGGCATTGGTTGAGATGACAAACCGATCGCCCCAATGGTCCGCGCTATATTCGATGTTGGTTTCGCGCGGGGCGATCGTTTTAAGCTCCGGCATTGTCGCGTCGGCTTCGAAGAAGTGAAGCTCCGATGTCGTATGACTCCCGGCGCTGACGAATATATAGTCGCCAGATTGTGACTCGCTAACACCAACAAAGAATCCGGGATCTTGTTCGCGATAGAGCTCAACTGAGCCATCGCCGCCGAGTGTGTACATGTGAACCGCCGCCGGCCGGCCGTCTTCATTTCGCTCGATCCAGAACACGCGATCGGAATTGGCACCCCAAACAAATGTGCCTGCGGTTTTTTCAATTGCATCCGGAAGCATTTCGCCCGTTTCGATGTTCTTGAACCGGATCGTGTAATATTCGCTGCCTTGTTCGTCGACGGCATAAGCGACAATTTGATGATTGGGGCTGTGCTCAACATCATTGAAAGAGAAATAGGCTTTGCCTTTGCCCATCTCATCGCCATCCAGCAAAATCTCGTCTTCCGCCTCGGCGTTGTAAATGTCGGCGGCGGCTTTGCGGGCCATGATCGGATATTCACCTCCGGTGCGGAATTTGGTCAGATAGGCATAGGGTCCGTCAATCGAGGGCAGGGAGCTGTCATCTTCCTTGATGCGCCCCCGCATTTCCTGAAACAGCTCTTCCTTGAGCTCGTCCAGAGGGGTTTCGAGTTCGGCTTTGGTATAGGCGTTCTCGGCCTCAAGGTATTCGCGAATATCGGCGCGCAGGACGGTTGGGTCCTGCATCACCGCCTGCCAATTTTCATCCTTCATCCAATTATAGGGATCAATGCGCGTCCGCCCGACTTGTTCAATCGTCTTCGGCTCGCGTTTGGCGACAGGGGGAGTCAGTTTCACGAATGTATCCTTGGCTTCTGCGTCGACGGGCGGCGTTTCGACGATAACAGGTTCGGTTTCAATATTTGCGGTCGATACACAACCAGTCATCAGGGCGAGACTGGCTGCACCAGCCAGAACAGAAGTCAAACGCATGAAATGCTCCGCTATTTATCGAATAGCGGCAAATTAACCATGTCTCGCTTGATGTCTAGGAGGCAGTTCAATCTTGTTTGGGTTTGAAGTTCAACACGACACCATTGATACACCAGCGCTGCCCGGTGGGCGGGGGACCATCCTTGAAAACATGGCCCATATGCAGGCCGCATACGGCGCAATGGCATTCGGTGCGCGGGTAGATCAATTTGAAATCGGTTTTGGTTTCGACCACGTTTGAGGTCATGGGTTGCCAATAGCTTGGCCAGCCGGTGCCGCTGTCAAATTTGTGCTCTGACGACCAGAGCGGCGTATCGCATCCGACGCAATGATAGACGCCATCGCGCTTTTCGCTTTCAAAATTTCCGGCTGAGAAGGCGCGCTCTGTGCCTTCCTTGACGCCGACACGATATTGATCCGGCGACAGCAATTCTCGCCATTCGGCATCGGTGCGTTTGAGTCTCTGTATCTCTGGCATAGGCTGGGTCATAGATGGGGCGCTTTCAAATGGTGCCCCATCTATATAGGTCGAACTTAGCCGTAGAGAACGGTGATCGTTTCAGCCACACACGCCGGACGGTCTTGGCCTTCAATCTCGATTGTGCATTCCGAGATCATCTGCTTGCCGCCAGCTTTCTCATTCACTTCCTTGACGGTCTGGACCATGCGGAGCTTGGAATTGACCGGAACCATGTTGGTGAAGCGGACTTTGTTAGCGCCGTAATTGATGCCCCGGGTGACGCCGTCGACGCGCAGAACTTGAGGCCCGAACATGGGGATGAGGGACAGGGTCAGATAGCCATGCGCAATCGTCGAGCCGAGCATTTTTCCGGCCATTTCTTCATTGACGTGGATCCATTGATGGTCGCCGGTCGCATCTGCAAACGTGTTGATACGTCCCTGGTCAACTTCAAACCAGTCTGAGGGCCCCAGTGTCTGGCCAACCAGGCTTTCAAGGTCCGAATATTGAACGGTTTTTGGATCAGCCATGTGTTCCTCCCATGGAATTGTTTCTGTAATGATTAGTGACGGTTAGAGTGGATAAGTGCAAGCGTATTCTCAGACGATGCGGCTGTCTTTATTGCCCCAGTAGCGATCGCGCACGAGGCGTTTATACAGTTTGCCGGTCGGATGACGCGGCAGCGCCGGATCAAAGTCGACCGATTTCGGACATTTGATTTTGGCCAGCCGCGCGCGACAATATTCCAACAGCTCGTCGGCCAGGGCATCGTCGCCCGCGACGCCGTCCATGGGTTGCACGACCGCTTTGACGGCTTCACCGAATTCCTCGTCTGGCACCCCGATCACGGCGACGTCAGCGACAGCTGGATGCGTGATCAGAATATTTTCGGCTTCCTGCGGGTAGATGTTCACGCCGCCGGATATGATCATGAAGGCTTTGCGATCGGTCAGATACAGGAAGCCGTCTTCATCAACTTTGCCGACGTCTCCGAGGGATGACCAATCCGCATGTTTGGGATTGAGCGCTCCTTTGGTTTTCTCTGGTGCGTTGTGATAATTGGGCGGCGGCGTTCCGCCAAAATAGATCTGACCTTCTTCGCCAACCCCGACTTCGTTTCCGTCTTCGTCGCAAATGTGCAGCTCGCCATAAATCGGTATGCCGACCGTGCCCTTGTGCGACATCCATTGTTCCGACGTCGTCCAGGTCATGCCATTGCCTTCCGATCCGGCATAATACTCCTCTATGACCGGGCCCCACCATTCAATCATCTGTTCCTTGACCGGGATGGGGCAGGGGGCGGCGGCATGAATGGCGGCATCCAGGCTCGACATGTCATATCTGTTTCGAACCGCCTCTGGCAGTTTCAGCATTTTGACAAACATGGTCGGAACCAATTGCGTGTGGGTGACTTTGTACTTTTCGACAAGAGCCAGATATTGCTCGGCGTCGAACTTCTCCATCACGATCAGCGTCATGCCGAATTTTGTCATCGACATGCACCAGCGCAGCGGCGCGGCGTGATAGAGCGGAGCCGGCGACAAATAGATGCCGTCTGGCGTCGCCCTGAACAAGGCCTGAGCAATCATGACGAGCGCATTCGTGCCATCAATTGCCGGATCTTCAGGCAAGGGCGGACGAATGCCTTTTGGCCGCCCTGTGGTGCCCGAAGAATAGAGCATATCAGAGCCCGCACGCTCATCGGCAATAGGCGTTTCCGGCATGCCGGCGCGTACGCCTTCGAGCGGCTCATAGCCTCGGATCGGGCCATCAATTGACCAATAGGCGTCAAGCTCAGTGACGCTTGTGACGTCTTCGGCGACCGCCTCCAGACCGGCAGACGCGATCAATAGCCGGGCACCGCTATCCTTGATGATGTACTCGACTTCCGGTGTCGTCAGGCGCGATGAGATACAAACAAAATACAACCCGGCACGCTGTGCCCCCCAGCAGATCTCGAAATAGCGAGGGCTGTTCTCGGCAAATATGGCCAGCGTGTCACCAGGGGTCAGGCCAAGGGTTCGAAAGGCATGCGCAATCTGGTTCGATCGGCGGTCGAGCTGATCAAAGGTCACGACCTCGCCGCTGCCAGCCATGATATAAGCCGGTTTATCCGGATGGGTTTGCGCGTGATGCGATGGATGCATGACTCGATCTCCTCCTACACGTCTCAATAAGGACGGGTTTTGAAATGAGATTAGCTCAGCCGTGCGCGCTGTCTATTGGTGACTTAGGGACAGCTATTCGCCGCCATAATCGGCTATGGATTTTGCTGTGCGGTGAAAGCGCAATCGCGCAGCATATTCCAGCGGATCCTTGGGCTTGACCAGAGCGTCTTCGGGTGTCTCGGTCCAATCCACCAGGCGGGTCAGAAAAAACCGTATCGCAGCGCCAAGACACAAGGTCGGGAAGGCTGATTTTTCGTCCACGCGCAGCGGTCGAACGCTTTCATAGCCCGCAATCAAATTTCGGGCTTTGGAAAAATTGAAAGCCCCATCGGTCTCAAATGCCCAGGCATTGATGCATACAGCCAGATCATAAGCCAGCGCATCTGTGCAGGCGAAATAGAAATCGATCGCACCCGTGAAGCGATCGCCGAGGAAGAAGGCGTTGTCCGGGAACAAATCGGCGTGAATGGTGCCGCGGGGCAGGGTTTCGCTGAACCCCGAAGACGCTTTGATCTGAGCCAGATCGCTGTCGATCTTCTGCGCCAGGCCGGGTTGCAGGGCGTCGGCATGGTCGGCGCGTCCCGCCCATAAGGCGGGCCAGCTTGCCGGGCCAAGATCATTGGAGCGGACCAATTCAAAATCAGATGCCGCCTGGTGCAGCTGCGCCAGTCCCACGCCCAATTCTCGGCATTGCGCAGCGTTCGGAACACGCGGCGACAGCCCTTGCAGGAATGTGATAATCACGGCGGGACGTCCGGCCAGCGACCGCAGCGCCGCGCCATCTCTCGCGGCCACGGGCAGCGGACATGAAAACCCCCGCGACGCGAGATGTTGTTTCAGCGCGATAAAATAAGGCAGGTCGGCCGGATTGGCGCGCTTTTCAAACAGGGTGAGGATATATCGCCCAGCGGTCGTTTCGAGATAATAATTCGAATTCTCGACACCTTCCGCAATGCCCTTGAACGCCACCGCCTCTCCGAGATCATACTCGGAGAGGAAGGTCGCTAATGCCGCATCAGAAACATTGGTATAGACCGCCATGGCCTAGGCTGTAGCGGGCGTCTCGTCTGGCGTCCACAGGTCACGTTGCATGGTGCGACCCATCAGGAAGAAATGCAGGGCGGCCCAAAGCAGGAAGAGCGACCCGACAGAGACACCGATGCGATTGCCGATGGCCCGGGCGGGTTTGCAATAGGTGTCATTCGCGGCTGTGGCGGCCTCAAGTTCTGCCCCGGAAATGGCGTTCTCACGTTCCTTTCGAGCGGCCAGCAAAGCCGATTCAATGCGTCCGCACTCAGATGCTGTCACCGGTGACTCCAGTTGCGCCAGGTGATGCTTGGTGCCTTGATCGGAAATCCAGCCGACAGCCGGTGGCCCCAGGCCGTAGCCGATAATATTGACGACGAAGAGCAGCAACGCGGCAGCCGTGGCGCGCATCCGCGGCTCGACCAGTTTTTGTGTGACGGCGAACATCGGTGCGAGATAGGAATAGCGCAGGATGGCTGCGACGACCAAAACCGGAATTGCCAGCCAGATCGCGGTCGCGCCGGAGGAGAAGCCGACGGTGTTATAGCCAAAGATCATCAACGGCACACACAGCGACATGCCAAGCGCCGGTAGCCAGCTGTCTGAATTTGGATGCCGGTCACGCACGCGGTCAGCCACAACGCCTGAACCAAACGTGCCGATGCCAGCAGCGACGCCAAGAACCCCGCCATAGATGAGCGCGGCACTCATCAGGTCGAGGCCGTGCGCCCGCATCCAGAAGGGCGCGATGAACTGGCCAATGCCATAGCCTGCAAATGAGGCCATCGCGCCGCCCATGCTGACATGCCAGAAGGTCGGTTTCTTGAACACGACTCCAAAGACTTTAAACGGCGAGGGCATCTGCCGTGCCGCTGCCGCGGCTGCACCACCCGGATCGGAAAACCCGCGCGGAGGTTCCTTGACGGTCAGTTTGAAGATGATCGCGCCGAGTACCCCAGGTAGGCCCATCCAGATGAACGCATCCCGCCAGTCCAACCCGCCGCGCGTGGCGATATAGGCTCCGCCGAGCGCCGCAAGCATGGATCCGATTGGAATGCCAAGCGCAAATATACCAAGCGCCGATGAGCGTTTCTCGGGCGGAAAATAATCTGAGATCAGGGAATGCGACGGCGGCGAACACCCGGCCTCGCCAATGCCGACGCCAATGCGCGCGAGCGCAAATTGCATCGTGTTTTGCGCTAACCCACACGCCACAGTCATGGCCGACCAGGCGGCCATGGCGATGGCGATGATCGAGGTTCTATTCTTACGCTCCGCCAGCATGGCAAAAGGAATGCCAAGCAGCGTGTAGAGCACGGCGAAGGCCAGCCCGGATAGAATGCCGATCATGAAATCCGACAAGCCGAATGTCTCGCGGATTTGCTCGCCCAGCACACCGATCAGCGTGCGGTCAATGAAGTTGAACGTATAGACGACGATCAACGCAAACAGGACATAAGCGCGATATCCCGAGCTGCCATAGCCTTCGACGGGTTCAGCTGTCTCGGGAGCGGTCCCCGTCGCAACGTCGGACATTACGCGGTCTCCAACTTGGCAACCATATCTTTTTCAAGATGCCGGGATGACATCCAGAAGCAGAACGCAGCGACGATGAACCAGAGCGTGGTCACCGAAATCGATTGTTTCAGGCCCGCCGAGCGACCTTCAGCGCAGAGCGCCAATTGCTCCGGGGTCAGGCCGTCCGCAGCGGCGCAGATGGAGGCGCTCAAGCCGTCACCGCTGAGATTGGCGCCGGTGAAGACATCACTCATGATGCCAACAAATTGCGGTCCAATGCCATTGCCGATGATCGACACAATGATCAGCAAGATCGCGATCGCGGTCGCGCGTGACCGGGCCGACACAACACCTTGTCCGATATTATACTGCGCGCCGAGATAAGCGTAATGACAAACCGCGGCGAGCGCCCAGACGATGAACAGCACGGTCAGGTCGCTTGCATAGAAGGCGAATATGTAAAGCGGGACCGCCAGCAGCAATCCGATTGCTGGAATGATCGCAACCGCCGTTTTGAAGCGGTGTGAGAACTTGTCCGTCAGATAGCCGCCGAGGAAGGTTCCAAGTGCGGCAACCGCGGACAAAGGAGCGCCGAAATTAATCGAGGCTTCGCGCACGCCGAGACCATGTTCTCTGATCAGGAAGGGGATCTGGAACGTAAACAGGCCGTAGCCGACAAAGGCGACCAGCGCAGCGCCAGCGGACATCCACCAAAAGCTCGGCTTGGACATCAGCTCTTGCCAGGTCTCTTTGGTCGAGGCTTTCGCAACCGCTTGCGCATCGGGGGGATCCGAATAGCCGCGGGGCGGTTCTTTGACCGTAAACCAGAGCAGGGCGCCGATCAGGACGCCTGGCAGGCCAATCACCACAAATGCGATGCGCCAGCCTTCGACATTTTGCCAGTCGATGCCCGAAAACAGGAAGCCAACCCCGACATTATTCAGCCAGGCGCCGAATGTTGGCCCGCTAAGTTCGGCCAATGGTCCACCAAAGAGATAAGCCAGCACGCCCCCTAGGGTGACACCCATGGAGTAGATGCCGAGGGCGGTCGCCCGGTTCTTTGCCGGATAATAATCCCCGATGATCGAATTGGCCGGCGGCGTACAACCGGCTTCACCAACCGCGACCCCAATTCGAAACAGCATTAATGTGATGAAGCCTGCAGCGATGCCGCAAAGCGCTGTCATCACCGACCAGAGGACGATACAAATGACGATGATATTGACCCGGTTGAAGCGATCAGCGGCCATCGCAATCGGCAAACCCATCACGGCATAGAAAATTGCGAACGGCCAACTTGCCAATAGGCCAAACTGGGTGTCGCTCAGACTGAAGGTCTGAATGATGGGTTCTGCCAGCACACCGATCAGGTTTCGATCGATGAAATTTAAGGTGTAGACCACCATGAGCACCAGCAGCACATAAGTGCGATACCCTTTAGAGCCATATCCCGTAACATGTCCGTCCGCCGCCGCGGTTGCGGTGTCGCTCATTCAAAGCCTCCCAAGCTACGCCTTGAATGGCGTATGTATCTGTTATCGATACGGTAGCCTGCCCGCCGCCCTGCGCAAGTCTTTTCGCAGGGTGAGCGTGATCAGATCCGGATTAGCGGAGCGCGACGGGATTGATGATGGCCTGGACCGTGCCTTCCAGGCGCGGCACACCCAGCGAGAAGAAAAACGCGCCTTCGCCATCGGCCGCCAACTCTTCGGTGACCATGTTTTCAAGGATGTAGACGCCATTCTTGGCCAGGAGCGTCAGGTGAACATCAAACGGTCGGGTTTCATCCTCGAACGGAATGGCTTCGAGCGCCCAAGTGTCCGCGCCAACAGCAACCACACCCAGATCAGACAAATATTGAGCGCCGCCGACACCGAGCCCAGGGGATAACGGGGCCAATGTGGTTTCGCCTTCTGTGGCTTTCATCTTGCCCGTATGGAAAATCACCACGTCGCCCGCCTCAATCGTGACTCCCGCCCGGGCTGCCGCGGCATCGATCTCGGCCTGGTTGAAGGCTGTGCCATCCGGCACTGGGTCGGCAAAGCTCTTGGTCATGTCGAGCAAAATGCCGCGCGTCGCAATCGCGGGCAGCGTGTGGGTGCCGAATTGGGTCAGTCCAGACGTCGTCACAAAATCGGCGACTGGGACGCCATTATAGTAACGGTGATTGATCCCCATATGGCCGAGCCCGTCAATTTGGCTGCCAATGCCGACAAAAGTGTCGACATAATCATCATTGCCGGTGGCCTGATTGGCGCCCAGCGCAGTGCCGGAACCATCGGACAGTTGCAGCACCATGACATCATATTCGCGCGGGCCATAAGCTGGCGTGTCGCGTCCGGTGACCATGCCGAGACTGAACGTCGCCCCGCGCGTAATCAATTGCGCTGCGGCTGCGGTTTTTTCGGGCGTTAGATTGTTCACGGCGCCAAGACGGTCGGCCCCACCATACTTGGATGGATACCAGGAGGAACTTGCCTCAGGCGTCGGTTCGCTCGGGGTCTGGGCGCAGGCTGTCGCGGCGAGCACGAGGGCGCTAAGGCTGATGCCGATCCATTTCATCTCAATTCCTCCCAAAATTTTACCGCAGACTGGCGCTGCTTTCGGTCTCTGTCCAGACTTGCCGTCGAGACGGTCGCCTATATCAGGCCTTCTGATTTGAAGCTCGTGACACCCTGTTTGGCGGCAATCAGGTGATCGTGCACCGTAATTTCAAACGGCGCGAGCGCGTCGATAATCTCTCGCGTCATCTCAATATCTGTGTGAGAGGGAGATGGATCTCCTGAGGGGTGATTGTGCACCAGAATCAGCGCCGAGGCGGACAGTTCGAGCGCGCGTCGGGCGATTTCACGCGGGTAGACAGGAGCATGATCAACGGTGCCTTGCCCCATCAGCTCATCTGCGAGAAGCTGATTTTTGCGATCCAGGAATAAGACGCGGAATTGCTCGCGTGTTTCGTGTTGCAACCGCGTGCGAACATATGCCAGCAGGGTGGTCCAGCTGGATATGATCGACCTGGCTTGAATGGCCTCGCGTCCGGCCCGCATGCCGATTTCCTGGGTTGCAAGCAAATAGGCGGCGACGCTCTCGCCAATGCCCGGAACGCTTTTTAGCGCCTCGACATCAGCGGCGAGTATGGCTGACAAAGATCCAAATCTGCGCAGCAGTGTTTTCGCAATCGGTTTGACATCCCGGCGTGGAATGAACGCGAAAAGCAGCGTTTCGAGCAACTCGTAATCGTCTAATGCGCCCGCGCCGCGTTTGATCAGCTTGCCGCGCAAGCGATCCCGGTGTCCCTGCCAGTGTGGATCGGCAGGTTTTGCGTTCAAAGGCTCACCGTATGCGGGGTGTGATAGCCTTTAGGCGACGCTGTAAAAATCTCGCACCCGTCCTTGGTTACGCCAACCGAATGTTCAAATTGGGCCGACAGTTTGCGGTCGCGCGTGACCGCGGTCCAGCCGTCGCTCAGGATTGCTGCATCTTTGCGCCCGACATTCAACATCGGTTCAATCGTGAAAAACATGCCTTCCTGAAGCTCAGGACCGGTGCCAGCTCTAGCATTATGGACGACGTTCGGTTCATCATGAAACAGCTGGCCGAGACCGTGGCCACAAAAGTCTTCGACGACCGAAAATCTATTCTTGCGCGCTATCTCCGAAATCGCGGCGCCAATATCGCCAAATCTTTGACCCGGTTTGACCGCGGCAATACCAGCCATCAAGGCTTCATACGTCACGTCCATCAATCGGCTGGCAATGCGTTTCGGTTCACCAGCCGCGTACATGCGCGAATGGTCGCCATGCCAGCCATCAACAATCACCGTCACGTCAATATTGGCAATGTCGCCATTCTTGAACGCCCGATCGCCCGGAATGCCATGGCAGATCACATGGTTGAGGGAGATACATGAGGCATGCCGATATCCGCGATATCCGATGGTCGCCGATTGGGCGCCGTGATCGAACACGAATTGCCGGATCAAATCATCAATATGGCCTGTCGTGACGCCAGGTTTGACTTCGCCAACAAGCATATCCAGACACTCCGCGACCAAACGGCCGGCTTTGCGCATGCCTTCGAACCCGGCTGCATCGTGAATACGGATCTCGCCCGTGCGCATTGGGGTCATGAGGTCGGCTTCGGTCATGCTCTTACAGCTTTCAAAAGGTGATTTCGATCAGCGCCCTATATGCCAGCGATTGGCAAAAACTTCCAGACCGGACTTGCGTACCCGCCTCGCGGCTTTGTTAACCGCCTCTGAACACGCCGGAAGAGTATCATGTTGCACCGCGTCATAGCTGATCTAAGGCTTAGACTTGGAGTATATGATGTATCGCTTGGTCTATGTCAGCACTGCGAAAGACGGCTTTCAGCCGAAACAGATTGGGGACATTCTCGATGTCTCCCAATCGAACAATCATGAGCGTCGTATCACCGGGTTTTTGGCTCATAATGGCCGGCATTTTATGCAGGCCCTCGAAGGTGAGCGTGCGGAAGTTCTTGAAGTCTATGACAAAATTCTCGCCGATCCGCGGCATTTCGGCGTTGTCCAGATCATTGGCGAAAACATCGTTGGACGGGCGTTTCCGGACTGGGCGATGAATTATTTCCGGGTCGATGACCCGCGCGGACACACAATGGTGATCCGCCATGATGACCCCGTAGATGGCTTGCTGCCAAAGGATATGCCGCGGGAATTGCTGCATTTATTCACGCGTTTCCTGCATATAGAGCCCGCTGACGCGTAAACCGAATAGCAATAGCTTTCTGCGACTGTGCCCGCCTATATCCTGGCGAGGTTTCAATGGATCAAGAAACAAACATATTGATGGCGCGTGTCGCAAAACTCGGGGAAATCTCCGAGGCCGAAGCGCATCGGATCGTCAATGAGATCTACAAGGACGGCATTGTCAGTCGTACAGAGGCAGAATCGCTGTTTCGTTTGAATGACATGCTGAGCGCCATGGACCCGGCCTGGATCAGCCGGTTTCAGGAAGCCATGAAAGACTTTCTGCTGACGCGCGAGGCGCCGGAGGGCTGGATTACGGACGCTGAAGCCGATTGGCTTATCTCGCAGGTGCAGACCGATTCACACGTGCCGACCCTGGACGAACTCGATCTGCTGATTGAGCTATTGCGCAAAGCAGAAGGGGCCCCGGAAAAGCTCGCCCGCTTTACCGTCAACGCGGTCAGCGACCGGATCATTTCAGACGGTATTGCCAGTTTGAAGATGGTCGAACGCATGCGCCTCGCCCTGCATGCTGGTGCTGGTCACGGCGGATTATGGGTCAGTCAGTACGAGGCTGGTATTCTGTTCAAGACCAATGACGCCATTGCTGATGCGGACAATGCTCCGACCTGGAACGATCTGTTCGCCCGCGCGGTTGGCAATCATTTGATGGCGCGCGCCCATCCAGAGCCGCAAAAAATCGAAGATGCGCTGGCCCGTGAACGCTGGCTGCAGGACACAAGCAGCAGCGCCGGCGGCTTTTTCGCCCGCATGGGAGCGTCATTCGCGTCCGGCAATTGGTTTGAGATGATCACGCACAATGGACGCAAGGCCGCTAAAGCGCGCCAAATCGCCGCCGAAGCCGCGGATCGTGAAGCTGAAAAGGTGACGGAAATCGAAAATGACTGGTTGCTTGCCGGGCTCGCATCTGACGGCAAGATATCGCCGGCGGAAACCGCGCTGATCGAATTCCTGAAACAGGAAGCACCAGGCTTTGCGCAAGGTCTGGCCGCCGTCGCCTAATCCCCGCACCGCGCCGATTCATCTGCGACAAATCGCTGTTGCCGGGTGTTTGACCAAGCGGCAACCTCGACATTCATGCGTGTGCGATCTAAGTCCGGCTTCGGAAGATTAGAAAACACGCACGGGGCCTGTAAATGTTCAAGAAAATCCTGATTGCCAATCGCGGTGAGATTGCTGTTCGTGTGATCAAGACCTGCCGGCGCCTCGGGGTTAAGACGGTGGTCGTTTATTCTGATGCGGATGCCGGCTCTATGGCGGTTGAGATGGCCGATGAGACCGTTCATATTGGCGCTTCGCCTGCGGCTGAATCCTATCTCGTCATGGATAAGATTGTCGATGCTGTGAAACAGACAGGCGCAGAGGCGGTTCACCCCGGATTTGGTTTCCTGTCAGAAAATCCGGATTTCGCGAAACGACTCGCGAAAGAGAAAATCGTCTTTATCGGCCCGAACCCTCATGCGATTGAGGCGATGGGCGACAAAATCAGCTCAAAAAAGCTTGCGGCTGATGCAGGCGTATCGACCGTTCCGGGTCATATGGGATTGATCGAAAGCACCGAAGAAGCGGTCAAGATTAGCCGCGAAATCGGTTATCCGGTAATGATCAAAGCGTCGGCTGGCGGCGGTGGAAAAGGCATCCGGATCGCGCATAATGATCAGGATGCCGAAGAAGGGTATCCGGCCGTGAAAGCTGAAGCGAAGGCGTCCTTCGGCGATGATCGTATCTTTATCGAGAAGTTCATTCTCGAGCCGCGTCACGTCGAAATTCAGGTGATGGGCGATAAGCATGGCAATTGCGTGTATTTGTTTGAGCGCGAATGCTCGATCCAGCGCCGCAATCAGAAAGTCCTGGAAGAGGCGCCATCGCCGTTGCTCGATGAGGCCACACGCAAGAAAATGGGCGAACAGGCCGTGGCGCTGGCCAAGGCGGTGGATTATGACAGTGCCGGCACGGTGGAGTTTGTGGCATCCGGCAAGGATAAGAGTTTCTACTTCCTGGAGATGAATACCCGTTTGCAGGTCGAGCACCCCGTGACGGAAATGATTACCGGCGTCGATCTTGTCGAGCAGATGCTGCGGTCAGCTTACGGTGAGAAACTGGCGCTCAAACAGGACAAATTGAAAATCAATGGCTGGGCCATTGAAAGCCGCGTTTATGCCGAAGACCCTTATCGCAATTTCCTGCCTTCGATCGGACGGTTGAAACGTTTCCTGCCGCCCCAGGAAGGCGCGCTCGCAGGCGGCACCGTGCGCATGGATAGCGGCGTTCGCGAAGGTGACGAAATCTCGATGTTCTATGATCCGATGATTGCCAAATTGGTGACGCACGGCAAAGACCGCGATCAGGCTCTGGACGTCCAGGCCGAAGCGCTGGATCGATTTCATATCGAAGGCATCCAGGACAATATGCCGTTCTGTGCCGCGGTTATGGATGAAGCCCGGTTCCGATCTGGCAACATTACCACGGCCTATATCAAGGATGAGTTCCCGGACGGATTTCAGGGCACCGCGCCGACCGATGCGCAACGCGTGATGCTGACAGTGGCCGCCGCCTATGCGCACGGGGTTTTCGTCCGCCGCGCGAGCCAGATCACGGGGCGGATGTCGCCAATCGAGGCACCGCGCATTGATTGGGTGGTCATTCTCGGCGGTGAACATATTCCCGTGACGCTGGAGCTTGGCGAAGGCGAAGCGACCATCACGATCGCTGAAAAAGCCCATTCTCTGGTCACCGATTGGGTGCCCGGTGAGCCTTTGTTTGAAGGCGTGCTGGATGGCCAATCGATGGCGGTGAAAATCGCCGATCAGACAGAAGGCTATCTCGTTCGCCATCGCGGCGTGCGCCTGAACGCCTTGGTCTGTTCGCCAACGGTCGCAGAACTGCACAAGCGCCTGCCCGAAAAAGAAAAACCTGATCTGTCAAAGCTGATCATTTCGCCGATGCCAGGTCTGGTCGTCTCGGTCGATGTCGAGCTTGGCCAAACGGTGCAGGAAGGCGAGGCGGTCTGTATCGTTGAGGCGATGAAAATGCAGAACATCATTCGCGCCGAAGCGGACGGTGTCGTCAAAGCGATCAATGTCGGCGCCGGTGACAGCGTCGCAGCTGATGAGATCATGCTCGAATTCGAATAATTCGACAGCTTTCAGCGTTGCCTATATGACGGACCCACCTAAATAGGCGGTCAGGACAGGGATGCAGAATGGGCGAGTTACTTTTCAATCCAAACGGACGCATCGGGCGCAATCGTTTCTGGCAAGGCATGGTGATTCTCACCGTTGCCAGCGTGCTGGTTGCAGCCGGGTTCCGAATGGTCGCTTTGCCGCTCGTCTTCTTACATTTTGCCTTGATCTATCCGTATGTCTGTGTGGTTGGCAAACGGCTTCATGATGCGGGCATGACGGCATGGCTTAGCCTTGCGGTCTGGGTCGTTGCGATGATCGCCAATCAGATTGTTTCCGGACTTCTCGGCCCGTTTTTGATTTCGCCAGAAACCCTCGAAACCTATGAAAGAGTGATGGAGTATCTGGAGCAGAACGAGGTCGAGGCTGCCATGGAGGGGATGTTGCTGGTGCTCAAGGCGACTGTGCCGCTGGTGGTTGTCACAACGATTGCTGTCGGGGCTCTGGTGGCATTTGGGCTTGGCGCCGTGCGATCTCATCCGCAGGAGAACATGCACGGGCCCGTGCCGCAAAGGTGATCCCGCAATCTGGGCGAATAATTCCGCCTGTCGATAAATTTTTATCGATTATTGATAAATATCTCAAGGTGTGTATAAGCACCCAAAGACAAGAAACCATTCAAAGGACTTCCTCGCTATGAGCGATGCCATTGCCTCCCAGTCTCTGTTGGACCCTGATCGTCCCTGGCTTACGGATGAAGAACAGATGCCGTCTCGAATGAGTTGGTTTGACACGTTTTTTAATCCCACCGGACAATCGCCAAAGTTACATTTTACCCGGGCCTGGACGATCCTGTTCTTTGCTGGCGTCATCACGTGGGCCGGGGTCGGGTTCATCATCTTCATCATGGGCGTTGCCGGCGCCGATACGGGCGGATTGAGCGTGTTTCACGGCTACATGATCGCCGTGGTTTTGGCAGTGACCTCTGTTCTGTCTTACGTCATTCATACGCGCCGGCTCAATCATGCTGGAAAAATCTCACTGCGTGCGATCATTGTGCTGGTGCCGCTGGTCCTGGCGACATTGTCTTTTGTTGGGGGCATGACGTCGAATTCTGCGGAATATGATCGTCTGTATCAGCAGCGCGCTGAATATCTCTCCGACCCTGCCGCCTGGCGTGATGCGCGACTTGATGAAAGACGCAAAGCCCAGGAAGAAGCTGAACAGGCGCGCTTGGAAGCTGAAGCCGCCCGCGCCGAAGCGGAAGCGAATGGCGAACAGGTGTCGGAAGAAGAAGGGCAGCGCGGCCAAAGAGGTCAGCGCGGCGGCGGACAACGCGGCGGCTGGAACCAGGGGCCAAGCCCGGAAAACCCTCTGCCATCGAAAGAAGCTTTCATTGTTCGGCCAAACCTTGGCGGATTCTCCATGACGATTGTCGGCTTGAACACATTGATCATGATATGGTCGCTTCTATGGGTGGCGCGGGTGCCAAATTTCGGGCGCCAGCCTGAACCGGATCTGGATCCGTTCTCGACCTGATCAAACCAATGGTGACGCCCGCGCGGTTCTAGATTCAAACACCATCTCAAACGCGCGTTGCAAGGCCTCGTCGGCTTCAGCCATATCAACCGGCAAACCGAGATCGACGAGGCTGGTGACGCCGTAGCGCGGATCTGCGATGCCGCATGGGGTGATACCGGAAAAGTGTTCGAGCTCCGGTTCGACATTCAAGCTGATTCCATGAAAACTGACCCAGCGCTTCAGCCGGATGCCGATGGCGGCAATTTTGTCTTCGCGCAATTGCCCTCCGGCTTGGGTGCGATCGACCCAGACCCCGACCCGGCCCTCACGCACATCCGCGTCAACATTGAACGTGCTCAGCGCGGTGATGATCCAGCGTTCCAGATTGGCAACAAAAGCGCGTACATCACGACCACGCGCGGCAACGTCGAGCATGACATAAGCCACCCTTTGCCCGGGACCGTGATACGTATACTCGCCACCGCGACCGGCCTCAAACACTGGGAATCGGTCCGGCTGGCGCAGGTCATCGGCTTTCGCACTGGTGCCGGCTGTATACAAAGGCGGATGCTCTAACAACCAGACCAGTTCGGGCGCCCCGTCTTCACGAATCGCGCGGGCGCGAGCCTCCATCGCGGTGCGGGCGGCTTCATAAGCGACCGGCGCCGGACTGATCGCCCATTCGACATCTGCATATTGTGTCATCAGACTGCATATAGCGAAGACTTTTCGCTTCACAATCGCAATCCTGCCGCGTATATGGCGCGCTCTACCCGGCGTGCGGCCGTGGCGGAACTGGTAGACGCGCAGCGTTGAGGTCGCTGTGGGGCAACCCGTGGAGGTTCGAGTCCTCTCGGCCGCACCAATTTTTTCTCAATCTAATCGAAACAAAAACAAGCTTCTATGTGGCTTAGGCACGGACACCTGGTCAGGAGCGCGCGTTCTAAATTGCCGCCTGAATCGCGTTCGCGACCTGCTCCAGCTGTTCCATGGTATGGTCGGCAAACACGCTAAGTCGGATCACGCCGCCTGGTCCTGACGCGATATAGTTCGAGTGCAACACATAAATGCCGTCCTGAAACAAGCGTTCCTGAATCGCGCGCATGTCCGAAAAATTTCCATGACTGAAAGCGACAATAGACGTCGGAGTCGAAGCAACATCCAGACCCATACCGCGCAAGCGGGACCGCAAATATTCCGCTGAATCTCTGGCCTTCGCGCAGACATCCGGATTCTCGCGGACAAATTTCAATGCAGCGGCGCAAACATTTGCGGAGATTGGCGTCCCTGAATTGGATCCTCTGACGGGTTTGCACGCGCGCGCGCGTTCAACGCATTCCAAAGATCCGACATAAACAGCCCCTTGGCCGCAAAACGCCTTGCTGAGGGTCACGCCGACATGCGCGATGTCTTCGACGCCGAAATGCTGCACGGTTCCGCGCCCAGTGGCGCCGACAACGCCCCCGGAGTGCGATTCATCGACCAGAAGTTTTCCATGACAAGCGCGCAAGAGAACCGCGTATTCGTCCAGTGGCGGTAAAGCTCCAAGGGTCGCGAATGCCCCATCGGTTACAACCAGAGGGCGTTGACCCGGTCCGAGTTGTTCAATCTCTCGTGACAACGCCGCGGGCGATCGATGCGCAAAGTACCGGATGGGTTTGCCCGTCAGAATGGCCGCGTCAACCAAACACCAGTGCGCTGTTTCATCGAGCAGAATGACATCATATTCAGGATCAGCCGCGGCAAATCCTGCGGCTCCAATCATGTATCCCGAGGGCAGATATACCGCAGCCTCGGTTCCGAAAAACTTGGCCGCCTCTTGTTCCACCGCATCAAAATACGGATCGTTTCCGCCATAGGCGTGAACGAGGTACCTGGAAAATCCAACGCCTTCATCCAGAGCGCTTTGAGCCGCATCGCGCAACTCAATGTGGTTGGTCAATGCGAGATAGTTGCAGCCCGAAAAGTTCAGAAACGGTCTGCCATCGATCAACAATTCTGATGTTCCGCCACCGCGCAGTTCACGGTCTTCTAGCAGCTGCTTCATCGTCTCTCGCACCGCAAGCTCATTCCCTGGTTCAATGAAGCATGCACTTTTTTTGATCGCGCCGCCAGTCGAGGCGTGGCGGCAGGACGGACCGACTGAGACTCCTTGCTCAGCCGGGTCCAGCGGCCCACGCTTTCAGGCGTTCGGCATTTTCTCCGCGCAGTTGCCAGGACATACAGCGCACGCCGCCGCCCATATAGCAAACCTGATCAGAACGCACCGGGATCACCTGTTTCTCGGTGAGAGCCCGCACTTGCGCGAGGGCTTGGGCATCTTCCGGAATGCCGAATTGCGGCAAGTATACCCGGTCCGGCGAGACCAGCATATTGGTGTAGAGACCGCAGGCGGATCCAAACTTCTCATCATAAATGTCGCTGCCATCATAAGGGGTTATGATCTCATGGATCTCCACATCCGGGAGCCCGGACATGAGATCTGATTTCAGCTGCGCTGCATAATCAGGGTCTTCGGGATAGCTGTTCATCACCAGCAGGCCGGGTTCGAGGAACGCCACCACGCCATCGGCATGCTCCAGCCCGCCTTGTTCATCCGCGTCGATAAATGCGATCTGGGTTACATCGGAGTAGTGGAGCAACTCAGCGCGGGCGTCTGCTTCAGAGACATCATTATCAGTCAGAAATTTCCGACTCACCACAACCCTGCCGGCGTAATCGTCGACAAAGTTTCCGCCATCATTCAGCAGGTCCGACTCTGTAAAGCGCAAGCCGGCATCCGCCATCAGGTCGGCGAGAACGTCCTGGACATGATCGGCACCAGCTTGGCCCCGGCGCCCGCCGCCTTGGCCTTCTGCCGTATATCGGAACATAATCGGAGCAACCGCGTTGGACAGGCTGAAATCTCGCGCCCAGATATCGGCTTGAGGCGCCATCAGGACATATGCGTCGCCCAGCGCATTGGCGTATTTCGAATATTGCTCAGCGTCCGAAAGGACCAGGAAGTCGTCATGCTCCAACACGGCTTTCCCATAAGCGATATGGAAGTCGAAAATGTCATCTGCCACAGCTGCGTAATACCCATCTTTGGCGCCCGGTGCGGCGACGATGATCAGTTCCTTTTGTGTCGTCATGATCTCACGTTGCTCCTGTATCGAAGGGACGGTTTGGGCATTGGCACACCCGGCCATAAGAAAGGCCATCGGAATGAAAGCGCGGAACCACATCTTGCTATCCTCGTCAGCGGGCTAGCTGGTTTAGCAGAGTAACAGACCAATGCCAGTCCGCCGCGTTAGGTGCTGCCTCTCATGCGCTTCGCTGTCCGTCTGCCTGCGCTTGACTCGCGCAAATAGAACCCCTCTTTGGACGCACCAGATCACGGAGAAAAAAATGGAACCCATCGACGTCTATTGGTCGTTTCGCAGTCCGTATTCTTATTTGGCAACGCCAGACCTGCTCCGTCTCGCGGATGATTATGATGTCACGCTCAATCTGCGGGTGGTGATGCCGATCGCCGTGCGCGCGAAAGGGGCCTTGTTTGATAACAGCAATCGCAAGCCGGTAATGTACATCGTCATGGATTCCGTGCGCCGGGCAGAGTTTCTCGGCATGCCGATGCATTTTCCTCCTAAGCCGGATCCGGTGACGCAAGATTTCGCGACCCTCGAAGTGGCGCCAGAGCAACCGCTGATCGAACGCTTGGCGAAGCTTGGGGTTGAAGCCCAGCGCCGCGGCAAGGGCGTCGCGTTTGCCAAAGAAATCTCACATCTTGTCTATGGTGGCACAGAAAACTGGGATCAGGACAAACACATGTCTAAAGCGACCGCCGCCGCTGGGTTAGACCTCGTAGATATGGAGCGTGCCATTGCCAATGGCGATCATTTGCAAGAGGTCGAACGCAATCACGCTGAGCTGGACGCCGCGGGGCATTGGGGCGTGCCGACAATGGTGCTGCGTGGCGAACCGTTTTTCGGCCAGGACCGGATCGAGACGCTACGCTGGCGACTTGATAAGTATGGGCTTCGCAAAGGCGATTGAGGGCGGCATTGCCGCCTGCACCTCAACCGCCAGTCTGGCCTCAATCGTCGCGATTGAAACCGATCAGACAGACGCCGAGCAGCACCGTTGCTGCGACACCCGTGCCGCCGGCGACCGGAGGCGGTAGAAAGCCTTCCAGCCCAAACATCATCACCAGGGTGTTGGTGACAAAAGCGACTGCCCCGATCAACACCGTCGCCCCGCCCAGTATCTTTCCGCCATCTTTCAACCTGTCCAAGCCGAACACAATGGCGGCCAGGCCGAGCAAGATTTTCGCGGCATTATAAGCAAAGAAGGCGAGGGCAAAGATCGAGAAAGCCAGCCCGCTGAGCTCGGCATTGGCTTCGGCGGCTTCGCGAAATGGGGTGAATTGAGTCAACCCGACGCCGACTTGCAGGATATTGAGTACAGCATAGATGGCGATCGCTGAAAATCCGAGAGAGGAGCGTCTGGACATGGCCAGGGCAGATCCGGCAAAGGCGGCGAGCAACACGAATAACAGACCTTCAAGACCCCATAAGAATTGTCGATCAACTTCAGGTGCGCTCATGTAGAGCACGGTGTAAATGGTTTGAGTGATCGCGGCGATGAGCAGCAAAATGCCGATTGTCTTTGCGGTGCGATTGAGCGTGAATTCCATCAGATTATCCTTTCAAAAAGGTCCCCCGGACCAGTCCATGACCGGCGCCGAACGTCAGGCTAAGACGTCTATTAAAATCGCTCAAGCAAAAGCATGACGCAGCAGATCTGGCCAAACATTGTTGGCGATGACACGCGAATGTGATGTTGAACCTGACCGGCCGGGTCCGCAATTCGATCAGGACATCAAGGCTGCCATGAAGGCGAAGACAATAATGATGGTTCGGATCCAGTGCCATATCGCCCAGCGCTTCAATTCTGGCCCGAGCTCCTCTTCAGTCAGGCTGTGATCAGCAAAGGATTGATTGGCGTTCTTGAAATACACGAAGAAGATGAGCAGCGAGATGGCTGCGCCGGCGCCGGCAATAAGGCGCAGGAAAGAGGGGGCCGGATGGATTAATGCCATCACCGCCGCGGAGATTGCGAGCAGGACCGTGATCGTCGTCAGAGGGGCAAAGTATCGAAACAGGCTGGGGCCCATTTCACCATGCAGGCGGAAAAAGTCCGCCGGCACCATTTTGCGCCAATACGGCACCAGGATCGTTGCTTCTGTCAGCAGCGCGCCAGCGAATATGCCAAGCATCAGTGTCGATAAGATATTCATGACCTCAAGCATAACGGGGCTCCTGGAGAAAGACCCAAAGCCCGATCAGAGGAAACACGACCAATTCCATCAGCAGCGATGGCAGAATGTCGGCGCTGAGCAGCAAACCCATGTCCAGGGCTGAGAGGCGCGCCAACCCACCCACAAATATGACCAGAAACAACACCAGCAGAGTTGGTTTGAGTTTGGTCAACAGAAATGCCGAGGCCAGAAATACCAGACCGACCCCAAGCCAGACGCCACCTATGAAGCGGACGTGATTGTCGCGAACCTCGAAGAGGTCCTGATCGATAATGGTGATAAACTTGCCAGCGCCTTGCCAACCCAAGGTGGCAATGCCGCCAAGCCCGACATTCAACCCAAGAAAAATGATCGCCACGCCGATCAGGCCGAGGCCGATACGAAGCACAATTCCCATGACATTTCTCCATTAAAATATACGCGTATATATAAATACTGGACCCGCTTCGTCAAGTGCATTAGACACACAAGATCAGGGAGCCGGTCATGACTGAGTCAGCAGAACACAAACGCGCCCGCGGACGCCCGCATCGCTCACCGTCTCAGCGTGCAGAGATGCGTCGCGAGATTGAACAGGCTGCGTCTCGCTTGTTTCAGTCGGATGGGTATGGCGCCGTTTCCATGCGCCGAATTGCCAAACAAGTCGGCTGCTCGCCGATGGCACTCTATGCGTATTTCGAGAATAAGGTGGATCTCCTGCAATCCCTCTGGGCGCAAGTGTTCAACGACCTGTTCGAACAGGTGCAACCAGCGATTTCAAAAGCTGACACATCGAGAGCAAAGCTTCAGGCATTATCGTTTGGGTATGTAAGATACTGGCTCGAGAACCCAGAACGCTACCGCATGGTGTTCATGGCTGAAGGCATTTCCCAGTCGGAGGTCAGCATTTTTGTCGATGACCCCGCCATCGCGAAACACTTTTCCATATTTCCTCAACTGGTCTCAAAAATGCTTGCGCCCAGCCATGCCGCTCAAGACCTCAAACAGAAATCAGACCTGCTGGTTTCGGCGTTGCATGGCATCGCACACACGCAAATTACCATGAGTGGATATGATTGGACGCAGCACCAGCGTCTGATCGAGATGATCTTGGATACGCTCGATCAGACGCGTGATGCGGGCGGTGAAAAGTCTTGATTATTCCGCCATGCGGGGATGCGCGCCCGCGCTTTTGCGACGTCAGCCAAGTTCAAGTCCGCGACGATAAAGCCCGGTGCGTCGTGATCAGCTTCGGCCAGGACCTCGCCCCACGGTGAAACGATCAGCGAATGGCCGAATGTCTCGCGTCCATCCTCATGGTGCCCGCCCTGGGCCGGGGCCAGGACGAAACTGCCGGTTTCGATGGCCCGTGCGCGCACCAGTGTGTGCCAATGAGCGGTGCCGGTAACCTTCGTGAACGCGGCCGGGATGGTGATCAGGTCGGCGCCCGCCTGCGCCAGAGCGCGATAGAGATGCGGAAATCGCACATCATAGCATATGGTCATCCCGACGCGGCCGATCGACGTATCGACGAGGGTCGCCTGGCGCCCAGCGCGATAGGCGCCAGATTCGTGATAGGCTTGACCGTCGCCAATCTCGACATCGAACATGTGGATCTTGTCATAGCGCGCTTCGATGACACCGCGCGGATTGATCAGATAAGAGCGATTGGCAAATCGGTGATCATCCGGCAGGGCCACCGCGATCGAGCCGATCAACAGAGTCACGCCCAGCGTTCGTGCCAACTCTGACAATGCCTTGAGGCAAGCATCCTCAGATTCCCGGTTAATCTTGGCTCGAGCCTGACCCGGTCGGATGTCGAGCAAATTGGTCATTTCTGGGGTCGCAATAAAGCTTGCACCTTGATCCGCCGCCGCGCGGATCAGATCGCAAGCCGCGATGATATTCGGTGCAATCTCCGCTGTCGATCGCATTTGTATACAGGCGGCGCGCAGCAGGGTCATACGCGCACTCTAGCACACGCCATCGCTGCCGCCAGCCACGATGTCCTGGGTATGGACCGAACCGCTTGGTTTCCTGGTCGCTTTATGCTGATTGAACGTATGGCCCAGGATACGGTTTATGATCTCTGCATTATTGGCGCTGGCATTGCCGGTCTGAACGCACTGTTCGTTGCCCGGCAGTATTTGCCGCCTGGCGCGCGGGTGGCGCTGATCGATCGTCATGAACAAGCGGGCGGCATGTGGAACGCGACTTATGATTATGTTCGCCTGCACCAGCCGCATCCGATGTTCACCGCCGGCGACATAGACTGGCAACTGTCAAAGCCGAAAACCTATCTCGCGACAGGCGCAGAAGTGCAGGCGCATCTTGCCTACTGCCTGGCGACGCTGTCGCGCGGCCTCACGATCGAGCCGTATTGGGCACATGATGCGACCCATCTCACCGAGACGGAGACGCGCGATGGGCCGCTGGTCGAGATCGACCTTACAGCTTGCGATCCAGCTCGCGGGTCGCAGCGTCTGTGCGCCAGACGCGTCATCCATGCCAAAGGCCTCGACATTCCGGTCAGTGCGCCATTAAAGCTCAGCTCAGACGCTGTCATCAGCACCACCCCGCAAGCGCTGGGCCCACACGCGCTTAAAGGCCGCGATATCTATGTCATTGGCGGCGGAAAAACCGGTATGGACACGGTCTTGCACCTTGCCAACATCTCCGGTCGCGGCGCTCTGCATCTGATCGCCGGCAAAGGCACCTTGTTCACCAATCGCGATCAATTCTTCCCAACCGGGCTGCAGCGCTATTTCAGCCAGACCTCCAATCTCAAAACCACGATCGACATTGCCATGCGCTTTGATGGCGACAATGCGCCAGCTGTGTTCGAACATTTTCGCGATCAGTATTCGAGCAGCCCCGAGGGGCGCGGTGAGCATTTCCTGTTCGGCATCCTGTCGCCAGCTGAAGGCGCCCGGATCGCCGACGCGACGCAGACCATCCAGTATGATTATCTCAGCGATGTGATTGACACCGAGACCGGGCCGCAGCTGCAATTGCGCCAGGGCGCGTGCCTGCCTCTGGCGGCCGGATCGGTCATCGTCAATTGCACGGGCCTGGTGTTTCGCAGTGACAGCGTCGAGCCGCCCTTGCTGTCACCAGGCGGCATGATCCTGTCGATCAATGCGCGGCAATCGTTCAACTTCCTGTCCAGCGTCTCCGCCTATTTCCTAACCCATCTCTTCTATACCGGACAGATCGAGACCGTGCCATTCTATGTCCTCGACCAGAACGCCCTGATGCGCGCCGACCGCAAGACCTGGCAAGTCTCTGGCACCGCGCAGGGCTTGCTCAATGCCTTGCTGATGTCAGAAGCGCTGCCGTTCAAAGTATTCCGCCAATTCGGCCTCGATTTCGACCGTTGGCACCCACCGCATAAACGCCTGGCTGGATTGATTGATCTTCAACTCAACCGCAAAAAGTACGTGCGGCATTGCCGGCAGGTGCTGGATGATGTTGCGACCCGCCATCAGGTCCTGTGCGCACCGCTGCGCCGTGTGTGAGAACGGGGCGGCCAGGCGAACAAAGGAAGACATTAGCTTAGCGGCTTAAAATGGGTCGATGCTATTTGTCACTTAGTGATCTTACCCGAAGTACTAAGTCGATTAGGCGGTCTGGCATTTGCCCGTGTTTCGAAATCCCATACTTCGTGAACATACGATTTGAGAACTCTTCCAACTTCTCTTTTTCAGTCGGCGCAAGTCTATTGTTTACATTGTTTTTGTTTGTTTTTTGCAACGTCGCCATTCCCCTGACAAAGCGAATGTTGCGACTAGAGCAAACCACGTGAACTGAAAATGACTGGCGCAATACGAGCTGCAAAACCATTCGATCTCAGGAAGCAGGCTTCCTATGTGGGCGATTCTGCGATGCGAGCAAAAGAAGACATCCAAAAATTCTTCGAGCTAAGCGTGTCACTCTTATTGCATACTCATTCGGTTAGGCTACAGAGCTCGGAGTTCGGAGGGCAAAATGGCGACCGCATCTGTTCAGCATGAATTTGACCTCCCCGTAGGCTCGCTTTGGAAATTGGTTGGCGAGTTTGGCAATATGAGTAAATGGACCGGTCTCCCATCGGAATCCTGCGTTTCGGACGGAGAAGACGTCGGCGCGATCCGAACGCTTTCGCTTCCGAATGGTGGAACCATTGTCGATCGGCTCGATGCGAAGAGCAAATACAGTTACACATATTCGATCATTAACATGGCAGAGGCGCCACTTCCGTTTTCATCCTACAAGGCGACGCTGGCGGTCCAATCAATTTCGGAAAATCGAAGCCTGCTTGACTGGGGTGGTGAATTCACACCCGATCAAATGACCGAAGCGGAAACTGTCGCATTCGCTCAAAATATGTATCAGCGCGGCTTGGATATGATGATACGCGCGGCGGCCAATCTTTAGAGGTCAGTTTGGCAAGCAGAAGCGGTTCTAAACAGTTTGTCTGATTTGGGGTCCGAACCCATACGGCCCTTCTTGGGGGACAGATTTCCATGCGGTAATCTTCAATGCCTTAGCGCCTCCGCAGACGTGAAATCGCTGGTCTCTTGATTTACCTGGCTACTTTGGTCATCGTCGATTTAGGGAGATTGGCATGGAGGGAGAATTGTCAGGGGCGAGGTTTACAAGACGGCTGGTATTGAACGCTGGCGTGCTGGCCGCCGCCGGGGTCGCATTATCCGGGTGTGGTGGCGGCAACGAGCTTCATCTTGAGACTTCAGATGGCGCGGTCTTTGGATTCTTTTCGCCCGCTCAAGCGGCAGTCTTATCGGATGTCGCCGACATCATGATACCGAAGACAGGAACGGTCGGGGCAACGGATACGCGCACAATTGAGTATCTGGATCAGCTCATGCAAACTTGGGCGGCTGAGGCTACAAAGCAGGAAGTTACGGACTTTGTTGAAGGCCTGGACTCCGATGCTCAAACCACTCACCAAAACGCGTATCTAGACCTTTCTGCTGAAGACCGACGCGAACTATTGCAGGCAATTGATAGAGACAGCTTCTCTGGCGTCTCTGAAGCCAAATCGATGAAGTCTTATCGACGCGTGAAATGGCTCATTTTCCACATTCACTATACGAGCGAAGCGACCAATCCCGATTTCATATTGATCCCCGGACAATACCGCGGTGATGTCTCTGAGGCCGAATATTTGGCTATGGTTGAAGAAAACCGTTACTAAGAGGGACGTCATGAGCACTGATTTTGATGCAATCGTCGTGGGATCGGGAATTTCAGGCGGTTGGGCGGCCAAGGAGCTTTGCGAGCAAGGGTTGAAGACCCTGGTCTTGGAACGCGGACGTCACCTTGATCACCCTAGTCCGGAATACACCGACTTTCAGGCGCCTTGGGATATGGAACATCGCGGCATGGTGCCCGAAATCTATGACGAGCAAGGGCGTTATCGCATGCTCAAACGCAAAGGGTGGACCTATCGCAACGAGTTCATCCAGTTTTTTGTTGATGAGAAAGACCACCCATATTCTTACCCTGAGGAGCGGCCCTTCATGTGGACCCGAGGATACCAGCTTGGTGGCCGATCTCTGACATGGGCGCGGCAATCATATCGTTGGGGCCCCAAGGATTTCGAAGCGAACGCCAAAGACGGTCACGGAGTTGATTGGCCAATCCGATATGATGACCTCGCCCCGTGGTATGACTATGTCGAGGCTTTTGCCGGTATTTCTGGCGCCCAGGATGGCCTGCCTGACTTGCCAGATGGCGATTTTCTGAAACCGTGGGAGATGAGCTGCGCCGAAGACTTCGTTGCCGCGAATATCAATCAGAATTTCGCAGACCGGCACATGATTATCGGGCGATGCGCGAATTTAAGCGAGACGCGGGATGTACATAGCGCCCTCGGGCGTGGCCCGTGTCAGTCTCGCAATTATTGCATGCGCGGCTGTTCCTATGGCGCTTATTTTTCATCTCTTTCTGCGACGCTGCCGGCCGCGGAGCGAACCGGAAACCTGACCGTGATCGCCGACGCTATTGTCAGCGAGGTGATCTATGATCCTGAGACGCAGCGCGCGACGCATGTGAAGGTGATTGACCATCACAGCAAACAGGAACGAATCTACTCCGCGCGCGTCATCTTTCTGAATGCCTCCGCGATCGCGTCGACGCATATCCTGCTAAACTCACGTTCTGAAGCTGCGCCGAATGGGCTCGCCAATCATTCAGGGCAGTTGGGAAACTACATAATGGATCACTTCGGCCATGCCGGCGCCAACGGTACCGTGCCTGGTTTTGATGACCGCTTCGAGTACGGGCGCAAGCCCACCGGAATCTACATTCCGAATTATCGGCATGAGCGCGATGACGAGCAAGACTTTGATCGTGGGTTTGGATTCCAAGGCGGTGCGCGTCGCGCTCAGACGGGGCATTCAGGCGCCCGCGAGGGAATTGGTGAACAGGCGAAGACAGGGATCGGTGAGTGGCAGTCCTGGACGTTCGGTATAGGAATGTTCGGAGAGATGTTGCCGTATCAAGACAACACTTTGCGCCTGCATCCCAACAAGGTAGATGATTGGGGCATTCCGCTCGCGCATCTGGATTGCCACATTCGTGAGAATGAGCGGAAGATGATACGGCAAGCTGAGATCGATGCCGCCGATTTTCTCACGGTCGGTGGATGTACGAATATTCAAACCGTCAGAACGCCAGATGATGAACACGTCCTTGTCGGCGGTAAGACACACGAAATGGGCGGAGCCTGTATGGGGCATGATCCGGCAAATTCGGTTCTCAACAAATGGAACCAAACTCACGACGTCGCGAACGTATTCGTTACCGACGGCGCTTGCATGTCATCGTGCGGCACAGCCAATCCGTCTTTGACTTACATGGCGCTGACGGCGAGAGCGGCACAGCATGCGGTTGAGTTGCTAAAAGAGGGGCAGCTATGATCAATTCAATTCGGCTCGCCAAGGCCTCATCATTGTCCAGGCTAGGGACGCTCGCATGTGCCTTTGTCTTGGCGGGATGCAGTCATGTGATACCGCAGAGTCAGGCGCCCTCACCTTGGATTGAGCTGTTTGATGGTGAAACCCTGAATGGTTGGACCCAGGTGAATGGTGACGCGCCATATGTTGTTCTGGACGGGGTCATTCGCGGCACTAATGTGTTGGACTCGCCAAATAGTTTTCTCGCCTCTGACGAAGTCTATTCAGACTTTGTGCTTGAGTTTGAGTCCCGTTCAATCGGAGAGGCGAACTCGGGCGTACAGTTTCGAACCGAACTCGCACCTGGCACATGGAGCGGTGTCGTTGGCTATCAATTGGACATTGACCCGAGCCCGAGAAAATGGACAGGCGGAATCTATCACGAAGGTGTCCATGTCTGGCGACATTCGATGGCCCGTAATCCAGCATGTCAGGCGGCCTACAAGCATGGCGAATGGAACACTTATCGAATTGAAGCCGTTGGACCGGTTATCACGACATGGGTGAACGATATCCCGTGTGCGCATATGGTCGGTGATCATCACCATACTGGCTTCGTTGCTCTGCAAGTTCATGCGATAAATGAGGAAGAAAAGTACCGCGGGAGCTTCACCGAATGGCGAAAGGTACGGCTTTTAAACACTCCTGAAACGAATGACCTCTGGCTGACAAAACGTGCAGACTTGATTGAAGGTTGGCTCGATAATCAAATCAGTGACAGCGAAACCAAGATGGGGTGGAGGCTGTTCGATATTTCGAATGAATCCACGACGCTCGGTGTGGGTTCGGGTGACTTTGAAATCGTCATGGACGTACGCTTGGACAATGACGCGGATGGGCTGCTGGAATATGACTTCGCAGAATCTGGAGATGCCTGTTCAGGATCGTATAAAATTCTCAATGACGTGAGCCTTGGTGAGGGCCGTTCACCATCAAGCCTGATGGGCAGTTATCCTGATAAGTATGCAGCAGAAAACCTGTCAGAGCCCGGGCGACCGAAACGCGTATACTCATCAGAACGTTGGAACCGCGTTCGGATCGTGGTGGATGAAGATCGAATTCAGCACTGGCTCAACAGTGTGAAAGTCGTCGACTATCCGAGATGTGAAACAGCCATGGCACCGACCGGCGCCGCAGGAGTAATATTAAGACTAGCTACCCAAAATGGGCAGATTGAGACCAGAAATGCAAAGGTCAGGGCAGATCCATGATCCGTAGATTCTCTAATACTTTCCGTTTCCAAACGATAGGACGCGATACCCACTTCTGACCGTTATGGGATTCGAGCTGACGTCTGCTTCTAGGACGAGGGAGCCGCGCGGCGAAAACTTTTCGCTGTCAATCCGGCCGAATTGCGACGCCGCTATGCTGGGGCGGTGATGTTTTATCAGACGCAAGCGGCGCCCGGGCCGGGGTGGTCGCATGCTTTGTGCGTGGCTTTTTCAGATTTGACTTCCCCTGCGTCGCCGACCGAACTGCTACTTGGCTACAGATAAGAGAGGAATTCTGATGAAAGTCGCAGCCGTGAAAAAGCCCGGAGGCCCCGGAAACCTGGTGATTGAAGAGCGCCCTGATCCGGTCGCTGGGCCGGGCGAAGTGCTGGTGCGGATCAAGGCGTCCTCATTGAACTATCATGATTTCGTGGTCGTCATGGGCGGCATTCCAACCGATGATGGCCGCATCCCGATGTCAGATGGGGCCGGCGAAGTGGTCAGTGTTGGCGACGGCGTCACCCGGTTCAAGCCTGGCGATCACGTCCTCAGCCTGTTCTTTCCGGACTGGCTGCGCGGTGACATTGATGCGCTTGGCTTTGGCGGGGTGCCGGGTGATGGCGCCGATGGCTTTGCGGCGGAGCTGGTGGCGATGCCGGAAACGGCGTTTACGCGGATGCCGGAGGGATATTCCTTTACCGAAGCCGCGACCCTGCCTTGCGCGGCCCTGACCGCCTGGCGCGGTATGTTCGTCGAAGGATCGGTCAAACCGGGTGACTGGGTGCTGACCCAGGGCACGGGCGGGGTGTCGGTGTTCGCGCTGCAATTTGCCAAGGCGGCGGGCGCGCGGGTGATCTCGACCTCGTCTTCGGATGACAAGCTGGCGCGGATGAAAGCCCTCGGTGCCGATCATCTCATCAATTACAAGGAGACCCCGGAATGGGGCCGCAAAGCGTTTGAGCTGACCGGTGGGCGCGGCGTCGATGAGGTTGTCGAGATTGGCGGTCCGGGCACGATGGCGCAATCGATTCAGGCCTGCCGCGTCGGCGGTCACATTTCCCTGATCGGTGTCTTGACCGGCGTCTCCGGCGAGGTGCCGACCGCGGCCTTCTTCTCCAAGAACCTGACCATGTCGGGCATTACGGTCGGCTCGGGACAGCATCAGGAGGATATGATCGCGGCGATTGAAGCGAGCGGCATAAAGCCAGTCCTCGATCAGGATTTCGCGCTCGATCAGATTGCTGACGCCTTTGCGCATCAGGCGAGCCAGCAACATTTCGGCAAGATCACTTTGTCGATTTAATCAGGAAAGGGACGGAATGTCCGCTGCCGCGATTTCAGCCCAGGCGCATCTGCACCATCAATACTTCCTCGGCCTGCAGCTTCGCGTGGCCGTCGAGGAAAGCAAGCAGGTGGTCTTTGACTGGATGTTCCGTCTGTTCCGTCGCCAGCACGAAGAGAAATTTCTCTCCAGCTTCGAGAAGCTTGGCTTGAGCGGACAGCCGCATGCTGTTGCCTGCGCCAAGTATCATGTTCTGTCGAATGGCATTGGCGGCGTCGCGGTGGAATATATGGAAGAGACCGAGCGCAAGGCCTGGGTGCGGTTTCGTTATCCGCGCTGGATGTATTCCGGGCCGGCGATTTGCGGCATTCCGGTTGAAGCCAGCCGCGGGTTTCTGCACGGATGGTACGCACAGAATGGCGTCAGTCTCGGCAATCCGCGGCTCGGCTATGTCTGTGTCTCGGAAGATGTCACCGGCCAGTTCGGACTGTGCGGATATTTCAAGGAGTATGATTACGATTTGTCAGCGGAGGACCGTCTGGTCTTCGCGCCGGACGAGCACCCGCCCGCCTTTGATCCAGACCAGCAGCCTGCACCGCCGGCCACCGACTGGTCAGCGGAACGTCTCGCCAAAGCCAATCGCAATTATGCGATGGACTATATCCGCAATGGCTTGCGCGCATTGTCCGATGTGCTCGGGCGTGACCAGGCGGTGGCGCATGCCAAGGCCGCGGCGCGGCTGACCGGATTGCAGAATTATGCCGCGCTGGCCGAGGCCGTGGGCGGTGTCGATGGCGGGCCTGAGCAGGCGGCGGACTTCCTAGCTGCGATGCTGTCGGGCATGGGCGATGATTGCGAGCGCAGCGTCGACAAAGATGGTGCGCAGCGGATCGAGCAGTCTAGCCTGCGCATTGTCCGCGGTCTCGACGACGCGCTGCGAACCGACCTGCTGGAATGCTGGACCGAACTTTGGCGCGGCGCCGTGCACGCACACCGGGCTTTCATCGAAGTGCAATGCGACATGGCCCGAGACAAAGTGATCTGGGTCTTGCGACCCAGATCGGTTTGAACTTGCACGCTTTGCTTTAGAAGCCATACCGCACCCCGGCCCGGGCGCCGACATCACCGCGGGTCGGCACCATGCCGAGCGCGACATTGGCCGAGAAGTTGCGGTTGAGCCGCGCCGCCCCGGAAAAGGCGAGGGCGCTATTGCCATCGAAGTAGCCAAGGTTGGCGGAGAAAGCCATGCGCTCATTCGCTTGTAACCAGGTCGAGCCGGACAGCGCATTGGCAATCGCGATCCCAGCTGTGTTCTCATCAATCTCGCCATTCACGCGGCGCATGTGATTGGACAGCGCATCAACCCGTAGATCGAGGTTTTCGAAATTGAGATTGAGCGTATCAATCGCCTCACTATTGGACGCGATCCGCGCCTGGTTCTCGCTAACCGTACCGGTGACGGTCGACAAGGTCGTGACCGTGTCAGCAACTTGATCTTCGAGATCAAGGAAGCGCGTGCCATCGCCCTGAACACCGGCCTGGATCAAGGCAATATCCGCCGAGTTGACCGAGATATTGTCGGCATTGTCAGAGATCGAACTGCTATTGCTGGAAATGCTCGACTGATTGGTTGCGATCGCGTCCGTATTGTCAGAGATCGACGCGTTCACGGTGCTGATCTCCGAGTTGAGTTGCGCGACGTTGACGGCATCTGTGTCTGCCGTTCCCGCTGCGACATTGGTGATCTGACGTTCATTGCCGAGGCTGCCGACTGAAACCGCATTGGCGCGATCCGCGACAGAAGCAGCGCCGAGCGCGACGGCATTGGTCGCGGTCGCGCTGGCATCCGCGCCAAAGGCCGAGGCGCCGGTTTGGTTGGCGGTTGAGAATTCGCCAATCGCTGTGGTTTGCGCGCCGTGCGCATGCGCTTCGATGCCGAAGGCGGCGGAGTCTTCGCCAATCGCTTCAGCGCCGCCGCCAACCGCCGTCGAGCCATCGGCTTGCGCATCAGCGCCAATCGCCACAGCGCGCTCACTGAGCGCATCTGATCGGGGCCCAAGCGCGATTGAGTCCGGGGCCTCAGCGTTGGCATCTGTGCCGCCCTCAAGCGAGTCTGCGCCGGTGCCTTCGTCGACGATGCCAACGCCACCAGCCTCCAGAGTATCGACCCGATCGGAGAGATCAGAAATGTCAGACGCGTTGGACTGGATCGCGACAAGATTACTGGCGATGGATGTTTGATTGCTGGTGACCAGCGCGTTGACAGTATTCAGCTGACCAAAGGTGACAGCATCAGAGTCATTCGTGCCGTCAGCGAGATTGGTAATCTTGCGCTTCAGTAAATCGCTGCCGACCGAGACCGTCTGGTCTTCATCCGCCACCGAATTCGCCCCAAGCGCGATGGCATTCCGCGCCGACGCTGTGCTGGCCTCGCCAATTGCGATGGCATCTTCGCCCGTTGCGTCGGCTGTGTCACCATCGCTATTGATACTGAGAAAACTCAAGTCGGCCAAGTTAAGCGATAGAAGATAATTTTGCATATCCGTTTGAAACATCTGAAGTTGACCGAACGTTGCGGCGTCGGTGTCGAGCTCGCCATCCGCGACATTCATGATGCGGCGTTTTATCGTCTCGTCATCGGGTGTCAGCGGGTCATCGACGCGTCCAAGTGAGAGCGCGAATTCAGCGCTGCTCTCAGAATTTGCGCCAAGCGCAATCGCATTGGAATGGGTAACAGTGGTGTTCGCGCCAAGCGCGGTGGCAGAGGAAGCTGTTATCAAAGTCTCGGTACCGATCCCAACAGAATCTATAACGGTGAAATTGGCTGACGAGACCTGCGCTCCGTGCCCGATGGCGATTGAATTTTCAACGCCGAACAGAACGCTGCCGGCTTCGGCGTCCTTTCCGAGGGCCATGGAATTGTTGCCCAGAACAGCTGCTTCCGCGCCGAAAGACTCAGATTCAGAACCCTCGACATTGGCGCCAATTCCCACCGCTGTGGACTGGTCTCCGACAACTGTTCCGCCAGAGCCGATCAGCAAGGAATTGCTCGCCGCAATCGGATCACCAAATGTCAGAGGATCTGTCGAATAGCCGCCGAACAGCTCCGCATCATAGCCGATAACGAGCGAGTCCGAGCCGAGTGCGGACGCGCCGGTCCCGAACACCATTGAATAGTCTCCTTCGAGATTCGCGCCTGACCCGATGGCCAGGCCATCCAGGCCATCCGCTACGGCCAAAGGGCCGATCGCGATGGAATTTGCACCAAGCGCTGAGGCACCTGTGCCGGAGCTGTTCACATCAAAATAGTCGAGACCCGCATTGCTGAACGCGGTGTCAATCTCGTCGCCAACCTGGCCGAGCGTCGCGGCGTCGCTATCGTTGATGCCATCCGCGATATTCACGAGGCGCCGCGTCACGCCGTTCACAGAATCCCCGAAAGAGACTGTATTGTCGGCCTCCGTGACGGAACCCGAACCGAGCGCCAATGCATTATCGTGTGTCGCGACGGCGCCGCTACCAATCGCGATCGCGTTCGAAACGACCCGACCTTCCACACCAATGCCAGCATTATTTCCGATCGCGATGGAATTGTTCGCCGTGGTACTCGTCGTACCAATATCTGCGTCGAAACCGATGGCAACATTATCGTCGCCATTCACGTCGGATTCTGCGCCCAATGAGGTCGATTGCGCGCCGATTGCATCGGCCTGATACCCGATCGCAGTAGAGGCCTCGCCGGCCGCATAAGAACTATTGCCAATCGCCACCAGGCGATTGCCGACGCCATCGGAATCGGTCGAAACTGTAAACCCTTGTACAGAAGCGCCGGCGCCGATGGCGACGGATAGATCTGTGTGTTCGGCGACTGAGGCACCCGTGCCGACGGCCGTTGAATCCGCGGCGCCAATGTTCACAATACTGTTGGCACCTAGAGCGAGTGCGTTGTCTGCACTGGCTGTGGCGCTGAATCCAAACGCTGCAGAATTCTGACCCTCGGCGGTGGCAAAGTCGCCGACAGCTGTCGCGCCTTCAGCACTTGCGCTCGCGTCGTCTCCGCATTCAAGCGTGTCGTCAACTGGTGTGGTGCCATCGCTTTCAACCCCATCCCGGCATTCATTTGACTGTGCCGAAGCATGCGACCCGAGGCCTGCGGCCATCACTATTCCGACCGCGGTCGCGCTCATCACTCTGAATTTCATGTGTCGCCTCCATAAATTTTGGGAGCGCGATACCCAACCATCTCAAAGCAAATGAGAGCGCCCCGCTTGCAACTCAGCGAACATGATGGCGTTTGAGATCTCGATCATTATCGCCCCATCTCACGTTGCTTTCAGTGCGTCTCAATTTGAGATTGCGTGCCGCGTGTTTTGTCGCAATGTTTGTTTTCCAGCACACCATCACATGCCGGTCATGATTATCGCTTAGGTCAACATGGGTCTGATTCACTGCGTCAATGAGCGAGCTTATTCATGTCCAATTCTCGTCGTCACTTTCTTCGCAATGCGTGCGCGCTGGCTGCCGCTGCGCCGGCTTATGCGGCATTGTCCGCCTGCAAAACGGCAGTGTCATCGGCATCAGAAACCGCGAAATCCACGTTGGTACCTGACGCGGACGGGTTTCTCGATTTGCCGCCAGGCTTTTCCTATCAGCGCTTTTCAGAGGCTGGAACGACAATGTCAGACGGCTTTCGCGTTCCTGCGGCGCATGATGGGATGGGCTGTTTTGCCATCGAGGGCGACGCTGATCGCTGTGTCCTTGTCCGCAATCACGAACTGGCCAAGGACGAGACAGAACAAGGCCCGTTTCAAATTGGACACGGCGTTCCGGAGCGCGTCGACGCAGATGCGGTCTTCGATATTGCGCCAAACGGTGATCCGATTGCCGGCGGCACAACTCATCTCATCTACAATACAAAGACGGGTCAGTTGGAACGCTCATTTCTGTCGCTGGTCGGGACCGAGCGAAATTGCTCCGGTGGTATCACGCCCTGGGGGTCCTGGTTGACTTGCGAGGAGAGTGAAACCGCCCCGGGTAAGGATGCCAGCCAGTATCACGGCTTCGCGTTCGAGGTTCCATCCAGCGCGGGCGGATTGGTCAGGGCTGAACCGTTGCGTGCCATGGGCCGGTTCAATCGCGAAGCCGCAGCGGTCGATCCGCACACCGGGATTGTCTATCAGACGGAAGATTCCAGCACCGGGTTGCTGTATCGATTCATTCCGTATCAGCCTGGCGATCTGGCGCGCGGCGGCCGCCTGCAAGCTTTGGTCATTAATGGGCAGCCGAAAGCAGACACCCGAAATTGGGACAGCGCGAAATTTTCTGTCGGCCAGTCCGTTGCGACCCGCTGGATTGACCTTGAGGACGTTGAAGCGCTCGAAATGCCGCTGCAGAAACGAGGATATGCGGCGGGCGCGGCGCGGTTCGCCCGCGGAGAAGGCATTGCCTGGGCCGTGGATGCAAGAGCGGCGTCAGCCTATTTTGCCTGCACAAGTGGTGGATCGGCAAAAGGAGGGCAAATCTGGCGCTATATCCCGAGCCCGCATGAAGGCACGTCGCGCGAAGCCGAGGCACCAGGGCGTTTGATCCTGCATTATGAAAGCCCGGATCGCAGCGAAATGGACATGTGTGATAATATCGTGCCAGCGCCTTGGGGGCATTTGGTGATTTGCGAAGACGGTCCCGGGGCCAATGCTGTCAAAGGCGTGGCGCCGGATGGACGGATCTATACGATTGCGCAAACCAATGTTTCAGAAGTCGCGGGCGCCTGTTTCTCGCCAGATGGGCAGACTTTGTTCTTCAACGTCCAAAAGGCCGGTGTGACGGTCGCCGTGACCGGGCCATGGGCGACTTTGGCCCTGGTTTGAGCAAGTTTGTGCTGACCCCTGCCAGGCTCTAAAAACGGCTTGCGCCAAAGCGGCGATCAAGCCAAAGAGGCGCAATGACTGAGACGCCCGAAATCCCTGCTGATCACAGCGAATACCAGCGTGAAGCGCTGGCCGCGGAAATGCGCGATGCGATCGATCAAGGCAATACGGTATGGATTCGCGAGACGCTTGAAGGCATGCATCCAGCGGATGCGTCTGACTTGCTGGAACAATTGTCGAGCGAGCGGTTTGAAACGGCCGTCGAATTGCTCGGCGGTGAGCTGCCTTCGGACATCCTGATCGAGCTGCGTGAGGAATATCGCGAAGACGCCGTCGAGGTGATGAGCGACGAAGCGGTGGTCGAAGCGCTGGATGAGCTTGAATCAGATGATGCAACCGCGGTTCTGGAAGACCTGGACGAGGATCGCCGCGAACGCATTCTGGAAGAATTGGAACCCGAAGACCGGGCCGTTCTGGAAGCCAGTTTCGAATTTGAAGAGGATACAGCTGGACGCTTGATGCAACGCGATTATCTCGCTGCGCCGGAATTCTGGACGATTGGGCAGACGATTGATTATGCCCGCGACAATGCTGAAGAACTGCCGACGGATTTCTATGAAGTCTATGTCGTTGATCCGATGAACAAACCCCTCGGCTATGTCTTGCTGTCACAGCTCTTGCGGGCCGAGCGGCAGGTCAAACTGGCGGATATCATGGCGCCATTCAGTTCCGATATTCATGTCGATCAGGATCAGGAAGAAGTCGCTTATCAATTCCAGAAATACGCTCTGGCGTCGGCGCCAGTGAAAGATCCGGATGGTCGCCTTGTCGGAATGATCACCGTCGATGACATGGTGCATGTCATTCAGGAAGAAAACACGGAAGACCTGCTCGCTTTGGCCAATGTGTCATCCGCAGACGGCTCCGACACCGTTTGGGAGTCCGTCAAAGCCCGTGCGCCATGGCTCGGGATAAATTTGATCACGGCCTTCATCGCGTCAGCGATTATCGCTGTGTTCGAAGGCACCCTTGATCGTCTGGTTCAGCTGGCCATTCTGATGCCTGTGGTCGCCGCGCTGGCGGGCAATGCAGGCAGTCAGGGTCTGGCCGTGGCTGTGCGTGCCATTGCGGAGCGCGAGATGGAAGGCAAGGCCGGGCGCCGCGCCGTGGTTCGGGAAACACTGACGGGTTTGGTCAATGGCGTTATTTTTGCTATCGGCGTTGGCCTTGTGGCGTTTTTCTGGTTCCGGGACATGAATTTGGCCGTGGTGCTGGGTGTGGCCATGTTGGCGAGCTTCGTCTGGGCAGGCGTATCCGGCATTCTGGTGCCATTAACTCTGAAACGGATGGGCGCCGACCCGGCTGTCGCATCATCGGTCTTCGTCTTGACGCTGACTGATACAATGGCATTTTTCAGCTTCTTGGGGCTGGCGACACTGTTTTTATTGTAAATTTCGGTAATTGAGCGGTCGGCGCACAGTTTGCACTTCCTCTCAGATCGGACAGATAAGCTGTCCCAAACCGGAGCAGGTGATGGCATTGAATATGCGCACATCTCAAGCAGGCCTGGACGTCATCAAGGCGTTTGAAGGGTTCCGCGCACGCTCAGAATTGCTGCCCAATGGTCGCTGGATCATTGGCTACGGCCACATGCGCCGGGCAAAAAAGGGCGTTCGGGTCAATGAATCCGAAGCAGAAGCGATTCTGCGCGAATATGATCTGCCGCCGGTCGAACGATTTGTCATGCGCTGCGTGCTGGCGCCAACGACCCAGAACGAGTTTGATGCGCTGGTGTCTCTGGCCTTCAATATTGGACCGAAAGCATTCGCCAGTAGCGATGTCGTCGCCAGCATGAATGGCGGCAACCGTTTGGAAGCGGCGCAAGCCTTTGATGCCTGGCGCCGGGCCAAAATTGGCGGCCGGATTCAGATTGTCGATGCGCTGGTGCGCCGCCGTGCAGCGGAAAAAGCCCTGTTCCTGAATGCGCCGGGCCGGATGCCGGTTGCGTCATCGCGGTTGTATCGCGCCATGCATGATTCTGAAGCTTTGCCGGCGCCGCCACCCGTGCGCGAGATCCTGGTTGAGCATAATACAGTGCCGATTGCCGAACTTGAAGACTTGGACGATTTGCCCGACGCAGAGGTCGAGGCTGCTGAGCCCGCACCGCGATCAGCGACGGAAGCGGCGGCGGAATCAGTTCGTCAGCAAATGGTCCGAATTCTCGGTGAAAACGGCGACAAAGTCTCGCCGGCTCCGCCACCATCGACGGATGGGGCGACGCCCGAAGAAATTACAGCAGCGATTTCTGAGCTTGCGGGTGAGATGCGCGGTGACTCCGTGAACAAATCGGTCTGGCCGGCGCATGATGATTTGCCGCCGCCGCCGGAAATGGAAACGCCGCCGAAAATGGCGGAAGCACCGGGCGAGGTGCTGCAACCGATCGCGGACCTGGATGTGATCGACGATTTGGAAGAAGTCGAAGTCTCGCAAGAGAGCATTGTCCGTGCTGTCGAGATGAATCACGCGATTGATGCGGAGAATGGATCAAATCCTTTTCTCACCGCGTTGCCCTTTGGTTTGCTGGCATTGATCGGCGCCGCGCTAAGCGGATTTGGCCTGGCCAGTCAGTTTGGCTTGATCCAATCGGGGCGCACGATTGAGAATACGATGGCGATTTATATGCCGCCATTTCTGATCCTGCTCGGGGTCTTGCTGTTCATTGGCATGGGGTATTATTTCTTCCGAACGCTCAGCGCAGACGACTAGCCCACAATCAGACGTTGGCAGCAAGGGAACATAAGGCTAAACGAAGCCCATGATTCCGAATAGATATCCCACTTTGAACTTCGACCTTGGCGAAACTGCGGACATGATCCGCGATACTGTGCAAGGATTTGCCCAAAACGAAATCGCGCCATTGGCGGCCGAGATTGACCGAACGGATGTGTTTCCGCGCCAGCTATTGCCAAAAATGGGCGAGCTGGGCTTGCTTGGCATCACGGTCGAAGAAGAGTGGGGCGGCACCGGGCTCGGTTATCTCGAGCACGTCGTTGCCATGGAAGAAATATCGCGCGCCTCGGCATCCGTAGGCCTGTCATATGGCGCGCATTCCAATCTCTGCGTCAACCAGCTCAGACGCTGGGGCAGCGATGATCAGAAGTCACGCTATCTCGAAAAACTGGTGACCGGGGAGCATCTGGGCGCGCTCGCCATGTCGGAAAGTGGCGCTGGGTCGGATGTGGTCAGCATGAAATTGCGCGCCGAGAAAAAGGGCGATCGCTACGTCCTGAATGGCTCTAAAATGTGGATCACCAACTCGCCGGACGCCGACACACTGATCGTCTATGCCAAGACCGAACCGGAGCAAAAATCACGCGGCATCACCGCCTTCATCATCGAACGCGACTTCAAAGGGTTTTCGGTCGCACAGAAGCTGGACAAACTGGGGATGCGTGGATCTGAAACCGGCGAAATGGTGTTCCAGGACTGCGAAGTCCCGGAAGAAAACATTATGGGCCCGCTGAATGGTGGTGTCGAAGTCTTGATGAGCGGGCTTGATTATGAGCGCGCGGTGCTCTCGGCCGGGCCGACCGGCATCATGCAAGCCTGTATGGATGTCGTTGTGCCCTATGTGCATGACCGCAAGCAATTCGGAAAATCCATCGGCGAGTTTCAATTGGTGCAGGGCAAGCTGGCCGACATGTATGTCCAGATGAATGCCGCCAAGGCCTATGTCTATGCGGTGGCAAAAGCCTGCGATCGCGGCGAGACCGCGCGCAAGGATGCGGCGGGCGCCATTCTCTATGCCGCTGAAACAGCAACCAAGCTGGCGCTCGACGCCATTCAACTTCTTGGTGGCAATGGCTATATCAATGAGTATCCGACGGGGCGATTGCTGCGCGATGCCAAACTCTACGAAATCGGCGCCGGAACCAGCGAAATTCGGCGCTTTCTGATCGGACGGGAATTGTTCGCTGAGACGAGTTGACGGGGTTGTAACAAAATTACATAATCTCCGTTGAAGGAGATTCTGTCTTGCTTGCTCGATTTCTGCTTGTCTGCGTTGTTTTCCTGTCTTCGTCGGCAGTTTCCCAGCCATCAACGGCGCCTGAACCTGTAATCAATTTTGCTGAGTGTGTTGGCGACGCTGGCTTATATCTGGACCAAGACTTTTGGACCTTTGACCAGAATGCTGAATATGGTTGGCGGTCGATCAGCGCGAAACCCGACTGTGATCTGGCCGCTGCGGACTTAATATCCCTATATCATCGAAAGCTGCGAACCGCTGGCGTGCCGGTGATTATCGATCATCCGCAGGGCACGGTCACGCTGAGCGATACTGGCGAGATTTACCTGCTCTATTGGCATGAAGGGCAAATCCGCGCGTCCCAGGATCAGACCCAGCATGCTGTCTCATTATTTCACAAGAGCATAAAACCTGAAGCGCAAAATTATGGCGCCTGGAACGAGTACGTCCTGGCCTCGATTGCATTTCTGGAAAATGATCTGGGCGAGCTGACCCGCCAACGCAAATTGCTGGCGCAGAAGATCGGAGACAATAAAGCCAACCTTCGTATCGTCGATGGCTTGATCGCGTGTTTCGGCAAACCTTACGCAACGGCGTATGGATCTGACGCGTGCGATGACCGCCCCGTGCCGTGAGTTAACCGGCCGCGGCGCCGACATCGTCAGAATGTGAAAATTTGAACGATCACGATAGGTAGCCTTTTATCTGATTGCATTACATCGACTAAACGGGACGATCACGCCAGGGATGCGTTTAATCTGGCTCCAGATGTGGCGCATGCATGTTGTTTCGATCGCTTTTTCTATTCGCCTTTGCCGTTGCCGCCAGTGGTCCTGTCGGCGCTCAATCTCCGATTACGATCGAGGAGTTTGAAGGCATTGAACTCCTGACCTATGAGGAAATCGCCCGCCAGGATCCGCCATACCCGTTCGAGGCGGAAGTCGAGGCCTGTCTCGAGCAGGACAGATTGGCGCGTGGAATCGGTGCCCATTGTATCGGGCTACTCGGCAAATATTGCCCGCAAGAAGTGCCCAGTCGCGGCGTCATGGGGGCGCTCGCCTGTTCGACCTATATGACCCAGTTCTGGAACAAGCGATTGCAGACGGCGTACGCTGAAACGCTGGACCGGTATCAGGCACTGGATCGCGCGCACCCTGACGCAGACCCGCGGGCGCCTTTGTTTGAAAGTTTACAAGCCCGCTGGCAGGCCTGGCGCGCCGCCAAATGCGAGTTTGCCTTCCGCGCCGATGCGCGTCGCAGTCATTGGCGCGCGATGGACAAGGCCGCGTGTTATTACAAGCTGACAGCCATCAGAGCGCTGGAATTAGAGCAAGTGAATGCTGCGGGGATGGAATGATCAGACCACGCTGAGTGTACAGCATTTCTCTTTCAGATCGCTTTGCTTCAGCGCCGTCATCGCAGCGAGATAGCCCGCCTCGACGGCTTCGTCATAAGCTTTCCAATCGCGTAGCTCGATGTCTTTCAATTCTGGCAGGACGAGCACGTCGACCAGCTCGCGCCCGGCATTTGGATTGACGCTGACGGTGCCGGACCGCATCAGCAGACCGGCAATCGGCGGCGCCGCAGAAAAGCCATGCCGCGCGACCCAGCCGAAGAATCCAGGCGGATTGACGAAGTCTTCTGCTTTCAGCCCCTCAGGCGCGCGCGCAACATCACACCCGACGACAAAACCACGTTGTAATTCACGCATCACATCTGCGGGGAAATTGTTCAAGACAGCCCCATCGACCAACACCTCGCCATCATCGACGACTGGCGGCAGGATACCGGGCAAAGCGATTGTTGCCCGCAATGCCTTGCGCAGCAGACCTTGGCGGTGCACGCGGTAAGCGCCATCTGTCAGATTGGTCGAGACCGCAAAGAACGGCATTTCCAAATCGCCGATTTCAGCCTCACCAAAATGCTCTCGCAGACGATTGTCGACGCGGTGACCTTTGACCATGCCGACAACGGGAATATTCCAGTCGCCGAGCGGATTGGTTTCGACAAAGCCTTTGCGGATCCGTCTTTCTATCTCGTCATCATCCCAGCCCATGGCGACGCACCCCGCGACCACCGCACCCATCGAGGCGCCGCCAGCGAAATCGATCGGGATGCCCAGCTCGCGCAAGGCCCGGACCACGCCAATATGGGCATAGGCACGGGCGCCGCCACCGGAGAACACGATGCCGACACTGCGCCCGGCAATCGTCCGTGCCAGACGATCGCAATGCTCGCCTTTGACCTGATGCCAATGAAAGACCCGGGCGGCGCCCGCTGCGCGCAACCAGTCTGCCGGGCGGCAGGCTTTGCGCTCAGCGCCGTGATGAAGCAGCAAGACATCGACCAGTTTCAAGGATTGCGCGGGTGAATTTTCTTCCGGGAAGAGCGGGTAGGACGGCTTGGCGTCTGCCCGTGCGACGACCCAGATCCTGTCCGCCTGACGCATGGACAGACGATACCAGGCATTATCGCCCATCGTGGAGATCAGGATGACGACATCATTTTCCTGTTCCAACGTGTCGAAAAAAGTCGCCGGCTTTTCATCACCTTCGATTTGTTCGACGATCCGCGATTTAACGCCGAGGGTGTTGAGCGAGTCCTGTAATGCTTTTGCGCGCAATCCGAGGTCTATGGTCGGCGAGGTCGCGACCAATGCAAAGACTTTCGGCGCGGTTCTACGATTGCGTTGATTGCCTTCGCGCAGCCGCGACAGAATCAATCGGATCATCGCATTCAGGATTTCTGGTTCAGCCGAGCTGAGTTTGGCAAATCCCTTGCGCGAAATTTCGAGGACTTCACTGTCCCGTAAGGCGTAGACGGAGGATGTGTGCGGGACATTGTCTGGCGTGCCATCGCCATCAATATCGATGCCGCCCTGGAACATCGCCATTTCTCCGACCGGTTCGCCAGAGCGGATATGCCCCATAAACTCGCTACGGCCATCGCGCATCGCCTTGAAGGCGCCGAAAGAGCCGGTCAGGACAAAAAAGATCGAATCCGACATTTCGCCAGCGCGAAACAGCGGCCAGCCAGCGGGTACGGAGAACCAACGCGCTTCCTTTCCAGCCGCGCGCAAGGCCCGACGCGGAACGTCTTCCAGAAATTTGATCGAAGCAAGGGCAGGGACCACGTCCAAACTCATGCCGCCAAATATACCCATTTACGCGTTCTCCGTCACTTTCGAACGATCACATGCAAAATATGGGGCAATTTCATGAAGGATTTGATGACATCGCGTCACAAGCCCGGGATGACAGGGGGCGCGGGGCTCGTTATGGCAAAAGAAAAACGGTTCCGGGAGAGCATTTCATGCCCGTTTTGAAATCAAAGCTTGATGTCGCTGGTGCGGCGTATTCGGCCAATCGCCGCACTATGGAAACCCTCGTGGAAGAGCTCCATGACCGCACAGCAAAAGCGGCACAGGGCGGATCTGAACGGGCGCGTGAGCGACATGTTTCACGCGGCAAACTCTTGCCCAGGCACCGAGTTGAGAAATTGCTCGATCCCGGCACGCCATTCCTCGAAATTGGCGCCCTCGCAGCCTTTGACATGTATGATGATGAAGCCCCAGGGGCAGGTATGATTGCAGGCATAGGCCGGGTCGAGGGCCGGGAATGCATGATCATCTGTAATGATGCCACGGTCAAAGGCGGCACGTATTATCCGATGACGGTGAAAAAGCACCTTCGCGCCCAGGAAATCGCGCTCGAAAACCATTTGCCGTGTATTTATCTGGTCGACAGCGGTGGCGCGAACCTGCCGCATCAGTCGGAGATTTTTCCGGACCGCGAACATTTTGGTCGGATCTTCTACAACCAGGCCAATATGAGTGCCAAAGGCATTCCGCAAATCGCCGCGGTCATGGGCTCTTGCACAGCGGGCGGTGCCTATGTTCCAGCGATGTCTGACGAGACCATCATTGTCCGCAAGCAAGGCACTATCTTTCTTGGTGGCCCGCCGCTGGTAAAAGCGGCGACGGGCGAAGTGATTTCAGCCGAAGACCTTGGCGGTGCAGACGTCCATGCGCGCCAATCCGGTGTCGCAGACCATTACGCCGCAAGCGATGATCATGCGCTCGCCATTGTCCGCTCGATTGTGCGCACACTGCATGTCCCGAAACCAGCCTCGGTCGGGTTGAGCGATCCCGCTGCGCCGCTTTATGACCCAGCCGAATTGCGTGGCCTGGTCCCCCAAGATCCGCGTGAGCCCTATGATGCGCGCGAAATCATTGCCCGGACGGTCGACGGTTCGGAGTTTCATGAGTTCAAGAAACTCTATGGCGAGACGCTGGTTTGTGGGTTTGCCAAACTCTACGGCATGCCCGTCGCGATCCTGGCCAATAATGGCATTTTGTTCTCCGAAAGCGCCCAGAAGGCGGCGCACTTTATCGAACTGGCTGACCAGCGCCGTATTCCGCTCCTCTTCCTGCAGAATATTACCGGCTTTATGGTCGGATCGAAATATGAAGCCGGCGGGATTGCCAAGGATGGTGCCAAGATGGTGACGGCGGTGGCCACCGCGTCTGTGCCTAAGCTGACCCTGGTCACGGGCGGTTCGTTCGGCGCGGGCAATTACGGCATGTGCGGTCGGGCCTACAGTCCGCGTTTCATGTTCATGTGGCCAAATTCCCGCATCTCTGTGATGGGCGGCGAACAGGCCGCTTCTGTGCTTGCCACGGTCAAGCGTGACGGCATGGACCGCCGAGGTGAAGACTGGTCTGTGGACGAGGAGGAAGCGTTCAAGCAACCGATCCGCGACTTGTATGAGGCCGAAGGCTCGCCGTATTTCTCGACGGCGCGGATGTGGGATGATGGCATTATCGATCCAGCAGATACTCGCCGGGTGCTGGGCCTGGCTTTGTCAGCGACCTTGAATGCGCCCTTTGCCGAGCGCGGATTCGGCGTGTTCCGGATGTGATCCCGGGCAGGCCCGTGTTTCTGGTAAATTAAAACTGTTTCAGTCGGCGTTGGTGCCAAGCCCCGGGTGTCCGCCCGGCGCTGTAATGGCGACAGGCAGTTCGGGTCTCTGTCCATTTTGTCGTGAACTGCGATTAAGCCAGTTTTCTGAAACGTCACGGGTAATTTCCGCAAAGCTTCGGCAGCCTCTGCTCTGCCACAAGCAGTGGCGAGTAATGAAGGAGACCTTCAAATGACCAAAACGATTATCCTGGGTGCGATCTCAGTCTTAGCAATAGGTGCGACAGCCAGCGCCGGAGCGGATTTTGCGACCGTAGATGTCAATGCGGATGGCTTCGTCTCGGAGACCGAATTCATCACCTGGAAGACCGCGTCAGGCGAAATGACAACAGCCGACGCCCTGGTCAAATTCATCGAGATCGACACCGATGCCAGTGGCATGATTTCCGAAGCCGAAATGGACGCTGCGATGGCAGCAAAATCGGAAATGGCAGACGACGATACGCAGATGTAGCCCCATCGGGGCAGCCATTTTCTGTTCTGATCGGGTCCGCCTCGGCGGGCCCTTTTTTTGGGGGCGGTCTTGCGCGCGCATGGACTGAACGCAACCACCCCAATTGCGCCAATTCCCTCCATTAACAAACTGTAACTACAATTGTAACACGTTATGTAGTTACAAATGTAACGCGCCTTCCTCCAAGGGCGCTGAATTCAACTGTTCCAGGGAGGGACTTCACATGAAACTCAAACTTGTAACCGGTGTCGCAGGGCTTTTTGCAGCAAGTGCGTTTGCTGTCGCCCATGCCGGCTCACCGGCCGATTATTTCAACAAGATCGACGCTGATGCCAGCGGTACGATCACACAAGCCGAATATGTCGCCTACAAAACGGCTGACGGCAAAGTTTCCGCGGAAAAGGCGGGCGAAAAGTTCGCCAAACTCGCGGGTGATGACGGTGAGCTCTCCCTTGCCGAATTCGAAGGAGCGATGAAGAAAGCCAAGTCAAAAGACGGCAAACACAAAAAAGATCGTTCGACGTAACGCACTGCAACGATCATGCTCCGAGAAACGCCCGTCATTCCCCTGCGGGCGTTTCTTTTTTGTTGCTTGTTCCAATCCGAATGTCCGCTTAAAGTGAGACATGGGGACAAGTGTGAATCGCTTCGATGCCTTGCGTTTGGGGCTCGCCAGCATGGTCTTCTTGTACCATGCCGCAGTGCTGAGCGGCGATCAGATCGATCTTGCTCCCGACACTGTATTGGCGCAGTTGGCCGAACTATCGATCCAGGGGTTTTTCATCATTTCCGGCGCTCTGGTCTATGGCTCATGGCAGCGGGCACAGGGCCTCTCTGACTATGCGGGTAAGCGCATACGGCGGCTCTATCCGGCTTATGTTGTGATCATCCTTGTGCCGGCTGTGATCAGCCTGTTTCTGAGTTTTGGCGAGCCCGGCGCGTTGCGCCAGATTGCCAGCTATGTCGCGGCCAATCTCGCCTTTTTGAATTTCCTGCAGCCCGAACTTCCTGGTCTGTTCGAAGGACAGCGTTTTAGTGAAGTGAATGGCGCCTTATGGACGCTCAAGATAGAGGTCTTATTCTATCTCATACTGCCCGTGCTGGCCTGGGTCATGTCGCGGTTAGGGCGTGCCTGGTGGGTGGCTATTGCCGTGTTCGTGCTGACCGCCTTTGCCTGGCGACAAGGCGCGGCTGCGATGGACCATTCGCTCAGTCAACAATTGGCGCGGCAATTGCCCGGCCAGATGATGTATTTTGCCGCCGGGATGGCGATGTGGCGCGTCTGGTCTCAAGTTCGCGCCCATACGCGCCTCCTGACCCTTGTCGGCAGTGTTGCCCTGGCGCTGTCGTTCAGCCTGCCTGAGCTACAGGCTTTGCGCGTGCTTGGCCTGTTTGGCTTGATTGCCGGGCTCGCTTTCATGCCGGGTCCGGCGCTTAACGTCGCGCGTTGGGGAGATGTCAGCTATGGCGTCTATATTGTGCATTTCCCGATTGTTCAGGCGTTGGTGGCGGGCGGTGTATACAACGCGCTGGGATTTGCTGGTGGTCTTACGGTATCCACCTTATTGGTCTTCGCATTAAGTTATCTATTATGGTGGTGGGTTGAAAAGCCGGCCCTGCGCCGGGACAGCCATTACCGCAAAGCCTCCGAGGAAAGGGCTGAAGATTGGCCGAATACGAAACCATCGAACTGGACGCCACACGAGACGGCATCGCCATCCTGACATTGAACCGCCCTGAGCGGCACAATGCGTTTAACAGCCAGGTTATCGAAGAACTCACAGACGCGCTGGAAACACTGGAAGAGCAGGACACGTTGCGCATGGTGATTTTGCGCGGCGCCGGCAAGAGCTTTTCCGCCGGGGCGGATCTGGAATGGATGAAAGCGGCGCAACATTGGACCCGCGAGGACAATGAGCAGGACGCCATGGCGCTGGCGGAAATGCTGCGCAAGCTGGCCGAATTGCCACAAATGACGCTGGCGCTGGTCCAGGGCGCGGCGATGGGCGGTGGTGCCGGACTGGTCGCAGCCTGCGATCTCGCTGTCGCGGTGAAAGGCACCAAATTCAAGTTCAGCGAAGTGCGTCTCGGTCTGACTCCCGCGACCATCTCTCCTTTTGTCATCAACGCCATCGGACCGCGCTGGGCGAAGGCGCTGTTTGTCACCGCGGAGGGGTTCGATGCGGACTACGCAGAGCGGATCGGCCTGGTCCAATACGTGGTCGATGACCTGGATGGCTTGAGCGGGATGGAAGAGCATATTGCCGGCCTCGCCATGGGGGCGGCGCCGGGAGCGATACGCGATGCCAAAAACCTTGTGCTCGATTTTGCTGGTGAACCGTTCAGTGCGGCGCTCAGCCGAGAAACAGCCAAGCGCATCGCGGCGCGCCGCGTCAGCGACGAAGGTAAGGAAGGGCTGTCCGCTTTTCTGGAAAAGCGCAAACCGGATTGGGCGAATTAGGCGCTATTCAACCCCCGGAATAGCCCCGACCGGGAGACCGAGCCTCTTTAAGAAAGCGAGCAAAGCGTCCACCGGATTGATCCCGGTCATCGATTCAATCTGATTCTGGAACACAAAAACGACCACGCCGAGCATGATCGCGTAGATCACAAACTGCATCAGCGATTTCAGGATAAACGCTCCCGCGCTGCCGGCAACAAGGCCGACCCCGCCGAGAATCAAGGCGCCTGTGACCGGCGTCAGATCGCTGACATCGGCGGCTTGCGTATAGCCGATATAACCGCCAACCCCAGCGCCAATCAGGCCGGCGAGACTGCTGAGACGGATTCCAGATGCGTAAGCCATACGTTTTCCCCTTACTCTTTTCGAAGCATTAGCTTAGGCGGTAAAAGGAATATGGGGCAAGGCCAAAGAACCAGCCAGACGCCCGATGACTGAATGAGGGCGGAAAATGATTTCATCGCTTCTGATTGCCAATCGCGGCGAAATTGCGTGTCGCATCATGCGCACCTGCCGGGCCTTGGGTATCCGAAATGTCGCGGTCTATTCGGATGCCGATGCGCGGGCCAAACATGTGCGCGAAGCCGATGAAGCGGTATGGATTGGCGCCGCGGCAGCGACCGAAAGCTATCTCGATGCGGACCGTATCATAGCGGCGGCCAAACAGGCGGGCGCCGAAGCCATTCATCCTGGCTATGGCTTTCTGTCAGAGAATGCGGGCTTTGCCCGCGCGGTCATTGAAGCGGGGCTGACCTGGGTCGGACCGAAGCCTGACACGATTGACTCCATGGGCTTGAAGGACCGCGCAAAAGCGATTGCAGAAGAGGCCGGGGTCCCGGTTCTGCCTGGCTATCGCGGCGAAGCGCAGGACGCCAAGACCCTGGCCAAGGAAGCTGAGCGGATTGGATTTCCGCTGCTGATCAAGGCCGTGGCGGGGGGCGGCGGGCGTGGCATCCGTCTGGTCTCGAAAGCCAGCGCGCTGGCAGGCGAGCTGGAAAGTGCCGTGCGCGAAGCTGAAGCCGCCTTTGGAGATGGCCGCGTCATGCTGGAAAAACTGGTGGAGCAGCCCCGCCATATTGAAGTGCAGGTGTTTGGCGACAGCCATGGCCATGCCGTTCACCTGTACGAGCGCGACTGTTCGCTGCAACGCCGCCGCCAGAAAGTGATTGAGGAAGCGCCCGCGCCGGGCATGCCGGAAGAGGTCCGCGCGGCGATGTGCGGCGCCGCGGTGCAGCTCGCGCAAGCGGTCGGGTATGAAGGCGCTGGCACCGTCGAGTTTATTGTCGATGGCGCCAAGCCACTGGCGCTCGATACGTTCTGGTTCCTGGAAATGAACACGCGCTTGCAGGTGGAGCATCCGGTGACGGAAATGGTCACCGGCACAGATCTGGTCGAGTGGCAATTGCGCGTCGCGAGCGGCGAACCCCTGCCGGCCACGCAAGACGAGATCCAATTGTTGGGGCATTCGATTGAGGCTCGTATCTGCGCTGAAGATCCGGCCGATGGCTTCCGACCTGGCGCCGGGCTGATTGAAGAATTCGGCATGCTCGCGGATCCGGATGAGGACTGGATTCGCTGGGAAGCCGGGTTTGAAAGCGGTGACCGTGTGCCGGCGGTGTATGATTCCATGATCGCCAAACTGGTGGTCTGGGGCGAGGACCGCGATATGGCCAATGATCGCCTGATCGATACGCTGGCGCATTTACAGCTGGTCGGTGTGCCGGGCAATATCGGCTTCCTCCGGCGCTGTGCGATGGCGGACGCATTCATTGACGGCGTCCATCATGTCAACTGGATCGCCGACCAGGGCGAGGCCTTGAGCCAACCGCCCGGCGATCATCAGCATGCCTCTGTCATGGCGGTCTGTGATGTCCTGATCGGCGACAGCGGGGATGCGCCCTGGGCGATCAAGGATGGCTGGCGCATGAATGCCGCGCCAGTGATGAAAACCGCGGTCGCCGTGGGCGAGGATGCCGACTGGTTTGACCCAGGCACGCATGAGGTTCCCGAAGAGGTCTCGATGCCGCTCCTGACCGATCTGTCACCGCGCCGCTATGCGGTCACGACTGGCGGCGACAGCGTGCTGGTCGAGGTGCCGGACTTTGAAGCTGAAGCCGAAGCGCTGGCGGGCGGCAATGCCGTCAAGGCGCCGATGCCGGGCAAAGTCATTGCGGTGAATGTGAAACCTGGCGACGCGGTTGAAAAAGGCCAGGTGGTTGCGGTGATGGAAGCGATGAAGATGGAACATTCATTGGCGGCGCCGCGCGATGGCATGGTCGAAGCCGTCGGCGTTGCGGTCGGCGCGCAGGTGCCGGATGGGGAGATTTTGGTCGCGTTGGCGGAGGAGTAGGGGGGCTAGCTCCTGAAGCGGCCTTGGGTGAGGATGCCTGCTTGTTCCTAAAACCGGACATTAGCATTGACGTCGGATGCTGAGCTTGCGGCAATGGTATGTGCAATTGTTTCGGAAACACATTACTTTGTTACAATGACTGACGATTCTGAAATTCATGATCTGTTCGATTTCATGCAGCAAGTCTCCGATGAAATGGCAGCGGAGTACTTACGCATTCAAAAAAGAGCTTCCGGCGACCCCGGAACCGCGGGAGATCAAGGTGAAGAAAACTGGGCAACTATTCTCAGGGGTTGGCTTCCGAGCAACTATGAGGTTGTCACTAAGGGAAGAATAATAAGCCATGATGGAAGGGTCAGTCCGCAAATAGATATAGTGGTTCTGAGCTCTACCTATCCATCAAAAATGAGAGACAAGAAGCTATTCTTGGCCGGAGGAGTGCTGGCTGCTTTCGAGTGCAAAAACACGCTGAGGAGTTCTCATATATCGAAAGTTGTTGAGACTTCGAAAATCATCAAGAGTATGAGTGTCCAGCGCACCGGCACTCCTTACAATGAACTACAGACGCCGATTATTTTCGGATTGCTTGCTCACTCTCATAGCTGGCATCAACCGAACTCAAAACCTATCGAAAATGTGAGCACCGAGCTACTCGCTAAAGAAATGGAGAAAACCGAGCACCCTAGAGAGTTGCTAGATTTAATCTGTGTGGCCGATCTGGCGTCCTGGTCTAGAACAAAGATGATCATTATCGGCACAAATATCTATGGAATGAAAAATGACGATGGAACGCCTGTGGATCATGGGGCCGTGAATACTGCGCTCGTATGTCATTCGGAAGATCAAAATACGTCCGAAACTTCAAAACCATTCACTCCGATCGGAAGCTTGGTCGGCATGCTTTTTCAAAAAATTGCATACGAAGACAAGCAAGTTGGAATTATGGCGCGATACTATACCAGCGTGGGTATAACTGGAAACGGAAGCGGCAAAATACGACCTTGGTCTGATAGAGTCTTTTCCGACAAAACCAAATCTGAAATTTTAAATGGAAAACTAGTTTTTGGGTCGTTTGAAGATGAATGGAGCGCTCATTTTTCTTAGTCATTCCGACGCCACGGCGATGTTCGATCGGGTAGATCTTGTGAGTGCTTTCATCCAGCAACGGCAATCGGAACTGACCGCTGGTCAGTCATAGACTGATGTCTTCTTTTGCTCGGAAGCGGCGCCCAATTCATTCACAGCGACCCGGCAGACACATAAGGCGCGCCCGACTATAGTTTTGGATCAGCAGTCAGGTGTCGTTTCAAAAAGTCGTCTGCAGACTCCAAAAAATTCCGGGAGACCATGGCTCCCGTTACCAACGCGTCGAATGCATGCGGTGCTGATGGAGCTTTGACAAACGTGCATTCGACATCGGCAGCCTGAAGGGCGATCGCATATGCCTCGTCTTCTTCGAGAAACAGATCTTTATCGCCAACGCCAATCCATGTGGGCGGCAAATTGGAAAGATCATTGCACCGCCCAGGTACAGCCCAATCCGGCGTCGATTCGATCGCCTCGACATCCGAACCGAGATAAGCTGACCAACCAAACCGATTGTTTCGGTTATTCCAGAGAATATGTTCTATTTCGGTGAGATCATCCCTCAATGCAGTCCGGTCATCCAACATTGGATAAATCAAGAGTTGCGCTGCCGGCGCTTGTACGCCGCTATCACGGGTGCGTTGGCACAATGCGGCCGCGAGACCACCCCCCGCACTTTGTCCAGCGATAGCAATTCGTTCAGGATCAACGCCAAGCTGCTCGGCGTGCTGCAAAAACCAGCGCCAGGCTTCATAGCAATCGTCAATTGCGGCCGGATATGGATGTTCTGGTGCCAGGCGATAATTGGCTGAAACAACGGTCAAACCGAGCTCTCGCGCATAGCGATTGCATTGTGGATCGTTCATCGCGGCATCGCCCATGATCATACCGCCTCCATGAATCCAGAACAGACCCGCTCGATTTCCGTTTGTCTTAGGATGATATATTCGCACATCCGCATGCGTCAGCTTCTGCTTCGATGTTTGTACGCCAGGATCGGATTGAGTTCTGTACTGAAGGCGTGAAAGCCGACGGACCAACCACCGCACCCAAAGCCGATCCAGGCGTAGATTTGGCATTTTCGCGAACGCGTCCCGAAGCTCCGGGTCGATGTCTTCCAGGGTCATTTTTCGGTCAGACAAATCAGGCTCCCTAGGTCGGCACGTTTTCTCCGGATGGGTTCATAGAGCTTTGTCATTCATACGGTCTATGAACCGTTTGGGAAACAATCGGCTTCGCCAATCGGCTTGTTCGGCATCGTTGCCGACAAGGATTTTACGTCGTTTCTTTTGTATGCCGCCCAAGATTGTCTTCGCCGCTTTCGACGCCGGCAGCCCGGTCGCTTCAAATGCATCGAGGACGTAGTCTTGGTGCGCTTTCGGCAATGTCACACCAGCCGTGTTCCCAGCTTCTACAGCATTCCGCAAAACCCGCGTCGCAATGTGACCAGGATGAATGCTGGAAACCGTGATGGACGTAGATTTGAGTTCTTGTTCCAGCACGCCGGTAAAGCCCGCGACCGCATACTTTGAAGCGCAATAAGCCGCCTGCTTCTTCATGGGATAGAGACCGAAAACGCTGGATACATTGGCGATAAAGGCCTCAGGTCTCTGCCGGAGCAAGGGCAAGAATTCTCTCGTGCCATATAGTGTGCCCATGAAATTTACGGCCATAACGTTCTCAAAATTCTGATAGCCGGTGTCTTCGACTGTCCCGGAGAAAGTGATCCCCGCATTGTTGATTATGCCATCTACAGTCACATGCTCGTCGATGATTTTCTTTCGAACGGCTTGCCAGTTTTCCAGATTGGACACATCAAGCACCGACGCGGAATGCGTCTGCGACGTGTCGAGGTCCTTCACCTGAGACAGCGTTTCCGACAATCCGTCTGGGTTAATATCCGTAAGCGCGACACAGGCGCCGCGGCGCACTGCTTCGAGAGCCAGGCTACGACCAATTCCAGACGCGGCGCCTGTGATGACAATGGTTTTGTTTTTGACGTGCATTTGGGTTCACCTCTATTCGTAGATGAGCGTTTCGTCTTCGAGATCGAAAAGCGGCATCTGGACTTTCTCCTCGTAATAATCGGGCGAGAACTTCCACGGCTCGTGGTCACCGCTTTTTGGCATCAAATGCGCGGCGCGCTTCATATATCCGGGATCAAATTCACTTGGATCGATCCACCGATTTTGCGGCATGTCTTGATCCTCAGGGCGCAGCTTCGGTACCACGCTTTGTGCACCTTTAGCCTCCATGAGTTTGAACAGCCGGCAAATATAGTCCGCCACCAAATCTACTCGCATCGTCCAACTGGTGCGCAAATAGCCAAAGATCATCGCGAAATTTGGCAGATCAGAAATCATGATGCCCCGATGCGTGTACGCACTGGCTGGATCAAACCGGTTGCCATCAATCGTATAAGGAATGCCGCCGATCGGCAGGAGATTGAATCCCGTGGCCGTAATGATCACGTCAGCGGCGAGCTCTTCACCAGATTTAAGTTTAATCCCACTCGGCGTAAAATGATCAATATGTTCGGTGACCACTGATGCCTTTCCGTCATTCACCGCTTTGAACAAGTCGGCATCGGGCACAAAAGCGAGACGTTGCTGCCAGGGGCGATAGCTTGGCGTGAAGTGCTTTTCAGTAAGCTCAGTCCCGATATGCTCTCGCACTGCGTTAAGTAGCTCTTCTTTCACATAGTCTGGATATTGAGCCGCCCCATGCTGGATCTCTTTCTGCGTTTGCAAAAGATCCCGGCGGACAATCTCATGCACCCAGTCTTCAGGGAGCTCTAAAAGCCGGAGACGATCAGCCATTTCGTTGCGATTGGCATCGGTCCAAAAATAGGTCGGCGAGCGCTGCAGCATGGTGACGTGCGCACACTTATCCGAGATGTTCGGGATAAGTGTTGCGGCCGTCGCACCAGACCCTATGACGACGACACGCTTATTCTTTAGGTCGATGTCTTCCGGCCAGAATTGAGGGTGGATGATCTTACCTTGATAATCAGAGAACCCTGGCCAATCGGGCGTATGGGCATTCTCATGATCATAGTAGCCGCCTGTCCATACAAAGAAATCGCATGAGATGTGGATCGTGCCTTGGGCGTCAGACCGCTGAACTTCCAGCGTCCACTTCTTTTCCGCGCTGGACCAGCTCGCTCCAATGATCTTGTGATTGTATCGGATGTTCTGTTCCAGTTGATCTGCCTCGATCACTTCTTCGAGGTATTTTAAGATCACATCCCCATCGGCAATTGGTGCGCCGGTCCAGGGTTTGAAACGATACCCAAAGGTATAAAGATCGCTGTCTGATCGAATGCCGGGATATTTATGAAGCTCCCAGGTACCGCCATGGGTGGCTTTTTGTTCAAGGACCAGAAAACTCTTCTCAGGGCATTGCTCTTTGACATGATGCGCCAGACCGAGTCCGGATATTCCGGCGCCAACCAGCACGACATTGACGTGTTCCATTGCGGTCACTTTCTCGTCTCCCAGGCCTTTTTTCTTCAATAATCGAGCATCCATCTTGCGTGATGCAGATACATGGGTATAGTGCACTATATTAAAGTCAATAAGAACCTGATTGGACAAAATGTCCGACGCATCGGTGAGGAAACATGTCAGAGTCTCTAGCTGCCGTTCAGGCCCCAGCCGGTCATTTTCAGGGTCTACCTGAAACCGGCCTCACAAAATTCCTTGGAGTCCGATATGCGGCCGCCCCTGTGGGAGACCTTCGATTCAAGGCGCCGGTCGCGCTGCCGCCAAGCTCTGAACCAATCGACGCAACCCGCTTTGGCGGACGAAGCTTCGATATCGGTCAACCGGAGCAGTTCACCGCCATGTTCGATGTTCAGGGGGAACAAGGGGAGGATTGTCTATTCCTCAATATCTACGTTCCAACCGGCGGATCTACGAACAAGCCTGTCATGTTCTGGATTCATGGCGGCGCGTTCATCGGCGGGTCTGGCAATCAGTATGACCCCAGCAATCTGGCGCGGAAAAACGATGTCATCGTCGTCACGGTGAACTACCGCCTCGGCATCTTCGGCTTCTTGAACCTTCAGCGTTTAGGCCCAGGATATGAGGCGAGCGCCAATCTCGGAATTGCGGACCAGATCGCGGCCCTCAATTGGGTGAATGAGAATATCGCCGCCTTTGGAGGCGACCCACTGAACGTCACGATCTTCGGCGAAAGCGCAGGAGCCGCCTCCGTTTTCGCTTTAATGGGCGCCCCGTCCGCGAATGGCCTCTTCCAAAAAGCAGCCGCCTTTAGCGGCGGCGAGACACTGGCGCCTGCCATGGATTATGTCGACATATTGAAAGCGCACTTTGGAGTGGAGACGGATCAGGCAACTTTGGACGCGTTGCTCGCCATGCCTGCGGCCGAGCTGTCCCAATTGCAACAAGATCTACGATTGTATTTTGGCTCAAGCCTGGACGGCGTGGTGATCACGCGCCCAACCTGCGAAGCGATCAAAGACGGCAGTGCAGCCAGTGTCCCGATCTTGACTGGCGCTACGAAAGATGAGGGCACCTTACTCGCGCCCTATTATTCAGAAAACGAGCAGGAAGCGAATCTGACTTTGATGGGTCTGTCTGCGTCGATTGGACGTGACGATGGCAGCACCTATTGGGGACACCTACATGCCTTGATGCCGGAAGCCAGCATGCTTGAGAAAATGACTCATGTCTGGTTCGACCTGTTTCGGGCCAGTGCGCTTCGCGTCGCCTCGACCGCGACCCAACATGGCGCTGGCGGATGGGTCTACAATTTTGAAATTGAGACTGAAGACCCTATGGGCACAACACATGGCTCAGACATTCCCTTCATCTTCGATTGGACGGATCCTGCGGACACGATTTTCTTCGTCCATGATGCTTCAGAATCCAACCGGCGACTGGCAGATCAGTGGTCTAAGACTGTCGTAGCTTTCGCTCGCGACGGTGAGCCGAATGGTGCGGGCTTACCAAGCTGGCCCAAATACGGACCGGAGGCGTTTCAGTGTTTAAGGGTTGCGCAGCAGCCTGAAATCATCGCCAACCCAGACGGCGAGATGTTGAAAACTTACAGCGTCGTCTGAGCCCCTTCAAATGACGACTCCTCAAAAGATCCCGCTCTCGACAAAAACGCTTTACGGCACTGGCTCTGTTGCCTCAGGCATCAAAGACACCGCCTTCAACGTTTTCCTTCTATTTTTCTACACCCAAGTGGCGGGCCTTTCCGGGGCTTTGGCCGGCATTGCGATTTTCATCGCACTGTTGCTCGATGCCGTCAGCGATCCACTCGTCGGGTATTGGTCTGATCGGTTTAAATCGAGCTGGGGCCGCAGACATCCCTTTATCTATTTCGCAGCCATTCCGATGGGCGTCTCGTTTTACTTCCTATTCAATCCGCCCGGGGATGCTTCCCAACAGTTTTTATTCGCGTGGATGCTCGTTTTCGCCGTCCTGGTCCGGTTCTTCATGACCTTCTATGCCGTGCCATCCAGCGCCTTGATCGCGGAAATGACGTCGAACTATGACGAACGTACCACACTGTCAGGGTATCGCGTTTTTCTAGGCTGGGTCGGGGGGCTCACTTTTGCGACGATTGGCTATATCGTCTTTTTCGCGCCAAGCGAGGCCTTCGAAGATGGAAGGCTCGACCCAAGCGCTTATCAGGATTTTGCGCTGCTGGGCGCCAGCGTCATTGTCATCGCCATCTTCTTGTGCGCGGTGGGAACGCATCATTTGATACCGCGCTTGAAAGAAGCCGCCGGGCAAGCGGCCGAGTCCGAAGGTCTGCGAAAAGACTTTTCCAATATGCTCCAGAACCGGCCCTTCATGATCCTGGTCGGCATTATCCTCGTATCGGCGACAGCTTTCGGCTTCACTGAAGTGATCGGCCTGTACATGTACACTTATTTTTGGGGCCTCAGCACAACCGATCTTGCGGGTCTAACGCTTGTCGCCTTCCTAGGTACACTCGCTGCTTTTATTCTCGCGCCTTGGTTGTCCAGACGGTTTGACAAAGGCCCGATTGCCGCCTTTGCGATGGTCATTCTGATGCTGACATATCCAGCGTTTATCGGTCTCCGTCTTCTGGGCGTTTTGCCTGAGAATGGCGATCCGAACTTGCTGATCGTCCTCGGAACGAGTGCGGTCATCAATGTATTCGCAGCAGTGACCATTTCCATCCTGTTTGTGTCCATGATCGCCGATACGATTGATCAGAACGAGCTCAGCACGGGGCAACGGCAGGAAGCGATATACACGTCGGCCTATACGTTCTCGCTCAAAGCAACATCAGGACTGGGCGGCCTAACCGCCGGGATCGCCCTCCAGCTCATCCAATTCCCTCAAAATGTCGAGACTGCAGAAGTATCACAGGCGACCCTGAACACGCTCGGGCTAACGGTCGCGGCCGTGATCGTGGTGTTCTGGTTCTTCGCCTTTCTCATCTTACGGGCCTATCCACTGACGCGGCAAATGCATGCCACAATCCTCAACGAATTGAGGGCGCGATCTGCCGCTGAATAGTTCATCAGAAAGGCGGAAACGCCCTGAAACTGTACGGATTCTTTGACCAGGGCGCCGCGAGTGCGATATGTTTGGCGAGACGAACATTCAAATGGATGAATGGCATCAAAGGGAAAAACGGGCTGTTTAGATGAGCGACTTATCGGGCAAGTTTCCAAAACGCGAAAAGAAGAAAGCCGAGACGCGCAAAAAGATCATCGCGGCTTCCTTAGAGCTGTTTTATGAAGGTGCGAGCATTGATGAGGTCACCTTGGAACAAGTGGCTGATCGCGCGGGCATTCACGTCCAAACACTGTATCGACACTTCCCGAACAAAGTCAGTCTGGCATTGGCCGGTGACCAACATTTTTTAGATCGCTTCGAAGCGTTCATAAACGACCCAACACGTGACGGGGATACGTTCACGATCTGGCGCGAATGGCTGAAACTCATTTACGCTGAGCTGCTCGAGGACTCTGGCAAATACAGAGCCCTTTATCTGCGCAAGTTTGAGTCCATGAGTGGCGTCGCCAATCTTTGGCGAATTCAGAACACATATGAAGACATTCTGTGCGCGTCATTGGCGCGCGACTTTGGAATGAGCGCTGATGGTGTGGGAATGCCACGCCTTGTCGCGGGAATGCTAACCGCCGGGAATGCCGCGGTCATTCGGCGATTCACAGAGCAGGAAAGTGATTTGCTCAGTGAGACTATGGAAACGATCGAGATGGTCGAAAACCTGTTCTCCCATCTGATCGTCGACAAAGCAAAATCCGCATAAAAAAACGGGCCGCGACTTCCCGAGGTTGTTCGCGACCCGGTTGGAAGGTGAGCCCTAGAAACGCTTCTGGAGCTCCACGAAGAAATTGCGCTGCGTCAAGAATTGCTGGCGTTGTGCAAAGCCCAGCTCTGGAGTCGAGACTGTTACCGAGTCCGGAATGTTCTCGTCGAAGACATTGCTAACCGATCCAATCACGGTCCAATCGCCATCATCGCTATTCCAGACCGCACGCAAATTCAAAATGTCATTCGCTTTGATCGTGTAGATGGGATCGTCGAACAGCGTATTGTGCAGTTCATCGGTATAACTCCAGTCCGCGAACAACGTCAGATCACCGCGATCCACAAAATCGAGCGTGTAACCCGCGAAGGCTGTGAACGTGTGCTCTGGGGAACGCGGAAGCGTGTTGCCTTCCACAGACTCTGAAATTCCGAGTGCATCATTGATGAGCAGAGTGTCGAAGCTCTCAATTTCAGTGTCGAGATAACCGTAGTTAAACCCGAGTTGTAATGCGTCTGTGGGTAGCCACTGGGCTTCGAGCTCCAGTCCGAAAGAACGAGATTCAGGCACATTGACGATGAGCTGTTGCGTGATCCCACCCGCATTGACGAAGTTTACCGGCGCCTGCTGATCCTGATAATCGTAATAGAATGCGCTACCGGCGTACTGGAAGGTACCATTGGAATTCTGGTTTTTGACGCCGATCTCGTAGGCATCGACGATCTCTTCATTCACGAACCGCTCGTCCTCAGGCGTTAGCGGATTATCCAGTGTCAGCTGACCAAGTCGCATGCCGCCAGCTTTGTAACCGCGCGTATATTGCGCGTAGGCGAGACCATTATCGCCAAAGTCCCGGCTAAGGCCTGCGGTGCCGGTCCAGGCGTTCCAACTGTTTTCCAGCGTCCTTGTATTGTTGTTCGGAGTCAGCTGGATCCATGGGATCGGCGCGAGCACGCCAGCGCCCGCCCCGAAGGCGCCATTCGGGTCGAACGCATAAATGTTTTGCTGCTCGAAGCCTTCTTTCTCATCTTCGGTGTAACGCAGCCCGGCTTTGGCCGACCACCCTGGGGCAAATTCCCAGTCCACCTGACCATACGCGGCGAGCGCTTCTGTCTTTAAGTCACCGGTCTGGAAGTAGTAATTATTGTCTAGGTTTGCTTCGCCCGGGATACCGCCCAGGCCACAAATATAGTCCGGCGCGAACCCGAATATGCACGCACCCGTCGTCGCTGTGAAATCAAAGATTTGAGGCGTGCCAGCCGCTACGGCTTGCGGCAGGTTTAAGGCAAAGGGTTGTTCAGAAGTTTCCTCGTAATAGTAGAGCCCGGCAATCCACTGGATCGGACCATCCTGATTGGACAAAAACTGAAGTTCGTGGCTCGCCGTTGTCAGATCATCGCCAATCTCGTTCACGTGGAACGTGGTCGTCACGGTTCCGAATGGGTCTTGTACCGTTGGATCGGTGGTGCTGAGCGTGTGAGAAGCTCGCGCCGTCCCGTCCGCGTCGACCGAGAAGTCAAAACTCCGTTGGATGTCTGAGCCGAGATACTTTACATCGAACGGGCCCGCATTCCATTCAAGCTCCCAGTTGAACTCGTGGACATCCTCAAACCGCGTGCGCCCGGCGAAGTCGAGGCTCTGGGTGAGCGGATCGTTCACGCTCGGGTTGGTATCATTCAGGCCATAAAGCGCGTTCGGTGTCAGAGCTCCGAGATAGCCAAGCGGCGGTGCAGCCGGTCCTCGAAAATCATATGGTACCGGGCGGCGATCCGGCACGGCCGTGCCATCAATGAATTCGGTGCGATATCGGGCCCAGCCGCGCAGTGTGTCGGAAAATTCGTGGCTGATCTGAAGATCCAAAGAATATTGCTCATCATCGCTCGCAATCTCGCCAATGCCTTCGAACGTATTGTCATAGCGCCCCTTGCCATTCACGGTTCCTTGCAGATTGATCCGATAGGCTGTCGACGCGGACCCGAATAAAGGTCCGCTATTGGTCAGTGCAATATCGACATTTTCAAACTTGCCAACGCGGATACGCGCCTCAGTCTCGCCATCTAAAGTCGGGCGCTTGGACACGATATTGATCAAGCCACCAACCGCGTTGCGCCCGAAGAGAGTCCCCTGGGGCCCGCGCAGAACTTCGATCCGTTCCACGAAAAGCGGTGACCGGTCGAGGGTTAGCGCATCCGGTGTGTAGGCCCCATCAATATAGGTCGCAACACCAGGATCAGTACCAAGCGCATTATCGAGGCGACCAATGCCGCGAATAGTGATCCGGTTGGGGCTGGTCTGATAAGTCATGCCGGGGGTAAAATCGGCAACATCGTTCGCATCGAGGATGCCGAGATTGTCTCGCGTTTCTGAATCGAACGCGGAAATAGCGATCGGAGTATCAAGCAGGGATCCTTCGCGCCGCTCACTCGTCACAGTTACGTTTGGCAGGCGCTTTACGCCTTCTGCATCTGCACCAGCATCGTCGCTCGTCGCAGTGTCCTGCGCATAAGCCGAAGCACTGAAGAGCAAAATCGCGCCAAACGAAACACCCGCCTTGATTGCGTCTTTGAAGTCCATGTTTTCCTCCCATGGTGGCGAGCTATGACTCGTCTGTTGAAACCATTGAATGGACTTAAGTGTAGTCGACTATCATCAAATGTAAAGCGGAATCGGGTCAACGTGCGCTGGATTGAGCGCAGCAGTTATCAACTGTGATTTATTCGCCACCCTTGAGAGCGGGGTTATGGCCTTCTGGGCCACCAAACATCTTTTAGATCAAACCGAGCGTATTCGGCTTATGTCTGCTTTTGATGCTGTGGACGGCGTGCCCCACCCAGCTCTGCTGAGCTGGTAATGTGAAGGTATCCACACCGCCAACATTGGGAGCACGCCTATGGATAAGAGTATCACAGTTATCGGCTTAGATTTAGCCAAGTCG
>JBCCGB010000003.1:0-287631 GCA_039029475.1 Pseudomonadota bacterium | reverse complement strand
TCAAAAGACCTTGGTAGTGAACGGCGCGAGGGCATATCATTGGAAACGCGCGCGGAAGCGACGTGGCAAATAAGGTCAACAATCCGCATCGGGGCGCAAGTGTTCAACCGCTATAACACGACCGAAAGAATTGGGTCATTCAATACGCAGCGTCATTCTGTTGGGGGAGTCATAAAGGGGGCGACTTAAGTCGCCCAAATAAACTCCCGCGGTCGGTAATTTTAGAGCCAACCCTCACCCCGAACCATGGTATCCGATCAAAGTATGAGTAGCTCCAAAGACTCGCGATTCGAACTGATCTCGTTACTCAGGAGCAGATCACAAACTTGGGATACGTGTGAATCAGGACCGGTGACTTGATCTGCCAAATGTCCTGGAATAGAGTCTCCTAAGGGTCGAAAGACTCGAAAGCGCAAAATGTGCTCAACTGGCAAATCGGAGGATGTTGTCCTCCTAAACTATTGCCATTTCAGACTTGATGGTTCGTCCTTGTACGCATCATTTTGATGCATAGCGTGTGAACATGTGAACATGTGAACTAAAAAACTCTACGAAGTGGAGCGACTTGAGACACTTAAAACAGACGCTGACGAAGCAACAAACAAAGACTAGAGCGCTCAACCGATCTGCGTAAGCTCGTGCACCCAGAATTTCTCAACCGCGCCGTCTGTGGCGGCCATGTATGCCGCAAGATGCGGCGCATTCATATGCGTTTGCCAAAGGTCGCGAGATTCCCAATTTTCATAGAACATAAAATAAGCAGGGTTTTCATTGTCCTGATGAAGATCGTATTGCAGACAGCCTTGCTCGCCACGCGTCGTCTCTATCAGCTTCAGCAACTCTGATTTAACGAGTTCAACTTTGTCTGCCTTCGCCAATATGTTTCCGGTGATGGTGAGTTTGCTCATATCTTACACTCCAATTTTCGATACTGACCTAATTAGATTGGACATCAAAAGTCACAAGTACGCACTATGTTGAGTGATACATACAAAAATGATACTGAAAGGAATGAGTAGGTTTGAGACATATGATTGCTCTCAAGGGTGTCCCGTTGAAGCAACCTTGGAGGTTATTGGAGGCAAATGGAAAGGGATTATCCTGTTCCACTTGTTGAGTGGAACAATGCGTTTCAGCGAGCTACAACGCGCCGCGGGGACAGTAACGCAGCGTATGCTCACAAAACAGCTGCGCGAGTTAGAGGCTGATGGCTTAATCTCACGAAAGGTCTATCCGGTTGTGCCACCCAAAGTCGAGTACAGCATGACTCAAAAAGGGCGATCACTCGAACCCATACTGGAAGCAATGCGTGATTGGGGAGGCAAGCAGTTAGGGGGCTGAAGACGAGCGTTGTGAAGGGGTTAAACTCACCCTGACTCAACCTCTTGTCAAAGCTCCCAAGCTTCAGAAACCTGAAGCACATCTTTACGCTCCATTCCGAGGTGCCTGAGCGTAATTCCGATCTACAGCAGAAAATTTTGCATCCCACGGAGCCGACTCGCGAACGGCGTCAATTTATCCACAATAATAATTGGTGGTAATACGGTGGTAACACGGCGAATGGAAAACAGTCGCAAAAAACCATTGCCCCTTAATGCCCTGATTTATTGAGAAAAAATGGTGGTCGATACTAGGTTCGAACTAGTGACCCCTGCAATGTCAATGCAGTGCTCTACCACTGAGCTAATCGACCATCCGTTTCAGAGTGAGGGGTAATCCCCTTTTGGCGCGGTCAAGTCAAGCCTCAACTGCAACCGATTTCAGGTCGCGCCCTAGGCCGCCATCACCCGTTCGACTTCATCGACCAGCTCACGCAGATGGAACGGTTTGGACAGGACTTTGGCCCCGGCCGGGGTCGGCGAACTGCCGGATAGGGCGACCGCCGCAAATCCGGTGATAAAGACAATCTTCATAGCCGGATCGAGCTCGGCGCCACGCCGCGCGAGTTCGATGCCATCAATGCCGGGCATGACAATATCCGTCAGCAGCAAGTCAAAGACTTCCCGCTCGAGCGCTTCGAGCGCGCCTTCGCCATCTTCAAAGTCCTGAACATCATGGCCCGCACGGCGCAAGGACGCGCTTAGGAAGCTGCGCATTGCCTCATCATCTTCGGCCAGCAAGATTTTGCTCATGTGTTGTCGTCCCTGGTATTCACCATTGCCTGTGACATCATTCCGTAAATCCTGAGTGAAGATACACGATTTTTTGTGTTTATATTGCCCCAGATGCGCCGACAATACGCCTGTGGGATCACAAAATCGCAGGTTTTGACCTTGACCTGACCGCCAGAACACAGACCTTGCACACATGCGGACTGCCTTTGATGTCTCTCCAGAGCCTCAGACACCGACCCTGGATGCGTTCACCCTGAATTGCGCGCCGGCGGTTCGTGCGCCCGTGATTTTTGCCTCACCGCATTCCGGCACCGTCTACCCGCAAAGCATGCGCGATCTGTTATGTGTGCCGCTGTCAGACCTGCAGCGAACCGAAGATGCATTTGTGGATGACTTATACGCCGCCGCGGTCGAACATGGAACCATCCTGATAAGCGCGAATTATGCGCGCGGCTTTGTCGATCTCAATCGCGACGCGCGCGAGCTTGACGCCGATATGTTCGAGGACGGTGTGCCGCGCACCGCCGGCATGCCGAGCGCCCGCGTCAAAGCCGGTCTTGGCTGTATCCCCCGGGTCGGGGCAAGTGGCCGGGACATCTATGCCGGGAAAATGACCCGACAGGATGGACGTTTCCGCCTCGACCAGATCTATGATCGCTACCACGCCGCCCTGCAGGACCAGATTGAACGCTTAAAATCCGACTGGTCCGATATTTTCATCATTGATTGCCATTCCATGCCATCGCGCCAGCCGGGCAAGTCGAATATGCCGGATATCGTGCTCGGCGATCGCTTCGGTTCAAGCTGCTCCGCCAAGCTGACCTCATTGGCTGAACGTCACTTTCGCCGCGAGGGGCTGAGCGTAACCCGCAATGCGCCATATGCCGGCGGATACACGACGCGGCGCTATGGTCGACCCCGACGTGGAGTTAATGTTCTACAGATTGAAATCAATCGCGCCCTGTATATGAATGAAGTGGACGTCGAGAAGTCAGCGGGGTTTGCGCAGACGCATGCGCAAGTGTCCCGACTGATCGCAGACATTGTCGATTTCGCGTTGCGAGAGAACGCTTAAAAAAAAGCCGCGCATAAAGCGCGGCCATAACAGGTAAGGGAGGAAACGCCAGAAGGCGTCAGCACCGAAGTGCTATGGATCAATTTATTGTGCAGCGCACAAATAACAAGCCCTGTTCCGCTGCGCTGCCGCATAACTCCGATGCGCGAGTGGGATGCAAGTGATCCACGTCACATAGTTGGACCCGTCTAACCCTCAGAAAATTCGTTATTTTCTATTTCGGCACGGGTCTTGCTGAGAGTTTCCGCGTAATTCATTTTCGGGACTCCGAGGGGAGGCTCCGATCATCCGGGAGTGCGGTATGACGGACAGAACAGATCTGCATGTAGGGAAACGCCTGCGACGTCGGCGACGTTTGCTGGGCATGACCCAACAAGACCTGGCCAGTATGGTCGGTGTGCGGTTTCAGCAGATACAAAAATATGAGTGTGGCGCCAATCGAGTCACCTCGTCTCGCCTTTATGATCTTTCGCGAGCGCTGAACGTCTCAGTCCAATATTTCTTTGATGGCCTGGAACTGGACGACATGCAGGGCATGGCGGCAAATGATGCCGAGCGTCTCGATGCTGATATTCTCAGCCAGAAAGAAACGCTGGAACTTGTTCGGGCCTATTATCGTCTCGGTGAGCGTCCGCGTCGTCGGCTGCTCGAACTGGCCAAGGCCCTGGAAACGGAAGCCTCTGATTCAGGCGCGGCTTGACCCCAATAGGCGCTCGCGGCTAAGCGCGAGCGCATGAACACACCACTTGATTTTGACGCCGTCGCTGTCGCTCACGCGATGGCGGATGCTGCGCGCGATGCGATCCTGCCCCATTTCCGGGCCCTTTCGGACATTGAAAACAAAAAAAGCGGTGGCGCGTTCGATCCGGTCACGGAAGGCGACAAAGCCGCAGAACGGGCCATGCGGCAGGTTTTGCGCACGTTGCGTCCCGACGATGCCATTCATGGCGAGGAATACGGCCAGCAAGCTGGCACCACCGGCTGGACCTGGGTTCTCGACCCAATTGACGGAACACGCGCGTTCGTTGCTGGCCTGCCTGTATGGACGACGCTGATCGGCCTCGTTGATACAGCCGGCGACGCGATTGTCGGCGTGATTGACCAGCCGGTTTTGGACGAACGCTATGTTGGCGGTCCGGACGGCGCATATTTGCGCATGCAAGACACAGAGACGCCTATCTCCGTGTCGCCTTGCGTGGATCTTCGCGATGCTGTGATCGCCACGACGGACGCCTTCATCATGACCTTGCCCGAGCAAGGCGCCTGGACGCATTTGCGGCAGACCGCGAAAATCATCCGCTATGGACTGGATGCCTATGCTTATGCCCGTCTCGCGGCCGGCACCATCGATCTGGTCGCAGAATCCGGTCTGGCGCCATATGATGCCGCCGCCTTGATCCCGGTGGTTCGCGGCGCGGGCGGACTGGCATGTGATTGGCGCGGCAATCCCGCCAAACCCGGAGGACAATTGGTTTGCGCGGCGAGCCAGGAGGTCCTCGATCAGGCGCTGATTTCGCTGCGGCGATCCGCAGAATAACCCGTTTCCGGAGCTAGCCAGACCTGACAAAACCGGGCTAAACACGCGGTCATGTCTGATGAAGCTCAACTCGTCGAAACACGGACGCCAACCAAACGCGCGCCCGGCAAATGGCGTCTCAGCTCGATCATTGATGGTCGCGCCCTGCGTGTAAAGCTGACCTCTGCGGCCTTAATGCATGAAGGCGACGACCGCGCCGCACGCAAGAAAGCCCTGGATATCTTGCATGGCGCGCTGTTTCGCGGGCGCTTGATCGCGCAGGAAAGACTCCAGCAAGGCGCCGATGGGCTGGATACGGCGCGGCTTATGGCGGCGGTCCAGGATGAAGTGCTTCACGCGCTGTATGATTTCACCACCACTCATGTGTTCCGCGCGCGAAACCCAACAGAAGGCGAACGTCTGGCTGTGTTTGCGACGGGTGGCTATGGCCGCTCCGTTCTGGCGCCCTCCTCCGACATCGATCTCCTATTCATACGCGCCTATAAAGCCAGTCCGCACGCCGAAAGCGTGATCGAGTATATGCTCTATGCCTTGTGGGATATGGGCCTGAAAGTGGGGCATGCATTCCGCACACCGCAGGAATGCGTTCGACTGGCCAAGGAAGATGTGACGATTAAAACCAGTTTGCTGGATGCCCGTTTCCTGTTCGGCGATCAAAACCTTGCGGACGAAACCCGTGACCTGTTCAACAAGCAGGCCGTGGTTGGGCAAGACGCAGAATTCATCGCCGACAAGCTGGAGGAACGCGACAACCGCCATGCCCGTCAAGGTAATGCGCGTTATCTGGTGGAGCCGAATGTCAAGGAAAGCAAAGGCGGATTGCGAGACCTGCAAACGCTGTACTGGATCGTCAAGCACATGCATCCAGACCAGACAGAAACGCTGGAAGATGTGATGAACACGCAGGTCTTCACCCAGCACGAATACCATTTATTCATGCGCGCCGCGCGGTTTCTTTGGACCGTCCGCTGTCACCTGCATTATATTACCGGGCGACCGGAAGAGCGATTAAGCTTTGATCTACAACCCGAAATCGCGGCCCGGATGGGGTATCAGGATCGCGGTGAGCAACTCGGCGTAGAGCGGTTCATGAAACGCTATTTCCTGGCCGCCAAGGATGTGGGCGGCCTGACCCGATTCCTGGCCGCCAAACTCGAAGCACAACAGAAAGCGAAACCCGAAGGATGGCGCCGCTTTCTACCTGGCTCGTCACAAACCAAGACGCTTGAAGACGCGCGGTTCGTTCTCTCCGGCAACCGAGTCAATTTTGCTGATGCTGAAGCGATCCAGGCGGATCCGTCCATCTTGCTGCAACTGTTCCAGATCGCAGACCAGCAAGGCGCAGATGTCCACCCGGATGCCCTGACGGTTGCGACCCGAAACGAGAAACTCATCAATTCCAAGAACCGCACAAATCCCGCCATGGTGGACGTGTTCCTGGACATCTTATTGAACAGCGAAAATCTCGGACTCACGCTCAACCGGATGAATGAAGCCGGGGTCCTGGGGCGGTTCCTGCCCGAATTTGGTGGCATCGTCGCCCAGACCCAGTTTAATATGTATCATCATTACACAGTGGACGAGCATACGATCCGCGCCATGGAGCACATCGCGCACATGGATAAAGGCGAGGATGGGTTTTCGCTGGCCAAACAGCTCTACGGCAAAATCGAAAACCGCCGCGCGCTCTATCTCGCAATGCTGCTGCATGACACCGGTAAAGGGCTGGGCGATCAACAGATTGAAGGCATGAAAACGGCGCGCAAGGCCTGCCGCCGTCTTGGCCTGGATCAAGCCGAAACCGAGCTCGTCGCCTGGCTTGTCGGCAATCATCTAGAGATGAGCGAGACCGCGCAGAAGCGCGATATTGCCGACCCAAGAACCATTGTCACCTTCGCTGAGAAAGTGATGGATCTGGAGCATCTTCGCTTGCTCTACATTCTCACCGTCGCGGATATCCGCGCCGTCGGCCCGAATGTCTGGAACACCTGGAAAGGGCAATTGCTCGGCGATTTGTATCACAATACCGAAGCCGCACTGCGCGGCGGCCGGACGGATGAAACAAGTGTCACCGCTGAATTGAAAGCCCGCGCCGAAGCCAATCGCAGCCTGGTTCTGGACCAGCTTGGTTCATTGCCGCAGGTGATGACCGAAATGGATGAAGCGTACTGGACTGGGTTTGATGCCGAAACGCTGATCGAACATGGCAAACGCTTGTCGCAAGGCGACGAGGTCATTGTCCGCGCAACGTCGGAATCCAATGACCGCACACTGCTCTTCGTCTCGGCGCCCGACCGGGTTGGCTTGTTCGCGCGGCTCACGCAAGCGATCGGCGCCTTGGACGCACACACGGTGGCGGCGCAGGTCTTCACCGCGGCCTCCGGGCGCATCATCGATGTGTTCGTGCTTGAGGATGGCGACGGCCACCCATTTGCCAAAGGCGATCGCAATCGCCTCGATCGGGTCGAAAAAATGATCCTGGCCGCGATCGATCCGGACGGTGAGATTCCAGAGCCCAGCTTGCGCCAGAACCCGCGCAAAGCCGCGTTCATTGTCCAGCCCCGCGTCACCATTTCCGATGATGCCTCGCAAGCCTATACCGTCATCGATGTCTCAGGACGCGACCGTCCTGGCCTGCTCAGTGATGTCAGCAAGGTGCTCGCCAATGCCGGCATCTCGATCGTCTCGGCCCATGTCGGGTCTTATGGTGAGCGCGTCTTTGACGCGTTTTATGTTGAATTGCCGGACGGCTATACAGAGGCCATGAAATCGTCACTGCGCGATCAACTCCTTGCCGCGCTTGGACGCGAAGAACCTGACGGCCCGCGGACACCGGCGCGCAAACTCAAACGCGCCAGCGCCGCCGACAGTTTCTAATCGCGAAAGTTCAGAATGAGTCTTCTTCGCAATACGCTGACACAATCCTCGCTGACCATGAGCAGCCGGATCCTTGGCTTTGTGCGGGACATTCTGATTGCCGCAAAAGTCGGCGCCGGTCCGATTGGCGACGCCTTTGTCACGGCGCTGATACTGCCCAATCTGTTCCGGCGCATCTTTGCCGAAGGGGCGTTTGCGCAAGCCTTTGTCCCGGCTTATGCGCGAACCCTGGAAGCGGACGGAAAAGACGCCGCGGAAGAGGTGGCAAGGCAGACCATGCGCGGCCTGTTTGCCGTCACGGCTGGTCTGGTCATCGTCGCGCAGCTTGCCATGCCGTGGCTGATGTATGTCTTTCATGGCGGCTATCCGTCTGACAGTGACAGTTTCCAGCTCGCCATTTTGTTGACCCGGATCACCATGCCCTATCTCGCCTGTATGGCGCTGGCGGCGTTATTGTCAGGGGTGCTGAATTCGGCCGGACGATTTGTTCTGTCGGCGGGGGCACCGACGGTGCTCAACATTTTCCTGATCACGGCAGCGCTGCTCGGCGAGAGCGCCCCACAAACCGCGGTTCTCGCCGCCTGGGCGGTCACGTTTGCCGGCGTCGCACAAGCCGGCTTGTTGTGGTGGGGCGTCGCCCGGCAGGATATTTCGCTGTCTTTAGGGGTGCCAAAACTAACCCCGGCGGTGCGGAAAATTATCGCGCTCGCCATTCCCGGAACAATTGCGGCCAGCGGCACGCAGATCAACATCATGGTCAGCCAACTCTTGGCGAGTTTTGAAGAAGGCGCAAAGTCCTGGCTGTTCTATGCGGATCGTCTGTACCAGCTGCCGCTCGGCATTGTTGGCGTCGCCGTGGGGGTCGCTATCCTGCCGCGTCTGGCGCGTGCCGCCCGGTCCGAGGATGCTGCATCGGCGAACACGCTGATGGATGATGGCATCGGCCTCGCCATGGCGCTGACCCTGCCAGCCGCCATCGCCCTGATGATCGCGCCGGCCTATCTCATTGAGGGCCTCTATGCGCGCGGTGCGTTCACGTTGTTTGATGCCAGTCAGACAGGCTTGGCGCTGATCCATTATGGCTGGGGGGTTCCGGCTTTTGTTTTGATCAAAGTCCTCGCACCCGGGTATTTTGCCCGCGAGGATACCAAAACACCAATGCGGTTTGTGCTTCTGACCGTAGCGCTCAACACGACCCTCGGCGCCGGGTTGTTCTTATGGTTCCAGTCACAGGGCTGGCCCGGGTTTCCAGGCCTCGCCATCGCCACCAGCATCGCCGCCTGGATCAATGCTGCGCTGTTATTCTTTGGCCTGCTGTCACGCGGCTGGTATCGACCTGGTCCGCGCCTGATCTCGCGCCTGCTTTCTGTCGCGCTCGCCAGTGCCGCCATGGGCGCCGCCCTGCTCGTCATCATGCCCCAAAGGGAGCTGCTTGAAGCCTGGTTCGCGTTTAGCAAGTTTGCCGAAGTCCTGGCCTTCATTCTCATCGGCGCAGCGATCTATGGGGTCGCGGCCTTGCTGTTCGGCGCGGTGCGTCTCAGCGACCTGAAAGGCATGACCCGCAAATCCTCGGCTTGAATTGAGCACTAGCCAGACCGGCAAAATCCGCTAAACCCCGCTGCCATGACTGAGCAAGCGACCTATACTGGCCCGAACCGCATTTTTTCGGGCATCCAACCGACCGGCAATCTCCATCTCGGAAATTATCTCGGCGCCCTGAAGAAGTTTACCGACCTTCAGAATGATGGCTGGGAAGGGATTTACTGCGTCGTTGATCTGCACGCCATTACCATGCCCGTGGAGGCCGGCGCCTTGCAGGATCAGACACGGCAGATCGCCGCCGCGATGATGGCGGCCGGCCTTAGTCCCGAGACGTCGACGATTTTTGTGCAATCGTCCGTCCGGGCGCATACCGAACTGACCTGGATTTTCAATTGTGTCGCCCGCATGGGCTGGCTCGAAAAGATGACCCAGTTCAAGGACAAGTCAGGCAAGGATTCTGAACGCGCCAGTGTTGGTCTGTTTGATTATCCGGTGCTGCAGGCGGCTGATATTCTGGTCTATAAGGCCACACACGTCCCGGTCGGCGAGGACCAGAAACAGCATCTCGAGCTGAGCCGAAATATTGCGGCCCGTTTCAATCAGCAATTTGATGTGCCAGGCTTCTTTCCCTTGCCCGAAGGCCTGATCGAAGGTCCTGGCGCCCGGATTATGAGCCTGAAAGACGGCACCAAGAAAATGTCCAAGTCTGATCCGGCTGAGAATTCCCGGATCAATCTGATTGACGATGCCGATACGATCGCGCGCAAGATCAAGAAATCGAAAACCGACACGCTCGGTGATATGCCGGACTCCGTGAAGGGTCTTGAGGGGCGTCCGGAAGTGGCCAATCTGGTCGGCATTTATGCCGCCTTTGCCGGTCTCAGCGACGAACAGGTTCTGGCCGAATATGGCGGCAAAGGGTTTGGCACGTTTAAGCCGGCTTTGGCCGAGCTTGCGGTCGAGCATTTGGCGCCGATCACCAAGAACATGCGCCGTTTGCTCGACGATCCGGCAGAAATCGATGCGGCGCTCGCCAAAGGCGCCGAAAAGGCCAATGCCGTCGCTGAACCGATCATTGAAGAGGTGCGACGGGTTGTGGGCTTCTGGCAGGTCTGATCCGGCGCTATATCTTCTGCGACACTGAAAAAGGATATCGCCATGTCTCGCCTCCTCTTGAGCGCGTCTCTTCTGGGCCTCGCCGTCGCCTGTTCGCCCGCCGATGCGCCAACGCCGCCCGCCAGCGAAAGCGGACCGGTTCTGTCCTATACAGACGCCTTCATCATGGAGCCGATCGGCGCCCGCGACATGACCATGGGCGGCGTCACATTGAGCGTCGAGGGCGGTGACGTTACGTTGACCAGCGCCAGCTCATCCAGCATCGGCACGATCGAGCTGCACACAATGGCGATGATCGATGGCAAGATGCAGATGCGTCAGGTCGAAGGGTTCGACATCGCTGATGGCGACAGTCTTGAGCTGAAGCGCGGCGGCAATCATTTCATGATGTTCGATGTCGGCTCAGATGTTGCCGGCGGCGAAACAGTTGACATCCTGCTGAACTTTGACGCGGACGGTACGCCGATGACCCTGGTCGTGGAAGCCGATGTCCGCGTGGTTGGAGACTAGACCATGGCGGAGCTGACACAGGAAGAACAGGACAGACTCGATGCGGCCGCGTTTCGTCGATTGCTGTCACATCTGGACCATCGCAAGGACGTTCAGAATATCGATCTGATGATCTTGGCTGATTTTTGCCGCAACTGCCTCGGCGACTGGTATCGCGAGGCGGCGGAAGCGGCAGGCCTGGACATGTCAAAAGACGAGGCCCGCGAACGTGTTTACGGCATGCCTTATGCCGACTGGAAGGCGAACTTCCAGGGCGACGCGACGCCAGAGCAGATGGCGGCATTCAAAGCCCGCAGATCAGAGCGTTGAGTTAGACTGGCAGCGTCATCGCTTCCAAATCATCCGCCACGGGGGTCAAACTGACCGGGCCATCTTCGGTGATCAACACCGTATCGGAATGCCTGAATCCTCCAATACCCGGCAAATAAACCCCAGGCTCAATCGTAAACACCATGCCGGTTTCGATTTCGCAGTGATATCCTTCGGCAAAGAACGGCCCTTCATGACCCGTGACGCCAATGCCGTGACCCGTGCGATGCAGAAGGTGATCGGTATAGCCCGCCCGCTTGAAAACCTGATTACATGCGACATCCACATCATGCATGGAGGCTCCGGGCATGGCGCGTTCAAAAGCAGTCTCACGCGCGCGCATCATCGTTTCATACGGTTTGACGCAAGCGTCAGGCACCTCCCCTAGGAAAAAGGTTCGCTCGACCTCGGTGCCATAGCCATTCAACGTCCCATTGATGATCGATACATTTGGCCCATCGGTCTCCATGACCATGCTGACATCGGTAAAATTGTGCGGATCATGCGAGACGCTGGGCGGCTGAAACACAGACGTGGCGTTGGTTGCCAGCATATTCGCACTCGGATTGTCGGCGAGCGTTTGCATCAACATCAAGCCTCTGCATTTGCTGTTTATCTCCATCAGGCCAATGCCAGGCTTGGCCGATGCGATTAGTAATTTCATCGCCTCGGTGGCCACATTGCTGGAATAGACAATGCGGCCGATTTCGAACTTGGTTTTGACCATGCGGACGTCTTCGACCAAGTCTGATCGCACACGTTGGCCGGGCACCGCCTCATAGACCTGAAAGGGGCAAATGGATTCGATCCCGACCCGAGCATTACTCGGGAACAGGTTTTGAAATTTGGCGTCCCAGGTTTCGCCTTTCGGGGCCGGAAACTCAAAATATTCAACCAGCTCGATCTCGCCGACGGCGCGCGTTTGCACATGCGGGATTTCGAGCTTTGGCGTGAGGAATTTCATCGCGCCTTCCAAGGGAACGATCAGAATGAACGGCCGCTCATGCACATAGTTCGCGAAATTGGTCAGATAGAAGATATTATCCGGACTGGCAGCAACATAATGCGTAAGCCCGAGATCCGTCATTTTTGTACGGACGCGGTCGAGACGCAGATCCATTTCATTGCGATCAGGCACATCAAAACGTGGTTCGATCATGATGGCGCGTCTCCTTGAACATTCGCTGCGACTTCTAATGCAAAGCCCTGGGGCGCGGCGCTGAGAAACTGGCCGATCTCGGTCAGCGCATGACGAGAAAAGACAGAGGTGTATGCGGATTGCCAAGCGGAATAGTCGTCCCGGCTTCGCCATAACGCCGTGGCCCAGAATGAAGTCGACTCTGGCGCAGGGCGCAAAAAATCACCGCTCAGAAACCCTGGTGCGGAGACGGCGCGATGAAGCAGGCCATGGGCAAGGTAAGCACGCTCAAACGCAGCTTCCTCGCCTTCGCGGACTTTAAACTCTATCAAACTGCGCACCGCCATCCGTGGACCCCCATGTTACATTATGCTTGTAATGCATTATCAATGTAATGTAAATGGCATATGCACGACTCACCCAAACGCACGCAAGCGGAACGGCGCGAATCGACCCGGCGTCAATTGCTTGACGCGACCATCGATATGCTCATGGAGTCTGGGCTTAGCGCGTGTTCGCTCGCGGCAGTGGCGAAACGCGCGGGCCTAACCACCGGCGCGATGCAGCATCATTTCAAGACCAAAGCGGCGCTTATGCGCGCGGTGATCTCAGAGCGTTTGTTCGCCCAGAACCGCGCGCTGAAGCCTGACGATTTGGCGTCACAATCGCTTTCGGAGCGCTGCTCGGCTTTGGTAACGCAGCAATGGCAGTTTTACGGCAACCCCAGATATATCGCGATTTGGGATATTATCCTCGGCGCGCGATCTGATTCGCTGATCCAGTCCGAAATCGCTGAGTGGCAAGCGAACGGGACGAGGACCCATGAGCTGGTGATCGGCGAAGTTTTGGCTGACCAAGCCCTGTCGACGGCCGACATTCGCGCCATCCAATATTTCGTCAATGCTCATTTGCGCGGATTGGCCTTGTTGCGGACAGTTGAGGATGACCCAGCCGTGATCGATGCGCAACTGGCCCTGCTCGCCGACAATTTGGCCCGTCATATCGGCGATTTGTCCTGACAAGATTCTCCGGTCGAGGCCTTTCATAACGCACAATTGATCCCCATCTATGCGAATTCGCGATAGGGACTATTCGCGAAAGAGGGAAAGACGCCGCCGATGATCGGGGCTATGACCCTCACCAACGATAGAACCGGAGCCGATGCCTGAACGTATAGGGTCGTGTGAAGGGGAAAATGGAGGACCAGTAAATGGCCAATACACCTACGAGCCGCGCGCTCGCGCTGAGCCCTGAACAGGGCCTTAGCCGCTACCTCTCAGAAATCCGCAAGTTTCCAATGCTCGCCAAGGATGAGGAATTCATGCTCGCCAAACGCTGGCAAGAGCACGAAGATTCCGACGCCGCCGAAAAAATGGTGACCTCTCACCTGCGCCTCGTGGCCAAGATCGCCATGGGCTATCGCGGCTATGGCCTGCCCATGGCGGAGGTCATTTCCGAAGGCAATGTCGGACTGATGCAATCGGTCAAGAAATTCGACCCGGACAAGGGATTCCGTCTCGCCACGTATGCCATGTGGTGGATTCGCGCGAGCATTCAGGAATATATCCTGCGCTCCTGGAGCCTGGTCAAACTCGGCACCACAGCGGCGCAGAAGAAGCTGTTTTTCAATTTGCGCCGGATGAAGGGCGAGATTGATGCGTTGGATAATGCCCAGCTCAAGCCGGAGCAGGTCACACACATCGCGACCAAGCTCAACGTCTCGGAAAAAGACGTGATCTCAATGAATGGTCGGATGAGCGGCTCCGATGCCTCGCTGAATGCGCCAATGGGCGCAGAAGGCGACATGGAATGGCAGGACTGGCTTGAAGATGACGAGCCGAACCAGGCCGAAGAATTCGCGCGCACGCAGGAATTTGATGCCCGTATGGAACTGCTCCAGAGCGCCATGGCCGACTTGTCAGAGCGCGAGCAACACATCCTGCAGGAACGCCGATTGACGGACGAACCGCAAACACTGGAACAGCTGTCTGAGGTCTATAATGTCAGCCGCGAACGCATCCGCCAGATCGAAGTGCGGGCGTTTGAAAAGCTGCAAAAAGCAATGCAGAAAATGGCCAAGGAACAAGGCCTGCCAATGGGCGTCTAAAGGCTTTGAACGCCAGCAATATCTTCCAGATTACAGACAGGGGCGATCCGCGGATCGCCCCTTTTACGCGCGTCCGAGAACGCGATCTCACCGGCGGCGCGGATGGCCGATTCATTGTCGAAGGCAAAGTGCCGCTGTCGATTCTGCTCACCCGGTCACGGTTTGAAATAGACAGCTTGTTCTTGTGCGAGACACGATTGCACCCCCTGGCAGAAATGTTGCGAACGGTTCCGGATCGTGTGCCGGTCTATACCGCACCGCAAAGTCTGATGAATGACATTGCCGGTTTTCCGATTCATCGCGGGATTCTGGCCTGTGCGCGCAAAACGATTGGGCTCAACCTGCACGACCTAATCTCAAACCAGAACCGGGCCAAGCGCATCCTGGTGCTCAACCAGATCTCCAATCATGACAATGTCGGCGCCGCATTTCGCAATGCCGCGGCGTTCGGCGTCGATGGCATTCTACTTGATGGACAATCCTGTGATCCGCTCTACCGCAAGGCGATCCGGGTCTCGTCCGGCGCCAGCCTATGGCTGCCTTTCCATCATGGCGGCAGCGGCGAGGATCACCTCCACGCGCTGAAGGCCAATGACTTTGAAATCTGGGCCATGACCCCTCGCCGTGATGCCGCGGCGCTGCAAACACAGCCCGTGCCGGACCGGCTCGCCGTGCTGCTGGGCGCCGAAGGTCCGGGCCTGCCGGAGGCCTTGATCGCGGCCGCCCATCCCGTCCGAATCCCCATGTCGCCAGGCTATGATAGTATTAATGTCGCCACGGCTGGTGCGATTGCCCTGGCCCATGTATTCAGCGCTGAATAGCAAGCGGAAACGGAGAGTCCATGCGCTACATCGTGACCGGGGGATATGGCTTTATCGGCTCCGCTGTGGTGCGCCAGCTCACGGCCGCCGGCCATGATGTGTTCAATCTCGACAAGAAAACCTATGCTGCCAATCCAGCTGCGATTGCCGGGACCGAGGTTCAGAATGTGCACGCCTGTATCACCGATCGTCCGGCGGTCGCTGCGTTGTTCAAAGCGGCCCGGCCTGATGCCGTCATCCATCTCGCGGCCGAAACCCATGTTGACCGCTCGATTGATGGGCCAGCCGCCTTCATGGCAACCAATGTCGATGGCACGTTCAACTTGCTTGAAGCGGCGCTGCATCACTGGGAAACATCGGACAAGCCCGACCATTTCCGCTTCGTCCATGTCTCGACTGATGAGGTGTTTGGCGATTTGGGTCCAGATGATCCGGTCTTTGATGCGACGACGGCCTATGCCCCGTCTTCTCCCTATTCGGCCAGCAAGGCGGCCAGCGATCATATTGCCCGCGCCTGGCGCCGCACCTATGGTTTGCCGACTGTGGTGACCAATTGCTCAAACAATTACGGTCCTTGGCAAAATGCCGAGAAGCTCATCCCGACGGTCATACGAAAAGCCGTGCTTGGGGCCCCGATCCCGATCTATGGCGATGGCCTGAATGTGCGTGACTGGCTGTATGTTGAAGATCATGCGCGCGGCTTGATTGATGCCTGTGGCGCTGCGCCTGGCGCAACCTTGCTATTCGGCGCACGGGCTGAGCGCACCAATCTTGATCTGGTCAAAACCTTGTGTGGCCTGCTTGATGAGATCCGTCCGAAGGCGGCGCCTTATGCCGATCAAATCGAGTTTGTCACCGATCGCAAAGGCCATGATCGGCGCTATGGCGTTGACCCATCGAGCGTAGAGCGCGCCCTGGACTGGCATCCGGCGCGCAGTCTCGATCAAGGGCTGCGCGAAACCGTCGACTGGTATGTCGCCAATCTCTCCGATGATTTAAGCGATGCAGATGATCGGCTCGGTCTGTCGCGATCTTAAGGCGCCGATAAGCGCCGAATGGTCGCCGCGACATCATCGCCATAAGCATGGTGCGGCATGTGCCCGCCTTCGCCCAGTTTGACCAATTCCAGTCCGGCAACTTGATGCTTCAGCTTGCCAACATGCAAAGGCGGGCTGATCACCGTGTCGAGCGCGCCTGAGAAGACCACCGTCGGCACGGCGATGTCGCCATAACGATCTTGCTGATCGGCAAGCTCTCCGCGCAAGGCATTCACGTCCTTGGCATTGGCGGCAAAATTTCCTGGCCGGAATAACAGCCCGATGCCGGACTTCTCGAAATAGCCGTCCGGCGCGGGTTTGGGAGAAAAGACATTGGTGATGCCAGCCTTGACTTGCGAGGGACCGACCACCGGCACGAGCTGTGTAAACACGGGTCCGATCAAACCATGACTTGCATACTTATTGTACCAGGCCTCGCCGCCGCCGCCCCAGTCATGACTGACCGGCGCCAGCAAAACCAGCCCCGACACCAGGTCCGGATGGTCGAGCGCCAATCGCAGAGAGACCGCGCCGCCAAAACTGTGACCAACGACAATCGCTTGCTCTCCCGGCGCGAGCTGCTGCAACACCCCGGCGGCTTGCTCAGCCTGGATGGCCAGCCTCTGCGCGTCATCAAGCCGTTCGGAATGTCCGTGACCAGGTCGATCCATCATTAACACGCGATGCGTATCGGCAAGCTTCGGCGCCAGGGTCCAGTCAAACTCGCGGGCATTTGCTGACGCGCCGTGTATCATCAGCACCAGCGGTCCGCTCTCGCCTTGCTGAAGGACATGCACGTCGGCGCCATTGACCGTGACAAAGGATCCGGCGGCCGGATGCACCTTGTTCACGCGGGCGGCATAGACCGCGCTGTGCACGCAGGCTGAAACGCCGCCAAGCAGCAGGATCGAAACGACAAAGATCAGCATTCTCAAACGGGGCGGCCTTCCTGTTCGCGCCGAATGCGATTTATGCCGCGTTTGGCCGAAGGAAAGAGCGGATAGATATCAAGGGCCTTCTGGTAGGCATCGATCGCCTCATCTTTCGAGCCGAGGCCTTCCAGCACCGCGCCGAGCCCGCCCCAAGCGCCGAAGTGCCGCGGCTCCAGTCGCAAGGCTTCATTCACATCGCGCAAGGCTTCGGGATAGTTTTCCTGCGCCAAAAATACCGTGGCGCGCCGGTTCCACGCTTCGGCATAGCCTGGCTGGATGGCGATCACCCGGTCATAGAGCGCGCGGGCATGATCGAGATCGCCAAATGCCTGAGCGCGAACAGCGCGTTCCATGACGAGATCAGCTGCATCCGAACCGCTTTCCATCCAGGACGCCCAGATATCAAGCGCGACATCATTGGCTTCTTCTTCACTGGGTGCGGTTTTCAGCTCTTCAAACATCTCATCAGACGGTCCGAAATCCGGGCCGCTGATCAGGATCAGTCCAGCAAAAGCGAGGGCTTTCAACATCCGTCGAGTATGGTCCTTCTACCTGAACGTGCCAAGAAAAATCAGCGTCAGCCGCTGTATCGCGCTGAAATGAGGCTAAAATCCGAGCGCCTTTGCGATCCCTTTGACTTTGGCCTCGCGATCCGGGACGGCTGTTTCAATCATCTTATGATAGCGGTCGAGGATATGCGCTGGCACCTTGTCCGGCGCGCCTGCGTCGAATGGCGGATTGGGATCGTATTCGATCGATAGCTGCACAAATTTGGCGTGATCTTCACCGCGAATGCGCGCCATCAGTGCCAGCGCGAAATCTATGCCAGAGGTGACGCCGCCGCCAGAGAACCGATTACGATCTTCGACAATCCGTTGCTTGACCGGGATCGCCCCAAAGAAGGCGAGTTGGTCAATCGATGCCCAATGACAGCCGGATTTGTAGCCTCTGAGCAGGCCCGCCGCGCCGAGCACCAGAGACCCGGTACAAACACTGGTCACCCATTGCGCTTCTGCGGCGACCGTTTTGAGCCAGGCAAGCACCTCTGGGTCCTGCATAATTTCCATCGTGCCCAACCCACCCGGGACGCAGAGGATGTCGACTGTATCAATCTCTTCAAACGTGGCGGTCGGCAGAAGCGGAAAGCCAGCATCAGTGGGCACCGGATCCTTGGTCTTCCAGACCAGGTTCAGCGTAGTGTTGCCGAGACGCGACAGGACTTGCGCTGGACCAGTGAGGTCAAGCTGAGTGACGTTTGGAAAAACCAGAAACGCGACGGATATTGGCGACAATTCAGGCAAGGCCATCTCCCTTGTGGTGAATGGCCCAGGCGAACGGCTCGGATTGAGATCTGAAGACGCTCCCCGATGGTGCTCCATCTTGTTCTCGCCAGTCGCGTCGCAGAAGAGTTTAGCGCAAGCCGGGAAAGACGTCCACGTGCGACCGTGGGCGCGCCTTTATCCGATGACGTTCGGATATTGGGTCGCCTGTCCCGCAACGACGTACCAGGTCACAATCAAGGTGTTGATAAAGACGCCGGGAAGGATGCTGCCAGTGCGTCGATAGGTGAACGTTCCGACGAGCGCGATGAACACCATGAGCGGCACGAATTGGTGCATGATGATTGTCTCGAGCGGCAATAATGAAAAGCCGAGCGTTCCGGTCATAAACAAGATCGCATATTGAAGAACCAGACACCCGAAAAATCCTCCTGCGAGAATGACCGTATTGGAAAGATAGTTTTTCCATGCGGTGTCGCTGGCGACATCTGCACCAAGATGCAAGGCGCGAGCGGCGAGGAAGAAATACGCCCCAAAGAATGGCAGATAAACGAGCGCAATCTTTGCCTGCGCGATGCTGAGCAGTTTCACCCCGACGAACCAGAATCGAAAATCGAGATGCAAGAAAGCACTGGCGAGCCAAGTCGCGACGTAGCCCACCAAAGCGGTCGCTATGGCGATGAGCAAAGCCGCATGGATTTTTGTGTGCGGGGTCACCGGTGCGCCGCGCAAGAACCGTCCGATGCCGGTGAGCAGACCCACGGTAAGGAGCGCCCAGACAACCACTTGTGTTGTGATCGCCTGTGGCAAAATCATCGAAGCCGGCAGAGTCAGTGCGGCGAGCACAAAAAATGGATAAAAGGTCAGCACCGGAATCAGCGTACTAATCGTCGCGGCGCTCCACCATTTCCCGCTTCGAGACTCGTAGGCAAAGCCGCGTGGTGCGGCGTTCAGGTGATGAAAGTATGGCACCGTCAACAGCAACTCAAACACCGCGAGCAAAAGCAAGACGAACCCGACCAGGGCGACGGTGGTGCCAGCTTCCTTGAACATCCATATCTGATTGCCCGCGGCGATCGGTGTGCCGCCATCCAGGGTTTGGGCAAACCACTCAACCGCCTGCCCGATGGCGGTCGGCGAGATGTGGTCGCCGGGATGAGTCACGCCCGGTTGATACAAAATTCTCGCCGTACCCGCCTGCACATCGCCATAAATCTGTTCTGCAACAACATCGTCCTGTGTCCCAAAAACCGATTTCAATTTGTCGGTCGTTCCAATTTTGGCCGCGTTGGCGGTGCCCCACATAAACCCTGAAAACTCGTCATACTTGGAAAAGACCAGTGCCAGATTGCGCGGCCATTCCGGGGTTCCGTCCAGCGCGAATGGCGGCCCCGTACTGGAGCCCTGCAGAACCACGCTCTTATAGGCCTCCGGATAGGTCGCAGCGGCGGCAAGGACCGCCCATCCCCCCATTGAATGACCTTCCAGTCCTATATTCTCAGGGTCGACCACATCTAAGCCGCGAAGATATGCGAGGCTCGCCGGTCCACCAAACCCATGTGCGAAAGCCGGGGCGTCTGAATATCCATGACCGCTTTGATCTGGCGTCAGGACAACATAGCCGCGGCGTGCAAATTCGATCGCAAATCCAGATTGGACTTCGCGTGAGTTGATATAACCATGAATGGCGAGAATTCCCGGCGCGGGCCTTGATGGGGTCGCGGTATCGGGCGTGTATAACAGCCCCCGTATCGTCTTCCCATCTTCACGCTCAAAGGCGACCGTATTGATCGAAACCCCATGCGATGTCTGCACAAAGTGCGCGACCAACAGACCGGCGAGCATCAGAACAACCGCGCCAACAAAAAGTGTCCATGGTCTTCTGGTTGGTGTGAGATCCTGTTCGCTCATGATCAGCCCGCGTCCTCCGATATACTTGCACCATGCATAGATTGCCTCGCGAGAAAAGTCGCTGCGCTCTGGTCCAAGTCACCGGGTGTGCGGGGTTAAGCCATAAAAATGCGATCAGTCTGGCACCTCTGTCCTGAGTGACAGACTGACTTCCGGCGTCAAAGCGGACACTGCGAAAGTCCCGTACCAGGTGCCCCGGAACACGCCCGAGAATCGCTGGCCGCAGCTACAATAAGCCTTCCGCGACCAAGCGTGCCTCAAACCCTTCCGCGCCTTGAAAGTGATGCGCCTGGATGCCGAGGGCTTCTGCGGCGTCACAATTGGCTTTGCGATCATCGGTGAACAAGACATCGCCCGGATCGGGATGGCCCATCCGGGCCAAGGCGATTTCATAGATCAGGGGCTCGGGCTTGATCGTCTTCTCTTCGCCCGAGACGACGACGTCTCGGAGCAATTTGATCATTGGAAAGGCCTCAAACGTCTCCTGTGCAATCTCTGCCGGCAGGTTGGACAGACCGTAAAGCGGTATGCGGGCTTCTTCCAGACGCGCCATCAACGGTGGCATGCCGGGTACATAGCCTTCAAACATATCCAGCCAGCGTGTGCGCCAGGCGCGGATCTGGGTTTCATAATGCGGGTATTGCGCAATCAACGGTGCAGCATTGTCAGCCATAGAAACGCCGCGATCATGATGAACATGCCAGTCCATGTTGCAGACATCGCGCACAAAGACCTCCGCCTCCTCTTCGCTGTCGAAGAGCTCGCGGTACAGCCTGATCGGTTGCCAATCGACAACCACATGTCCAAGGTCGAAAAGAACGATGCGAGCGCCCATCACAAATGAGGCTCAGCTGTTCATCTCAGACTCAGCCCTGTTTTGCTTTGAAACGAGGGTCAGTCTTGTTGATGATATAGGTCCGGCCACGGCGGCGAACGACCTTGCAGTCACGATGGCGCGACTTGAGTGCTTTGATCGAGGATTTCACTTTCATGGCTTTTGCCCAAACGTTAGAACTGTTTTCACGAAAGCGCGGGACATACACAGGTGGCCCGGGTGAGTCAATCATGGCTTACAGGCTTGCCCGCAGAGGGGGACAATGGATGAGTGATTTTCTGATGAAGCGGTCTTTATACGGCCTGCTGGCGAGTGCAGCCTTGATGACCGCGTGTGCGTCGACCCCGCAGAACGATAGCGGAGGCGCCAGTACTGGATCAGGATCAGGCCGCCCCGACGTCGCCATTACGGTGCCCTCCATCCCGCCATTTGAGGCGTCCGGGAACACCATTATGGATGACTGGCGCAGTGATTTCGCCGCGCGCGCCCTGGCGGCCGGCCGTGACCCGGCAATCGTGCATGCAACCTTGTCGAGCATTTCACCGCTCGATCTTTATCTCGGCGAAGATGCCAGCATTGCCAAAACCGATATTGCCGACCAGGCCGAATTCGCCAAGCCGATCTGGGACTATGTCGGCTCTGCTGTGACGGACGGCCGCAAGTCGCGCGGCGCCCAGCGATTGGCGGATTTGGTCGCCACCTTTGACCGGATCGAAGCGGCTTATGGCGTTGATCGTGAAGCGATCACAGCGATCTGGGCAATGGAAACCAATCTCGGCTCCTATATTGGCAATTTCGACGCCGCCAATACGCTCGCCAATATGGCGGTTGAAGGTCGCCGCCGCACGCTGGCGGAAAATGAATTGATCGCCTTGATGAAGATGCAGGAACGCGGCGATGTGACCCGCGATGATCTCGTCTCAGGCTGGGCCGGCGCTATGGGACAGACCCAGTTCATGCCATCGACATTCCTCACCTATGCCGTCGATTTTGATGGCGATGGCAAGAAGGATTTGTGGAACAGCGCGCCAGATGCGCTGGCATCGGCCGCGAATTATCTGCGCGCTTCGGGGTATCAGAAAGACTTGCCCTGGGGCGTCGAAGTGCTGGCGCCGGGAGATTTCGATTGGTCGCTGGCGGATGGCGAAGACCGCCGTCTCTCGACCTGGATGAGTTATGGCATTTCGCCGATTATGGGCGGCGCCTTTACAGCGCCTGACGTGGCTTATGCAGAGCTCTGGCTGCCGACCGGTGCGACGGGTCCGAAATACCTGCTATTCAAGAATTTCGATGTCTTCAAAGCTTATAATCGGTCCGACAGCTATGCCTTCTCTGTGGGTCTGCTGACCGATGGCGTGGTCGGCAAAGACGGCCCGATCGCGGTCTGGCCAACCGATCTGGAATTGCTGACCCGCCGCGATGTGATGCTGCTCCAGGACAATCTCAACCGGCTTGGCTTTGATGCGGGCGCCGTGGATGGCATTGCCGGACGGGGCACCAAGGGCGCGTTGCGGCGCTTCCAGAAAGCCAATGGCATTGTGCCAGCGGACGGCTATCCAACAACGATTGCGCTGGATCAGGTCATGGCCGCTGGCTGATCATTGTCCTCGTCGGCCTCGCCCACGCCTGGCGCGATCGCTTTCCAGGCAAACAATGCCATGGCGATGAGCAGGCCGACACAGATCCAGAACGGCAAGGACGGATCGACAAATTCGTACAGGAACAGGCCAAAAAGCGGCGTGATGATATAACCCATACCATTGGCGGATATGACCAGGCCGGCAACATTGCCCTGCAATTGCGGTGAGACCGCCAGGGAAGCGCCACTGGAAAAGCCGGGCCGCGTCAGACCCTGGCCAATGCCGAGAAAGAATTGCGCGAATATAAGGGTCGCGAAATCCTGCGCCGGAATCAGGATCAGGGCCCCGATCAGCAATGGTATGCAGCCGGTGATCATAAGCGTTTTGTTTTTCAGCTTGAGATAGGGAATGAGCACCAGTTGTGCGGTCATCACCGCCATCGCGCCAACCATGAAAGCAGGCCCGGTATATTTGGCGGCATCGACCCCGGTGACATCAAGCTTGTCCATGACTGCGAACACAAAAACCTGGGTCAGAATACCTGTCACCAGAGACAGCGTCACCGCATATGCCAGGAAGGGCAACACATTGCGCGAGCGCCACAGACCGATCGCCCCCGGGATGGCCTCTATCTTGGTTGCGTCCTGAACCGGTTGGCGGTTCTCAGGCAGAAAGTTCCAGAGCAGGATCGACATCAGCCCTGCCATGATGCTGGTGATCAGCATCGGGCTCAGCAAGCCGAAATTGGCCACCAGAACAGCGGCAAAAGCCGGTCCGACCACGGTTCCGAAACTAAACCCTGACGTGACAAAAGCGATCTGACTCTGCCGCTCGGATTGATCTGTCCGGTCTGCGACATAGGCTTGCGCAGACGGGCTCGATCCCGATCCGATCAGGCCAAACACCGAGCGTGACAAGGCCAGGCAGGCAAAAATCGCGAACGGCGCCGTAATCCACTCAGAAATCGCTGCCCAGGACGAAATCAGCAACAGGAACATCGACAGCGAATATCCTGCGAGTCCGAAGGAGGCGATGCGGCGACGTCCATATTGATTGGACCGCTTGCCCCAGAATGGCGAGGACAGCGACCAGCACAAAGCCGAAAGCGAAAAAATTGCCCCAGCCATCCAATCCGGCAATTCCAGCGTCCGCGTCAGCGGTGGAATCACCGCCGCGATCAGCATCGTATTGCCGGCGCCAATCGCCATGAGTGAAAAGAAAAGCAGGAAAAACGCCCCACGCCGGCTCGGCTGGGGCGCGGGGTCTGCGGAGGGGGTCGGCGCATTCATGCGCCCTCTTTGAGCGCATGGCTGACAAAATCAAGCTCTCGCTTTGGGTTTTTCTGGCGCGCAACGGGATCGAAAGGAAATTCTGAAAAAATCGCCTGAACCGTCGAGAGAACCTGTCCTGATGATTCAATTGCTTGGTTTTGCCATTGTCCTGCTGGTTGTGTCCGGCGCCCTGCTCGTCAGCGGCGGTCCAGCCGTGTTTGCGGCCCTGCCCTTTGAACTGGCATTGATCGGCGGCGCTGCGATCGGCACCGTGATGATCGGCAATGCCGCGCCTGTCGCAAAGGCGGCTTTTTTCGGTTTCGGCCAGGCTTTGCGCGGGGCAAAATGGCGCAAAGGCGATTATGCCGGGCTGCTGACACTGTTGCATGAACTGACCCAGCGGGCGCGCCGGGGCGGCATCATCGCAATCGAGCGCGACATTGAAGCGCCGGAAGATTCTGCATTGTTCGCCAGCGAGCCCCGCTTGCACCAGGATCAACATGCGGTGGGCCTGATCTGCGACAGTTTCCGTCTGATGGCGCTCGATCCCAGCATGAAAGACCAGGCCGTATCTTTCATGCAGGATACGGTTGGCGAAATTGTTGAAGAACGCCAGCGCGCCGTAAACGCGCTGCAAACGCTGGCCGACGCCTTGCCCGCGCTCGGCATTGTCGCCGCGGTGCTCGGCATCATCAAGACCATGGCAATGATTGATCAATCCACTGCTGTGCTTGGCGAAATGATCGCCGCAGCGTTGCTCGGCACCTTTCTGGGTGTGTTTCTGGCCTATGGTCTGGTCGGTCCGATCGCCAATCGATTTGGTCAGATTGTTGAGGAAGAAGCGATCTATCTCGACACGATTGCGCGCATCATCACAGCTTATGCACAAGGCACAGCACCACGCACGGCGATCGAAATGGCGCGAGCCAGCTTGCCGGTCAATCTGCGTCCGGCGATTTCAGATGTCGATTCGCGTCTGAAGGTTGTTCGCCTTGCGCAGTCGCGACAGGTTGCGTGAGCCGAGACTGGTTAACGCGCCGCGCGAAGTTTTCCTGCAGCGTTTAAACCGACCTCAAGCTCGATCTGGGATAAGATTGAACTGATTGGATGGAGGATGTCGTGAGCCAAGTCGTGAACTCAAACGCACCGTCGGAGCAAAGCGATGCCTGGTTGAAGGGCTTGCCGAGCAAAATCGCCAAAGGCCTGTGCGGCATCATCGCTGTATTGGTGGCGCTGAAAGCTGCCGCTTATACGCCCAGTGAGACCGAATTATTTGCGCATCAGGAACATTTTGTGCGCATTCTGGCATTTGCGGCATTAACCGTGTGGACGGCCCTCACCATTGGGTTGCAGCGGCGTGGCGCCGCCGCGATGATTACGCTGGCGTTTGCCATTTTCGTCGAAATGCTTCTGGTTCCAGCCCGTGACGCCGGTATGCCAAGCATTGTTTCCGCAAATTTGGGCATCGTCTTCGCATATTGCGGATTGCAGCTTTATTGCCTGTCAAAAGAACGGTCAGCGCGCAGCTAAAACTGCATTCGACCCGATCTAGACACTAGCCATCACTTCAAGACCCGCTTACGCTCTCCATTAGGTTCAATGGGGAGTTTGGGCTTGTCTCGATTTGAAGAACTCATTTCTACGGTCGCGCAATATCAGGCGCTGGCAGGCGAAAATTATACGCGGGTTCGATCGCTCGCCGAGGAGTTACGGGCCGGCCTTTGCGCCCATATTGGCTCGACTGACGGCGTCTGCGTACGTCTGGTGCCACCGGCCGGCGCATTTGAGCCCAAGGATTATGGCGATCAGGCGTTTTCTATCCCCCCTCAGGGCTTCCGCCCACTTGGCGCCATTCTGTTCGGCCTGGCTGTCCGTGTCTCCATGGGCACGGACTGGATGCGCGTGACCATTCAATGTCAAAAAATCGGCGATGAGTTCATCGCGCAAATTGTTGGTGGCGAGGAATATCGACTGTCGATTCCGCTGAAAGACAATGACCCAGAACCGTTTTACGATCACATTTATGATCACGTTCTGGAATGGTTTCAAACGCAAATCGATCGCTATGAGGCAGGGGATTACGGCAATCGAGAAATCGGCTTCGACTTTTCGCGTCCCGAAGACGAAACGCTGGTCTGAGCGGATCGCGAAGGGCTGAGTCATGGATATCGGACTTCTTCTCGCGGGTGGGGCTGGGCAAAGCGTCATTTTTGCCTGCGCGCTGATCGGCGCCCTCGGCGTTGGCGCGCAATGGCTCGCCTGGCGCTTGCAAGCCCCGGCCATTGTTCTGATGTCCCTCGCCGGGCTGGCCGTTGGGCCACTTTGGTCGGTTGCCTTTGGCGAACCCTTGCTCAGCCCACAAGCCACCTTTGGCGACGTGTTCCGGCCGATTGTGTCGCTCGCTGTGGCCGTCATCCTGTTTGAAGGCGGGCTGGTCCTGAAATTCGAGAACCTGCGTGAAGCTGGCGCCTCCGTGCGCCGCATGATTTTCATTGGCGGGCCGCTGGCCTGGTTGCTCGGCACATTTGCCGCCCGCTATGCCGCGGGCCTGGATTGGGCCAGCGCCGTGGTCTTTGCCGGGGTCATGGTTGTGACAGGTCCAACCGTCATTATTCCGCTATTGAGGCAATCCAAACTGGGCGGACGACCCGCGCAATTCCTGAAATGGGAAGGCATCGTCAATGACCCGATCGGGGCCCTATTTGCGGTCGCCGCGTTCGAGTTTATCCGCGTCGCATCAGAAGGCCAAAGCCTGTTCGGGGCCGGGATCTGGATTATGATGGCGGCCTGTTACGGCATTGTCCTGGGCGTCATATTCGGGTGGGCGATCGCCAAAGCGTTTCGCGAAGGCGGCACACCGGAATACCTGAAAGCGCCGCTGATCCTGGCATCGATCATACTCTGTTACACGCTGGCTGAAATGGCGCAGAAGGAGATCGGCCTGGTCGCCGTGACGGCATACGGAATGACGCTCGGCAATTCCAAACTTGCTGGCCTAACCGAATTGCAGAAATTCAAGGAAGACATTGCCATCCTGTTGGTTTCAGGCGTGTTCGTGATGCTGACCGCGGATCTGACCCCAGCGATTATTGCCCAGGCCATCAATATCAACACACTGGCATTTCTGCTTTGTATGTTGTTCGTCGTGCGGCCGCTTTCGGTCTGGATTGCCACTTATGGTACGCTGTCGCGTAAGGAAGCGCTGCTGCTGGGTTGGATCGCGCCCCGCGGAATCGTCGCGGTCGCCGTGTCCGGTCTGTTCGGTTCGCTACTGGTCGATCTGTCTCGCGAAGGCCGCTTCTTCTTTTCCGGTGCGGATCAAATCACGCCGCTGGCCTTCGCCATGGTGTTCACCACGGTGGTCATGCATGGCTTCACAATTGGACCGCTATCGCGTGCCCTGGGCCTGGCGCGCAAGGAAAAGCCGGGAGTCCTGATTGTTGGCGCCAATGCCTGGAGCGTCGAATTCGCCCGCGCGCTCGAACAGAGCGATGTCGAAGTGATTGTCGCGGACAGCAATTATCGACGCTTGAAATCATCGCGGGATGCTGGGCTTGATTTTTTCATGGGCGAAGTTCTGTCCGAAGATGCGGAGATCAAGCTCGACCATGCGCGATTCTCGACCGTGATCGCCTTGTCGACGAATGATTCCTACAATGCCCTGGTCTGCAGCCATTTCGCGCCCGAAGTGGGACGGCATATGGTTTACCAATTGTCGATCAATGATGATGAGGAAAATGATGATCGCGGGCTCAGCTCTAATGCGCGCGGACGGACATTGATCCGACGCGGGCGCACTTATGACAGTCTGATCCGAGATCAGTATCGCGGCTGGGAATTTGCCCGCACGCGTCTGACCGACAAATACTCTCTGGAACAGTTTCGCAAAGATCGGCCGGATGCCGACGTGGTCGCAGAAATCCGCGCCGACGGCACTTTATTGCTGCTCGGTCCAAACCGGGATGCCCGCGGCGGCGAAGGAACAATCCTGATCAGTTTCGCACCGGAATTGAAAGAAGATACGCCCCCGGCAGCCGAGCTTTCACCCGCCTAATCCGTACGAACGGCGTGTAGGTCCCGCCCGTTTTGGCGCAGCCATGCGCGCTCCCGTTTCCAGTCGGGCCGGCAGGTTTCGACATGCGCCCAGAATGCCGGACTATGATTCATTTCCAGCAGATGCGCGCACTCGTGCGCCGCGACATATTCCAGAACGTCCGGCGGCGCCATGATCAGACGCCAGGAAAATGCGAGCCGTCCATCCGACGTGCAAGACCCCCAGCGCGAGCGTGTATCTTTCACCGTCACGCGCCGGGCTTCAACGTTCAACTGTCCGCAATAGCGAATCACCGCGTCGCTTAGATCGGATTTCGCAATTTTTCGCAGAAAGCGTTCTGCGCGTCGTCCTGTTGTCTCAATTTCCCCTGGCACGCGAAGAATCTGCGGTGGGCCGGGATCGAGTTTTGCGAGCCTACCCGATCCTTCCAGGGTGATTTGACAGGGCGCGCCGCGCAGCATGAATTCTGACCCGGACTGCAATTGAACTTGTCGCGGAAGTGCCTGTAAATGCTCGGCAATCCAGTCTACTCGGTCGCGCGCAAATGCCGCCGCTTCACCGATTTTCTTACGGCTGGGCGCGACCGCCACCGCCTCCCGGTTGCGTTCATCAAGGCGCAGGATCAATCGCCGCGCTTTCGGGTTCACTTCGAGGCGAACGTTTATGGATTCACCGGATTTAGTTACCAGTGCCATCTTGTCGCCTTTATCGATAATCATTAAATACGTCTCGACAGCAATATGCCATAAGTCTATCGGAAACCGCCTAAAAGGGGAATCGACAATGAAGAAATTAATGTTTGGTGCAGCTGGGTTCGCTCTTCTGGCGGCCTGTGGAGGCGGTGGCAATGCCACGCCAGAAGTCACCATCGCAGAGCCTGTTCTCAAAGAACTCTCAATTCGCGCTGGCGATCCAGCAGAAGCAGCGGCCGCGCTTGCCGCCATGTCACTCGACAGCAGCGGCGATGGTGTCCTGTCATTTGCGGGCAGCACAACTGACGGCGCAACCGCGACGTTCACCGACTTGACGATTACCGGCGAAGACGCCGTGAAAGTCGGATCGCTGGTCTTTGAAGGCCTCGAAATGGATGGCGAAAAAGCCAATTTCGGCAAGATGAGCCTGAACGACATCGCGATCACCGATGAAGAAGACGATGTTGACGTCAAGCTCGGCTCGATTGAGCTGATCAACCCATCACCGGAATTGGCCGCGTGGTTGGCTGCGAGCCTGAATGGCCAGGAAGTGCCGTTCCCATCTGCTGACAAGGTGGTGTTTGACAGCTGGTCGATGAACGGCCTGACGGGTGATTTCAGCGATACCGAAGCTGAAGGAACATTCGGCATCGATAAAATCGAAATTCGTGACATGACGGACCTGAAAGCAGCGAAAGCCGTGATCAGCGGCCTTAGCTTGAATGGCAGCGACACGTCAGAAGGCGTGGATTTTGACATCAGCCTGGGCAGCGTGACCGCCACCAATGTTGATGCGAAATTCGTTCAGGCCATTCAGGAACATGCCGACGATGAAGAAGCCATGATGTCCGCCATCATGGATCTCGCTTACGACAATCCGATGGAACCAGGCTATGACTCGTTCAAGCTGGACGCCTTGGCGATTGATGTCGCTGGCGCCGCCTTCGCCATCCCAAGCGTTGTCGCTGGCGTGGAACGTAATGCGGCCGGCCAGCCGGTAAAGTTCATCACTGAACCTTATACCATGACCCTGAAAGCAGACGCCGCCGGCGGTGAAGTCGGTGAACAGCTGCTGCAAGGTCTCAGCGTGATCGGTTATGAAGAACTTGAGATGAAAGGCGCAAGCATCGCAACTTATGACCCGGATACGGACATTGTCGAATTCGATGCCGGCTCCAACTATTTCGAGCTGGTCGATGGCGCCAAGTTCAGCATGGGCGGGAAAATCGAAGGCTATTCTTCTTATGCCCAAGATGTTGCCACGGCCTTCGATTTCGAAGACCTCGCAGCCGGCGCTGAGCCAGATCCCATGGCGATGACCAATGCCCTCGGCAAACTCACATTCCACAATTTCGAGCTGTCAATTGCAGATGATTCACTGCTCGACCGGGCCTTCAATGCCGCGGCGACCGCGCAAGGCGCAGACCCGACAGAGTTGAAGGGACAGATCGGAATGGGCCTCGCTATGGCACCGATGATGGCGCAAGGGTCAGGGGTCGATATGGCGCTGGTGACCGAAGCCACAACTGCGCTGTCCAGCTTCATCAATGATGGTGGAACCCTGACTTTGAAACTGAACCCAGACACACCTTTGTCTGTGGCGTCGATCATGGAAAACCCGGATCCTGCCGCTTACACAAAAGAAGCCTTGGGGTTCTCGGCGTCTCAAAAATAGGCCGATTTCCCAATCCAAATTAGATCAGCGCGCGGTGCAAAAGCATCGCGCGCTTTTCATTACGACTTAAAGTAAGCATACTTGCATCATGAGATTAGCATTCTTTGGCGATGTTGTTGGCAAACCAGGCCGCCAGGCGGTGCGCGAGCACTTGCCCTCGGTCCGCAATCGCCTGTCACTCGATTTCGCTGTGGTGAACGCGGAAAATGCGGCTGGCGGATTTGGTCTGACGGAAAATATCGCGAAAGAGTTTTTTGATGCCGGCGCCGATTGTCTGACCCTGGGCGATCATGCCTGGGATCAACGCGAGGCCTTGACCTATATTGCGCGCGAGTCGCGTTTGCTGCGGCCGCTGAATTATCCTGAAGCCGCAAACGCGCCGGGTAAGGGCGCGCACCTCTTCGTTCTGCCGGATGGCAGACGGGTCGGGGTGATCCAGGCCCAGGGCATCGTCTTCATGCGGCAATTGCTGGACAATCCATTTGGCGCCGTTGACGCCGCGCTTGATGAGATGCCGCTCGGCGTCGTCGCTGACGCGGTTATTGTGGACATGCATTGCGAGGCGACATCCGAAAAAATGGCCATGGGTCATCATTGTGATGGCCGTGCCAGCATGGTGGTGGGAAGCCACACGCATGTCCCGACCGCCGACCATATGATCCTGACGGGGGGCACCGCCTATCAAAGCGATGCCGGTATGTGCGGCGACTATGACAGCGTCATCGGCATGCAAAAGGACAATTCGCTGCGCCGGTTCGCGACCCAATTGCCTGGACAGCGCTATGAGCCGGCGCTTGGCGAGGGCACCCTTTGCGGCCTGTTCGTTGAAACCGATGATGCCACAGGGCTCGCCAAACGCTGCGAACCGATCCGTGTTGGCGGGCGCTTATCGGAATTGTTGCCAGACTAGTTCCGACTGCTTGTCGTTTTGCATGAAAATAAGTACCCACTGCGCAAGCAGAGGGGCGAATGAATGCAAGATACATCGGGGCAGCGCGCGAGCAATCACTTCCACAAGGAATACAAAGATCCGACCCTTCCTTATACAGACGGTGCCCGCTCCTTATTGAATATTTCACGCATGTTGAAGTTTGGACTGATCGCGTTCATTCCGCTGGCGGCCTTCCAGGCGGCACTTTCTTCAATTGCTCTGTACGATGTGCAGGCCTATTTCGATCTTGTGTTCAGATATCCGTTTGCGAGCACAATTCTGATCGCATCATCCCTGATTTATCGATTGGTCTATATTGCCTGCATCATTCTTTCATCGTGGCTATTATTTCGGGCAGCGCGAAATCTACATACGGTCGCTCCCGGTCAGTTGAAGACACAACCACACTGGGCGTGGTTGTGGTTTTTTATCCCGTTCGCGAATTTCTTCCGACCTTATGAAGCGGTTGCAGAAATCGACGCTGTGACGAGACGGAATGCCGGCATCGGTGCCGGTTCGAGCCCGCAACTTCTGACCTGGTGGATTCTGTTTATCGGTTCGGTCTTTATTGGGTCGACCAATATTTCGCTGCCTTTGGAGAATATGTTCCAAGTCGCACTCATACTGGAAATACTATCCGGAATTGCGGCAATCGTCGCAGCCATACTGTTCATGCGGATTACCAGCGAACTGGCGCAAAATCAGGAGCATTTGAAAGTTGCCGGGGTTGCCCATGTCTTTGACTGATCACATCCTTCCCTTTGAATTCTCACGCGAGCTGAGCTAAGCAGCGCAGATTGAATTTTCACAGCAGGAGCCAGCATGGCCGGCCATAGCAAATGGGCAAATATCCAGCACCGTAAGGGTGCGCAGGACAAGAAACGCGCGGCTTTGTTTTCGCGCCTGTCTAAAGAGATCACAATCGCCTCCAAAATGGGCGGACCTGATCCTGACGGCAATCCACGCCTGCGCCTTGCGATCGCCAATGCCCGCGGTCAGTCCATGCCGAAGGACAATATCAAGCGCGCGGTTGATAAGGGTCAGGGCGGCGGCGGCGAGGATTATGTCGATATCCGCTATGAAGGCTTCGGCCCGGGCGGCGTCGGCATCATTGTCGAAGCCTCGACGGACAATAAAAACCGTGCTGCGAGTGAAATCCGAACCGCCTTTTCGAAGAATGGCGGAAATCTCGGCGAGACCGGGTCGGTCTCTTTCGGATTCGAAAATGTCGGAGAAATTCAATTCCCCGTCGATGCTGGCGATGAGGATACGATCATGGAAGCCGCACTCGACGCCGGGGCCAGTGATGTCGAGAGCGATGAAGATGGTCATTTCATCTATACCGAGCGCGAAGAATTATCCGACGTTGCAAATGCGCTGGAAGGCAAATTTGGTGAGGTTGAAGCGAAATCGACAAAGCTGATCTGGAAACCGCAGAACACGGTGCCGATTGCCGGCGATGATGCCGACAAATTAATGCGCTTGCTGGATGTGCTCGATGATCTCGACGATGTGGCCAATATTTATGACAATTCCGAACTGTCTGCTGAAGAAATGGCGCGTCTGGCAGGATAAGTGACGTTTTCTGATCACAGCCGAACAAAAAACTGTGAGAACTGAAATCAGCCCTCGCTTTTTGGCCGATGAATCAGCATATGCCTGTCATCCTCACGACACGCATTTGGACGACGCAAATGAAACTGAACCATCCGATATCGATCGCTATGATTGCCGGCGGCCTCGCGGCCATGGCGTCTTTCTTCATGAGCGCGGGTGCTGAGAATGGACCAAGTGTGACGGCGACGAACACGCAGCTTGAAACGGCGATTTTTGCGGGCGGCTGTTTCTGGTGCGTTGAAAGCGATTTTGACAAATTGGATGGCGTCCTGGAAACCGTCTCTGGCTACACTGCCGGAAACAGCACCAATCCAACCTATAAGACCCATACCAAACAAGGGCATTTGGAAGCGGTTCGGGTCGTTTATGACTCGTCCAAGGTCGAGTATGCTGAACTCGTCGATTACTTCCTGCGCCATATTGATCCAACCGATGATGGCGGCCAGTTCTGCGATCGCGGCAATTCTTATCGCAGCGCCATCTTTGTCGACAATGCCGAAGAGCGTAGCGAAGTAGAGATGCAATTTCAGGCCATCAATCAGGCGGGGATCCTACCTGCGCCGATTGTGACGCGCGTGCTTGATGAGACCGAATTCTACGAAGCCGAAGGCTATCACCAGAATTATTACCAGAAGAATCCGGCGCGCTATAAGTTGTACCGGGTCGGGTGCGGACGCGACAAGCGCGTGGCCAAGGTCTGGGCTGGCGAAGGCCGAAGCTAACCGCATTCAGCACCCCATAGATAAAATCACCTGACCAGCGCGGATGAAGTCAGCGCTTGCAGTTGGCGCGTGCAACGCCCAAATAAGCCCAGACAATAAACGAAAGACGCCATCATGAGCGACACCGCGCCCTCGCCCCATATCAAGGAATCGACCGATCAAGCCTTCATGGCTGACGTGGTCGAAGCTTCAAACGACCAGCCGGTTCTGGTCGATTTCTGGGCGCCCTGGTGCGGGCCTTGCCGGACGCTGACGCCAACACTTGAGAAAGTCGTCAGCGAGCAGAATGGCAAGGTCAAGCTGGTCAAGATCAACACGGAAGAACACCCGGGCGTGGCTGGTCAAATGGGCGTTCGGTCGATTCCATCGGTTTTCGCATTCGACAAAGGCCGGCCGGTCAATGGCTTTCAAGGCGCCTTGCCGGAAAGCCAGGTGCGCCAGTTCATCGAGTCAATTCTCGGTGGCACGGATGGTGCCAAACAATTGCAGGAAGCCCTGGAACAAGCCGAAGCGGCCGCCCAGGCCGGTGATATCGGCACGGCAGCCCAACTCTATGGCGCAGTCATGGACGCAGACCCTGAAAACGCCAGCGCGATTGCCGGGCTTGCCCGTTGCTATCTCGCCAATGGAGACCAGGACCGCGCGCGCCAAATTCTCGATACGGCACCGGAGTCAAAAGCCAATGATTCTGCCATTCGATCGGTTCGAACCGCGCTCGACCTGATGGCGGAAGCCCCGCTTGATGAAGATCTCGCCTCAGCAAAGGAAACTGTTGCGGCGGAGCCTGAGAACCACCAAGCGCGCTTTGCCCTGGCAGAGAAGCTGATCGGGCAAGGCAAGAATAAGGATGCATCAGAGCATTTGCTGGCCATTCTCAGTGACGATCTCGAGTGGGACGATGGCAAGGCGAAAGCCAAATTGCTGGAGATTTTCGAAGCCGCCGGCCCGAAAGATCCCGTCACCATTGACGGTCGTCGCCGCCTTGGATCATTGATGTTTGCCTAAGCCCAGGCAGCCAAGATTCGCCGATTGCCCGTTTCGCCCCATTTTATGGTAAGAGACGCGCAACATAGGAGTCAGCGTGCCAAACGAGTCCTACCGCAAACTCTCGGATCTGCCCGACACAATTCCGGTCTTCCCGCTTTCGGGTGTCCTGCTTTTCCCGCGCTGGTCGCTTCCGTTGAACATATTTGAGCCGCGCTATCTGAACATGGTCGACGATGCCATGTCGGGCAGCCGCTTGATTGGTATGATCCAATCCCAGGGCGGTGATCGCGCAGATCCAGGTTTGGCTGCGACCGGATGTGCTGGTCGGATCACCTCATATTCCGAAACCGATGACGGTCGCTATCTGATCTCACTGACTGGGATTTGCCGCTTCAGCATTCACGCTGAGCTCGAGGTCGACTCGCCGTATCGACGGGTGCGCGCGGATTGGCAGCCATTTGCGCATGATCTCGTCTCGCCGCCAGACAGCAGTTTGCCGGAACGGTTGATGCTGATCAATTCGCTTAAGCGCTACACCCAGATCAATGCCATGGAAGTGGATTGGCAAGCTGTCGAACACGCGCCGATGGAAACTCTGATTAATGCCTTGTGCGCGGGCTGCCCCTTCGGGACGCAGGAGAAACAGGCTTTGCTGGAAGCGGCGAGTGTCGCGGAGCGCGCGCAAACCCTGATCACGCTGCTTGACATGGACGTGCCGGGCGATGACAGCTCAACCTTGCAATGACTGATCAAAATTCTGATTCCACGCCCGGTCCCTGCGGGGTAAGCCCGCGTCTGCTCGAGGTCCTGATCTGCCCGGTGACGGGCGGACCCCTGATCTTTGATAAGGATGCGTGCGAGCTGGTTTCAAAGAAAGCCAAGCTCGCCTATCCGATCCGCGACGGATTACCGATTTTGCTCGAGAGTGAAGCGCGCGACATGGACGCTCCGGCCGCATGAACCAACGCGTCTGGCCAACCGAGTTGCGCTTTTCCGAAGGCGCGCGCACTCTGACCATCACGTTTGATGATGGCGATGCTTTTACGCTGCCTTACAAGACCTTGCGGCTGGAAAGCCCGTCAGCCGAGGTCCAAGGACACGGCAATGGGCCAAAACCCCCGCCACCCGTGATCAGTGACAGCCTGAATGTTGAGAAAGCCGATCCGGTCGGTCGATATGCGGTGCGAATCCACTTTAGCGACGGGCATTCCAGCGGATTGTTCACCTGGGCCTATTTAAGACAGCTTGGCGAAGCTGGCGCTTAAGGCGGAACATGCCTATATGGCAACAGCACAGAGGCTGGAGCGTTCGAGGACGGTCAGCTATCCGCCGACCTTAAGTTCCGTCAGGGAGCTGGCTCTGGACTGGACCGTGGTCCTATCTACCCGGCACCCACCTAGTCTCTAGGTCGACGGGATACGAGTACCAGAGACGGCGCTTTCGGTCCTGTGCGCCTGTGGCCGGCCTGGATCCGAAGGCTCTCAATCTATCTTCGATGACATCTCCAGCCGGTGAGCCGAAAGTTCTTGGTATATGTCAAACGCGGCATGATGGAGCGTGATCAGATCCGATGAGATTTCGGGCAACGCCCCCGGCGCGGTGCCAAATCCGGTTGAGCGCCAGACCGCGTCATACCAATGCGAGGCCCAGACGCCATCTTCGGGTTTCTGTCCCGCTGGCCAGTTCAGCATTTGTGGCTGCCACGGCAAACCCAGCCGGTCGCAGAGTAGCCTCATAGCCTGCGCCGGATTGTGAAGGATATCATCGCTGTCAATCACCAATGGGACACGACCCTCGAGCTGAGAGGCCTGTTCGAACAGGTCCAATTGCTGCGGAAACCCGATCGCCTCGAGACTGATATTCGGCATCTTCCGGGCATAGGATGCAATCACCCGAGCTGGATGCCGAATCAGAAAGACATTGCGGCACGCGGCCATCCAGTCTCGCGGGACGTCTGGCAGCATATGGTGGGTCATATGCTTTTGATAAAAGACGCGGGCGTCCGGGTCCGGCGAGCCAGCCATATCGCTTGCGACGTCTTTCGGGTCAGCGCTTTGACTGGCGAAAATCTCCTCCGACATGGGATGTCGCAGGCCGGTTCGCTTCAAATAGGCAGCATAGAAAGGCTCATCGACGCAAACCGTATCATCTCGCGCGCCGAAGCTGCGCATCATCGTTGTCGACATATTGCGCGGACCCGACCACATCGCGATCCGAAGCGGCTCCGACGTCATGTGATCGGTGTCAGATTGGCGCTGACCAAGTCTTGATACAGCGCAGAAAGACGCTGTGTGATCGGACCATCCAGCTGCGGCAAGATCCGGCCATCGACCTCTCGAACCGGGGTCGTGCCAGCAAACGTTCCAGTAATGAAAGCCTCATCGGCGGAATAGACATCGAACAATGAGAAGCGCTTTTCGAAAACCGGAATATCATTCTCTTTGCACACGCGAATGATATTGGCGCGCGTGATGCCGCCCAGACAATAATCTGGCGGACTGGTCCAGACCGCGCCGTCGCGAACAATGAAAAAATGAGTCGAATTGCAGGTGGCGACAAATCCGTCCGGGTCGAGCATCAAGGCTTCGTCCGCGCCCGCTTTATCGGCCTGAATGCAAGCCAGAATACAATTCAGTTTGGAATGCGAGTTCAGCTTCTGATCCTGCTCAGCAGGTCCGGTTCGGCGAACGTGCGCGGTGAACAGAGAGACACCCTTGGCGCGAATTTCCGGCACAGGAGACTTGTATTCGGGAATGATCACGATGGTCGGCGGCGTGATCGTAAACCGCGGCCCCTGATAAGGCGTCTTCTTGATGCCACGCGTCACCATCAATCGTATATGGACGCCGTCACGCATATCCTGAGCTTTGAGACACGCAAACAATTGCTGGCTCAACGCCTCGGGTGACAGGCCAATGTCCATATCGATGGTCTTGGCGCCGCCATAAAGGCGCTTCAAATGCTCAGGCAGGAAGGCGACGCCGCCCGCATGCACCCGCAGGCCTTCCCAGACGCCATCACCAAGCAGATAACCGCTCTCAAACACTGAAACCGTCGCTTCATCGCGATGTTTCAGCGCGCCATTGATCGAGACCAGGATATCGGCGTTGCGGGCATCGTAGACAAAGTCATGGACACCATGCGCATCATCCAACATCGCTACCCCCCAACTCTTCTTTCCTGACCTTCCCAATAGGGTTCGCGCAGATCCTTGCGCAATATCTTACCGGACGGGTTGCGCGGCAGCGCTTCAATCTGGTCCACCGATTTCGGGCATTTGTATCCGGCGATCCGTTCCCGAGCCCAGGAAATGATGCTTTCAGGCGACGGGTTGGCCCCCTCTTTTGGGACGATAATCGCCTTCACCGCTTCGCCCCACTTCTCATCCGGGACACCAATGACCGCAACATCCGCGACATCCGGGTGCCCGAAGATCGCGTTCTCGACTTCAGCTGGGTAGACATTCTCTCCCCCCGAAACAATCATGTCCTTGACGCGGTCATGAATGAACAGGAACCCGTCTTCATCGAAATAGCCAGCATCACCGGTATGGAAAAATCCATTGCGGATGGCGTCCTCGGTCGCTTCCGGACGATTCCAATAGCCTTTCATGACAAAGCCGGACTGAATGACAATCTCACCAACGTCACCGGTCGCAACCGGTTCGCCGTCCGCGTCGACACAGCGAACAATGGTGCCAGGATAAGGCACGCCGCAAGAGCGCAGCTTCCCCCAACTTGGTTCATGCGCATCCGGTGGCAGATAAGTGCCACCACCGACGGTTTCAGTGAGACCGTATAGCTGGGTGAACCGGGCCCCCATGACCTCAACCGCAAGCGTCAACAGATCTTCCGTGATCGGCGAGGCGCCATAGAACACTTGCTGCAGGCTTGAATAATCCCGTTGGCGAAAATCTGGCATTTGCGACAGCATCAGAATGACCGCTGGCACCCAAAACGCATGATTGATTTTTTGCGATTCAATAAGGTCGAGAATTTCTGCCGGGTTAATCTCAGGCAGCACGACGGACCGGGCGCCCTGCGCAGTTGCCAAAAGTCCGGCATTGACGCCAGCGACATGGAAAAGCGGCATCGCATTCATCACGGTCTCGCCCGCCGCGTATCCCGCCCATTCCAGGCGTCCGCATTGTTCCATGAATGATTCATAATTGGCATTGGTCAGCATCACGCCTTTCGGCAGACCGGTTGTGCCCGACGTGTAGAGCTGGATGACATCATCATCGTCTTCGGTTGCGAGCCCGGTTTCCGTTGTCGCCTGGCCATCACGCCAGACGGTGTATGCCGGCCAGGCATCTCGTCCACCGCCAATCGCGATGATATGCTTCAGGTGCGGACACTCATCCTTGATCTGATCTATCATCTCGAACCATTCCGGACCGACAAACAGAACGCTGACCTGGGCGTCGGAAAGAATGAACTGAACTTCGGGCGCCGCAAGCCGTGTGTTCACGCCATTCATCACCGCCCGGGCTTTCGCGCAGCCATACATCATCTCGTAATAAACGGCCGTGTTCTTGGCCAAATATCCGACCCGCTGGTCCGGTGTCACGCCAAGGGCAATCAAGCCATTCGCCACCTGATTGGCGCGCGTGTTCAAGGCGCTGAAACTGGTCTCCTCACCATTGAACCAGAAGGCAATCTCGTTCGGACGAATCTCACTTTGAACGCGCGGAATATCCGCAACATGCGGCATCGATTTCGTATCCAGCATTTTGGCTCATCTCCCAGAATTTTGTGTTTGATACTGTTTTAGGCGACAATCGACCATTGGAAAGCCCAAACAAACACGATTAAGGTGAGGCAAAGCCTGGGGAGGCAAAAATCATGGCAAACGCCCAAAGCATTATCCTTCATCAGTTCGATCGCTCGCCTTATTCTGAGAAAATCAGACTGGCCCTGCGGATGAAGAATCTGGGTTGGGCCTCGGTGGAAATTCCCTCGATCATGCCGAAGCCTGATCTGATGCCATTGACCGGCGGCTATCGCCGCACACCCGTGATGCAGATCGGGGCAGACATCTTTTGCGACACATCCATCATGCTGACGGAATTGGAAACCCGATTTCAGCTGCCGGCCCTGAATCTGCCTGGGCATGAAGGCCTGGCAAAAATGGTCGCGGGTTGGACAGATGGCAAATGGTTCCAGACCAGCGTCGCCGTGATCTTTGGTGCCATTGGCGAACACATGCCGCAGGAATTTATCGATGATCGCACCAAAATGTCTGGACGGGCCTTTGATATCGAGGGGATGAAAGCGGCTGCCCCCTTCATGCGCGATCAATGGCGCAGTCAGCTGCTGTGGATTGAAGAACGGCTCGCTGGCGGGCGACTGGCCGGAACCGGCGACTGGTTGATCGGCACCAAACCAGGCATGGTCGATGTCCACGCATTCATGAACCCATGGTTCGTCGAGAAGAATATTCCGGATTTCCTTGAGGCGTGTTTTGAAAGCGCACCACTGACCAAGGACTGGTATCGTCGGTTGAAAGACTTCAAAGGCCAGGCGCCGGAAGAGATTAGCGGCGAAGAAGCGGTACAAATTGCCCACGCCGCGGCGCCGCGCCTGAAACCAGCCTCAACCGCCGGCGACTTGCGCGATTTCGAGCCTGGTGCACGTGTCGCCATTGCCGCCGATGATTATGCCAAAGACTGGGTTGAAGGTGATCTGGTCATCGCCAATGCCGATCGGGTGATTCTGGCTCGCCAGGACGAACGTGCCGAAAATCTCCACATTCATTTTCCGCGCGTCGGTTACGTATTGCGCAGCGCATAAGCTGGCGCTTCACCGACCGGCTCATCCCCGGCAATCAAGACATCGGCAAAATGATGATTGCGGTCACGGTGTCCGGCTTCATCCTCGCGCACAGCAATGATCACATCCCGCAGCCGCGCATGGGCGGGCAGGTTCCAGTAATCAATCGCAAGCTGCGGCGCTGGGCCATTGTCGAGACGCCCCTGATCAATCTCTTGCAGATAATGCGTATAGCTGGTCACCGCTTCTTCTTCGAAATAGCCAATCACCCGATGTGCCGTCTTCGGCGCAAACAGATAAAGGAAGAAATAGAAATTGTAGAAAATCGCTTGCGCCACCATGATCAGGCCGCGTTCGAATAAAGTCGGTTGCGCAACCTGAATGAAGGTCATCAGGTGCATGCGCTCATTCTCCGCCTCATCAAGCAATTCTTTGACCCAGCCCTGATCATCGCGCATGCGACGGATGGCACGCAAATGCTGTAACAGGCCAGCAACCATGCCGGGCACAGCAGCCACCGTTTCCAGCACCACCGCCCGATGACCATAGCGTTTGCGGAAAAATAGGTCGGCAAAGAAACGCAGGAATTTCACAAATGCAAAGGCGATGCGATCGCGCAATCCTTTGGGTTTTCGGTGTGGCTCGAAATAGTCCATCGCAGGCCTCCATGACGTTCGCCATATAGGTAATCGACCTTATTCCGTTCGGCAGATGCACGATTGACGCGCGACAGAATGTGCCAGGTCAGCAGCCTGTATTGTCAAACCTGTACGCGACAAAATGGACCGGATCGCCATTCGAATAGTTCAGCGCATAGACCGGGTCAGACTTCGAAACACAAAGCCCGGCGCCGGTCGCTTGGGCGAGCAGGTCATCACGTATCTCGGGCGCCGATGGGATGCAGTCGTCGCCCAGGGCTGCGCATCGGTTTGGGGGGCTGCCCCGTCCTTCGAGATTGATCAAATAGACAACCGGAAAGGCGGCCCCGTCTTCGGGTAAGGATAATGGGGTTTCGGGCGAATGCAGGTTTTGCGTGCCCAGCGTCATCACATAAGACGGTTCGGCATAGCCGACGGAGAGGATCCGTGCCGGGCTGGTGCGGCCGTCCTCGCATGTTTCACTCGGCACACCGCAAACCCCTTGCAAGGCCAGACGCGCACTCTCGGTTGGCTGCGCCCAGAGCTGCGTTGGCAGAACATGAATGCGCGCGTGCCAACCAAGGAAGAGGCTGATCAAGACGCCGAACACCGCGGTCAACCCGATCCGCCGGGTCAGGAAGCTGGCACTCGCGGCAAGGCATGCGACTGCCCCCAGGATCCACAGCCAGAGCGGGAAATTCACATAGGCCGCCCATTGCGCGATGACTTGCTCGGACGGGACCGTCTTGAAGTCGCCCGCCGCTTCGGTTTTGACCAGGCGCGCCGCCAGTGGCGAACTGATGAATAAAAGCGCCGCAGCGCCGAGCGCGAAAACGGCAAAGCTCAACCATTTCGAAACGGGCACGCGGGCGCCCTCGATCAATTTCAAACCGGCCCAACCACAGAGCATGCCGAAAGCCGGATAGGCTGGCAGGATGTAATGGCTCAACCGTGTCGGCATGAGTTCGAAAAACACGGTTGTCAGGACCGCCCAGGCGACCAGGAAGCGAATTGCCTTGGTCTCATCCGTAACCGGCGCGGCGTTCGCCATCGACCATCTGTTTTGCCATTCTGGCCGCGTGCTCAGCCACCAGAACCCGACAATCACCAAACCGGCATAGGCTGATGGCGCGCCATTGCCGAGCTCGCCAGGAAGGATCCAGGTGGCCAGCGCGGTCAGCGCGCCGAGACCGGTGAATACAAATAATGCATCGGTGCCGCGTCGCCGCGCAGTCTCACTGGCGCCGCGCAAATGTTTCCAGGCCAAGGTCATGCCGGGAATGAGCAGCAAGACCGCTGGGAAGAACCAGACCGGAATGTGGCTGAGATGATAAAGCGGCCAGCCGGCATGGCCTTCAGACGCCCCCGCAAACTTGTCTTTCAGATCCTTGCCAACTGCGCCTTGCAAGAAGGTGCCATCGGTCGCGAACTGAATGGCAATCAACCAGGGCAGGAACATCGCCGCCGCCAGTGCCGGTCCCGGCCACCAGATCAGAGGCCGCCACCAATCTCCGCCTTTGCCTTCGCCAGCCCGCGCCCAGACCCAGGCGCCGAATCCGGCATAAGCGGCCACCATCGGGGTGACCGGGCCCTTGATCAGCAGGCCACACCCCATGGCGAACCAGAACACCATGGCGATCCGTTTGGGATTGTCAGCCTGGCCCATATATAACCGCGCCAAAGCGCCGATCCCCCAAGTCGTCAAAAAGACCAGAACACCATCGGTTTTCGAAATATGGGCTTCACTGGTCAGCAAAAGGGTTGCGCCAAACAACGCGGCGCCCAGAAAAGCCGCGCGACGCCCAATCAGGACAATCCCGCACCAGAACGTGGCCAGAGTGGCGAGCGCCGCGCCAAGCCAGCTCGGCACGCGATAGGTCCAGATGTCGAGCTTGTCTTCATCCCCAAGCACATGCGTGGCACCGGCCTGGAGCCAATGAATACCCGCCGGCTTTTTGTTTCGATATTCATCCTGATAGCGAATGATCAGATAATCGCCGGTCTCGATATATTGTTTGGAGGCCTGAGCGAAGCGGCTTTCATCGCGATCAAGCGCGGGCAGGTTGAACACCCCGGGCGCAGCGGCAGTGAAAGTGATCGCAAAAAGGATCAACCAGGCTTTCCAGCCGGATGAGAGTCGGTCGAGCATATCCATAGGTCTGGTCATATCCTGAGCCTGCATCATTGAATAGCTGCGCAATGCGGACTAGCCTCATCAAAATACAGATTTCATGGGAGCGAAAATGGCTTGGTGGTTCAAGATCGATCTATGGAAACGTGTGATTCTGGCACTTGTGCTCGGCCTCGCGGCGGGGCTTGGCTTGCGCTATGGTATGGGCGCGGAAGCTGGCGGAGCTTTTGCAGAGAATTACATTGCCTGGATCGGTGACCTGTTTTTGCGCCTCATCCGCATGCTGATTGTGCCGCTGGTCTTTTTCACGCTGGTCTCCGGCATTATTGCAATGGGCGACCCAAAACGATTGGGCAGTCTCGGTGTTCGCACGCTCGGCACCTATTTCGGTACGACAGCGATTGCCGTGTCCCTGGGCCTGATTATGGCAACAATCTTCCGACCCGGCGCCAGTCTCAGCCCGGATACTTTTGCCAGCGCCGATGTGTCCCGGATGCAGCAAGTCACGGCGCAAGCCGAAGCCGCTGGCGGATTTGTCGAGCGGCTGCTGGCGATTGTTCCGACCAATCCGGTGGAAGCCCTGGCAACAGGCAATATTCTGCAGATCATTTTCTTCGCGATTATTTTCGGCGTCGGTATCCTGATGGCAGGCAAGATTGCCGAGCCTGTCGCAAAATGGTTCGACGGGGCTTCAGAGGCGATGATGAAAGTCACTATTATCGTCATGGAAACCGCGCCCATCGGTGTGTTCGGTTTGATGGCAACGGTCATGGCCACAAAAGGACTTGGCGTTTTGCAAAGCCTCGGCACATTGGCGATTGCGCTCTATCTCGCTTGTTTCCTGCACATGATCTTTACGTATGGATTTGGCATTATCAAAGGCGTTTTAAGACTGCCCATAATGCCGTTCTTTCGGGGAATCACCGATGCGCAAGCCGTCGCGTATTCGACTGCAAGTTCTTCGGCCACGCTGCCTGTAACGATCACCTGTGCTGAAGAAAACCTTGGCGTCGACAAGGCGGTTGCGGGATCGGTCCTGCCACTTGGCGCGACCATCAATATGGATGGCACGGCGATTTACATCGGCATGGTCGCCTTGTTCGGCGCGCAAGCCATGGGCATTGAAGTCACCCTGGCACAATATGTCCTGGTCGGGGTGATGGCGACGCTGGTTTCGATTGGCGCTGCGGGCATTCCGAGCGCAGGCCTGATCCTTTCGGGCATGGCGCTCGCGCAGGTCGGGATTTCAGAAGAGCAAGCCTTCCTCATTATCGGCTTTATACTGCCCTTTGACCGATTGCTCGACATGATGCGAACGATGACCAATGTCACGGGTGATGCAGCTGTCGCCACCGCCGTCGCCAAGTGGGAAGGTGAACTCGACGAAGAGGTCTTCCGCGCGGAAGACAATCTCTCTGCCCATGTTGATGACCGCGAGAAGCCTCTGACGACCTAAAGCGCGCCGCGGACAATCTCACCAATCATTTGGGCCTCTTCTGCACGAGGTGACCCGGTGCGCCAGGCAATGCCAATACGGCGTCCGATCATGGGCGTCTCGAACGCCCGCAACTCGACATCGGCGCCGGATGTCACGCCCGCATCGATGGCGAGCTTCGGCAATAGAGAAACGCCAAGACCGCCAGCCACCATATGCACCAGCGTCGGCAGGCTGGTTGCGGTCACGTCGGCGCCATTCCGCTTGGATGGCAGACGACAGACCGAGAGTGCATGATCGCGCAGGCAATGGCCGTCTTCAAGCAGCAGCACATCCTCTTCGACAAGGTCCGTCGAGCGGAGGCTGCCTTGCTCGGTCAGCGAATGCCCGCTGGGTGCCACCAGCATGAATTCATCATCACCAAGTTCCATGGTTTCAATTCCGCTCGCCGTCCAGGGCAAAGCAATCAAGGCAGCATCCAGGGTCCGCGCTTTCAAGGCATCAAGCAGACGCTCTGTCTGATCCTCACGCAGATACAGTTTCAGGTTCGGATGAGCCTGGCGCAGCGCTTTTAGTGTGCGTGGCAACAGAAACGGTGCGATGGTCGGGATCGCGCCCAACCGAAACGGACCGGTCAACGGCGCCCCGGCTTGTCGTGCAGCTGAGACCAAGTCCGCAGCACTGGACAGGATCAACCGGGCGCGCTCAACCGCCGCTTCCCCGGCTTGCGTCAGAGAGGCCCCCCTGGCTTCGCGCTCGATCAACTGGACGCCGAGCAAGCCTTCGACTTCCTTGATCGCTGCCGATAAAGTCGGTTGGGTCACATGGCAGGATTCCGCGGCCTTGGAGAAGGACCCTTGATCCGCCACAGCGCACAGGAATTCGAGCTGACGAAGCGTTGGTAGATGCATAGGCTTTACCTATCTGTTTCAGACAAATTATCAATTATACAACTATCAAGAACCCGCTAACCTCACATTTTGTTGATCCTGGGTGACCGCGCGATTGTCTTGAAACGGCAGGCGAGCGCCCCATCTCGATCTTGTGAGAAGCGAACCTTTTGCTTCCCTCTAGACGCTCCGGTGGCAACCGATCCCAATCCCTCCTGCCACCGATCAGCGCGGTCCTGCCGGGCCCTTTCCTCCCCCCTTATTAAGGTTATCCGGCAGGGCCAACGCGCCTTGCGCGAAAATAAGACAATCTGTGATCGAGATTTGACTTGCCTCAACCGAACAGAAGGGCATTCTAGGTGTATGGACTTAACCGCCCCCGGCCTGGAAAATGAACTGATCCATCTGGAACCGTTGGACGAACGCTTTCGCGAACAGTTGCGCGCCAGCGATGCCGTGAACTCAATCTGGTTGTCTTTGCCTGCCATTCAACGCGGCGCCGGGTTTGACGCCTATTATGATCATGTCCTGAAACAGGGTCAGGAAAGTGAGATCTACGCCTTCGCCGTGCTCGATCCGAACGATGGCGATCGATTTGTCGGGGTCACCGCGCTGCTCTATCCAAACAAGATGCATCGCCGTTTGCGGCTCGGCTATACTTGGATCGAACCGCATTTGCGCGGACGCGGTGTTTATGCCGCGATTCAGAAACTGCTGATTCAGCGCGCGCTGGAATGGGGCGCGAAGCGGATCGAATGGTATGTCGAAAACCGCAACGAGCGCGCCATTCGCGCCATTGAGTCTCTTGGCGCGATGAAGGAAGGCGTGCTGCGGCAGTATGAAAAATTCGCTGATGGCGAATGGGTCGATGTCGCGGTCCTCTCGATGCTGCGGGACGAGGCGAAGGAAGCGATCCGCCGTTTGACCGTCATCATGGCCGACACTGAGGCTTGATTCTTAAGTCCAGCCGTGCTTTACGCGCGCAACATTCACCGCACTGACAGTACGTGCGCGTTGACCGGGACATGCTTCAAGCGGGAGCCCGGCGATGTCCCCCACTCGGCGAAGGCTCGCTCAGTGGGGCGCTACTGCTTTGTGTTGATGGTTTGAGCGCCTATCTCTCTATTGTGGACAGATCGGCAAAAGGAGTGACGCGATGTTTGACGCGCTAACAGACCGCCTCGGCGGGGTATTTGACGGATTGCTCGGGCGCGGCGCGCTGACCGAGAAAGACGTCACCGCTGCGCTGCGCGAAATTCGTGTGGCCCTGTTGGAAGCCGACGTTGCGCTTCCGGTCGTCAAAGACTTCATCGCCTCGATCAAGGACAAAGCGGTCGGCGAAGACGTCATCCGTTCGGTCAAGCCAGGGCAGCAAGTCGTCAAAATCGTTCATGATGGCCTGGTTGACCTGCTCGGCGGTGAGAACGCCGAGACCGGTCTGCGCGTCGATAATCCACCAGCGGTGGTCATGATGGCCGGCCTGCAAGGCTCGGGTAAAACGACCACCACCGGTAAGCTCGCCAAAAGATTGGCTGAGCGTGATAAGAAAAAAGTTCTCCTCGCTTCGCTCGACACCCGGCGCCCAGCTGCGATGGAACAGCTTGCCATCCTCGCCGACCAGTGCGGCGACAATGTTTCCTCTCTGCCAATCATAGACGGCCAGAGCCCGGCCGAGATTGCCCGCCGCGCGCTGCAGGCCGCGAATCTGGGCGGCCATGATGTGGTCTTCCTCGACACCGCGGGCCGGACCTCGATCGATGAGCAGATGATGGCTGAGGCGAGCGAGATCGCCAGGATTGCCACCCCAAATGAAACCCTGCTGGTCGCGGATTCTCTGACCGGTCAGGACGCGGTCGAGACCGCAAGACGCTTTCATGAGCGCCTGCCGCTGACTGGCCTGATCCTGACCCGGATGGATGGCGATGGTCGCGGCGGTGCCGCCCTGTCCATGCGGGCCGTCACCGGTCTGCCAATCAAATTCCTTGGCACCGGCGAGAAGCTGGACGGCCTCGACGCATTCGACGCCAAACGCCTGGCCGGGCGTATTCTCGGCCAAGGTGACATTGTCTCTCTGGTGGAAAAAGCCGGCGACCAGATGGACGCCGAAAAAGCTGAGAAAATGGCCAAGAAGATGGCCAAGGGACAGTTCGATCTGGACGATCTCGCACAGCAGCTTCAGCAAATGCAGAAAATGGGCGGCCTTGGCGGCATTATGGGTCTGCTCCCGGGCGCCAAGAAGGCCAAACAGGCGCTCGACGCCTCTGGCATGGATGACAAGGTGATCCTGCGCCAAGCTGCGATCATCTCGTCCATGACCAAGAAAGAGCGCGCCAAGCCGGCTTTGCTCAATGCCTCTCGTCGCAAGCGCATTGCCGCCGGCGCGGGTGTGACCGTCCAAGACGTCAACCGCGTCCTGAAAATGCACAAACAGATGGCCGGCATGATGAAAAAAATGTCGAAAGGCGGCATGAAGGGCATGATGAACATGATGGGTCAGGCGGGCGTTTCGCCAGCGGACCTTGCCAAGATGGGCGGCGGCGCCGCGATGCCGGGCGGGATGCCAAATATTCCCGGACTCACCGGGGGTAAGAAATGACCCAAGAACCGAAATCCTATTGGTTTGGTCCCACGGCGCTATTTGTGGGATTGACGATAACATTCTTTGGCGGACTGTTCTTTCATTTCGTGTCGCTTAGCTCTGACTTACTCTGGTTGAATTACGCCAGAAACATAGTGCTCTTGGTTGGCTTACTACTTATCGTCGCCGGCGTGCGTCGAATTCTCGGTGAGGGGGGTAACAAATGACCTCCCCCATTGATCAACTCGCTCAATATCGCGCCAGCATCGACAATCTCGATGCCATCCTGCTGCACACGCTGGCCGAGCGATTCAAAGTCACGCAAGCTGTCGGCAAGCTGAAAGCCGAGAATGATATGCCGCCCGCCGATAAAGCGCGCGAAGCGCGGCAGATCGAGCGCCTGCGCAGCCTGGCCGAAGAGAGCAATCTCGACCCGGTCTTTGCCGAAAAATTCCTGAATTTCATCGTGGCAGAAGTCATTCGCCACCACGAAAAAATACGGGAGAGCAAGTAATGCCCCTCCCCTGTAACGAGATGCCGAGACACTAGGAGATACACCATGGCCCTCAAAATTAGACTCGCCCGCGGCGGGTCAAAAAAACGTCCTTTCTACAGTGTGGTTGTTGCGGATAGCCGCATGCCGCGTGATGGCCGCTTCATTGAGAAGCTCGGCACCTATGACCCACGCCTGCCAAAAGACAGCGAAAGCCGCGTCCAGATTGACGCCGCCAAAGCCGCTGAATGGATCAAGAAAGGCGCCAAGCCCACCGATCGTGTCGCGCGCTTCCTGAGCCAGATCACGCTCGAAGGTGAAAAAGCCCCGGTCTATGGCTGGAAGGCCGGCAACAACCCGCAAAAAGGCGAGCCTGGTGCGAAAGCCAAAGAGCGGGTTGAAGAGAAAGCCGAAAAAGAAGTTGCCCGCAAGGAAGCTGAAAAAGAAGCCAAAGCTGCCGCCAAAGCCGAAAAAGAAGCCGCCAAAGAAGCTGCGAAGGCAGAAGCTGAAGCTGCTGCAGAAGCGCCCGCAGAAGAAGCGCCTGCCGAAGAAGCTCCAGCGGAACAGGCAGCGGCCGAAGAAGAGAAGTCTGAATAGACGGTCTCGATTTACTAAGATTGGAAAACCCCGGACCGTCTGGTCTGGGGTTTTTCTTTTCAAACATACCGGATCCCGGCATTGATATGGATCTCGGAGGCCGCTCGAAATGCTCAAATTCTCTCTCTCGATGCTCGTTCTTGGACTGCTTGACGGCTGTATCCAGCCGCCGGCGGATGAGGTTGAGGCGGCGCCCAAACAAATCGCCCTGACTTATGATGACGCCCCACTCGGGGATGGCCCGCGATATAGCGGCGCTGACCGTACAGACGCGTTGATCGCCCAGCTCGCGGCAGCGGAGACTGGCCCCGTCGCGATTTTCGTCACCACGAAAGGGTTCGAGCTCGATCAGGGCGCCGCGCGGATTGAAGCCTATGCCGCCGCGGGGCACCGCATCGCCAATCATAGCGATCAGCATATGTGGAGCAGCCGCACCGCGACCGAAGACTATATTGCCGATATCGACCGGGCTGAAGCCAAGCTCGCTGGTTTTGACAATCGCCGCCCCTGGTTCCGCTTCCCTTTTCTGGATGAAGGCGGCATGGGCGAGGCGAACAAGACTGGCGAAAAACGCGACGCCTATCGCGCCGCTTTAGCCGAGCGCGGATTGATCAGCGGCTATGTTACGATCGATACATATGACTGGCATCTCGACAGATTGTGGAGCCAGGCCATCAAGGACGGGCGCTCGGTCAATATGAAGGCGCTCTCAAGCGTCTATGTCGACATGGTCGTGGACGCTGCCGCCCATTATGATGCCTTGGGCCAGCGTGTGCTCAAGCGTCAACCTGTGCAGGTCTTGTTGCTGCATGAAAATGATCTCGCCGCGAGTTTTACGACGGACCTGGTGGCGGCTTTGCGCGCCGATGGCTGGGAGATTGTTGATCCGGATATCGCTTTTGCGGATCCGCTGGTTGACGATATCCCAGAAACACTGTTTTCCGGCATGGGTCGAATCTCAGCGCTGGCGGCGGATCAAGGCCTGCGCGATCGCGGCACACTCGATCATTGGGGGGTCAGCGAGATTGAGATCGAAACCCGGGCATTGGATGCCGGTGCGTTTGACCGTCCCGCCACAACCGGCGCTCAATGAGGGTCGGCCAGAAACTCGGCAAATGCATCAATCGCTTGTAAGTCAGAGCGCAAGCGATCCTGTTCGGCCGGCGATACAAGATTGTTCAGAATGGGCTGCGTCAGCAGCAAGTGGCGCACAACCTTGCTGGCTTGCGGCATCCCGCGCGAGAGCGTTTGCGCGCTGACATACCACGTCGCCCCGCGCGGATGCATGAAGGCATTTCGCGCCTCCACCAGGCGCTCGAAACTGTGCCGCGCTGCGGCCCCGAAAGGCAGCGTGAACGGGGCCGGCAACCGATCCTTGGAGGCGGCGCGCAGCAATAATTCGGTCCCGCCGGCCTGCGCCGGGATGGCATCGCCCGCCGCCCGCAAGGCAATCACAGCCGCCTGCTGCGCCATCAAGACCCCACCGGTCACCACCCAAGGGTCATAGACCTCTTCGGTCACGCACAAACCAAAGCGCGACATCGTAAACCCAACTGTGTCGAGCAGTTGTGCTTCAGGCGTCATTCCGTCCCCGTCACATCCGGCTCGGATTGTTTGCGAAAGTCCCAGCCGGTCTCTGCGGCAATATAGGTGAAGGCCGCATAGACAGCGATGTTCTGACGAAACTCGTCCGGTTTGATCTTGTCGAACGTGTCATCTGGCGTGTGATGATAATCAAAATAGTCCATGCCGTTCTGGCCCGGCGTCACCACCGGCACGCCACTGCGGGCGAGAATGCCAATATCTGGTCCACCAAAGGCGCGATTGTCATCCGGCGTCACGCCGAGCGGCATCAGCAGGGCCTGAAGCGTGCGGGCATAAGGCAATGCGGCTTCACCAAACCGGGTCTGGAACCGCCAGATCGGTCCGGCGCCGAAATCACTCTCTGCGGCCAGAACATGCCGGTCGAGATGATCGCCATGTTCGCGCGCATAAGCGGTCGCCCCGAACAGTCCGACTTCTTCGGCCCCATACAGGACGACGCGAATGGTGCGGCGCGGCCGCTCTGGCAGATCGGCAATCAGCATCGCCGCCCCAACAACAATTCCACAACCCGCCCCGTCATCCAGGGCGCCGGTGCCAAGATCCCAACTGTCGAGATGGCACCCGATCAGCACAATCTCGTCTGCGAGATCCGTCCCGGTCAGTTCGGCAATGACATTGCCAGATGGCGCATTGGTTTTGATCTCGGTCTGAATATCAACCGAAACCGTCACGGGTCCGCGCGCGAGCAGGCGCGTTAACTGGTCGGCATCAGGACCAGAAATCGCCGCCACGGGTCCAGCGCCTTCGGCCCCGTCCCGCGCCATGATGCCCGTGTGCGGCATGCGATGCGGCTGGGTCCCAACGGACCGGATCAGACAGGCCAGCGCGCCTTTGTCTGACGCGGCGATGGCGCACTGGCTGCGTTTGCGCACCGCCATGCCATAGCCCGACCCATCCATGGTCTTGATCATGGTCTCGTCGATGAAAACAATTCTGCCATCAACTTGTGAAATTGCCGCCGCTTGCAGTTCGGCGAGACTCTCGAACCGAACCACCTCGCCCGTCACACCGCCGACTGGCGTCGCCGCAGATCCGCCCAGCGCCGTCGCAACGAGGGGTTGCGGGCTCGGCGACAGCACCGCAACGGATTCGTGCTTTCGCGACCAGAATGGAATGTCAAAGGGTTCGACACGAACCGCATCAAACCCGAGATCTGTCAGCTCTGTGACCGACCAGTCGCGGGCCCGCGCTTCGGACTCTGATCCGGCCAGCCGCTGACCTACTTCAGTGGTCAGGTCTTCGACGAATTTCAGCCCCACCTCATCTGCAAGCGCGCGATCAATCAGGGTTTTCGTCGTCGCTTCTATGTCTGGATCCAGGACAGCGGCGTTTTGCGCCAAGGCTGGCATCAGAACGATGCTGCTGGTCAGAACCGCAGCAAGTATGCGCTTCAGCATGGTTAATCTCTCCCAATAGATCGGGAGAGATTAGTTGGATTTGCTACAGCGTCCAGCGTTAATCACGGTTAACCGGAACGATCCGTTCACCCCGCAAAGGCGGCTATCGATTGCCGTGCCGCAGCGATTTTCTGCTCGCCGGTCGACATCAATTGATCTGCCGTCACGAAAGACACATCGTGAATGCCAAGAAACCCGAGCACATGCTTCACATAAGGCGTTGCAAAGTCGATTTCCGACCCGGACGCCGTACCACCGGAGGCAATCACCACATAGGCTTTCTTACCGTTCAGCAAACCGACCGGGCCGTTTTCAGTATATTTGAAGGTCTTGCGGGCGCGCGCGACCAAATCGATCCAGGCCTTGAACGCTGCCGGGACGCCGAAATTGTAGATCGGCACACCCAACACCAGCGTGTCTGCTGCTTCGATCTCTGCGATCAACTGGTCGGACAGCGCCAGTATTTCAGTCTGTTCGGCCGTGCGGGCGTCATCCGGGGTAAAATTCGCACCAACCCAGGATTCCGTCAGCAGTGGCAGCGGTGTGATTCCGATGTCGCGGACCACGACCTGCGACTCTGTCGACGAAATCGTCTCGACAACCGTCTGGCTGAGCGACCGGGAAATTGAGCCATCCGTTCTGGCGGATGTGTTGATATGTAAGATATTGCGGGCCAAAAACGCCTCCTTGAATTGCAGTGCAAACAAGATGGGTTTTTGGCCCGCAACCGGACAGAGCTCATTATCGGCATTCTGTTATGCCGTTTTTGTATAATTTAGGGGGCGCTCGGCGCACCTTGATTGATCAGGGTCACCAATTGCGGAATACCCTCGGTTGGTGGCCGATCCTTATAGCCTTCCTCTTTCTGGACCCCGGCGACTTCACCCCCGGCCTTGATATAGACAATCGCCGGATGCGGCACGCCATCAAATCGGCTTCCGGCCTTCATCTCGGTGTTGCGTAAGCCATAAGCATCAATCATCGCCGAATCCGTGTCAGACAGGAACGTGTAGGACAATGACTTGTCCGCGCGATACGCAGCGAGAATTTCAGGCGCATCATAAGTGATCAGGTTGAGCGTCCAGCCCTGAGCTTCCAGATCCGCTTTGACGGTTTCCAATTCGAGCGCTTGGGCCTTGCAATAGGGGCACCAATCGAGCGAACGACTGAAGACGATCACGGCACCATTGGCGCCAGAAATATCATTCAGCGTCACGGCATCTCCTGCGGCGGTCACAGCGCTGAAGTCTGGCGCTTGTGTGCCCGCTTCAACACAGATCATGGCCGTGGTGCCGTCAGCATCGTCTTCGGCAAAAGCCACGGCGCTGGTCATTGTCAGAACGGACGCGGCGAGAACAGTGCGCAACATGAAAGATCCCCTTTTTTGGTCACTCTAACCGCGGGAATAGCGAAGGCGCGCTCATCTGAACAGGGGGCTCACGCCGCTGTGATGCAAGTTTGAACACCGCGATCGCGTGATTTCGGTGTCCGATTTAACTGAAATCTCAGGAGTTTTTGAGACACTCAGACAATGGGGCGATATTTCTCTCTATATCTGGATGTCTTGAGATTGCTCGGCGCGGTTATGGTTGTTCTCGCGCATTGGGCATTTCCTCGATTTACCGGGTCCGATCATATGTGGATGCGACAGCATGATTTGGGCGGCGATGGCGTGGTGATTTTCTTCGTTCTGTCCGGCTTGCTCATCTCCTACACAGCAGAAAAGCGCGCCGACGAAGGGCCATCTCTATTTGCCGCCGATCGCTTGTCGCGCCTGTGGAGCGTTGCGATACCGGCGCTGATCCTCTGCTATATCCTCGATATCTTTGGACAGGCGGTCGCGCCCGACATGTATGCAATCGTCGGTTATGATGGCGGCCTGTCATGGCAGAGCCTGCTCGCCGGAGCCAGTTTCACCAATGAAATCTGGTTCCTGAGCTTTCAACCAGGGTCAAACGGGCCCTATTGGTCGCTCGGCTACGAGGCTTGGTATTACGCCATTTTTGCCGGCTTTTTCTTCGCGCCTGCGCGTTGGAAATGGTGGCTCGCGGGGGCATTGGCCGTCATCGCGGGGCCGAAGATCTGGTTACTCGCTCCAAGCTGGTTGCTCGGCGTCGCGGTTTGGCGATTGATCGATTCAGGCCGGCTCAACGCCTTGTCACGCCAGACCGGCTGGATCCTGGCCGTGGCACCCGTGTTTTTGTACATGGTCTTGCATGCGCAATCCTATCACTGGCTGCTGCGCGGGCAGACGGAAATGCTGCTGGGCGAATCCGTTATGGCGATGATCGGGCCATCAGATACATTTGCCTGGGCCGCGGTCCTCGGCATGCTGACCTCCTTACACATTCTCGGTATGGCGACACTGCTGCATAACAGGGCCAAGACGCCATCGGGATTGCCCTTCGAAGCCGCTATTCGTTGGCTCGCGGGGGGATCATTTGCACTTTATCTGATCCATTTTCCGGTTATGCATTTCGCCGCGGCCTATTTGCCGGGCAGCGTTGATGCAAGATGGCGACAGGCCGCTGTGCTGATCGTGCCCTGCCTCGTCGCGTATGTGTTCGCCGAATTGAGCGAGCGGCGGCGCCCGACCTTGCGCACGTTCCTGCGAAACATCGCCCTAAATGCAAACCGCCGCCACAAGACTGTGACGGCGGCTGAATAGATAAGCTGAGGATTTATGCCAGCGCGGGCTCGAGTTTTTTGCAATCCTCGACGAGACCTTTGACCGCATTCACGGATGCCATGAACATGCCGCTCTCGGTATCATTGAAATCGAACTCAATCACTTTCTCAGCGCCATTTGCGCCGATCAATGTCGGCACCCCAACATACAGTCCGTTCAAGCCATAGAGCCCATCACACCAGGCCGCGGCCGGCAGAACGCGTTTCTGATCCTTGAGGTAAGACTTGGCCATTGCGATCGCTGATTCAGCCGGTGCGTAATATGCAGATCCGGTCTTCAGCAGAGCGACAATCTCACCCCCACCTTTGCGGGTACGATCGACAATCGCATCGAGTTTTTCCTGACTGATCCAACCTTGCTTGACCAGCTCAGTGAGCGGCAATCCCCCGACCGTTGAATGGCGCACCATTGGCACCATGGAATCGCCATGACCCGCCAGGGTCCAGGCATGGATGTCTGCCACCGAAACGCCGGTCGCCTCAGACAGGAAATAAGCAAAGCGACTGGAATCGAGCACGCCCGCCATGCCGACCACTTTATTGGTCGGCAGACCTGAGAATTGCTGCAGCGCCCAGACCATGGCATCGAGCGGGTTGGTGATACAGATGACAAAAGCGTTTGGCGCATGCGCCTTGATACCTTCACCAACGGCTTTCATGACTTTCAGATTGATCCCAAGCAGATCATCGCGGCTCATGCCGGGCTTACGCGGCACACCAGCGGTTACGATGCAGACATCTGCGCCAGCAATATCGGCATAATCATTGGCGCCCTTCAAGGCGACCGAGCTGTTATAAACTGGAGTTGATTCAGCCAGGTCCAGAGCTTTGCCCTGTGGCAGGCCTTCTGCAATGTCGAACAGGACGACATCGCCAAGCTCTTCACGTGCCGCCACATGCGCCAATGTTCCACCAATCATGCCCGATCCAATAAGAGCGATTTTCTTGCGTGCCATCCCGGCCTCCTGTTCGAATTGATCTTTCTGGCCTTCCCCTACCCGACCGGGCTCGCAGGTGCAACATAACCATGGTCGCAGGTAAAATTTGGGGCTGGATTTGCGCTCCGAACTCAGCCAAATGAAGCACCATGATACCTCGCGCTCAAAAATCACCGATCCCGCTTGAGATTTGTCACCTGGCCAAAGCCATCGAAATTCTTGGCGACCGCTGGACATTGTTGATCCTGCGCGGCGCCTTGTTCGGGGTCCGGCGCTTTGATGATTTTCAAAAAGAGCTGAGCATTCCGCGAACCGTCTTATCCGGCCGCCTGAAGAAGCTGGTCGATCATGGTGTGCTGAGCAAGACCGCATATAAGGAAGACGGCAAGCGGGCGCGACCTGAATACTTACTGACAGAAGCAGGCGAAGCCCTTCGGCCGGTTCTGATGGGGCTGAATCTTTGGGGCGATGTCTGGGCGAGCGATGGCGCTGCGCCGCTGATGTCCTTCACCCACACCAAGACACGCCAGAAAGTTCGACCCGCGTTTGTGGATGAAGACGGACAAGAAACCAAATTGAGCGAGATGCGAATTTCGCTGCGCCGTTAGCGCGCTTTTCCCCAGACACGAAGCGGATCGAAGGCGCCGGTTTCTGCTGCCTTTTGCAATTGCGCCAACTGGTCGCCAACCGGGCTACCACTGTCAATGACGCCGCCGCCATATATCGCCTGGTCGAGACGGCAAATTCGCTCAAACAGGTTTTCCGATCGCTCAACCAGATCCAGGAAAACATCCGGCAGTCCGCGACCACGCTGAGCACTGGCATCCAGCGCCGGGTCTTCGCGGCTAATGCGATATTTCGGCTGCATGGCATCTTCAGGATGCATGTCGCCATCCTTTACCGCTTTTTGCATAACCAACCAGGAGGCTGCCTGCATCAATCGGGTCGTCAGCTCCATACTCCAGGCCGCATAAGTGAGGCTGGCCTCACGCGGCAACGTGCTCGACAATTTTCGGCCCGGGCCATCCAGGTAAGAGGCGGTTTCCTCAACCAGGGCCATGCCGTCGACAAACACCTTCTCGAAGACTTTGCCGTCCGTGAACGACAAATCTGCAAACTCTGAAGAGGGGTTTTTGGGCTGTTCGGCCATGCTCTTACGACTTCCAAAGCGCTTTTCTTTTATCAGACTTTACCGCGGGGCTTCCTTAGAAGATCTTAATCGCCGCCACCAAAAAGTGCATCTGCTGCAGATTTATGCGACTGTTTTTTCTGTAATTCAGCTTCGCATGCCGCAATCTCAGCGTTCAATTCCTCGATCCGTTCGAGCAATTCTTCAACCGAAAAACGCTCTAAATCCAGTTTCTTTTCCGGGGTTGGCTCATCTTCAAACATGGTTTGCCCTTTCCCACTCCGTTTTCGCACCTTTATGTAAGCAGGAACACGAAAATGGACAGGAGTGTCAAATGGGCGAAATGATGTGGGCTGTAGTGGTTGAAGATGATCAACCACTGAAACTGGGGCAAGTTGAAAAGCCCATATGCGGCCCGAATGATGTCCTGGTCGAGATTGTCAGTGCCGGATTGAACCGCGCTGATCTGGTGCAGCGCCGCGGCATGTATCCGCCGCCCGCCGGCGCATCGACGATTATGGGGTTGGAATGCGCCGGCACGATCGCGGCCATCGGCTCAAACATTGTCGACTGGACGGTCGGCGATCGCGTTTGCGGCCTGATGGCGGGGGGTGGCTATGCTGAATTTGCGATTGTCGATCAGGGCTCACTGTTCAAGATTCCGGACGGGATGACATTCGACGAAGCCGGCGCCTTGCCGGAAGTGATGATGACCGTGTGGGCCAATGTCTTTGATCGTTGTCAGTTCAAAGCAGGCGAAAGCGCCCTCATCCATGGGGGCACCAGCGGCATCGGCACGATGGCGATACAAATGCTGAAACATGTCGGGGCGGCGAATATCATGATAACGGCTGGCAGCGCTGAGAAGTGTCAATTTGCCGAACAGCTCGGGGCCGATCGCGCGATCAATTATCGCGACGAAGACTTTGAAGCCATCGCCCGCGACGCTGGCGGAGCAGATGTCATCCTCGACATGGTGGGCGGTGACTATGTTCAGAAGAATATTTCCATCGCCAAGATTGGCGGACGCATCGTCAACATCGCCTATATGCAAGGCGCGCAGGTTAATGTGAACCTGATGCCGCTGATGCTGAAACGGCTGATCCTGACCGGCACGACGCTGCGGGCGCGCCCGAATGAAGACAAACAACGCATACGTGACGCAATCCTCGCGGATTTCTGGCCAGCGGTTTTGTCAGGCACGATCAAGCCTGTCATCGACACGACGTATCAGTTTGATGAGGCAGAGGCGGCGCAAGCCCATATGGCGAAAGGCGGTCACATTGGCAAAATCCTGCTGTCCCGACAGCAGAGTTAGGCTTCCCTTCTGCCGCCACGCTGGTTATACTGTTCAGGTTAGGTAATTTGATGCCAGAGACCCTGACCGCCCGAGACCGCCGTCTCGGGCGGCTGCATTTCTGGCCCGCGCGAAGGAGCCCTCGATGGCCGATATTTTGATGCCCAAGGCCACTGCGGTCTGGTTGATCGACAATACAACGCTGACATTTGATCAGATTGCGGACCTGTGTGGCCTGCACCATCTTGAGGTCAAAGGCATCGCGGATGGCGATGTCGCCGAGAATATGCGCGGCGTCGATCCAATTTCAGGCGGCGAGCTGACCCGTGAAGAAATTCAGCAAGGCGAAGAGGATCCGGATTATCGCTTGAAAACAGCGCCCTCTAAAATCGCTCACATTCCTCAGCCAAAACGCAAGGGCGCGCGGTACACACCGGTCGCTCGGCGCGGCGACAAGCCGGATGCGATTGCCTGGTTCATTCGCAATCACCCGGAAGTGACTGATCCGCAAATCTCTAAACTGATTGGTACGACCAAAGCGACGATTACCAATGTTCGCGACAAGACCCATTGGAACAGTCAGAACATCAAGCCGGTGGATCCGGTCACGCTTGGTCTCTGTTCGCAGATTGAACTCGATGAGGTGATCACAAAAGCCTCTTCGCGCCGCAAAAAAATGGATGCTGAGCGCGCCGCTCAGGAAGATGGACCAGGCTTGTCGCCTGCCGAAGCGGTTGAGACGGTTGAAGATTCACCGGTTGAGCCGGCGGCGTCCGCTGATGAACCATCAGCCGCAGATGTGTTCAGCGCCTTCAAAGACTAAGCAACAGACAAACCGTCTGACTCAACACTGCAAATTCGATCCGACCGCGTCCGACCCGCGGCGGCATGGATGGAGATCGGCATGGGCCGACAAAGAAAACGCAAAGGCGATCCGGTTCATGGCTGGTTGGCCGTCGACAAACCGGTCAATGTCACCTCGACCCAAGTCGTGGGCATTCTGAAACGCCTGTTCAATGCGCAAAAGGCCGGACATGGCGGGACTCTGGACCCGTTGGCCGATGGCATCCTGCCTATCGCTTTCGGGGAAGCCACCAAGACCGCACAATGGGCGATGGATTGCGATAAGGAATACGTGTTCACCATAGAATGGGGCACTTCGACAGCGAGCCAAGACAAGGAAGGCGAGATTATCGCCACATCCGACCGACGCCCGACGCGTGCCGAGATCACGGCGGCGCTACCCGACTTTGTTGGCGATATTCAGCAGGTTCCGCCAAAATTCTCGGCCATCAAAGTTGGCGGCGAGCGCGCCTATGATTTGGCCCGCGATGGTGAAAACTTCGAGATACCGTCCCGTGAAGTCACTGTTTATGAGGCTGAAATTTCGAACATTCCTGATCCCGACCACGTCACGCTCCGGGTCGTATCGGGCAAGGGATTTTATGTTCGCGCCATGGCACGCGATCTGGCTCAAGCGCTGGGCGCCGAGGGGCATGTCAGTCGGTTGCGGCGCACGCGCGTCGGTGCGCTCGATGAAACTGTGGCCATGCCCCTTAACCAAATTGAGGAATTGGCGGACCAGAAAGAGCAGCTGGTCGGTGCGCTGCGCCCGATCGAAACAGTGTTGGATGACGTGCCGGTCATTGAATTGGATTTGACCGATGCCGCTGCCCTCAAACAAGGTCGGGAAATTGTGCTTTTGCCGCACCAGGTTGAACAATGGCAAAGCGATACCGATTCCGACCCTGAAAACCGGCTCGCCTTGACCCGCACCGGTGGCAATGCGGTTGCGCTTGGCGAAGTTCGTGCCGGCCGATTTCAACCCAAGAAAGTCTTCCAGCTCTGAGGGATTCTCAGGCGATGGGCTTGACCGCCCCAGTCAAAAATTGCACCAGTCCCGCTCAGTTTAGGGACGCTGTTTTAAAGAGGTAATTCGATGCGCGTGGCAATGATCGGAACCGGCTATGTGGGCCTGGTAAGTGGAGCATGTTTTGCGGATTTCGGACACGTCGTGACCTGCGTCGACAAGGATGCCAGCAAGATTGAACGTTTGCACCAGAACATCATGCCAATCTATGAGCCGGGTCTTGATGATCTGGTTGAGAAGAACGTCAAAGAAGAGCGTTTATTCTTCACGACCAACGCCAAGGACGCGATCGCGGACGCGGATGCCGTCTTCATTGCGGTTGGTACACCTTCGCGTCGCGGCGACGGCCATGCAGACCTGTCTTACGTCTATGCTGCCGCCGAAGAGATTGCAGAACTCATGGATGGCTTCACCGTCGTCGTGACCAAGTCGACGGTTCCGGTTGGCACCGGCGATGAAGTCGAAGAGATAATTCGCAAGAAACGACCGGATGCCGATTTTGCTGTCGTTTCCAATCCGGAATTCTTGCGCGAAGGCGCGGCGATCAAGGATTTCAAGATTCCAGACCGGGTCGTTGTCGGCACTGACAGCAAGCGCGCCCGAGAGGTTATGGAAGAGCTCTATCGCCCGCTTTACCTGAACCAGACCCCGATTCTATTCACGGCGCGGCGGACCTCGGAATTGATCAAATATGCGGCCAACGCTTTCCTGGCGGTGAAAATCACCTTCATCAATGAAATGGCTGATCTGTGCGAAGCGGTTGGCGCGAACGTCCAGGAAGTCTCACGCGGCATCGGACTTGATGGCCGGATCGGGAAAAAATTCCTCAATGCCGGGCCGGGTTATGGTGGCTCATGCTTCCCCAAAGATACGCTGGCTTTGACCAAGACCGCCAATGATCATGATACGCCCGTGCGCATTGTCGACACTGTGGTCGAGGTCAACGCAGCGCGAAAACGGGCCATGGCGACGAAGATTATCAAAGCCATGGGCGGTGACGTTTCCGGTAAGACCATTGGCGTGCTCGGCCTGGCCTTTAAGCAAAACACAGACGACATGCGCGACGCGCCGAGCCTGGACATCGTGCCGGCCTTGGTGGAAGCGGGCGCAAAAATCAGAGCCTTCGATCCCGAAGCCATGGAAGAAGCGAAGCATTTGCTCGATGGAATCGATTATTGCGCGAATGCCTATGAAGCCGCCGACGGCGCCGATGCGATGGTTATCCTGACAGAATGGGATCAATTCCGTGCCCTGGACCTCAGTCGGATCAATTCCGCTATGAAAGGCAATGTCGTCGTCGATCTGCGCAATATTTACAGTCCGGAAGATATGACCAAGCGTGGCTTTGCCTACACATCCATCGGACGCCCTGCCTAATCCCCTCACTTACGGAGCCAAAAAATGAAGTTCTTTGTCGACACTGCTGACACCGCCGCAATCAAAGAACTGGCGGCGACCGGGCTCATCGATGGGGTGACCACCAACCCGTCCCTGATCATGAAATCTGGCCGCAATTTTGCGGAAGTGATTGCAGAAATCTGCGATCTCACCGAAGGTCATGTCAGTGCCGAAGTTGTCGCCACCGAATGGCAAGCCATGGTGGCAGAAGGTAAAAAGCTTCAAGCCATCGCGTCCAATGTGGCGGTGAAATTGCCACTGACGATGGACGGTCTGCGTGCGTGTCGCGAGCTCGCAAATATGGGCACGGCCGTGAATGTAACACTTTGCTTCTCAGCCAATCAGGCTCTGCTCGCGGCGAAAGCTGGCGCGGCTTATATTTCCCCTTTCATCGGACGGCTGGATGATATCAATGTCGACGGCATGGAATTGATCGAAGAAATTCGCGTCATCTATGACAATTACATGTTCGAAACTGAAGTCCTGGCCGCATCGATTCGGAGCGCCAATCATGTCAAACAATGTGCGCTTGCAGGCGCCGACGTGGCAACAGTTCCGCCAAATGTGCTCAAAGGGCTCGCCAATCATCCATTGACCGATAAGGGTCTGGCGGCCTTTCTCGCCGATGCTGAAAAAGGCGGCGTTTCCGTCTAGGCCGGGCAAACCCCGTCAGCTTCTTCCAATTCATCCAGTAAATCGTCAAGCTGGTCCCCAAGCTGATCGAGATTCTGATAGGCGACCCGCGCTTCATAGGTCGCGGCGTCTGCGCGGGCTTGGTTTCGGATCGCCTCGAACGCCGCCTCGGCGTCGCCATCGTGCTCGGCCATGACGGTGTTGATCAGCTGGAAAGAACTGATCGCCGCGGCGCGCTCCGTCTCGGGCAGTGCGAGCAGGACAGATGTCGCGCAATCGCAATAGGAATCGACGCTCAAACCGGCGCGAGTGATGTCGCTGCTGACCTGTGGATCGGCCATGACGGAGTTACAAGTCTCGTTGAGCGAAACCTCGGCGCTTTGACCACACGCCGCGGCCAGCAATGTTCCTGCGATCATTCCACTTACTGTCAGTCTCATGTCCAATCCTCACCGGCCAGCTTTTCATCTGGTAGACATAAAAGTGGCGCGCCTGTCTAGGCGCGCCACTTTTGGAAAATCTCGTCTGTCGGGACCTATCCCGCCAAAACCGTCTGTGGTTTGCGCTTGTCGAACATCGACCACACGCCTTCATCGCCGTGCCAATCGCCCAGGGTGGCACCTTTGGAATACTCTGTCGCCCGAGCTTCGAAGAAGTTCGCATGCTCAACGCCGTTCAGAATTTCGGTCAACCATGGGATGGGGTGCTGATCGACGCCATAGATCGGATCGAGCTTGAGCTGACCCATGCGCCAATCGGCGATATAGCGAATATATTGCTGAATATCTTCCGGCGTCATGCCTTCAACTTCGCCGGCTTCGAATGCCAGTTCGATAAATTTGTCTTCGAGTTTGACCACAGTTTCGCAAGCTTCGCGAATGCGATTCTTAACCGGCGTGGTCAGAGCGCCCGTTTCGGCAGCGAATGTGTGGAACATTTTCATCATGCCTTCGCAGTGCAGTGACTCATCGCGCACCGACCAAGACACGATCTGCCCCATGCCTTTCATCTTATTGAAGCGCGGGAAGTTCATCAGCATCGCAAAAGATGCGAACAATTGCAGCCCTTCGGTAAAGCCACCAAATACCGCCATCGACGTCAGAATGTCTTCCTCGGTGTCCGTGCCGAACTGGCCCAGATAATCGTGCTTCGCGGCCATTTCCTCATATTCCATGAAGGCCGAGAACTCAGAATCCGGCATGCCGATGGTCTCTAGCAGAAGCGCATAAGCAGCAATGTGAACGGTTTCCATATTCGAAAACGCCGACAGCATCATGCGCACTTCCACCGGCTTGAACAGCGGCATGTAGTTTTCCATGTAATTGGCGCCGACTTCGACATCCGATTGCGTGAAGAAGCGGAAAATCTGGGTCAGCAGATTGCGCTCTTTATCATTGAGCTTGTTGACCCAATCCTTGCAATCCTCGCCAAGCGGCACTTCTTCCGGCAGCCAGTGGACCTGCTGTTGCAGTTTCCAGAAATCATACGCCCATGCGTACCGGAACGGTTTGTACGACTTTGACGGCGTCAAAAGTCCTGGAAGTTTCATCATACCATCGGGCATTCATTTTCCCCTGCCAAATCTCATCAACACCACATATAGTGTCTGAAGCCGTGAGAGCACGCAAGATGTATCCTGCGGTGGTGCGGCACTTCTCCACAGCCTGCCCACAGGAAAGCTCCTGTTAACCCCGAATCAGATCGAATCCCGATCGCGACCCTTTTTTGCTTAGCCTGATTCTCTATCGCGCGATCGAGACTGACACAGCGCCGAACCGCTGGGGTCCGCTTTGAGCTACGAATTCCTCGGTCCGATGGACGTAGGTAAAGGCCAGCTGCACATCGCCCTGATGCAAGGCCACGCCGAGTTGCAGATCCCCGCCAAAGTCGCGGCGATCCTCGACCCTGGCACTGTCGCGATAGAGGTTGCCATCTAGAAACATGTCGCGCCCGACGGCCCGCGCTTCGATGCCAGCAAACACATAGCCACCAAACGGCTGTCCCGGCTTGAAAACGCCAGCTCCGGCGAGGGCGGGTCTGATTCGCGGTGGGCCAAAATCCGATGACAGGTCCCAGCCGAGCCGCGCCATGCCGCCAGCCGAGGCATACGTGCGGACATTGCCGAGTGTGACACCGCCATGCAGAGCGTAATCCGTCTCCAATTGGAAAGGCAGATCCGGCCCTTCAAACTGGCGCGTGCGTTGCGCGGTGATTTCCAGTCCGAGCTCGTCCTTGAGCTGAGAATCCCAGCCGCGGGGTTCCACAGCTTGCAGCAAATCGTGCCAGTTTTCCTGAACGAATGCGCCACCTGCCGACGGTCCCACCACGCCGAGATTTACTTGCAAAACGTCCTGCACCATCTGACGCGGGCCAAGCCGGGTGGTGCCGACCACAGTTCCAGACGCATAGAGCCATGCGGCATAAGGTCGGTCGGATGGATCGGGGATCTCGGCTTCGATATTCTCCGGTGTGAAAATCGTATGCGACAGCGCGAAGCCTTGCCGCAACTCTGTCCGATCCAGATCGAGGATCGGAATGCGATTGGCGACCCAGTTCAAACCCGGTGTGATTCGATTGGCAGGTCTGACGCGCTCAAGCCTTAAGCCATTCGAGTAGTTTCGATCGGTCCCGCCGAACAGATCATTCTCGGATGTCAGGGACCACACCCCAACAGGGGCGCGGACCTCGGTCTCCGAGGACTCCTCCGACTGAGCCGCCGCTGAAGACACAAAAAAGGCCGCCAATGCGGCGGCCCGGGCGTAGTGATGAACAACCATGCGCTTAGCGCTTAATGGTGAACGTCACGCCTGCAAAGTCCTCGTTCTCACTGGCGCCGAGGTTGCGCTCCCGATATTCGACTTCGCGGCGAATATAGCTGAAGGAAAGTTGTCCCAGACCACGCTGAAGTGACAATCCGGCCTGGATATCGCCAACGGTGACCTTGTCTCGAAGTGCCATACTACCGGCTGACACTGCTCGGTCCTGATCAGGTTCCCAGACCAGCGCTTCGCCATCAGCACCGGCAAACAGGTACCAGCTGGAGCTTGGATCTTCGCCGCGTTTGTCAAAATTCTGACCGATGCGAACTTCACCCCCGAAACGACGAGACGCATACTCGCCATCACGGGTAATCGCGACACGCGGCGCAATGCCAACATCAAAGCCAAGTCCCGTGCGCTCTGATGGCGCGGAAAATGCGAATTCGGCGGTCAATCGACGCTGTTCGCGCGGCACAGGCGAGAGGCTGGCGCCAATCCGTTCCGCAGCGACATCGGTCATGATCGCGCTGGAATATAGGCGTCGGCTGGTCAACGCATTGGAGGAATCAATGCCGAAACCAAGATCGGTGTCGGATGGGACCTGGAACCCGAAATGCCGGCGCGTCTCAGATTGTGAGAATGACCCTGTATAGACCAGGTTTACACGCGTGCGGGATTGCTCGCCCAGAGAGCGGCTGGCAGCGATAATCGTGGCATTGTCAATCTGCGGGCCCACATTCTCTTGAGCGTGGACACAGGTCTGACAAGCCATCGCGGCTATCATTGATGCACTTGCAACAATCATTTTTCCCACGCCTTTCATCATGCCGGCTCCATAGTGTCCCCTGAAGCTGACCTGAGTTCCTTACCCTAACATGAACGATTCGAGCAGGCGAATCCGTTTCGGGTCCACAGAATTAAGCATTGCAGGATCACGAAAATGTGACTTTGCCTGTATTTCTTACGGTCAGAGCCAGAAAAATCCCGTGAAACTAAGTTAATCCACGCTAGATTTTTTTTCATCTTTTTCCGATTTTGCGCTATTTTTTAGCACGGTGTCACGTCGCAAACACACTTTCAGAGTGTGTTAGCTTTTTATTTACCATAAATTGCGCTGCGCCTTAACTTTACTTGGACATCAGAATCTCAATCAAAAAAACCCCACCAGATGGTGGGGCTTTTGATTTCACAAATTGGCGCCGATTACTGACAGGCGAGACACTCATCATAATCTGTATTCGGCACTTCCATGCCCGCCATACTGGCTTCTTTTTCATCCGCACCCGCGAAGCTCGCGCGTTGAACCGATTTCGAACGGCAATAATAAAGCGATTTCACGCCCTTCTCCCAAGCCGTCCAGTGCAACATGTGCAGGTCCCACTTATTGATGTCTGCAGGCAGGAAGACGTTCAGCGACTGGGCCTGACAGATATAAGGCGTACGGTCTGCGGCGTGCTCGATGATCCAGCGTTGATCAATTTCAAACGCCGTCTTGAAGGTCGATTTCTCGTGCTCATCCAGGCAATCGAGATGCTGCACAGACCCTTCATGTTCCAGAATTGACGTCCAGATTTCGTCCGTGTTCTGGCCCTTACTCTCAAGCGCCTGCTCGAGATACTTGTTCTTCACAGTGAAGGACCCTGACAGCGTCTTGTGGGTATAGACATTGGCCGGGATCGGCTCGATGCCGGCGCTGGTGCCGCCGCAAATGATCGAGATGGACGCGGTTGGCGCGACCGCCATCTTATGGCTGAAACGGGCCATCATGCCGGCTTCGGCAGCGTCTTCACAGGCGCCACGCTCTTTCGCGAGCTTTACAGAGGCCGCATCCGCACCCTGGCGAATATGCTTGAACATCTTCTCGTTCCAGACCTTCGCCATGGCGCTTTCCATTGGCAGGTTCAGCGACTGCAGGAAGGAGTGGAAGCCCATCAGGCCAAGACCCACCGAGCGCTCACGCTTGGCCGAATAGACGGCCCGGGCCATTTCCGTGGGCGCCCGATCGATAAAGTCCTGCAAGACATTGTCGAGGAAGCGATAGACGTCCTCAAGGAACGTCTCGTGCTTGCTCCATTCCATGAACTTCTCAGCGTTGAGAGAGGACAAGCAACACACAGCCGTACGGTCTTCGCCATTATGATCTATGCCGGTGGGCAAGGTGATTTCTGAACACAAATTGGATTGTGTCACTTTCAGACCAAGCTGGCGCTGGTGCGCGGGCATGGCATTGTTCACTGTGTCGGTGAACAGCAAATAAGGTTCGCCAGTCTGGATGCGCAGCTCAAGAATTTTCTGCCAGATCTTGCGGGCATTGACCTTGCGCAGCGGCTCTCCCGATTTTGGCGACAGCAATTCGAACTCGTCATCATTCTTCACCGCCTCCATGAACGCGTCGGTGATGTTGATGCCGTGATGCAGGTTCAAAGACTTGCGATTGAAATCGCCAGACGGTTTGCGCACCTCGAGGAATTCTTCGATTTCCGGATGGTGGACATCCAGATAGCACGCCGCTGAGCCGCGTCGCAGCGAGCCTTGGCTGATCGCGAGCGTCAACGAATCCATCACCCGAATGAACGGGATGATGCCACTGGTCTGGCCACTATTGCCGACTTTCTCACCGATCGAGCGGACATTGCCCCAATAGGTGCCGATGCCGCCGCCATTCGAGGCGAGCCAGACATTCTCGGTCCAGGTGCCGACAATATCGTCAAGACTGTCACCAACCTGATTGAGGAAGCAAGAGATCGGCAGGCCGCGATCTGCGCCGCCATTCGAAAGAACAGGCGTCGCCGGCATGAACCAAAGCTGAGACATGTAATCATAAAGACGCTGGGCGTGGTCGGCATCATCGGCGAACGCTTCAGAGACGCGCGCAAACATGTCCTGATAGGACTCGCCCGGCAGCAAGTAACGGTCTTCCAGAGTCACTTTACCAAATTCGGTCAGCAGCGAATCGCGCGACCGATCAATCTGTACGCTCGGCACGACTCGCAGCTCCGGCGCGCCGGATTGCGCATCCTGGTCTGTAACCGCTTTCGCGAGTGTTGCTTCGTTGGTGCCTGCCATGTCTTCTTACCCCTTGCATAAGGCCCATCACATATAGGAATGAAACCGAAAACCGCCATATACGGTGTTTCAAATCAGCCCTCACACAACATATTGTGCCTCTAAGGTTAATGAGAGGTCAACAGGGTCCATCTCAAAAACGTCATTTTGGTGGTGGATAAGTGGTTAATGCCTGGTTAATTTGGGGGCCCCACGCCGATACCTATTGGGGGTTGGAGCACACTGGTTTTGCTGCAAAAAAATAGATTACCAGATGACTTGAATTTTTTAACGATTTGATTTTGTGGCGGATTGATTCATGCCGCACTCAACGCTGAGTAGTGGTCGTCGCAAATTCGTCAGAAAATCGGTGACCTACTAGATATAGTAGGTTGGGCGTTTACCTCTACAATTTGTATGAATTCCGCCCCTGCATGCGCCAGCAAGGGTTGGCGTTTGCGCGTTTGACACACTGGCCTCAGGTGCTTTTCGCCGGTGAATCCCTGCTTATGCGAGCCTTCGCGAAGACGCCGCAAAACGAATCACTTTTCCAAACCTGGACGGACGCGGGCGATTCGCTGGATCCATTCTTTCCAGGCCGCCGTGAATGAGCAGACTGTCCGATGCTTTTCGCCCCTCGCCATCCGGCCACGCGCTGGGTCCATCCTCGACGAATCGAGTTAGTCTGGATGCCGAATGGGCGGTGGTGAAACCATGATACGAATGACCTTGGGCTTGATCGCTCTCAGCGCATGCACGACCATTTCGCACGCCGAAGAAGCCGACCCGAACCGTCTCGATTGGTTTACCGGGTGCTGGCACAGCGCAGATGGCAGCACGCGTGAAATCTGGTCCGAATCCGAAGACGGGTATTATTTTGGATATTCAGTGGTGCTCAAAGACAGCCATGTCGTTTTCTTCGAGCAGATGCGAATCGACCCAGCCCCCATGCCGGTCTTCAACGCTTACCCGCGCGGTCAGGGGCCCTCCGCTTTCCCCGCCGTGGAAATGACCGAAACCAGTATCACTTTTGCCAATCCGGCTCATGATTTTCCCCAGAAAATCAAATATATGCGCGATGGTGACAGACTGAACGCCGTGATATCTCTGATCGATGGTAGCAGCCCCGGTCATTTCCACTATGTCCGGTGCGCCAACCAATAAGCAAATCACATGACGCCACCGCTTTACGCGTCTCGTTGCCAACTCTAGAACTCAAGCCATCGTCACTTGGGGCGATGAGGAGCCGCTGATGCGCATCATGATCGTGACAGATGCCTGGGAACCACAGGTGAATGGTGTTGTGCGCACCATGCAACGCGTGATCTCTGAACTCGAAGCCGAAGGGCACGTGTTTGATGTCATTCATCCCGGCGATGGCTTCAACACAATGCCGCTGCCGACCTATCCCGAAATCAAGCTTGCGATGTTTGCTGAGCGCAAGATCAAGGAGCGTTTTGAAGCCTTTGAGCCGGACGCTGTTCACATCGTCACGGAAGGCACGCTGGGCATGGCCGGGCGAAAAATGTGTCTGAAGATCAAACACCCGTTTTCGACCGCCTATCACACACGTTTTCCTGAATATGTCTCGGCGCGCATGCCGATTCCAACCGCTGCGGGTTATAGTTTCGTCCGCTGGTTCCACAAATATTCCGGCAAGGTCATGGTGCCGACACCGAGCATGGTGGAAGAGCTTGAAGCCAAGCGGTTTATCAACCTAGTGGCCTGGACGCGCGGAGTTGATACTGAATTGTTCCATCCGGATCGACGGATTGCAGCGGGCGCCGACAATGATCCTTTCCCCGACATGCCGCGGCCGATCTTCCTGAATGTCGGGCGGGTTGCGGTTGAGAAAAATATCGAAGCCTTTGTTGAGCTTGACCTGCCCGGCTCGAAAGTTGTGGTGGGCGACGGACCCGCCCTGGAAACGCTGAAGAAGAAGTATCCGGAAGTCCATTTTCTCGGTGCGCGCTTCGGCGAGGACCTGGCCAATTACTATGCGAGCGCGGATGTATTTGTGTTTCCAAGCCTGACCGACACGTTTGGCCTTGTCGTGCTGGAAGCCATGTCCTCTGGCACACCCGTCGCAGCGTATGAAGCCACCGGCCCGAAGGATGTCATTCCTGGCTCTGATGCCGGAACCATTACGCCGATCGGAGGTGACCTCGCTGCTGGCGCGCGGGCGTGCCTCGACCTTAAACGCGAGACCTGCCGGTCTTACGCCGAAGGTTATAGCTGGAAATCGGTGGCACTGGCTTTTCTTGAAAACTTGCAACCGCTACCAACGCCTGAACGACGTCGGTTTTGGCAAAAACTGCGGCGCAAAAAGAAGACCTGGGTGGACTGGGAACAGTTTACCGATTGGATGAAGCCAGACGACAACCTGACAAAAAAGGATTGATGCGATGACTTGGGAAACCGGCTTTTCTCTGATCAATTTCCTGGTGATGCCCGCTTGGGCGCTCCTGGTATTTCTGCCGCGCGCCAAAATCACCCGAACCGTCATTCACTCCATGCTTTATCCCATGCTGATCGGCGTGATCTATGCTGCATCATTGATTGGAGCCTTGTTCTTTGGTTTCTCCGACCCGGACGCCGGTTTTACGTTTTCCGGAGTGCAGGCCTTGTTTGATCATCCCAATGGCGTGATCACCGGCTGGAGCCATTATCTGGTCTTCGACTTGTTTGTCGGCGCCTGGATCGCGCGCGATGCCCAGCGCCTTCAAATCGCACATTGGCAGACCCTGCCTTGTATACTCGGGTCCTATATTTTTGGTCCGGTTGGTCTGCTGCTTTATGCGGTCCTGCGTTTTGCCACAGGCAAGGGATTCTCTCTTTTTGAGACCTGAGCGAAGAGGAAATCTCCTCTAAGGTGTAGTCCCTCTTAACTGACAGCGTAATCAGGTGTGATGCGCCCCTATACCGCGCTGGACTGGCCTCAAACTTGCGTCTAAAGACGCCACGAAATCAGTATCTTGGCAAAAGAGGTTTACTATGGCTGTTCGCGTCGCAATTAATGGGTTTGGCCGCATTGGTCGTCTGGTCCTCCGCTCTATCATTGAACATGACCGCAAGGACATCGAGGTCGTCGCGATTAACGATCTGGGTCCGGTCGAAACCAATGCGCACTTGCTGCAATATGATACGGTCCACGGTAAGCTGAATGAAGAGGTTCGCGTCGACGGCGACATGATCCGGGTCGGCGAACGTGCCTTCAAATGCACCGCTATCCGCAACCCGGCAGAATTGCCGCATGGCGCCATGGGCGTCGACATCGCGTTTGAATGTACCGGCATTTTCGCATCCAAGGAAAAAGCTGCGGCACACCTCGAAGCTGGCGCCAAGCGCGTGCTCGTCTCCGCACCGGCGACGAATGCCGACAAGACAATTGTCTATGGTGTGAACCATGAAACGTTGTCTGAGTCAGACCTCGTGGTTTCAAACGCCTCGTGCACAACCAATTGCTTATCACCGGTCGCCAAGGTCCTGAACGACACGGTCGGCATTGAGCGCGGCTACATGACCACAGTGCACGCCTATACGGGCGATCAGCCAACGCTCGACCGGATGCATAAGGATCTGTACCGGGCCCGCGCGGCGGCAAGCTCGATGATTCCAACCTCGACCGGTGCTGCCAAAGCCGTCGGTCTGGTATTGCCGGAACTGGCGGGCAAGCTCAACGGCTCTGCCGTGCGGGTACCGACGCCAAACGTATCGATGATTGATCTGGTCTTCGACGCTGGCCGCGAAACCTCTGTCGAAGAAGTCAACGCGGCGATCAAAGCCGCAGCGGACGGCCCAATGGAAGGCGTGCTTGGATATTCCGACCAGCCACTGGTCTCGGCCGACTTCAATCACGACCCACACAGTTCAACCTTCGCAGCGGATGGCACCAATGTCACCGAAGGCACGCTGGTTCGCGTTCTGAGCTGGTATGATAATGAGTGGGGCTTCGCCACACGCATGAGCGATACCGCGTTGCACATGTCGAAATTCCTGTAAGCGGACCGCTCCAGAATGGCTGACTTCAAAACGCTCGATGATCTGGACCTCGATGGCAAAACCGTGGTGACGCGGATCGATATCAACGTCCCGGTCGACAATGGCCAGGTCACGGATACGACCCGGATCGACAAAGTCGCGCCGACCATTCTGAAAATCCTCGAAAAGGGCGGCAAGCCGGTCTTGCTCGCCCATTTCGGCCGTCCAAAGGGACAGCCAAATCCTGACATGTCGTTGCGGATTACGGTGCCAGCCCTGGAGGCCGCACTTGGCCGCGCTGTGACTTTTGTCGAACGCCCCGACCGTGCCAGCATTGATGCTGCGCCGAACGATGCCGTCATCCTGGTCGAGAACACACGGTTCACGGCCATGGAAGAAGCCAATGACCCGCAAATGGCAGGCTTCCTCGCCTCGTTGGGCGATGTCTATTGCAATGATGCTTTTTCGGCCGCCCACCGGGCGCATGCCTCGACCGAAGGGGTCGCGCGGCTGTTACCGGCCTGCGCCGGCTTGCTCATGGAAGCCGAGTTGAAAGCACTGGATGCCGCACTCGGCAATCCCAACAAGCCGGTTCTCGCCGTGGTTGGCGGTGCCAAGGTCAGCTCCAAGATCGACTTGCTCAAAAATCTCGTCTCAAAGGTCGATGCCCTGGCCATTGGCGGCGGCATGGCCAACACATTCCTCGCCGCGCGGGGCTATAGCGTTGGCAAGTCACTGTGCGAACATGACCTGACGGACACGGCAAAAGAGATCGAAGCCAATGCGAAAGCGGCAGGTTGCGATATCTTGCTGCCTATGGATGTTGTCGTCGCCAAGGACTTTGCCGCCAATGCCGCGCATCGAACCTGTGGCTTGGACGAGGTCGCGGACGATGAAATGATTCTGGATGCCGGGCCGCAAACCGTTGCAATCCTCGCGTCTGCTCTCGATGTGGCCAACACTTTGGTCTGGAATGGCCCCCTCGGCGCGTTTGAATTGACCCCGTTTGACACAGCGACCGTGCAAGCTGCACAAGCCGCGGGCGCCCGCTGCAAATCAGGGGCTTTAACTGCCGTTGCCGGTGGCGGCGACACAGTGGCCGCGTTAAACCATGCCCATGTGGCGCAAGACTTTACCCATATCTCCACCGCAGGTGGCGCGTTTCTTGAATGGATGGAAGGCAAACCCCTTCCCGGTGTCGAGGCGCTAAAAGGCCAATAAATGACCAACACAATCTTCTTCCGCTGGCCAGTCAAAACCGCGGAAGCAGAAGCCACCGAAAAGACAGCGGTGTCAGTTTCAAATTCAACTATTGTAACCGGGCTGAGCGCAAGAAGCGATCAGCCCTTTTTCTATCTTGAGAGGGACCTTTAGATGGTAGATCAACACATGACTCAGCAGGCCGCAGAAAAAGCCGGCTTTGTCGCCGCTTTGGATCAGTCGGGGGGCTCGACACCAAAGGCGCTGAAACTCTACGGCATTGGCGACGATGCCTGGTCGAGCGACGAAGAGATGTTCGGCCTGATCCATGATATGCGGGCACGCATCGTCAAATCACCGGCCTTTACGGGCGACAAGGTGATGGGCGCGATCCTGTTCGAACGCACAATGGATGGCGAGATTGATGGCGTCCCAACGGCAACGTATCTTTGGCAACAGCGCGGGGTGGTGCCGTTCCTCAAGGTCGATAAAGGTCTAGCACCTGAAGCCAATGGCGTGCAATTGATGAACCCAATGCCGGAATTGGATGCGCTGCTGTCGCGCGCCGTCGAAAAAGGGATTTTTGGCACCAAGATGCGCTCTGTTGTCCATGCCGCAAATGCCGAAGGTATCGCCGCTAATGTTGCGCAGCAATTTGAAGTCGGCCTGCAAATCCTCGGTCACGGCCTGGTGCCAATCATCGAACCGGAAGTCACCATCACAATTGCTGACAAAGCCGAGGCCGAAGACATTTTGCTGGCGGAGATCACCAAGCAGCTGGACGCAATGCCTGGGGACAAACAGGTGATGTTGAAATTGTCTCTGCCGGAAAAAGCCAACCAGTATAAGACGCTGGTTGATCATCCGCGCGTGATGCGCGTTGTCGCCCTGTCCGGTGGATATAGCCGCGAAGAAGCCAATCGCCGCTTGTGTCAGAACACCGGTATGATTGCCAGTTTCTCGAGAGCGCTAACAGAAGGCCTGTCTGCCAATCAGACAGACGCCGATTTCGACAATCAGCTCGCCGACACGATAGGAAGCATCTTTGATGCCTCTTGTGCAGGCTAACACAGCCTGAAAAGCTTTAGGGAGGCGGCCCGCGTGGCCGCCTTTTTTGTATCTGTTCGCGCGCGCGCATTCATGGCATTGAAGACACATGGCTCTCGACATGCGACCTGGCTGCGAACGTTGCGACACAGATCTGCCTGCGGATCAGAGCGGCGCCTATATATGCTCATTCGAATGCACATTCTGCGCGACGTGCACCGAAATCATTTTCAAACATGTCTGCCCAAATTGCGGCGGCGACCTGGTCTCTCGCCCGTTACGGTCTGGTGCAGCGCTCGCCAGATTCCCGGCCAGCACGGAACGGATCTACAAACCGATTGATTGACGTTTGGCCGATTCGATCCGCAAATGCGGGTATGCAAAAGAAATCACTGATCTGGCGCCTGGTTCATACAGGCTTGCTGTCCGGCGGGATGAGCGCTCTGGTCGCGCTGATCGTGACGATCGTGAATACCGGTCTGGATGGAGCGCTTGGCGGGCGCTGGCTTGTCGCCTGGTCGCTGGCCTATCCGGTCGCCTGGTTCGCGGCTTTGATCTGGGGCCCGAGTGCGCGCATGTTGACCAATTGGCTGCTCGGATCAGAGTCAAAATCTTGACGAACGCCACCTGATGAGCGCAAACCGTCCCATCATGTCTGAACCACAACGCGAACGGCCGCGCCTTTATCTGATCACGCCGCCTCAAATTGAGGATGTCCCGGCCTTTGTCGATTTATTTCGCGCTGCCATTCAGGGGGGCGACATTGCCAGCCTGCAAATTCGCATCAAACAGGGCGATGCGATCGATACCGCAAAGACCCGCGAAGTTGCGCATGCGGTGAAACGCATTTGTGCCGCTGAACATATAGCGCTGATCATCAATGACAGCCCGCAACTCGCGCGGGCGTTGCAAGCCGATGGCGTGCATCTGGGTCTCGATGATATGGACATTACAGAAGCGCGCGACCTGGTCGGACCGGATATGATTATCGGTGCGACCTGCAAAGCATCGCGTCACCAGGCCATGATTGCCGGCGAAGCGGGTGCGGACTATGTCGCCTTTGGCGCCTTTTATCCGACACAGACCAAAACCGATACCAGCCCGGCGGAACCCGATATTCTGACCTGGTGTCAGATGTTCCTCACTCTGCCGTGCGTCGCGATCGGCGGCATCTCCGTCGACAATGCGGCGCCGTTAATCTCGGCAGGCGCCGACTTCCTCGCCGTATCGAGCGGTGTTTGGGACCACAATGATGGCCCAGCCGCTGCTGTTGCCATGCTCAATCGCGTGATTGATGAAGCGATGGCCGGCTCCAAGATATAACAGATCAGACCTATTCAGCTTTCGGCGGCGCGGCGCGCCCTGTGACCTGGTCATGCAGTGACTTGTCCATGCGGAAATGGGCGATGACGTATTCCGCGATCACTCTCAATACCAGCAAGGCAATGATCGCCGCAAACGGCGTCTTGATCATGCCCCAAAGCGCGGTGTCCCAGTCATTGTCGAGATAGGTCAACCAAAACCAAAACCGCCGGACCGCGTGCCACAATATCCCAATAATTCCGAGATAGAATAGAATCCGCGTCAGCGTGGCGCCCATAGATTTCTCAAAGCTCAGAAATCCAGACAAAATGCCCATGATCAGCCCTCCTTTTATGTCTATGTGGCCATAAAACCCCAAGCTAGCCAGCCTGTCCACAAAACTTGACCAAACCGCCCGTCACCGCTACGCCGCGCGCTCTACTGATGAGGACGTCACATGGCCAAGATTAACGGCAACGAAATCAAACCCAATATGGTGATTGAGTATAATGGCAGCGTCTGGCGCGCGATGAAATGCAATCACGTCAAGCCTGGTAAAGGCGGCGCCTTCAATCAGGTTGAAATGCGCAATCTGTTCAATGGCTCTAAAGCCAATGAGCGGTTCCGCGCCAACGAAACAGTTGAGCGCGTGCGCCTTGAGCAGAAGGATTTCCAATTCCTCTACGATGCTGGCGAAGCCTATGCGTTCATGGATCAGGAATCATTTGAGCAAATTGAATTGCAAAAAGATTTTGTCGGCGAAGATGGCGACTTCCTGCAAGATGGCATGACCGTCGAAATCGAATTCTATGGGGACACGCCAATTGGCGTCGCGTTGCCGCAGCAAGTGACATTGACCGTCGAAGAGACTGAGCCTGTGGTCAAAGGACAGACCGCGGCCAACAGTTTCAAGCCCGCCACCTGCGACAATGGGGTCCGCGTGACGGTGCCGCCTTTTATCGGGGTCGGCGAGCGGATCGTCGTACAAACCGAAGACCGCACATATCTTCGCCGCGCTGATTAAGGGTTTTACGGACAATGTCGAAGCCCTCCGCGCTCGGAAATGTCATGATCGAAGCTGCTCGCAAAGCGGGCCGGTCTCTGGCTCGTGATTTTGGCGAAGTCGAATATCTTCAGGTCACCAAGAAAGGTCCTGCGGACTTTGTCTCCAATGCCGATCATCGCGCCGAAGACATCATTTATGAGCACTTGAGCAAAGCCCGCCCCGGCTATGGCTTCGTGATGGAAGAGCGCGGCATTGTTGAAGGCAGCGACAAGACCAATCGCTTCATTGTCGATCCTCTGGATGGCACGCTGAATTTTCTGCACGGCCAACCGCATTATGCAGTCTCCATCGCGCTTGAACGCGAAGGGCAGTTATTTTCCGGAGTGGTTTACGACGTCGCCAAGAATGAAATATTCTGGGCAGAGACAGGCCGCGGTGCGTGGCTCGGCCAGCGCAAGTTGCGCGTCGCCGGGCGCAAGCGCCTTGAAGAAGCCGTGATCGCGACAGGGACCCCATGGATCGGAAAAGCGGAAGCGTATCATGCGCGGTTCGCCAATGAGATCAGCATCATGACACGTAGCGTCGCGGGACTGCGTCGCTACGGCTCAGCTGCGCTGGACCTGGCCTGGGTCGCCGCCGGTCGTTTTGATGGCTTCTGGGAAAGCCACCTCAACGCCTGGGACATTGCCGCGGGCATGATCCTGGTGCGCGAAGCGGGCGGTGCGACATCGGAAATCTATGGCGGCAACGTGCTGGAAACTGGATCGATCCTGGCGACCAATGCCGACTTGCATCCACAGCTTGAAAAGCTGTTGCGCACGGCGGGGAAACGCGCCGCTGATGTCGACTGATCCTGAAACCGAGACCGTCGTCAAGGTTGGACCGATTGGTCGAATTCGCAACGGCATCCGCTGGCTGAACGCGAACAAGAAGCGCTTTTTTTGGTGGTGGGTCGGATATCAGGCCGTCAAAGGGATGATCACTTTGTCGCTGATCTGGCTCCCGCTTTTGCTGCTCTGGTTGCGCAGTCGCGGCGAAGCCTAACTGCCAAACGCTGCTGCAAACGCCGATGAAATGACAACCAGACCGACGGCAGACCCGACTGCGATGACCATCCGCTTCAGCAGCTTGTTCACCGACAGGCGTTTGAAAAAGAAGATACCAACCGCGATCAAAGGCAGCAGTCCGATCAAATACCCAATCGTCAGCCCGAACCCAACGCCATTGGCCGCCGGCGGTGCTTCGCCATTCACCTGGGCAAAGGATACATCGCTTCCAAACATTCGAAGTTGCGGCGCCATTTCCAGGCAAGAGCTTCCATAGAAAGTTGCCTTGACCGTATCTGCAGCCTGACAGGTTTCGCCAAAACTGTTGAGTTCCACCAAAGGCGTCGCGATTTGCACCACGATCGAGAGAATAATGACGATCAAGGCATAGGGAATGAGCAGAAATCGCCAGAAGTATTTGGTGGACATCGCCCCCTGGGTCGCGACCGATGAAGCGATGATGAGGGTGCCTGACGCCGCAATACTCACCGCCATCACGTCCAGGCCATTAATGTTCCAACCGAAAATTCCGTCCAGGAATGTTGCAATCGCTGGAAACAATCCCGCGAACAATCCGGACAAAAATTTCAGCGGTCCCACCAATGTCACAAATGTGCCGATCAACTTGACCAGCTGCATGGCTAAAAAACCAACGCCAAATGTGTCTGACAGCGATCGTAAGATCTGCCACATAACTTGTCCCTCTCCGCCTCGATCTTGGCAAAGAGCGACAGCATTAACAAGCCGTAAGACTTAGCTGTTCAGTTCCACATCCCAATACAGATAGTCCATCCACGTCTCATGCAGATGGTTTGGCGGGAATTTGCGTCCCATTTCCTGCAGGAAATAATTGCTCGGACGATCGGGTTTGCGCTGCGGATGCATGGCGCAATCCTTGGGCATGCGCCCGCCTTTTCTGAGATTGCAAGGCGAGCACGCGGCAACGATATTGTCCCAGGTCGTGCGTCCGCCTTTCGAGCGCGGAATGACATGGTCGAAGGTTAGATCATCCGGTGATCCGCAATACACACATTGGAAGCCATCGCGCAGAAACACATTGAAGCGCGTAAATGCCGGCACGCGGTCCTGTCGAACGAATTCGCGCAACGCGATAACAGATGGCAAACGCATTTCAAAGCTTGGGCTGCGGACGACGTGATCATATTCGGCGATAATATCGACCCGGTCGAGAAACACCGCCTTGACCACATCCTGCCAAGGCCAGAGCGATAGCGGATAGTAGGACAAGGGGCGATAATCCGCGTTCAATACGAGAGCTGGCCGGCCATTAGGTGGAGTGGAAAGGACCTCAGCCATGACGAAAAACCTCCGTCATGAGGGTCTTAGAATGTCGAACCTTCGTCTTGAAAGCGGGCACTCCTTTTCAATTCGCGCGCAGAATTACTGATTCGCTGTGTCGATCGTATGACACTCTCGTTAACTGTCTAGGTCAAATGAAAACTGTCAATTGTGGCGCGACCGGGGCCTCGGTCAGTTTTTTCGCGCGCGGTCGAAGTGCAGCCAGTCATATAATAAGTGTGCCGCAACAGCGCGATACGGCGCCCAGGCTTTGGCCTGTTCGGAAAATGCCTTTGCCGGCAACCGCGATTCCGATCCACTCAATCGTTTGTATGATTCCATCAATCCGACATCCCCATGCGGGAACGCATCGAGCTGTCCGAGGGCGTTCATCAGAAAGGTTTCAGCCGTCCACGGCCCAATCCCGCGGATGCCCAGCAGTGTTTTTCGCGCTTCCGCGATTGGGCTGGCTGCCAGGATTGCGAAGTCAAGTACGCCACCCTCCACCGCTTCAGCGATCGCCAGTAAGTGACCAAGCTTGGGCCGCGACAATCCGCAAGCAAGCAAAGCGACGTGGTCATCTTTCAGAACAGCAATCGCGGTCATGTCGGCATATCGCGCTTCGACGCGCGCCCAGATCGCATCCGCCGCCTGCGTTGAAATCAACTGGTACACAACAATCCGCGCCAGCGTTCGATATGACGGTTCAGTCCCTCGCCAGTGTGGCAAACCGATCGTGGCATAGGCTTTTGCAAGCACCGGGTCTGTGTCTGCGAGGGTCTCGCAGGCGTGGCGCAGGACGCTCTTACTCGGCGCGGTCATTGCAGATCAGCGCGGGTTCGGCCTTGTGCTGCAAGCCCTTCATCCAGCAGCCGATCGCTGGCTGCTTCAAGACGCGTTTGCAATTCGCCAACGATCGCCTTCGGGCTGACATCGCCGGCCAGCGGGGCAAGCACTTCATAGATCACAAGGCCAGGACGGCGCACCAATCCATGGGCTGGCCAGCAAAGGCCCGAATTGGTAGCGAATGGCACCAGTGGCACCGCCAGACTTTTGTAGAATGCGCGCACCCCTGCTGGCTTGTAATCCGCAGGCGCTCCAGGCGGCGTTCGCGTGCCTTCCGGATAAATCAGCATTTGCCGGTTTTCTCCGTGAACCCGCTGTTGAGCCGCGCTCAGCATCTTCTTCATCGTCCTGGCGCCGCCCTCGCGGTCAATTGCCAGCATTCGTGTCTTGAGGGCGTACCAGCCGAGCACCGGATACCAGAGCAATTCTCGCTTCATCACCAGGACCGGGTCATCGAAGACAAGAAATGGTAAGAAGACGTCCAGCATGGCCTGATGTTTGCCAGCAATCAGGATCGGGCCACCCGGAACATGCTCGCGCCCCCGAAATTCAACGCGAATACCGCAAATCAGACGCAATCCGAGTATGACGACTCGCGCGTATAGGCGCATGAACCACCGAATGGCAGCGCGGGGCAATAGCAGGGTTGGCAAGGCGATGATCCCGAGGATCGCCATCCAACCATACAGCCAGAATACGAAAAACAGCGACCGAATGGCGTTCACAGCGTGTCCTTTAGCGAAGCAAGAACCGTCAGACGCGCTGCGATCCGCGCCGCCAATCCTGCGGCAATCGGCGTCACCAACAGGATTACAATGTCCCAGAAATCAAGACTTAATCTCGGCAGAAGTTGCGTTTCCACACTGTTTGATCCACCGCCGGTGAACACGATCAGAGCCGTGATCATCAACGCTGCGACAGCGCCGCCCATACCCGCCTGAAGCGCTAGCACCCAGAATCTCCGTTCAAACAGACCAGCAATATAGCGATCCTCCGCGCCTGACAGGTGCAACACATCAACAATGTCGCGCCGCGCAAGCAATGCAGCATGAGTGGCAAACGCAATCACTGCAATCGCTGTCGCCGAGAGCAGCGCGACGATAGAAAGCGCCACCAAGCGCAGCACTCCGAGCGCGCTTCTGACATTGTCAGCATATCCGGCATTGCCCGCAACATCACCGTCAATTCCAATCTCATCGAGGATGCGCTCAATATCGGAGGTCGGATCCCCGACGGCCGCATCTGCTTGCACCACCATGAGCATGGGGACAGGCAAGCCATCGGGCATTCCACCCGGGCCCAGGCTGGGCTCGAGCAAATCCTCGACTTCCTCTCGAGACAGGATCCGCGCTTCGAAGACGCTGGACAGATTGTCGACCCGGTCAGCCGCATCTTCGGCCGTGCGACGATCCGTTTCGCGCATGACCACAGTGATGTCACCTTCAATCTGCGCACCCCAGGCTTCGGCCGCTTTATACGTGCCGCGTGTGGTCAACGCCGCCAATGCAGCGAGAAAACACAAAGCGCCGATCACGAAGAAGAGGGCCGCTTCGCGGGCATCCGTCGTCGGCAGAAGAGGTGTTTCGCGTCGGCTCAAGACGAGGCTCCATATTCAACATCGCGCACCAGAAGCCCATTTGAAAGCCGCAAGACCGGCGATTCAAATTCCCGCAATAATTCAAGGTCGTGGGTCGCGATCAGAATGGTCGTTCCGACACGCTTATTCAATTCCGCAAATAAGCGCAAAATCTTACGCGCCATGTCCGGATCGACATTGCCGGTCGGCTCATCCGCGATCAGCAGGTCGGGCTTGTTGATCAGGGCCCGAGCGATGGCCACGCGCTGCTGTTCGCCACCAGAGAGTGACGGGATCGGCGCATCGACACGCTCGCCCAACCCAACCCAGCGTAACAAGTCTATGACTTCATTGCTGTAGGAGTCCTGTTTTTGACCCGAAACGCGCAATGGCAGAGCGACATTCTCATAGGCTGTCAGATGATCGAGCAGGCGAAATTCCTGGAAAACAACACCGATTCGCCGCCGAATCGCGGCCAGTTGCTTTCGCTTCAACTCCAAAGTCTGCCGCCCAAACAGGCGGATATTCCCGCGCGTCGGCGCATGCGCGAGATACAAGAGTTTGAGCAATGATGACTTGCCCGCGCCTGACGGGCCAGTGAGAAACGTAAAGCTGCCCTGGCGCAGGACCAGGTCAATTTCGCTCAGCACTTCGCCCGTGCGCTCATAGGTCAGGCTGACGCCATCCATCCGGACGGCGGGCTCGTCGCTTAAATCGGGTCGGAATCGCGACATGTAAATCCTTCAGCAATAGGATGTCGGGCATATCGACTATTCCTAAAAATTGAGCGAATGTCCAAATATGATCCTCACCTGCCCAGAGTGCGAGACTCAGTATTTTGCTGAAGACTCTACCATCGGCGATAGCGGCCGGACGGTGAAGTGCGCCACGTGCGGGCATTCCTGGTTCGTCGGACCTGAAGGCACGGGCGCCGATGCCAACCCTTTAGGGGCGCATGAGGCCTATCGCCTGAAAGTCAAAGAGCGCCGTCGGCGCAAGAGCCGCGCCGCCGCACTGAGCGCGTGGACAAGCACAGCCGCAGCCCTGGTTGTGGTCCTTGCCGGGCTGCTTCTTTTTCGCGGAGAAGTGGTCAAGCGATGGCCGCAATCGGCCTCGACCTATGCCGCGATTGGCATTCCTGTGAACCGATTTGGGTTGGAATTTCTCGATACTGAAGCCGAGCGCTTTTTTGATGGCACAACACCGATTCTCGAGGTTCGCGGCGCTGTTCAGAACATTTCTGGACGCACCGCATCCGCGCCCCTGGTCCGGGTCATCTTGTTAGACGATCAAGGCAATGCGGTCGCGGAGGCCTTTGCCCCCATCACACCGTCTTCGATTCCAGCTGATGCGACCGCGATTTTCGCTGCGCGTGTTGAAAATCCTCCATTTGAATCATTTGAACTTGAACTTGATCTGGTTCCAGCCGATACCGCCCTCGCAGCGAACGGATCTTAACACGGATGAGCCATCCCAAATTTGATACCGTCTTGTCCGAACCTGATCTGATGGCGCGGATAGACGATCTTGCCAAACGTCTGGCCCCGCGCCTTTCCGGAGACTGGACCGCGATCAACATCCTGATCGGGGCGACCCCGTTCACCAGCGATTTGATGAAAGCCCTGGCGCGCCTGGATATCCACCCCGTGCTTGATGCCCTGTGGCTGGAAAGCTATCGCGATGCGCGGGAAAGTTCAGGTCGTGTCGTGGTGCGCGCGGATATTGCCCGCCAGGTCAAAAATCGTGGGGTGCTGATTATTGATGATGTGTTCGATACAGGACGGACACTTTCATTCGCTCGCCAACATATGCTGGCCAAAGGCGCCCGCGAAGTCATCACCTGTGCATTGGCTCGCAAACCGTGGGCCCCTGAAGGCGAAGAGAATGTTGATTTTCACGCCTTTGACGCGCCCGGTCGTTATCTTGTCGGGTATGGCATGGATGATGCCGGTCTGTATCGCGGTTTGCCTTATATTGGCGCGCTCGATTAGAGCTTCTCATCCAGCCATTCGAGAATGTCAGCCGAGACTTGCTCTGTCCCGGGCTCATCGACAATCCAGTGGGCGTGACGGCGATACTCGATATAGTCGCCTGGCTGGGTCGCGCCTGCATATTTCTTCCCCACCTTACGGACCGCGTTTATGACCGTGGCCCGGTCCTGCTTGGCGCCAATTGTCAAGGTTGGAACCGTCACCTTGCTTTCATCGATCGGACCTGGATTGGCCAAATCTTGATAGACGCGACCGCTATCATATAAGGCTTGCGCAAAAATGGCGTCATGCCGGTCCTTTGGAACCGCGTTTAAAACGCCCCATCGAAAGCCATTCGGACCCACCTTAAAGACGCTTCCAGGAACATTTTTCTGCCCGACTTTCAGAATGTTCCAGAATGTCCGCAACACGCGCAGATCCGTGACGGTACAGCCCTCAGGCTGCGCCGGAGTCAAAAATATTCCAGCGCGCGCAGCACCCGCTTCGGTCAGTTTCTGGGCAATGAGCCCCCCCATGGAATGCCCGATAATGACCGGCTTTTCGCCATCTCGCACGGTCAATGCCTTGGCTTGCGCGGAAACCGAGTCGACATAATGCTTCAAGGTCAGATCCGCGAGCCGGTCGGGGGGCGTATCAACCGTCCGCAATTCTGGATAAAGCGTAGGGGCTTCGCACGTCCAACCGGCCATTGCGAAATCGCGCTTCATCCGGTCCCAAACTTCACCGCCACAGCCAACGCCGTGCACCATGAGCAGAGTTTTGGCCATACGCAGTCGCCCTCCCGCTTGCTATTACCTGATCCCAACATAGGGCCAATCGGAGCGGCTTGGAAAGAAAAATCCGGGCTCAGACGGGTTCAGCCCAAGCGGCAAACCTCTGCGCCACATCTTCATAGACCGGGCGCTTGAATGGCACGATCAGGCTTGGCACGTCATCCAGTTTTGCCCACCGCCAGGCATCAAATTCAGGCGTGTGCTTATCAAGGCGGACATCACTGTCTGACCCTTTGAATCGCAATGCGAACCATTTCTGGCGCTGTCCGAGATACGGCCCGCCCATGCGCCTCAGCAGATCCGGCGGAAAGTCATAATACAACCAATCCTCGGTTTGTTCGAGAACATCGACCAGTTTCGCAGCCACACCGATTTCTTCATCCATTTCCCGCAGCGCCGCCTGTTCCGGGCTTTCGCCCTTGTCGACGCCGCCTTGTGGCATTTGCCATTGAAACGCGCCTCGGCCGTTCACGCGTCGTCCGACAAACACATGGCCAGCCTTGGAAAACAAAGCCAGCCCGACATTGGCGCGGTAAAGCGCGGGATCTCGTTTCTTTTTGGTCACCCTTGCGGGTCTAAACTAGCCTGCCGAACCTGGCCAGATGCGCTGGCACGCCTGGCATGATAGGATGCGGGCGCCAGCGCGATGCCCTTTGCTTCCAGCGTCGGCAGCCAATCTTTCAAGATATCCAAGGTGACAGGGAAGGACATGCCGGTGCCAAGCGCCGCGCCACGCTCGCGCGCGGTTGTTTCAAGCAGCAGGAGTTGCTGAGAGATTTCATCGGCCTCAGGCCGGGCATCGACCCAACTGGTGGCCTTGCCAAAGGCGACCCCGGTCTCGCGGGCAACCGATGTAAAGTCGGATCGCACCAAAGAGCCATCCTCGAAGAATGCCAGGCCCTTGTCGCTCAATTCCTGTAAGATAGGCTGCATCGCTTCTGGCGCCGTTGCGAATTTGTCGCCCTGATAATTCATGACACCGAAATACCCTGGTGTCCGCGCCAATAGACGGGACAAACGCTGTTTATTTGTATCAGCTGAGACGCCGACCTGCATGACTTGTGGGTGCGGCCGTTGTCGACCGAAATCATACGGTTCCATTGGCAACTCAATCAGCACCTCATGCCCGGCACGGCGCGCATCCCGTACCCAGCCAGCCAGGTTTTCGGCGGTGGGCGCAAAGGACAAGGTGATTTCCGCGGGCAGTTCATTGATCGCAGCGCGGGTACGCGTCGGATTGTTGCCAAGGCCGCCAACAATGATTGACACAGTCGGCTTGCTGTCCGGATTCGAAAACGGGCGCGCATTGCGTGCAAATGGCGAATTGTCCTCGACCGCAATTTGCGGGGCAGGTTGTTCCACGGCCACCATCGCACTGGCATTGGTTGAATTTTGGGTGACCTGACTAAACGTCTGGCCCGGCATGACCGTCTGGCCATTGATCCGGATTCCCTGGGATGCAGCGGTGGCAGGCGCGACCGCCTGGAGGGTGCGGGCGCCATCATATTCGACCCCAAGGTCTGGCTCGCTGCCCGTTTCGGTCTGCTCTATTTGCGGTGAGACATCCCGAAAGCCGATGGCTTCCTGATAACCCGGGAGACGCGGGTTTAATTGCGGCGCATCTTCTGGCGCGTCTTCAAACAATGCCATGCGTACCGATGGGCTTGCAGCATCCGATGAGCCAAGAAAATGCATCATCGAGGCCGCTGAGCCGAGCACGACTGTCAGCGTAAACGCACCTAGGAAGCCGTGGACAACACCACTTCGAAACGGCGATGGATCACGCGCTGAGCGAGCAGACATTGAAGCTCCCGAGAACACAAAAAAAGACCAGTCCCCAATTTGCCCTGCCAATGGTTAAGAAGGAGCAAACCTGAATTAACCTTTGGCGTGATTTGCGCGCCAGTACGAGTGTTCTTGCATTACTTTTTTGCGAGCAAGGCAATTCGCTTGTGTATGAATCAGCCTGCGCGGGTATCTGTGCTCGCCACCACGCCACCTGCTTTCAGAAATTCTATCGCTTTTTCAAGCTGATAATCGCCTTCATACTCTTCTGGCGGCATGTCATCCGGAAGCTGCGGCAAATTTCGGGCAGCGCCATCCTCATTGTCCAGCGCATTCGGCAAGTCGGCTTCTGAATACCGGCGGATGCGAGCCAGGTCTTCTTCGCTGACCCGGCGATTGGCAACTTCAATATCCGGTTCAATGCCGGTTGCCTGAATGGAGCGACCGGATGGCGTATAATAGCGCGCAGTGGTCAGGCGAATAGCGCCGCGTTCGGCGCCAAGCGGCATCACGGTCTGGACCGAACCTTTGCCAAAACTGGTCATGCCGAGCACGGTCGCCCGATCACGATCTTGCAGAGCGCCGGCAACGATTTCAGAAGCAGAAGCAGATCCATTATTGATCAGCACCACAATCGGTACATTTTTGAACACTTCGCCGCGCTGTGCATTTGATCGCATGACGTCGCCGGGGCGACGCCCAATCGTCGAAACCACTTCACCGCCAGACAGGAATTGATCACTGACCGAGACGGCCTCATCCAGCAAACCACCGCCATTATTACGTAAATCGAGCACAATTCCGCTCGGCCGACGGCCGATCTCGTCGCGAATTTCGTCAAAGGCCTCGATCAGTTTCGTGGTAGTTTTCTTGTTGTTGAACGTCGCGATGCGAATATAGGCAATGCCATCGCCCTTATCTTCGAACTCGACATATTTCGGTTCAATCACTTCGCGGATCAACGTCACATCGAATGGGTCCTGACCATCGCGATAGACCGTCACGGTCAGGTCGGTGCCTGGCTCGCCGCGCATGTCGCGTACCGCATCGTCCAGGCTGAGGCCGACAATCGCCTTGGCATTGATGTGCGTGAGCAAGTCACCCGGCTCGAGCCCCGCGCGACTGGCGGGCGTATCATCCATCGGCGTCACGACTTTAACGAAGCCATCTTCCATCGTGACTTCAATACCGAGGCCGCCATACTCACCAGATGTGGTCACTTGCAAAGCTTCGAACTCTTCTGGCGACATATAACCAGAGTGCGGATCGAGCGACCCGAGCATGCCGTCAATCGCGGCTTCAAGGGCGGCAACTTCGTCAATCTCTTCGACATAGTCGGCTTTCGCCCGCGCCATCACTTCAGTGAACAAGGAGAGCTGCTCGAACGCGGCTTCATAGCGTGGTGAGTTATATTCAGAGTCCGGCCAAGCCACTGCTGAAACACCGACCGCCGTGGCGCCAAGTACTACCCCTAGCGCGGCCCCTGTCAGCATTGCTCTCATATTCCGTCTCCTCGTCCTGGCCTTAGCCGCGTTGCATCCAATTGGCCGGGTTCATCGGCTTGCCGCCTTTACGGACCTCCATAAAGAGTTCCGGCTCGCCACTGGCCCGTTCTGACATTCTCGCCACCGGTTCGCCTTGCTGGACCGATTGGCCCACCGAAACGTAACTCGATGACATGCCCCATAAAAGAACATGGTAACCATCACTTGTCGAGAGGATGAGTAACTGTCCGTAACTGCGAAATGGTCCTGAAAATTCAACAGTACCGCTGATTGGGGCTGAGACCTGCGCACCATTGCGTGTCGCGAAGGCGACGCTTTCTGATTTCTCACCGCCGGGCATCTTATCACCCCAGGCTCTGACCATACGCCCGGTGGCAGGCAGCGCCAGAACACCCAGCGGCTGGGACACCGTCGGACGTGGCAGACTTGGCCGACTGGCCACGGAGGTTTGAGATCGTTCCGCCAGGACGAGACGCGGCTTTAACCGCGGCGCCCCGGGCGCGGCCGCTTCCAGAGCGGCAATCAGTTCGCGAATCGTGCCGGCTTTTTCTCCAAGAGATTCAGCACGTTGGCGCAAGGATACGGCGTCTGCATTGACGTCTTCGAAGGCCGACCGCTTTGCCGCCGTCATTTGTGTGATCTCTTCCTGTTTCACAGCCAGCGCAGCATCAGCCGCGGCGAGGACTTTTTGTTCACGCAGCACCTGCCTCTCCAGTCGGCGGAGCGTCGTAATCTCGTCCGTTAGGGCATGCGTCTTCGCTTTCACTTGTGGCGCCACCTCGCCCATCAGAATGGCGGCACGAATGGCCTGATTGGCATCTTGTGGCTGCGTCAGCAAAGCTGGCGGCCGATGCCGACCGGAAAGCGCTAACGACGCCATCAAATCTTCGAGAGTGTCCTCTCCTTCGACCAGATCGGTGCGCGCCGTCGTCAAACGCGACCGCAAGGATACGAGTTTCAGCTCTGCCGATGTCGCCTGTTCTTCGCGGCGTTGGCTTTCCATGGCAGCCGAAATCAAGTCGCGTTCAAGTTTTTCAAGGTCATTTGCAACCAAACTGCCTGCCTGTTCTAAGGCCTCCAACTGGCGCAGAGCCTCCGCACGCTCGGCTTCCAGAGCGTGCAGTTCGGCGCGTGAGACATCGCCCTGTCCGTGGGCTGGTAACGTCACCGTTGCCATCGCCAAACAGGCCAAAAGTCCAGAGACAGAGGCACACAATCTCACTTGCATGCCCACAGTATGGCATGATCCGTGTGATCAGGACATTAATGAAAGTGGGCAAGCTTGAGGTTTCTGACTCAGCATTTCCAGGCTTCAGCCGGCGTCATCCTCGGCCGCAATCTGGTCCGCGAGATCGACAATCACCTTGGCCTGTTTCCAGGTCGCGTCGTCTTGCATTTTTCCGTCCAGCATTGCCACACCTGCGCCATCGGGGATGGCCGCCAAGACGCGACGCGCAAAGGCAACCTCGTCCGGATCGGGACTGAACACTTTCTTGGCCACCGCAATCTGGCTTGGATGCAGAGTCCAGGTGCCGACACATCCCATCAGGAATGCATTGCGAAACTGCTGCTCGCACGCCTCCAAATCGGCAATGTCCCCGAACGGACCATAGAACGGCTTGATCCCGGCCATGCCGCACGCATCCACCATTTTGCCAAGCGTGTAATGCCAGGGGTCTTGCTGTGCAGCCGCCCGTGGGTGGCCATCATCTTTTGGGTCCTCGATGACGCGGTAGAACGGATGTCCACCGCCGACCCTTGTGGTTTTCATTTTGCGCGACGCCGCCAGGTCGGCGGGACCAAGAGAAATCCCCTGCATGCGCGGTGACGCCAATGCAATCTCTTCGACACGCGCCACGCCTTCCGCTGTTTCGAGAATGGCGTGCAAAAGAATGGGCCGAGAAAGTCCCGCTTTGGCTTCCAACTGCGCCACCAATTGATCGACATAGTGAATGTCCCAGGGACCTTCGACTTTTGGGATCATCAAGACGTCTATTTGTTGACCGGCTTGGGTCACCAATTCGGTGACATCGTCGAGGAACCAAGGCGAGTTGAGACAATTGACCCGGCTCCACAATCCCGTGCCTTTAGCCTGCCAATCAAGCATGCCGGCCATTTCGATGACCCCGGCTCGGGCGGCTTCCTTGGCGTCGGCTGGAATCGCATCTTCCAGATTTCCAAGCACCACGTCGCAAGAGTCCGCCATGCCCGGCACTTTTGCGCGGACTTTATCGAGATGCGGCGGCACGAATTGAATCATTCGTTCAACCCGCACGGGAAGCTCTCGCATCGGCTCCGGAGCCCCGGCCGCAAGGGCTTGAAAAAATTGGCGCGGTGCTTTTTGGCTCATCGTGTGGTCTCCCGTTCGCGGCGCAACCTAGCGGTCATGACGCCGGAGGCAATGGGGAGATGGTCGCAGGGCTATGAGGCAAGCGGATGCGCCGTCTCCAGCAACTCTGCCAGTTCATCCGTCAATACGTGTGTGTAGATTTGCGTGGTGGCAATATCGGCATGCCCGAGCAGGGTCTGAACACTGCGCAAGTCCGCGCCGCCCTGAAGCAAATGTGTGGCATAAGCATGCCGTAAGGCGTGCGGATGCACACGCGTCGGATGGATATCGTTTTGCTGCGCCAGTTTCTCCAACATTTGCGCCAAACGTCGACGCGTCAGATGGCCCGATTTTCCACGTGATGGAAACACGAAGGCACCGCTGCCCGCGCCATATTTGTCATCATCGCGATCCTCCAGCCAATTGCGCAAGGCCAGCAAGGCCGGCGCGCCGAGCGGACACATGCGCTCTTTGCCGCCTTTGCCGCGAACAATCATCTCGCGCGTTTCCCAACGGCCGAGGCGGCGGCGCGGCAAATCGCCGAGCCTCAGACTGACCAGCTCACTGACACGCAAGCCTGCACCATATAGCAATTCCAGCAAACAGGTGAGCCGGGCATCGTCAGCAGATGCGCGGAGCAGCGCATCGACTTCTTCTCTCGACAACACATCCGGAACGTCTCTGGAGACTTTTGGCGCATCGAGTTTTGACGTCGGATCGTCCTCACGATCGCGCTCCTCAAACAAAAATCGGAAGAAGCGTTTGAGCGAAGACAGTTTGCGCGCCTGCGTCGATGCAGCGAGACCGTCCTTGGCGAGGCTTTGCAGCCAGGCAGACAGGTCTGCGGCATCCGCGTGACAGAGCCCGCCCCCCAGATAACCCGAGGCATCGAGCAAATCGCGGCCATACGCATCAAGCGTATTGGCGGACGCGCCGCGTTCGGCGGACATCATTTCCAGGAAGGCTTCGATGCGGCTGATATCGGACATCAGATCACCCTAGGCCGCAGACCTTAACGCCAAACGAAAACGGGCGCTCTGAGGAGAGCGCCCGTCTGATTTGGAGTTTCTGGAAAGCGCTATTCTGCGCCGTCTGTCGTCGACTTGTCGCTCACCACTGTCGCGTCCTCATCTTCTCCGTTCGACTTATGCATCGCAATGACGACACCTGAGAGCGCGAGAATGGCGATCAAGTTCGGGAACGCCATCGACGCGTTGGCAATATCGCCGAGCAACCAAAGTGCATCCGTATTGGTGACAAGGGTTCCGGCGAACACGACGAGCACCCAAGCATACCGGAACGGATGGGTGGCCCATTCACCAACAAGATAGGTCAAAGCCTGTTCGCCATAATACGACCAACCAATGATCGTCGTGAACGCGAAGAAGAACAACGCGATCGGAACGATCCACTCACCGCCCGGTAAGGCAGCGCCATAGGCTCGCGTCGTAATGGCGGCAGAATTGGCGTCGGTTTCCCAGGCATGATCAACCTTGATCTTGACGTCCGGATCCATCGCACCTGCCAATGCCGCTTGATAGAACGCTTCCTCCTCGGCCGCGGCAGACTCAACACCGAGCACGCTAAACGCTGTGTCTGCGCCGCTCGCGGCATGGGCCTTCTTGGCGGCGCGAAGATCGCCGCGCGTGGTGTCCGACCATTTAAACAACCCGTCAAACGTCACACCGCCTGCACGACAACTCGCCAGATATGCTTGCGCCGTCTGACCATTAGCAGCGATGGTTTCAGCGCGCCCGTCTTCATAAGCAGACGGCACGAGGTCACCGACACCATAACGGACGCCATCCTGGCTCGGATCGAGCGGCAAGACGATGCCCTGATCGTCACAATAATTGGCTGCCATCAGAGACGGACTTTTTTCAAAATCGCCGGTGACGGTCAGAATCACCAGCGCCGTCATCGTGCAAATGACGATCGTGTCGATGAAGACGCCAATCATCGCGATTTCACCTTGCATGACCGGATTCTTGGTCTGCGCAGCAGCATGGGCAATCGGGGCGGAACCCTGGCCTGCCTCATTCGAGAACAAGCCACGCGCAATCCCCGCTCTCACAGCGGCGAGGACGCCATAACCCGCGGCGCCACCAAACACCTCTTTCCAACCGAAGGCGGAATAGATGATCTCCATAAATGCACCGGGAACTTTTGGCGCATTGAGGACCAGAACCAAGAATGCGATCGCGACATAGAGCGCCGCCATGACCGGCACAACTTTACCGGCAACGGAACCAATCGATTTGATACCGCCAATGATGACAGCAAAGACCAGGCCCGAAAGTATGACGCCAACCACCCAATTGGGAATAGAAATGCCAAACGATGCGCTGCCGACTTCCAATGCCGCTTCGGTAATTGAATTCGCCTGGATCATGGAACCGGTCGCAGTCGCCGAAAACAATGTTCCAAGACAGAAAATTACGGCCAACCAGCCCCAATGTTTACCAAGCCCATTCTTGATGTAGTACATCGGACCGCCATTGATGCGGCCGTACTCATCGGTTTCACGATACTTCAACGCCAGCGAGCTTTCGGAAAACGCCAGAGCCATGCCGAACAGGGCGACAACCCACATCCAGAATATTGCTCCGGGTCCGCCGAGGGTGATCGCCGTCGCCACACCGGCCAGATTACCCGTGCCGACCTGTCCAGACAACGCCGTTGAGAGCGCTTGCCAGGGCGTAATGGCACCATCTTCCCCTTGGGCTTTTCGGCCGTCCCAGACTTCTTTCAAAGCCGGTACGAAGCGTCTCAATGGACGTCCGCCCAAGCGGATCATCATAAAAATACCCGTGCCCAGAAGGACAATGGCCAGCGGCCCGACGGGTAGGATACGCGTATCCCCCCAAGTGCCACCCCAAATGAAGCCGCTGATAGTTTCGATCAGCGCAACCACGTTTTCCATAATGCCTCCCCGGCAAAGCTATTGTTTCGAACTTTGAGCGCACCCTAAAACAGAAACGGGCGCTGTGAAGCGCCCGTCAGTATATTTTTGCAGATATGGCGCGGTTTGCGGATGGCTTAACCGACAAATCCTTCGCTGACGCCAAAATCTCGTCGCGCTGCAACAATCGTCACGACCACCCCCGCTAGAACATCCAGTAGAGCCATGACGGTCAGGATGAAGAAGACCGAGGTGGCAAAGTTCGGATGCAACAGGAACAGCATCAGACAAACGATAAAGACGATCATCGACAAGGCGTGATTCATAATCGTGGCGGTGCCAGTGCTGGTCGATTTCAGGATCTCCATGAACAGGATCGCGATTGACAATAATAACAACGCATCGCCTTTGGTCAGGACCCACTCGATTTCCCCGCCAATCATCGGAATCGCGAAGAATTTTTGCCCGAGAACCCCCATAAGAGGTGACGCACTTTCGCTCAAAACTGTGGCACCATGGGTCAAAGTGACTGGATCGCCGGACGTGGTCAGGGCAATCAGACAATAGATTCCGACCGGAATCACGAACAGTGGAAATGCGCTCAACAGGATTCGCATCTAATTACCCCTTCTACGCGGACCGGTGCCATTCTGGCCGGCAGTCCATGACATTGGTTCTGAGACGCCCTGCAATGAAGACTGCCTCTGCGCCCCTTCAGTTAACCGTAATAGAGCTTAATGCAAAGTGAGCATATCTGTGAACGCATCGCACGCCCCACCCTTCTTCATTCTCACCGGGCCACCCGGATCGGGAAAAAGCACTCTACTCAAAACGCTGTCCAACGCCGTGAACACGGTTCCAGAAGCCGCCCGGCGCGTCTTGGCCGACCAACGTGAGACCGGTGGAACCAGGACTGGAGAACATGATCCTGGCGCGTTCATTCGAAGCATGAAGAATATGATGCTCGCAGACTATCAGACTGCCTCAGGGCTCACGCTTTTCGATCGTGGATTGCCAGATTTGCTCGCGTTTTGTGCGTATTATCAATGTGCCGACACCGAAGTCCGGCAACAGATCAGAACGTCGCGATATCAACTCCGCGTCTTGTTTCTCCCGGCCTGGCGAGAAATTTATCATCAGGATCAGGACCGCAAACTCGACTTTGAAGGCGCTGCGGCGTTCGGCGAACAGACCCGCGAGGGCTATCTTCAATCCGGCTATATTTTTATCGAATTGCCAAAAGCCAGCCTATCGGAACGCAAGGCCTTTGTTCTGGACCATATTGGCGCCTAAATCTCGTCGGCTCCGCCAGGATTCCGACGCCTTCGGATCAACCACATCACCCCGCGCAAGTCTGACAGCGCATCCGCAAGTCGGCCAAAATTTGTATATTTCGATTGCCCGGATCCGCGTTCGCGATGATTTACATTCAGAAACTCAACTTTGTGCCCTTCGGCATTCATCAAAGCCGGCATGTAGCGGTGCATGTGATCAAAATAAGGAAGCGACAGAAACACGTCGCGCTTCATGACTTTGATGCCGCAGCCGCTATCATCGCAGTCATCGCGCAGGAGGCGTTTGCGAATGGAGTTGGCGAAACGCGACCCAAACCGTTTCCAGGCTGTGTCCTTGCGGCTGGCGCGTCGACCCATCACCATGACCAGCCCTTCGGGTGCATCGGCGCGTGTCAGGCTGCGATACAAAGCCGGTAAATCAGCGGGATCGTTCTGACCGTCGCCATCTAGTGTGCCGATGACCGGCGCCCGAGCATGCTGAATTGCCGTGCGCAAAGCGCGCGACTGACCAGCATTTTGGCGATGCGATATCACGCGCAATTCCGGATATTTCGCTTTCAACCCGGCGAGGATAGCACGCGTGTCGTCAGTGGACGCATCATCGGTAATCACCATTTCGAACGCCCGGCCGGTGAGCGCGGTAGCAATCTCGTCGATCAATTGTTCGGCGTTTCCGGATTCATTGTGCATCGGCACGCAGACCGAAAATTCTGGCGACTGGGTCACGAATGGGTACTCCACCAAATCGATAAGGCCTGCCTTTAGTTGAAAACGGGTGATTGCGAAAGCTCATGACTGAGGACATGAGTGTTTTTATGACCGATCTGCCGATTGAACCCTTGCTGCCAGAAATTGCTGCGACCTTGCGGGCGCGCCGGCGTCTCATTCTCGGCGCGCCGCCGGGTGCGGGGAAGACGACGCGTGTCCCGCTGGCGCTGGCGGGGCTGATTCCGGGATTTGAAGCCTTGCCAGGCAAGATCATCATGCTGGAGCCGCGCCGGATTGCGGCGCGTATGGCCGCAACCCGCATGGCAGCGACCCTTGGCGAAAAGCTCGGCGGTCGGATTGGCTTATCCACCCGCATCGATCGACAGGTCAGCAAAGACACCATCGTCGAAGTGATCACGGACGGCCTGTTCACCAGGCGCGTTCTCACCGACCCCGAATTGAGCGGTGTCAGCGCGGTGATATTTGACGAAATACACGAACGCAGTCTGAGCGCCGATCTCGGCCTGGCTCTGGCGCTGGAATCGCAACACGCCTTGCGCGAAGATGTGCACCTTCTTGCGATGTCGGCCACGTTGAACACCGCCGAAATGGCGCAAACGCTTGATGCGCCGGTGATCGAGAGTGAAGGTCGACAATATCCCATCGACACCAGATATCTTGGTCGGAATCAGGACCGCCTGGAAGAACAAATGGCCCGCGCCATCGAACGGGCGGTGCGTGAGACGGACGGCTCAGTCCTCGCATTTTTACCAGGAGCGGGTGAGATTCGCCGGACGGCGGAGCGGTTGGATATACCCGACACGATCCTGGTGGCCCCCTTGTTCGGTGCCATGAGCCCGCGCGATCAGGACGCCGCGATTCAGCCGCGCGCAGATGGTGGCCGCAAAGTGGTTCTGGCCACAGATATTGCTGAAAGCGCTTTGACCATCGAAGGCGTCTCAGTCGTCGTCGATAGCGGCTATGCGCGTGTGCCGCGCTATGTGCCCGGTGGGGTTTCAACGCAATTGCAAACAGTGCGTGCGTCCCGTGCCAATGTTGATCAACGGCGGGGACGGGCCGGGCGACTTGGTCCAGGAACCTGTTATCGCCTTTGGGACGAGGCCGAGACGCGCGGTCTTACCGCAGCCCCCGATCCAGAAATTCGCAATGCGGACCTGTCCGGTCTGGTGCTGACTCTGGCGAATTGGGGCGAACCCGATCCTGCGGCGCTGACATGGCTGACCCCACCACCGCAAGGCCGCATCGAGGCCGCCAGATCTGAATTGACAAATCTCGGCGCGCTGACCCCGGCAGGGGCGCTCACGACCCGCGGCGCGGCCATGATCAAACTGCCAATGGCGCCAAGATTGGCGGCCCTGATCATTGGTGCAGAAACGCCTGCAGCCAAAGCTCTGGCAGCGCAGATCGCGGCGGTGACCAGCGAACGCGGCGTTGGCGGCGCCAGCGCGGATCTGACCGAACGGCTGGCCAATTTTGCCCACGACAACAGCCATCGTGCCAGACAATTGCGACGCCAGGCAGAACGCTGGGGCGGCCGCGCAGCACCCGCCGGGGCCGCCGCCGAACTTCTCGCCAGCATCTGGCCGGACATGATTGCCCGCCGACGATCCGGCACCAAGGATCAGTATATTCTCGCTTCCGGCCGGGCCGGTCAGGTCGACCCCGCGACCCGTCTGGCCAAATCAGAATGGTTGGTCGTCGCCGATATGGTGGGTGGCGCGAAATCGGCGCGGATCACGCTTGCTGCGCCGCTGAACGAGGCGCAGGCCCTTGCCTACGGGCAGGTCGAAACGCGAGACGAAGCTGAATTCGATCCGAAGCGCGGCACGTTTCAAGCGCGCCGTGTCAAAGCCATCGGTGCGATCATATTAAGCGAACAACCGCTGCCCAAACCGACGGCGCAAATCGCCAATGCAGCTTTCATCACTCATCTGCAGACCGAAGGCTTCGAGCCAACCGGACTGGCAGAGCCGGTGGCAGAAATTCTGGCGCGAATATCTGCAATTCGGAGCCATTCAAACGCCGCCTGGCCAGAATGGACGCGTCAGGAGTTGCAGGACAGAGTTGCCGTCTGGTTGGCGCCCGCGCTGACCCGAGAACCATTTTCTATTCCGTCACCCGCACTTATTCGCGATGCGTTGAAAGCACAGCTCGAATGGCCATTGCCACAAAAGCTTGATGACCTGGCGCCGCGCACGCTTGCGCTCCCGTCGGGACGTAAAGCCGGCATTGATTGGTTGGATGATCGCGCCCCATTGATCGAGTGCAAGGCGCAAGAGCTCTATGGCGCATCGCAACATTTGGCGGTGGCGGACGGCCGGTTGCCAGTCACACTGCAAATCTTGTCGCCGGGCGGCAAACCGGTCGCGACCACCCAGGACTTGCCGTCATTCTGGCAGGGCGGATATCATGACATGGCAAAAGATATGCGCGGACGATACCCCAAGCATGACTGGCCCGAAAACCCCAGCACCGCCAAACCTCATGCGGGCATGACCAAAGCGCGCCTGGCGCGGAATTAGGCGTCCCGCCACGTGCCGGATGCGAGATCATCCAGCGTCCAGTTTCCCACGGCATATCGAACAAGCCGCAAAGTCGGATGTCCGATTGCAGCCGTCATGCGTCGCACTTGGCGATTTCTGCCCTCAGTAATGGTCACCGCAATCCAGCAATCTGGAATCGACTTCCGCACCCGGATCGGCGGCGTTCGCGGCCATAGGGTCTCAGGTTCATCCATTCGATCGACACTGGCCGGAGCGGTGTTCCCATCTTTGAGGGAAAGGCCGGACCTGAGCACGTCCAGCCCATCATCCGACGGAATGCCCTCGACTTGGGCCCAATAGGTTTTTGGGGTCTTGTTTCGCGGATTGGATATCTGCGCCTGCAATCGGCCATTGTCAGTCAAAACCAACAATCCCTCACTGTCGCGATCCAAACGACCTGCCGGATAAACTCCGGGGACGTTGATATAGTTGGACAGCGTTTCGCGAGATGAAGCCTCGACGCCGCGATCGGTGAATTGCGACAGCACGTTGAAAGGCTTGTTGAAAAGAATGACCCGGCTCATCAAAAACTCTGTGGCCAATTTTACATGACAGGTCCAGCGCTAGGGGCTTGAAGATTCTGCGCAAATAGTTGTCCACAGGCGCAAAATATCCGGTTCTATCCTATTTTTAATCCGTATCGCAGCATATATTTCGTCCGATTTCGTTGTATATTCTGAACACTGTGCTAAATAGCACAACCAACCAGAGTGCGAAAAAGGAGGGAGATAGATATGAACACACTTCCCATGCACACCAAGGCGGATCACCGCCAGGACAGATTCAACGGCCCAATTCTCGATCACGAGAAACTCCGTGAGGGCACCTATGTTGCAATCATGACCGCGATTGGTTCGGTTTTCCTCGTCGTGGCTGTTAAAGCCCTCTACGCGATTTTTTAGGCGCGAATACTGAACCCGGATATGGCTTTTCGGGCGGTTTTCAGTCATAAGCCGCCCGATGACCAAAACGACCCCAGAATCCTCCAGCAAAAAGGTCTTTATCAAGACCTATGGCTGCCAGATGAATGTCTATGATAGCGAGCGCATGAAAGATGTGCTGGCGCCGATCGGCTATGCGCCGGTCGACGAGGCCGAAGGCGCGGATCTTGTGGTTCTGAACACCTGCCATATTCGTGAGAAAGCGACCGAAAAAGTCTATTCTGAACTCGGCAAGATCAAAAAGTTGAAACAGGCCCAAGGGGGTCAGATGACCATCGCCGTCGCAGGATGTGTCGCGCAAGCTGAAGGCGCTGAGATTATGCGTCGTCAACCCGCCGTCGACCTCGTGCTCGGCCCACAGGCCTATCATAAGTTGCCAGAGATGATTGCCCGCGTGCATCGTTCTACGGGTGAACGACTTGAAACCGAATTTGAGACCTTGGAAAAGTTCGACGCTTTGCCGAAAACCCGGCAAGCGGATGGTCCTATGGCCTTCCTGTCCGTTCAAGAAGGCTGCGATAAGTTCTGCACCTTCTGCGTGGTTCCTTACACGCGTGGCGCCGAACTCTCTCGCCCAGTCGACGACATCACGTTCGAAGCCCGCAACCTCGCGAGCCAAGGCGTACGTGAGGTTCAACTGCTCGGCCAAAACGTCAACGCCTATCATGGTGCGGCCCCGAAAGTCGAAGGCGGCGATGAGTGGACACTCGCACAGCTGGTCCGTCATTTGTCCAAAATTGGCGGGTTCGATCGTATTCGCTACACGACCAGCCATCCGCGCGACATGGATGAAGATCTGATCGCTGCGCATGCAGATACGCCAGAACTCATGCCGTTCTTGCACCTTCCAGTGCAGTCAGGATCCAACAATATTTTGAAGGCGATGAATCGCGGTCATACGCGCGAGCATTATCTCGACATTATGCGGCGCATGAAAGAGGCACGGCCGGATATGGCACTGGCCTCAGACTTCATTGTCGGCTTTCCGGGCGAAAGTGACAAAGACTTCGAAGACACAATGGATCTGGTGCGCGAGGTTGATTACGCGATTGCTTATTCATTCAAATATTCCGAACGCCCTGGCACGCCCGCCGCAGAAATGTTCGGGCAGGTTCCTGAAGACGTGAAAAATGAACGCCTGCAGACGCTGCAAGCCCTGTTGCGGGAGCAACAGACCCGCTTCAATGCCTCGAAAATCGGTCAAACCATCCCAGTCCTGGTGACCGGCAAAGGGCGCAAGGACGGCCAAATGCATGGACGCTCACCCTGGCTGCAAGCGGTCCACTTTGACGCAACCCCTGACCTGGTGGGTCAGATTATTGATGTTTCAATACAGGGCGCAACTTTGAATTCGCTGTCTGGCGCATTGCCAGATCAATCAAATGAGGTGGCCGCTTGAGTCGCACCTGGACGCCAAAAGACCCCGCACTCTTGCCTGTAATATGCGGCCCCAATCACATGAACCTTCTGTATCTTGAGGCGGAACTTGCTGATGGGGAGCTGAAACTCGAAAGCCAGGGCGGAGGCATCAAGCTCGATGGCTCAGCCGAAGCGATTGCGACGGCCGAAGTCGCCCTGTCAGCATTTGAAGCCATCCTCGCCACGAACCCGGATGCTGGCATTCCGGCTCTGGAAGGGGCGCTGGAACAGGCACGCAGCCCAGAACAGAATTATCACACCCTGACCGGGCTGAAAGTTCCGATCAAAGCGCAGACCAATATGCAAGCGCAGTATCTCGATTTGCTGACCGGAACCAAAAACGATCTGATCTTTGGCGTCGGCCCGGCCGGAACCGGCAAGACCTTTCTGGCAGTCGCCGCGGGCGCCGCCGCCCTCAAGAACAAAGCCGCCTCGAAGCTGATCATTACCCGGCCGGCGGTTGAAGCAGGTGAAAATCTCGGCTTTCTGCCAGGCGACCTCGAAGAAAAAGTAGAACCCTATTTGCGGCCGATCTGGGATGCGCTTGATGAAACGCTTGGCGCGGATCAGGCCGGGCGCTTGCGTGAGAAGCGCGTGATTGAGGTGGCGCCCCTGGCGTTCATGCGTGGCCGCACTCTGAAGAGTGCGTTTGTGATTATGGACGAGGCCCAAAACGCCACTGTGGCGCAAATGAAAATGGTGCTGACCCGGCTGGGTCGGGACAGTCGGATGGTGGTAACCGGCGACCCGGGACAAGTGGACCTGCCCAAAAACCAGCCATCGGGCCTGGCCCACGCTTTGCGCATTCTGGACGGGGTCGAAGGCGTCGGTCGGGTAACCTTCTCGGCGCGCGATGTTCGTCGCCACGCTTTGGTAAGCCGGATCATCCGGGCCTATGACAAGGACGCCGAAAGTGCGAGCCGTGATTGAACTCGATTTACGGGTCTCTGACCCGGCCTGGTCTGACGCCATTTCTGATCTGCATGGGGTTTGCGAAACGGCTCTACTCGCCGGGGCGGATCAATTGTCAGCGCGCGGCGAAGTCGCTGTCTTGCTGACGGATAATGCTGAAATCCAAGCCCTAAACCGCACCTGGCGTGGAAAAGACAAACCGACAGATGTGTTGTCATTTCCATCTGATCCGATGGATCGCCCCTTCCTCGGCGATGTCGCCCTGGGATTCGGGGTGATGCGATCAGATGCACACGCGCGGCAGATCGATTTGTCACAACACTTGTCGCATCTCTTGATCCATGGCTTGCTGCACCTTTTAGGACATGATCACAAAGATGACACAGAGGCCGCCGAAATGGAGGCGTTGGAGATCGCCGCGCTTGCATCCCTGGGCTGGCCTGATCCATATAGAGAGTAAGCGATTCGAACGCGCACAGGCGGGATCATAGAAACTTATGTCGGAACGACGCAAAGGCTTGTTTGGCCTTTTTAAAAATCACAACGAAGAGCCAGTCGAATCTGTCCCTGAAGAGCCAGTTGCGCCGTCGCAGAAAGAAATGCGGCTGCGCATTGCAGATTTTGAGCGCGCCCGCGTCGAAGACGTCATGATTCCGCGGGCCGAAATTATCGGCGTAGAACTGTCGACCAGCCTGGATGATCTCATTCAGCTCTATGCCAATGAGGCCCATTCGCGTCTGCCCGTTTATCGCGAGACCTTGGACGACCCGGTCGGTGTCGTTCACATTCGCGACGTGATTGCTGAAATTGCTCGCGCCAATGGCGACAAGCCAGATGCCGACGACGTCCCCCTTGAGCGCCTGCGCCGGGATATTCTTTTCGTCCCGCCATCCATGCCGTTGCCAGACTTGCTGGTCAAAATGCAGGCATCGCGGACCCACCTCGCTTTGGTCGTCGATGAATATGGCGGCACAGACGGGCTGGTGAGCCTGGAAGACCTGGTCGAGGAAATTGTCGGCGACATCGAAGATGAGCATGATGAAGAGGTCGCCATGCTGGTGCGCCGGGGTCGATTGGCCTGGGAAGTCGATGCGCGCATGGAAACCGAAGATTTCGCCGAAGAAACCGGCCTCGAACTGGAATTGGAAGGTCATGATGTCGATACGCTTGGCGGGGTTGCCTTCGCCTTGGCCGGACGTGTGCCTTTGCGCGGTGAAGTGTTGCCGCATCCGAAAGGCGTCGATCTGGAAATCCTTGAATCAGACGTGCGACGCATACAGCGCCTCGTAGTGCGCCAACCCGCTTCGGAGCAGAAATCATGATTGAACACGAAGCACCGCGCAGCCATGGCTTGCGCGTTCTGACGGCTGCGCATGAGGCGGTTGCTCGCACCAAGGGGCTGACAGCCATATTGTTCGCGATCCTACTCGGCGCATTTTGCGCTTTGGGCTTTGCGCCATTTCACCTTTCACCGGCATTGGTGATATCCCTGACCGGCCTGATTTGGATGCTGGATGGCGCCCGCAGCCAGCGCCAATGGGGCCGGGCCATGTTCGCGCGGGCTTGGGCGTTTGGCTTCGGATATTTCCTTGTGGGCATGTACTGGACCGCGCTGCCATTTCTGGTGGAGCCCGAAAAGCACGCGATATTTATCTGGATGCCGCTGATCGCGCTGCCAGGAGGAATGGCTCTGATATGGGGCGCTGCCTGCGCCCTGGCAGGCGCGTTCTGGTCCGCGTCGCCATCCCGCGTTTTCATTTTCGCGATTTTCATGGGCGGGGCTGAGCTGATCCGAGGCACCCTGTTCGGAGGGTTCCCGTGGAATTTGCCTGGCACCACTTGGGCGCCAGGCGGCGCCCTTTCGCAAATCGCATCTATTGGCGGTGTCTACTGGCTGACGCTGGTGACCGTCTTCATCACGGCGTCGCCGGCGGCTCTGGTTGATACGCGCGAAGAGAAAAATGTACTTGGGCGCGCCTTTCCCGTGCTGATGGCCGTTGCGCTAGTCGGTTTCTCTTGGGCCTGGGGCTCGCAGCGCCTGAGCACAGAGACAGTGATGACCGAACGGACGGTCTTGATGATGGACGCTGGCGTACCGCAAGCCGAGAAATTCGAAGATCGCGGCGAACCGGTTGTCGCGCGCTATATCGAATTGCTCCGCGATGTTCCGAGCGAAGATGGTGATATTATCATCTGGCCTGAAGGCGCATTGCCTTATGGCATCCTTGAAGACAATAACGTCCTGGACCTGGTGACGGCATTTCTCGGACGACGCGCACTGATTGCAGGTTCGGCGCGGTTCACGCGAGATGGCGATGAGGTGATCGCGCACAACTCGCTGGTCATGTTTACGGCGGGGGCAAACACGGCAGGACTCTCGGCTTTGTACGACAAGCACCGGTTGGTACCTTTTGGTGAATTGCCAGCGGCCAAGATTATTCCTTTTGGCGAAAGCATTGCTGGCATTTTGCCGTCAGCCATGCAGCGTATGGCCAAGAATGGATTTGAACCCGGCGCTGAAGCCACTGTCCTGTTACCACAAGCCGTCGCGCCGCCATTCATACCTTTGATTTGCTATGAGGGCCTGTTCCCGGAAATCGTCCGCAAAGCCGCGCCGCAGCGCGAAGCAGCTGAGTGGATTGTGGTGATTTCGAACGATGCCTGGTTTGGAGGCGGCTTGGGGCCCGCGCAACATTATGCGCAGAATCGCTATCGCGCGATTGAAAGTGGCTTGCCCATGGCTCGCGTTGCAACGCGCGGTGTCACCGCCATGGTCGATGGCTATGGGCGCGAGTTCGGCACCGGCAATCCTTATCCGGGTGACCCATCTGGATGGCGCTCTGCTGTGTTGCGGTCACCTCTCCCGGCGAAGTTGAACAGCACAGTATATCAACGCTTCGGTGAAACATTTTACTGGCTCACATTAGTACTGTTTACAGGGCTAGCCTTTATTACTTGGCGGCGCTAAAAGACTCACAGGGGCGCAGAAAGATGGGCCGTGAATGTCAGAGAATAAAGTACCAAGTGGAATTGATCGAGTAGTTGGACAAAGACTTCGTTGGAGACGGCGAGAACTTAAATTGACCCAAGAACAACTGGGTGAAAGGCTCGGCCTGACGTTTCAACAAGTTCAGAAATACGAGAAGGGCGTGAACCGGATTGCCGCAGGTCGATTGTTCGAAATCGCCCACGTCCTGGGAATCTCGATCACCTATTTTTATGAAGGCGTGGATGACATGCTCGACATCCGGAATCGCATGACCGTGCAAGAAGATGAGCATCCTCCCAGCTTGCCAATCATGGATGGCGAAGCTGTTGAACTTGTCAAAGCGTTTCAAAAAATCGCCGATAAAAGTCTGCGGCGGTCATTGATGGATACAATTCAGGCCGCCGCCGCCAGTCATCAGACAGAATCGGTCGCTTGAACGATAGTTCTGTGGCCTTGAAGCGACAGGTGCGCGTCTTTTGCAACTGCGAAAGAAATCCACGGTTGCTTTGCCGCACTGCACAAGCAACCTAGTTCCGTTAGAATGAGTTTTTTCCGACGGGAGACGAAAGTGGCTGAAATCAAGACGGTAGGCGTCGTCGGCGCAGGACAGATGGGCAACGGCATCGCACATGTCTGTGCGCTGGCCGGGTATGATGTCATTCTGAGTGACATCTCGCAGGACGCGCTGGATGCCGGGCTGACCACGATCGATAAAAATATGAGCCGGCAATTATCGCGAGAATTGATCTCAATGGATGAGATGAAAGCGGCAAAGGCACGAATCCAAACCTCCGTGTCGCTCGACCCACTGGGTCAGGCCGATCTCGCCATCGAAGCCGCGACCGAAAATCGCGAAATCAAAGAAAAGATCTTTGCCGACTTATGCAAAGTTGTGCCGCAGCATGCTTATCTGGCGACAAATACATCATCGATTTCGGTGACCCGTCTCGCCTCGACCACAGATCGACCGGAACGCTTTATCGGCCTGCACTTTATGAACCCCGTTCCGTTGATGAAGCTGATGGAGATCATTCGCGGCCTAGCGACGGATCAAGAGACATATGAGATGGCAATGGGGTTTGCTGATCGCCTCGGTAAAACCACAACCAATGCCGAAGACTATCCGGCATTCATCGTCAATCGCATCCTGGTGCCGATGATCAATGAAGCGGTCTATGCGTTATATGAAGGGGTCGGCACTGTTGAGAGCATCGACACCGCCATGCGCCTTGGCGCCAATCACCCGATGGGTCCGCTGACCCTGGCTGATTTTATCGGTCTGGATACCTGTCTCTCGATCATGCAGGTGCTGCATGACGGACTCGCGGACACCAAATATCGGCCCTGCCCCTTATTGGTAAAATATGTGGAAGCCGGCTGGATTGGACGCAAAGTCGGCCGTGGCTTTTATGATTATTCTGGCGACGCCCCCGTGCCGACGCGCTAGCTCCGCCAGCGCAGTGTTGTCGGCTTGATCTTGTTCACGAAAGGTCGTTCTTCGGCGCGTGCCGAGGCCCATTCCTTCTTCAGCATCTGATACCATTTCGCCTGCACGTCGATGTCGTCGATCCACATCATCGACTTTTGGTGCTCCATTCCGAGATTTTGCAAATCGACCATATCGCCATCCTGACGCAGGAATTTCTGCGCCATCGGTTTGGCGAACGGGATGGCGAGATGTAGAAGCGGCGCCCCGGTCCACCACGTCAATTGCGTGATCCGGGTGCGTTTTGGCGCTTCTGGTGTCAGACAGGTCAGGGTCAGCAAACGGGCCTTATCATTCGAAATGATCTCCCAGCGAAACCCGGGCAACTGAAAGCGTATTTCGGTCTCAACCTCGTCGCCAAAAACCCACTTATACAAGCGCGAGTTTGAGCTCGGCTTGTGCCGATCAATCGCCCATCCACGCTCAGCTGGAACGAATGGTTTTTCTTTCAGCTTCAACCCCACCGAGGGTGGGCGCCACCACCATTGATTATGTACGAACGGCACATGCGCCGGGTCCATCAACCCGACCACGGCATCATCCATATGAGCGTTGAAAACATCCTCGATGACAAATTTTGGCTTGCCTGGAAGCGGCCCAAAATCCGGCCGCGGAACATCCGGGTCGTCGTCAAATCGCGGATTGTCCGCGATGAAAACATAGACCGCGCCGTGGGCCTCATGTGTCGGATAAGGCCGAACTTTCACCCGTGATGGATCATAAGGCTCCGACCCTGTCAGGCTCGGCATATGTCTGCAAACGCCATCGGCACCAAACCGCCAACCATGATAAGGGCATTCCAGGGTGGCTTCGCCTTCGGTTTCGACCTGTCGTCCTGAGCTCAATGGTACCAGCCGGTGCGGACAAATATCGCGCAGGGCAAAGACGTCGCCATCACCCGTCCGCGCAATCACGATCGGCTGACCTAAAATCATTCGCCGCACCTGGGCGCCCGGATTTAGATCCGTCGTCAGGCAGGCCAGGTACCAACTGTCCGTCAGCCAACCCTCTGGCGTCAGTCCGACTTTTTTCCCGTCGGGCGTGTTATCGATCAGCGTTTCAGTGTCAGCCATTGACGGAGTATACCCTATTCGGTGTGGATACGGGAATAGTCGCCAAACTCGGTGTCTGACATTTGTTCGACAATACGGGTTTCTGCGAGGTCGGGATCGAGCACCCGGCAAGTGAATTCGATGGTCGTGTCCGTGACGGTTTCGCCCTCGCACGTACCAAGACCAGTCCAGCCAAGAATTTCAGTCAAACCATCTTCCGCGGCGCGGATTTTCTCTTGATCATTAACCGACCACGCGTTCCCGATGGGATAGATGACGATGAGAGTTTGGTAATCCCCTGGACCGATTTCGCCGAAACCGAGGGCGCGGGCCGGGTCAAGCAAGTCATCAATCTGACGCTCCAAAGAGCGCAGCAACTTGATCCGGTGCGCGTCCGTGTCGCCGCGTGTCCCGACCATGCCCCAATGCTCGATGATCCGCCGCGGTTTGAGCTCGACCCAGACCTCGTGATAGGCGGCGATCTTGCCGCTCTCGTCGCGCTTGTACAATCGGAACATGATAAGCCGCCTCGGTTTCCGAAGATCGAGTATCGTATTGCGCCGATGTGCGTCTATCGAAATTTGCGGTGTTGGTCGGAGCGGGCGCTTGCGGGCCTGCCGCCGCAAAAGCGCCCGCTTCCACTATTTGTTCGGTTGCGGCGTCGTCCGCAAGTATGGCCGAACTTCGGTATAGCCCTTCGGGAACAGCTTATCGGCTTCCTCATTGCTCACGCTTGGAACAATGATGACATCATCGCCATCCTGCCAGTTGACCGGTGTCGCCACTTTCTGCGTGTCTGTGAGCTGAAGACTGTCAATCAAGCGCAGGATCTCATCAAAGTTTCGACCCGCGGATGGCGGGTAAATGATCGAAGCTCGTATTTTCTTATTATTATCAATCACATAAACCGCACGCACTGTGACTTTCGCATCCGCATTTGGATGAATCATATTGTACAAGGTCGCCACGGTTTTTTCCGGATCACCAATGATCGGGAAATTCACCTTGGTGTCCTGCGTGTCTTCAATGTCTTCGATCCATTTATTGTGCTGCGCCACCGTATCGACTGAAATTACAAGCGCTTTGGCGCCGCGCGCTGCGAGCTGATCCTTAAGTTTTGCTGTGTAGCCGAGTTCGGTTGTGCACACCGGCGTGAAGTCAGCCGGATGCGAGAAGAACACGACCCAATCATCGCCAATCCAGTCATGAAAGCGGATTCGGCCTTGGGTGGTGTCGGCTTCGAAGTCGGGGGCGGTGTCACCGAGCAACAGGCTCATCTGACGTCTCCTTGTCAATTGGCTTGATTTCTGCACTAAAAATGAGGCCTATGAGGGGGCGTTCCAACCTTAAAAGCCTGACTCGCGGGTTTAGTTTTCCTGCACCATTCCGAAGGAGCTTCGATGCAGCGTCTGATTTTAATGCGTCACGCCAAGACCGAACCCTGGACGGAGGGCGTGGATGATCATGCGCGGGCCTTAACGCCTGTCGGGCATGACGCAGCTGCAGCCATGGCGGCAGCCCTCAAATCGGAAGGCTGGAGCCCCGAACGTGCGCTGGTCTCTACCGCGCGGCGAACGCGCGAAACGTGGGTTCATCTCAGCGCCGTGTTCGGCACGTGCGAGATGAGTCTAGAGGATGATTTATATCTTGCCGGCGAGCGCGGCGTCTCGGATATGATCGCTGACAATGATGGCGCCAGAACGCTGATCGTCATCAGCCACAATCCCGGATTGCATGATTTATCGCTGAGCATTTTGCGCGCCGCAGGCAGCCATGACCATCAAGCCGCCATCCGCATTTCGGCAAAATTGCCAACCGGCGCCGCCGTTTTGTTTGAGGCTGAAGAAGATGGCGCGTTTGTTCCAGCGCAGTTTCGCCTGCGCAACTTTATCAAGCCTAAAGACCTATTAAATCTGTAGACCAAAACGAAGGTCACCCCGCCACATGGACGGGGTGAAGACATCGAACCGGGCCAGATTAATTATCGAGCCAGGCGACGTTTGCTGCGTCGGCGGCGGCCGACCAGAAGATGGTCGCGGCCAGACGCTTGAGCGTCACGCTGCAGCGCTGGGAGGATGTAAGCGCCGGGTTCATCTTCAATCGTGTCGATGGTGAAGAAAGTCGGGGCGCTGACGCGGGAAGTGGTGACGTGGGAGGTCGTCGCTTGCATTGTTTTAGTCCTTTATTATGTGGCCCGGGTCTGCCGGGGTCAGAGGCTCCTTTTGGAGTCTCCCTGACAGCTTCTATTTAGCAGCTCTCTTATTGTTTTTCAATATGTAGATATCGTTTTTCAGTAATTTTTTGCTGATTCTCCTTTCTGTCGATCAGAATTCCCGAACCCGAGCGACAATTGATCGCCGAGTTCGGCCTGCGCTTGGCCCACGCTGACAGGGGGTCCGGCGCGCGGCTTCAGTGCGCCGCGAGCGTTTGTTCGAGACAGGCTTGGCAGCATTTGAAGGAAGCTCGCGATCGATGCAGCGCGAATGTCCAAGCCCGCTTTCAGGGCCTGTTGGTGTGCTCCAATCGCCGCCTGCCACACTTCTCGTATGGAAACCGCGCCGAGTCGCAAGTCTGGTTCCAGGGCCTTGAAAGCATCTTGACCGGATTGTGTGCTGGGTCGGTCCGGCGTCGCCATACCGAGGAAACGGCGCAGTTTGAGAATTGCCTGCTTGCGCCCACCTTGCGGCGCTTCACCAGCGGGCTCATCCTCATCAGAGAGCAGATCCAGCCAGCGCCCAATGCCAATATTGGCGGCAGACAAATGATCAGGCGCTTCGTTCCGCGGGCGCGCCATGAATCGCTCCCACACGGTTTGCCAGGACTCATGGCCGCGCGGCATCACATTGGGTTGGAACTGACGATACAGATGGAATCGGACGCCCGCACGCAATGCCCAAGCCTCGACGGATGCGTCAATCGGTGCGGCTTCCAAGGTCTCATGTGCGTGAAGGCTCAGGATCTGATGCTTGGCGTGCAGGTCGGACAGCAGCTCAAGAACATCGCCTTGTCGCAGATGCAGCTCCGCATCACGCTGCCTCAGAGCGGCGCGTAAATCCGTCAAAGCATCGCGCTGAACCTGTGCGCCGTTTTTTACCGCCGGATCCAGCGCACGCGGCAATATATATAAAGGCAAGACTTCACCGCCTTCGCGCTGTGCAGACTGAGCTGCTGCGCGCAACGCGGCATTATCGTGCACGCGCAGGTCTTGCCGAAACCAGGAGATGTGTAAGCCACTCATGGAACATATATAGAACATTTGTCGAGTGGTGTCTATCTGCACAAATCCAGGTTGATCGGATTCGAATTCTTATTGTGGATGCTTGATCAAATTAGAACTTCTTTTTTACTTAACTCATGAAATATACTTTTGATCAATACAATCTTCTATTTGATCAATCCGTGTCTCAGGCGGCGCATCTAAATTATTCGCAACATATGCGGCGCGAAGAGTCGACAGTTTCAACCAATCACCCCGCAGATTTCCCGCGCCTTGGGCCAGATCTGTCATTTCAGCGTGGGCTCGATGCGGGGCAGATCACGTGCATCAATCGGCTGATTGTCGTCCTCGGCATCGGTTTACTGAGTTTTCCCATCGCGATCATGATGGCAATCGGCGGCATCTTCTTTCTTGTGTTCTCGACGCTCATCCTGTGGCGTGGCTTTCTGGTTCTGGTTGGCGTGTGCGTCCGCCTGACCAGACAACACGGCGCAATCGAGCCCCGCGTGAGTGTGGACCTGCCAACCTATTCGATCCTCATTCCACTATATCTGGAAGCGCGCCTGATCCCGCAAATCAGTCGCGCGCTTTCCAGGCTAAACTGGCCGCAAGATCGTCTGGATGTGCAAATCCTCATCGAAGTTGATGATCTGGAAACGCTCAACGCCGCAACAAACGCCCGTTTTCCAGCCTATACAAGGATACAGACGGTCCCGGCTGGCGGTCCGCGCACCAAACCTAATGCGTTGAACTTCGGACTGTCTGAAGCGATCGGCCAGCTGATTACGGTCTATGATGCAGAGGATATTCCGCACCCTGATCAATTGCTTGCCGCACACCATGCCTTTTCACACGGCCCTGATGATCTGGTTTGCGTGCAGGCGCCTCTGGTGGGCGAACCCCAACGAGGGGGCTGGCTATCTGAACATTGGGCGCTGGAATATGCCGTTCAGTTCGGTCTGCTCCTACCCGGTCTCGCGCTCTATCGAATGCCAATTCTGATTGGCGGAACCAGCAATCATTTCCGCAAGGATGCGCTGCAAGCCTTGGGCGGATGGGACTCCTGGAACGTCACTGAAGATGCCGATCTTGGCATGCGGATCGCGCGCGCTGGTCTCGCCTGCGGAACGATACGTCCACCGACAGTGGAAGACGCTCCGGATCGATTCACCCCCTGGCTGGCCCAACGGTCTCGCTGGATCAAAGGGTTCGTACAGACCTGGCTGGTCTTGATGCGATCCCCGGGCAAGACGTGTCGGCAAATGGGCCTGCTGCCATTCTTGACCATGCAACTCTGTCTTGGCGGCGCCATACTGGCGCCCCTTCTGTACATGCCCTGTCTGATCGGAGTCGGTTTGGTCGGACTATGGCCGGGTTTAGCGCTCGGCCCGTTTGGCAGCGGCTTGCTCATCGCGGGGGTATCGGTCGGCTTGCTGAGCGACATGTGCGCGCCGGGACGGCTGCGCTGGGGACGCCTGGCAGCCATTCTGACGCGCCCCGCTTATTGGTCGCTTCATTCATTGGCTGCATATCGCGCCTTTTGGGAGCTTGCGAAGGCGCCGTTTTTCTGGGCAAAGACGCCGCATAAACCGCGCGACTTGCAGGAGACGGAGCTTTGCTCGACTGGATTATCAGCCTCAGCCTCGCCATTGGCTTCGTCATACTCGGCATCCACGCTCAATCAAAAATGGGCACCATTCGCGAAAAAGACCAACGCCCGCATCAGCTTCCATGGGGATTGATCATGGTCGGGTGCGTGTTCGGCCTGTTCCTGGTGGTCGTCCATATCCTCAATATTGTCGGTATCGAAACCGGACCCGAACATGGATTTCTCGGTCGCTTCTGAGTATGCGATTTCACTTGACTCGACACCGAAGTTCCTGCTTTGTTCTATACCTAGCAAACTGGAGGGACTGATATGCCAACGCCACAAGATCTGATGCAACTCGGCCAAACCCTGATTGAGCATTGCAAATCACATCGCGAAACCGAATTACAGAATCAATATTACACCGAGGACGCCGTCTCTGTGGAAGCTATGGCGATGCCAACCGGCAGCGCCGAAGCCGCCGGCCGTGACGCAATCAAGGCCAAGAATGACTGGTGGTATGGCGCTCATGACCTCCACGATATGAGTGTCGAGGGACCATTCGTTCACGGCACAGATCGGTTCAGCGTAATTTTCGATATCGACGTCACGCAGAAAGAGAGCGGCGAGCGCATGCAGATGCGAGAAATCGCCACGTATCACGTCAACGAGCACGGCAAAATCACACGCGAGGAATTTGCCTATGCGATTGGCGAGTAGGGTCTAACCCAGCGTCAGTCATGGTCATCTCCGAACCCGATCGCTATGTTGTCGATCAGGCAAGAAACAATGGGTGCTGACGCACGCCGACGGGAGAATGATCATGGCCTTTGATGCCCCGGAAGAACTCGACGACTTCCGCAATGAAGTGCGCGACTGGTTGGAGGAAAATTGTCCAGCCAGCATGCGCACGCCAATGAAAGATGATGAGATAGTCTGGGGCGGCCGCCGAGAGGCGTTTAAGAATCCGGACTCGAAAGTCTGGCTAGAGCGTATGGGTGAAAAGGGCTGGACGGCCCCTGAATGGCCCGCGGAATATGGCGGCGGCGGCCTGAACAAGGCGCAGGCGCGGGTTCTTCAGCAGGAATTACGACGCATTAAAGCGCGGCCGGCCTTGTTCTCTTTCGGCTTGTGGATGTTTGGGCCCGCCCTGCTCGAATTTGGCAATGAAGCGCAGAAAAAGCGCTTCATCCCCGACATCGTGAAAGGCAAGACCCGCTGGTGTCAGGGCTATTCCGAGCCAGGTGCCGGTTCAGACCTGGCCGGTTTGCAGACAAAATGCGAAGACAAAGGCGACCATTGGTTGATCAACGGCCAGAAAGTCTGGACCTCTTATGCCGATCAGGCCGACTGGATTTTTTGCCTCGTTCGCACCGATAAGAGCGTTAAACATGACGGTATCAGTTTTCTGGTTTTCGACATGCAGACGGAAGGCGTCGAAGCCCGCCCAATCAAACTGATCTCAGGGTCTTCTCCGTTTTGTGAAACGTTCTTCACGGATGTCAAAGTCCCGAAAGATCAACTGGTCGGAAAGCTCAATGCCGGTTGGACAATTGCCAAACGTCTGCTGCAATTCGAACGTTCATCAATCTCTGCTGGCGGCTTTGGAGGCACGGGCGGGTCTGGCATTCTGCCGCCGCAGGAATATGCCAAACAACATGTCGGCGTAGATGAGACCGGCCGCGTTTCCGACGGTGACTTGCGTGCGCGCATCACTGATCATTTGATGTATGCGTCGGCCTTCAAGCTGACCGTACAACGCTCGACCGAGCAAGCCAAAGCCGGTCAGGAAGTCGGACACACAGCTTCGATCATGAAATATGCGGCGGCGAAAATGAATCAGGACAAATGCGAGCTGATTGTCGAAGCGCTCGGGACCGATGGGCTCGGCTGGTCTGGTGACGGGTTTGCTGAAGATGCCAAGAAAGCCACCCGGAGCTGGTTGCGTTCGAAAGGCAATTCGATCGAAGGCGGCACCAGTGAAATCAATCTCAATGTTATTGCCAAACGCGTGCTTGGCCTGAGGGAGCATCAATAATGGCGTTCATTCTATCTGAAGATCAGCAAATGCTGCGCGACACGGCCATGGCATTTGCGCGCGATGAATTGCCGGTCAGTCATCTGCGTGGTTTGCGCGACAAGGACGCGAACGGTGTTGATGCCGATACACGCAGCAAGCTGGCCGAGCTCGGCTTTTTTGGCGTTCTGGTTCCGGAAGAATATGACGGGGTTGGCCTTGGCATGGTTGCCATGGGGCAAATCATGGAAGCACAAGGCCGCACGATTGCGGCGACGCCGCTTCTACAAACAGCCGTCCTCGGCACCAGCATAATCGTGCTTGGTGGATCTGAAGCTCAGAAAGCGGCATGGCTGCCCAAGATTGCCAGCGGCGACATCACAGTGGCCGTCGCCGTCGACGAGGGCACGCATCATGCGCCACGGAATATCGCCACAGAAGCAGAACGCAATGGTCAGGGCTATACGCTGAACGGTGCGAAACGCTTTGTCGCCGACGGACACCATGCGGACGTGTTCATCATTGTCGCCCGCACGTTCGGCGAAGCCGGTCAGGCCCATGGGATCAGTCTGTTTATCGTTCCAAAAGACACCCAAGGCCTATCGGTACAGGCGCTCAACACGGTCGACTCGCATGGCGCGGCGCATCTGCATTTGGACGATGTCGCCGTCAGCGAAGACAATGTCATCGGCGCCGTCGATGCAGGTTGGGAAATACTCGATCCGGCGCTCGACCGCGGTCGTATCGCGCTCGCCGCCGAAGCGCTGGGCAGCGCCCAAGCCGCCTTCGACATGACGCTCGAATATTTGCAAACGCGCAAACAGTTCGGTCAATTGATCGGGTCATTCCAGGGCTTGCAGCATCGTGCGGCAAAGATGTTCACAGAGCTTGAGCTGACGCGCTCTTGTATCGGTGCGGCGCTTTCGGGCGTTGATGAAAATCGAAATGATACTGCTGAACTCGCCAGCCTTGCCAAGGCGCGGGCATCAGATCTGATCCATCTGGTCTCGAACGAAACCGTGCAGTTCCATGGCGGTATCGGCATGACAGATGATCATGATAGCGGCCTCTATATGAAACGCGCTCGCGTGCAGGAAGCCCAGCTTGGCGGCGCCAGTTTTCATCGCGATCGCTATGCAAAACTGAACGGCTTCTAGGCAATCGATCATTGACCTGAAATCCCGGACAATAATAGGCTCCTCCCGACCTTCTGGAGGGGCCTTTTTTGATCCGCTTTATTCCATTCCTCATCGTTCTTGTATTGCTCGCAGCAAGTCTTTGGGGCGCGCAATCATCGATCTGGCTTTATTTACCCGCATTGATCCTGGGTGGCGCGGCTTTGCTGGGGTTTTATGATCTTCTGCAAACCCGGCACACACTCTGGCGAAATTTCCCGATCCTTGGGCGTATGCGTTGGCTGGCAGAGGCCATGCGCCCGTTCTTTCGATCTTACATGGTCGAAAGCCAAACCGAAGGTCGCCCATTCAATCATGAAGAACGGGCGATGGTCTATCGCCGGGCGAAAAACGTCTCCTCCGTGGAACCCTTTGGCAGCCATCTCGATATAGAAAACCCGCCCTATGAATGGCTCGCTCATTCGATTGCCGCGCATCATCCGAAAGACGAAAACCCCCGCATCCTGGTCGGCGCACCGGGCACCGCTCAACCCTATTCCGCCAGCGTACTGAACATTTCAGCGATGAGTTTCGGCTCGCTCGGCGCTCATGCTATTGAGGCGCTGAACCGCGGCGCAGCGCAGGGCGGCTTCTTTCATGATACTGGTGAGGGCGGGGTTTCACGTTACCACAAAGCGGGCGGCGGGGATCTGGTCTGGGAACTCGGTTCTGGTTATTTCGGGTGCCGCGCATCGGACGGTGGTTTTGACCCGGTCCAGTTCCAGGAAACCGCAAGCTTGGACCAGGTCAAGATGATCGAAATCAAACTGAGCCAGGGCGCAAAACCTGGCCATGGCGGCGTTCTGCCCGGTGCAAAAGTCACGCCCGAGATCGCCGACGCGCGCGGCATCCCGGTCGGTGAAACCTGCTACTCCCCGCCGCATCACACGGCATTCTCGACACCCATTGAGATGCTGGATTTTGTGACTCAGCTGCGGGATCTGTCTGGTGGAAAGCCTATTGGCTTCAAACTGTGTATTGGTAATCGCTGGGAATTTCTCGCCATTTGTAAAGCGATGCTGGAAACCGGTCAGCGTGCCGACTTCATCGTCATTGATGGCGCAGAAGGTGGCACGGGCGCCGCGCCGGGCGAGTTTCTCGATCATGTTGGGACACCGCTTCGGCAGGGCTTGATCTTTGCCCGCAACGCCCTGGTCGGCTGCGGATTAAAAGATGACATCAAACTCGCCGCCAGTGGCAAACAAGTCTCGGCATTCAACATGGCCGCTTCACTCGCCCTCGGCGCCGATTGGATCAACACAGCCCGCGGATTCATGTTTTCACTTGGCTGCATCCAATCGCTACATTGTCATAACAATACTTGCCCGACGGGCATCGCGACATCAGACCCGGGACGCCAGCGCGGTCTCGTGGTTGCGGACAAGGCTGAACGGGTTTTTCATTTTCACAAGAATACCGTCGCGGCTCTGATGGAAGTGGTCGGCGCTGCTGGCTGTCAGCATCCATCTGATTTGCAACCGCATCACATCATTCACCGTGTGACCGAAGACAAAGCCGTGCCCGCTGATCTCGCTTATGATTTGATTGCGCCGGGCGCCTTGCTCGGCAACGCGACTGCGACATCATTGGCCGGCGATTGGCAGCGGGCGCAGGCGGGCAGTTTCTCGCCCGCCTAGACCATCGCTGATTGCGCTGGATGATCCTCATATGGATCGGTGATTCCGGCATTCTCACGTCGACGGATCATGTCAGAGACAACAAATGCTCCAATCATCTTTCCGATGACAAAAACGATCCAATTGGCAAGAGTCAGCGTGTTGCCTGGCTCCATGCCGAGTTGCATTTGCTTGGCCAGGTCGGCGCCATAGAGAAAAATTGTGGTGTCGATTGGCGTTGCCACAGCGCTGGAATAAAGAATGCGCTTGGACAATTTCATCTTGGTGAACGTAAAGAGCAACCAATCGAAAAACTCGGAGACGAAGAAGGCGAGCCCAGAGGCAATCACGATCACGATCCAAGCGTAATACATCGACCAGCAGAGCGCCATGGCCATGGCCAGCAAGACCCATTGGCGCATCTCGCGCTGGACGAAATCACGAATGACAAAGACCAGACCCGTAACCAAGGTGAGAGGATGCAGCATCAAGCCATTCGGATCCGGCGTATCGGCTGGAAAAATCAGGGAGAACATGGCGCTGGCATTGTCGACCCAGGGCCCGACGAATTGAAGATTGGGCACCACTCCGAATGACCAGTTCAGGAACGGAATCATCATTACATAGATGATCGCCCACAACCGCCCACCCAAACGCCAGAGCACGGCCACGGAAATCGCCAATCCAAACAGGACTGGCAGTAGAAAACCAGGTCGATTGTTCGTCAAAATCCCGACAAACGCGTCCCAGATCTCAATAAGCATTGGCTAGTCCATTTCACGAAACCGAAGCTTGCTCTTAAGGGGCAAACCGTCTTAAGGCCAGCATCTAGGCTGCGCGAGCTGCAGGAGAAGACCTTGAGTACAGATCCCAAGCTTTGTCTGATCGTCGCGCGCGCAAAAAATGGCGTGATTGGCAAGGACAATGATCTGCCTTGGCGCCTGTCAGATGATCTCAAGCATTTTAAAACGGTTACCAAAGGCTGCCCGATCATAATGGGCCGTAAAACCTGGGAGAGCCTACCGCGCCGACCTCTGCCTGGACGTGACAATATTGTGCTCAGTCGCGATGGCCAATATTCCGCGCCACAGGCGCGCGTGTTCACGTCAACACGGGCGGCCGTCGAAACCGCGCGGGCCTTGGCGCGCGCGGCCGGACGCAGTGAGTTTTTTGTCACTGGAGGTAGCGCTGTGTACGCGGCGACCCTGCCCAGTGCGGACCGACTATATGTCACCGAAGTTGACACGGTCATGGAGGGAGACGCGGCATTTCCCGAATTTGATGAAGCCGAGTTCACGGAAACAGAATCGCGTCGTATGACCGCGAATGAGAAAAATCAGTTCGATTTTACCATTCGGATTCTAGATCGCCTCGCGTAAGGCTTGCTGCGCGCGCCACGTGGCGCCACACTCGCGAAAATGATGCGGGAGGTGGATATGGAGTTTGAAACAGTTGCCGAAGGTCTCGGGTTTCCAGAAGGTCCGGTTTGGATGCTGGATGGCTCAATCATCCTGGTCGAGATCGCCAAAGGTTGCGTGACGCGGATCTGGGGTGACGGTAAGTCTGAAGTGATCGCTGAACCAGGCGGCGGCCCCAATGGCGCCGCGATTGGACCCGACGGCGCGCTATGGATCTGCAATAATGGCGGGTTCAAATATCACGAACGCCATGGCCTATTGATCCCCGGTCATTGCCCTGACGATTATTCAGGCGGCCGAATTGAGCGGATTGATCTGGCAACAGGTAAAGTCGAACGCGTGCTGGATACGGTTGAGGGTCACCCGCTGCGGGGGCCGAATGACCTGGTTTTTGATCGTGATGGCAATCTATATTTCACAGACCTAGGCAAATCCTTCCCACGCCACCGCGATGTCGGCGGTCTGTTCTACCTGGCCAGAGGCGCGAGCGAAGCCAAGGAAATTGATCACAATCATATTTCGCCGAACGGGTGCGGTTTGTCACCCGACGAAACCACCGTTTACATGGCCGACACGATGACGGCGCGTCTCTGGGCGTTTGATCTGGACGCGCCAGGACAAGCCCGCCAAGCGAGCCCGTTTAACAAAGGACGGGTTGTCGCCGCGATGCCGAGCCTGCAATATTTTGACAGCCTGGCCGTCGCGGCTTCTGGCAACATATGCGTGGCGACCATCCTGAATGGCGGCATCACCACGATCACGCCTGAAGGCGCACATTCCCACACAGCCTTTCCCGACCCGTTCGTGACCAATATCTGTTTTGGCGGCGAAGATTTGGACGAGGCCTGGGTCACGTTGTCAGGCACGGGCAGACTGGCCAAATGCCGCTGGCAGGAAGCCGGATTGAAGCTTAATTACTATCTTTGATCAGCGTCAAACGCCCCGAAGGTCTCGCACCTTCAATCTTGGCCGACTTAATTGAGCACAGCCATGTAACTGATCGTGCCGGATTCAGATGGCGCAATCGGCTGCGAGAACACCCACTTAATGTGGGTGATTTCATCGGCATTTGCGATCCGGACCGAGTCGCCATCGCGAACCAGAACCTGATCGCGCGGGGCGAAGGTCTCGCCAGCATCGCTGGAGTAAGAAACCGCGCTCGTGCCGGTCTCAATCGATCCTTCAAGAAAGGTCACTTCTGTGGGCACCGGCATGATCAAGCTGACCTTTTCAGCCGGCGCGCTGCCATCATTTGTGTAGGTGAGTTGATACCGCACCTGTTCGCCTGGCTCGACATCGGTTGCCGGCGCGAAGGTGCGTGTTTCGCGACCATTTGCGTCGACGCTCACATTGACGAGTTCAACCGATTGGGTCGCGCTCAATCCTGCCGCAAAAGCGGGAACAGAAGCCGTGCCGAACAGGGCCAGCGCAAAGGCAATTGCACGCAACATCCATAATCTCCAAAACAAGCTCTTTTATATTTGCCGGCAGCATGGGCGCTTCCGATTAAGCCTTGCTTAATGAGGCTGCGCTGGCGATCCCGACGCGATTCGAACGCGTGACCTACAGATTAGGAATGACTTAGCTTGCGTGTTTCTTGGTGTTTCATGATGCTCCCGGTTGTTCCATATTTCTATATAATACAGCAATTTAGCTGTTGCCAACAATGCCTCGGCGTTTCAAAATGTCAGAAGCAGTTGCATAGAATTACCACCTAAATTCCACCTAAATGGTCTGAAGCCTTTTCAACATGCCAAGACTGAAACTCACCGATGCATTCGTTCAGGGCGCCACGTGTCCGGATGGCAAAGCACAAGAAGACTATCGAGACATCGCATCACGTGGCCTGGCACTCCGTGTTTCAACGACCGGCCGAAAGATGTGGACATTCATCTATTCTATCGACGGCAAGGAACGACGCCTCACGCTTGGTCGGTACGGTCGGAAAGCTGACGAGCTCACTCTGAGCAAAGCTCGCAACGAAGCTGAGGCGCTCCGGGTGAAGATCCGCGAAGGGACAGATCCTGCGCGCGATCGGGATCAACGCAAAGCTAACAGAAAGGCTGAAGCCGTCGACAGTGTGCGTGCGGTGCTGGAGCGACGCATCCGAAAACTAGAACGCGATGGTCGACGTGAGAAGTACATCAAGGACATGCGGGGCCGCTTCAATACTCACGTCCTGCCCGTCATAGGGAACAAGCCGATAGCGCATGTCACCGAGAGTGATGTGAGGAGCATCCTGGATCCTCTGGAAATCAAAGGACAAGCAAGCACCCATAATCGGGTGCTGGTAATGCTGCGACCCCTATTCAAATTCGCAGGCGTTACCGATCCGAGCGGTGAGATTGAGCACATGCCGGAGACGGCGAAAGACGCTCGCTTCAGATTGGAGGAGTTAGCAAAGCTCTGGAAGGCGATCGAAGATCCGGACGCGAAGATCCATCCACTATCCCAATACGCGCTGAAGCTTGCCATGCTGACATTGAAACGAAGCGGCGAATGTGCCGGCGCCGCTATTGGAGAACTGGATCGCAGCAACCTGATTTGGAACATCCCCGCAGATCGAATGAAGGGAAACCGCCCCGAGGCCGTACCGCTGTCCGAGTTCGCGTTAGAACAGCTGGAAAAGGCGTTGACGTCACCGTTCAGACCGGTCGATGAAGCAGAGCCTCTGGTGTTTTTCCCTTCACCAAGGGACCATACTAAAGCGATCTTACAGCCTTCATTGTCCAAAGCTTTTGTGCGAGCGAAATATGCCGCTGGCTTAGAGGATCATCCTGGTACGCTGCATAGCCTCAGACATTCAGGTGCAACGCTCTTGGCGGCGTCTGGTGTGTCGCCCTATGTAGTGCAGGCCTTACTTTCGCATTCTCCATCTGCAGCCGGGGTTGCAGCCGTTTCAGGCAGGTACAATGCATACGATTTGCTTAACGAAAGACGAGAAGCGCTGATCACTATTGCACGCTGGATCTCGGCGGCAGTTTAGATCTATTTCTACGTGCTCACATATGGATTGGCTGTTTCACCCACTCAGCGATTTCAAAAACTCTTCGTACGCCATTCGAAGTGCCAAAGATTCTTTTTCCAGCAATAAGACTGACGTCTTCAGGCTCCCTTCAGCGCCCGATAGACCCGCCTCAATCAGCATTGTGTTCAGATGAATAGTGGCGGTCCGCTCCGCCTTGAAATTCATTAGTATGAAGAACGCCCAGGCCCAATATTGGAGCAGAACACGTGATTTGCCCAATCGCGAGCGCGCGCGTTTTGCTAGCGGGGCTTCATCGTTAGCAAGATCAGTTTCGAGCATAGAAACGCTTGATGCGTAAGCTGTCGCGACCGCCGAGTACAACTCTACATCTTTAATCTCCAGAGGCAAAACAACGTCAGGCTTCATTATCGCGGCAAACGTTGAATTATCCAACTCGAGATCAGTTTCCTCAATAAGTTTGCCTACAGAGTCCTCGAGAAGCTCATAAGCCGATGGTATATCGTTTAACCCTAATCCCAAATCTTCAACAGGACTGGGTGCTTCGAGTCGCAACTCGACAATCCGTTTCTTCAAGCGCTCTCGATATGCTTCGAGTTCGCCCACAGCCAAAGTTGGATCTTCCACAATTCCAGACCTATCGGCGAAGTCGATCTCATCGCTCATCGCGAGTGTATAGGCGATGCGACCATGCACTTCGCTACCAAGCGACCTGCTCCATCGCTGTTTCGCAGCGTCTAAAGCTCGCTTTTCGCTAGGCGTAACCAACACGGTGATTTGAACCGTGCGCGACTCATTCTCTTTGCTCATGTCCACCTCCAACCACTCTATACTCACGCCATATCAGCGAGCCGAACTTGGAACAACCCGAACCAAGTTGAAACAGTGAGCCATAAACCACACTGGTTGTCAACAATAATGACCAATGTGGTTTAAGTTGACACAACCAATGTGGCCCTATAAGACTGCCCGCATCACAACTTTGAAAGGTCGTCGAATATGAGCGAACTAAGCGGAATCAATATGAGCAAAGACGCCCTGCGCATTCGACAAGTCGTGGATCTTCTCCCTTTCAGCAGAACGACGTTCTATCGCATGCGAGCTGCCGGGGAGTTTCCCAAGCCGTTCCTAATCCGAGGCATTGAGTTCTGGCTGCGCGACGATGTCGAGAGGTGGAAAGCCGAAGTTCTGGAAACCCGAAAGGAGCATGCCGCCTAAAAGAATGAACCCTCGCCAAGCAGCCAGTGGGGTGGCGCTCAAGCGAGGGAAAAAGGGGAAGGCGCTCATAAGTCGCTGGCCCTTTAATTCTGTCCTTTAGTCACGAGCAGGACAAATAAATGTCTACACAAACCGCCCCTCGAAATCAAGCTGCGAAGCACCAGACTCGCTTGCGATTGGCCATGCGCCCTGTCGTACGACCATCGACCCCGGGCCCTCAATTTTTAAGAGCTCTGGCCACACCTGCTTTTCTTGTTTCATCGCGTTCCAAGCGGGGCGATATTCGCTCGCTGGTCATGCACAATCATGATGCTGCGGTCATGCTCGCTCGGTCCCACAAAGATCAAGCGTTCTCGGTCATGGCGAAGTTAAAACGCCACCGGAAATGGGAAAAGTACACGACATTTCTGAACGGCGGTCCTCTTCACCGCTCTCTCAATTCAGCCAGTGACTTCTTGCGTAACCATGGTGAGCCCTGGGTGATCCTCAACCCAGAAAACGAACGCCCGGCATCGGACCGTGCGCTTGATGTCCTGGGCAGGTTCAAGATCGCTCAGCCCCATCATTGCACCGCAAATGTTTGCGCTGCTCTCATTCTGGCCAGCCAGTTTGCGCGCACATTCAATGCAGCATTCGGCAACCGCCCATGGATCAATGGCTTAGACGCCCGCGAAATCACATTCGAGGAGCTCAAGAACTCCCAATGACCCAACCAGACCTCAACCCCATTGAGCCCGATGAAATCGCGTCCTGGCGTCTTTTCGCCTCAGATGCGCTGGACGACCTACAGCAGCTCTCTGATCATGCTCAGCGCCTATGCCCTGACATTTCTGAGCAGTTCGAAGCATCTCGGTCCATCCTTAGCCGAGCATTGAATGACCTGGACATCGCCCTTGGTATTGCAAGAGCGCGTGACTTCGCGCCCGAGTTCAACATCGACCAGGCTGCGCCGACCGCTCCGTCCAAGCTTGCACTTTGGATCGCGAAGAGTGAACTCAGTCGGCTGTCTGATCTGAAAGCCAATTCTCGTGCACCAGAGAAGGTGCTTTCCGACGTCTGCTTCACCTTGGGCCGCTTGAGCGCTGGGGGTGAGCTGAATGATCCAGAGTGTCGCTCTGCTATCCAAATTGCCGCTGGCAAGTCGGGCATCATTGAACAACTCGGTATCGCGGCCTTTCGTGAAACTGCACGCAAACACTGGGAGCGTGGATTGAGCAAGCCCCGCAACCTTCAAGCGAGGAGCACTTAACGATGCCTGATTCTACGTCCCTAATTGAAATCGCTGAACGCCTTCCTGATCTCACAGCTGCTTGGCCCGAGCCGGAGCCGCTAGCTGGTCCTGATAGCGCACCGATGCCATTCCCCATGGGTGCACTCGGCCCCATGGAAGCGGTCGCTCGTGACATTCAGAAGAGTGTGAAGTGCCCGCCCGCACTTGCAGGCGCGTCAGTGCTGTCTGTCGCAAGCTTAGCTGCTCAAGGGTGCTATGATGTTGCTTTCAGGGGTCAGGACAAGCGACCGCTATCACTATTCATCCTCACCATCGGTCGAAGCGGTGAACGCAAGTCCACAGCAGATCAATATGCCATGATCGGCGTACACCGGTTCATCAAGGAGCTGCGCGGCAAGGCCGCTCGCGACCGACAAGCAAATGAGCTTATCGAAGGCGAGCCATTTCCGGTATTGTCGCCGGAGATTGTGGCCAACAACGGCACGATTGAGGGTCTCACACAAGGTTTTCTCGAAGGTCATCCATCTCAAGCGCTTATGAGCGATGAGGCCGGACAGTTCTTGGCAGGCTACTCGATGAAATCCGAGAACAAGCTCAGTGGACTATCGTCGCTGTCAAAGTTCTGGGACGGCAGTCCTGTTACCAAGAAGATTAAGGGCGCAGGCCTCAATTCTGAAACGCGAACTGTCCGTGATTGTCGGTTGGCAGTTCACATGTTGGGGCAGCGTGTGGCGATCATTCCATTCTTACGGGACCCGATGGCACGAGGGCAAGGCAGTCTTGCGCGCTTCCTGGTTCACGAGCCTCCCACCACAATGGGAACACGTCAGATGACTGTCGATGAGTGGAGCGAGAGTGCGACTACGCGCAACGTCATGGCATTTGCAGATCGGATCGAAGAGATTTTAGACCATTCCATAGCTCGCCGCATAGAAGGAGATGTAGAGCGTCCCGTTCTGCAGATGGAAGCCGCTGCTGTCGAGTTGCTGGTTCAGTTCTTCAACAACATCGAGCGTAAGCTGTCGCCGACCGGTGATCTTTCAGGCTACTCGGACCTCGCTAATAAAGCTCACGAAAACGCAGCACGGATTGCTGGGGTCTTGGCTGTCATGAAGGATGAGCAGGTCGTGTCCGAAGCCTCCATGCGGGGCGGCATTGGCTTGGCCAACTACTTTCTGGCGGAACTGATCAGACTATCGGATTTACTGCCCGCGCATGAGGACGTCGATAAGGCGAACTCAATTGCACACTTCTTGAAAAAGGAAGGCGGTTCTTCGAACACCACACAGCTATCTAAGCGAGGCTCGAAAAGTTGTCGCACACATGATCAACGAAAAGACGCCATCAAGATCTTGGTTGATGCAGATTGGATCCGCGAAGACGGAAAGAAGCTCATTTTGAACCCAAGACTGGGCGAAAGGGGCGATTGGGGCGAAAAGTCACCCAAACCTCTGAAATCACGGAAAAATACCTTCGCCCCTATAGAGGCGAACGCAGGGGCGAAAACGACCACGGAGCACTTTTCGCCTCAACATTCGCCCGAGAAATGCGAACGCAAAACACAATAAAGTCAGCGGACTAGGTGAATATTCGCCCTTTCGCCCCTTTCGCCCTGCATTGAAGGAGAACCAATTTTATTATTGCCTAAATCTGTTTTAAGTAGCGGGACAAAAAGAGAACAAAAACTCTTGACAGATTCGTCGAGAGTCAATAAATAATAGGTAATCCGATGCTTCGGCGGTCGGTAAACGATGGTACATAATCCATCAGGCGGGGCGAAAACCCCGCCTTTGTTTTATGGAAATCTCTTCATCCCATACCCCGCAACCCTGCCGTAATTGGAACGATGATACTTCGCGTCTCTGAGGATGTCGGCTATCTGACGCGCGTACGGCCCTAGTTGCACTAGATGTCGATCACACTCACGACAATACATGTGACTGGGGTGAGCAAGTAAGTCACACATTTGCAGGCCCGATATGTTGTCTGTCTTCGTTCGAAATTTCAGCTTCTTAGCTCTCAGACGCTGCTGAAACTCATTAGCGGGCACGAAATAGGTTCCATCGTTTCTCACTAGCTCGTATGCATCCTGCAAGAGTCCGTCCTTTTTTCGTCCGCGAGACTCTGGCATTATGTCGCCGATTGTATCCAAGTCTTTCAGAAACAGAACGTACTTCTCTGCAAGAACTTCCATCAACCAATGATAAGGATGGTTCTTTCTCCAATGACTTTGCCGGAGCATCCAAGCCTTGTCGATGATCACAGTAATCACGCGGTAATCGACGTTTCTGAATGCATCTAACAGCGCCGCATCAAACCGTGCTGAAACCACCGGATCTCGCAAAACTTGAAACGGGCCTTTTCGGCCTACAATATCTGATCGATGCAAATTGATATGATCGTCTGGATCGTGGCCTAAGATCTCGAATTTAATGGTGTTCAAGCGCGTAGTCAGGTCAGCATTTACCTGGCCCAATTTCATGACCACACCAGTTAGGCTAAGATACCGGTGGCGATCCTTATGGAGGTGGTTCACTCCATCTGTTCCAACTTCATCAAGGTATAGACGATACATCTCCTAGGAGTGGCACAGGTGAACTCAAAAGCAGAGTCTCAACTCGACAAATTCAAACGTGCCGCCAAAGAGGCGGAGTGCGATACAGGCGAATAGCAATTTGATCACGCCTTAGGCGACATCGCGAAACAAAAGCCCAAGCCCAAAAAGCAAAAAGAACAATGCCAGAACAGGCGCTGGACTCTTTTTCCGAACTGCCATCCAATATGGATGAAGCCGCAACTGATTCGTACTCAGTCACGGCTTCGGAAACTTAACCCTAAAAGGGCTTGGTGTGTGGCACACAAAAAATAGGTGAGGTGGAACGCTGCTCAGGTCAAGTCCTTCAAAAGAAGGATTTAGTAAATGTTGAGAGTGAATTGGGTGAAAAGCACCCAAAACGAGTGGCTTGATCCACGATTGGTGAACTGGCTGTCGGTTGACGCAGACGGGGTCTATTTAATCTGGAAGCCAGGAACATTCCTGAGCGGACCTAGCTGGTTGAAAGCTGGTCAAGGAATCGTTCGAGACCGGATGCAAGCCCATATGCGCGATCCGCGTATAAACCACCATCCTTATCTGCGGTTTACGTACGCTAGTCTTAGTTGGATTCACAAAGACGGAGTTGAACGATATTTGGGCGAGACTCTTGGGCCGCTTGTTGCTGAACGTTTTCCTGATGTCCCGCGGATTCCAGTGAACCTTCCGCTAGTTGCTTAGCGTGCGGCAGCAACTCTTGAGCAGCCTCTCTCAGCTGCATCAGCCGGTAATAAATGAAGGGAGGTTCGGAACCGTTTCGGATCCTCTCTTCCGCCCACGCAATGGTGGCTTCAAGTTGGTCATTAATACTCATGGCTCATACCGTACCATTCGATGCCTAATTGTTCGTTTCGAGCTGTGAAGGGGCCAACTTACGCGCATCTATCGGATGCACGTTGCCCATTTTGACCGCCTCAATGCGCGCCAGGAAATCTTCTTCTTTCTCGGCGTCATTCCGCTCCAACCGTGCACCTGCACCGGGGCCCTTTATGATCCATGCTGCGAACGCGCCTTGATCGACCGGGCCGTCGGGGCTGGGTGCAATCGCATGGTACAATATCGTATCGACCCTTCTTACCCTTGGTGTTATCCGCTTTTCCAGCGCCTTCAGTCGCGCTTCTAGCTTGCTCATTTTCTTGCTTCCTCGAGCTGGACGATCCTGGCTTCAAGTTCTTTGGTCTCAAGGGCTTTGCGGTAACCGTCTACCAAGCCCGACAATGTAGCAGCCTCAGACGGTGTCAGGTCCCCATTAGATACACTTTCCAATAACGCGCCCATGGCTTGAGCAGCACTTTCGGCACCGGTCATTTCGGGTAGATCGAAAGCAACGGGAAGATCCTTGCGAGCAGGATAAATCCGTTCGAGACAGAGCCGCATGGCAGCGCTATCGCCGTTTAATGCCATCTCGACAGCCTTGCGGGTTAAAGCTTCCCCCTCGCCTTCCAGCAACGCCTGGATCGCCAGTGTGGTCTTATTGAGTGCACCTTTCGGCCTACCCTTCGGGTTGCCTGAAGTGCCCGCTTTAAAACGACCATCAGCCTGTTTCTCAACTGTTTTATCAGGGCATTTTGCCATCAGCCGTCCTTGGTTCGCCAGCTGACATTTTAGCAGGTTCGTTTTTGGTGTCGCTTGTTCAGGCTGGTGCGGAGTGTTTCAGCGTGAACTTTTTCTGGTTAGCTCCGCGCTTTTGCAATGGTGTCGAGCAGTGCTTGGTATCGTCTTTGAATTTCTTCATCAGAATATGCTCGTCCACTCAAGTCGGGTAGCGAATGAACCTCTCCGATCTTTAGATAAGCGGTCGTAACCGTATTGTAGACATCTCTATACATCGAATTGAACGTTGCGCTCGCATGAACGCGACGATCCGAGTAATCGTTCCATTTTCCCAATTGCAGTGCCGTTCTGGCAATATCGGAAGCATGCTGCACGTGAGGAATTACACCCTTTGAAACACTCGCGAACGCCTCTGGAATACCATGCTCCAGCACCGCCAGTACGGCGTCTGCGAACGCTCCATATTGAAGGGTCGCCATCGCTGCGCGCTCTATGTCTCCAAGCGACAGACTAAAGAATACCTGCAGGCGCAGCAAAAGCGGAATGAGCCGCCAATTAGCCGTATTAGGATTTGCAAAGCTCGCATCGATCGCCTCTGAAATGAGTTCTCTGAAATCCACAAACTCTTCCAAGTCAGCGTTGCTCAAAGGAAGCTCAAAGTGGAACGGAATCTCACGTTTGTCTGGTTGAATCGGAGCTGAAATGTTTTGCAGAAGCTGTTCTATTGATCGAAAAGTTCGCTCGTAGTCTCCTTCGAAGTCTACGCGGAGTGGGAACCGACCAAGTAACCGCTCGAATGCTTGCGGGTCATCTACCTGACACGCGTTTTGATTCACAGCCCAATACAATCCGCTGTCGTTAAGGTCCAAACTTGTTTGCGTTGAAAAAAAGTCGTCGCGCGCGTTTGCTCTGCCTGGATCGACCACTAAAACTGTCCGGTGCTCTAGTCCATTTCTCAAGATCGCTTCCAACTCGAACTGCAACCCTTTCGATCGATTTGAAACATACACCACCAAATAATCCACCGATTGCGCCAAGTTTTCGATTCGTGGTTTCCAAGCATTCGAGGGCACGAAAATGCCTGCGTTGCTCATTCGAGAAAACTCTACAATCGAGGACAGCGAGTCACCATAGTCCTCAAGATGCTTGGGCAACAGCTTCATTTCTATGTTTAAGTCGGTCGGACTTAGGGCCTTCAGAACATTGTAGTTCGGTCGAAGGTGCCGCATCACCTTAAGTTGGAATTTGGCATCTGTTGTCGTCGAATATCCCACGCCGAACCCATCTTTGCCAATTGCCAAATCATAGTCGCTGCCGCGCAAGTATAGTAAGGACGGTAGGTAATCTGGTTGTAAGGATCTTATGATGTTTTGGACCTTGTGGGACATGTAGACAAAGATGAAATAGTCCCAGATAAATCGCATTTTTTTCGGGGTACGTAATGTAAGCTCTGGCAAGAGACCTCTGGCATTCACCCCGTCTGTGAATTGCTTTTCTACATATTCCTCTAGTGTGATTTGAAATCTAATGTCTTCTTGAAGCTGCTGGGCGAATTGGGCAAAAACGTTATACAATTGTCGTCCATGCATATTTTCAAATGCGGAAATCGCTTTTGAAAGCACAGCAATAGCATCCGCCGCTGAAAACTGTCGCCGATCAATACTCATCACCACCTTCCATTTTGAGACGCTTTATCACCCTTCGCGGTAAGCTAGATTTTTGACGATTGCGATGGAAAATGTCCATCGATTTAGTTGATTTCAAACGGTACGTTCGAAGCAGCTATTGTGCTTCCATCGCAGATTTTGAAAATGTACCTCAAACGCGCTCGCAATGCTTCGAGCAGCTCGCTTCAAATCACTCTTACCCCCCCGAGCCGCGCCGGGAGCGGTTAACGAACGCTAGTGAGCTATATCAACCACCCTTTTGTCAGCATCCGAGGTGTCGAGCATCGCCTCAGTTAGCCTGCTTAGATGCCAGTTCCTCTCAGCCTGCACATCAACAGAAATCGTATAAGCCGCGCGTATCACGAATGCACCATTGTCCAGCATTTCCTGTCCTTCCTCGCAGTTGCCGTCCAACCAGTTCCATCCAACCGCCATCATGGCGGACGCCAGAGCCCAAAAGGGTTCAACCGGCATGTCTTCGAGGGTCAAAGATTGCGCCAGCTCTTTGATCGCAGCTTTTGCTTCCAATTCACCAACAGCTTCGTCGGCAAAGAGATGACCGACTTCGAGGCATTTGCGCATACAATAATTGCCGGGAGCGTAGGCCTCGAAGATTGGCAAAAGCCGAGCTGAACAATCCAGCAGAAAATGGCGGAACGAACACTCAGCTTTTTTATCTTTTTTTGCCTGCCTTTGAGCGGCATAGAACACACGCCCAAGCATTAGAGTGGCGTCGTACATAGTGGCGTGAAGAATCCTTGGATCCACACCCGAGTCTATATATTTTTGAAATTCCTCTTTCGTCAGCTCCAATGGATCCGGAGGCGTAATTGGGTTTTCGATCAGCGCCGCTAGTTGCTGCTCGACATAGTCTTCGTTACTGATGGTATCAGCCATTCTGATCTCCTAAACAGATCGGTTACGGTCAGGACCCTTTCGGTGTTGGCGCACCGTCAGGGTCTGCTTACATTGTCTTACATGCGTTGTCCTGTCAATACAAAAGCGTTAGACTACCGTCATGACGAAAACCGCCTCAACGACAATTCGCATCGACCCGAAGATGAAGAAGCGCCTTCAGGAATTGGCGCAGGCAGACCGACGTTCGCTTTCAGCGTACATCGAAATTGTGCTTGAAGCGCATCTCGATTCCAAAAGTAAAGCTAATGCTTGATTTTTTGATGGGAACCGCATTTTGGTTTTTTGTGTTGGCGGTTTTCCACATTACAATTGCGGTAGTGCGGGCTTTAGGCTGGGAGTTGGCGGAACGCCTTCGGGGCGTAACGCAGGTACTCCACCGCTAGCAATCAATTCATCAATCCGATCAAGCTTGTCATGGTATGCACGCAAATCCGTTTGCGGCGCATGTCTAATTTTCTTGATGAGACCGTTGATGATTTCCTGACGGGCGCGTTCAATCTCAGGTGATGCGGGTGGCTGGCCATCTCGTTGAGCTTCGCGCTCCATCAGACGATCGATCTGCTGCACCCGAGCCATTCTCGATTCAATCAAGCCCTGGCGGGCGCTCACGTTCGTCAGAATATCCGCGTAGTCATTCATGAACTCCTGACGAATATCTTGAAGGTCAACGGGCTTTGTGGGGAGTGACGCAGCTTTTGGGCGATTGATTCGAGAAATACCCTCTAGTGTTGCAGCACCTGCCACTCCTACAGCTGCGAGTACCGGCAACGGGCTGCTCATAAGGCCTCTTCGGTTATCTGGTCCTTTGCGAGGCATCTGAGGCAAACCACCGGGTGGCATCCGCACGGACTGACTGACAGGGAATTGGTTTTGTGTCGCATCTTTCATCACGTCCTTGAGACGACGAGGCGGACCACCACCAATCCGAATGGCCCCCCGCTCACTGCCGCGACCACCAGCAGCAATTCGGTCCATCAGCCCTTGCTCTGCAGATGCAGCGTGGGGCAACATAGGAAGCCCGCCTGGTGCCCGCTTCGGTTGCTTCTGGAAGCGATCCAGGTCGCCGACAATGCGCTTTAAATCTGACTTACCGCTGGTGAACAAGATGTCCCCAAGTTCGCGGTTCACATCCTCGTTGAAGATGCCTGGCCTCGCCATTCGGTTGATGCCAGCACGGATCGCTTGGTTAGCCGCCTGACGCGGTTCAAGGACGACATCGGCGACCGTGTTAGCCAAACGCTGCAAACCGCCCTGTGCGTTCACCGCTTCGTTCCGTTGACCAGTCTGACTGTTGCCCACAATCTCATTCTGGCTGTCCAGGAAGCGACGCGAACGATCGAAGCGCCCTTCCATAAGATGGCCATCTTCGCGCTCGCCACCGGTCAGGACACGCTGCCGCTTGGTCTTGTCGCCTTTGATACCTGAGCCAAGCCCTTCACCGTCCGGCAGCATAGAAAGTAGCTTATTGCGCTGACGCTCTGACCCATACAACTGACGAATGGCCGTACCAGGATTTGTCGCTGTCTCGATGACATCTTCAGCACCGCGCAGCCAACCCATCAAAAGCGCGGCGTCAATATTCTCGCTGCCATAGATCGCAGACTTACGAGCAAACTCTTCCTGCATCGTCTCAAGATCAATCTTGCGCTTTGCAGCATCGCGGCCAAAGTCGAGCGCATCACGAGCAGATTTGAGCTCAGCAAATTTGTCCCGTCCGAGATTCAGGCCTGTTGGTTCGTCCACGACCGATCGTAAACGAGCTTGAGCGCCGGCCGGACCCCTGGCGAGCTCGGTTCGTCCACTTCCGGTTCGGATGCCTTGAGCGGAATCTCCCAACATCCGGTCGATATAATCAAGCGCCTGAGTGGACGGCTTTGAGGGAACTGGCGGTCGAGCTCCGTCTGATGTTGTTGCTCCAGCCTTAGCCACTCTTCCCGTTTGATCGACTCTGAACCCAATCGCTGGAAGAAGATCAGCAATCTCGCCTGCCACCTCCAATTGGCCAAGATCACGCGCATAGCCATAAGCGTCCACAATCGCTTGTTGCGACGAAGGTGACGCCTGAAGCGACGGCCATAGTTGACGCTGCCAAGCGTGGTCTGAGATCGATCTTGCATATGCGTCATCGTAGTAAGGTTTTGGAGCGGTTCGCGCTTGTTCGTCAATCTGGCGACCATATTGATAGAAGTCGGAGCCCTCTAGGCCGACGGCTTTGCGCATCTCTTCGCGGATGCGGCTGGGGATCTGCATCTTGCGAGCGTCGAAGTTCGCGCGTGCGGTTTGCTGGGCATCCCCACCAACAGAACCCAAAGCAACAGCAAGCTGTTTCAGTTTGCCGCCACCCTTATTCTCCGTCGCAGCTTCCGCCAACTCGAACAGCATTTCATCGACGGTGGAATAGCCAGCATAGTGGTACCGATCGATTGCTTGATTCAGCTGTTCGGTCGTAATGCCATCTTGCTTAAACCGCTTAGCGATCATTCGATAAGCGCGCGCTCGAGGCGTATTATCCTGCTGAAGCCCCGCAGCCCATTGAGCGCGAGGTGTCGGAGTGAATGAGCCGGGCGCAAATGTCAGTCTACCCGCCTCTTTAGAGGCCTTCGCTGAGTTGCTGGCTGTTGTGGTAGCTCCACGCGCAAGACGATAGGCCGGGGACGTCACAGCACCAAACAAGTAGCCTTCAGGCGACGTCACACCCTCAACAAACTCACCCCAACGTTCACCAACAGAAGAATCTCGCCCATCCATGGCCGCTCGATTGGTAGCATCGACCGTCCCTCGATAGACGCCATAGTCGACACCACCGGCGATGGTTGTAGGTGCGACAACACCCTGCCCATAACGAACACCTTGAGCCAGACGGCTTTTGCCCTTCATAGTCATGTCAGGTCTGAGGAATTTTCGACCAAGCCCCTTCAGACCCGCGGTGCCTGCTTTCAGAACGCCAGCGCCTGGGGCCAAGTATCCCGCAATATCGCCGACCAAGGCTGCATTGGGGTTTGCTTCACGCAGTTTGCGCAACATATCGCGGCTGTCATCATTCGCTGCGCCGGCAGTTCCGAGTGAAATAGAGTTAAGAAAGGCTGCAACGCCCGTGTCCAATGCATGGCGTTCCGCCTTCGGCGCAAATGCCTGCAAGTCCTTGCCCCGCTCGAACGTAGGATCGCTAATCATCGAGGACGGCGTGGACTTCTGAAAAGCGTCCAAGGCTCGTTCTTGATTGGCCACTTGTTCAGGCGTGAACGTAGGCGCAGACACACCCGGAAAGCGATCAGCTAGCTTTTCTTCAGTCGTCCGCGTCAAAAACTGAGGCATCGCATCAACCGCCTCACGAGGTGTCATCTGGCCGTATTTCGACCAAGGACCACCCTCACTAACCGTTTCGGGCTGTTGGTATTTGTTCCAGGGTCCGTTCACTAGACGCGCTCCCAGTTATTCGGATCAGCGGGATTGCCGCCGTTGAAGCGATACCCGTTTTCTACAGTCCCAATTGCAGGAGCGTTTGAGGGGTCGGTCCCCTCAAGCGGTTTGTATGAGCGATACTCTTCTGGAATACGACCTAGCTGATACTCGATGCTGTCGAGCAGCGGCTGAGCCTTCTGAATCGCAACCTTCTTGCCGCCGACCCATTGTCCAATCCCGGTAGCGTCTGGAATGGCACGCTCCATTTGCTTGTAGTCGTCCTTGGATAAGACGCCCAAATCCCAAAGGTTTTTGCCCTGGAACAGGAGATCTTGGCGCATTGCATCAAGCTTTGCGGCGGCTTTGTTCCGGCCCCCAACATCTAATGCCTGAACCCCTTCCTCCTTGATCGCGTTGAGATACTGATTCAGCGAATTTCTGAAACCCTGAAGCTGTTCACCTTTATCTCGCATCGCCCTGATTTCTGCTGCACTATACGGGCTTTCTTCCTCTGCCGCTTTGGCTGCAGCTTCCGCCTCATCCAAAGCGAACCGATCACGCGATAAGCCAAGATTGGCATAGTCCATTGTCTGATTGTGGTTGAACTGATTTGACGAGAGCCCGAAGTTCCGATCGCTTTCGAAGTCTGAGCGTTTTGCACGTCGATTGCGGTAATCCACGTCCTCCGCCCTATCAGACCGCCCCGCATCATAAGTGCGGTCACTCTCCAGCACTCGTCTGCCGAAATTGCGCTCGTCTCGCGCATCACCAACACCATCACGGCTCACACCGTACAAAAAGGCCCGATCCTCACCGCCAAGCTGCATCAGGGCGCGCTGGTTCGGTGTGAGCTGCATAGAGCCGATGATCGCTTGTCGACGCTTCTCGTCTAACTCGGCCTGTTTCCGTTCGTCTTTCAAACGGAGTTTTCTCTGGGTGCGAGTCATGGCTCGATCGAGGTTACCGGTTCCCATCTGGCCATCTAGGTCTTGGAGGGCTCCACCAACCATGCGCAGACCATCCGACCAGTCAGCCGTTGATGATTTCGCCCGCTCATAATCAGGGAGGGCTTGAATTGCGCGTTTCTTGATGCGTTGCTTATTTGCTCTGATCATAAACGTATCCTCACTGAACTGGTGTCAGGATACTGCTGTTCCCTGATCAAGTCGCTTGTTCAGTCTGTTCCGCGTTGTTTCAGAGTGTACTATTTCGACGTCGAAAATCCGTATCTGTTGCGTTGATCGATCACATCCAAAATCCTAGCCTCAGATGTCTGCAACCAAGCAGGCAGAGCCATGTCCAACGTCGTTCAACTTCGTCAGCACAAACGGATGCGCCGGACACCAAAACGTCCCGGGTTCATTGACGACGCGCTTCTGTTCAGAAGCCAAAAGAGATGGCGAACGCATACATTCCCAGGGTCAAATGTCGCCTTGCGATGCCATAGCAAAGCGAAGGAGCGGGTCGGCGACTATGTCTACGCCATGCCCGAGGAAGAACAGGGCTGGGTGAAGCGTCAGTCTCGGTTCGGCTTGATAGAGATTGAAGGCGAGCAAGTCGGCGCCCTGGAAGCGGTGCGCTACGAAACCGATGTTCTGATCTGTACCGAAGAGTTTGTGCTGATCATGGACATGGACAGCGCTTACGAAGCTGCTCTCGGAGTCGTTCTGGGCAATGCGTGGGAAAACATCGGGCTGGACGTCACTGACTTTGGAACGATCGTGGAGCTGAGATGGGCTTGGGTCGAACCGACGGCGAGCGTTGATGTGCCGCTCACAAAGCTCTTCGAAACGATGCTGCGTCCATGGCTATCAACGCATGCCATCATGGTCCTGAAAGCGTTTCCGTTGGAATACGAAGGATACCGATGTGCTGAAGAAAAAGAAGAAGTGGATTATGAAGTGGCATTTCGCCGGCGTCGTCGTGCGCTGATGCGAATGTTCGCTCGGGAGGGGTTCGAGTCATTTCCAGGGAAGACGGGTCACGACGGTTGGATGCTGCGCGTGGCTGACCGAGTTGAGGGAATGGTCACACCGCCCGGACAAGAGTGGCTGAACGAAGTGATGCGTTAGAGGGTACTGTGCATTCGCAATACGGAGGTCGGGTGTTCAATTCACATGCGCGGAACCATTTTATTCAAAATATTCGGATGATTAACTGCATCGCATTAGCACTCACTCAACCTATTCGAGGCTGACCGAGAATACCTGTTTATACAGCCCGAAATCGGGGCACTGCTCGAACATTCGTGGCTGAGAAGACGCTTTTGGAGTGTTTTCAGTCATTTCTTGGATCGATCACTCTCATTTCGATTGAATCCAAAAGCAGTTTCCAATTCATCGCGAATCGGCTTTGCCTTTTCCGCTAGTCGCGCCCATGCGTGATGACGTTCTACCTTGAGTTTGGCCTCTCCCAACGAGCACTCTTCGTGTTTCCTCACCGCTTTTAAGACTTCAAGAATATCAAAGCCCTCTTCGAACAATACACTGAGCGCACGTTCTGTGCTTTGGTGTTCTCTCATTAGTTCCGTATATCGGATGCCTGCGTTCATATCGATTTACTCCGTCTCGCGTGTTTTGGTCCGAATTTTGGTCTGCCCCACTGAGGTGGTCCACCGGCTTTGTTAGTCCGGCGGTTGCCACGTAGCAGCGATCATGCTGCTACCCCCACATGGTAAGGCAGGATGATCGCTGCGGGCAAGATGGCTTCGGGAGCGGGTGATTTATAGCCCAGAGAAGAGTGCGGTCTGGCGGTGTTGTAATGGTATCGCCAGCCTTCGATGAGGGCTTTCGCTTCGCGGAGATCATAGAAGATTTCACGCGCCAGCAGCTCATCTCTGAGTTTGGAGTTGAAGCTCTCACAGTAGCCATTCTCCCATGGACTTGCTGGCGTGATGTAAAGCGTTTCGACACCGATGCGCTGTAGCCATTCCCTCAACGCTATGGCGATAAACTCCGGTCCGTTATCTGATCTGATGTGCTCTGGTGCACCATGCCGGACAAACAACTCGCCAAGCACATCCAGAACATCCCGAGAGTTCAGGCGTCGTTCGACGCGGATGGCGAGACACTCGCGCGTGTACTCGTCGATCACACACAGCATGCGGAAGACCTTTCCATCATGGGTGCGGTCCTGGACGAAGTCATACGACCAGACATGGCCCTTGTGCGCAGGCCTCAGCCTCACGCACGATCCATCATTCAGCCACAACCGCCCGCGCTTTGGTTGCTTCTGCGGGACTTTTAGCCCTTCACGTCGCCAGATGCGATAGACGCGCTTCTCATTCACATGCCAGCCGTCTCGCCTCAGCAGTTCCGTGATCCGGCGATAGCCGTAACGGCCGAACTGGGTTGCGAGCCTGATGATCGCTTCCGTCAGTGCAGGCTCGTCACTACGAGGCGTCCTGAGCTTGCGCTGCGTGGAGCGATGCTGACCGATCACGCGGCAAGCCCGGCGCTCTGATGCGCCAAGCTCTTCTACCACATGATCGATAGCAAGGCGTTTGCGTGAAGGGCTTAGTACTTTCCCCGCACAACTTCCTGCAGGATTTGATTGTCGAGGGTGAGATCAGAGACGGCACGTCGCAGCCGCGCGTTCTCCTTCTCGATCTCTTTCATCCGTTTGGCCTGGCCAACCTGCAACCCGCCATACTCTTTGCGCCAGCGATAGTAAGTCTGTTCGGTCACGCCGATTGACCGCGCCGCCTGCGCTGCCGTCTCACCGCGAGCGAGGCGAACCTCAACCTCACGCAGCTTTGCGATGATCTCTTCAGGCTTCAGTCTCTTGCCCATAATTCAGCTCCATATCTGAAGCCGGTACTAACTCAAATAATGGACCACTTTTCAGGGAGCAGACCAGAAGTAGTGCAGTTTCTTGCTTTGAGGCGCGTTTTTGAGGGGCTCCAGTCACGTCAGTCACCCAGATTTCCCCTTCAATCGGAACTTTGAACTTTGGATACGCAAAATCTGGCAACGGATGCGATTCTTCCTCTAGCAACCAGCGGCTGTGATAAATGAGAGCATCTTGTGTCCAACCGCACAACAAAGGCGTCCGGCCGGCTAACTCAGAGGAACGTTCCCTCTGCAATTCTTCGAAGACGACAATGAATAAACTTATGTTCGACAGACAAATGATCAGTCGTCCGTATCCATCGACATCGTTGCCGAACGAATAAGTATCGCCCGCCTGGATTTTTCTGCCAGCCATACGCAGTGCCTACCCGTTTGTTCTGTGCATGTATACCAATCCGAATGTCCGCATTGACGCCGAAAGCGGTCCCTGCGTCTTTGGTGGCAATTCGATCGATCTTCTAAAGCAACCGCCGTTTTATCTCCAATAGCTTTCGAGGGGTCAGCGGACCGTTCGCAATCTCGTCACTAATCTCAAAGACCAGGTTTTCAACAAACTCATCTTCGAACGAGAATCCATCATGCATGAAGATGATGTCCGCAATATATTCCAGCTCCGACGTAAGCATGGTTTCTTCCATCACAGCGTCCACAAGTCTTTCCACGTGATGCTTCGACACCTTTTGATCGACATCACCTTCCACAAATATTGGAGCGGAACTCCCTTGAATTGACGACTTCGTTTTGTGCACAGCGATTTCGCCACCAACCTCTGATAGTAAGTCGGTTGCAGAAATTTTCCCATTCAGAAATTCGGAAATTGCAACGAGCCTCATCCCGAGTTGAATCGCAGAATTTCGATCGTTCATCAACTTTGTTGTTATCTGTTTTCATTGACTGCTTTGACGCCGAAAGCAGACTATCTGGGAGCATAGAAAATTGAGGTTACGCGCTTGACGAATCCCAATTCTAATGCCGACGGTTGAAAGGCACTCTTCACGGCGTGTGCCGGTGAGTTGAGGCAAACAATGATGAGAGTGTATAGCTCGTCTCGCGCCTCACTTGTGGTCAGTTCATCGACCACGGCGGCGTACGTCTTCGCAGCATTAAGCCAAAGGGAAACTTCGCTTGCTGGGTTTTGATCTCTTTTGAACCCGTCTTCCCATTCCGCGAGCGTGATGTTGCGGTGCTCTAGAAACGTCTCTCGTATCTCTTGGATGGCGGCGACCAGTGCGTCGTCCAAATGTTCGTGGACAATCGGCGATAGCTGAAGCTTGTTCGGATCGACCCATACATATCCTTCAATTCCTTCCACATCAGCATGCACCCAACCTTTCTTCAAACTGGATAACGGAATCGCCTCCACTTCTCCAGTTTCAGGGTCGTAAATCCGTTCCATCGGCTCGCGGTCGTCCTTGGAGAATAGTCGGTGTACCCAGTTTTTTCGCGTCATGTTTGACGCGTAGCACGCGATCAATCGAAAACGAACGCTAATGTCCCCTTCGACGCAGAAAGCAGCCGCTTGAGTTAGATTATGCCATTGAACATGGCTATCTTCGCCGAAACGTCGTCATAATGCTCCGGATGTTCACGTGCGGAGATTTGGCGAGCTGCCTTCTCGCCAACCAATGTGGCTCTCTTCATCATTGCTTTGTCCTGCACGATTTCATCTCGACATGAGAAAACCTGAACCAACAAATCGCCATCATAATAATCGCCGCGCACCAGTGGTTCGTTCTCCAGAAGGTTGAGCGCCAGCGGAATTAAGATTGGTAAGCTCATTTTCTGTCCGATGGCAATTCGGAAGTCTTCAGGTGTCCAGTCTTTCAGAGGAACTCTGCGGATATGATGGATGGTGCGAACGAGGTGAGAGTCAAAGGTAGGTTCTCCCCAATCGGACCGCTCAAGCTCTTGCAAAGTCTTTTCGAGATTCACCATGAGTTGTGAGCTACAGCGTTGTTCTAATTCACGCTAGAGGCTGTACTACCTAATGACCGTTTTGACGCCGAAAGCAGACCTTCGTCCTGGCAATACGAAGCTTGGAGAATTGCGCTAAGCCGAAGCAAACGCTTATAGATCAGGCTGGATAAATCGGAGAAACATCAGTGATCGTTGTGAGCATGCACGAAGATGACGAAGGAATGCGTAATCTGTATGCGGCATCAGCAGCCGACGCTGTTTTTTCGGGAATGGACAAAGCGATTGCAGCGTCAGAGAAAAATCGAAGCGCGTCCGGTTTGGGGTGGGATGCTATGCACGTGATTGAGCATCCGAAGCCGACATTCGCCGATGAAGGACTTCAAACGACGCAACTGGTCTCAGCGATGGAAGGCGTAATTCCACGTGTCTCTAGATTTACGATCGGCGGCACTCCGAACAATCCGATTTACTCTGAAGACGAAAAACCCGTTGCGTTTGGTTATGGGGATGAACTTTACATCAAAGCAGAAGTTTCGAGCGATCTGGTGAGTCATATTTGGTATGATGTGCAAACCACCGAAGCGACAAAGTTGCAGGGCCTTCGGCAAGCATTCGAAGCGCTCGACAAGGTTATTCCGTGCGTCCTTGCCGACTATTGGGTACACGCGGATGGATTTCTATCGAACCGCGAGTTCCTGGATGATTACTTTGCATTTTTGGCTAATCTGGAGAATCATTAGCTGGCCAATGATCTGACGTTGAACCAGACATCATCAAAGACAATTTCTATGTCACAAGCCAGCGGTTTCGACTTTTGATTTGTATTCGTTCTGGGTAGCGGTATGCGTTCGCGCATGAACACGAAAAAACACTCAAAGAGACTCTCATATGTATTGCGGCATGCGCCGGAACAGGTGGGACTGACGCTCGGCGATGGAGGCTGGGTCCTGATTGATGACTTGCTTTCCGGTTTCCAAAGAAAAGGATGGGCCATGAACCGCGCCGAGCTGGAACAGGTCGTGAAAACAAATGACAAAAAACGATTCACGGTATCAGCGGATGGGCTGCGGATTCGCGCCGCTCAAGGACATTCTGTTAAAATCAAATCCGATTTAGAAACTATAGCGCCCCCTGCGGTTCTCTATCATGGCACGGCGAAGCGACACTTGGATTCAATATTGCGTGAGGGTTTGCGTCCGATGTCGCGTCAACATGTGCATTTAAGCCTAGACGTTGCCACGGCTGAAAAAGTTGGTCAACGGCATGGAACGCCAATCGTGCTCTGCGTCGCTTCGGGAAAAATGGCTGCAGCCGATTTTGAATTTTTCTGCGCGGACAATGGTGTTTGGTTGACTGATGAAGTGCCAGCCGAGTTCTTGTCGTTCGAAAAAGTACAAGACCAGCTTCAACGTCCGCTTTGACGCCGACAGCGGACATTATTATTTGAAAAATTCGCAAGTGCTGTAATCAACGAGAATGTCCAATTCAGCGAACTATCCATCAATACTTGGTTTTGCCGTGGCTTCTCTGATTTCGCCGCAGCATCAAACCGAACTCATTCGTATGGGCCAGACACTATGGTCGTTCAGGTCATGGGGATTAGATAGCTCGGTCTACCGTTCGATTTTGGATAGCATAAACCCGGCTGATTATCGTCGCGCTGCGCAAGAGATCAAAGATTTAGTATGGAGCTCGTACCGAACGAACGGTGCACCCGACCGGATGCGAGTGGCAAAACGGACTCTGAAAGACCATCCCGATTTAGCTTTCTTGTTCTGCTTTGACGGAAACGGATATGTTCGGGAACGCGCGCTCAAACGCATGCAAGGACCACTTCGCAACCCGTTCGAGGTCATCTCCGTCATGGACGCCTGCAACAATTGGGTAGACGAGGTGCGTAAGCAGGCAATGGACGCCACGAAGAGATGCTTTGGAGATACGTCACCCGATGTCCTGGCTGCGGCATACCCATTCTTGCAGGAAAACCTCGGCTATTGGAGGCGATGGCATCCTGACGAGTACAAAAGAGCCATTGAGCTTTTTGTCACTGAAGAAGTTATGGCTGCATTTGCTTTAAACCTGACCGCCGGATTGGTTGGGCGTCCATCCAAGGTCTTTTCACTGGCGCTCCAATACCCAAGCATCGACCGGTTCTTGCCGAACATTTTCGCATCGGCGCAACAAGCATCTGTGCGAGCGGTCGCACTTAAAACCATGCTCTACAGGCGCGCTGTTTGGAAAATTGGTCACAAGTTCACTTGGGTGGATAAGTCGCTTGGAGTGAAAAGGAAGGAGCCAGAGTTTGCTTCCAGAAAGCTACAAATCACTTCTGATACCGCCGCTCTATTGACGAACGCACTGAAAGACAAACATACCGCGGTGCGTAAGGTCGCCGCACAGGCGCTGATCGATTTGAAAACGGAAATCAACATACCGGTTCGACCCTTGGCGGAACAATTGTTGACGGACAAATCGAGCGCGGTCCGAAGCCGGGGCGAATACCTTACAAGAATTGCTTCGGAAGAGTGAATCGCTAACCTCCGCTTTGATGCCGAATGCGGACCTGCCTTGTAACCACACTTCTATTAGCCAGCGAAAAACCAAAATGAACGCTTCGTCTGAAATCATCCACTACGTAATCGGAGACATCCATGGCCAGCATGACCAGCTCTGCTCATTGTTGAACGCGATAGAAAGCCGACATCGTTGGAAGCATGCGGATAAGAAGGCGATCATAGTATACTTAGGCGACTATATAGACCGTGGTGCCGGGTCACGATCAGTGATCGAACGCGTGATGGAAGGAATCGAAGGTTTCGAAAGCGTTTGCCTGAAAGGAAATCACGAAGAACTCTTACTCCGATGCCTGGAAACTGAAGAACGCTCTGCTTGGAACACGTGGATGGCTGTCGGTGGAGAACCCACTCTAAAGTCATTCGGATATGACTTGTTCTATGAGAAATACAACTCCGCCAGGCTCTCCGAAGCTCTGGGCGAAGCCACGCTGAATTGGCTTCGCGAACTTAGGCTGTTCTATCGAAATTCTGACTTTCTTTGCGTGCATGCTGGATTGTTGCCTAACGTCTCATTCGAGAACCAGAAAGAGAAGGATATGCTTTGGATTCGTAGGCAGTTCTTAGGCAGCGATTATGATTTTGGGTTCGGCGTGATTCACGGCCATACCCCATCAGACAGACCTACCGTGAAACCAAATCGGATAGGCATAGACACCGGTGCTGGTCAGGGTGGAGAACTAACGGCGCTCGTCGTTGACCGGACTTGGGCAGAATTAGTTCGAGAGCCAATCTTCATTTCGATTTAGCTTCGTCCGCTCTGACACCGAATACGAGCGCGGGTCTGGACCATCCGCTTTCGTCATCAGTATCAATGCAGCAGATCGTCATTCCGTACCGTCACAAAATTATTGACTCAAAATGCACGTTAAGATTGCATTGTGTTGGGACGCAACAAATCAAAGGTAAGGGCTATGAGCTTCAAAATTTTATTCCTACTCGCTATCGCTGCGGCTTCTCAGGACATCGATATTGCAACGCACACGCATGGCCCCGACGACGCCACACGAATCTTCCACAGCGGCGGACTTGATAAATGTGGCGGGCATAATTGCAGCGAGAAATCAAAGCAAAAGGGACTCTGCACCGGCTATCATTACCATCAACCAAAGAAGTGCTAATTCGCTTCAGCGCTAGAACTAGACATGGGGAATCCATAAATCGGTCGAGTACCCTTACTCATTCCCACCTAATACCCACCTAGACCGAAGGAGCAGAGACCTCGTTAAGCCCAATACTCTAATATATATTGGCGATCCCGACGCGATTCGAACGCGTGACCTACAGATTAGGAATCTGTTGCTCTATCCTGCTGAGCTACGGGACCGTATACTGAGGCATAAACAGTTTAGGGGGCAGATTGAAGAGGATGTATGATCCGGACCTGGATCGGGTGCATTTGTTTTTCTCTGTTCGCGTGCGCGCCTCAAACACCGATGCCGGACATGCAACCTGGCGAAATTGGACGCGTGACCAAAGTGATCGATGGCGATGGCCTCATTCTGGACACGGGGCAGCGGGTGCGCCTGATATCCATTTCTGCTCCGGTGCTCGCGCCGCCAGACGGGCTGCCAGACCCCCACTCTGGCGAGAGCGCGCGTCTGCTCGAAGACATGGCGCTCGGGCGTCAGGTTCAATTGTTCTATCCCGGTATGACCCGCGATCGATATGATCGAGCTTTGGCACATGTTGTGACCAATGACCTCGCTGGTCCGCGTCTCTGGCTCAATCAGGAAATGGTGGCACGCGGCGGCGCCCGCGTCCGCCTCTATGGCAGCACCTCGGCGCGCGGCCGGGAATTGCTGGATGTCGAAGCCAGGGCTCGTCACCAAGCCATCGGTTTGTGGGCGCTGGCGGCGTATGCGCCGCAACAGGCGCAGGACCTCACCCAGGACCAGCACGGCTATGTGATTGTGTTCGCGACACTCGACGCCGTTGTACCGCATGAAGAGAATGCGCGCTTCGCGCCCGCGTGTCGGCGCGCGGTAGCGGGGGCGTCGCTGCTGCTGGACATCGACCGGGATGCCGCATCGGCGTGTGGGATCGCGAACGGAACACGTGTCGAAATTCGCGGCTGGCTGACAGACGGCGTGATACGCTTGCGCCACCCGCTGCATCTGACAATCGAGTCGACGCCTTAGCTTGCGATATATTGCGCGCCATTCACCGTCATTGTCGCCCCGGTGATAAAGGCCGCGTCTTCGCTGGCAAGATAAACACACATGGATGCAATTTCCTCGGCCTTTCCGAGGCGGCCGACAGGGATGGTCGAGATGATGCCCTCGAGCACATTTTCCGGTACGGCGCGCACCATGTCCGTGTCGATATAGCCGGGGCACACAGCATTCACGGTGATGCCTTTCTTGGCGCCTTCCTGTGCAAGCGCTTTCGTGAACCCGATTAATCCTGCTTTCGCCGCGGAGTAATTGACCTGTCCAAACTGACCCTTTTGGCCATTGATGGACGAAATATTGATGACGCGACCGAAGCCGCGCGTGCGCATGCCATCCCAGACCTGTCGCGTGACGTTGAATGCGGAGTCCAAATCGACAGCCATCACCTTGCGCCATTGTTCCTGACTCATTTTGTGGAACGGACCATCCCAGGTGATCCCAGCATTGTTGACGACAATATCGATACTGCCAAGATCAGCTTCAATTTCTCGAAGACCCGCGCCGACCTTTTCAAAGTCGGCGACATCGAACTTGAAGCATTTCACACCGGTCTCGGCCTCGCAGGCTTGCGCGGCCACATCATTGCCGCTGTAATTGGCCGCCACCTGATAACCGGCGGCCTTTAGAGCGACGCTGATGGCACGCCCGATTCCACGTGTTCCGCCTGTCACCAATGCTGTTCTAGACATGCTCTCTCCTCCCGTTATGCTGCGCAGCATAAAATTTGCTGCGACTGCTCAATTCGATGTAAGCACGTTGGTGATACCACCTGTACTTGGACGTTTGTCACCACAGGGATCGTAACAGATATCGCCGCGCAAACGAGCACGAAATTGGGACGGTGAAAAAAGAAAGGGCAGGAGATGGCGAAAACGAATGGCACATCTGCAAACGTGATCATCAAGAAGTACGCCAATCGTCGACTCTATGACACGTCCACTTCATCCTATGTCACGCTTGATCATTTGTCTGATCTGGTGCGCCGGGAAGTTGATTTTGAAGTCGTCGACGCCAAGAGCGGTGAAGACCTCACTCGCCAGGTGCTGACCCAGATCATTTTCGAGAAAGAGAATAAGGGCGAAGGTGCCCTGCCCGTCAATTTCCTGCGCAAGCTGATCGGCTTTTACGGGGCCGGGTCACAAAGCTTGCTGCCGGCTTGGCTTGAAATGAGCATGAACAGCTTCTCTGAAAGTCAGGAGCGCTGGACCAAGGCGATGGGCACAGCCAATCCATTCACCATGTTTGAAAAACAGGCCCGCGCGAATATGGAAATGTTCGAGAATGCGATGCGCATGTTCACACCCGGCATGGCGGGTCGCAAGTCAAAGCGCGGCGATCGAAACGCCGCGCCTGACTCTGATGCGATGGAGATTCTGCGCGCCCAAATGGCTGCCATGCAGGAACAATTGGACTCGCTGTCCAAGCGCTAGTCCGATTGGTTGGCGCCTATTGCGGCGCAAACCGAGAACTCGGACGTAGCATTTCGCCGCGCGCACGGGCTTCGACGATCTCTTTACCTGAAACCAGCAGGACCGTGCCGACGTCTTGGTTGCGATAGTCTGCAATGTCCCATCCGATCGCGAGATCACTATAACCATCGCGATTCAGATCACCAACTTCGACCATGTTGCTGAGCAATCGGCGATTGCCTTTCGGAATGGACAGATCGCCAACTGCGGCAATTGGCAATGGAACCATTGATGTCCCACCCGTCGGCAAATCGCCTGCGAAAAGGCTATAGAGGCTAAAAAAGGAATTGGAGGTGGGGCCAGCACCGACGAAGAGCAAGGTGGAATGCAAACCCTCCTCCAAAGCTCTCAGGGCAAAGACCGGCTCGATTCGGTTATCATTCGCGGTAAATCCATCCGGGGTAGCAGCAAGATGGATCGCACCGCCACCCGGCACCAGGGCTCGAATGTTCTGGCTGCCACCGAGATTGTCCAGCAATCCGGCGTGACCTTTCACAACATAGGCTGAATCATCAACCGAATGATATCCAGCCCAGCTGAACCCGAAATCGTCAATCCCGTCGCCGGAGACGTCACCCAAGGCAGTGGCCATGAAGTCTTGCATCGTGCCATGCGCCGCGTCATCGGTGAAATGAACATAGGGCTCAACTTTTCCAAAGAAGAAGCGGTCGAACGGCGTCACGCGATGGCGGCCACCTGCCTGCATCATAGTCAGCAATTCTGCGCCATCAAAAATCAATAGGCCGGAATCGCCGGCGCCTGGGCCGGGCATCGGAATGCCGACATCTGTCAGGTCATCTTCATTGACATCACCGAGCGCGATCAGCGGACCACAATTCAGGTGATTGCCTGAATAAGCATAATAGGCGGCCTGCTGCGAGGCGAACAGGGTGCCAATGGTCTGCGTGCCCCCATTCGTCAACACACCGGCCAAGGCCGCGCCAGACACAGTGAACAATTGTGCTTCGATGTAATTGCCGGTTGGCGTTCCGTGGCCGCAAAATGCCAGATCATCGAGGCCATCGCCATCGAGGTCACCGAGATTTGCAAACGTGCGCGGATCGATGAATTGACTGGAGGCGAGCGTGATGCTGCCCGTTGTGACGTCGTCAAACAGACTGTCACCGCCGCTGGTCATTTGCGTCACAAGCGTCGCGCCTGAGACGACTTCCAAAGATTGTTCATCTCTCGCAATCAGGAAATCATCGATGCCGTCTTCATCAAGATCACCGAGCATGGTCATGTTGTAGCCGACATTCAAATCCTCTGCGGCGCCGGAGAGGCGCCATATGCCCGCGCCAGCATCATCGCCGAGATCAAGAAGGGTCGTGGTGCTTAGCGTTTCGCCAGAGACAAAATAGGCATCTCCCGTCGCCGCATAGCCGGTTGGTGGTAGCGTCAGGTAATCGTCTCGATTGTGACGGCCTGGCGCGCCGAGGGCCAGATCAGGTCGACCATCGACATCAATATCGCCGAGCGGCGTGATGTGACGTCCGAGTCCACCAAAGGCAGTTTCGCCGCGAACCCAGACGACAGGATAGTCTTCGAAAATCTCCTTCTGGTCCGTCACGTCGAGTGCGAAAGGGATCTGCGGCTTGCCCGGAATGTCTGACAGTTCCATGAGCAGTTCAAACTTATTGTCTGCATCTGCATCGATTGGACGCTCGAAATCGACCGGTGCGACCAAGGTCAACTCGCCGGTCTCATCGTCATAGCTAAACGCCTCAGAATCGCCATTGCCGGTATCGGTCAACCGAAGTGTCAGGAAATTTCCGCGCCGGTCGGGCGAACGCGCGATCAACGTCCATTGCTGATTTTCCGGCAACACAGCCAGCGTCCGTGGTTTTGCGCTGGCTGTGGTTGTGCTGGCTTTTGTACCATCAACAGGCGGTGAGGTGATCGTCAGTGTATATTCTGTCGATTCCGCAGGCGGTGTTTCAGCTTCAGGGACGACGGTTTCAGGCGCAATGGCAGCATCTTCGCTCGCCACATTGCAGCCAGCTAGCAGAAAAACACAAAGCGCGAGGGGGGCTGTGCTGTGTCGCAACATGAGAAGTCCTTTCTCAAAGTAACAACGCAGCGGGCACAGAAATACGCCGCACGAATTGACCGGCGCTTACTGGATTTGGTTGAATTTGGAGCCTGGGTTTGACGCCTAATTAAGCACGTTGACCGCGATCACTTCGCCCGAGTCCTGTTCCTGCAACAGCACAGCGCATGATCCAGCGCAGGTGACTGCGAAAGCCTCATCGTCGGCCATCCAGAGTCCGAGAGACGAAACACGGGTGACGGGATTGACCATCGTTGTTTCGTTGGCCTCACCGCTGAGATATTCGACAAGTTTCAGCTCTAATGTTGCATCGCTCTCACCTGAAACGCGAATGGCGACGCCATCCCAATCAACGGTGGGAACATCCGCTTCGCGCGATTTGACCCGGGCTCGAATATTTCGTCGAATATCCTTCTTGCGGGTGCCCGGGCATTCTTTGGCGCCATCGTAGAACGACTGTGGCGTATAGGGTGCGCGCAAGCTGAGCCGATCCGTATAGGCCATCTGGCGGTCTTTTGCCTCCGGCAGAGACATCGGGTCAGGATCTCCGAGATAGTCCCAATAATTCACCGTCCAGGTCAGGATCAGGACATCATCGCGCTCTTCATTGATCTGCTGCATGGTCCGATGTGCCTTTGGGCAAGCCGGGCAATTCTGATTGGCAAACAACTCCACCAGGACTGGACGATCACGGTCGGCAAAAGCCGACCCCGTCATCCAGACGGCCAGCGCAAAGAAGGCGAAGAAACGCATCATGAGGCGCTCATAGCCGTTTCTACGCCGACTTGAAACTCACTTGCTTGTGAGGACTGTGTTATGCCGCCTCATGGGCGAGATTGCGCAGCACATAATGCAAGATACCGCCATTGCGATAATAATCGAGTTCATTGTCAGTATCGATCCGCACCGTCGTATTTGCGACAACGGTTGAGCCATCTGCTTTGGTGATTGCGACCTTCACCTTTTGCCGAGGCTGGATGCTGTTGATGCCTTCGATCGTAACTTCCTCATCGCCCTTCAAACCCATGGATTCCCACGTCGTGCCCGCTTCGAACTCCAGCGGCAGCACCCCCATTCCGATCAGATTGGAACGATGAATTCGCTCGAACGAGCCCGCAATGACCGCTTTCACACCCAGCAGGATCGTCCCCTTGGCAGCCCAATCGCGCGACGAGCCATTGCCGTAAAGCTGACCGGCGAAGACCACCAAGGGTACGTTCTTCTCCATATATCGCATCGCAGCGTCATAAATCGGCATCTGGTCACCACTTGGATGATGCACAGTGACACCGCCTTCAACGCCCGGCACCATCTGATTCTTGATCCGAATGTTCGCGAACGTGCCGCGCATCATCACTTCATGATTGCCGCGCCGCGATCCGTAAGAATTAAAGTCGAGCACGCTGACCTGGTTGGCCTGCAGGTATTCACCAGCTGGACTGGAGGCCTTGATCGACCCAGCGGGTGAAATGTGGTCCGTGGTGATGGAATCCCCAAACAAAGCCAATACTCGGGCTTTGTGGACGTCTGCGGGCGCTTCCACGTCGCCGGTCATACCTTCAAAATATGGGGGGTTTTGCACATAGGTAGAGCCGAGCGGCCAACCGTAAGTCTTGCCGCCTGAAACCTCGATTTCCTGCCATTGTGCATCGCCTTTGAATACGTCCGCATAGCGTTCAGCGAACATTTTAGGGGTCACACATTCGGCCATAATCTCGGCGATCTCGTGCGACGTTGGCCAGATATCTTTCAGATAAACATCGTTGCCATGCTTATCCTGGCCAAGCGGGTCTGTGGTCAGATTGATCTTTAACGAGCCAGCGATCGCATACGCGACGACGAGTGGCGGCGACGCCAGATAATTGGCTTTCAGATCCGGCCCAATCCGGCCCTCGAAATTGCGATTGCCTGAAAGCACGGAACAGGAGACCAGGTTTCCATCTGCGATGGCTTTCGAAATCGCGGGCTGTAGCGGACCAGAATTACCGATACAGGTCGTGCAGCCATATCCAACGAGATTGAAGCCGAGCGCGTCGAGGTCCTTAGACAGATCCGCCTTGTCGAGATAATCCGTGACCACTTGCGAGCCAGGCGCAAACGACGTCTTGACCCAGGGTTTGCGATTCAGGCCCAGCGCCGCAGCCTTGCGAGCGACCAAACCAGCGGCGATCAACACGCTGGGATTAGACGTGTTGGTGCATGACGTTATAGCTGCGATGAAGACATCGCCGTGGGTCACCGAGAAATCCTCACCGTCAACCTGCACCGCTGTGTCATCGTCGGCGGCAGTCCCGAATTCCTGCACCATCGCCTCAGCAAATTTGCTGTCAGCTTCCGAGAGCAAGACTTGATCCTGTGGGCGCTTGGGCCCGGAAATACTCGGCACTACCGTCGACAGATCCAACTCGATTGTGTCGGTAAACACCGGGTCGTCCATATCTGGCCGCCAGTATCCTTGCGCTTTGGCATAGGCTTCAACCAACGCGATCCGATCAGCATCTCGGCCAGTATTGGTGAGATACTTGATCGTGTCATCATCAACCGGGAAGAACGCGCAGGTCGATCCGAATTCGGGAGACATGTTGGACAACGTGGCCTGATCTTCCAGGGTCAGATTGGCAACGCCAGGCCCGAAGAATTCCGTGAACTTCGCGACGACCCCATAATCGCGCATCATTTTCGTCACGGTCAGCACGAGATCTGTTGCCGTTGCGCCTTCGGGGAGTTTGCCGGTCAGTTTGAAGCCAATCACTTCCGGGATCAGCATAGAGACAGGCTGACCGAGCATTGCAGCTTCTGCTTCAATACCCCCAACGCCCCAGCCGAGGACTGAAAGCCCGTTGATCATCGTCGTGTGAGAATCCGTACCGACGCAGGTGTCAGGGTATGCCACCGTTTCACCATCAACGTCCTTGGTCCAGACGGTCTGTCCAAGATATTCAAGATTGACCTGATGACATATGCCAGTGCCAGGCGGAACAACACGGAAATTCTCGAATGCGGTCGACCCCCAACGCAGGAATTCATAGCGTTCCTGATTGCGATCATATTCGATATCTACATTCTTCTTGAAACTGTTCGGGCCGGCAAAAAAATCAACCATGACGGAGTGGTCGATGACCAGATCCACGGGCACTTGCGGATTGATCGCGTCGGCGCTCGCGCCGAGCTTCTCAGCCGCATCTCGCATCGCAGCGAGATCAACCACCGCCGGAACACCGGTGAAATCCTGCATCAGCACGCGCGCCGGGCGATACGCAATCTCCTGCGTGACTTGCCCGCCATTGTCGAGCCAGGTCTTGAATGCCTCGATATCATCTTTGGTGACCGTCGTTCCGTCTTCATTGCGAAGCATATTCTCGAGCAGGACTTTGAGCGATGCCGGGAGCTTTGACACATCGCCAAGACCATTTTCGGCTGCGGCATCGAGGGAGTAGTAAGTATAGTCCTTTCCGTTTACGGATAGCGTCTTGCGGGCCTTAAAGCTGTCGAGGGAAGGCATGGGCGAACGGACCTCTCTTATCTTTTTGTTTTCAATTGCCTGTGCGGCGCACGGCACGTCTCTCGTGCTAGATAGGTTGCCCGGGGGCACGAAGCAAATCGCTGTGAATGTCGGCCTGCAGCCGGAGCATGACGCGTGAGCGAAACATCGTTGATCCAGGGCATCCAGCTTGGCGCCATTCGTGGCGAGCGCATCTTGTTTCGAGATGTGTCCATTGCCGCGCGTGCCGGAGACCTCATTCTCCTGCGCGGCGCCAATGGGACAGGCAAAACGACCTTGTTACGACAGCTCGCAGGTCTCTCGCCCCCGCAAGCTGGACACATCAAGCGTGCCACCGATCATCACTGGATCGGTCATTCGAACGGTTTGAAGGCGCATGAAACGCCGCGCACGCACTTAATCCACTGGGCGCGCGTCTGGGGCAGTGCATCGGATATCCCTTCTCTCTTGAAAACCATGGGACTGAGGCGCCCCGCCGAAGTGCCAAGCCGCATGCTGTCAGCAGGCCAGAAACGGCGTACTGCTTTAGCGCGCCTAAAACTGGTCGACCGCAAGATCTGGTTATTGGACGAGCCCTTCAATGCCCTGGATTCAGAGGGACAGGTGTTTCTGGCTGAAATGATCCGCGCGCATCGCGCATCAGGCGGCGCAGTGATTGCAGCGCTGCATGGCGCCGCCCCGGTTGAAGCGACGGAAGAAGTGGTGTTGTGACCGCGGCCCCGCTCTTCTCCGCGTTTCGACAGGCTGTGTCAGAAGCCTGGGCATCTGGGGCAGGGATCTTGCTGCCAATGGGCTTCTTCACGGGCACGGCGATGTTGGTTCCATTCGCGTTGGGAGATGAGGCTGAGACGTTGGCGAAGATCGGGCCAGGCATATTGTGGCTGGCTTTAGCATTGGCTTCTCTGGTGACGCTCGAGCGCGTGTTCCAGGCTGATCTGCAAGATGGCGCGCTTGATCTATGGGTTCAGGATGGCGGCTCGATTTCCCTCATTGCATTGACGAAAACGCTCGCGCACTGGCTGATCTCTGGCGCGCCTTTGATTCTGATGGCGCCTTTACTTGGGCGCTTGCTGGGCGTTCCTTTTGAGCAGATGGCGCCGGCCATGCTTTCATATGGACTCGGAGGCCTTACATTTTTTTTGTGGGGCGGTGTCGCCGCCGCGCTTGCGGCCGGTATTGCGCGCGCCGGTTTGCTGATCGCATTGATCGCCATCCCGTTCTTCGTTCCGTCGATCATTTTTGGGACGCTTAGCCTCAGCGAAGGTCTGGACGGCTCTGCCATTCTGTTTCTCGCCGCCTCGACCCTGTTTGCCCTTGGTGTCGCACCCGCTGCGATGGGCGCGGCTTTGCGGTTGGCGGTAGAGTGAAGCGAGATTAGATAGAAGATATGTGGACCATTCTCGCCAACCCGCACCGTTTTATGGGATTTTCCCGGATCGCCATTCCGATTGTCATGGCGCTTGGCGTGCTGCTTTCGGGTTGGAGCCTGTATCAGGGCTTGTGGGTCGTCCCGCCGGTTCCGACCCAAGGCGGTGATATCGCGCGGGCAATGTTCATCCATGTGCCAAGTGCCTGGCTTTGTATGGGGCTGTATGGCGGCCTCGCCGTGTCGAGCTTTGTCTGGTTCATCTGGCGCCACGAGCTTGCCGACGTGGCGGCGCGGGCGATCGCCCCCATTGGCGCTGGATACACAGCCTTGTGCTTCGCCACCGGCGCAATCTGGGGCGAACCCACCTGGGGCAAGGCATGGCGCAATGTTATACTCTATGACAGCCGCTTGATGTCCGTTCTGGTCCTGCTTTTTCTCTTCATCGGCTATATGGCGCTGCGCGCAGCGCTGGACACCCGCCAGAAAGGCGCGCGGGCAGGCGCCATCCTGGCCATGATTGGCCTGGTCAATTTGCCAATCATCAAATTTTCCGTCGATCTGTGGAAAGAATCGACCATTCATCAGCCGTCCAGCGTCATCCGGTTTGGAGAAACGGCAGCCGAAAGCTCAGGCATTCATCCAGTATTTCTGCTGCCCCTTATGATCGGTTTTCTCGGTCAGTTCCTCTTAGCGTCCGGCTTGATCATGTTGTTGATGCGGGCCGAGATTTTTGGTCAGCAAGCCGATGCCATTCTGGCGCGGCGCTTGAACGAGGCCTGATGTGATGCCCGAATTTGACAAAAATGCCGGCTATATCTGGGCGATCGTGATCATCGGGGTCGGTGTTCCAATCCTGCTCAGCCTCTATGCCGCCATGCGCGCGCGTATGGCCAGGGCACGGCTGGAGCGATTGCGCGCCGAGGAAGAAGACAGCTAGTCGCCTATTTCTTCTTCTTTTTCTTCTTCTTCTTTTTCTTCTTCGACTTACGAGGCTCTTCTTCTTCCTCATAGTCACCAGAAATGATCGCCAGGGACAGCAGCAAACTCTCTCGTCGCGATTTTCGCAACTCCTCGGTCAGGATCGCGTCGGCTTCCATCACTTCGGGGGCGGCCCCTTCAAACGCCGTTCGTCCTGCCGTGGTCAGCGACACCGCCTTGGCCCGCGCGTCTTCAGAAGACTTTACGCGTTGCACCAGACCGGTTTTCTCCATCCGAGACACCATGTCCGCAAGCGTTGAGCGATCGATCCCGGTGACATCGACAAGACTGGACTGGCTTTGTCCATCTTCATCATTCAGCGCGGCGAGCACTGCAAACTGGCGAATGGTCAAGCCTTGCTCGGCCAACCCGGCCGCCGATTCATTCACCGCGGCTTGTTGAGCGCGATGCAACAAATGGGTAACGGATCGCGCCAGCGTAAATTCCGCACTCGTCTCTTGCTTGCTCATCACCGCCGCCTTAGTTCCTAATCCAGCCCATTCTACACGCTAAAAGCAATAATTCCGTGTGCAGATCAATTGAATTCTCCCATAAAGCGAGAGGCTGACAGAAAAATGACAGTGAAATCAGCGCCCGAGTTCGCACTGCAAATCCCACCGGGGGATGATAAGGAAAGACGGGTCTGCCAACGCTGTGAGTTCATTGATTATCAGAACCCCAAAATCGTCGCCGGGGCGGTGGTTCTCAAGGGCGAACAGATCCTGCTCTGCAAACGAGCCATCGAGCCGAGAAAGGGGTTCTGGACCTTGCCCGCGGGTTTTATGGAGCTTGGCGAGTCGGTCGAAGAAGCCGCCCAGCGAGAAGCTCAAGAAGAGGCGCTGGCGGATATTGAGATCGATCGACTGCTGGCCGTCTATTCCGTCCCGCGTATTGGCCAGGTTCAGGTCATGTTTCGCGCCAGGCTGCTCGGCGATTACGGCGTCGGACCAGAAAGCCAGGAGGTGAAACTGGTCGATTGGAAAGACATCCCCTGGTCGGAACTGGCTTTCCCCACCGTGGTATGGGCGCTGACACATTTTGCCGAAAGCCGGCATCAGGACGTGTTTGCGCCATTCGCCAATCCACCTGGGACCGACGCGCTAACCCGCTAGGCAGCTTCAGGTTGGCGCAAATGCTTCATGGTGTACGGAACGTTTGCCGCGCCGAAAACGAAGGTAATCACCATATTTCCAAGTTTCCAATTGGCCCAAACATCCTCGGCATCACGTGATCCGAATGTCAGACCGAGAAAATCATAGCTCCCGGCGGGCGCTACGGTTGCCCCGAGGACCCGCAAGGGTTCTTCAAAGCCTGGGGCAAAATAGCGCCACAGAAACTCGTTCCAAACGGCCATGGCGACGAAGAAAAGAGCCCATCTAATGGCCAGCGTCCGCCAGGCAAAATCTGGTAGGTCGAAAACTTTCTCGAACATCACGCGCCAGATATTTCGGCCCATGGCAAGACTGCCAAAAATGATCCCCGCCAGGAATAATTGTTGAATGGTCGGCTTGATGTACAGAAACGACTTTTCCTGCAGCACGATGCCCAGCAAACCAAACCCACCGACAATTGTCGCTGTGAAAACCAGGAAAAGAGGGACTGCCTCACCGCGACGAAGATAATTCGAGACGGCCCACAATGTCGCAACAATCAAGACTCCAGTGGCCCAATACAATGCCGTATCTGGGCTCGCCCAAGTGTCATTGATCGAGACTCGGCGCATCACGTTGTAAACAAGGATGAAACCGATGACTGGAACCAGGTCGGCCCAGATCTGATTGGCTTTGTCGGCGGCGGTTCCGAGGTCGTTATTCTGTTCGCTCATATGTCCTTTTACGCAGCAGCGTGTCCTTTGGATGCGAGTCTGTCTTTCACAAAACGGCGGGCGCCGCCAGCGTCAAGCGCTAAAGCCATCAGCACATATGTGATGCCGCCTGCAGCAATTTTGAGGAAGAGTTCTGGCCAGCTGCCAAGATCCGGCAGGATCCAGATCACCGGCCACATGGCCAACGCAGCCACGCTGACTTTCAGAAGGTCTGCGAGCGGCAAGGGCAGCGCAATCAGTCGTCGCCCTCGGATCGCCAGAACCGCCAATCCTAGCGCATAGCTCGCCAGGGTCGCGATGACAGCGCCGAGCAATTCCAATCTGGGAATCAGAATTAGATTAAGCCCGATATTTGTGAGAGCCGGGATCAGCATCAACAAAGCGAGCTCCCCAGTGCGGTGAGTCAAATTGAAAACTTCAGAATAATAGTGAATAATCAGGCCATTAAGCAGGCCCGCGAAGGCAATCCACGGAATGATCTGTCGCGCCCCTTCGCGCACAGATTCGCCAATCAGGGCCTCTGATAAGGGTGTCGCGACCAGCGCCAGACCGGTCGCCGCAGGTATACCGAGCAGCAAGAGTGTGCGGATCAATCCGCGAGATTCTTGCGCGGCCGCCTCGTGCCCGCCTTGTTCGTAAGCCGCCATGACCAGCGGGGCTGCGGCCATCGCCGCCCAGGCACAGATCAACAGTACAGATTTGTCCGCAACGCCATATCCGGCCGCATATTCACCAACAGCGGCCTCGCCCAAAAAAGCGACAATCAAAAAGCGGTCAGCTGCCGAGAGCACGAGATCCAAAACAAGCGCCGCAGCGATCGGCGCACCAAACATCAGATAAGCCCGACGTCGCTGCGGGTCCGTCGTCCCACCTTTGGCCTGCTGAAACAGCCAACGCGATTCGCTGACACTCCAGAATGCGCCGGCAATGGCCATCCCGATAAAGGGTGAGGCCGCGCCAAATCCTGTTTTCCAGGCCAGCAAGGCCCCGAACCCGAACCCGCCCAGGATCTGAGTGGTCGCAATCAACGCGTACCGCCCGACACGTTCGCTCGCCCGATGCGATTCCAGCGCCACCTGAATCATCGAGTTGATCGGTATCAGCAGGGCGATCCAGGGCAAGATTGCGACGTAGTTCGGCAACTTCTGGAACGCAATTGCAAGTCCTGTCAGCAGCAGCATCGCGACAATCAGCGACCTTATCGACAATGACAAAGTGGTTCGAAAATGATCCGGTAACGTCTTTTTGGCTTCAGCTTCACCGGCAAATCGAAATGCGGCGGCTTCCGCAGCGGTCAATGACAACATGTGTACCAGTGTCATGATCGAGAACATCAGCGCATATCGACCATACTCGTCAGCGTCGAGCAGGCGCGTGAAAACATAAACCCCGCCAAAGGCAGCAATGCCGCTGGCAATATTGACGGGCAGATACCCGGCGAGGTGACGCAAAAGCTTCATGATGTGAGGCGTAGCACTGCACGTGCCAAAACAGGGTTAAGGCGCGAATTCAAGCAGCATAAGACCAAGCGCCAAGATGCTCGCCGCAGCAATCCGGCGCGGACCGAAGGCCTCTTTCAAGAACACCGCCCCCAAGATCGCGCCAAACACAACCGACGTTTCACGGATGGCCGTCACATTCGCCGCGTCCGTCAGCGTGAACGCCCACAATGCCGCTCCGTACGAAATTGTGCCGAGCAATCCACCAATGGTTCCATCTCGAATTTGTGGCAGGATATCTGACCAGACTTTGCCACGTCGAATCCAAATCAACGCCGCTGTGATACCGATCCAGTCGAGCATGAACAGCCAGACGACGAACGTGAACAGGGTCTCCGTGTTCGCTGCCAACCGCGTACCATTGGCATCAGCAACGGAGTAGAAAGCGATGCCAAGCGCGGTCACCACCGCCCAAAACAGCGCGGCTTGTTTCACCGGCGGATGTGCCCCACCCTTTTCTTCGGGCATGGCAAAGACGATCAGCGCTCCCGTCGCCAGGATCAGACCGAACCAGCCGAGAACGCTTGGTGATTCCTGCAATGCGATGGACGCGATGATCGCCGTCAGCAGCGGCGCCAATCCGCGCATCACCGGAAACACCAAAGATAGGTCGCCGCGGTGCAAGGCCCGGATCATTGCAAACTGGTAGAACCAATGGACCACGACGGAAATCGCCAATGCGCTCCAAATCGCCGGCGTTGGCAGGGGTACAAAGGGAAGGAACGGTACCACGCTCAACATCATCGCAATCGAGACGATCATGCGCGTCGACAGGACGTCACCACCACGTTTCACGAACATATTGGTTGCGGCCACAGTGATTGCGGACAGCAAGCATAAAGCAATCGGAAACAGATTAGAGCTCATGTTGCGGCCTCGCCTATGGACCGCAGGGAAGTCAAGTTTTAGCGCTCAATCAAAGCGCAGCTTCGACCGCCGTCACTTCCGGAACATAGGCCTTGAGCATATTCTCTATCCCCTGTTTCAGGGTCATGGTCGAGGACGGGCAGCCGGCACACGCGCCGCGCATGGCGAGGTGGACAATGCCGGTTTCGTCATCGAACCCATGAAAGACGATATCTCCACCATCCTGTGCGACAGCAGGACGAACGCGGGTTTCGATCAGCTCGATAATTTCGCCGACAATTTCTGCAGTTTCACCCTCATAATCATCAGCTGATGCGCCAGCTTCAACACCTGCATCGGCGCCAACATTGGTGGCCATAACCGGCAGTCCAGCAACAAAATGATCCATAATCGCCGCCAACGCCATTGGCCGGACATGTTTCCAGTCAGACTCAGGATCTTTGCTAAGCGAAATGAAATCACTGCCGAGAAACACGCGCGTGACGCCCTGGACTTGAAACAATGCCTGGGCCAGCGGACTGGTGCCGGCTTCTTCGATCGCAGCGAAATCATACGGTCCTGTCGCACCAGTGACGGGTTGACCTGGTAAGAATTTCAGCGTGTCAGGATTTGGCGTCGGTTCAGTTTGAATAAACATATCGTCCAAGCAGTCTTTCAAAGAGAAGAAAATGTCCCGCCAAGATGTGCTGTGATGCGATGGAATTCAAGGCGACACAGCGCCTTAGTCTGCCGCTGACGCATCCGCGACAGAAATAATTTCTGCATCCTGCTTTTCCAGAGCATCAATGAAGTCTGCTGTCGCTGTATCAATTTCAGACAGATAATACATCATCGCGGCTGGATGATCTGACAAAAATGCACCGGTGCTGGCCTGACTGGATACAATCAAAGGATTGAAAGTCGCCGCGCGACGCCATGCGAAGATCGCGCGATCTCGCGCTTCGCGAGCGTCTCTCGAGCGCACCAGTTCAGGTTCCTGGATCAAGGATGACATGATCAGTTGCGACGCCACTTGGGCGTGCGCCCGGGCCATGTAAATCGCTTCAATGTCTTGCGTCGAGGCCGGCCATCCTTCGGCGCGATCAGCGCTGGATCGCAAGCGCGCTTGCGCATCGGACGACCATGTTTGGTAGAGGTTTAACTCATCCAGAAAAACGCCGACGCCCTTTGGTTGAGCCGCGTAGCCACGTGACAGGCGGCCTTCATAACTCTGCAAGGCTTCTGCCGCCGCATTGAGACGCGGGATGGCTTCTGCTTCCTGGGCAGGAGCCAGAAGACGGGCGGCTGCCAGCAAATCTGTGTCTGGAGCGCCCGGCGAGCGCGCCGCGTGATCTGCGGCCAGAACTGTAAATTCCGACAACGCCCCTGTGATTCCGTCTTGCCAGGCCGGCAACGCGGTCAGCTGAGCTTGAGGATGCCACCAGGAGCGATCACCGGCCCAACCCGCTACCGTAAGCTCTCGCCCCAGCAAGGTCATGACTGTGCCAGTATCATACGAATCCCAGGGCGTGACCGATGACAGGACGACCGCGCTCGAATCCACTTTGTGGCTCATCGCCACCATGGCCGGATATCCGCCGACCAATGACAATACGAGACCAAATTTTGCGGTCTTGATGATGCGCGACCAAAAGCGACCGATCGCCGCCATCATCGGACTGGGTTCAGCGTCGTCCAGATAAGCCTCTGATATGTCGGCTCCAATCAAGGTGACGACGGGATCCCCATCATCATTATTGGCTTCAACATATTCTACAGGAAGCTTTTCGGCGGCTGTCATTTATCCGGTTCGCTCGTCGGTCATGGGGTTGCAAACTCATCAACGCAAAAATCGCGCCGTTTACAAGTCATTAACGCTTTAAACTTTGGCAACAGTAAGTCCGTGCCCTGAACTTATTCAGGAATCTGCAGAAAAACTTACAGTTGGCGCTTATTCAATCAACTTGGATTCATCGACAATGACTGGAACGCTGGCAATCCCGATCGTATCATCTTCTATGATCTTTCCGGCCCCGTCTTCGCGGCGCTCATAAGCCGCAACGAGCGACATGTAAGGTGGCACATGAATGATCCCCTGACCTTCAATCGGTGCCTTGATTTCAAAATGCAGGTGGAAGGTGGTCGGCGTTGATCCAAAATCATTTGACACAAATCCCAGCGTGTCGCCGGCCGAGACCGTGTCCAATGCAGACACGCGCAGGCGTCGCATATTGAGATGCAGATAAGAATAAATATTTCCGGTTTCCGTGCCCTTTAGCTGCACAGAATAGGTCCCGATGTGCTGGATGATCCCATCTTCGACGGCAACGACTTCATGCAAGCCACGATCCGCTTTCGCCTGAGCCCTTAGTGCATTGCAATCGGCGGCGGAGCCAACACGAATGTCCTGCCCTTGGTGCACCTTATTGGTGGGGCACATAGGCGTGTTTCGGGTCGAACTTCTTTTTTCGCAGAAATTGTCACGCCACGGAATTTCATAATTGGCTGGATCACATTGGTCGCCGCCAACCGCTCCGCCGAGTCGGTAGACCATGGATTGCGGCCAGGTCGGTGCTGTCTTGATCGGAAACAACATGCCCGGCGCATAATTGGTGTCATCAGCGCGCCCGGACCCCGTGCCCGGAATGAGGTCACCGGCCGCGTAGTATTCAAACTTAATCGGGAGCGGCGCTGGTGTCTCAATGGGTGTGGGCTCAATCCCCGGGTCATCCTCGGTCACATCTTCATTCACCGGTTCGGCTGGATCGCTGGGATCGCTGGGATCGCTGGGATCAGAAATCGGATCGTCGCTTGGCGCAACGGGGTCATCGGTGTTGCTGACTGGCACTTCGACCGGATCGGTGTTTTCGTTTTCTCCCCACGGGTCATCAACCGGAACGGTTGGTGGCGGCGGTCCGGGGGCGCCTTCTGGAATCGTCGGCCGCGGCTGTGTTTGATTGTCGCCGCCCGGGATTCGGACGACATCGCAGGCACCGAGCGCCAGGCTTGAGACTGCGATCAGTCGCCAAAATTTTAACTTCATCTCGTCCCCGCGATCAGTAGCTTCTCTACTTCGGCAATGGCGTCTTCCTGGCTGACACAGCTGCCTTTAATGGCCGTCGCTGGGTCTTTGCACATAAACTCCACCAGATATGAGGCGCCATACCGACTGAACGAAACTTGCGCACCGGTCATCGTTTCTTCGAATACCAGGTCCGTGTCGACGGCTGAGCCTGCTCCATCGGGGCGCGTGACCAACCGGTCTGTCCCATTGATGACCATGTCATAGACTTCCCCCTTCTTGACGGCGAAATATCCGTCAGCAAGCGGGCGAAACTGCAAAGCATCTTCACCTTGTGTCGATTCAACGCCAAACGGTTCTTCAGGCAGAAGGACGGGAACCACAGGTGCTCCGCCGCTGGCGACCTGCGCCATCCCGCCATCATCTGTGTCGCGAGCAGCAAAGTCTGCGCGCGCAGCATTCCAGTCGATGATTGCCGTTTTGCGCTCGGCGACATTGGTCGGTGGCGTGGGCGCAGCCTCAACCGGATCAAGCGGTTGAGCGCTTTGCACATCTTCTATGATGACGGGCTGAGTCTCAGTGTCCTGCGATTCCAAATCGCTCATCTGGTCACACGCCACTAAAGCCAATCCGGCCAGAATTGTCGGAAACATCGCCCGCATATTACCCCCCACTGCTTGCGCTCGCCATTGAGTCAATCTCAGCATATGCGAGATTTGGAATGGATTCGAGCGCTGCAATCACATCGCGCGCAGATCGCCCTGCAGGGTCGTTTGCAGGCAACGCCAAAATCAGTTCTCCTGAATAGCTGGCTCGGACCAGTTTCAATCCACTGAGTTGCTCATGCTGGGCTGCCCAGCTTTCATATGCCTGCCGCGTTCCAGCTTCATCGCGGCGAAAATTTCGGCAAACCTGATCCAGCGCGGGTTCATTTTTGAAGCGCACAATAAACGTGGCAGCCGCGGCGCTGATCAGCCCGGCCTGCCCCACCGCCACCGATTGTTGCGCTGACGCCGGTTGCGACCAGGCCGGCAAGAAACCGAGGCCGTTGGGATTGTCGGAAAAGGCGACGCATCCCGTGGCGGTAAACGCACACGCCAGCGTAACCACTGACTTTCGCCATCGGGCGCGCCAGGTGATGAGTTTTGCAAACATCGCGATTTCCTTTCAGGGACCTGCTTTAGGGTCTCAATCTGGCAAATTTACGTCAGCGAGATTGAGCAGACCGGATCCACATGGCAACAGACACATGTCAGGATCCTCCGCCGTCGGTACAGCGCCCGGGAATTGTGAGCACAATCCTGTACATTGGTTTTCCGAGATCGGTCGAATACCTGTCAACAAAGTCGATACGAGTTGATCCGAATCCAGATCCGGGCGTTCTGCTTTGATCAACGCCAATGCCGCTGCAACGTGTGGTGTCGCCATGCTGGTGCCTTGCTCATAAGCATAGTAGCACGTCGCAACAGAGGCACCGGTGAGAGGGTCGGCGCAATTTTCCGCGGTTTTCATCGACAACACGCCATCCGGATTGCCATCGCCATTGTCGTCACGGGTAAGGTCGCCGCCTGGCGCCAGGACATCAACCGCAGCACCATAGTTTGAGTAAGGTGCAAGGTGACCGCGGGCATCGCCGCCAGCAACCGTAATCACGTTCTGGCATCCGGCGGGCGCGTAAAATTCCGTTGGGACGCTCCGATTGCCCGCGGCAACGACAACGATCACGCCCCGTTCGGTAACCGAATTGATCGCGTCCTGCATCGAAGCCGGACAGGTTTTGAACAACCCGAGCGACAAATTGATGATGTCCGCCGGATGTTCGTTCCAGACTTCTTCGCCGAGAGCGTTAAATTCCGGGATGGTGCCGGCAGCCCAGCGTATGGCATCATTGATATCCGAGAGTTTGCCACCGCATTTTCCCAGCGCGCGCACCGGCACGATTTTCACGTCCCAGGCCCCTCCGGCGACGCCATCGGCATTATTGGTCGACCCCGCTCCGACAATGCCAGCCACATGGGTGCCATGATAGGTGTCCGCAAAGACGTTGCGCTCGGGGCAACTGTCACCAGGATCGTTGGCGTCGCTATCTCGGCCATCGCCATCATTCGCAACTTCAATGTCCGAGACCATGTCCCATCCAGAAACCACATTTGCGGAGCCGACAATATCGGGATGGTTCATTTGCAAGCCCGTGTCGACCACGGCAACGACCACCTCGGATGACCCCTGGTTTTCTTGTTCCGTCCAGAAATCGACAAATCCGGCACCGCCCGCCGTCTGCCCCGAATTCGAACCTTGCGACTGGAAGTGCCACTGCAATCCGAACAATGGATCGTTTGGCGTAATCGTAACTGGTTGGTCCGTCAGGCTGGGTCGCCGGATCATTTCATGTTCGTAGAACCAGTCTTTTTCGACATATTCGAATTCGCCCGAATTGCGGAGATCCTGAATCACGCATTCCATCGCAACCAAAGGATTGGCATCCGCGGCGCGCGCCGCGACTTCATCGCATTGCACCCCTTGCTCAAGCGCAATTCGTCCTTGCTGCAAAACGGTCTCGGAAAAATTGGTCGGGCTTAACGCGTCAGAACCGATTTCAATAACCATTTGCCCTGAGCGAGACCGCTGGATACTGGCAGCGACTTTAAATTTGGTCGCTGTTTCAATCATCCGCTCTTCAGCGACCAATTGTCTTTGCAACGCCGCATTCGGCAAAATCGTCGCGCGCTCTGCCACTTTCGGACTGAGCTTGGGCAGTTGCAGCATTCGCTCTTCGGGCGTTGGCGGTCGAACCACGGCCATGGTTCGTGATTGAACCCGGCGCTCTTGCGGTGTCGCGATGCCGCGCTGGATGCGTTTTTGCGGATTGGTTTGTTTCAGCGGCGCCCGCGGCAGGACCGGTTCATCTGTCTGCAGGGCAACTGTTGGCGATTGACCGCGCTGCTGTGGATCAACCACAGTGATCGAGCGGCGCTTGGAAGCCGGAAGCTCAATGCGATCAATCACATCGGGATCGATCACAGCCTCTTCCAATGTTTTCTCATCCGGAATGACGATTTTAGCTTCAGACTGTTCGTCGACGACAACGCCGAGCGACATTTCTGGCTCCGCCATCACCGCCGCAATATCAATGGCAGGCGGCAAAGCGGTTGGCTTGGCGACGATTGAGCCAATGACGAATCGCGGGGCAGCAGCGTCATCGGAAACCGCCACTGTGCGGTCCAGGAGCGTGCCGGAAAACGCGCGGGCTTCGACCGAAACAGCTCGATACTTGTCGCGTTGATTATCGCTTGAGACATCTTCTCCGCCGAGCTGACCGAGCACCGCTTCGCCGAGTTCACCGACCCGGTCCAGACGTTCTTGTTGCCGATCGCAAGCGGTCAATCCGAGCAGCGCCACCACACTCGCGGTCAGCGCAGATCGCTTGATCCAATTCGCCATTCTAGCCATGGTCCTTCATCCCTAATCTACCTGCCCGCCCGCGTGTATCTTAACCATATGTCAATCTCGTGGCGAGCGGAACCTACTCGCGCGCACCAAGCGCTTTGCCGACAACCAGACCTGCCTCTTCGATCGCTTTTCTCGCTGGTACGGACACGGCAGTCATATTCATAAATCCATGCACCATGCCCGGATGCTCTTTTATCGTCACAGGCACGCCATGGGCCGCCAGTTTCGAGGCATAGGCTCTGCCTTCATCCTTTAATGGATCCCAGCCGCACAAGACCAGATGCGTGGGCGCCAGACCGGCAAAGTCCTGATCTGGAGCGAAAAGCGGAGAAACGCGTTTATCCATACGGTCGGTTTCTTTCTCGACGTAACTGTCGCGAAAATAGTCGAACAGGTTCGGCGAGATGAAAAACCCACCTTCCTGAAACGTCATGCGCTTGGCGCGAATGTCAGCAAATTGCACCAGCGGATAGAGCAACAATTGAAAGGCCGGCATCAGCGCCCCTGTGCGCCCTGTTTCCTGCGCAACAAAGGCTGAAAGATTGCCGCCTGCACTGTCTCCCGCCACCGCAATCCGGTCTGGATCAAATCCGAGAATATTGTTGCGATCGGTCGCCCATTCCCAGGCCGCGAGCGCATCCCGATGAGCGGTCGGGAAACGATGCTCAGGCGCAAGCCGATAATCAACTGACAAGACACGGCACCGCGAACTTGCAGCCAGTCGTCGACAGACCACATCATGGGTGTCGATATCGCCGACCACAAAGCCGCCGCCATGGAAGAATACAATCGCCGGGGCCGGCGCTATTCCCGCTGCCAGCGGCACATATAGCCGCGCTTTGAGGGGTCCATCGGCACCATCTACGACCAGGTTCGAGATTTCAGCCAGATCAGGCAGATCACGCTCGACCGAGCGACTGGCGCGATAGAAACTCTGGCGCAATCCTTCCGTCGAGCCCTTCCAATCCATATCGGAAAAATCGGGCATTTTGAGTTTGTCCATAAAAGACTTGATTGCATCATCCATCGCCATAGCGGGACCTTAAAACCGAAAGCGTGGTGATTAAAAGGCAGAAACGCCTGCGAACAGAATTCAATCCAGCCCTGCCCGTTTGCCGACAACCCGGCTCCCTAACCGATGAAAAAATAGTCGGTGATGCGCCACATCACATAAGGCGTGTTGCCAATCATGATTTCCGGCATCAAGTCGGCCCAGATCCGGGCACGAATGTCGTCGGGCAAGCGCTCCGATACGGTTTCAACCGCAATCCCCAACCCGCATACATCCATGCCTGAAACCACCTCGTCCATTTTCGCATATGAGGTGCCTTCCGAGTTGGCAAAGGCGGCAATTTGTAATGCCAGGCCCCATTGTTCAGAGCCCAATGCCAGACCTGCTTGCTGCAACGCAGCCTCATCGCGAAACCCCGGACGTGAATTCGCGACCGGTCGGTCCTGCGCAGACTTTGCCGTGACCAAGATCACACTCATCCAATCCATCGCCCAATCGTATTGCGGACTCTGATACGGAAATTCAGCAAGCAGCGTGGGCACGAGATCAGACTCGTTTTGCGCCAGATAGGCCGCAATCTGGCGGCCTTCGCACCAGTCGCTGTCGTGCGCTTTCAATTCTCTTAATCCATTTGCGAGTTCAGCGATGATGGCATGATATTCTGCGCTTTGTGCCGATCGAAAGACCACCGCCTGATTCTGAAATTCGCCGAACAGTGCCTGCAATGTCAGATTTGCAAGTGTGTTCTGATCCGCACCATCTTTGAGCGCGAATGCCGCTTCGGTTTGAAGTTGTGCAAACGTGGCTGGCGATGCCGCTCGCAGAGCTTCAACCGCGCGGCGTGTCGGCGCATCTGAGAGCGTTTCCAAAAGCGCTGGAGCGTTACGTTGAGCGTCGGGATCGGGCGTGGCCGGCTGCACGTCCGGGCCAAACACAAAGATTCCGAAAAAGCCGAGCATCACCCCGATGAGAGTGATCCAACCCAGCCTCAATCCGGTTTGCTTGCGCACAGAGCGATTCATACAGGCCCTTACAATTGCACCACATTTGGCGGCGGAGAATCCGTGAACAAGCTGGCCACCAGATCGGCGCGGCAATCCTGTGTCATGCGTTGGTTCACATAGCCTTTGTCGGTAATCTCGCCCTTATCAATGCTTGGCGGTTCAGTCATAATAAGAAACCGTTTGATGCGTCGTGAAGACCCGGGTTCGGCGGCGTTGAACGCCGCGACTTTCGCCGCGAGATCCTTGTTCAACTGCATGAAGGCGGCCATCTGATCGCCAGCGGCTGTCTTCACATAGTCTTCAAAGGCGGCCGGCGATGGCCAGAACATCGCGCCGATAAAATTCTTGTCCTGGCCGCATATCACGGCATCGAAAACCAGAGGTGAGCACGCCGCAACCAGGTCAGGCCGCAGAACCCCAACACTGACCCAAGTTCCGGATGAGAGTTTGAAATCCTCGCCGACCCGGCCATCGAAAATAATGCCGTGGTTCGGATCATCTTCGTCGACGAATTTGGCCGCATCTCCCAAACAATAATAGCCCTCGTCGTCGAAAACTTCAGCATTCTTCTCGGGCAGATTGAGATAGCCTGGCATGACGGTTTCGCCCTTCACACGCACTTCCAGCTTGCCCATGGTGGGCACCAGTTTTAGTGTCAGGCCAGGGATAGGTAGGCCAATCAGGCCAACCCGTTCCACTTCCCAATGGACGACGGTAATGCCTTGCGTCTCAGTCGCGCCATACATTGTAATGATCGGAATCCGTCGCCCCGTGGCCTTGATTGCCAGGGTCTGAATGCGATCATAAAGGTCATCCGAAAGCGTCGCTCCGCCATAGCCAATCGAACGCATATTGGCGAAGAAAGCGTGCAACAATTCATCATTCTCCTCCATCGCCTCGGCTAACATTGCCAGAGCAATCGGCGCCGTTCCGAACGTCGACGGTTTACAATCGAGCACATTGCGAATGGTCTCACCAAACAGGGCAGCAGTCGGCTTTCCGCCATCAATCCAGAATGTCGCGCCATTCCAGAGCGCGCCATTGAAGTTCACATTCGACCCTGAGATATGATTCCAGGGCAACCAATCGAGGACATTGTCGGGCGTGCTCGGATCATATTCTGGATCTCGGGCATCGTCGCGCAGACCTTCCACACCGCCAATCATGGAACACATCGCGCCTTGCGTTGTCGGTACGGGCTTAGGCATGCCGGTTGAGCCGGATGTGAACAAGTATTTGCCGATCGAGTCATCTGTCAGCGCATCCAAAGCTGCGTCTACCGCGGGCGTGACCTTGGTGTCCAGCAGACCATGATACGAGACCGCTCCATTCGCCCCATCTGAAGTTATCACCGCGCAACCATGGTCGCCCAAGGCCGAGATTGCTGGCTCAAAAGGCGGCAACTGCGCCGCAAACAAGACTTTCGGATTGACCGCGTTGAAACAGTGCTTGAGCTTCGCGAAGTCAGTCGACATGAGCGAATAAGGAACTGAAATTGGTGCGGCTGGCGCCCCGATCGTCATCGCTGCCATCATCACCATTGCGGTCTCAATCGAGTTTCCGGACAAGATCATCACGGGCGAGTCTGGTCCGGCGCCCATGTCCAGAAAAGCCTGGGCCAGGGCACGTGTACGGCGAAGCCCTTCGCCATAGGTGATCGCTTCCCATTGGTCCGTCTCCGGATTACGCTGTTTCAGCCAATCGCGATCCGGATGCTCCGCCGCGCGCAATGCCAGCGCGTGAGGAATGGTTCGCGGCCGTTCGCCCGGCGCGTGGCGCTGTTTCAAGTAAATTGTGCCATCCGCTTTTCGGATGCATTCAATGTCAGGTTTCTTTTGTGGAAGCAGGCGAAACGGGGGCAGGCTGGCGGCGTCTGGCATAGGGAAATCCTCCGGAACTTTTATCTTCTCCAATTACCTAGCAAGCTCAGTCGCTGCGCCAAGCAAAATCGACCGAGTTGACATTCTCACCACTCAGAGTACTTTGTATTTCAAAGTTATTGGAGTTTTCAATGAACCAAACCACATTGCATGACGATCTCGCTTATGTCCGCGATCTCGCGGAGGCTGGCCAGAGCGCGCCATTGCTGGGTGGCCGCTTTCTGACCTTTTGGGGCGTGCTAACCAGCCTTGCCTATTTTCTACACTATTCGATTTCAACCGGCCTGTTTGGTTGGCCGGATGTGGCTTACGCTTGGGTCTGGGGCACGTTCATTTTCGGAGGCATCGTTGGCCAAGCTGTTCTTGGCTACTCAATCCGAAACAAGCCTGGCGGCAATTCTGTCGGCAATCGCACCGAAGCCACAGTCTGGATGGCGGGCGGCTTCGCTCTGTTTGCCTACTTTGCAACGCTGATCGTCAAATCCTTTGTGCTCGGCGGCGCGGTGTCCGGTTTTGAAAACTCGCTGCCCATCGTCTTTGCCATATATGGCACCGGCCTGATCACGTCCGGCATGATGTCGAACACAAGCACGCTCACTTATGCAGGCTATGGGTCCTTCTTGATGATTGCCATCGCACTGTGGTTTGACAGCGGGGATGTGACCTGGGCGATCGCCTCTTTTGCGGCCTTCACAACCGTGCTGGTGCCGGGATTGTTGATGTTGCGGCAAGAACCAAAAAGCATTGTTTAGGGGCGAACCAGACGATGACTGACCCTGCAAACCCGTTCGATCATGCCCAGATCGATGATGTCATTCACGGTCGATTGCGGCTTGGTATCATGGCCTATCTGTCGACCGCCAGCCCGGCCATTTTTGGTGAATTGAAAGACAAAGTCGGCGCGACGGACGGCAATCTCTCAACCCATTTGCGCAAACTCGAAGATGCCGGGTATGTGCGTCAGGAAAAGCGTTTTGTCGGTCGCCGGCCACAGACAAGAGTGTTTCTGACAGACACCGGACGCAAGGCCTGGCTCGTCTGGATCGATCGCATGCAAGGCCTGATGCGCGCCGCCGAGTAGCTGAACGGAATCTGAAAACCTCCCTCCCAACGCGTTCAGATTGGCCACGATAGGGTCCGTATCAAGATTGATAAAAGGACCCAGAACCATGACCCGAGCTCTCAAAGCCCTCGCGCTTGTTGCCACTGTCTGTGTTGCCACCGCCCTGCCCGCTGCAGCCAATTACGGCACCCGAGGCGGCGACGCGGTTATTTTCAAACATCCTGAGTTTCGCGGATCGGCGCTTGCTGTTGACGGCCCGATCTACAATCTTCGGGAACTTGGATTCAACGACACGGTTTCTTCCATCGATGTCAGCGGCGCCTGGGAAGTTTGCGTTGATCCAGACTTTCGCGGTCGCTGTGTGATTATTGACGGCCCTACGGCACACCTCAGCCCACTGCGTATGAATGACAATATCAGTTCGATGCGCCCGCTGAACGGTACGCCGCGTCGCGTGAACAATCGACGAAATCGAGATCATGATTATGGACAGCGCGGCCGCGGTGGCAATTACCACGCGCACAATCAAGGCGTGGATGGCCGGCATACTGTATTCTTCCCCCGCCCGCGCGATGCCTATGGCGATCGCATCCCGGTCGGACGCGGAAATGCCAAGCAATTCTGTCGCGAGATGGGATTGGGTCAGGTGGTCTATGCTGATCGCGGACGCCGCAACCTCACGGATGTATTGTGTGCAAAGTAACCGCGCCTCGAGCTCCCGGCTGGACTCGCTCCTAGACCCGTAACCCTCCCGAACCCTCAAACGGGTCATGTTCAGCTACCAAATGCCCCGGAGCGATTTCGATCAGCTTCGGGGCATATTGCTGCGCATCTGGGTCATCGATAATTTCGGATTTCAAAAATCGCAATGGCGCCCGACTGTCGAGTGGGCTCGGCAAATCACCTTGCAGTTTTACACGCTCGCGCGTCCGTTCTTTCTTGGGATCAGGGTTCGGGACGGCGGCGATCAGCGCCTGAGTGTAGGGATGACGGGCATCTTCGTAAATTTCCTGGCGACCGGCAAGTTCAACCACTTTTCCAAGATACAACACCATGACTCGGTGCGAGATTTCACGCACCACCGACAAGTCATGACTGATAAAGATCATGGCCAAACCAAATTCTTTTTGTAGCTCGATGAGCAAGTCGACAACTTGTGCCTGAACCGAAACGTCGAGCGCTGAAACCGCTTCATCACAAATCACCAGTTTCGGATCCAGGATCATCGCCCGGGCAATCCCGACGCGCTGATTTTGACCACCGGACAATTCATGCGGATAACGGTTGATCAATGCCGGATCGAGTCCGACCCGCGGCATGATTTCCTGCACTTTTTGCTCGCGCGCCGCTTTGTCGAGGTCAGGTGAATGCACCGTCAACGGCTCTCCAATAGACGTACCGATGGTCATGCGCGGGTCGAGGCTTGCCATCGGATCCTGAAAGACGATCTGCAAATCGTCTCGCAGACTGTTCATCGTCTTGCGGTCAGCACCCGAAATATCACGGCCCATCCAGGCAATGGTGCCAGAGGTTTGCGGCACCAGTTTCAACACCGCGCGCGCCAGCGTGGACTTGCCACATCCCGACTCGCCCACCACACCCAGCGTCTCGCCGGGCTTAAGATCAAAACTGACGCCATCGACGGCCTTTAGCGGCTTGGTTTTTCCGAACAGGCCGCCGCCAATATTGATCGGAAAATGCACTTTCAGATCTTTAGCGCGGAGGATTGGCTCAACATCCGTGCTGGGCGGTGGACCCAACGTCGGGCGTCCGGGGCGGTTAGGCTGATCAATCCGCGGCACCGCGTCGAGCAGCATTTTTGTATAGGCGTGCTGTGGATTGTAAAAAATGTCGTCAATGCTTCCGGTCTCGACAATCTCACCATGGCGCATCACCACGACCCGGTCACACATGCGCGCCACCACTCCCATGTCATGTGTGATCAGCGCAATCCCGGTCCCGGTGTCACGCTTCAATTCATCCATCAAATCCAGAACTTGCGCCTGCACCGTCACGTCGAGAGCGGTCGTCGGTTCGTCTGCGAGCAAGAGCTGCGGGCCACACAACATCGCAATCGCGACCATAACGCGTTGCCGCATCCCGCCGGAAAGCTCATGCGGGAATTGATCCATGCGTCGGCGTGCTTCCGGGATGCGGACATGTTCGAGCCAGTCGACACAGACTTTATTGGCATCTTCGCCCTTCAGCCCTTTGTGCAGTTTCAGGACTTCGCGCATTTGCGCACCCACGGTCATATGTGGTGTCAGGCTGGTCAGTGGGTTTTGGAAAATCATCGACATGGCGTCACCGCGAATGTCGCGCAGCACTTTCGCATCTGCCGTCAGCATCTCTGTGCCGTTAAACATCACCGACCCGGTCGCTACTCCGTTATCGGCAAGCAAGCCCATGGCCGCGAGCACAGTCTGACTCTTGCCGGAGCCAGACTCACCAACAATTCCGACACACTCGCCGGCAGAGACCGTAAAACTGATGCCTTTTACGGCATGCACAGCGCCATCAGGCGTATCGAAGTCTACTTTCAGATCCTGAACCGTCAGAATGGGAGATGTCACGTGGGATCGCCTTTGCGCTAAAGTCTGCCCCGCAAAGGGCGATAGGGACAGGGGATTGTCAAGCTGACAGGTGTATCCTCTTGCAATTTCAACTACCTACTACTAGGTAGGGGCTATGGACACACGAATTTCTCTTTTGGAAAGTGCAGAACGCGCCGTGCGCGAACGTGGATATAATGGCTTTTCCTATGCCGATCTCGCGCGAGAGATTGGTATAAGAAAGGCCAGCATTCACTATCATTTCCCGACCAAGGCCAATCTGGGTTCGGCGATGATCGAGCGTTATTCCGCGCGATTCTTCGGTTCGCTTGCCGACATAGCGGAAACGGGCCAATCGGCCGCGGACCAGTTACGTGCTTACATTCAAGTCTATCGCGACGCCTTAGCGACTGGCACACAGGTGTGCCTCTGCGTTTCGCTGAGCGCCAGCCGCGACAGCCTGTCGTCCGAGATGCTGGATCGGCTCAATCGCTTCCACGAAGACAGCGTGGCTTGGCTCACTCAACTGTTCGACCGTGCGGCGCAAGATAAGAGCATCGCCAATCTTGCGCCGGCTGACCGCGAAGCCAACGCGGCCCTGGCACTGGTTGAAGGTGCACAATTGCTCGCCCGCGCCCGCAAGGATGTCGCCCCATTTGATCAAGCCTTGGCGACGCTGACCGCGCGCCTCGCCTCACCCCCTTTGCATTAGGAGTTCCAGATGCGACTGAACGCAGATTTTTCTCAACGCGTTGTGCTTCGACCGGAAGACCGAGCCTGGGTGGCCTCGCCCATGGCCGGCGTCGATCGACAGATGCTCGACCGAATTGGCGAAGAAGTGGCGCGCGCGACATCGATTGTCCGTTACGCACCAGACTCCTATTTCAGTGAACACGCACATGGTGGCGGTGAGGAATTCTTCGTACTTGAGGGCGTTTTCTCAGATGAACACGGCGATTATCCTGCCGGCACATATGTTCGCAATCCGATCGGATCGAAACACACGCCGCACTCGAAAGAGGGCTGCACAATCTTCGTGAAGCTGCATCAATTCGATGCGGCCGATACCGACCAGAAAGTCATCGAAACAGCGGATGCTGAATTTTTACCAGGACAAGTGCCCGGACTATCCGTGCTGCCACTGCACAGCCACGGCACCGAGAGCGCGGCCCTGGTGCGCTGGGCTCCGGGGACAAAGTTCTTACCGCATCAGCACCGGGGCGGTGAAGAAATTCTGGTGCTTGAAGGCACGTTCCAAGATGAGCATGGCGACTACCCGGCAGGCAGTTGGTTGCGCAGTCCGCATGGATCAAAGCACACGCCCTGGTCTGAAGAAGGCTGTCTGATCTATGTGAAGACTGGCCACTTGGCGGAGATGGTCGCCTAGCGCTTGGCGATGCACTCAATCTCGACCCGCGCATCCAAGGCCAGACCGCTCGCCCCTAGGGCGCTGCGGGCCGGGTAATTGCCATCGAAATAGGTTTTGTAAACCTCATTAAAGGCAGGCCATTCGGCGATATCTGCGAGAAAGACAGAACACTTGACGACGCGATCCCACCCCAATCCCTGGGCGGTCAGGGTGGCCTCAATATTGTCCATGGTCTGGCGCGATTCAGGACCAATTCCGCCAGGCACCAACCCGCCTCCTGGGCCCGTCCCCAGCGCCCCTGAAAGGAATACCCAGCCGTCCACTTCGACCGCCGGAGAAAACGGGAACCCGGCTTCACGCGCAGCTTCAGTGGTGATGTAGGTCAGCTCGCTATTCGTCGCTGGCTCTGATGGCACCGTCTCACAGGCGGCTGCCAAACAGGCGATTGCAGGGATCAATAGACGGCGCATAGCTTACCTCCTGAGCTCAGCGTCTTAATCCTATCCTGACTGGCTTGGCTCGGGAAGCTCAGTCTTTTGGGATCTAGGCGTGGGGCCAATCAGCTTTCAAGATATCTCAGGTGCCGCAGCCCTGCCGCGGCGTACACGGCGTCGAGCGCGGCCTGCTGACGCAAGATTGCGTCGCCCTCAGTTGGCAGCGCAGCACCGCTCTGCACCGCTTTCAGGATCGCTGCGAGCTGATGTGTGTACGTCGAGATCGGGCTGATCTCAGCCTCACGCCCAGTAGATGTGCGCAATCGGCCGCCGGCATGCGGCGCCAGCGGATTGGTGAAGAAGATTTCGCCTTTGCTGCCGATCAGATGCAAATCGGCGCGGAATTTTGCGCCCGCCGCCATACTGGTCGTGAGGTGGGCGCTGGCACCCGATTCAAAGTCGAGATCAGCCGCAAGCGTTTCATCCACACCGGTGGGTGTCAGCGTCGCCTTCGCCGTGACGGAACGTGGTGCCTCTCCCAAGACGGTCAGCGCCCAGTTTAAGGGATAGCACCCAAGGTCCATCATCGCCCCGCCGCCAGTTTCGACGCGGTGACGGATTTCTGTTCCATTGTCCCTGATCTGAACGTCGAACGCCGCATGGATTTCGCGCACTGCGCCGATCTCATCCGCCGCAAGCCAGGAGAGACACGTTTCAAAGGCCGGATGATAGCGATAATGAAAGGCTTCGATCAGCCGTTTGTCATTCGACGCGGCGGCATCGACCATCGCTTTGGCTTCCTCGAAATTCATCGCAAACGGCTTCTCACACAAGACATGTTTGCCGGCTTGCAGCGCTTTGATGGTCCACGCGGCATGTAGATTGATTGGCAGTGGATTATAGACCAGGTCGACGTCTGGATCGGCGATGACAGCGTCATAAGATGCCTGCACTGTCTTCACGCCATGCTGCATCGCAAATGCGTCCGCGCGGCCGGCATCGCGAGCAGCGATCGACACCAAACGACATTGCGGGATGACACTTACCGGGTGGATGATGGCTTTATCTGTGATCCGGGCGGCGCCCAGAAGTCCGATGCCAAATTCCGCCATTTTCCATTCTCCATGTCATGCTGCCGCAAGGACAGACATTGCCCTCGCCGACTCTCTGGGCTTTCTAGGCGCCAGACAGATAATGCACCAGACCGGAGGACCCGCCATGCCCGTGATGAATTTCTTGACCACCTGTGTCTTTGACCATGGCGCCATAGGGCAGCTTGGAAAAACGCTTTCCGGATTCGGCGTTTCGCGCCCGATGGTGATCACCGACCCTGGCATCAAGGCGGTCGGTCTGCTTGATACAATCCTGGACAATCTCGGCATGGCGCCCGCTGCCGTATTTGCCGATACCGTCGCAAACCCGACCGAAGATCAGGCCATCGCGGTCGCTGAACAGTATAATGCAGCCAATGCCGATGGGCTCGTTGCGCTGGGCGGTGGGTCAGCGATGGATCTGACCAAAGCCGTCGGCCTGCTGGCGAGCCAGGGCGGGCCGCTGGAGAAATATGCCGCGATCACCGGCGGCGCAAAACACATCGGCAAATTGCCACCGTTAATCGCCATTCCAACCACGGCCGGCACCGGGTCCGAAGTTTCCGTTGGCATGATCACAACGATGAATAATGGCCGGAAAGAAACATTCGCGTCACCACACCTGATTCCCGCGACCGCAATTTGTGATCCGGATTTGACGCTGGGCCTGCCGGCATTTTTGACGGCGGCGACCGGAATGGATGCGGTCACGCATTGCATCGAAGCCGTGCTGACCCCGGCCATCAACCCACCCGCTGAAGGCGTCGGCTATGACGGTTTGAATCGCGCCATCAAGACCGGCGCGCTCAGACGCGCCGTCGCAGATGGATCTGATAAGGATGCGCGCTGGAACATGATGATGGCCAGCTATGAAGGCGCCCTGGCGTTCACAAAAGGCCTTGGCTCGGTCCATGCGCTCAGCCATGCCGCGGGACGGTTAAAGGAGAAGAAGCTTCATCACGGGACTCTGAACGCTATTTTTCTGCCGCATCTTCTGCGCTTTAATGATGGCGCTGCGCCCGAAAAATACGAACGCTTGAGATTTGCGATGGGATTGAATTCCAATGCTGATCTTGCAGATGCAATCGCTCAGCTCAACCAGGATCTGGGTATACCGTCGACCTTGTCCGAGATTGGTGTCGAATCCTCTGATGGACCTGGAATTGTAGAGTTCGCGCTCAATGATCTGGCGCATCGTGGCAATGCGCGTCCGGCCGAGCAGAGCGATTATGAGCGCATTTTCGAGCAGGCCCTCTAGGCCTGATTCTGACCTGCCGAAACTAATACGACATCTGACACTGGCGGTGTCTTGACATTCACAAGCGGGTTCGGCACGTCCGAAATCGAGTGCTAAGGGGGATAGCACCGAGGGTCGAATGACACCCAGAATCCGACTGCTGAGGCTCGCAGTCTATAGTTTGAGTCTTGCCCTAATTACCTGTTCCATCATTGGCGGCCTGCATGGCTATTCGCCCGTTCCGTTCTGGGACATGTGGGGGGGAACGCTGAATTTCGTTTTGCAGTTTGATAAGGATCCTGTTCGCCACCTGTTTGCGCAGCACAATGAACACCGGATCGTATTCTCGCGCCTGCTTTTCCTCGCTGACTATCAGTGGTTCGGGGGCAGTCATGTGTCTCTGATCATCTGCAATTATGTATTCGCAACGATGATCTGGGCCGTATTCGCCCACTGCCTGTTCAGACTGAATTCCGTTGACACGCGCAAGGCAGACCTCTGGCTGCTGTCTGCAATTCTTGGTGCCTGGTTGATGCTCTGGGCTCAGGAAATGAATTTCACCTGGGCGTTTCAGAGCCAGTTCTTTCTCGCACAATTGCTGCCATTGCTGGCATTTCTGTCGCTCGGCCAGGCCAGTTTTCATCCGAAATCGTGGAATCCCTGGTTCATAGCCGCGCTCGTGCTAGGCGGGCTAAGTCCATTGAGCATGGCCAATGGTTTGCTTGTCTTGTTATTTCTCACCATTGCCGCCGGGGTTTTACGTATGAAGAAGCGGCAAATCGCGGTGCTGGGACTTTGCACTGCCATAGCGATGTCCCTTTATCTGGCGGACTACCAGCATCCACCCGCGCACGGATCCGTTTTGGCATCGGTCGCGCAACACCCGCTCGCGACATTGCAGTTCACTTTCAGATATCTCGGCAATCCGGGCCCATACCTGGCGGGGCCGTTTGGCATCACCAAACTGTTTTCGATGCTGGTGGGTGTGACGTTGTCGATGGTAACGGCGTGCTTGGTCATCCGCGCGCTATGGGTTCGCCCACTGCATCCGGTCTCAATCGGCCTGATATTGTTTATCGTCTTTGTCGGCGCCGGCGCGTTTCTGACGGCGGGTGGCCGTTTGGCCATCAGTCCGGAATCCGCGTTCAGCAGTCGTTACACCACCCCGGTCCTGATGGCCTGGGCCGCGCTTTTCTGCATCGCATCGCCTGCCATGTTGAGATATCATCGCACCTCAGAGCGCGCGGCCCTGCAAATGTTGTCGGCGGCGATTCTGGGGTTGTGTCTGCTGATCCCTTCACAAGTCCGTGCTTTGATACCGGCGCATGCTGACAATCATCAGAAAGCGGTCGCTGCCCTCGCGCTAGAGATGCGGGTTGCCGACGATACGATGGTCTCTCGCATATACCCAAACACTCAGACCGCACTCGCCATCGCCCGCATGGCATCGGCGGAAGATCTCGGCATCTTCGGGCGTGATGAGTATCGCGGACACTTCGAGCGTCTTGGACATCACCACGCAACTAGTGACGCCAAGCCCTGCGCCGGAAGGTTTGAACAATATGAAATCATCGACAGTGATCCAGATTTTTTGCGGGTCACTGGATGGCAATTTCATCGCGATCAATCGCGACAAGCACGACACGTCCTCATTCTCAACGAGGAGCATCTGATCGTCGGCGTTGCCTTATCCGGGCGCGCCAGTCCGGAGCTGGTCGATGCCTATGGTCACCGTGCAAAGCTTTCCGGGTTCACCGGATATGTGCGCCGCCCGTCGATTAAGGATCGCCTCACTCTGATTTCCGGAAATTGTCGTTCCGAACATGCATTCTGATTGCCCCTGCGAGACCAGGCCGGTGGGCTTCCATCGGCTGGAATTCTTGGCTTAATAGATCGCACAGGCACACGCAGGAGGATCCGATGGCCATCGATTTTGTCATTCCAGATGAAGCAAAAGAGGTGCGCGCCCGCGTGCGCCAATGGGTGCAGGATGAGTGTATTCCATCCGAAAAGCGGTTGGCCGCGGGCGAGGCCTTGGACACTGTTCTGACAGATCTGCGCAAGAAAGCCCGCGCCCAAGGATTGTGGTTGCCTTTTATCCCAAAAGAACATGGCGGCATGGGGCTCGGACCGCTCGCCAACGCGCTGGTGCAAATGGAGCTCGGCCAAAGTCATCTCGGCGCGCTTTCGATGAACAGCCAGGGTCCAGATGACGCCACCATGCTGACACTGCTGGCGCACGGCACGGATTATCAGAAAGAAAAATTCCTGAAGCCATTGTTCAATGGCGAGAAGCGGATTTGCTATTCGATGACAGAAAAAGCTGCCGGCGCAGATGCCACTGGCATGCAAACCCGGGCTGAGAAAGACGGCAAAGGCAATTATGTTCTGAATGGCGAGAAATGGTACTCATCGTCAGCCAACGTCGCCGACATTGCAGTGGTCATGGCGAAAACCAATCCCGAAGCGCCGCGTCATCAGCAATTCTCGACATTCATTGTTGAGCTGCCCAATCCCGGCTACCGAATAATTCGCAACATTCCGACCATGGCTATTCATAAGGACTATCAAGAAGCGATGGGCGCAGCGCATTGCGAGATCGCTATCGAGAACCTCGTCGTACCTGAAGAAAATTTGCTCGGCGGCGAAGGACAAGGCTTTGCCATGGGACAACACCGGCTTGCTTATGGTCGCCTGCGTCACGGCATGCACAATGTCGCGATGGCACAACGCGCGCTCGATCTCGCCACCGCGCACGTCACCAAGCGATCGACATTTGGCAAGGGATTGGCAGAGCGACAAGGCGTTCAGTTCATGCTGGCGGAATGCGCCAGCCAGTTATACATCGCCCGCCTGATGCTGATGCATATTGCTTACAAGGCCGAGAATGGGCTCGACATCCGCCAGGAGAACGGCATCGCGAAGGTCTTCCTGGCCAACATGGTGTACAAAGTTGTCGACACGGCGATCCAGTTGCATGGCGCGCTTGGCTATTCCACGGACACGCCATTGGCGGCCTGGTACACGCACATTCGCTCGCAACGCCTGGTCGATGGCCCTGACGAAGTGCATAAATGGATTACCGGGAAAAATGTGATCCGCGCCTTTGAAAAGGATGGCACGACAGCCGCAGCAGCCGGCGGGGATCTGCTCTAGATCGCAACGAAAGATATAGACGAATTGCCCGCCATCACTTGGCGCTCAAGCGATGGCGAGCAATCCCGGTTTGGGGTGCCTAAGTCGCGTCTGGTTGCAGCTTGTCCATTGTTCGCAATTCAAAGTCGCTGGCATCATGGCGTTCTGGCAATTGGCTCGAAGGCTCGCCCCAGACGCGATTGACCATTCGACCCCGTTGAACGGCGGGGCGCTCCGACAATTGATCGGTCCAGCGGATGACGTTCTTGTATTCGTGCACGGATAGGAATTCGGCAGCTTCATACAGGATGCCTTTCGACATTGAACCATACCAAGGCATGATTGCCATGTCGGCGATCGAATACTCGCTGCCTGCCATATACTCATTGTCTGCGAGGTGGCGATCAAGCACGTCCATTTGACGTTTCACTTCCATCGCGAACCGATTGATCGGGTATTCCATCTTGAATGGGGCGTAAGCATAGAAATGGCCAAACCCTCCGCCAAGATAGGGGGCGGAACCCATTTGCCAGAACAACCAGTTCATCGCCTCGGTCCGACCTTTATGGTCTTCGGGGATAAACGCCCCAAATTTTTCTGCGAGATAGACCAGAATTGAGCCGCTCTCGAAAATTCGGGTCACTGGATCGGTCGAATGATCCGCCATAACCGGGATTTTGGAGTTTGGATTCAAGTCGACATAACCCGATCCAAACTGATTGCCGTCCTGAATATTGATCAACCAGGCATCATATTCGGCCCCGGAATGACCCGCCGCCAGAAGCTCTTCCAGCATGATTGTGACTTTCACCCCGTTTGGCGTGGCCAGGGAATAGAGCTGGATCGGATGTTTGCCGACCTGCAATTCCTTATCATGTGTTGGTCCGGCAATCGGCCGGTTGATATTCGCAAAGCGTCCTCCGCTTTCTGAGTCCCAGGTCCAAACTTTTGGCGGGGTGTATTCTGTATCAGCCACTAGGCGCTCTCCTTTTTGCGGTCTCTGCGCGGTTGTTCTTCGCTCTACATAAGAGCGTGCCCTCGCGAAAGCCTAGGCCCAGAATTGGAATAGGGTCTATGCGAACCCAGGGTGAGGCGTGCATTCTACAACGCGAAGGTCTCAGGCGGAGGATGGCAAATGACCAATTTGGTGACACGACAAGATGAAGATGGATTGTGCTGGTTGACGCTCAACCGGCCCGAAAAGCTGAATTCACTGACCGTCGCCATGTTTAAAGAACTGCGCCAGCATGTCATCGATCTGAAAAAGAGCGATGCGATCGGATGCGTGATTCTGCGCGGTGCTGGTAAGTGTTTCTCTGCCGGTCACGATCTCGCTGATATTGCCGCAGGTGAAAAAGTGCCGTCTCCGGGTTGGCATTCAGAGACATTGCGTCTTCTGGAAAAACTGCCAATGCCAGTCATCGCTGCAGTTCATGGACATTGCTATACCGGCGCCCTGGAAGTTGCGCTGGCGGCCGATTTCATTCTGGCGGCGGAATCCGCAAAATTCGCAGATACGCATGCGAAATGGGCGCTCACACCGATATGGGGGATGAGCCAGAGATTGCCGCGACGAGTCGGTATTGCGACAGCGAAACGTTTGATGTTCACGGCTGAAACCGTAAAGGCAGACGCTGCGCTCGCTATGGGTTTGTGCGAGGCGGTCTTTTCGGATGAAGCATTCGAAGATGAGTTACGCGCATTTGCCAAACAGATTCTGGCCAATTCTACATTCTCCCATGCCGCGAACAAGAAATTGCTCGAAGCCACTGACACTGTGCGGCTGGATGCCGGTCTTCAGTGGGAGATCACCGAGAATGAAGGGGTCGGTCCGGATATGCATGCCCGCATCAATGCGTTCATGAAAAAGTAAAATCAGCGATTGGCATGTCGCTTGCTGCTTATATCCCGGAATCAACCGGGATAATTGCCGTCATGAAACGCTTCTTGGCCTGTTTTTGCCTGATCGCCGCGCCATTCTCGGCGCAGGCCAATACTGAACTCGCCCGTCAATGGGGTGTAGAAGCCAACCGGTTGTCAATCGAAACCACCGATCTGATCACAGCAGTCGATCTGGGTGAACCCGCCGAAATCACGGACAGGTACGCGCTCGATGTGTATCGTTTTGGGCGAACATCAGCCGATCTGGCCCGCTGGATAGATCACTCCAATGGTCCAAACGATCTCGGTTGTATTTTCCGCGGTATGGCGACGGAATCTGAAGTTCAATTGAGTGAACTTGAAACGCCGACCGAACCGATCGACCAACGCGAAAGCTTACGCCGGCTCGCAATCATGTTCGCCGACGCAGAAATGATCGCGATTGCAGCACAGCGACGCGCACCCGCCCGCGCCGTTGGGATCGACGCGCCTGTCAATTCTTGCTCTGGCGACGCGGAAATGGTGCTCCAGGCACTGCGCTAGCGAGTTACCAGACCATCGCCTCACGCAATTCTGCGCGCAGATTTGCTGGCATTTCGATCGCGCCCGACCCTTGTTTCAAGTCCGGTGGCGCGTCCTCTGGTTTCAGATATCGCCACCCTTGAAACGCCCGCTTCGGCGTCGGTTCGACCGCAATGAGCTCTGGATCGAACACCAACTCGCAGGCTTTTCGGCCACCGCGGTCCGAAATTTCACGCACATCCATGATCCGCTGGCGGACCAGAATGATGCCTTTGGTGACCCAGTAGATCGAACCGCCATCGCTGAGCTCCCCTGACCGCTTTGGCACCATGCGCGTATGGTGGTAAGGAAGTGGCACCGATTGCATCAACCGAGTTTGCCAACGCTCAATGTCCGCCGCATCATCGGCGCCAACGCAAAGTTTCACCATGTGAATCATCTGAGAGAAGGTAAACGAGGATTAATGTCTGTGAAGGTGGAAATTCTGTCACATCGCGCCATAACACTTGGATCGTGGAGTATTTGTAAGGGAAACGCCGATGATTAAATTTTCAGGACTGGCTGTGAGCGCGGTGGTTTTGTCGCTCTCTGCACACGCGCAAAGCGAACATGACGTGTTCGGGACATTTGTGACCCAGGCCAAAACGTCCGCGGTGACGATTGAGGATTGTGGCGATGGGAGCCCATGCGGGCGCGTCTCCTGGATTGACCCAGAGGCGATGGAACCCGGCATGACCCCTGAAACGGCATTGACCAAAGCGGGCGAACCCGTACTTGGATTGCTCATGCTGCAAGGCTTCGAGAAACGCCGCAAAGACTGGCGCGGAGGCACCATATATGATCCGGAAAATGACAAGTCATATGCATCGCGCCTGAAGCGCATGGACGATGGCCGCCTTCAAGTCAAAGGCTGCATCGGCCCCATCTGCCAGACCCAGATGTGGCTACCCGCTTCAGAGGCTTTGCAGGCATCGGCTCAGATCGACGAGTGATTCCCCTGTGACCCGTTGGCGCTTGCGCATTTGGCGCGGCATGCTACCTCGCGGCATTAAAATTCGCGCGGCCAGCAAGGAGACAGCGCCATGAGCATAACCGGTAAAGACGCATCCCCACGGATCGAATCCGATACGATGGGTAATGTCGAAGTCCCCGGCAATAAGTATTGGGGCGCTCAGGCGCAAAGATCGCTCGGCAACTTCAAGATTGGCTGGGAAAAGCAACCGCTGCCCTTGGTGCGCGCGCTCGGCATTGTCAAACGTGCCGCCGCAGAGACAAATATGGCTCTGGGGAAGCTGCAACCGGAGCTCGGCAATGCGATCGTGACCGCCGCAAATGAGGTCATCGAAGGCAAGCTCGACAAGCATTTCCCGCTGGTGGTCTGGCAAACTGGCTCGGGTACGCAATCAAATATGAATGCCAATGAAGTCATCGCCAATCGCGCGATTGAAATTCTAGGCGGAGAGATCGGTTCGAAAAGCCCTGTTCACCCGAACGATCATTGCAATATGAGCCAAAGCTCAAACGATACATTCCCGACAGCGATGCATATTGCCAGCGCCCAAGAAATTTCACATCGCTTGCTGCCTGCGTTGCAGCAATTGCATAATGCGCTGAACGACAAGGCCCAAGCCTGGTCAGACATCATAAAAATCGGCCGGACACACACACAGGATGCGACGCCCGTGACCCTCGGGCAGGAATTCTCCGGATATGCAAAAATGGTAGAGATGGGCATCAAGCGCATTGAGCAGTCGCTGCCGGCTCTACTTGAACTGGCACAAGGCGGAACGGCGGTCGGGACAGGCCTCTCCACACCGATTGGTTTTGCCGAAGGCGTGGCCGAGAAAATTGCACAAATCACCGGCCTCAATTTTGTCACGGCTCCTAACAAGTTCGAAGCCTTGTCTGCGCACGATGCGATGGTGTTCGCGCATGGCGCGATCGCCACCGCGGCCATGTCTTGTTTCAAGATCGCAAATGATATTCGATTCCTGGGATCTGGCCCGCGTTCCGGTCTGGGTGAGTTGGCGTTGCCGGAAAACGAGCCCGGCTCGTCGATTATGCCCGGCAAAGTCAATCCGACGCAGTGTGAAGCCATGACGCAGGTTTGCGCCCATATTCACGGCAATAATGCTGCGATCGGTTTCGCTGGCAGTCAGGGGCATTTTGAGCTGAATGTGTTTAATCCGATGATGAGCTACAATTTGTTGCAATCCATTCGGCTATTGGCGGACGCAGCGGTTTCGTTCACGGAGAACTGTGTCATCGGCATCGAACCGCGCCTCGATAACATCCAAAAAGGACTTGAGAATTCGCTGATGCTGGTCACGCCGCTCAAAGAGAAATATGGCTATGATCGCGCGGCGAAGATCGCAAAGACGGCGCACAAGAACGGGACAACCCTGCGCGAAGAAGCGATCGCAGACGGCATACCGGCGGAGGATTTTGACGCGATTGTGCGGCCTGAAAAAATGATCGGGCCTAGCTGACCACGCGCGCGCAGATCTGTTCGAGGGTTTTTCCATCGCGATCCGCGATTTTCTGGAGTGTCGCGATACTCTCCGCACTTAATCCTGCGCATCCATCGGAATTGGTTGGCGCATCGATCACGGTCGGCTGATAGGGCTGTTGGCCGACAGAGACCGCATTCATTGTTGATCCAGCTTTTGGCAGTTCGGCATTCTTGCAAAGATCCATGGACCGCCCAATTTCCGTGGCGGCCATAATCGCATCCGGATAGGACAGACCACGCGTGACGGTCATGTCTTCGAACATCGCCGCAATATCCGTCTCCTTGCCACTGTCGGTTTCAGAGAATTTCACCACAGATCCAAACGCCGTCGCCATTTGGCTATAATTTACTGCGACACCGTCTTCTGCGGTCTTACCAAGCTCAGACGCCATACATCCGCACCCAGCATGATGGGAGGCACCCTCCTTGAATTCCTTGTCGTACAAATTGAGACTGCTGACGCAGTTGGTGGCAAACTCGGTCTGCGACACATCGAGTCCGAAATGCGCGATCATGTTTTCCTGCTTTTGTTCAGATCGCATGGTCGCCCAGCCAATGATCAATCCAGCGACAACAATGGTTCCTGCAGATCGATAGATCACGTTCATGAATAGCCCCGCTTCAACCGTGTGCGGAACGACATACACAAGAAAGCCTTGGATTCATTGAAACAGAAAGATCGAATTTGAGCTGAAGAGCATATCTTGGGTCAAAGAATTTAGGACCTGACCTTTCGAGAAAATCCGGCTAGCAAGGCGCGGAATATTCGAGCAACACATAGGATCTCCCAATGAACACAGCGCCTGTCGGCTCAAAAGCCAATCCGTCAGAATTCGATGTTATGCCGCGCTTGGCGGATGATGAGCCATATTTTGTAATCCGCGCAAATGACCCCCTCTCCAGCGCGCTGGTGGAATTGCACGCCTATATCGGGGCGGGTCAGGCTGGGGCCGCGCACAATAAGTTGGCGGAGATTATGGCGCTCACGTCAGCCAAAGCACCGCGCCCGGCGTCGAGCCCGAAATATCGTGAAACGTTCGCGATCTCGCTGGCCATGGAACAGTGGCGCAACGCCCATCGCGGAGAGTAAGTTGGTCGAACCGGTAAACCTAAATAAGGTCCGCAAGGCCAAGGCGCGCGCCGAGAAAGATCGGCGTGCGCAGGAAAACCGGATCAAATATGGGCGAACCAAGGCCCAGAAAAAGCTCGAGCGCGCAACAGAAACGCGCAAGCAGACGGAGCTTGATGGAAACCAGCGAGACTGATCCATCAGAATTCTGGCCCAATCCTTGAGTGGTTTGCGTGTCTGCGGCAAACACCGCTCAGGTTGGGACACATGAAGGGACCTGGAACGTGATCAAAAAGATTCTGGTAATTGGCGGAGCTGGATACATTGGTGCGAACGCCTGCAAGGCGATCAAGATGAGTGGCCGGGAACCTGTGGTTTTTGACAATTTCTCCAGTGGCCATCGCCATGCAGTCAAATGGGGAGACCTGATCGAGGGCGATATTCGCAATGAAGCCGAAATTCGAACAGCGCTCGAGACTGTGCGGCCTGATGCCGTTATGCATTTTGCCGCCAATATTGAGGTCGGCGAGGGTGAAAAAGCGCCCGGTGCTTTTTACGAGAATAATGTCGCCGGCACATTGAACGTGATCCGCGCCATGCTCGACCTCGGATTACAAAATTTCATATTCTCTTCGACCTGCGCGATTTATGGCGACCCGGAAAGCTTGCCGCTGGTTGAAGATATGCCGAAACGGCCGGTGAGCGTCTACGGGCGTTCAAAGCTCATGGTGGAAACCATTCTCGAAGATATGTCGCGCGCGGAAGGCCTGCGCTATGCCGCGCTGCGTTACTTTAATGCGGCTGGCGCAGACCTGGACGGCGAAGTCGGCGAAGAACACGATCCGGAAACACACCTCATTCCCAATGCGATAAAGGCTGCGGCGGGCATCGGCAAAGGTATGAAACTGTTCGGTGACGACTATCCAACGCCGGACGGAACCTGTGTTCGCGATTATATTCACATAGCCGATCTGGTCGCCGCACATATCCTCGCGGCGGAACATATTCACGAAACGGGCGAAAGTTTGCAATTGAACTTGGGCACTGGAAATGGATTTACGGTGAAACAGGTTCTTGATGCTGTGGAGCGTGCGGTTGGCAAACCGGTACCGGTCGAAATTGGTCCGCGTCGTCCTGGCGATGCAATTGCACTCTATGCAGACACGTCAAAATCTCGGTCGGTCTTGGGCTGGGTCCCGGAACATTCAGATATGGACACTATCGTGTCGTCTGCATGGCGGTTCCACAAGCGTGTCTGGAAGATCGACTAAGCGGATTGTAAATCCCAGACGTGCACACCGCGCTGCGACAAGCGCACGGGGTTCCAGGCCATGGAGCGGATGAGATTCCAGATCGCCTTGCGACTTGGCTTGACTTTGTACTGACCCTGCCACCTGAGCGCCCAACCATCTTTCAGGCCGTGCCACATACCTTTACGCATGCCCTGCAAATCAGCATGCCCCATGTTTCGCATATAGATGTAAAGCATCAAGGCAACATGACCTGGAAGGGTCAGAACAAGCACAGAAAGCGGCATATTCTTTAGGTACGCCCAAGTGCGGTTGCGAAAGCCATGATACATGGTGAAATGGCTATACCGCCCACTGGTGGCGCTGCCTTTGTGGTGGATGATGGCTTCTGGCAGAAAGACACATTTTTCATTGCTGAGCTGCAGGCGCATTCCGAGATCGACATCTTCGCAATAACAGAAGAACCGCTCATCGAATCCGCCGAGCTCCAGAAACAGGTCTCGCTCATATACAGCGCTGGCACCGCATGGACTGAAACACAGACTGTCCTCGCTCGGGAGTTCGGAAATCGGGTGTTCAAAACCGCCACGCCAGGGAATACCAAACGCGAAGTAGGCATCTCCAGCGCCATCCAACAGCTCTGGCTCATCCATATTGATCTGTCCGCACGCAAACACCTTGCTATCTTCGTGGCGCGCTGTTGCCAGATGAATTTCCTGAAGCCAATTCGCGTCCGCGGTGGCATCTGGGTTCAGCAATGCGAGCCATTTTCCGGATGCGTACTGGGCGGCCAGATTGTTCCCTTTGGCAAATCCGTGATTCGATTTTTCGCGTATTACACGAATACTGGGAAGCCCCTCAATGTCGAGATCACCGACCGGATGGATCGTGCTGTGATTGTCGATTACCAGCACTTCGAAATCGCGAAAATTTTGATTCTTCAATGAATTCAATGCGTTTTGAAGCAATTCACCTGCATTGTAATTGACAATCAGCACGGAGAAAAACGGCTGTACTCTACTCACGAATGACTCCCTCTAAGCGGAGGCGTGCCCCCGATCATTCAATGTCACACACGTATGCACATCGCCTGAGAGGCGACAACAGTAATTCTGAGGAATAAGGTAAAACAGACACGCACTCGTTAAAGTGAGAGGTGCCCTGCTCGAATTTCAGTCATTTGCCGGGGCCATTAACCGCGGAGAGCGCTCAGCGCATCCACCAAGTCGGTCTTTTCCCAGGAAAACCCACCCACATCCGTTGGTTGACGCCCAAAATGTCCATACGCCGCGGACGGGCCGTAAATGGGCGCCTCGAGTTTCAGGTGATCGCGGATGCCCCGCGGCGATAGATCAACCAATTCACGGAGTCTATTCGCGATCGTATCTTCGCCGACCACGCCCGTCCCAAACGTGTCCACGTAAAGCGACAGGGGTTGCGCGACCCCGATGGCGTAGCTGACTTGAATGTTACAGCGTTTGGCCAGGCCTGCGGCCACCACGTTTTTGGCGAGGTAGCGAGTCGCATAAGCCGCCGAACGGTCGACCTTGGACGGGTCCTTTCCAGAGAACGCACCGCCGCCGTGCGGCGCGGCGCCGCCATATGTGTCGACAATGATCTTGCGCCCCGTCAGACCCGCATCACCATCAGGTCCCCCGATTACGAACCGACCGGTGGGATTGACATAAAACTTATCTTCCGCCGGAAACCAGCCGTCGGGCAACACGTCTTGCACAACCGGGCGGATAATCTCGCGCAATTGGCCGAGCGTCGCAGATTCTGTGTGCTGATGAGAGACCACGATGGCATTCACCCCAACCGGCCGTGATCCGTCATATTGCAGCGTCACCTGGCTCTTTGCATCCGGTTCCAGCTCCGGGTGGGTGCCATTGTGACGAAGCTCAGCCAGTTTGCGCAAAATCTGGTGTGAGTAGACTAATGTCGCTGGCATCAGTTCTGGGGTTTCATCCGTTGCATATCCGAACATGATGCCTTGATCACCGGCGCCTTCTTCCTGGTGCAGACCCTGCCCAGCTTCAACGCCCTGAGCGATTTCAGCCGATTGGCCATGGACGTGGTTCTCCACCACCATGTTTTGCCAATGAAAACCGTCTTGCTCGTAGCCAATTTTCTTGACCACGTCGCGCGCCGCCTGATTCATCTCGTCCTTGGTGATGACCGCGCCATTATTGGTTCGAACCTCGCCAGCCAGCACCACGCGATTGGTTGTTGTCAGCGTTTCGACCGCAACCTTGGCTGTTGGATCTTTGGCCAGAAACAGGTCGACTACAGCATCAGAAATTTGGTCAGATACCTTGTCCGGGTGTCCTTCAGATACGCTTTCTGAAGTGAATTCGTGGTGCTGAAGCGGCATAGCTCTTCTCCCGTAGCCTAGAGTTTAATAGCGATAATGCTCTGGTTTGAACGGACCTTGCTGCGTCACGCCAATGTAATCGGCTTGCTCTTTTGACAGATCCGTCAGTTCGACCCCCAATTTTTCGAGGTGCAAGCGCGCCACTTTTTCATCAAGGTGCTTGGGCAACGTGTAAACTTCGTTGCCATACTCGCCCTTGTTTTCGTGCAGGGCGATTTGAGCCAGCGTCTGATTGGTGAATGAGGCGGACATAACAAAGCTTGGATGGCCTGTTGCATTGCCGAGATTTACCAAGCGGCCTTCTGACAGCAGGATAATCCGTTTGCCATCTGGGAACGTGATCATATCGACTTGCGGCTTGATATTCGTCCACTTGAAATTGCGCAGGCCCTCGACCTGGATCTCGTTATCGAAGTGCCCGATATTGCAGACGATCGCCATATCCTTCATCGCGCGCATATGATCGACGGTCAGGATATCCTTGTTGCCCGTCGCGGTGACAAAGATGTCCGCCTTTGGCGCCATGGAGTCCATGGTCTGGACATCATAGCCGTCCATCGCCGCTTGCAGGGCGCAAATCGGGTCAACTTCTGACACCGTGACGCGTGCGCCAGAACCAGACAGAGATGCCGCTGAGCCTTTGCCAACGTCGCCATAGCCAGCGACAAAAGCGGTCTTGCCGGCCATCATCACATCTGTGCCGCGGCGGATCGCATCGACCAGAGATTCCTTACAGCCATATTTATTGTCGAATTTCGACTTGGTGACGGAATCGTTCACATTGATGGCCGGGAAAGGCAGCTCATTCTTTGCTGCCAGCTGGTAAAGTCGATTGACGCCAGTGGTTGTCTCTTCCGACACGCCGCGAATGCCCGCCTTGATCCGTGCGAACCAGCCCGGCGTTTCGGTCATCCGCTTGCGGATCTGGCGAAACAGAGCTTCTTCTTCCTCAGACCCAGGATTGTCCAGAACGGAAGGATCAGATTCGGCCTTTTCTCCCAGGATCAAATACATGGTTGCGTCGCCGCCATCATCGAGGATTAGGTTGACGGTCTCACCGTTTGGCCATTCAAAAATGCGGTCGGCAAACTGCCAATACTCATCAAGCGTCTCACCTTTGTGGGCAAACACAGGCGTGCCCGCATCTGCAATCGCAGCAGCCGCGTGATCCTGAGTTGAATAGATATTGCAGCTCGCCCAACGCACTTCCGCGCCCAAGGCTTCCAATGTTTGAATCAGAACAGCCGTTTGGATCGTCATATGCAGAGATCCTGCAATGCGGGCACCCTTCAGAGGTTGGCTGGCGCCATACTCTGACCGCGCCGCCATCAGGCCCGGCATTTCGGTTTCCGCGATCTCGATTTCCATCCGACCAAACTCAGCCTGACTGATGTCCGCGACAGCATAGTCCTGAGACATATCAACAATCCTTTATATGAGGTTTTTCGGCGCTATAACACGCGCGAGGATTTTGTATAGAGTTAATTGATTCCCCGCTCAGCGGACTTAAACGGTTATCCTTGATCCGAATCGCTGGCCAAGGTGATTTTAGAGGCTTAAGAGCAAATCCAATTGCTACAATATTGAGGTACCCGATGGCTCTAGTGACAATCGAAGCATGCGAATGGACGATTGGGAAAGGTCAACCTTTATCAGTGATCGCTGGACTTAATGTGCTCGAGAACACCGAGCTGGCGTACACGGTTGGACGCGAGTTGAAGACAATTTGCCAAAGCCTTGGGTTACCATATATCTTTAAGGCCAGCTTCGACAAAGCCAATCGATCATCGATCACATCATATCGCGGCCCAGGATTCGAAAAGGGCCTGCCAATGCTGTCGAAGATCAAGCAAGAACTTGGCGTCGGGATTTGCACTGATTTGCATGAACCTTTTCAAGCGGAGTCAGTCGCCAAAATCGCCGACATTATCCAAATCCCGGCGTTCTTGTGCCGCCAGACAGATTTGGTTGTGGCGACGGCGAAAGCCGCAGGCGAAAGTGGTAGCGCCATTCAAGTCAAAAAGGCCCAGTTTTTAGCACCTTGGGACACCAAGAATATCGTGTCAAAAGTCGGTGAAGTTCTACCTGGAAACCGCGTCATTCTATGCGAACGTGGCACCAGTTTTGGCTACAACAATCTCGTTGTCGATATGCTCGGCATTCAACAAATGCAGGCGCTCGGGTGCCCCGTCACGATTGACGCAACGCATGCGGTTCAATTGCCAGGCGCAGACCCCAGAACGGCAGGCGCTTCAACTGGAGGCCGCCGCGAAGGAGTGAGCACAATTGCCAAGGCTGCGGTCGCTGCGGGAGCTGATGGTGTATTCTTGGAGTTCCACACAGATCCGAGCAACGCGCTTTGTGACGGGCCAAGTTGCCTCCCGCTCGATGCAGCTGAACCGCTGTTGAAAGAGCTGAAAGCGATCCATGAAATTGTGAACTAAGGTCTCACGTTCCAACTAATGAGGCATACGGTATCGCCAGTGATCTGCAAGTGACCGTAGGCGCCGGTATTCAGCTTGATGCTCCCTGGCTGAATCTTAAACTCAGTGACCGAGTCAAGCGCAAAACGAGCGATGCCATTTGAGGTTACAATCAGTATTGGCCCGGACGAGGCATCGCCCCCAATCAAATGGAACAGATCCAGCCAAGCTCGCCTTATCTCATCGGGATCAAAATCCCAACCTGACGGCGGCACAGCATCTCGGTCCCAAGCCGCCAACGCTGCTTTACCTATGCGCGCAATTACGCGCTCTTCGGGTTGGTTTTCATCTGGCCCGTAGTCAACCTCTCGCAAGAATTCGAGTGTCTGAAGGAGGGGTCTGTTTTCGCGCACCGCCAACATAGTTTCAGCAGTCTGTTTGGTCCTTTGCAGCGGACTACAATAGGCGGTGCGAAACCCCTCGGGCAAAACGGCTAGGAAGTGTGCCGCGAGGGCGTCAGCTTGAGCGTGACCTGAGGAGGATAGCGCGAGATCTGTTCGCGCACCAACGCGCGTCACCACATCGCCTTTATCGAAAGTATTGCCGTGTCGTACGATATAAAGGTCCATGGTCAACTCCAACGTTCAGAGGGTTCGCCATGCCTCGCGATCAACTGCTCAGCGTGTGCCGCATCTTGCGGTGTATCAATGCCCCACATGGCGCTTTCGGTTGCAGCGACTTTCACAGCCTGAATTCGCATCCCATTCTCTAAAAACCGAAGCTGCTCCAGGCCCTCAAGACGCTCATAATGACCTTCAGGAAGCGCGACAAAGCGTTTAAGCGCTTCCGTCTTATATCCATATAAACCGATATGACGCCACACGGGCGAGAGTTTAGTCGCATCTCGCAATTGCGCTTCCTTTCGGATAGCTGGCAAAATGTTTTTTGAAAACCACAATGCCTCATTTTGGGAATTGATGATGCATGATGTACCCGAGAAAGGTGTCCTTTTTTTGCGCTCACGCACTTCATCAAGGGCCTCCCATGACATCTGAACAATAGGCGTAACGACATGTAGGTCTGTCGCACGTGCGGCGGCGATGAGCGCTTTGACATAGTCTGGCGGGGTAAACGGCGCGTCGCCTTGCAAATTGACAATGAAATCTACATCAGGCGCAGCAAGTTTCGCTGCCTCTAGTGCGCGGTCCGATCCCGACGGCGATTCCGGGTCAGTCATCACAACCGGCGCACCAATGTCACGCGCATGAGCCTCTATTTCAGGGTGATCGGTAGCGATGACATAAGATATATCGTCAGACCGTGCGATGCAGCGCTGCGCGATTTGAGCGACGCGCGAGAGGAGCGATCGACCAGCGATTAAGTGTAACGGTTTTTGGGGAAACCGGGTCGACGCATAGCGCGCAGGAATAACGATCAATGTCTGCATTTTGAAAGCCTTTTCAGCTCAATTGGATCGAGGACATTTGCTCCTAGTCAAGCGCGCCTAGAAATCCAAGCCCACTTTCCGCTGACGTTCTAGGGTAAACTTCAGCATTTTGCAGCAGTTCTATGTTCCTGTTCCCGTAAAAGCCCTATGTCGCAAACAGCTAGGAATGGCTTATCTTCGCCGATAGGATTCAGATGACAATTCTCGTTACAGGTGCTGCAGGCTTCATTGGCGCGCATGTCGTGCAAGCGTTGCTCGCCCATGGTCAGTCGGTCATTGGGTTCGACAACTTGAATGATTACTATCCAGCGCAGCTTAAACGCGACCGACTCAGAGCGCTATGCTCAAACGGGGACTTCGCGTTTGAGCAAGTCGATATTGCGTCATCCAGCGATCTGATCACCGCCTTGAAGGGCAGGCAACCAAAGAAAATCATACATCTTGCAGCCCAAGCGGGTGTTCGCTACTCCCTTCAAAATCCGGCGGCGTATAATGAAGCGAACCTAAACGGACATTTTGCTATGCTCGAACTCGCATTACAGTTTGAGATTGACAGCATGATTTATGCCTCATCGTCTTCAGTATATGGCGGCAATACTAAGATTCCTTTTTCAGAGACCGATCAAACCGACGACCCAGTCTCGTTCTATGGCGCGACAAAAAAATCGAATGAGATGATGTCGCAATCCTATGCTCGTCTGTATGGTCTCCCACTCACTGGTTTAAGGTTTTTCACGGTTTATGGTCCATGGGGGCGTCCCGATATGGCTTATTGGATCTTCGCTGAGAAAATTCTTGAAGATCAACCTATAAACATATTCAACAACGGGAAAATGAGCCGCGATTTTACTTACATAGACGATATCGTCTCTGGAATTCTGTCCGCGCTTGAAAGGCCCGCCAATTCGCTAGGGCTATCCATTCCGCATCGCATCTATAATTTGGGTAATGACCGTCCGGAACCGCTTATGAAAATGATCACGAACATTGAGGCCGGGATCGGAAAGGAAGCGGAAAAAATCTATCAACCTATGCAAAAAGGTGACCTTGAACGCACGTGGGCGGACATAGAACGAGCGAGATCAGAGCTCGGTTACGCACCTAAGGTTACGTTACAAGAAGGTCTCATGAGATTTACGGACTGGTTCAAGACGTATCGCCAAGCTGCCGACTCATCCCGCTAGAATTTCCACTCTCTAAACCAAGGACCATCGCTATGTCTTCTACGCGCGCCACCGCTGTCGAAGTGCTCAAAACGGAGCTTGAGGGCATTAATGCTCTGATAGAAGACTTGAGAAATGAAAGTTCTCGCCTTTCCGAGGCCTTCACGGCGACGATCGAAACCATTCAATCATCTGATGGGCGGATGATTGTTACCGGCATGGGGAAATCAGGACATATTGCTCGAAAAATCGCGGCGACGTTGGCATCGACAGGCACGCCTGCCCTCTATGTTCACCCGGGAGAAGCCAGTCATGGCGACCTCGGAATGATTGCTGATTCAGATGTGGTTCTAGCATTGTCGAATTCCGGGGAAACACCAGAACTTGGCGATATAATTGGCTATTGCGGGCGCTTCGACATTCCCTTGATCGGAATGACATCGGGGCCGAATTCTACGCTTGCGGAAGGGTCAAATATCGCCTTGATCGTTCCAAAGTCCGCAGAAGCTTGCGGAATCACAAAAGCGCCTACCACGTCGACGACTCAAATGCTTGCATTGGGTGACGCTATAGCCGTTGCTTTGCTGCGATTGAAAGGGTTCAGCCAAAGCGACTTTCACACCTTTCACCCAGGAGGAAAATTGGGGGCGGCATTGAAGCGAGTCACCGACTTGATGCATCACAAAGAAATGCCACTTTGCTCACCCTCAACCCCATTTTCTCAAGTGCTCGACACAATAAACGCCGGCGGATTGGGATGTTGCGGAGTAGTTTCCAATGATAAGCTTATCGGAGTGATTACTGATGGGGATGTCCGCCGAGCGCTGCACGATTTAAACGATAATCCAAGAGCGGAGGAGGTAATGACCCGCAATCCGCGCACCATTTCGGAGGACGGGCTTGCCGCAGAAGCTTTATCATTGCTCAGCGAGAATAAAATCACCGCGCTCTTTATCGTCAACGCATCCGGCGAACCAATTGGTGTAATTCACGTTCATGACTGCCTTGCAGTCGGAGTTGTTTGAGCTATGAACTCAACAGTATTGATTTTGCACTGGATCGTGGTGTCGAGGTTAATTTGGTGGGATTAGTTTGAAATATACAATCTACCCTGTGATTTTGTGCGGAGGAGGGGGAACTCGTTTGTGGCCCCTGTCGACGCCCAAGCGCCCCAAGCAGTTTCTTTCACTGACCACCGAAAACACGATGGTCGAAAACACTTTGTCTCGCTTCCAATCAACATCCGTTGAAACAATTACCTTCGCGAAAGCATCAGTTGTCGGCTCAAAACAGCATGAGCGACTGCTTCAAAATTTGTTGCCAGATTGTCGCAAAATACTTGAGCCATTTGGCCGAGATTCAGCACCAGCTATCGCCGCGGCCTGCCTAGCAGCAGAGCCAGACGCTCTCTTGCTAATATTGCCCGCGGATCACGATATTTTGGATATTGGTGCATTTCACCGAGCCATCGAGTCCGCTGCCACAGCCGCGGAAAAAGGAGCGATTGTTACTTTTGGAATTGAACCCTCCGCCCCAGCCACAGGATATGGATACATCAAGGCCAAAAATGGAGATTGCGAGAACGCGCTCACAGTCGAGGCCTTTGTCGAAAAGCCCGACCTGAAGACAGCGGAATCCTATCTCGCAGAAGGCTCGTATTATTGGAATGCGGGCATTTTCTTGTTCCGTGTCGAAACAATGCTGAATGCGCTGACGCACTTTGCTCCTGACGTGATAGACGGCGTCAGGGCGTCCTTGATAAGCGACGACGCGTGCGGGATCATACATCTAGAGCCCGAAGCGTTTGCCAGAACACCCAGCATATCGATCGACTACGCTGTTATGGAAAAAGCCAAGAACGTGAAAACAGTTCCTGTGAACATGGGCTGGAGTGACGTCGGCGGCTATCGCGCTTTGCATGAATTGTTATCCGATTCGGAAACTCAGAACTATACGAGCGGTCCGATCGTATTGGAAAACTCGCAAGGCCTCTATGTACGGTCAGAGGGGCCGACGATTGCGGTCAACGGGGCGTCCGATCTAGCGATCGTCGCGACCAAGGACGAGGTGATGATCACTGCAATTCGAGATGATGCAGGCGTAAAAGCTTTAGCGTCAGCAGTTCAATCCAATGCTCGTGGGCTCGGTATTGATCCAACACTCAAAACCCGTGCCAAAGACTGGCTTTGGAGCGCCTTTCGAACCTGGTCAAAGGTCGGATGGGACCACCACAACGGCGGCTTTGTTGAGCAACTTCGTTTGAACGGCACACCTGACAAGAACGCGGACCGCCGGGTTCGAGTACAAGCTCGGCAAATCTACAGCTTTGCTAAGGCTATTGAGTTTGGTTGGTCTAATATCGAAAGCGCAAAGACACTGGTCGATGACGGTCTAATTTATATCGATAAGTATCTTCGTCACCGAGAGGGAGGCTTCGTTCATTTGACTGGACAAGATGGGAGCGTCGTCGATTCTCGACGGGATTTGTATGACCACGCGTTTATCATTTTGGCCGGGTCTGCCGCATACCGAATCACGGGCAGCAAACTAGGAATCGAGCTGGCGAATGAAGCCATCGCGTATATTGATGAACATTTGAAAGATGCAACACACGGCGGATGGTTTGAGTCAAGCCGGGGCGAACTACCTCGCCGAGCAAACCCCCATATGCATTTATTGGAAGCGATGTTTGAACACTATGCAGCGACCGGAGCGGATAAAGCGCTTGAACGGGCTGCCGAGATTGTGCGCCTGTTTGAAACAAAATTTTTTGACCCGGCCAGGAATATCTTGTCAGAGTTTTTCGACGCAGATTGGTCTCCACAAAATGCTTTAGAGCATGCGATATGGGAGCCCGGTCATCATTACGAGTGGGCGACTCTATTACATTCATTCGATAACCTTACTGGGCATGATACACTAAGTTGGCGGCGACGACTCATACGACAAGCCGATCACGCCAAAAGCACATCCTTGTCAAAATTCGTGAGTAATACTTTGCGCGCGGATCTTCAGGTCGTGAATGATAATTGTCGATTGTGGCATCAGCTCGAAATGCTACGCGCTTATCTCTTCCATCCCGAAGTGGCACCCCGATCTAAATCTAGTGCTCTGCTATCAGATATCTTGAACTGTTACTTGTCGTCGGCTCCAGAGGGGTGTTGGATCGACGAGCTTAACGTAAGCCAAGAACCAGTTTCTGAATTTATCCCGGCCAGCATGCTTTACCATTGTGTCACGGCGTTTGAACTGGTGATGCCGACATGCCGGGATTGATGCCAAGTTCAATCCCGGAAAACGCCAGAATGCGTTTTGAAAAGGCTGGCAATGCCTGTTCCAACAGCGCTAATGTTCTGCTATATCCCGCAACTCCGGATTGCAGATGCAACTCTGTTTAACGTGTTGCCTGATATATCCAGCTGCTCTACTGACAGCGTCGTGACGAAACGATTCTGAGGACGTCGGAATGGAATGCGAAGCTCTGGATATCCCCGAGGTGAAACTGCTCAAGCCCCGCGTGTTCAAAGACGATCGAGGCTTCTTTAGCGAAACATACAACAAAGCGAGTTATGGAAAGGTCGGCATCGATGTGGACTTTTGCCAAGATAATTTTTCGTATTCTGTTCATTCAGGAACGGTCCGTGGTCTGCACTATCAAGCCCCGCCGTTCGCGCAGTCTAAACTTGTACGGGTTTTACGCGGAAGCATTATCGATGTTGCGGTTGACGCCAGGCGATCCTCAAGCACGTTTGGGCATTGGGTGAGTGCAGAATTGTCTTCGGAGAATATGCGTCAACTCTTTGTTCCAAGAGGATTCCTACACGGCTTCATCACATTAACGCCAAATACCGAAGTGGCTTATAAAGTCGATGCTTTTTATGACAACGAGGCAGACGGCGCTGTCGTCTGGAATGACCCGGATCTAGCCATCGACTGGGGCGCTCATGCATCTGAGCCAGTGTTATCAGACAAAGACAAAAATGCGCCAAGCTGGGCGCAGTTTGAATCGCCGTTTTGATCGCTGAAATCTGCGCTATCAGAGAACCGTTTATTAGGGAGCATTAATGAAGGGAATTGTCCTAGCCGGAGGGTCCGGCACGCGATTGTATCCAATCACACGAGGTGTGTCTAAACAGTTGCTACCTATCTATGATAAGCCACTAATCTATTATCCAATTAGCGCGCTTATGCTCGCGGGAATTAGCGAACTGCTCATCATCACTACACCGCATGATCAAAGTGCGTTTCAAAAGCTGCTCGGTGATGGATCGAGCTTAGGCATAACGATCGAGTACGCCGTGCAGCCCAAACCTGAAGGTTTGGCGCAAGCATTCATAATTGGAGAAACGTTTATTGGCGGCGACAAATCAGCGTTGGTCCTGGGGGATAACTTATTCCACGGCCACGGCCTGTCCGGCCTACTCAAGCAAGCTGCAAGCATAGATATCGGCGCTGAAATTTTCACATACCGCGTCGCAGATCCCAGCCGGTATGGAGTCGTGGAGTTCGATCAAGAAGGACTGGTCTTGGGGATCGAAGAGAAACCCAAGATTCCAAAATCGAATTACGCTGCGACAGGGTTGTACTTCTATGATGAAACAGTGTGCGAGCGTGCACATCAGGTTAAACCCTCAGAACGCGGTGAACTCGAAATAACAACGTTGAACCAAATGTATATGCAAGATGGTCAACTCAGAGCCCATAGAATGGGGCGGGGGTTTGCCTGGCTTGATACCGGCACTCATGAATCCCTTCTTGATGCCGCTCATTTTGTTAAAACCATTGAAGAGCGTCAGGGTGTTCGGATCGCATGCCTAGAAGAAATATCATACAAACAGGGGTTTATCGACAAAGAACAGTTGATCAAACTTGCCGAACCGCTCAGCAAAACAGGCTACGGCAAATACCTTCTTCAACTCTCCGATGAAGCATAAGAAAAGACCCTAAAACCGGGTTTTGTTGACAAACGAGTACCGCATACGGCTACGTGCGTGAATCCATGTGAGGAATTGTAGATTATGGCGGAAAAGACAGAATCTGGTTTATCGCCCCGTGCCGCGGGACAAGACAACATGATTCCGACGGTTTATAGCAATTATGGTCTCGCCCGGCTGAATTGGACCCCTTCTCTGACTTCCGCAAACCTCGTGGTTATCGCCGGCGCGACTGATTCGGATTCTGTGCTTCAATTTGTGGAGGCCATCAGGCGGTTGGGCGACTTTGATCTGCGCATTGCCGAAGATTCAAACACCGGTGAGATCGAAGGAGATTGGTTTAATCAACTCCTTCGCGAGCCTAATAAAGCCCCAATACTGGCGAGTTTTTCTCTTACCCAAAAGCATGTCAAAGCCCTGGAGCGATCCGGTTTGGCGGTGCGCATCATTTACTTATTTGACGACCCATGCAGTTTGGCATTGAACGCCGAACGATCTGCCTCGCGACCTGTCGCTGCACTCTTGCACTCGAAAGCGACTGAACTTGGCGCCCTCGCCACGCTGGCAAGTAAAAACAATCTCCCATCGATTGCTGTATCCGTAGCGAAAGCCAGAATGAGAGCTGATGTGGCCGCCACAACACTCGCCGATTTTTTGGGAATAAGCCCGACGGATGCTAAACTTCGCGCCGCACAGTATTTTATCGATGATAGAGCTCCTTTCGAACGAAACATCCTCGAAGAGGGGCTGAGCGTTCAGGGCGCTCTCAATCGAGTGCAGCGCCCTGGCGCGATCTCAGGTTGGGCGCGCATCCCGCTTAGCGCAGAGCGCCTCTATGTGATGATTAGAACGGCAGGTATTCCGATCGCTGACGGGTTGGCCGAGCTCTATCGACACGATCTAGATGCACACAAAATTGGAGATGGAAAGCACGGCTTTACAATTCCGGTTGACGGTAAACTATCCCCGGAGATGCAAGAATTCGAAGTCGTCGTGCCGCAATACGATTTTCTCATTGGTCGGATTCGTATGTCTGACTCCGACGTACAAACACCATCTGAATGACGTTTTCGTCGGATAATGCTTGCGCCATTTCTCCGCCGGATTAATCAGGCACCTAATGTATCAGGTAAATCTCGTATGGCTCTGCCAGCCATTGTGACCTTAAATACGGCGTAGAAAAACTCGGACACCAAGGATTCTCGATGATTAAAGCTTCTGAATGGTTTCAGAACGAAACCTCTACCGATAAACCCTGGCTCATCTTGGGTAAGGGCCCGACGTTTCGCAAAGCGAAAACCGCGGACCTATCTGGATACCACACCATTGCGTTGAACCATGTGGCGCGCGAGATGCCTTGCGACGCCGTATTACTTATGGACCTGGACGTTCTCGATGTCGCTGGCGAACAAATGGAGCGAAACGCCCAGTTTTTCTTTCTTCCGTGGCACCCGCATATCGATTTTCAACCAGCCGCTGAGGGACTCGATCACTTCATCGAACGCTACCCAGTGCTGCAAAAGATAGAACGAGAGGGGCGCCTCGTTGTATTCAATGCCGAGACCGCAAAAAATCTTGCGCCGATCGCTGGTGAACCCACAACGCAAATCAAGTTCTCTTCAGCCGAGGCCGCACTCAACCTATTAGCCAATAATGGTGTGAAAAGCATCCGAACCTTAGGGGTGGACGGCGGGAATACTTACGCAAACAAATTCGACGATCTCAATTCAGTCACGCTGTTGAAAAATGGACAGCAAAACTTTGAGCGGCAGTTTGAAAAATTCTCAGAGACGCTCCGCCGGCACCCAGACTTGACCTTCGGCCCGCTCACGACGAACGCCCCGGTTCGGATCTTCATTGGCGGTGATCCGACTCAAGTCCTTGGCGCGAAAATGTTCGAATATTCTGTTCGGCAATATGCTTCAATGTCCGTGAAGTGTGAGATCATCAACAATGATGGACTGCCAGTTCCCGCGGACCCCAATAAGCGCGCTCGAACAGGTTTTTCTTTTTGTCGATTCAAGATCCCAGAGCTTTGCAATTATCGAGGGCGTGCGATTTATGTTGATGCCGACATGCAAGTGTTCACAGATATTAAGGACCTTTGGACACGCGATTTCGAAGACTCTTGGTTGCTTTATTCTGAACTTCCGGATGACGGCAAAGGCGAACGAATTCCGCAATACAGCGTGATGCTTCTGGATTGCGCCAAGTTGGATTGGGATGCCAAAGCCCTGGTCGCATCACTTGAGCGCGATGACATGGATTATCCGAAACTGATGCACCATTTTTCCATGATGCCGAGCGAAAAAAAATTGCCGTTGTTGGACTATGAATGGAATTCGCTCGAACATTACGAGGAAAATAAAACGAAGTTGATCCATTACACGGATATGCCAACTCAACCTTGGGTCAGCCACCAGAACCCCAATGGTGAGTTGTGGTATTCTGCGCTGCGAGACGCAATCCGCGACGAATTTGTATCTCTAGAAGAGATCTATGAAGAAATTCACCGCGGTCACATATCACCCTTATTACCAGAATGGGCGGGCCTTCCGGCGCTCCCGAACGCTAAGCAACTCGCGAAAGACTGGGTGCCCCCGTTCAGACGCTTCATTAAGAAGTAAAAAACTTGTCTGCTAACGGTGATTTCAGTCAGCCTCAGAGCATACTTTGAGGCTGACCGGCATATGTTTGATTAAGCATGATCTCGAAAATCAATTCATCGGGTTGGCTGGGCATGCGCACACGATCAAGAAACACTTGGTTCGCGCTGTAGAAATGTTGACCAATGTCAGCGCTCAAGAATTCCTTCCAATCCTCATAGCTTCTTAGACTAAGAATAGGACTATAATCTGCCCCCTCTACGACTCCGTGAGCGGCAACGGCGACGGCACATCCAGCCTCTGCAGCGTCGACCAAAATAGTCGAAGGCGAGCTGATAACGCGAGTCACCGAAGCTAAGATCGAAGCCGTTCGTTCAAAATCTGTTGCCCGCCCCTCATATTCAGTCACTGTCAGATTTTCGGGAGATGGCTTGCCACTTCTGTAGCGTTCCATCCAACGCCCGGCCGGATGCGGTTGCAACAAGAACCGGTAATTTGGAAAGTCCGCCGCGATGCGGGAGCACCATTCTATAAACGCATCTCGATATGCTTGATCATAACGCCCCCAATGCAAATTTTCAAAAATTGCGACATCGAAATGATCGATTCCAAACTCACTTAGATTTTTTACACTCCGAAAAGGCTGTGGCGTAAATCTACCAACACCGACACATTTTGAACGAACGGCGTCGGAAATGAACAGAGGCGACTTGGACCTTGATTGCCACGTGAAAATAGTGTTGGCCTCGAAATGGACGACGCCTACATCTGGGTCTTGGAAAGTGATCCCCGCTTGCTCGAATCCGTTCTGGACCGTAAATGTGCGAACACCATACAAATTTGCTGTTGAGGTGAGGCGATGCGCCGATGAATGCGCGGCAGCGGAGCTTTCTGATGGACAGAACAGCATTGTTGCGTCTTCGAGCCATCGCGGATCCGCTAAACTGTCCTCGTCAACACCCATGAAGCGGATTGGAATCGCGCGCGCTCCCAGATCGCGCAAAATAAGAGATCCGTTCTCCACGGCCTGCGCTCCCACCAGAACCGAGACATCGATCTTCTTAGATATGGCCAGATCGACGACACGCAGCGCTATTGGCACATCTTGAAGCAGGTTTATCGTGACAAGCAGTCTCTCTTGGCCGGTCACTTCATTCAGCGGCGAAAGATGACCGATAGACTCTGCCTCCAACAAATTACTCCACTGCTGTCCCGCAGATTCTGACGGAGCTGATTCGGAGTCATCATCGCGACCTGTTTCTTCATAATTGCTCATCTTGTTGGAATCGAGGGCTCGAAAAATGAGTTGTTCGAATCGATCGGATGATTCTGACTCGCGCAGGTGAGGCACGGATCGGCTTTCAAGAAGACCCTCTCGCCTCGCGTGCCGAGGCTCAAATTTTGCTCGCAAACCAAATTGTGAGTTTCGTGATCGCAGCTTGCACGGCTGTAGGACTAGATTTGCCCGTTTTAATAAGAACTGCCGCTTCCACTTTGAAACACGGATATATTCGGAGTCGAACGCGAATGATCTATTGAGCAATTGCCATCTCTTGCGGCTGGCCCCCAAGACGACAAGCGTGAAACGCCTCCGTGCGTAAACGCGCTCTAAAACCGGTGCAAGAGCAACCAAATTCAACATATTCGCAGACCCTTCAGGGCCAGCCTGTTCTTCATCCCACAGAATTACAGGAGAATCAGAGCGCTGAACACGCCAGACGCTTGGGTCCGTTACCCCTTCAAACCATCCGTCTACGCATATTCTGTCGTCAGTTCCGAACAAAAGATAATGAACCATCATCAACCAATTGCGTTCGGTCTCGTGACGATGTCCGATCAGTCTGCGTAATCGCCTAATTAGTGAATCAGGCTTGGCATCGACACATACGCTTGGATGCCTCTGCAACTTCGCAGTGAAGCGATTCACCTGCGCTGTCAGCGTGCGACTAGGTAACGCTCTCGGAACCCGTTTGAAGAGCTTCGTATTCCATCCAAAAGACTCATACATCTCCTGATCTTGAGCACTCGAAATGAGGATTCCAGAGGCAGGTCGAGGTCCGGCAAAGAACTCGAGGATCGTAGACGCGCCCGGGCGCGATAGTCCGAACCAATCGGCTCGCCCGCAGAAAAAAACCTTCACTCCTGCTTCAAGCGCAGAGGTTAGGAGCGTGGATAAGGACTGATCGATTGGACATGCTATGATGAGCACGCGGACTGAATCGATTTCTTTTCTTAAAGCACTCTGACTGCATAAGACACTGACTCGCCAGCTTAACTGCGTCAGCAAAGCCGCGGGTTCCAAAACGTCTGTTCGAAATCGTGTGTTTCTAAGACGAATTTCATCTACGATCCAGGCGACATGCCTTGGTCTCAATATTAACTCCACGGGGTCGCTTAAACGCAATCTGACACAGGTTGCCGCGCCAAAACAGCTGAATTCTCATCAGGATACGCGCAGAATACTATTTCCTGGAAAACTTCGCGCTGGGCGCACGTCCCTCACGCGCACCGTATCGCACAAAGTGTTCGGACGGATCCAACTTAGATGTTTTAACATCTGGATTGCGCTCGGCATACCAATCCGGATCCAAGATACCCACCGCCTCGATAAACTCAGCATAATTCTTGACCCGGCGATCATGGACAATGGGTAAATCTCTGTTCGCAAACATTGTTTTCAATAGAATGGAAATCAAACCAGAAAGCTCAGCGCTAACATGTTCAAGCCCCGAAACCTTTCTCAATAGCGTTTTGACAGTCTGCTCGCGGTCAGAAATTTGCTCGTTCCGTTGGTTCGCTAAACTCGTTAATCTGGCAATTCTGGCCTTGCTATCGTCCAGACGCCCCATCAAATCAGTGACGCGTTGCTCTCGATGGTTTACCTGTTGGCGCAAATCTTTGATCTTCGCCGAAGAGTTTGATTTCTCTGCCTCAAGACGCCCGGCGAGATCACTAATACGTTGCTCACGGTGGCCCACCTGTTGACGTAAATCTTTGACTATGTTCGTGGAATTGGCTTTTTCGGCCCGCAGTTCTTGCGCTGTCTGCTCGACTGCACGTGTCAAACGAGATACCTCACTCTGCTTCTCTGCCCGAGCGTGTTCAAGTTTTTCAATTTGAACTTTCAGTTTTGATTTTTCCTCCTGGCCTGAGTCGCTTAGCAAGCGAATTTTAGTATTCGCTGCCTGTAGGGCGGCCCCCAATTTTTCATGCTCCACAGAACGCGCTCGGTGCGAGGACATCTCATGTTCAAGGTTTGCCTTATCCCGCTGCGCCTCATCTAATTTTGTTAATACATGCTCATAGGCATCGTTCAGATTTCTGGTTTCATCTTCCTGCAGGGCAAAGCGCTGGCTTCGCAATTGTAATTCTTCGTTCTGTTCCCGCACGATTTCGTTAAGTTCAGAGACTTTGGCAGCATGCTCGTCTTCAACAGACTGCAATTGGTCTTGCAACGACTGCAGTTGCTTCTGCGTCGAATAATCCCTTTGAGAGACTGCCACAATCTGTTCGAAAACTGGCTGGCACTCATTCAATGATCGCCGAATTGAATCGAGTTCATCAAAGTCTTCGCTGCGTTCACCGTCCTTAAGCCATCGCTCGAAAACCGACCAAGCTCTTGCAGCCCAAGAGTCTTTCCCAAAAGCCACAATCGTCTTTTCGTGCGCAACATCTTGATGGCGGAGTTCTGGATTCAAGAACCTTCCGATTTCCGGTGTCGCTTTTCCAATTGTTTTGGGAAATGTAACATTGAGGTCTGAAGCTATTTGCTCGATGCAATCGGACCAATTGCTGAGCAAACGCTCATACCCAATAATTGTTCTAGGAAGCGATCTGGAAGCGTACTCAGCTTCAAGAACATATCTGAGCCAAATCAAAAACCCGCTTGCCGGTAAAATACCGTTTCGCTTGGCGAGCGATGCGGCGACTTCCACTGGGTGACGAAGACATAGGATATTCAGTGGCCGTACGTCCATTGAAGTGAGCGCATCCGTCCAGAGTGGTAGCAGTTTACAAATCCGCGGGTCTTTTAGAACGACTAGGCCACGCTCAGGATACTCGTTTGAAATCGTGGAAATTAGTCTTTGTTTATAATCGTTGTACTTTGGCGAATTATACCAGTCAGGGTTGAATTGGGTCCAATCCTGCCAATTGCTTCCAGCAGAGGCCAGAACGTCATTATTTAGTTCTCGACCTTTATCCGACTCCCAATGGCCCTCTTCATTACTCTCGTTAGCACCCAAAAGCGTCTTAGGAAGATCACACCCCATGATATTGAGCACTCGAGTGAGCGCGCTGGTTCCAGAGCGATGCATGCCCAGGACAATCAAGGCCGTATTTTTCGACTGTATTTTTACAGTCGAAACCGCGTCTTCCACTGTGATTGATTCCGCCTTCATGAGGATTACTTCCCTTCACTCCATTCTGGGCATTTACCGGTTTTCGAAAATTACTCACACCTAGTTTCGTGTGTAAACTGCAACATATCCTTACCGCTTGTCTCTTTAATTCTTGCACAATAAGTTACGCAAGCGAACAATTTCTTCTTCTCGATCTTTCAACTTTGCGGCGAGGGATGCCAATGCTATTTCCTGGTCGATTGTGGGGTTTGATCTTTCCAGTTCAACGACGGCTTTCCACGCATTTATCGCCTCAGTGTCCAGTTCTTGCCGCTTTAGGCCAACCATCTGGCGACTTGGCCGCGCCTTGTGCAACGCGGGGTGCCCCGCATAATTGCTGTTCCATTCCCAATGCCGAAAACAGAAAAACTCTTGCGCAGCAATTTGCGCGACTTTTAAGCCAAGACTTTCAACAGCCTTTGAGACGGCAATCTCCGCCGCAATACACTCGCCGTAATTTCTGCCTATTGGAAACCCATCTATCCGCCTGAGTGTTTCAGAACGCATGGCCCATATCAGTGATCGGATGTGCCTACCGTCTCTTCCGCGGTCGATCCCCCAAGTCTTGAATGCATGCAAATACGCGGGGAGCCGGTCCGCCTTTTTGCCTTCAATAAAATGATCAGGTAATTGGGCGCCTTTATGCGCGATTTCTAAGGTTTCCCAAGATCGATCCCAAGCAGCATTTATAGATTCTCCGAGCAGCCCGATCTCTGAATATCCAAGCGCTTTTTGAATGTGAACCAACCAATTTGGCGAACTTACCGAGCATTCGTCCTGCAAGAAGACGTAGCTTTTATAATTCGAGTGAGTTCGCCAACCGTGATCCCAAGCCCCTATATTCATACCAGTGTTCTCACGGTAGATAACTTTGGCTTGATCGCCGACGACTTCGTCGATTCTAGTATCACCGGTAGAGTTGACGACGACCAAGGTGTCAAAAGGCTGTCCAGCAGGAATCGTTCTCAAGCCTTCAAGTAGTCGTTCCAGATTCTGCGCTTCTCGACGATCATAGAAAGAGATGATGACAAGCGTTTCGGCTTTTGCTGATCCTGGCAATTGGTTCTTCCTCACGAGGTTATTTGCGCTTTAGAGAATACCGGATACCTAACCGTCACAGGCAGACGTTTATCACCGTTCTTTGTGAAGATTAAGAGACTTAATAGGCATTACTGCTGATGATTTACAAAGTCCGAGATTGCCATTCTCTGAGAGATTGCATAACGAAGATGCTGCTTGGAAAGATCAAGTTTTGTTGAGTCAAAAAATCGGCAGAACGAAACTTAAGTCTAAGAGGGCCTCCCCTCGCACAGATCAATTTTAGGGAACTCAATGCTCAAGATTAACGGAAGAACCCATAGCGAAGCGATGCATCTGCTCAGCGAGGCGCTTCAAAGCGAGGGCGGAAAACAAGAATTGCTTTCCAAATTCGATGCGATCCGTGAGGTTCTTGAGAACGCTCCTTATGGTGAAGCGCTCGATTTGGATGGCTCTAGGCAAGAAAAGAACAATTTGGCGAGCTTCTCCAACCGAGATATCGATTATCTTAACACGATACTTCCCTGGTCTTCTTATGTGGTCGATCATAGTGGTCGTATCTTTGGGAATATGTACACTTCTCAGAAAAGATCGACACCAGAACGACTTGCTGACCCCCGCATTACCCGATTGGCAAGCTTGGTCGAAAACCCCGATTCCAAAAAAGTGATTGAGTATGGCTGTTTTGAGGGGAATCATTCTGCCCAACTTTGCCAACACTTTGGTTCCGTGCTGGCAATTGATGGACGAATAGAAAACTGTGTGAAAACGCTCTTGCGATGTTGGATGCTGGGGCAAAAACCCGATGTTTCGTGTGTAAATCTGGAAGAAGTTGAGCGACTCGAAGAAGCGGATCTCTGCTGCCATATTGGCGTACTTTATCATCTCAGCAATGCTCTCTCCCACCTTTGGGAAGTATTTGCCAAAACGAAAGAAGCAGTCCTGCTTGATACTCAAGTGGCGCGCCAGGATCAATTGAACGAAACGCTAGAGTTTCGTGGGAATAGCCTGAACGTTTACAAGTACATTGAGATGGACATCGCCTTCGCACCATTCGCCGGGATGCGCCCGCACGCAATCTGGCTTTTACCTTCCACAATCATAGATATCGCGGAGCAGGCCGGATTTAAGCTTGTCGAGAAAAAGGTCGTTGAGCAACGTAACGGGGACCGCGGACGCTTTTATTTCAAGCGGTCATAATGCTTGTGAAAAAACCCATACTCCAAGGCCCTAAAATGTGTGAATTGTTGAGTGCACTTTGAACCTTTATGACCTCATCAAACGAAAAGACCGTTGGCTGGACATACAAGGGCCCGTAAGTCTGGCGGAACCGAGAATCGACGGGCATAGGCAACGTGCGATAGCGCTGGGGTCTGGCGCTAGAATTCGATTGAAAAACGCACATGGTGCGTTCGCGCTGCGCCGGCATACGTTTGGCATTATGTGGCACGTCGTCGGCATTGACGGCGACCCGGCCATCGACGTCGATGCCTGCATCGAAAACATCTCCCATCCCTGCTCGCGCGTCGAACCCTCGGGCACTAAGAACCTATTTGGGATTCAGTCTCCTGTTGAAATGCTGGTCAAAATACCAGACGATGTCGGTGATGAATTCGATTTGCAGATCCGCTGCGACGGCGGCTCTGCAATGCTCATAGTTGGACCACTGTTGAGCATGATCCAAAGAGTTACCGAAAAGCTGAAGGGACGAGGGATGGAGCTCGGCCCAGGTCTAAACCCCCAAATTAAGCCTTCAGCCAAAATCAATGTGTCATACATCGAACAGACGCCACCCGACGAATGGAGTAGGTTATACAACACTGAAATCCCCGCAACTTTGACGCCTAAACTTCAAAGTTTGTACCGGATCGACAGTGCGACAGCACCCGCCGGCATTAAGGATAAATCAGTGGATTTTGTTTTCTCCAACCACGTGTGCGAACATTTCGCCAATTTTGGGCAAGTGCTTTTAAACTGGGCGGAAAAACTCAAGCCAGGAGGCAGGTTTTGCGGCGTTGTGCCGGATTGCCGCTTCTCTTTTGATTATCGGCAAACGCCAACACAATTGGAAGAAATCATTAAGTGGCAACAAAAGGGAGGATATGACATCCCGGTTGAAGCCTATGAAAAGTGGTGTCAAAATACCGAGCCAAGGCACAATGTCGAGAACTTAAAGGCCCGTGGATACTCGATCCATATCAGCTACTTTACGCCGGAATCTCTCTCCAGTATTTTGCAGCACTACTGCCAGTTAGGCGCGTTTAGCTCATTCTCTATTTGGTGCGTTTCAAACGGACGTGATATTGGATTCTCGGTTCAACGGTAGAATTGGTCCCTTGGGTCTCGCATGGTCAAGATTTGGCTTCAAAGACGGGGCGACCGATGAGATTCGGATCCTCATAAAAATCGTCACGAAACAATGCGAAAACATCGCCATACATAGTCCTCAATACTATTTTCTGACCAGTCTCATCAGTCTTAGAACGAGATTGTCCGGGTGGGTGCTGAATCGTGTGGTGCCCTAAACAAATACTGGTCAGCCCCGATTTGTTAAGCCTCGCAGCAAAATCCACATCGTTATATCCGACCGGAAACTTTGCCTCATCCAAGCCCCCGAGATCGATGTATCGCTGACGCTCTATCGCGCAGAACGCAAATGAATTGCCAAAAACACGTCGGGTATATGGCATCGTCAAATGCGAAACGTCGTCTTGAACCGGAGAGTCATATCGATTGCTCAAGATGTCGCGTACCGATATCCCGGCCGACGCCAATCCACTCTTGGGATTTCCAATTTTTACGCCAACTGTACCAATGCCCGGTTGCATCGCCCAAGCCGCAAGCTCATCCACGACATGATCCGACGTAATCATGCAATCGTTATTCATGAACAACAAAATCGGATGGATTGCGTGCTGCGCCCCGACGTTCATTTGCGCGCTGTGGTTAAACGAATGAGGATAGGATACCCACGTCACTTGTAAGTCTTCCAATTGCGCAAGCTCGGACTGCAGCTCCGCTAGTGTCTCCGGCCGAGATTGATTATCGATCAGTATGACTTGCAAATCGACATCACGCTTAGACTCGACGAGCGAATTGATCGCCTCCAGCGTCATTTCGGGTCTATCGCGAAACGCAATCAGCACAGAAACACCGAGCGCTTTCCGGATGGGTTGAATATTGTACGGCACATCTGCACCGTTCGTATGTAAATTCATTCTGTGGTCTGCAGCGAGATTGAAGAGCGCCTGATAGGCCGACTGATAATCGCTGAACCATCGATCCGGAATCTCGCGGTTCGACTGTTTGAACATAAGCAATTCAGGGTGGCATATAAGGCGACACGCTCGGGTTCTCCGGACCCACAATTGAAACAGGTGAAGACGGTTCACACGCAACTCGCGGAGCAAGTCTCCCGAGTATGCGAGCGCAAGACTTGAGCGTACGGCGAAAGCGTTCCCGAGCAGCGGCGCATGATCTAGTGTCGGCCCATCGACCGCATAGGGTACGATATTTCTATCGCACTTTTTCTCGGCGTGGTGCACCGCTCCGAAACTGACAATGTCCGCCGTGTCCGCATACAAGGAAATCATTCCACAAGCCGATGGATCGAGCGTGTCGCCTAGGTCGGTGAAAACACAAAAGTCCGTGGCCGCCATTGAATTGCGCACATCAGCTTCGGTTTCGGCAATAGTGATATCCTCTAGAGGATGGTCCGTTGCCCACTGTCTGGCTTTCGTCGCCAATGTAGAATCATCCACGTGGATGATCACTTTGATATTCGGGAAAGACTGCGCTTTGAGGCTATCCAATAAAAGCAATAAGTCTGCTTTCGTGTTCGCAGAACAATCGGCAATGATTCCAATTTTGAGATCGTCGGGCAGCTTGGATGAATCATATTGTCCACGCTCAATATTCAAACGGGCGAGCAACCGGTCGAAAGGCTGACCGATCACACGGGACCGAAGCGGGAGCTTCTCAATAATAGATATCGCATCCGAAGGATAACCGGGCTGGCGAACGGTTTTTGATTTCGCAACAATAGCTTGCACGCCCTGCTTCAACTTGGATATCGGTGAGTCGACGGATCTTTGCTTCGCGCTTTGGTCGCTACGCAATTTGTGAGCGGTTTCAAAGGCGCGCCTCCATTGCCCGGCAATAGCTTCATTTGTGCATTTACGTCTTGCGAACTCTGAGCCGGCAGCGGTCTTCAATGAAAGCTGTGGCCGACAATTGATAACGTCTTGGATTCCTTGCTGCCATTCATCAAGAAACGCATACTCTGCAAACGGCTTGTAAGCAGGAATAGTGTCGGCCAGAACGGGTATTTCATACCATAGGGCTGTCGCGAGACGATTGTTTGATTTTGATTTTGAGAACGGGGTCTGGCCGATTGGGATCACAACAGCGTCGGTTGATGACAAGAGATCGCAAAATTTGTCGTGTTTCCACTCCGCATACCGCGCCGGCAAACCGAAATCATCTCTATGCTCATCGAATGATTTCCGATTGTTCGACAAAACGGTGAGATAACTTCCGCTTGGGAGATCTACACCCGAAAAGTACTGAGAAAGGCGGGCAATATCTCGAATGCCCGCATCCGCATTAGGCGATCCGTGCGATCCGAACCATAGCAGTTTTAAAGGGTCGGTTGGCCGCTTTCGATCCGACACCCGGATCACATCCAAGTCCTCAACCGCATCCTCGACCACGGCGATCGGAAAGTCATCTCGTGTATTTTGCCTTACAATATGACCGAGATAAGCACTACAAACCGTCACGAGATCAACGTGCCTGAGCATTGCCTGCAAATCCTCTGCGACTTTCACATAGGCAGGTAGCTGCTTAGGATTGTAAAAGTGATTGTCAGACAAATCGAGAATAACGGCTTTGTTCTGCGACCTGAAGTGTTTGGCTAGCTTCAATGCTTGTTCGTCATATCGTTTGGAAATGACGAGGACGCTATACTCAGAATCGCGGGTCGCATCGTAAATTTCTACCGGGTAGTCAGCATCTTGCAGCGTCTTAAGTGGAGTAAGACATCTAAATCTAACCGACGCAATCGCTGTGTCGGTCGACTTCGGTAACCAAGCTACTAACATTCAAATCGCCAAATTAGGGGGAGGATTAGACTCGTGCAGTACTTTGCGCATCACGGCGCTATCACCTTTCTTAAATGGAATGCACCTGCGAGGTAAAGAGGATCGAGACAATTCTCCGATCCGAATTCCCTGGACCGTTAAATCAGAATTTGCTGACGACATGGCTGGACAACGGGAGTAAAATTGTCATGAAAGTGTATCGCGCATGAGGCGAGCGTCCTCAAAACATTCACGTCTTTAAGCGGCAGCCCCCTATGCATCTGATTGCGAGCGACTCCGGTATCAACCTTTTTTCGGACCTACGCGAAACCGTAAATCGCTGGGAACTACTCCGAACTTTGTCAGTGCATCGCGCCTTGTCTCGATTGCGCGGCACCTTCCTTGGACACGTATGGCAAGCCCTCAGTTTCGCGGTCTTCACCTTCGGGGTTTCTTTATTGTGGATCGCTGTATTTAAAATCGAAAGTCAGCATTTTCTACCACACGTAGCGCTCGGTTTGTTCATTTTTTGGTATGTGAGCGGTGCCATAATTGAGAGCACGCGTAGCATTACGACAAATGCTGGACTAGCGCTTCAAAATCGTCTGCCTATGGCGTTTTTTCCAATGCTTGCGGTCGGAAAACACACCCTAATTGCAGCCTACTCCATCCCCACGGTCGTAATCGCGATGGCCATGGATATGCCTCAGCTAACGAATGCCGCCTTCCTGGCGATTCCGGGTTTACTACTCTGCTTACTGTTAACATCGGGCGCGAGCATTTTAGTGTCATACATATGCGTGTACATTCAAGACTTGGCTGAGTTGTTGTCCGCCATCATGCGATTCATGTTTTTCTTAACCCCCGTAATCTGGATGGCCGAGGACCGCCTTGGACTCTCCGTAATCTTAATTGTAAATCCCTTACACCACGCGATTAACGTCGTACGTGGTCCGATTCTCTCTGATAGCGGCGTGCTCTTTTCATTCGCTGTCATGATCGGTTTGAACATCGTTTGTTGGTCCGGCGCGTGGTTGGCGTATCGACGATTTGGGCGGAAAGTGCTGTTGCGAATATGATGACTCATCAAGCCTTCTTGGCCACCGAAAATCTGTCACTAGAATTTCCGCGATCACCAGCTGGCGTTCGCGCTCATGACAGCGGCAAACGCAAGCCCGTGCTAGATCGAATCACGTTGTCTCTGAAAGATGGCGACCGCCTTGCGGTGATCGGCAGAAATGGATCGGGTAAGAGCACCTTACTCAGAACACTTGCGGGTGTGCTCCCACCCACAAGCGGCAGGATTTGGAGCAATGGGACGATTGCCGCGATTTTATCTGCATCTGCCGGCTTCGAAAAAACAGCATCTGGCTATGACAATATATATTTGCGAGGCTTACTTTTGGGGATGACCAAACCGCAAATCGAGAAAACGCTTCCCAGCATCATCAAGTTTGCAGACTTGGGTCAAGCCCTCTATGAACCGCTACATACTTATTCTAGCGGCATGGTCATTCGATTGGCATTCGCAGTCTGCACAAGTTCGCGCCCTAGTATTCTACTACTCGACGAATGGATTGGCACTGGAGACGCAGTGTTTGTCGAACGCGCAGAAACGCGCCTCGCTGGGCTACTCGACAATGCGAGGATCATGGTTTTGACCACGCATTCAGCGGCTCTGATTAAGCGGTTTTGCAATCGCGCCATAGTTTTAGAAGGCGGACGCATAGTCTGCGACGGACCTGTAGAACGCGGAATAGCATTTTACAAGCAGCTCGTAGCCGCAACAAAACTCGCTCGGATGGAACGCCAAAAGGCCGCGGAGTCAGAGTTCTCCGTTTAGAATGCGATCAACGCAAAGACGCACGCTCGTCCTCCACTCAGGAAGTCGAACCCCAAAAACACGCTGAGCTTTTCTTGAGTTTAGACGCGAATTCATGGGCCGTTGCGTTGGTGTCGGAAAATCCTTTGACTCTATACGAATGATACTCACATTTTTGTTTGCACGCCTTTGCAAATGCACCAAAGCAGCTTCTGCAAGATCGGCCCAACTGGCAATCCCGGTACCCCCGAGATGGTAGACGCCCGCACCTGCAAAGTTAGGATTGGTTTCCAAATGAGTTGCAACTTCAAGTAGCGCGTCAGCGATATCTAGCGCGGACGTTGGCGAACCGATTTGGTCATCCACAACCGAAATTTCGTCGCGGCTCTCGGCGAGTCGAAGCATCGTTTTGACGAAATTCTTGCCAAACGGGCTATAAACCCACGCGGTTCTGAAAATGTAATGCTTTGGGTTGTTCGCGATAACTGCGCGCTCGCCCGCCAATTTCGACGCCCCATAAACGCCCAAAGGGGAAACATCATCCGACTCGGCATAGCTCGCGCGTAGTGATCCATCGAACACATAGTCAGTTGAAATATGAATGATTGGCAGTCCCAAATCCGCGGTGACCAATGCCAGCATTGCTGCGCCTTGCTCATTCACCAAATAAGCGTCTTCGGACGCCGTCTCGGCAGCATCCACTGCCGTGAAGGCGGCGGCGTTTATAACGAGATCGGGGTGGTGGTCCGAAACCGCCTGCTTCACCGATTCTAGGTCGGCAACGTCGAGGTCAGGACGACCAACGCAAACGACATTATGGTTCGAGACCAAACCAGCTTCTTTCAACGACGTTGCAACTTGTCCGGAATTTCCGGCGACCAAGATTTTCATCGAACCATTCTTACTCTGCTGAGACTTTGTCTAAACCCAATCGCGTGCCTGAATACACATCCGACCGCAAAGGCTGCCACCAACTGGTATTATCGATATACCACTGAATAGTTTTCCGGATTCCAGTCTCGAAGTTTTCTTCCGCTTTCCATCCCAGTTCGGTCTGGAGTTTGGAGGAGTCAATCGCGTAGCGATGATCGTGACCTGGACGGTCAGTCACAAAACGAATGAGCGATCGACGGTCCTGATCCAATGGATCAACTTCATCGAGGATATCACAAATCGTATGTACGACTTCAAGATTGCTTCTTTCGTTGTGCCCGCCAACGTTGTATTTATGGCCAACTTGACCTTTTTGAGCAATGAGCAAGAGCGCTTTAGCGTGATCGTCAACAAACAACCAGTCGCGAACGTTTAAGCCATTTCCGTAAACGGGTAGTTCTTGTCCGCTCAGAGCATTCAATACCATCAATGGAATCAGTTTTTCCGGAAACTGAAAAGGGCCATAATTATTCGAACAATTGGAAATGATCACTGGCACCCCGTATGTACGGTGCCATGCGATAGCTAAGTGATCGGAAGCAGCCTTGCTCGAAGAATAGGGTGAAGATGGGTCATAGGGCGTTTCCTCTGTGAACAAGCCTTCAGCGCCTAAGGAACCGTAAACTTCGTCTGTCGAAACATGCAGGAATCGGAACCCAGACTTTTTCTCGCCGCTCAACTGCATCCAATACCCCCGAGCAGCCTCGAGCAAAGAATATGTCCCCATTATGTTTGTTTCCAGGAAGACCTGCGACCCGGTAATCGATCTATCGACATGGCTTTCAGCCGCGAGATGCATAATCATATCGGGCTGTTCCGCCGAAATTATCTCAGCCATTGCCGAATGATCGCGAATATCTGCTTTGATATGTTTGTAGCGATCGTTCGATTCAATTGCATCGAGCGAGGCCACGTTCGCAGCATAAGTGAGCACGTCGATATTCACCACCAACATGTCGGTCCGCTCAATTAGATACCTGCAGAGAGCGGAGCCAATAAACCCGGCACCTCCGGTAACGATTACTTTATTCATGTGAAATTCTCGGTTAAGTGCCCCGTTCTGGGGTCTAACTGCAGCGAGTCGTGGAATCAAGAAAAGTTAAAAGGTTTTGGCACTCAGCTTCACCCCACCGCAGCCAGTTTGACCAGAACCTAGAATTCCTTTCCTCCTGCGCCGTATCACTCTAAGCGCCGTTGCAAGGTTTTCGGCGTCACCATTTGGTTTTTTGGCGATGAATGAAAGTATCGGATACAGTTCGGAAGCGTATATGGCGTCCTATGCCAGCTTGGGCGTACCCATCCAGCTTCCAGCCAGCGGCCTGCGTTTGCTGAAACGCCATATATGCAACGATTTGTACGATTTAGTTGGATTATACCCCTATTCCGTCTGTCCGTCGGTCGCCAACCTTCAAGCTGAAACTGATCAGGCTTTTTTGCGAGACTCTGCGGCGGTCACGATTAGCTTTATCCTGTCGCCTTTTCAGAGCGAGCAAACAATTGACTTGCAAGATTGGGACGTCCTCACCCCATTTAAAGAGCATATCGTTTTGGACCTAACCGAAGATTGGAGACGGCGCGTTTCCAAGAAAACCCGCTATTGCATCCGTAGAAGCGAGGAACTCCACAGGACGATCATCGCGCCGAAAACCGTCGAAACCGCAACACTGTTCCATAAGCTCTATGCGCACACAGTCCGCCGTCATAGTGTTATCGGAGTCCAGAATTTTTCGGTTGATGCAATCCATGCCCAATTAATGACGCCCGGCACATTTGTTTTGCAGTCATTTCACGAAGGCGAATGCTCAGGATTCCTTATCGGCGTGAACAATAAAGATCATGCAAATTATCATCTCGTTGCGATCGCGCCAGAACATTACAACAAGCTTACAAACTATGCCCTGTTGAATGCCGCGATTGCGTTTTGCGCCTCAAATGGCGTTCGGTATTTTAATTTGGGCGGTGGCGCAGGTCTGACCTCTGATGCGTCAGATGGATTGTATAGGTTTAAGCGCCGATGGTCGGCCAATTCACTTAACACTCATCTATGTGGAAAAATTCTCAGGCCATCGGTTTATGCAGCTTTGACAGAAGGACAGGATGACCCGCCTCGCCCTTTCTTCCCACAATATCGAAGACCTGGAACGCAATTTGAATGGCGACCAGTATACGAATCACCGCTTCAATCAAACGGATAAGTGCTCGACGTAATTGACTTGATTTTCGACTGAAACACCGCGTCGCCCCCTCGGACACGCATGTTCGTAAACGTCGCGAAGTCGGCCTTGTTTGCGAACAACCGTGAACGTCGAAAATTCTCTTCGTACATATAATGCATAACGACTATTTGAGCTAATTCACCAGGATGAAGCAAACGCGTTTCAGGTCTGTTTGGATAATTGTACCGTGCCGGGAGCGAGCGCGTTTTCAAACCAAGATCATCGCACGCCAATGCGAGCGCAACCTGTGCCGCAAAATAGGGCTCAACTAACGATTCGACCGTCGACGTTAGCTCCTTCTCGCGTGCTGCTAGCGCTTTCAGCCGCTGAGGTTTGCCAATCATGAAACCATAGTTGATGTAAAACGGCGCTCGCGGTCGCTGAAATTCATCAAACAATGGGTACAGGTCTGGAGCTCTACCAAAAAGATACCTATGCTCAAGCGCAACAGGCCGGCCAAGAACAGCATTTGAAATTCTACCCCAATCGAGTTCAGGATCGCCGCGTTCACCTTGAATGGGGAAATGATAATGCGCCATCACACCGCCGATAAAGTCATCGCGTAGAACATCCAGAATGAGGTCGGAAAATCGTCTCATGAAGCAAACATCAGCATCGCAAATGATAGCCAAGTCGGCATCTTCACGGATGTTATCGAATCGGTCGAAATGTTGCGCTGCGAATGTCGGATTTGGTCGTTTCTCTGGGTTTGACCAAACGACCTCAATATTCTGAAAGTGCTTTTGCCACCGAAGCGGAATCTCAGCCTTATCCCATTCTCCGAGCACGGCGACTAATCGGGCATCTGCGAAGATACCCCCTAAGGCATCCAAGCTCATCCGCGCGAAGGCGATTGTTGAAAAGAAATGATCGTTTGCACTGCCCGGCATTAAGACGTCGATGGAGATTTTGTTCTTTAATTTTGGTGCCCCCATGATCAGCAGTGACAATCCCTATTTGCGACGATACAGGTTCAGGAAACTGCTTAACGGAGCCGTAGAGTTTGTCGATAAAAATGTCAGCCGGGGAATTGGCCATAAATGGCGGGCGTCCGATATTTGAAAAACCGCTCCACGTGAATAAGCCCTATTCGGCAGAACGGTCAAAATACCAAGAATATTTCGACCGCGCCTGGCACGCGGAGTGGTTCACTAATGACGGTCAGCTCGTGCGGGAGTTCGAAAAGCGCCTCGAACTTTACCTCGGCGTCGAAGCCTGTGTGTTAACAACAAATGGAACGACAGCACTCGAGTTAACGCTGCGGGCCCTGAAGCTCCAGGGCGAGGTGATCCTCCCAGCATACACTTTTGTATCAACAGCCAATATTCTGACATTGATGGGATTGAATCCGATCTTCTGCGATATCGATCCTGACACACTGAATTTGTGCCCAAAAGCCTGCGCAGCACTCATTTCAGATCGTACCGTAGCAGTCATTCCGACTCATATATGGGGGCGCCCTTGCGCTATCGAGGAATTGCAAGCCCTTTGCGACCATCATGACCTCAAACTTATCTTTGATTCAGCTCACGCTTTCGGTTGTAAAACTCCTACGGGATTCATTGGTGGATTTGGCCACGCCGAAGTATTCAGTTTGCACGCCACGAAAAGCTTACACTCGTTTGAAGGTGGTTTTGTTGCGACAAATGACGTTGATCTTGCAGAAACCATTCGGGTGTCGCGAAATTTTGGGTTTACCGCATTAGACCTAGTCGAGATGCCCGGAACGAACGCAAAGATGTCTGAATCTCATGCTGCAATGGGACTAGCCAATCTTGATGAATTCGGGTCGATCAAGCGACGCGCCAGAGCATGTTTCGAAACCTATATGAAGCATCTCGGCGACATCCCAGGTTTATCTCTTAGCGGGCCCGACTCCTCATTTTCATCGAACTATCATTACGTTGCCGCTACGCTAGATAGCAGTCGATTTGGGATCACACGCGACGATCTCGTAACCATATTGTCTGCAGAGGGTATTCTTGCCAGACGGTACTTTTATCCCGGGTCCCATCGTCTGAAACCTTATGCTGATGCGTTCTCTCAAACACAGCGCAGTCTACCGGTCACAGACATGGTTTGTGCGGATTCTCTGATACTCCCCGGCGGCGCTGCTATGGATAGCCAAGATGCTCAAACAGTTTGCGAGATCATAAAACTGGTGTTCGATGCGCAACCGAAACCGTAGCATTTGCTCATGTAAAGCGCATGCTCAGCGGTGAAGTAGTACGCTAAATCGATACTGAGAGAAGAACAGTTCCGCCGGGATCTCAGCCTCTTGCGCTTCCAGCCCGCGCGACTGGGCCGGGTTTTGAATATCTTTGAACGACCACCAATCACCAAAGATATCTTTCTTGGTCGCCTTCAAGTAGGCTCTCTGCAAACGCTTCTTGACGGTTCCAAACAATACTCGCTCACGCCCGCGACGCGGTATACAGCTCAGCAGTATGCGCCCATCGCTCGACAAAAATGGGAGTACCTGGTCTAGCAAATATCCGCAAAACGATGGCCGGAAATGTTGCAAACTCGCGTTCATAAATACTTTGGTGAATTTGTAACCGCCTAACGCCTCTGATTTCGATAGGTCGGTTACATCACCCACCAAATAGTGTGAATTCTGTTTTCGATGATGTGCCTCGGCGACTTGAATAAGCCCCGGTGAAAAATCAATCCCGACATATTTGTTCACACGTTCGCTTAGGACATCGGCAAACAAGCCGTTTCCGCAACACAATTCTAATACGATATCATTGGGTTCTAATTCTAAGGAATCCGCAACATGCTCAACCATTAACAAGAAGTGCTCGCGCGAAATCGGTTTACCCTGCTCCGTGTGCCCAACATGTGATAGAAAATCGTCATCGCTGAGCGCATTCACGCGGTCATCGTAAAACTTCTGTAAATGATTTGGTTGAGCCATTTGCATTCGCTATCAGGGAACAATCCTGCGAACAACAGACCATCGCCGTCCTGCACGATTAAGAGGGGCCCTATTTGTTGCCAATTATGTCGTTTGCATCACTCCACTGCGGCACATCGCGATAGACCATCGTATGGTCGCTCAGCGATTTTGGGCGCCATGCCGTGAGCTTTGAAATTCCGATGACCTGGTGGAGCGTATCATGCCTTGGACGGCAGCGCGATAGAAGACACGGCAGAATCAAGCCGATACCTCCGACGAAGCCGCGCAGTCGTGCCCATGTGCCCGGGGATTTGGCGTTTCTTAATATAATGTAGCTTTGCGTCAGAATGTGCAGAACAAGAAGTACCGGCAGGGAAACGAGAGAGGCATTCTTTATTATGACGCGAAAGCCATTTCGATATGTCTGCAAAATCGGGAATGCTTCCTGTCCACTACTGGACACCGAGCCTGCATGCTCAACAAGCGCTTTTCTAACCTGCAGGCAATTGTAACCTGCGTTTAAAAGTCTAAAGGACAAGTCGACATCTTCAAGATAGCAGAAAAAGCGCTCGTCAAATCCACGCAATGCTCTGAAAACATCTCGTCGATAGCAGGCTGCCGCGCCAGATGCTCCGAATACAATTTTGTCTTCTCGAGGTAACGCTTCTACGCTTGCTCCATGCCCGCCCTGCCAAGCCACCCCATATATCGAGTAAACGTCGCCAAAACTATCAATCAATGTTGGGTCGTCCATCGATAGAATCGTGGAACCGAATACGGAATACTGAGGAAAACGAAGTATCGCGAGATGCAGTTCATGCAACCAGTCTGGACGCACGATTGTGTCCGGATTGAGCATAACAACCCAGTCCGCAGACGCCGCATCTGCGCCCAAATTGGCACCTCCGGCAAAACCCAAATTTGTGGTCGACGATACGACCCGAAACCGTCCATCAGGTAATGAGACATTCTGCGTCGAGCCCTGTGGACAATTATTATCCACAATGATCGCTTCGAACGCTGAGAAATCCTGTTCCGCAAGATGATTGAGACATCCCTGGAGGTGGTCATTGCTATTGAAAGCAACCACGACAATCGAGAAAATAGGCGTCTCCAACATCAATCCACGCATTGCCCCTGGATGCTCGACTGATGCAATCGTTGCGTATTGTCAAAGTACATTTAGCTCAGCAATCAATTTTCGCGTGGCATCGCGCGTTTCATCACTGTACTTGCGCCCACCAATCTCAACTTGATGGGCGGGCATAAACTCGCTGATCAATCTTTGGTTGGACTTGGCATATAGATTTCGAAATGCTCGTGCCTCAGCAGCGTCAAAAAATAGTGCAGGCGTTCCAGTTTCGAATTGCACGCTGCGCAATTCCGCGATCATCTTGTCGCCCGTGTCTCGCCCGAGCAAATGCAAAGATCTAATAGCGATGAGTTGTTCCATTTTGAGCGACTGATTTTTTCGAACTTGCTTCGTCTCAGGCAATTGCGTGTCCGGGAAACCGCAGGCATCGAGCAGAAGGCGGGTGGAGTCTTGCCCGGGATAATACGGTAAACACTGCACACTACCTGGTCCGAAAACCATCGACCATGCTTTTGCTACTCGATAATAATCGCCTTCAAACGTGCTCGCTACAAATTCTGGGAACCGGCCAACAAAACGCCCGAGTTTTACAAGTTGATTATATTCAGATTCGGCCACTTCGTCTTGCCGGCGAACAACATACAAGATTTTGAATCTCGCATGGGGTAGCACGCGTTCGAAGTATGCTCTGACCTTCCGAGGATTTGCCAATTCCAATTGCTCTGAGGAAACAATTATTCTGCTGCTTTCACTCGATTGCAAAAGTGTGGTGAACTCAAGCATCGCTTCAGGCACATTCTTGGGATGTTTCATGTAGGCCGGAAATTCGTCTATTTGAGCCTTGGCGAACGTGTCATGCCCCGATAGCGACTCAGCTCCCGCGGCTAGCGGAAAAGAATAGCCGTATGCTTCCAAAAAGTCGCTCTGCAGTGCACAGAATGATTGGAAAGAGGTAGATCCCGTCTTGCCGCGACCAATGTGTATATAAACTACTGACATCAACCCGAGCTCGCAGATTCTTTATAGATCGGCAACATAGACGCTAAACAATATCAATAAACTGAGCATCGTTCGGGCAATAAGAACCTTGAGAGCGATTTAGTCGGATGAATCACCCCCGCGGGTGCGCCTGCGCGTGGACTTTGCGCAAATGGCCCGCTTCAACCCCCGTATAGACCTGCGTCGTGGACAGGCTGGCATGCCCGAGAAGGGTCTGTATCGCCCGAAGATCCGCGCCATTCGCCAGCAAATGAGTCGCAAAACTATGTCTTAGGGCGTGCGGTGTTGCCGTTTCGGTGAGTCCGAGCGCGCCGCGAAGCACTTGCACTTGTCTGCGCAATACGGGCGCCTGTAATCGCTTCCCACGCGCGCCATAGAAGAGCGGCGTCTTGCTCGTCAATGGGTATGGACAAAGCTGCGCATAAGCCCGGATCGCGTCGCCAACTGCCGGGATCACCGGAACGATACGAACCTTTCCGCCCTTGCCTTTGATCCGCAGGCGCTCCGGTCCCGTCTTGAGATCGCCGGACAGATCGAGTGCCTCGGATATGCGCAATCCGGCGCCATACATGAGGCTCAAGGCGGCAACATCTCGTGCCGCAATCCACGGTTCCGTCTGAATCAATTCGGCTTGTTCAAGCAGGTCTTTCGCCGCCACCTCAGACACTGGACGAGGCAGGCGCTGCGTACGTTTCGGACCGCTTAGAAAAGCGATTTCCGGATTCTCAACGCCATGCGCACGGTCAAGCCAGCGATAGAAGCTCTTAATCGCGGACAGCAGGCGCGCAATGGAGGCATCGGCCAACCCATCGCGTCGTCGCGCCGCCAAAAATGCCCGAATATCCCGGGCTTGTAGCTCCGAAAACGTCCGCATTCCTGGCTCTTGTTCCAAATGCCCACGCAGAAAACCGAGAAATTCGGACAAATCACTGCGATAGGCCTCGACTGTGTTCGTCGCCAGGCGCTGCTCGCGTTGCGCATAGTCCAGAAAGCCGTCGATCAAGATCATCCGGTTCAGTCTCGTCGAACATGCTTAATGTTGGGTTTCCGCACGCGCCGGCTCTGCTAAGGAGGGGGCATGTTGGTGGCGCGTATCCTATTTCCCCTGCCCTTGCCGGAACCGTTTGATTATGCGGTGCCCGACGGCATCGCAGTGGAACCCGGCAGCTATGTGCGCGCACCGCTTGGAAAATTCGCGCGGACCGGGGTCGTCTGGGATGTGAATGAGGCCGACCCGACGCGGCAGCTCAAGGAAATTGAAGCGGTATATCCAGTGCCGCCCATGCCCTTCGCGATGCGCCAATTCATCACGTTCTGTGCCCGCTATAATGTCGCTGGCCCGGGGCAGGTCCTCGGCATGGCGCTGCGGTCGCGAGGCGGACTTTCGCCGTCGCCGACCCAAACGGTCTTCTCTGCAACAGGACATCGCACCAATCGCATGACCGCCGCGCGCGAAAAAGTCCTCGCGGCGGCGACCCGATTGGGGCCCGCCAGTGCCGCTGATCTGGCGCGCGCAGCTGGCGTCTCATCATCCGTGGTCAAGGGACTCGCCGAGGCGGGCAGCCTCGCCCCGAACGTTCTGCCGACGGATCTGCCATTCGAGGTGCCCGATCCATTTCGTCCCGGGCCGGAGCTGACCGCCGAACAAGGCGCGGCGGGCAACGCGCTGCGCGCATCGGCCAGGACCGGAGGGTTTCAACCCTTCCTGCTGGACGGGATCACCGGGTCAGGAAAGACTGAGGTCTATTTCGAAGCGATTTCCGAAACGCTGGCCAAGGATCCAAACGCGCAAGTGCTTGTCCTGCTCCCCGAAATCGCCTTGACGCAAGCCGTTTTTGACCGATTCGAAGCGCGGTTTGGAGCCGGACCGGCGCCCTGGCACTCGTCCCTCAGTGACCAACAGAGACGGCGGACCTGGCGCGAAACAGCACATGGTCGAGCCCGTATCGTCACCGGGGCCCGGTCGGCGCTTTTTCTGCCTTACGCCAACCTGAAACTGATTATCGTGGATGAAGAACATGATACCAGTTTCAAACAGGAAGACGGCGTGCGCTATCACGCCCGCGATATGGCCGTGATGCGCGCGAAGCTGGAAGACGCCAGCGTCATTCTCGCGTCCGCCACACCGGCGCTTGAAACCGTAGTCAACGCGGAGGCGGGTCGCTATCGACGTCTGAAACTGTCGGCCCGGCCCGGGGCCGCTCGGCTGCCGGATATGAAATTGGTGGATTTGCGCGCCAATACCCCCGAACAAGGCCAATGGCTTTCACCGGTTCTATCCAAAGCGCTGGTGCAGACCCATGCTGAGGGAGAGCAGAGTTTGCTCTTCCTCAACCGCCGTGGCTACGCGCCACTGGTCATCTGCAAAGCCTGCGGCGAACGCCTGAAAAGCCCCGGCACGGAAAGCTGGTTGACAGAACATCGCTATACCAATCGCTTGGTGTGCCACCTCACCGGATGGTCCATGCCAAAGCCGGATCATTGCCCGCTTTGCGGCGCCAAAGACTCGCTTATGGGGGTCGGCCCCGGCGTGGAAAGAGTCGCGGAAGAAGTGCGTGTGTTATTGCCGAATGCGACTGTCGAGATCTTCTCGTCCGACACGGCTGTCGGGGGGGACGCCACACGCGGTATTGTCGAGCGGATGGCCGAGGGCGCGATTGATGTCCTGGTTGGCACGCAAATCGTCGCCAAAGGTCACAATTTCCCGAACCTGACTCTGGTCGGGGTTGTCGATGCCGATAGCGGTCTGCAGGGCGGTGATTTACGGGCGGGCGAGCGGACGTATCAATTGCTTAGCCAAGTCGCCGGACGTGCGGGGCGCGCCGAACGTCCGGGGCGGGCGCTGATCCAGACCTACCAGCCGGACAATCCGGCCATGCAAGCGCTGGCGGCTGGCGACCGGGATGGTTTCTTGAAGATTGAGCGCGACGTGCGCGAAGAACTGACTTTGCCGCCATTTGGGCGCATGGCCGCGTTGGTCATGTCCGCACCGGATCCAGCGATGGCGAAAGACATCGGGCTGATCGCCGGCAAGACGGCGCCACATGGTGACGGCGTCACCGTCTACGGACCCGCCCCTGCTCCGATCAGCATTCTGCGCGGGCGACACCGGCTACGCTTCTTGATCACTGCGCCGCGCGATGTCGACCTTTCGGCTTATATGGCCGCGTGGTTAAAGGAGCTGAAACTACCAAACGCGGCGCGCGTCTCGGTCGACATTGACCCTTATTCTTTTTTGTGACGCCGGACTGAAAGGGCCATGACAACCATTGATCTGCGACGCTTCTCTTTATCGGGGGAACTTGTTGAATACTAAGAAATCTCCTCCGCTCGATGCAAATGTCGCCGATTGCTTCGATCACTTAACTCACTTGGCTTTCATCGCCGCGGCAATTTCAGGTCGCGCTTCTGCATTTGCGAGATATTGTGGAGTCGCACGCAACTGACTGGCTTGCTCGTAAGCGTATCCCCATGACAGCACGTCGGCATCCATGTCTTTTCCGCTCATGATTGAGAAGCCAATCGGAACACCATGCACTTCGCCCATTGGCACAGTGATGTGTGGATAGCCTGCAATCGCGGCGAGATAGCCCGCACCCGCCCAGGCCGGCCAGGTGTCACCATTGACCGGGTCGACGCGCGGGCTCAATGGCCCGGAGGGTGAGACCAACATATGGACATCATTGTCGGCGAGCAATTTGTCGATGCCTTTGGTTCGCGACGCCACCTGAACCGCATCACGCGCCGCAATATAGTCTTCGTCCGTGATCGCTCCTTTCGCCTCTGAGGCTTCGAACAGGCTTTGATCAAACAGCGCCAATTCGATATCGGCATTAACTTCATTGAAGGCAATCAGATCGGCGAGGGACCGTGTGGTCACCGCATCCGGCGTGCTCGCCAAATACTCATTCAGCGTATGTTTGAACTCATATTGCAATACGCTGAGGGCATCGCCCCAGAAATTCTCGGCATCAGGTGAGAAGTCTTCAATGTCGACCAGCACCGCGCCTTGCGCTTCAAGCACTGCCAGAGCGGCATCAAAGCGCATGAGGATATCCGCGTTTGAGCCTTGCGAGAACCGCATCACGCCAACGCGTTTCCCGGATAGACTGGACCCGTCGAGGGCCGCCACATAGTCCGTCTTCGCGGCACCTGTAGCCATCGCGTTCAACATCATCGCGGCGCCTTTGACGGACTTGGTCATCGGGCCCGCTGTATCCTGTGAAGACGAAATCGGGACGATGTAATCCTGAGCGACCAGACCGACCGTGGGTTTGAAGCCGACAATGCCATTCACATTTGAAGGGCAGATCACAGAGCCATTGGTCTCGGTGCCGACGGTGCCCGCGGCCAGCGAGGCTGCGGCAGCCGCACCAGAGCCTGAGCTCGATCCACAAGGATTACGATCCAACATGTGCGGGTTGCGCACCTGTCCCCCCAGTGCAGACCAACCGCTCATCGAATCGTTCGACCGAAAATTGGCCCATTGACTGAGATTGGTCTTGCCAAGAATGATCGCACCTTGCGCGCGCAAGCCAGCGACGAGCGGACTATCGCGCCCGGTCACATTGTCCTTCAGCGCCAAAGCACCTGCCGTCGTCGCCACTGGATCGAGCGATTCAATATTGTCCTTGAGCAGAATAGGCACGCCATCGAGCGGGCCCCAGGCTTTGCCCATAGACCGGCGCGCGTCGCTTTCGACAGCGTCCGCAAGCGCGGTCGGATTGACGGCAAGCACAGATTGCAGAGTCGGCCCCGATCGGTCGATGGTCTCAATCCGCATCAGATAAGCCGTGACCAACTCCTCCGATGACACTGCGCCTGTCTCCAATGCGGCGGCGATTTCCGGCAATGTCTGCAACACGAGTTCAGCGGCACGCTCAGGCATTGTCGCCTCGACATCGGCTTGTGCGGTTGCTGCGACGTCGGCAACTGAGCTGCATCCTGCGCACAGGACGCCGACAGCGGCGCTTATCAATAGGTGTTTCATCCCTCATCTCCCTGGTCCCGTAATGTTCGAAGCGATCACATCGGCCTCGACCTTAGACATTGGAGAAGCGATTGACCATATTGTTCTTTAGCGCTGGAATTTCTTGAATTTCACCCGCTTCGGCTCAACCGCGTCGGGTCCGAGACGGCGTTTCTTGTCTTCCAGATAGGAACTGAAATCGCCTTCGAACCACTCGACATGGCTGTCGCCTTCGAACGCGAGAATGTGGGTCGCCATGCGGTCCAGGAACCAGCGATCGTGTGAGATCACCACGGCGCAGCCTGGGAAGCTTTCCAAACCCTCTTCAAGCGCTTGCAGCGTTTCCACGTCAAGATCGTTTGTCGGTTCATCGAGCAGGAGCAAATTGCCACCCTCGCGCAGCATTTTTGCGAGATGAACACGATTGCGTTCGCCGCCGGACAATTTTCCAACTGGCTTCTGCTGATCGGTTTTCTTGAAGTTGAAGGCGCTGACATAGGCGCGCGAATTCATCTCGACATTGCCCAGCTTGATCACGTCCAGCCCGTCTGAAATCTCTTCCCAGACATTCTTTTTGTCATCGAGCTTATCGCGGCTCTGGTCGACATATCCAAGCTTCACCGTGTCGCCAAGTTCAAGCGATCCAGCATCCGGTTTTTCCTGTTCCAGGATCATTTTGAACAGGGTTGATTTGCCGGCGCCGTTCGGGCCGATCACGCCGACAATACCGCCTGGTGGCAGTTTAAAGTCGAGATCCTCGATCAGAAGATTATTGCCGAAGCCCTTACGGAGATTTTCGGCTTCCAGAACCTTGTTGCCGAGACGCGGGCCAGGTGGAATTCGAATCGTTGCACTGGAAACGGTTTCCCGTTCGGCCTTGTTCGCCATTTCTTCATAAGCTTGGATACGGGCCTTGGATTTGGCTTGCCGCGCCTTCGGGCTGGAGCGCACCCATTCCAGTTCTTTGGCGAGCGCCCGCTGGCGCCCTTTGTCTTCGCGGGATTCCTGCTCCATCCGTTTGGCTTTTTGCTCGAGCCAGGCCGAGTAATTGCCTTCATATGGGATGCCGCGACCGCGATCGAGTTCGAGAATCCAGCCGGTAATATCGTCAAGGAAATAGCGATCGTGCGTCACCAGAATAACGCAGCCTTTGAAATTGATCAGATAGTTCTGAAGCCAGGCAACGGTTTCGGCATCGAGATGGTTGGTTGGCTCATCCATCAGGATCATGTCAGGACGCGACAATAGCAAACGGCAGATCGCGACGCGCCGGATCTCGCCGCCAGAGAGCGATGTCACATCCGCCGTGTCGGGCGGGCAGCGCAACGCTTCCATCGCCATTTCGATCTTGGAATCAACATCCCAGGCATCCGCCGCATCGACTTGCTCCTGCAATATCGTCATTTCTTCCATCAACTCATCCGTATAGTCTTCGGCGAGCTGCATGGAAATTGCGTTGAACTTGTCGAGGAGCTGCTTTTCTGGACATTCAGCCGCGACGTTCTCGAAGACAGTCAAATCAGGATTAAGGTGCGGCTCTTGCGGCAGATAACCGACCTTGATGCCGTCGGCCGCCCAAGCCTCGCCATTAAACTCTGTCTCGATGCCAGCCATGATTTTCAGCAGCGTCGACTTCCCTGCGCCATTCACCCCGACGACGCCAATCTTCGCATCTGGCAGAAAAGATAGGTGAATATTTTCAAACACTTGTTTGCCGCCAGGATAAGTCTTCGAGACCCCCTGCATGTGATAGACATATTGCGGTCCGGCCATGGCACGCTGCTCCAAATTCAATAGATTTTGCCGTGTGTTACTGGCAAGGCTAAATAGTGCAAGAGCAAAGGGGCGTTGGGCGGTTATGCGAGATGACACAGAACGAAGATCACCCGGCGAGAAACCAGACCTGGACGCCCTGATCGCAGACATGTTTGGCCTCAACATTCGCGGGATCAGAACGCTGGTCGATCTCTTCGTGCGCCCGGTAAACGTCTTTGAGAGTGCGCGCACATTCGATTGGAACAGCAAATATACGCCGACCATGCGATTGGCATTCTCATTCTTGACGGTGTTCAGTCTTTTGAGTTTCTTCTGGGCGGCCGAAGACGGCGTCTTGTATCAAACCCTGTTCGACGTGTTTTCTGATGGATTTGCAGATCGGCCAGAGGCACCGCCTGTCGCAGACTGGATCAAAACCATGTTTGCCGGGTACAATTTTATCTATCCATTCACTTACATGCTCGTCCATAGTTTGGTCGGTTCATGTTTGCTGATTTGGGGAAACGGGACGAGCTGGGTTGCACGGATCAGGTTGTACTTTTGTGTCGCCTCCATTGGGATCGCTTTCTCGGTACTTTCGATTGCCGTTATGCCTTTCATCAGCCCAAGCTTTATGTGGACCTGGACCACTATGGTCTTGGCGATTGGGTTTGCCGCATACTTACTCACTTATGGGCGCGGCATGCGCGGTCGCTTTACACTCTGGGGGCGCTTATGGCGCGCAATTCTGTTGGCCATCACCGTGACGCTTACGGACTTTATCGTCGCCATCATCGCCGGCACAGCAGCTGGCTCGTGGGCGGAATTCAGACTCGCCTGATTATTTTGCGGCGACGAATGAAATCCCTTCTGTTTTGGCCGCCGAAATCAACCAGTCCCGGTCATGCGCCGGCAGCACATGTAGCGTGGGATTCGTCTCGATCATGTCGTGCAGCGCCCGTACCTGTGTCTTAATCGCCTCGCGGTCCTCATAATTCGGACGGAAGACCAGATATTGCGTCAGCATGGGTCGCGTTTTCAAAGCTTCGATGGCGCCCATATTCCAGACAATGTCGCCAATCAACAGGATCTCTTCGCCATTCTGGAGCGAGATAAAGACATTCTGGCTGCCCGGTGTATGACCTGCTGCGGGAATGATCACGACGCCAGGCGCAATCGCGCGCACAGTCCCATCCAGACGGGCCTCAAGGTTTCGAAGCGCTGGGTCTAGCGGCCCGTCCGCAAACATCGGCAATGCTGAAATTTGCGCGCTATTCAGAACCAGGTTCGGTGCCAACCGAACCGGATCCGGATGTCGGGCAATCGCCATCACATGATCGAGATGCTCATGCGTCATCAGCACCTGATTGGCGGTGAGCATGGATTCGGTCAGAGCCTGATAAGCGGCATCATCAAATCGCCAATCTGAGGCAGATTGCGTCATACCTTCAGCCGTCGGTCGGTCGACGGCACCACCGACAATGATGGTCGCATTCGGGTAAGAGATCTCTACAGCGTTATAAGTCATCGCAATGGGGGCCCCGAAGCGGCCGGCTTGGGCGGCAAATGGCGGCGCCAAATCGCGGCCGATTTCGACAATTTTGATCTCCGTCGGCAGCGCCGCTTTTGGTGCAGCGGCTTTATCGCGCCAATCGTCGAGATCGAAGACGCCGGGCGCGGTCTTCGCTGCGGTTGATCCACTGAGAAGAAGCCACCAGAACAGCAACCCCACCAACACGATCAGTCCACCACCAATACGCAGAAACCATTTTAGCATTTTCTTCTCCCTACCCGGTAATCCATACCCCAGCTATGAACAATGATCAAATCATTTAGTAGTCATTATCACAAGGATATGATCAGGCGTTGGCGAAACGCGCATTGTTCCCGACACCGACCCGGCTAGTCTCTCGACAGTCAACTCAGAGGACCGTCATGCGCTCGCTCTCTTCCTTCGTTTCGTTGCTGACAATGACCAGTGTGATCATCGCCATTTCCGGTCACGCACCGGCCATCGCACAATCGGACCAGGATCCACCCCAAAACGAAGCGCCCGAAACGATGCCGGATGCACCGGCGTTACCCCCCACTGCACAAGCTGCTGTCTCACTCCTAACAATTGTCACGGCAATTGATGATCAAGCGCAAATCGCGCCAAATGGCGCAACCTTTTCCATTGACGATGTCACGGTCACTCTGGTGTTTGATATCAATGCGGATCGCATGCGGTTATTCTCCCAGATCGTACCGAGCGACGCGCTCTCCGGCCCGGAATTACGCCGGTTGATGCAAGCGAATTTCGACACGGCTCTGGATGCCCGATACGCGATCGCACAGGGGCAGCTCTGGTCGACTTTCATTCACCCCCTGGCCTCGCTGACCCAGGAAGATTTTGTCTCAGCATTGGCGCAAACGGTCACGTTGGTGAAAACCTATGGCACGACATTCTCTTCGGGCGCGATGAGCTTTGGCGGCGGTGATTCGTCCGCCGAGATTCAGAAACTGCTAGAGCGTCTGCTCGACGAAAACGAGATCTAGCGTTTTCCATCAAGGGCTGACAAAACCTTTGTGGCGCGCTAGCCCTTCGCCATGTTGAAAATGCTATTCCTGCCCGCCGCTGCGCTCTTGCTGTCTGCTTGTGTTGCGCCGCTCGCTCAAACCTCTCCGGAACCCTCCAGCGCCATGGTCGAACAAAAACCTCTGACACTTGAACGTCTTTTTGCCAGCCCCAGTTTGTCGGGACCAACCCCAAGCGGGATCAAATACAGCCCGGACGGCAAGCGTGTCACTTTCCTAAAAGCGCGCGACGATGATGGCAGCCGCTATGATCTATGGCAGTTTGATGTCGCGACAGGCGAACAATCCATGCTGGTCGACTCACAACTCCTGGAGCCGGAAGAAGTCGAGCTATCGGAAGAAGAAAAGGCCCTGCGGGAGCGCAAACGCATTGCCGGGCGCAAAGGCATTGTCGATTATGATTGGGGCACTGCGAAAACCATCCTGGTGCCGCTGGGCGGGGATTTGCATTTGGTCACGCTGGGCGACGACGCGCCCGACGCGCGGCAACTCACCCATACGGAATCGTTTGAATATGACGCCAAAGTCTCGCCAGGCGGCGCTTACGTCAGCTTCATTCGTGACGGCGCGGTCTATGCGATTGATCTTGCGACAGGAGCGGAAGAATTGCTGACGCCGCTGGCAGCGCCAGACAAGGCAATCGCTTATGGCGTCGCCGAATTTGTCGCGCAGGAAGAGATGAGTCGGTATACTGGGTATTGGTGGAGCCCAGACGACCGTTATCTCGCCTATACCAAAGTTGATGAAAGCACGGTGGACATTATCGCGCGGTTCGACATTACGGCGGAAGACGTGACCGTGATCGATCAACGCTACCCACGTGCCGGTCGCCCAAACGCGATTGTCGACTTGTACATCAGAGACATGGATAGCGGCGAGGTGACCAAGATCGATTGGCGTCGCGCCGATTGGGGAGCCGCAACTGATCAATATCTTGCGCGCGTCAACTGGTTCAAACGCGACTCGGAAACGACCATCGTGGTCCAGCGAATCGATCGGAAGCAACAGACCTTAGAGTATCAGTCATGGACCGCATCTGCGCCCGGCGGGCCATCCGTCTTTGTGGCGGCCAAGCAACCGATGTTCGTGGAGCGACAAGAAAATTTCGTGAACCTCTCGTCTGACTTTTTAGCGACCGATGAGTTCGTCGCCTACTCAACCGAAGAGTCAGGTTTTCGGCACATCGTCAGCTCAACGACCCGTGGGGAAACGGAAGTTACGCAGCTGACTGAAGGCGACTGGCCCATCCATGCGATTGAGTATTTCGCCTCAGACGGCGGGCATTTCTATTTTTCCGGATATATGGACTCACCGCTTGAACGTCATCTCTACCGCCACAGTTCTGGCGAAGGCGCGGATGCTTACGATCCCATACTTCTGACGGAACGAGGAAAGTCTTGGTCGATTGCCATGGCTCCCGACGGGCAATCCTTTATCGGTACATCTTCGTCGCCGATACAACCACCTCAGACCGGACTGTATCGCGCCGAGGACGGTTCGCTGATCACCTGGATCGAAGAGAACAAACTCGACGAGACCCATCCCTATGCGCCTTATCTCGAGAACCATACGGTCCCCGAATTTGGCACGCTGACCGCAGAAGACGGTCAGACTCTTTATTATTCCATTCAGCTGCCGCCAGATTTTGACGCCAGTAAGTCCTATCCGGCACTGGTTGAAACCTATGGCGGACCGCACGCCCAGACGGTGAATCGCAATTGGGAGCGTCTGTCTGATCAATTCTATTCGCGTCAAGGGTATGTCGTCTTCCGGCTCGACAATCGCGGCATGGCCAATCGCGGCAAGAGGTTTGAAGACGCCATCTACCGGCAAATGGGTATTCCGGAAGTGCAAGACTTATTGGTGGGTGTCGATTGGCTGAAATCTCAGCCTTTCATTGATGGTGATCGCGTCGGCATTCAGGGTTGGTCCTATGGTGGTTTCATGACCATGATGACCATCCTGCAAGCGCCGGAAGGTACATTTGCGGCCGCTGTTGCGGGCGCACCGGTCGCGGACTGGGCGCTCTATGACACCTTCTATACCGAGCGCTATATGGATACGCCGCAGAACAATCCGGATGGGTATGAACGATCCTCCGTGTTCTATCATCTCGAACAGTTGCAGACCGAGCTGCCCAGTTTGATGCTCATTCATGGTATGGCGGACGATAATGTCTCTTTCGACAACACAACCCGTTTAATGGCAGAGCTACAGCAACGCGGTGTGGTGTTTGACTTGATGACTTATCCCGGACAGCGCCACGGTATTCGCGGTCAGGCGCTGGGCACACATTTGATGAAATCGCGCATGGCGTTTCTGGACCGGCATTTGAAGTGAGCCCTGTCATCTCGTGATCAAACCCTGGAAAATCCTCGACAGCCATCAAACCTTCCGCGATCAGTATCTCGGCGTGCGCACGGATCGCTGTCAGCGCGAAGACGGCCACGTGGTGCAGACCTATCACGTCATCCAGCAAACCCCCTGGGTCACCATTATCCCGATCACTGACGCTGGAAATCTGGTTCTGGTGCGGGAATACCGGCATGCCGCCCGGAAAGTCATGATTGGCCTACCAGGCGGTGTTTCGGATCCTGGTGAGACCGATTGGGCGAAAGTCGCCGCCCGTGAGCTGGCCGAAGAGACCGGTTACCAGGCGCGCGACTTTGTGGCGATTGGAACATGCTATCCCAACCCAGCCATTCAGGATAATGAGCTGCACTTCTATCTCGCCCTTGGATGCGCGCCGGCGGCTGGACAGGCGCTTGATCCAAATGAGGAAATCGAAGTTCTGGAAATGCCGTATGCTGAATTCCTGGCTTACGAAGAAATGGACGTACAACATGGCTTGCACGCGACCGGCTTGTTTTACGCCGAACGCTATTTTCACAAACACCCGGATCTACGCCCTGTCGCACCGTGAGGCTTGCATGACATGCCGTGGCTAAGAGTATAAGACCGCGATCAGAGGAGCACCCGTAATGCCCGCATTTCAACCGACGGCTGATCAATTCCGCGCGTTTCGAGACGACCCGCATGACGGGCCAGTGAGCCAGGTCAATTTGCTCAAGTTCCGCGTCAAAGCCGAATATGCCGAAACAGATCCGGAGTTTGGCGAAGACTGTTCCGGAGAAACGGCCTATCTGCGCTATTCAGAAGCCTTCACCAAAGCCGCAGCCGAAGTCGGCGGCACGACCAGCCTGATGGCAATCACTGAGCGCTATTTCATCGGCGGCGGCAATTGGGATGGCGTCCTGGTCAACTCATTTCCATCGCGCCAGGCCTTTATCACAACCTTAAATCACCCTGATTACAAATCCATGTCGCGCCATCGCGAAGCTGGCTTGTTGTGTCAGGACCTGATCGTCACCCGGCCAGTCTGGCTTCATGGTGAGCAACAGAGATAGTACAGGACCCATCTCATGAAACGCCTTTTGATCATCATTGCCGCGATCGCGGCAATTCTGTTCGCCGCCTATTATGGTCTGATCTGGATGATCACCAAGCCTGCTCCGCCTTTGAATGAAGGCCCCGTTCTGACTCTTGCTCAGGGTCAAATTCAGGCCGGTATCGATCACGACAATCCAGACATTCTCCAAATCAACGGCATCCCGTTCGCGGGCGATACCGGCGGCGACAATCGCTGGCGCCCGCCGACCGCGCCCGCCAACTGGACGGGCATTCGCGACGGCCGCGACTTTGGCGCCGAGTGTGTGCAAGCCCGCGCAGGCAGTGGAGAATTCCTCAATGACCTCCTGAATGGCATGGGTCTGAACGCTGTGCAGCGCCATCTCGCAACTGTCGCTCTGCAAAGCGGGCCCCCTCCGGCTGAAAGCGAAGATTGCCTGTTCCTGAATGTGCGCACAGCGAATGCGGGCGGCGATGCTTTGCAACCCGTCATGGTCTGGATTCATGGCGGCAGTCACCAGGCGGGGGCCGGATCGCAAAGCATCTACCAAGCCAATCAGCTGGTCGAAAATGGCGTGGTTCTGGTCACCATCAATTATCGCCTTGGCGTGTTCGGCTATATCGCCCACCCCGCGCTGAGCGCCGATGATCCACGCGGCGTCTCCGGCAATTACGGATTGCTCGACCAGGTCGCAGCGCTGGCATGGATTCGAGGCAATATCGAAGTCTTCGGCGGTGACCCTGACAATGTCACGATCTTCGGCGAGAGTGCGGGTGCGCAATCGGTCACTGAAATCATGGCGACCCCGCTGAGCAAAGGCCTGTTTCACAAAGCCATCCTGCAAAGCGGCGCGTCTTCTTACAATGGCAACGGTTTGACAACAGCGATTGAAGGGCGCCTCACAATGCATGAGGCTGGTCTCGATTTTTTTGATGGCCTGGCAACACCAGACGCGAGCGCTGCGGATCTGCGCGCTTTGTCGGCGCAAGACATCATCAACCACATTCCCAACAAGATGCATCTCGGCGATTATGCGCTGCCGACCGTAGACGGACTTGTCATCCCGAAACTGATTGGTCAGGCCATCGGCGATGGCAGTGTGCACAATGTCCCAATCCTCGCAGGATACAACGCGGACGAAGCGACGCTGTTTTATGATTCGATCCAGAAACCGACGATTCTAGAACCGGACTTCCCGTCCGCGCTGGACGCTCGCCTGAGCGTTCTCAGCGAGATTTACGGCGCTGCGGATGCGCAGGATCTGATTGATCTATACGGCCTCGATGATCCTGAAACGTACGAGAAAGCCGAAACTGACATGCTTGGAGACGATTTGTTCGGCGTGCACATGCGGTACCTGGCACGCAGCAATGTCATCGTCGGTGAACCTACATATCTTTACCACTTTACGCGCGTTCCGCCGTCGAAAACGCAAACCATTGGTGCCTTCCATGCGTCAGAAATCTTCTTTGTCTTTGGATCGCACAGTCCGTTGGCGGGTTTGACGGATGAAGACGAGGCTCTGACCGAAGCGATGGGCCTGTATTGGACAAATTTCGCAAAATCCGGCGACCCGAATGGCGCCGGCTTGCCGGATTGGCCCGCATACTCGCTGAGTGATGATCCATGGCTGACGTTCAACCCATCGATTGAAGCCAAGGCGAATGTGCGCAAACAGAAGCTGGACATCATGGAACGCGCACTGGTCCGTCGGATCACAGAGGCTGTGCCACAAATCACGCCGGACCTCATTGATCCAGCCATCCCGTCAGGCGGTGAGCAGGTTTCGGCAAATAGCCTCGAGCCCTAAGCGATCGGTTTCGTCAAAAGCGTCAACGCTCTCGCTATCGACATCGAGAACAGCCGCAAGGTCACCTGCCGCATCGAAGACGGGGACGACAATTTCTGAATTGGTGCGGGAGTCACAGGCAATGTGACCCGCAAAGGCATGCACGTCTGGCACGATGATGCTCTGGCGCTGAACCGCACAAGCGCCGCAAACACCTTTGCCGAATGGAATCCGCAAACACCCGAGTGTGCCCTGATAAGGCCCAACCACCAGCTCGGTCGGCTTCAGCGGATCCACAATGTAAAACCCGGTCCAGAAAAAGCGCGGCGCAAACGCTTGCGAGAGCAAGCAAGCGGCACTGGAAAACCTTGCCGGGAGATAGGTCTCCCCCGCAACAACACTTTCAATTTCCGCTCTCAAGTCTTCGTATTGCCGCGCCCGATCCATGAACCTGCCTTGTTTTAATTGATTGCTGCCATATCGGACCGAATTCTGGAATCGACAAGATAAGAATAGACGCGAGCGACTGGCTCTGAAATAGTTATTGATGATCGGAGGCGATTTGCGTGCGCGCAGGTGAGATTTTGAAATATCTGACACTCTCGTTTCTGGCATTCATGGTCGGCGTCGCGGCCATGGCGCAACACGCTGAGGAAACACCTGACGGTTACATCCAGTTAGACGATATCAATTCCGCCCAGACGCCAATCAGTGCAGAACGCGTTGATCGCGCCCTCGCCGTTCTAGAGGCGGATGACGAGCTTCAGACCACACGCCCCGAATGGAACCCGGACCCCGCCGAGTTTCCAGAACAACAAACGCGCAGACCAAACGCCTTTGTGCGCGCGATCGCGGCGTTCTTCAGAGCGATCGGAGGAGTACTTGGCTATTTGCTGGCCGCAATCATTCTCATCGCAATCCTGGCTGGACTGTACATGGTTTTCGGTGAGAGCCTGACCCTCAGAGGGCGGCAGAGAGACAAGCCCGCTGGGACCGACGTGTCGAATGTACCGGATCTCCGGCCCGAAGCGACGCGGGCGCGCGCATTGTTGAAAGATGCCGATGCGCTCGCCGCCGAAGGGCGGTTCGCCGAAGCTGTCCATTTGCTTCTGTTTCGCTCCATTGATGACATTCAAGAGAAGAAATCAGGCATTATCGGTCGATCATTGACCGCCCGAGAAATCGGCGCACTTGGTATTCTTCCGGATTGGATTCGCGACGCCTTGTCGCCCATCATTCGGATTGTCGAGCGCAGTTTCTTTGGCGGTCAGGACGTCAATGAATCCGCTTGGCAAGTGGCGCGCTCATCTTATCAAACATTCGCGTTCGGGAAGGCTTGGTCATGAGCGAGCGCATGCCCAAAAATGCCACTCCGTTCTCCAGTCTCACTGCGATTGTCATGATTGCCATTGGGACTTTGGCCTTCATCGCCATATTCGCCCTGCTGGCTTGGTCGCCCGATCTCGCCAACAAGAATCGGGCTGGCGAACACCCCTATTCCAAATCCGCTCTGGGGTATGCAGGGCTTGTCAAAATTCTCGAAGCTGACGGTCATACCGTCAAGATTTCACGGCTGTCGAGTTCGTTGAACGCGGCTGAGGGCCTGTTGGTCATCACGATCCCAGACTATGGTTTCAATCGCGCCGAAGACGGGTTCGATCTCGATAATGTTTCCGAACCGGCCCTTTATGTCTTGCCGAAATGGGGCGGCGTACGGGATTGGCAGAAGCCCAGCTGGGAAAAAGACACCGAATTGCTTCATCGCAACCAAGTCGAAGCGATTGCAGATCAGTTCGATTCCGATCTCAAAGTCTGGCGTCTGCGAAATCCGGGTCGAATTGATACCCCCTTTGGCGATATTTCTCCGACCTTCGAACACAAGATGCAGATCCTTGAGAGTGACAGTCTCGAATCGGTGATTGAGCGACCTGGCGGTACATTTCTCGCCAAGCTGCCGGGGCGTGAAATTTATCTCCTGAGCGATCCTGACATTCTCAATACATTTGGCCTCGCGCAACGCGAGAATGCCCGTGCCGCGCTCGAACTGTTTGACTGGCTGCTGATTTATTCTGACACCTTGGCTGAATCTTCAAACCCACCCATTACCTTCGATGCCACCTTACATGGTTTTGCACGCTCGGAGAGCCTGCTGCGAGCGATCTTCGACAAACCCTTTCTCGGTGCATCGCTGATCGCGCTTGCGACCATGCTGCTGGTTACCTGGGCCGCCTTTGTCCGGTTCGGCCCGCCCTTACCACAAGATCGAGTGATCGCATTCGGCAAGAAAGCCCTGGCCGAAAGCTCTGCTGGGCTGGTTTCGATGGCACGTCGCGAAGGCCAGATGTCGACACCGTATCTGCAAATGACCGAACGCAATCTCGCCCGACAATTGGGGCTGCCTGCGCAAGCTGACCCGGCTGCATTCGCCCGCTCGGCCGATCGACTGGCGGCGCAACGAAACTTATCCCAAACCTGGTCTGACCACAGTCAGGCTCTGACAAAACCCGCGCTGGGACGCAATGATTTGAGAGACAAGGCCCTTGCCCTTTGGCGTTGGCGACAGGAGATGAAAGATGGACATTGAGGCAATCAAGAGCCTGGCGAAGCAGATTCGCGCGGAGGTCGGCAAAGCAGTCATCGGCCAATCCGAAACCGTTGATCTTATGCTCACTGCCTTATTCTCAGGCGGTCACATTCTCCTCGAAGGTCCGCCGGGAACGGCGAAGACTTTGCTCACTCAATGCTTTGCAGCCGCCATAAAATTAGACTTTGGGCGCATTCAGTTCACACCGGATCTCATGCCAGGCGATGTTTTGGGCACCAATTTGTTCAACTTCTCGACCAATGAATTCACCCTTACCAAGGGACCGATTTTTACCGACATTCTTCTCGCTGACGAAATCAATCGAACGCCGCCCAAAACCCAGGCCGCGTTGCTAGAGGCAATGCAGGAACGCAAAGTTACGATTGATGGTGCACCTTACGCCTTGAACGATCGGTTTACAGTTATCGCGACCCAGAACCCGATCGAGCAACAAGGCACCTACCCCCTGCCAGAAGCCCAATTGGATCGTTTTCTGTTCAAACACGTTCTGGCATTTCCCACGCGCGACGAGGAACTGGCGATTGTCGCCGGTCATGGCACACGCAACGGGATGAAACCCACGTCGGCATTCGGCGTCGAAGCTGTGGTGCAGCCAGAGCAGCTGGCCGACGCGGTCGCCTCTGTCCAACGGGTTCGGCTGCAGGATGAAATCGTCGCTTATATCGTCGACATTGTCCGCGCGACGCGCGAAACCCCGGCGCTTTCGCATGGCGCCAGCCCCCGCGCAGCCGCTGCCATCGCTGCCGCCGCGCGCGCGCGTGCGGCTCTGGATGGTCGCGACTATGTCGTCCCGGACGATGTCAAAGCGCTGTCTTTGCCTGCATTGCGCCACCGCGTTATTCTGTCGCCAGCTGCGGAGATTGAAGGCCGCACAACGGATGAGACCCTGCTCGATATCATTGAACAAACAGCGGCGCCGCGCTGAGAGATGAGCTCGTCATGATTGCGCCTTCCCTTCGTGCGATTTGGCTGATGCTCCTCGGGGTTCCGGCCCTGCTCGCGATTGCGGTGCTGATGCCGGCGTTTTGGGGCCTTGCTGGAGCGTGGATCGGGATCGTTTTCGGCTTGCTCCTGCTCGATCTCGCGCTGGCTGCGCGGCGCACAGCATTGCGCATAGCGGTGACAACACCGCCGGTTCTTTACATGAACAGCTCAGACCCGGTTGAAATTTCCCTGCATTTCGAACGCGGTCCGTTGCCGTTTCGGCTGATGGCATTGCTGGAGACCAATGCGCACATTGCGCCGACGACCGCGATCGTTCTGAAAGGTTTCAAGGATCGCCAGCATCGCTTCACCCGGACGCTTGTTCCCGTTCGCCGCGGCGTCGGGCGGCTGGAGCGCATTTGGATGCACTGGACCGGCCCGCTGGGTTTGATCCGCATCAAGCGGGTTGAGCAATTGATGCAAGAGATTCCTATCACGCCGAACACGCGTTGGGTTCAGGAAGAGGCGGTGAGATTGTACACGCGCGATGCAGATTTCGGCATCAAAATGCAGATTGACCGCGGCAATGGTTCAGAATTCGACGCCTTGCGTGAGTTCGCTGCCGGCATGGACCGGCGAGACATCGATTGGAAACACTCTGCGCGACACCGCCAATTGTTGGCCAAGGAGTTTCGAACGGAGCGTAATCACAATATCGTTTTCGCCTTCGACACCGGCCGGTTAATGTGTGAGCCCTTAGGTGGCGTTCCCAAGATCGATCGCGCGATCAACGCTGCGCTGCTGCTCGCTTATGTCTCACTTCGTTCTGGCGACAAGACTGCGCTCTATGGCTTCGATGCCAAACCGACCGTGACCAGCAATGTTTTGACCGGCGTTGGCGCGTTTCCGCATTTGCAGCAATTGGCAGCGCGCCTCGATTACTCCGTGGAGGATGCAAATTATACACTGGCGCTGACGTCGCTATCGGCACGTTTGGAGCGCCGCAGTCTGATCATTCTGTTCACCGATTTTGTCGATACGATTTCAGCTGAGTTGATGTTGGAGAACATCAAACGATTGATGGACCGCCATCTTATTATCTTTGCCTGCTTCGAGGACGAGCAACTGTCGGAGATGGTAGATGCTGAACCACGAACCGCTGATCTGGTGTCCCGTGCGGTGGTCGCTGATGGCCTGTTAAAGGATCGCGAAGTGGTGTTGCGCAAGCTCGAGCATCTCGGCGTGCAGGTTATTGAGACTCGGCCAGAGCGCTTTAGCGCTGATCTCGTCTCACGCTATCTCGACATTAAGCGGAAGGAAATGCTGTGAGCGATCGCGTGATGAAATCCTACCGCTTTCGCGAGGAACGAGAGGCGGATTGGTCAGAACTCGACCGCATCGTGCGCGTGGCTGAAACGAAGGGTGTCAAAGGGCTGTCCGACGCCGATTTGACGGACTTGCCCCATTTGTATCGTCAGGCTGTTTCATCGCTTTCCGTCGCGCGGAACATATCGCTCGATCAGAATGTCGTCGCGTATCTGGAGACGCTATGCGCGCGTGCATACTTTTTTGTTTACGGCACACGCGCCCGCATGGGTGAGCGCATTGCGCAATTTTTCTCGCGGGATTGGCCCGCAGCCGTGGCAGCGGCTCGTGGCCCTGCCCTCTTGGCCTTTCTTTGCCTGTTTGGCGGCGCACTCTTGGCTTTCTTTCTGACTTTGAGCGACAATGAGTGGTATTGGACCTTTCACAGCGGCTGGGACTCACGCAACCCAAACGCAACCTATGACGAGTTGCGCGCAACCTTGTACACCAGCGATCTCGACATCATCGACATGCTTGGGGCGTTTGCCGCGCAGCTCTTCTCTCACAATAGCGGAATCGCGATTTTCGCCTTTGCTCTGGGATTTGCATTCGGTGTCCCAACGGCGGTTTTGTTGATCTATAACGGTGTTTATCTCGGCAGTTTCTATGCCGTGTTCTGGCAAAAGGGCCTGGCTTACGAGCTCACCGGCTGGCTGTTCATTCATGGTGTCACAGAGATTTTTGCGATCATTCTGGCTGGCGCGGCCGGCTTCATGATTGGTGGCGCCGTTGCCTTTCCCGGACGCAAGACGCGCCTGCAATCGATGCGCGATGCTGGAGAAAAGGCTGCCATGGTGATTATCGGGGCGGTGGTCATGCTGTTCTTGGCCGCTCTGCTTGAGGGATTCGGGCGGCAACTGATCAATAGTGATCAAGTGCGATACGCGATCGCCGGCACGACGCTCGTGTTCTGGCTCGGCTATTTTTACATCCCCAGGCGCGGCGAGGTTGATCGACGTGACTGAGGCCCCTGTCATTGATGCTGGCGCCGTTGAAGAAGGCAAGCGTCGCCGGGCAAGGATGCGCTTTCGCGAGCAATTGGCAAAACGTACACGCACGCTCATCACGCCGGAAGGGGCGGCACTCAATTTGAAGATTTCGAGTTTTGGAGAGCGGTTCGGCGCCTTCATTCTCGACATTGGCGTGCAATTCATTCTGATGTTTGTGATCATCTGGGCGATTGCGACCGTGGCCGGTGCGTTTGACGTCCGCGGTTGGCAAATCGCTGGGGCAGTGGCGCAGGTCCTGATCTTTTTTGTTCGAAATTTCTATTTCATTTTCTTCGAAGTCGGCCGCAAAGCCGCAACCCCCGGCAAGCGCGCGCTTGGCCTGCGGGTCGCTGATCGCCGCGGCGGCCGGCTGACCGCCAATGCGGTGATCGCCAGAAACTTTCTCCGGGAGCTTGAGTTTTTTCTGCCACTCACCGTGCTGTTCAGCTTCGGTGCCGGGGGTGTGGCGGCCTGGATCAACTGGCTGTTGCTGCTTTGGTGCGGGATTTTTGTTCTGTTTCCACTCTTCAACAAAGACAAATTGCGAATTGGCGACCTCGTCGCAGGCACAATGGTGATTCATGCCCCCAAGGTTCGGCTTCTCAAGGACATCGCATCCGTCGAGCCCGCCACCGGCCAATTAATCCAGTTTTCGAGTGAACAATTGGACGTCTATGGCATCCATGAACTGCACGTGCTGGAGGATGTGCTGCGTCAATCCACGGATGAAATCAAACAGAACGTGGCCAATCGAATTGCGAAAAAGATCGGCCACACGCCACAAGTGGGCGAGACCGCGGTTGCGTTCTTGGAATCCTATTATGCCGGCCTGCGTCGACGCCTGGAACAAAGGATGTTGTTCGGGGACCGCAAGGAAGACAAATATGACCGGAAATAATTGCTGCTAAGGCGAGCGCCAGCGATCTTCCGTGATCTCGATGGCGTGATCCGCGTCTTTTTTGACCACGAGATCGGCATGATCGCGCAATGGCAAAATGTGGTTTTCCAGATTTGGTAAGTTGATCGCCGCCCAGACGGATTTTGCAAACGCAAGCAATTCTGGTTCCGTCATATGTCGGAACTGCGCGTAGAAGCTGGTTGGGTCAGTCTCGGCGGCTTTCCAGAATCGCAAGAACCGCTCCAGAAACCATGTTTCAATATGCGCCAGATCGGCGTCGAGATAGATTAGTAGATCGGGATCATGGGCGGCGGAAATCTGATCGACCCTGGGCTGAAATCCCAAACCCTCAATGATCAGGATCTGCACGGGCTCCAGCCGCCGAGTCAATTCGGGCTCTGGATCAAAGGTGATATGACTATAGCCTGGAAAGTCCGTCGCGCCCTGACGAATGGATGCGATTGCTGCTTGCATCGCATCGCGATCATACGTTTCTGGAAAACCCTTTCTTTGAAACAGGCCATGTTCTCGCAAATACTCGGTCGGGAAAAGGAACCCATCCGTCGAGACCGTTTGGACGTCCAAATCCGCACTCAAGACTTGATCGAGATGGCGGGCCAGCGTGCTCTTGCCAGACGCAACCGAGCCGGTCAGTGCAATGACCAGATCAGATGATTCTTCGTGGATCGTTCGCACACGCGTGGCCAGAGCTTCGATGCCGCGTGTCATTGGAATGGGCGCTTGTTTGGCCATGCCGGATCTCTGCTTCTGACTCAGTGTGAGTTTACGGTTCGGATGCCGGGCTGCCAAGGAAAGCATGGAGTTGCGTCATGAAATCATCGAACTGATCGTGATGCAGCCAATGTCCCGCATGTTCGATCAGACTGACCGTCGCATCTCGAAATGGCTCTGCACGGCCATCTTTCGCTGGATTTGAGGCCCAGGAATTGGCGCCGTAAACCAGCCACGTCGGACATGTGATCTCGGTCCACAGACGAACGAAATCGGCGTGTGAAATATCGGAAGGAGATCGCCCCATGCCGGCCGGATCATAGGCCCAGCTCACAGTTCCATCGGGATTGTGCCTGACGCCAGTTTCGGTCAGATGTCGGATCAGGGCTTCCGGCAGATGCGAAAAAGCGGCTTTCATACGCGCCTCCGCCGCAGCGATATCCGGCATCTTTCTGGCCGGGCGATCAGACAGAGAGTGTCGCTGTTCGATCCAGTCCCGCAAGCGGTCAGACACCGGTTGCGACTTGCGTTCTTCCAGCATGCGCGGCGACGGACCCAGGCCCTCAATAGCAATGAGTTTCTTGATTTTCTCCGGGAATAGCCCGGCATATCGCAGGGTTATATTTCCTCCTAAGGAATGGCCCATCAAAGTGAAGCGATTCAAGTCCAACGCGGCGACCAAACTGGTCAAATCAAAGACGTGATCCATGACGCCATAATCGCCGTCGCTAACCCAATCGCTTTCACCGTGGCCGCGCAAATCAAAGGCGATGACGCGATAGGCGTTTCCCAATGCAGTGGCGACAGGGTCCCAACTGCGCTTTTGATCGCGGCCGCCATGCACCAGAAGCAAGGGCGGTGCGTCGATCTCTCCCCACTCGCAATAGGACAAGGTCAAACGCTGGGAGGAAAAGGTGCTCTCTCGATCGGGTGCGGTCATGCCGCCTAACTAGTGCGCCTCGCAGCCAATGGCGAGCCCTGCTGCCGCGGAAACCTTGCAAACGCGGTCAGGGCTTGCCACATGCCGCCCTTCGTTTTTAAGGAGAGCGTTATGACGCCGACCAATGTTCCAATGGATGATTTTGTCGCTGGATTCAGCCCGCAGGGCTTGCCGGTGCGTGGTCGTGTGATTCGTCTGTCAGAAGGGACAATTTCTCCGATCCTGAAACGTCATGCCTATCCGGATCATCTTGCTGAAATCCTTGGGGAAGCCGTCATGCTGTCCGCTTTGGTCGGATCAGGGATGAAATTTCAGGGCAAAGTCCTGGCGCAGGCCGAAGGCGATGGGCCGACCTCTATGCTGGTGGGAGAGTATACAAAGGCTGGCGGCTTGCGCGGCTATGCGAAGCATGAACCAGAACGCTGGGCCTGGCTCGACAAAGTCAACAAGGGCGACAAACCGCATATGCCACAATTGTTTGGCGCGATGGGAAGACTCGGCTTGATCATTGTCTATGACAATACCGACCTGAAACCCTATCAGGGCATTGTGCCATTGGCGAAAGGGAGCTTGGCCGAATGCGCAGAGGACTATTTCCGGCAATCGGAGCAAGTCGAAACGCGTCTGCGCATGGCGGTTCAGAAAGATGCATCCGGGACATGGCGCGCGGGCGGCATGATGATTCAGAAAATCGCGGGCGATGATGCGCGCGGCGATACTGAAGACGGTTGGCGCGAAGCTGAAGCTTTGTTTTCCACGCTCTCAGCTGATGAATTGACGGACCCGGCATTGCCGGCACCCGAACTCGTCTATCGGCTGTTCCATGAGGGCGGTGTCGCCATGGAAACCGATGCACAGGCGCTCGTGGACGTGTGTACCTGCAATCGCGAGCGTTTGGTCGGTACATTACTGGGCATGGCCGATGAAAGCCTACGAGACATGGTCGAACCCGACGGCACGTTGAAAGTCGACTGCCAATTCTGTGCGCGAGCTTATACGATTGGCATTGATGAGGTCACGCGCGCAGCGAATTAAACCGCCAGCGCGGTGCGATGCGCGAGATCATCCAATATCCGGGCGGCGTTTGGCCGTGTCAGGTGGACGGGTCTTTCCTCCGCAAAAACGGGCTGTTCTCGGCGTAGGCAAAGACACAGGATTCTGTCTGACAGACGCGCGCCAGGCTCTGGGTCTGGCCCAGCATCGTTCTAATCGGGTAGGCGCTGACAAAAGCAGAAATCAATGAGGCATACTCTTCTGCACAGACGCGAAACTCGTCCGTAAGCGCGGGCGCAGATTGGCGAAATTCTCCTGCACAATTTTGAGTCATGAACGTCCCTCGACTCTTCACTCCGGTTCCTTTGAACGACAGTATTCTTCAACCAGATTGTCGAAAACACCAATTCTTGTCATTGTCACTGGGTTTCAAAAGCCGGATGGTTTGCGACACGATCCGACGTGGACTGTAAACCCAATCGTAGTGACAGTGTGCTATGATCGCATCAGGAGGTGGATCTCATGACGGATAATCCTGCGCTGAAACTGGATGGATTCCTGCCATACCGTTTGTCGGTCCTGTCAAATGCGGTGTCGCGCAAAATTGCTGGCATCTATGAGCGCGAGTTCGAGCTGTCGGTCTGGCAATGGCGCATCATTGCTGTTTTGGGCGAACGTGAGGGCCTCACCAGCACAGAAGTCGCACAACGCACTTTGATGGACAAACCGACCGTCAGTCGCGCCGCAGCCAGCCTGATCGAACGCGGGATTCTTGAACGCCATATCGATCGCGATGATCGCCGGCGGGCGCCAATGCGCCTGACGGATGAAGGTCAGGCCATCTATGCTGCCGTCATCCCGCTGGCGCTCTCAAGCGAAAAGGAATTGCTCGATGCCTTGTCTGACGAAGAGATCGCGCTGCTGCACAAATTGCTGAGCCGTCTGTCGACGGTGGCATCACCAGACATGCCGCTTTGGGGCGAGGACGCGTAAAGGAGGTCGACAATGGCAAATGGAATCACAGGTGCGATTTTCGCATCGCTGGTCGAACAGCGGCCGGAATTCAAGAATTCCATGAAAATATGGACCCAGGTATTGGAACCTGCGCTTGCCGAGCGTGAATCAGAGCGTCGTGCGATCATTTCTAAAGCGCGCCAGCGCACCATTTCGACGGGCTTGGTGATTGGTGTGATTGCCATCGGCATTTTGTTTCTCACTGGCGGCGCCGCCCCCGTCTTCACTTTAATCGCCGCGGCCGCCGTCACCGCAATTGCCAGCGGTGCCGCCTGGATACCGCTGTTCTCGGTCAAGTCAGAAACCAAACAACTGGTCGTCGGTGCGGCTGCTGAATCGTTTGGATTCAACTATGAAACGCTGCACCCCGACGTGCGCGGCATCTCGAACTGGAAGACGGCAGGCGATTGGATCAAGTCGCAGGCCTCGCAGAAATCAGGGGCCGCACAATTGTTTGGTGGCGGCGACGATGCCGAACCCCCAACGCCCGCATTCAATGTTCTCAAGGAAGCTCGCTTGCTGCCGGGTTATGACAATCGCAAATTCGAAGATCTGATTGAAGGCGACCGGGCCAAGACGCACTTCTCGCTGGTCGAGTGCAAGCTCACGGAGGAGCAAGGCTCCGGAAAGAACCGAAGAACCGTCACGACATTCCAAGGCTTGCTGTTTCATATTCAGTATCCCGAGCGCTTCCTCGGACGGACAATGATCGCTCGCCAAGGCTGGTGGAAAGGCTTGTTCGGGGACAAGACGCTTCAGAAAGTCGATTTGGTGGCGAAGGAATTGGAAGACAATTTCACCATCTATTCGAATGACCAGGTCGAAGCGCGCGCATTGCTAACGCCAGACCGGATGGAGCGTCTGATCGCGCTCGAGCGCCACTTCAAGGGTGGCAAATTGCGCGGGATTTTCGAAGGCGATCATCTGACTTTGGCGCTTGAAGCGGATGATCAGTTTGAAGCCGGTTCGGTCTGGAAACCATTGGTCGATCCGGAACGCTATATCAGCGCATTGACCGAAATCGGACTCGTCTGTGACGTGATTGACGGCTTCCTGACCCGCGAATGGGTAAAAGACAAACTGTAAATACCAGACCTGACAGGCGCAAACCCGGTCAGATCGGTCCCCGATTTGCATTGAATTTCATCGATGGGCGCAGGTGAATCTTGAGCATGGTGTGCGAGATTAACCATCGGAGCATGAGGAAAATCAATGCCGACCGGAGTATTGCAAGACGTCGACCGCCGCGTTTCGCCTGCGCAATCCTCTCGTGTGTCCGCGACTCAAGCGGCTGAATCGCCCGTAAATCATGACATTGACGTTGCATCCGCGCAGCTGCCATCCCGTCGGCTTGGGCTCAGCCGCAGCAGTTTGCGGATCGGACTAAAGGTCACGGATGGGCTCGTCGCAGCGGCCATTGTGGGATGGTTTCTGATTTATTCCGGAACCGGAATTTTGTCGGCGACAGTGTACCAAATTCTACCATTTGCATTGATCCCGGTCGCCGCCATCTGGGGGCTGAACCTCGCATCTGCTTATCGTTTGCTACAAAAGCGGGACTCGATCGATCATGCCTTGGCCGCCGGCTACGGCTCAGGTCTGCCCTTGGCCGGGCTCGGCATCATCGCGCAATACGTATATCCGCCGAACGAGATGCAATGGGTCATGGCAGCAATGTTCACGGTCTGGTTGATCCTCAATCTGGTTCACATCGTTGCGCTCTTGACTGCCCGTCAGTTCGTTCGCGCCGGCTGGCTCAGCGAGAATATCGTTATCGTCGGCGCGACGCCAAATGCGCGGCGGCTGATTGAACGCAATGCGAGCACACGCGAACTGAACATTGTCGGCATCTTTGATGACCGGTTGTCACGTGCCCCAAAACGCTTGAACGGTGCGCCCTTGCTCGGTCAGTTAGATGATCTCTTTGCCTGGGATCGCTTGCCCGAAATCGACCGCATCGTCGTCACCGTCACATCTGACGCGCGAGACCGGGTTCGGGATATGGTCGAACGCCTTCGCGTCCTGCCACAGCGGGTCGTTCTGTTGCTCGACATTGAAGGCTTCGACCCTGAAACTGAAAGCCTGGCGGAAATCGCGCATTCGCCTGCCGCTTATGTTTCCGGACAACCTCACAATGCCCGACGGGCGATGTCGAAACGCATTTTCGATCTGGTGCTCGCAATCGGTCTGTTAATCGTATTGAGCCCGTTGCTGGCTGTGTTGGCATGCGCCATCAAACTTGAAAGCTCTGGCCCCGCAATCTTTCGTCAGAAGCGGCACGGATTCAACAATCAAATCATCAAAGTCTGGAAGTTTCGCTCCATGCGCGACGACCCGGTGGCAGCCGAGCGGATGTCACAGCAAACCATAGCGGACGATCCCCGCATCACGCGCATTGGGCGCCTAATCCGACAGACATCGATTGATGAACTGCCGCAACTGATCAATGTCATCAAGGGCGAGATGTCGATTGTTGGACCCCGCCCCCACGCCATTGGGATGACAACCGAAGAGCAGGAAGTTCAAAATATCGTTGGCGATTATGCCCATCGTCATCGCGCCAAACCCGGCATAACCGGCTGGGCACAGATCAATGGCTCCCGCGGTCCGGTCCACACCAAAGCCCTGGTGCGTGAACGCGTTCGTCTGGACATGGAATATGTCAATCGATCGTCTCTCTGGTTCGATCTATATATTATGCTCATGACCCTGCCCCGTCTGTTGGGTGACGCCAAGACGATACGCTAGATCATGCAAGACGCCTCACTCTCCCAGCGCCCAAAACCGGTACAGACCCAGCAACAGCGCGACGATGTCGGCCAGACATTGGCCGGCGAGGACGTGGTGACGAATGGCAAAAGCGGAGATGCTCTGATCAGCATATGTGTCCCGACCTGGCGCGATAGCGCCGATGCGCTTTTGGGTACGCTGACGCGCATGTCCGGCGCGGATCAGTGCACGCTATTGATTTACGATGACGGTTCGCATGATCCAGCGCTCGTGCGTCAACTCACACGACAGATCATGCGTTTTCCGGGACCCGCTCGCCTCATTCACGCGCCCAAGAATCGCGGCCGCAGCCATGCGCGCAATCGCCTATTCGCGTTGGCAGAAACTGAATGGATCCTGTTTCTGGATGCCGACATGCAGCCCGACGACGAGGATTTTCTCAACCGGTATCTTGATGCGGTCGACGCTCAGGCTGACCCCGCTGTGGTGGCCGGCGGCTTCAGCTTGAAACATGCCAGCCCAACCCGACAAACGCGCTTGCATGCAGCACAATCACTCGCGTCAGAGTGCCACCCCGCCGCGATACGCGCGCAATCGCCAGGCCGGTATGTGTTCACATCAAACATTCTGGTTCATCGCACCATTTTGGCCGAGATGACATTTGATCGGGGCTATCAAGGCTGGGGCTGGGAAGATGTCGATTGGGGGCTGCGCGTCGCCGAGAGATTTCCGATATTCCATATCGACAATCCAGCCACCCATCTCGGGCTCGATCCGGATGCGGCATTGATCGACAAGTATCGTCAATCCGTCGACAACTTTCTGCGCTTGGCCGAGCGACATCCGGAGACCATTTCTGAAACGCCCTTATATCGCGCCGCGAAGCGCCTGAGCGCGCTGCCAGGTTTGCCGAAATTGGCAAAACTCTGCGGCCAGATTGCGCAAACCCGAATTCTGCCTGTGCGATTGCGCGTGATCAGTCTGAAACTGTTCAGGGCCGCGCTGTACGGTGCGCGCCTATGATCAGTGTCGTCATCCCCACATTTAATCGACCTGACGGGTTGAAGCGTGCCGTGGAAAGCATATTCAAGCAAAGCCTGGTCGCCAACGGCTTCGATTTGATCATTGTCGACAACACACCCGATGCGTCGGCTGACAGCACGATTGCCCTGCTGCGGCGTGCGTGCCCCGATTCTGTGAACCTGATCACCCGGCACGAACCCGCCGCGGGGGTCGCAAATGCAAGAAATTGCGCGATGTCGGCCGTGAATACGGACCTGGTCGCATTCCTGGACGACGATCAGTCTGCGCCGAAGCACTGGCTCGAAACATTGCTGGCGGCGCACCAGGCGTATCCTGCTACGGTCACCTTTGGGCCGGTACGAACTATTCTGCCAACCGGACATCGACGGCACCAACAATATTTCTCAGACTTTTTTGCGCGCCAACCGAACTTCAAATCCGGATATATTGAAGCGACTTTTGGCTGCGGCAATTCATTGATTGATTTCTCCAAAGTTCCCGGATCATCCCCCTGGTTCGACGCCAAAATGAATGAAATCGGCGGCGAGGATGACATTCTATTCGCGCGCATCCAAACAGGCTTCGGTCGATTTGCGTGGGCACAAGACGCACATGTCTGGGAACACCCGCCCAGCGATCGCGTGACGCTCAGCTATACATTAAAGCGCGCGTTCTCGTACGGGCAGGCGCCCATCACTCTGGCACGACGTGCTTCAAACCGACCTCATGCGAGCATCATGTTCTGGATGCTGGTCGGCGCTGCCAAAACGGTCTGGCATGGATTGCAATGGGCGGCTTTGAGCCTGCTACGACATCCCCGCCGGGCTTTTCAACTCGATGCCGCGACGCGCGGTGTCGGTAAATTGTTGTGGTGGGTGGATGTGCGATTCTACGGGGCAGCGGTCCTGTCGCCTGACGCTAAGCATCGCCGACGTGCGACGCCGCAAGCGGCGGCAGACGACCCGCAACCGGACGCATCACAATCAGATTCCGCGGTCGCATTGTGAGCTTCGCAGCGATCGCGACATAGATCAGCCAAACAATCGAATTTTGTTGTAGCGAGGCGCTCTCTGACAGGCTGAACAGAAAGAATTGTGCACAGAACGCAAGCGCGAATACACCTGTCCATGTGTGTGTCGCCGCCAGAATTGCGCGCACGGTGGTGACCAGGAAGTCCATGCTCAGGAAAAACAAACCGACAAAGCCGAGCGCAATTGCGACTTCCAACCAGCCATTATGCGCTGTCGGAGCATCCCATTGCAAAATCTCACGGACCCAGTTGCCGGGTTCGCTCCCCGGGGCCCAAAACGCGCCATATCCATACCCCAGAACAGGTTTCTGCTGGATATAATCCGCCAGGACGAACCAGATATCTGTACGCCCCGTCAAGGTCGCGTCCCGGCCCAGCAATTGAAAGATCAGGTTTGGCGCAAGCCAGAAAATCGCGACCACGGCGACCAGGCTGACGCCGCCCAACCAGATCGTCAGCAGCCCCACTCGAATGCCCTGTTTCATCCACGCCCCGAGTGCCAGGATGCCGAGCCCGACCAACAGTCCAAGGAGCGAACTCTTCGACGTGGAGAGCAACACCAATGCGATGCTGAGCAGCAACAAACCCATCCATAGTCGACGGTATTTTTGATCCATCAAAGCCAGAAAACCAGCGAAAATTGCGGCCCGCGCCATATGACCACCAAGCTGGTTCTTTTCAAAATAGAGCCCCTGCCAAGCGCCGACATGCACATCTTGCATGCGCCCGAATGACGGCATCAAGAATGCGATTGCAAAGCTGATCACGCCGACAATCAGCCAGGTCATCGCCAATGCGCGCAACAAGGTCTGCCAATTGTATCTGGTCCCGAGATAGAGCCCGGCAACTGTGGTCATGAGAATGGCGAAACTCCGCCGCATCGTCAGCGCCGGATCAATCGACCACAAAAATGACAATGCGCACACCGCCAATAGGGCCATCAAGAAAGGCAGGCGAAGGCAGACACGGCCAATGTCGCGGGCTTGCAAGAGAAAACCAGTAAATGCCAACGCGTAGACGGGCAGCCAAAGAAACCGCAATACCGGCGAGCCATCGACGGAGTCTTCATTTGACAATAGCCGCGGCAATAAGCCTTCACTGAAGATCAGCAAGATCACCACCAGGAGGGCAAATTCCGTGCGGCCGACCGGGCTCGATACGCCCTCGGACTCAGGCGCAGAAGCGCTCAGCGAACCTGGCATCGCCGCGTATCCTGTTCATGACAACGCCAAGGACGCGTCCTTGCTGGGCTTCGAGCTCTAGGCGGGCGGACGCGATCTCCGAAGCAGAGGTTTGATCCGCCGTGACCACCAGAATAATTCCATCCACCACCGGTGCCATCGTCGCCGCGGCCGAGGACTTTTCCAAAGCCGGGGCATCAATGACCGCCCAGCTGGATAGCCCGCGCAGGGCCTGCCACCAGTCGGGCGAAGCTTGGGTGCGCACGGTCTGACCCGGCTGCAATCGATCGCCGCGAAACCTGGTGACCAGTAAAGGGACCCCATCGACATCGTGGGCGGTGAGAAGCTTGTTCTGCCGGGCGCCCTCGATGGCGGGGGTGACGCGATAGATCTGTTCCTGGCGCAGCGACGCGTCATAGGCGCGGCCAGGTTTTCCAATGTCCCGCGCGAAACCGCCTTGAAAGCCTTGAAATGCACGATTGCGCCGCAAGTCCAGATCGACCAGCCAGGCAGGTTTCTCAGAACGCCTGGCGGCAAGACACGCAAAACTGGCAGCCATGCTGGAAACGCCTTCGCCGGGTTGCACGGCAGTAAACATGATGACGCGTCCACCTGGCGCAGCCGCCCGCAATCGGGTCAATGCCCGCCATACCGGTTCCAGATCTTCGCGAAGATCACGCATGGTGTGTTACGTCCAGACAGTCTCTGGACAGCGCTAGCATGATCTTGGTTAACGGGATTTTGCAGTTCTTTAGGATTATGCGCGCCGCACCGCCCCCAATACGGGTAATCCGAGCGTCCGCTGTAAGGAATGCGGTGTTGCGAATCCGCGTTTTGAAAACGCGCTGATCAACCCAAAAATCAACGCCGTAAAGCCCGCCATGAACAAGGACAAGATCGCGATTGGCGCTTTCAGGCTGCGGCCCTTGATCGGCACGGTTGGCGGCTCGGTGATCTTGACGCTGTCTGCCTCTTGCGCGGTGATGCCAGCGACGGTGCCTTCGCGCTGCGCCTGTTCGGCGATGGTGCGAACGCTTGCCTCGATCAGATCGCGATTGCGCAACAGTTCATTCCACTGCGATTCCAGGCCTGTAAAGCGGTTTAGTTTGTCCTCAACCGTTCGCAGTTGGCGTTGCAATTCTGTCGCCTGCCCGCGTAATGATTCTGATTCCGCTTCGAATGAGTTGAAAGCCGTTTCAAGCGCTTGATAAGTCGGATTTGGCCCTCTGCGAACGGTGCCAACCGGTCCGTCCTGCTCGGCCAGGAACGCACGTAACTCAGCGATACGTCGGTCGATCGCCTGAACCCGTCGGCTGTCCGGCGTATAATTTACAAGTGCCTGATTGCGTTCGATTTCCAATGCCCGCAATTGCTGAGCGCTTGAGTCTTCGACATAGAGATCAAGTTCGGGCGGTGTCTCCGTAATCTGAATGCGTGTGCGCGACAGTTGCCCCTGCACCGCGCTGGCGCGGGCGCGAACCGCAAACAGTTCGTTTGAAATCGCGGTATAGAGGCTCTGCGCCGTCGCGCGTTCGCTGGCAAAATCCCGTATTTCATTTTCCGCCAGAAACGTGCTGATTGCCGCTTCCGCTGCAAGTAGATCGCCTTCGATCCGTTTTCGCTCGGCCTGCAACTGGTCGACCGGTCGGCTGCCAAATAATTCGGCACGACGCTGCAAATAGACCGCAAGCGCGGCGTTCAGGATCTCCGCGGCAATTTGCGGGTCACGGTGCTTGAAGCCAACTGAGATGATGTTCGAATTCGGCGACGCATCGGTCCAGAAATCCTCTTGGAAGGATTCGACGCCGCGCTGAAAAAACTCAAACTCGATGGCCGATCGCTGCGATGGATTTGATTGCGAAATTTGCTTCTGAAGCGCCGCGTCAAGTTGCGGATAAACCCGTTGCAGCGGAAATCGCGACAGCGTGCGTTCCGCCACCAATTGGGTCTTCAGAATCTCCAACTCACCCTGAATGACTTCCTGGATTGCTGGTCCCGGGTCAAAACTTGGATCGCTAAGGATCGAGCTGGAGCGCAGCTCATCGCCTGAGGTCACGTAGAGGGCCGAATGAGACTGGTAATATTTCGGCATTTGAAAAGCCACAAACAAACCCAGCGCAAAGAGTGGCAGCGCAATCAGCATCATCAACCATTTTGCGCGCCATAACAGCAATAGCGTCTCGGCAATGCCCAGCCGGGGCCGCGCCGGCACATAGCCCGCGTCGGTCTGTGCGACCCCAGTGGGTCCCCAGTCGGCTAGATCGGCCATTTCTTCAGGCTCCGAGCGCTCTTTCCTTCGGAAACTTCTTACAGGCTTGATACTTCCTTAAACATTAACACACAGGCTCTCGGACGGTAAATTTATCGTTGAAAAGCACTATGAAACGCCCGCTTTGCCTTGCTCTGCTACCGTTAATGCTCGCGGCGTGTCAGTCTGCGACGCCGGTTGAATCTTCTGTCTTTCCACAGAAAGAATGGCGGCATGAAGACGGCGCGGATGCGTTCTATTTGCTCGCGCCCGGCGACCAGCTGGACATCATTGTGCACACTGCACCTGAACTGAACCGGACGGTAACGATTGGACCAGACGGACGATTCCGAATGCCCTATTCCGGGCCCATACTTGCCGCTGCGCGGACGGTCGATGAAGTTCGAGACGGCGTGCAATATGCCATGGCGCGAGAGCTGAATGATCCCGACATCGATGTGCTCTTGGTCGGAACCGCCTCTCAACGCGTGTTTGTCGGCGGCGAAGTGAACCAACCTGGGATGTTCGAGATGCCAGGTTTGATCGACCCGTTGCAAGCGATCATCATGGCCGGCGGGGTCACCAATGAAGGCCGCGCCAATACGGTCATTCTGATGCGTCGGCTTCCGGGCGGCGAGCTAAAATCTGCCATTTTTGACCTGAAAGCAGGCATTTACGATCCGAGCCTCGCGGATTGGGCGCCGCTGCGGCGGTTTGATGTGGTCTTTGTCACCCGCAAGCCCATCGCCAATCAAAACCTGTTTGTCCGGCAATATATCCGAGATGCCCTGCCGATTGATTTCTCGCTGTTCTATGACATTGCCGGCGGCAACCGCTAATCAAGCCTTTTATCCGTGATCAGAAGCGCTTATGCGGTTGGGAAACGCATCTAATGGAGCTTCCCGCTATGGCTGACGCCGAAAACACAATCATCATGGAAACCACCAAGGGTATGGTGAAGATCGAACTGCGCCCAGATCTCGCCCCTGGGCATTGCGATCGCATCAAAGAGCTCGCCCGCGAGGGCTTTTATGATGGTATTATTTTCCATCGCGTCATTGATGGCTTCATGGCGCAAGTCGGGTGTCCGAACGGCACCGGCATGGGCGGCTCAGAAAAGCCCAATCTGCAAGCTGAATTCAATCCCGAGCCGCATGTCCGCGGCACGTGTTCGATGGCGCGCACCAACCAACCCCATTCGGCCAATTCTCAATTCTTTATTTGTTTTGAAAACGCCAATTTTCTCGACAATCAGTACACAGTGTGGGGCAAGGTGACGGATGGTATGGACGTCATTGACCAGTTGCAAAAAGGTGAGCCACCACAGAATCCTGATTCCATTGTCTCTATGAAAGTTGCTGCAGACGGCTAAAGTCCGGTCTGGACTTAAGAGACTGGACGCATGGCTTCGACCAAAAGCAGGCGAGATATGAGATGGTGGAGCGGCCGCTTGCTTGGCTCGCGCATCGCTCGCCTGATTTTTGCGTCCAATCTGGCTGGCCTGATCATTCTGATCATCGGGGCCATGGTCCTGAACGAGATGCGGGCGACTTTTGTCTTGTCGAAAAAACAAGATCTGGTCGGCCAAGCGCAATTGCTGTCAAACTTGATCGGCGACGAAGCCGCTTATGGCGAACCTCAACCCGTCCTGGACGAACGTCTGGCCAAGGACGTCATGGCGTCCTTATCCTTACCGCAAACCATGCGCGGCAAGATTTACGATCTTGAGGGCAATCTGGTGGGCGACAGCTATTTCCTGTCGGATCGCGTGATTGTCGAAAACCTGCCGCCGCTTCAGGATCCAGATCGGTTGACCGTCTGGAGCCGCAGCCTGTCAGATTGGGCGGTGGGCGTCTTGAGCTCGTTTCGACCGTCTGAAGGCGATGATGCGATCCGAGCGATCTCTTTTGAAGAAGAGTTTGCAGAAGCCCTGACCGGCAATGAAGCCGCCAGCCAACGGTTCAATGATCGCGGCCAGCGGATCATTTCCGTGTCTTTGCCGATTCAGCATGTCACAGCGGTGGTCGGTGTGCTGACACTCGAGTCGAATGATATTGACGCCATCATCCGGGCAGAGCGGACGGCTTTGATTCCGTTTATCGCCGTGGCCATTCTCGTCGCTCTGATCACGTCAGCATTGCTGACCGTCGGGATTGCAAACCCGCTCCGCCGCCTGTCTAGCGAAGCCGACAAGGTAAAAAGCGGGACCAGTAGCAGACTGGATCTCGAGAAGATTTCCAAACGCCATGACGAGATTGGGCATTTGGCACAGTCCGTGGAATCGATGACGGAAGCCTTGTTCGAGCGCATAACCGCCAATGAATCTTTCGCGGCGGATGTCGCGCATGAGCTGAAAAACCCGCTCACCTCCATCCGATCAGCTGTTGAAACCGCGGAAATGGTTCAAGACGATCCGGTCGCCCGCGAGAAACTGCGCAAAGTCATTGCCCAGGATGTGCAGCGGCTCGACCGATTGATCACCGATATTTCAAATGCGTCCCGACTCGAGGCCGAGATCACTCGCATTCCCACTGAACGCCTGGATATTTCACGGTTTGTACGCGATGTGATCCGAACCTATGAGGGACTCGAGCATCAGCGCAATGTCTCTGTGCGGTTTCACGACGCGACAATGGATGCTGGCTTGTCGGTGCGCGGGCGCGAGGGCCCCCTCGGACAAGTCCTTCGAAATCTCGTCGATAATGCGCGGTCCTTTTCACCAGAAGGCGATGAAGTCTTTGTGTCACTGCATCAGGGTCGGCAAGGCTCACAAACCACAGCGAAGATCCTCATCGAAGACAATGGCCCCGGCATTCCCGAAGACAAGCTGGAGAAAATCTTCGAACGTTTCTACACAGATCGACCGGCTGGAGCCGCGTTTGGCAACAATTCCGGACTCGGCCTCTCCATCGTCACACAGATCGTGAACACGCATATGGGCACTGTCATTGCCGAAAATCGCGATCAGGGCGGCGCGCGATTTACCATAGAATTACCAGCCACTTAGGCCGTTTACCCTTTCTACATGAGAATTAACGGTCCCTATTGAGAATAATCGGGACTTGTGGTATACAATTTTGTCACAACACCATATCCGAGCCATGCTTATGTCGGCACCTATGAGATGATCTCGCCGGCATCGTGGCTCGTTTGCGTAGAAGAAAAGGTCTCCCACATGGCAACAGCAGATGCGGCAACGAAGCTGGATTTTTCCGAAGGTCAAAAAATCGTCTATCCTGCGCATGGCGTAGGCACCGTCACGGCTATTGAGCAACAGCAAGTCGCTGGCATGACCCTGGAAGTCTATGTTGTCTCGTTTGACCAGGACAAGATGATCCTGCGCGTTCCGACAAATCGCGCAATTGCATCTGGAATGCGTGCATTGGCAGGCTCCAAACTGGTCGAGGACGCCTTGAAAACCCTGGGCGGAAAAGCTCGGATCAAGCGCACCATGTGGTCGCGCCGGGCGCAGGAATATGAAGCCAAGATCAATTCTGGCGACCTCATCTCGATTGCCGAAGTCGTCCGCGACTTGCACCGGATGGAAGATCAGCCGGAACAGTCTTATTCAGAGCGTCAGCTTTATGAAAGCGCGCTCGATCGGATGGCGCGTGAATTGGCAGCCGTCGAGAGTATTGACCATAGTTCAGCCATGGATCGCCTCGCGGAATCACTCGCAAAAAAGAAAAAAGCCGCTTGAAAGAGTGAGCCCGATAGCGGCGATAAAAATTAACGAAAACCCCGCCTAACAGGGCGGGGTTTTTGTTTGTGTTGGTGAAGTCAGACGGGCCCTGTTGCCCGCCATTCCGTTCGGTTTAGGCCGCAACCGCAACCTTGCCTTCTGCGCCGGGCATTTGATCGAGCAAGAAGTCATGGAACGTTTCCGCACGCTGGATAAAGCGATTGAATGGCAATTTCGCTTTGAAAACGGCTTTCGGCGCAACATTGGCACCGCATTTCAGCGCCGTTTCAACCGCTTGATCGCGTTCAGGTTGGGCTGAACAGACGGCGATGCGGTGCTTGCCCATATTGGCAACGCGCGCAATCGTCATGTCGCCATCGAAGCTGTCCGGTAGAGTGAGATCCAGAACGACGAGATCAAAGCGCTCCAGACGCAAGCGGTTTTCCGCTTCCATCAGGGTCGTTGCCATAACCAGATCAACAGGAACGCGTGCGCGTGCCGCCTTGTCCGCTGCGACCATTAACAGCTCGCGAACCGGCTCGTGATCCTCGACCCAAAGAACTTTCATCAATCAACCCTTATGACTCTACCATGTTTCCCCGGCGCTTCTCGCCTCGCCCTCTTCTGAAACCCACAATGCCATGAGGGGATTACGGGATGGTAAAGCGAAAGTGACCAAAGTGTTGACAATGTTACAGATTCAGCGCCGCTGAACCCCACCGTCGCCAATCTGGCACGAGTTGTGATAGACTTGTAACAATCTTCACCAAACCCAATGATTACGGGACGAATGACCAGCAAATCGCTTCCAGCCGCAACCACGCATGCCGCCTTTTTGGCGGAGTTGGAGTCGAGCGATGATCATATTGTCGATCGCTTAATTAAAGAGCGGTGTCCAAGTTTCGTCGACCATTGGTCGTGGCCAGCGATTCGCCCGATGCTGTACACATTGCTCGGCTATGACCGCGCCTGCCGTACGACCAATTATCTGCAAACGCTCAATGGTGGCGACAGTTTCGACCACCTATCCGAAGAATTGTCGGTCGATCTGACCCTGCATGCAATTGAGCGCATGCCGAAACAAGGGCGGCTCGTGGTCGCCGCGAATCACCCGACCGGACTTGCAGATGGCGTGGCAGTTTGGGACGCCCTGCGCCGGGTTCGACGCGATATCGTTTTTCTTGCCAATGCGGATGCCCTGAGAGTTAATCCCGGCTTTTCAGATGTTCTGATCCCGGTTGAATGGGTGCTGGACAAACGCTCACCAGCCAAAACCCGCGAAACGCTCCGATTGGCGAAAGAAGCGTTTGCCGACGAGAAATGCGTCGTCATTTTTCCATCCGGCAAGCTCGCCAAGAAAATTGACGGCGTCCTCACCGAACAGGACTGGATGCCGACTGTGGTCAGTCTCGCCCGCAAACACAAAGCGCCGGTCCAGCCGGTCAATCTTCGAGCGGCGAATTCCTGGCTGTATTATTTCTTTTCCAAGGTGAATGGCGAATTGCGCGACATCACGCTTTTCCATGAATTGCTCAACAAGCGCGGCAGCTCATTTGAGATGACCTTTGGGCCAATCATCGCGCCAGATCAGCTGGATGGCGATGCGGCGGCCTTAACTCTGGCGCTGCGAGAATATGTGTCTACGCACCTCGCGACCGGGCCAGAGACCGCGTTCCATTACCAGCAAGAACGGCAATAACAGCCAGGTCCCTGAACTTTCAGGCAAAATTCAGCTATAGTCCCCGCTCCACAACAAGAAAGGGGAAGTTGATGGAACAAATCTGGGAAAATATAACTGAGCAATTCACGGCCTATGGGCCGCGCGTGCTGTGGGCAATTGTCATTCTCATCGCCGCTTATGTGATCGGACGACTGGTGCAGTGGGCGATCCGCAACGGCATCAAGAAAACGGGATTTGACGATCTTGGACCGAAAGGCGATTCGCTCGGCAAAAGCCTTGGAGCGGCCGCGTTTTGGGTGATCATTCTGATTGGCGTTATTCAAGCGCTGACCCGACTGGAACTGACGCAAATAGCGGAGCCGCTAAACAACATGATCGATCAGATCATGTTCTATATGCCAAAGATTTTTGCCGCCATCGTCCTGTTTGTGGTGTTCGCCCTGGTGGCGCGGATCGTGAAACAGACCGCACAAGCGGTGTTCGTGTTCGCAGATCCACTGCCAGAGCGTCTCGGCCTCGCATCCGGTCCGGTGAATGTGTCCGGAATATCAGCAACGGTTCTATCGACAATTGTCTATATCATCGGCGGAATCACAGCTTTGGGAGCGCTGCAAGTTCCGGCGCTGACCGAACCGCTCAGCGCGATTTTGAGCGATGTGCTGGACGTTATTCCAAACGTTCTGCTCGCCAGCCTTCTCCTCGCCGGGTTCATTTTCATTGCGCGGATTATCGCAAATCTGATTGATAAGACCTTGCCGGAGACGGGCCTCGATAAAGCGATTGCTGAAATGGGATTGCTGGAAGGCGCGGACAAAGGCCTGACGGCAAGCCGTATCGTTTCAATGGCAGCAACGTTCTTCATCACTTTGCTCGGCATCATTCAGGCGCTGCGCGTCCTGAATTTTGAAGTTCTGACCAATGCCATGAATGTGGTTCTGGATATGGGCGCCTCAATCGCGTTCGGCGCGTTCATCATTTTCGCTGGGGTTTTCTTGGCGCGATTGATCTCGAACGCCATGGCGTCTGCGGGCGGGGGCGCGACCGACACAGCGGCGGGAATCGTCAAATGGATCATTATCGGGCTTGCCTTAATCCTGGGCGTATCGAGAATGGGGCTCGACCCGACGGGCGGCGAATTCGTCCTCGATGTCGCCAAACTCCTCGCCATGGGTGCCGCTGTCGGCGTCGCCGGCGCGATCGCACTCGGCTTTGGCTGGGGCGGCCGCGACTGGTTCGGCAAGCAATTGGAGAACTGGAAGTCCTCGAAATAAACGGGACTGACTCGAATAAGAAAAGGCCGCTCCAACCGGAGCGGCCTTTTTTAATCCTCGCCTAAAACAGCGCTAGGCTTCCTTGGCGCCGGCGGTCAGTGCGCCGTGGCAATGCTTATACTTTTTGCCCGATCCGCATGGACATGGGGCATTGCGCGGGGTCCGGGCCCAGCTTTCTTCGGCTTGGGCGACCATCGAATGCGGGGCCTGCTCAGCAACGTCCTGCGGTGTGCCTGGACGTTGGTTTTCACCTGTGTCCGGATCGAGGCTGGTTTCGAATGTGGGTTGCGGCGGCGTCGGGACCGGGCGCGGTTGCGGTGGCTGCACCTGCGCCGTCATCAACCAACGGGTGACTTCGAGGCGCATTTCCGACAGCATGTCATAGAACAGTTTGAAGGCTTCTTCCTTGAACTCGTTCAGCGGATTGCGCTGGCCATAAGACCGCAAGTGAATCACTGAGCGCAGCTGGTCAATCTGTTGCAAATGCTGGCGCCAGCGGCCATCCAGAACCTGAAGCAGAATCTGTTTCTCGACCATGCGGAATTGACCATCTGCAGCCATTTCGGTCTTTGCATTATACGTCGCGTTCGCCGCGTCACGAATACGTTCGGCGATTTCAACATTCGCCACGCCTTCCTCACCGGCCCAATCGGCAATTGGCAATTCGAGACCGAGCATCTCGACGCAGCGCTCTCGCAGACCTTCGGTGTCCCACAATTCTGCATGCGCTTTTTCCGGCATATGGTGGGCGACCATGCCATCAATCACTTGCTCGCGCATGTCTTCGATCTCATCGAGAACACTGTCGGCGTGCATGAAATCAATGCGCTGTTCAAAGATGACTTTGCGCTGATCATTGATCACGTCGTCATACTTCAGAACATTCTTACGGATATCGAAATTGCGCGCTTCGATTTTTTTCTGAGACGTCTCGATCGCTTTGTTCATCCAAGGATGGGTAATGCCTTCATCTTCCTTGATGCCCAGGCCCTTCATGATCGAGTTCAGACGCTCAGCAGCGAACACGCGCATCAGGTCATCATCAACAGAAATAAAGAATTTCGATTTGCCCGGGTCGCCCTGACGTCCCGTACGCCCGCGCAACTGATTGTCGATCCGGCGGCTTTCGTGGCGTTCCGTGCCAAGCACATACAGACCGCCAGCTTCCAGAGCTTTTTTCTTGGCAACTTCGATCTCGGCTTTGATTTGATCGGTGATCAATTGCAGCTCGCCGTCAGATGGCTCGCTTCCGTTCTTTTCGATATGGTCCTGAACGGCCTTGGCGACTCGCATGTCGAGATTCCCGCCAAGCTGAATATCAGTCCCGCGACCCGCCATGTTTGTGGCAACCGTGACGGCGCCAGGAACCCCGGCATCGGCGACGATTTCGGCTTCTTGTGCGTGGTGTCTGGCGTTCAGAACCTTGTGAGGTATTTTGCCTGCGGTGAGATAGGTCGAAACGACTTCCGACTTCTCAATCGAGGCTGTGCCGAGCAGGACCGGCTGCCCTTTGGCGCGGGCCTCGCGCACTTCTTCGACAATATCTTTATACTTCGCACCAGCGACGCGATACACGACATCATCTTCGTCCAGGCGCTCAATCGGCTTATTGGTCGGCAATTCAAATGTTGCGAGCGAGTAAATATCCGCGAATTCCGAAGCTTCGGTCATCGCGGTGCCGGTCATGCCAGCGAGTTTTTCGTAAAGACGGAAATAATTCTGGAAGGTGATCGACGCCAATGTCTGGTTTTCAGGCTTGATGTCGACATTCTCTTTCGCCTCAATCGCCTGGTGCAGACCTTCTGACAGGCGGCGGCCTTCCATCATCCGACCGGTAAACTCGTCGATCAGCATGACCTGATCATCTTTGACGATGTAATCCTTATCACGATGGAACAGCTTGTGCGCCTTCAGCGCCTGGTTCGAATGGTGGACGATGGAGACATTTGACGGGTCCCAGAGAGACCCCTCGATAATCCCATCCTTGGTCAGGCGCTCTTCCATTTTTTCGAGGCCTTCTTCGGTGAAGACCACGGAGCGCATTTTTTCGTCAAGATCGATATCCTCATCATCGAGGTCCGGGATCAGCTTATCGACGGTGCGATAGAGTTCAGACCGATCATCGGTCGGACCGGAAATGATCAAGGGCGTGCGCGCCTCGTCGATCAGGATGGAGTCCACTTCATCAACAATCGCAAAGGCATGACCCCGCTGGACCATCTGATCCAGCGAATACTTCATATTGTCGCGCAGATAGTCGAATCCGTACTCGTTATTTGTACCATAGGTAATGTCACACGCATAAGCGTGGCGCCGGTCTTCATCCGACATACGGCCACCGCCAGGAACTTCGCCACGAATGACGCCTGTGGTGAGGCCGAGGAAGCTGTACAGCTTGCCCATCCACTCGGCGTCGCGCGCCGCGAGATAATCATTCACTGTGACAACGTGAACGCCGTTGCCGCTTAAGGCATTGAGATAGACTGGCAGGGTCGCCACCAGGGTCTTGCCCTCACCCGTCCGCATTTCGGCAATCGCACCATTGTGGAGCACCATGCCGCCGAGCAATTGCACATCAAAATGACGCATACCAAGCGCGCGCTTAGCGCCTTCGCGGACCACGGCAAAAGCTTCGTCCAGGATATCATCCAGGGAAGCGCCATCCGACAATCGCTTGCGAAACTCATCGGTCTTGGCGCGCAGCGCTTGATCCGAAAGGGCCTCAATCATCGGCTCTAGCGTGTTGATCTTCTGCACACGACGGCGCATCGGCTTGAGCTTGCGATCGTTTACGGAACCGAAAAACTTCTGAGCTACAGATAACATCGAAGGGGATACCACACTGTTTGAATTGACCCTAGAAATCACAAAAATCTTTCTAGGGGGTGGACGCGCTGCATTTTGCGTCCGCAACAAGTCTCTCGACCACAACCTCCTGCGGACTTAAGAACGCCGCATACCTGTGTCAATTAGCCGAATGCGGCAAAGAAAGGCGCGAAATGTCCATCAATACTCGTTCCATAGGACTTGTGACGCTTGTCGGGCTTGCTTTCATGGCTGTGAACGCCTGCGACTCTGCGCCTCGCAGTGTCCAGACAACCGCCGCAATTGATCAGGCAACCGCCGCGGTCGTGAATGGCGAAGCCATTTATATTCGCGATGTAGAACTGGAAGCCGTCGCGCAGGGCATGATTGAACCAGGATCCGAATTCGGCACAGCTCACCCCGATTTTCCGCAAATCCTTGAGCAATTGATCGACCAGCGCCTTCTGGCCCAGGAAGCGGTGCGCCGGGGACTCGACCAACAGCCAGATGCAGAGCGGCGTCTAGCCGCCGGGCGCGAACGTTTGCTCGGAAACATTCTGGTCGAGAGCCTGGTCGCTGGTGAAGTGACCGAAGACGCGATCGACCGGATGTATGAAGAACAAGTCAAATTGCAGCAGCTGGACGATGAGGTGCGGGTCCGCCGCCTCGTGGTGGCCAGTGAAGCTGAAGCGATCAACATCGCCAACGAACTTGAGACCGGCAAAGATTTTGCCGAAGCAGCGCTCGAACACTCGATCGATAATCGGACCCGGCTGGAAGGCGGCGATCTCGGTTGGATCAAGCCGAATGATCTCGGCAACCCAGACGCTGCGGTGATTGGCAATACGGTGACCGGATCGGTGTCAGAGATCTTCGAGACGGATGCGGGCTGGACCATTCTCAAAGTTGATGAACGCCGCACCACGCCGCCCAAAACCAAAGCAGAAATGCGCCCTGAAATCATTACATTCATGACCTTCACGCAAATTAGCGACATTCTTCGTGAATTGCGGTTTTCGGCCGACATTCAACAACGCGATCCCGCAGAAATCCTTCGGGATGCCGAAGCGGCAGCCCAGACGGATGCGCCCCCGGTTTCCGACGAGACAGATACCCCCGAATAATGCTTCAGATTTCCCCTTTTGCGCCGGCGGAGTTCCCACATCTTCCTGACATTGATGGCGTCCGCGCCGCCACCGCTTGTCGCGGGTTTTATGCCGCCCGCGGGCTTGAACGCGATGATGTATTCCTGTTCGCATTCGCACCAGGTACGACCTGCGCTGGCGTGTTTACACGCTCGACCACGGCTTCAGCGGATGTGCAATGGTGCCGTAGAGCTTTGCGCGCGGGCGCCGGACAGGCGCGGGCACTGGTTGTGAACTCAGGAAATTCGAATGCGTTTACCGGCGGCAAAGGCGTTCTCAAGAATGAGGCCACACTGGCGGCGCTTGTCGCCAGTCTGAACGTCCCAAAAGATCAGTGTTTTCTTGGCGCCACCGGGGTGATTGGCGAACCATTGCCTGACCCCAACTATGTTGGCAGCGTGGTTCCGGATCTCAGCGCCAATCTCGCCGCGCCGGATTGGCAAGGCTGCGCCCGCGCCTTCATGACCACGGATACTTACCCCAAGGGCTCGGCGTTGACGGCGACGATTGGAACAGATCGTGTCCATTTCGCTGGAATCGCCAAAGGATCCGGCATGATTGCACCCAATATGGCGACCATGCTGGCTTATGTCTTCACGGACCTGGCGGTTGCGCCTGATGTTCTTGATGCGGCCCTCCGGGCGGGATGTGATGTCAGTTTCAACGCGATCAGCGTGGACAGCGATACCTCGACCTCTGATAGCTTGATGGTGTTTGCAACGGGCCAGAACAAAACCGAAGCAATCACCGACATGTCCGATCCGCGTTATCCGGATCTGGTCGCAGCCCTGACAGAGATCTGCCGCGACCTGGCCTTGCAGGTGGTCAAGGATGGCGAAGGCGCGAGCAAATTCATCACCATTCACGTTGAGGGCGCGCAAAGCTCAGCTTCAGCCCTGAGAATGGCCGCGGATATCGCCAACAGTCCGTTGGTGAAAACCGCCTTGGCGGCAAATGATGCCAATTGGGGCCGGGTGGTCATGGCAGTCGGAAAATCGGGGGAACCGATCAATCTCGAGGCGCTGTCAATCTGGTTTGATGATATTCAGGTCGCGGAAGCGGGCGGGCGCGCTGACACTTATGATGAAGCGGCCGCGACCGCGGCGGTCTCAAAACCCGAAATCACCATTCGTGTCGCCGTTGGTGACGGCCCAGGCCAGGCCACCATGTATACGTGCGATCTCACGCACGCCTATGTCGACATCAATGGGGCTTACCGGACATGAAGGTGGTTTACGTCGTCGCAGCCGCCCTGTTTGATGCCGATGGGCGGGTCTTGTTGGCGCAACGCCCCGAAGGAAAATCCATGGCCGGGCTATGGGAATTTCCCGGTGGAAAAATCGAAAAGGACGAGCGTCCGGAACAAGCATTGGCGCGCGAATTACATGAGGAATTAGCGATTACAGTTAGCGAGTCTGACTTATATCCTCTTACATTTGCCAGCCACACTTACGATTCTTTTCATCTTTTAATGCCTTTATATGGTCTGAAAACATGGATGGGGACGCCACGACCAACGGAGGGTCAAACGCTTGCCTGGGTTCACCCAGCCGAGTTGCAGACTTATCCCGCGCCGGCGGCCGATGTCCCACTATTTGAGACGATTGTCAGCCAAGCAGGGGCCTAATCATGAAGATAATTCGCAAATGCGCCGCCCGCATCGCACGCAATGAATCTGGCGCCACCGCAGTGGAATACGGATTGATCATGGCGCTGATGACGGTCGCCCTGATCGGCGCGATTGGCGCTGCCGGGGACAGCACTGGCGAAAAGTGGGACGGCATCTCGGATGAAGTCGGCGGTGCGATGAGCGACGCCGGCACTTAAGCGCCTAACGCGGCGTTCGGCCTTGACGATTTTCAGATCCGCGGCACCCTCCAGCAACGCTATGGAGGAAGCTCGAGACGATGGTCACCCCATTCAATATCCATGTGCCCCAAGCCAAATTGGATCACATTCGCCGGCGTGTTGCTGACTATCAGTGGTTTCCTGCCCCGGACGGCCTTCCCGAATGGCAATTGGGCATGTCCACGCCGGTTCTGAAAGACATTCAGGCCTATTGGCTCAATTCCTACGATTGGCGCGCCGCCGAGACGCGGATGAATCAATATCCGCATTACACGGCAAATGTGGACGGCTTACCGATACATTTTCTCCACATTGTCGGGGAAGCCGAAGGCAATCGGCCTTTATTGATCACGCATGGCTGGCCAGGTTCATTTCTTGAGTTTTTCGACGCGATCGGCCCACTCGCTTATCCCAGCCAACATGGCGGCCGCCCGGAAGACGCATTTGACCTGATCATTCCGTCGCTTCCGGGTTATGGCTTCTCGGGAAAACCCAGCGCGCCGCTCGGGCAACGCGCCACCGCCAAACTGTGGAACACGTTGATGCAGGACGTGCTGGGTTATGACACCTATCTCGCACAAGGCGGCGACTGGGGCGGCATGGTGACGTCTTGGCTTGGCTTTGACCATGGCACGGTTGACGGCAAGGGCGGATGCAAGGCCATCCATCTCAACATGATCAGCTTGCGCCCAACCCCGGCAAACCCGCAGACCGACGCAGAAATCGCCTGGATGGAAAGCACACAAGCGGCGATGCAAGTTGGCGGCAGCTATTTCATGCAACAGGCCACCAAGCCGCAGACACTGGCCATGGCGTTAATGGATAGCCCAATGGGCGTGGCGGCCTGGATTCTCGAAAAGTTCCATGGCTGGTCCGACTTGCAAGCGGACGATCTGTTCAGCGTCTATACGCGCGATCAGCTGCTGACCAATGTGATGCTGTATCTGGTCAATGACGCGATCGCGACGTCGGTCTGGTATTATGCCGCCTTCTTCGGTGAAGGTGGACCCAATCTTCCCGAAGGCAGGCGGTGTGAAACCCCGACAGGTTTTGCGAATTTTCCTGGCGAAAAGATCTATACATCGCCCCCCCGATCCTGGTGTGAGCGGGCTTACAATATCACCCATTGGACCGAACAGCCGCATGGCGGCCATTTCGCCGCGATGGAAGCCCCGGATCTGTTTGTCGCGGACATCCGCACCTGGGCCAACGCCATAGGCTAACGTCCGGGTCGGTACGTCCGGGTCGCATTGGCTTCGACATCGGCCCGGGTCAATAGCGCCGGGCGCCACGCTTCACCTGCAAACAAGGGCGCCTGATCCGCAAAATGTGGTGAGGACGGGTCAAGCGTTGCGGCGCCGTATTGATGAATCACGTCCGCGGTTTGCGTGCCATCCTCGGCCCATTCGACGAGGGCGATCCAGGTGTCACCCGCATTCGCGAAGAGCCGGCCATCGCTGCGCATTTCAGCCGGATAGATCGCGCGCAATATGTCTGGACCGCCACTGACCGGAATGTTGACATCACCGCGCACGAGGCGGCTGACTTCGCCCCATTCAGGATCGATGCGGCCAAAATTTTCCGTCAGCAGCGCCGCGGCTTCGCGGAACGCCTGATCCGGAGATGGACCGTAATCGCCGGTAAATTGTCCGGTGACATGCCGCAGAATCGTCAGCGTGCCCAAAGCGGCGTGGCGGTTATCTAGATCGAGCCGATAATTCCATGCGCGAAGGTGATCGAGCGCATCTGCAAGCTCCGGCTCTGCTGACCAATCGTGGTTCAGGACTTGCTGGATAAAGATATCAGCGCTCGACCCTTGCGCGTAACCCGTGTCAAACTTGATCTCCAACAAACGGTTCCGATCAATCATCGTTTCGCCATCGGTCAGTTCCTGAATGCGCAAGGACCGATTGGTTTCATTGGTTTGCAATCCCATCCAGTCTGGAAAATCAGCTGCGCCGAGATTGTCGGCGCCATCGGTGGCCCGATACGGCGTATTATTGGCATTATAGATCAGCCCAGAGTCCGGATTCAGCAATTTCGGTCCGTCATCATAGGGAATATAGTCCGCCCAGATCAGGTCTGATCGGTCGCCAGGCAAATCGGCTTGCCAATCCCAGCCCGGCACCCGCTGTGGATATTGTCCATTGTGGATGAACGCGATGTTACCGACTTTATCAGCGTACACATAATTGATGCTGGGCAATGCATTCAAACCCATCGCAGCGGAGAATTCCTGCCAGTCCCGCGCCAGATTCAGCCGAACATATTGCTCCAGCTGACGCACTTCGCCTATGCCAGCATAACGCACGGCATATGTGCCATGCGCCGCTTCAATCACAGGTCCGTGCACAGATCTCAGCACCGGACGGCGAACCTTCAGGGCGAACGGTCCGAACAGCTTCACGCGCAAGACAGCTGTCTCGCGGTCAAAATCGCGCCATTCCCCATCAAGACGATACTGGTTGCGATTGTCGGGGTTGAGCGTGAGACGATAAATGTCGGTCAGGTCGGGTTTGGAAACCGTATTGGCCCAGCCCAGATGTCGATTGAAACCGTGCAGAATGACGGGCGTGCCTGGAAACAACCCGCCGGTAATGTCCAGACCTTCTTCTGAAACGAGATGCGCCTCCCACCAGGCGACAGGCCCGGTCATCGGTTGGTGCGAATTGATAAGCAATCGCGTGACATCATCGCCGCCGCGGGTCGGCGACACGGCAAACGCATTAGAACCCCGTTCCGTGTTCAGGCTTGGATGCAGCAGCCAGGATCGTTGGCTTGGGTCCGCGGCCAATGACACGTCGCGCGTTTCAGCAAACAAGGATTGCAGCGTTTCATCAAAGCCATAGAAAAATGGCGTTTTGAAAACAAATCCGGCAATCACGTCTTCGCCTGTAAACGGGGCCAGGCCCGCCCACGTTTCGTCAGGATGCTCAGCCGCGTACAGATTAATCCCTGCCGCATAAGCCGTCGCGATGGCCTTCACATCGGGCGGCACGTCCGTCTCATAGCGGCGCTCAACCGTGTCCCAGACATCGAGCAAAGAGATCACATAATCGGTCGGCGCGGCAGCTGCCCCTTTGTAACGGGCCAGTACGCCGCGGGTGGCTGCGACAACATCCTGAATGGTTTCGAAATCATCTTCAGCGTGGGCGTAAGCAACACCCAACGCGGTGTCGGCATTGGTGGTGCCGTAGATATGCGGTGTGCCCCAATTGTCGCGAATGATCTCGACATCATAATTGGCTGCCGCGGATGCCAGTTCGCTGGCCGGTGGATTCTTGGGCAATGGGTCCCACGTGTAGATCCCGGCTCCGAGCACCAGAACCAGGATCAAGGCGCCTGTGCCAAACAGAATTTTCTTGATCATCGGCGTCACACTTTGACCGGTGGCTCTGCATAGGACGCCGTCTGCCAGATGATCTCATCCGGCGCTTGCAGCATCTGCATATACAAATCCTTGGGATAGGCCTGGTGCGGTTTGTTCGGGTCGTAAGGCGGCTGTTTTACGGTCCCGCCTTCGCCATCATAAGGGTCCGGGTTTTGATATTGCTCTGCCTCTGCGGCGCTGATCCCGACCTTTTCCAGAACGCTCGGATCGACCCAGGCTTGCTGGTCGATCTCTTGCTCGGAGGTGGCGACTTCCAGAACCATGTTTTCCGGGCCGCCAAAATAGATCGACTGACACATGCCATGATTGATCGGCCCGATCACGTTCACGCCTTTGGTCCGAATCCTGTCGCGAATGGCAACCAATTGATCAGGCGTATCCACTTTGAACGCCAGATGCTGCATGGTCCCGGCGGCACAGGGCCCCGCGCCGGTTCCGGCATGCGTGACGCCCATCTGCACCGGAATGTCTTTGACCGCTGGCAATTGTACAATCGAGAAATAGCAATGATCATCAAGATGCATGAACGCGTGTATTCCACCGGGAACACCATGCATGTCAAAGAGCGCAGAAAGCTTGCACCCCAATACGTCCGAGAAAAACTCAATATGGCATTTTATGTCCGCCGACATGATGGCGAGATGATGGATACCGGTGGCTTTGACCATGATACGCGCTCCCTTGTCTTTGCGTCATAGTGGACTCGCAGGCAGAAAGCGCCAAGTCTTGACCACGCGGGAGGTGAAAGATGAGCGATTTGATCCGAGAGCCATATCTGGTGCTGCATCAGGAAGTATCCAGCTTCAAGGACGTGTATGGCGGTGCGGGCGAGACCGTGGTGGTCGAGTGTATGAAGATTGCGCCCAAGGACACGCGCTCGAAAACGGCGATCGTTTTTTCTCACCCCATCGGCTCTGGTGCGTTTTTGCCTCTGGTGTCGGCCCTCGCGCATGCCGGGCATCATGTGATTTACTGCAATCCGAGATATCGCGGCAATGATACAGCCTTGCTGATGGAAAAATGCGTGGCAGACCTTGGCGCGTGCCTGAAACATGCGCGCGAGAAATTGGGCTATGAAACCATCATTCTCGGTGGCTGGTCAGGCGGCGGCTCGCTCTCGCTGTTTTATCAGGATCAGGCCGAAAACCCGACACTGACGCACACGCCCGCTGGCGATGCCTATGATCTGACAGCATTAAAACTACCGCCTGCCCAAGGCATTATGCTGCTCGCCGCGCATATCAGCCGCGCGATGACGCTGACAGAGTGGATCGACCCGTCAATCACGGTGGAAGCGCGCCCGTTCGCCCGCCAGCCTGATTTGAACATTTATGATCCTGAGAATCCCAATCAGCCAGCCTATACAGCGGAATACGAAACACGGTATCGCGCCGCGCAAATCGCCCGTAACCGGCGCATCACTGCCTGGGTCCAGGAAACCCTGGAAGATCTGCGAAAGGCCGGCGAGCACAATGCCGAACGCGCCTTTACGGTGCACGGGACAATGGCTGATTTACGCTGGACCGATCCGACTCAGGATCCGTCGGATCGTCGCCCACACGCCTGCTATTTGGGCGATCCCAAAATTGCCAATGACGGCCCTGTCGGCCTGGCGCGGTTCTCGACCTTGCGATCATGGCTCAGCCAATGGGGCTATGACACGACCAATGCCACCGGACTTGGCAATGTGGCCCGAATCTCCTGTCCGGTTCTGGTCCTCAACAATACGGCCGATCTCGCCTGCACGCCAAGCCATGCGCAACGCCTGTTCGAAGCGGTTGGGCACGACGATAAGGAGCATCACGACATCAAGGACGCGGACCATTATTATATCGAACGACCGGATCTATTGCCTGAAGCCGTTCGAATCTGTTCTGATTGGATGCAAAGAAAAGGCTTCACAGCCTGATTTGTGGTTGGCGCGTTCGATCGGCTGGATTAGCCTCTGTTCATGGATGCTGCTGAACGTCTCGCAAAATACATTGATGCCGCCGATCGCGTTGTGATCTTCACCGGCGCCGGAATATCGACGGAAAGCGGCATTCCCGATTTTCGCTCACCGGGCGGCGTCTGGTCGAAGATGCAACCCATCTATTTTCAGGATTTTGTTGCCGACCGTGATGCCCGCCGCGAAGGCTGGCGACGCGTCTTCGAACGCTCGGCCGGCTGGACCGGGGCAACGCCCAATATCGGACATCACGCAATCGCCAAACTGGTCGAGATGGGAAAAGTGACCAGCGTGGTGACCCAGAATGTCGATAATCTGCATCAGGATGGCGGCGTCCCGGACGACAGCGTCATCGAAGTCCATGGCAACGCCTCTTACGCCAAATGTCTGCAATGTGGAAAACGCTATACTTACGAAGCCTTGCGCCCCCGTTGGGAAGCTGACGAAGACATTACCTGCGATTTTTGCACGGGTTTGCTGAAATCCGCGACGATTTCCTTTGGCCAGGCCATGCCGGAAGACAAAATGACATTTGCCGAAAGCGAAGCCTTGTCCTGCGACTTGATGATTGCGCTTGGTTCGTCGCTGGTTGTCTATCCTGCTGCGAATATTCCACTGATCGCCAAACAGAATGGCGCCAAATATATCATCATCAACCGCGAAGAGACCGAGCATGATGTCTATGCGGACCTGGTCTTGAACACCGAGATCGGACCGCTTCTGCGCGAAACGATGAGCCATCTCGGCGCGCCGCTCGAATGAGCAAGGATTGGGTCCGGGCGCTGCGGTTCGCCGCCCTCCCCTCTGCCGCGCAAGTGATTTTCGAACGCACGGTCTCGCAGGGCGATGGCGGTCGATCGGTGCACTATCGACTGGTCTCGGTATCGGAACATGGCCAACCGATTGGCGATGGTCGCGATTATCATCAACTGAAAGCGGTCATGACGCCTTTGGAAAGGCTCGCATCGACCGCACCGGCGTCGCCGTTCAAGATTGTCCTAGACTTGGCATCCGGTCAATTGACAGGCCTGCCAGACACGCCCGGCGCAGAGTGAGACACACACGCAGAATAGAGTAAAAAAACACTCCCTCTATTGGCCGCAGCCTTGCACTGCAGAACGCACCTTTACCCTAGGGAATGCGATACCCATATACGCATAGCAGGCGTGGCCTGCCACTTAGAATTCGATAGGAAGGGAACGCCTTGTTGGTCAATATGTTGAAGGGGAAGCTGCACGCAGCCACCGTCACCCAATGCGATGTCTATTATGAGGGCTCGGTCTCGATTGATCAGGATTTGCTTGATGCAGCGGGCATTCTGCCGCACGAGCGCGTCGACATCTGGAACATCACCAATGGCGAGCGCATTTCCACTTACGCCATCGAAGCGCCGCGTGGCTCCCGGACGATCGGCGTGAATGGCGGTGCAGCCCGGAAGTTTGCGCTCGGCGATCGCGTGGTCATTGCGGCTTTCGTTCAGATCGAAGCGGACCGCGCGCGCCAACACAAACCCCAAGTCGCGCTGATGGATGCACAAAACAATATCAAAACCCCAAGCGCCGCATATTAAGCGCTTCGGCAAGTAAGAGCGCCGCAGGACATCCCGTCTCGCGGCGCTTCCAAAATCGGCCTAATTGGCAGGCTTTCTCAACTCGAACGTCACATTCACGGTGACGGAATATCCGACCTCGCCGGAGGCGATCGGCGTTGAACGATCCATGCTACGGGCTTCCGCCATCATCGCCATCGGCTGTGGACTGTAGCCACCGCTTTCGGAAATCGTCACCACCCGCGCGACTTCATACCCAGACGCCGCGGCGTAGAGCTCGGCGCGCGCAATCGCCTCTTTCATGGCGATGTCCCGCGCCGCATTCTTGGCAGCGCGGTCATCTTCAAGCGCAAAACTGAGACCGCTAAACGTGTTGCCACCTGCAGAGACAAGCGCATCCATGGTCTCGCCCAGCGTGTCCAGGTCGCGGACGCGGACGGTTAACTGGTTCGACGCCTGATATCCGGTCAGACGCGGGGGCTGGCCATTCGAGCGGTTGGAGTAATCATATTGCGGTTGCAGCGAAAAATTCGATGTCTGCATATCCTTGCGATCGACATTGGCAGCCACCAAGGCGTCGAACACACCATTCATCGCGCTCGCATTGGCGCTCATCGCGGCTTGGGCGGTCTCGCCTTGCGTCTGTACACCAGCGTTCAGAAAGGCAATATCGGGCTCGCGCTGAACCGACCCTTCGGCAGAAATGCTCAGCGTGGTCTCTGGCTGGATCGAGTTTGGATGGGTGGTCGCAATCGGATCCGCATTCGGGGTAATGGTCGGTTCAGGCACAGCATTGGTCTCCACAGTAACAGGTTCGGAACCCGCGCCAGTCGCATCGCCCTGGCCGCCGCCGCACGCCGCGAGGCCGATCAGGGCCAGGCCGGACAATCCTACCCATAGGCTCGATTTGAAATTTACAGTCATGCATCCCTCCATGCGGGTAAAAAACTTGCAGTCTCTATTGAATTGCGCCATTGCGGCGAGATCAAGTCTGGCGTTTTATATGTCTGTTCATATTCGAACAAAATCTGGACTTCAGGGCCTGTAGCTCAGTTGGTTAGAGCGGACCGCTCATAACGGTCTGGTCGGGGGTTCAAGTCCCTCCGGGCCCACCATTCCTGATCCTTTTCCCCTCAGACTCCGCCCATATTCTATTCCGCCGCGGCGGTTTCTGTCGCGCTGGCCAGGAATCCACCGGACTGGCGCGCCCATAGATCTGCGTACAAGCCGCCGGTTCGCAACAATTCCTCGTGTGTGCCCATTTCTGTCACGCCGCCATTGTCGAGCACGATCAGGCGGTCCATCGCCGCAATCGTCGAGAGACGATGCGCAATCGCGATCACGGTCTTGCCCTCCATCAGACGGAACAGGTTTTGCTGGATCGCCGCCTCAACTTCTGAATCAAGCGCCGACGTGGCTTCATCAAGAACCAGGATCGGGGCGTCTTTCAAAAAGATCCGGGCAATCGCAATGCGCTGCCTTTGACCGCCTGAAAGTTTGACGCCGCGCTCACCCACTTGCGCATCAAGACCCTTGCGCCCTTCAGCATCTTCCAGGTCATTGATGAAATCCGCCGCATCGGCCCGCGCGATCGCGGCCCAGACCTCTTCGTCAGTCGCTTCGGGAACGCCATACATAATGTTCTCGCGGATTGAACGGTGCAACAGGGACGTGTCCTGCGTCACCATGCCAATATGTTTGCGCAATGAAGCCTGGGTGACCGTGCGCACCGATTGGCCGTCTATGCGGATCTCTCCGCGCTCGACATCATAGAAACGCAAAAGCAGATTGACCAAGGTCGACTTGCCGGCACCGGACCGACCAACCAGCCCGATTTTCTCGCCGCCCGCGACCGTCAAATCAAGCGTATCAATGACGCCGCTTTCCTTGCCATAATGGAAGCTGACCTTGTCGAACCGAATGTCGCTCTTGGACACGATCAGGTCTTGCGCGCCATCCGCATCCTCGACCGCCCGACGCTTGGCCATCATCGCCAAGCCATCATAGACGACGCCAATATTCTCAAACAGGGCCGACACTTCCCACATCACCCATTGCGACATCCCGACAATCCGCAAAGCCAGGCCCAATGCCACCGCGATCGCGCCGACGGTCACAGCACCATCCATCCAGAACATGATGCCGAGCGCGCCGATCGACAGGACGCAAATCGCATTGTTCAAATGGACCAGAGAGTAGAACGCCGTGATCAGCCGGAACTGGCCATAAACGGTCAGCAAAAAGTCTTTCATACTGGCGCGCGCATAGGCGCGTTCACCGCCAGCATGCGCAAACAGTTTCACTGTGGCGATATTGGTGTAGCTGTCGACGATCCTTCCGGTCATCGCCGATCGCGCATCGGCTTGGGCCTCAGCGACATGGGTCAGCCGCGGAACGAACCAGACCGTCAAACCTATATAGATGAACAACCACAGCGCCAGTGGGGCAGCCAGACGGATGTCGGCGCTCGCCACCAGAACAACCATGGTGATAAAAAAGACAGCCGTATAGACCAGCACGTCCAGCAACTTGATCATCACTTCGCGCACAGCCAGCGCCGTCTGCATCACTTTCGCGCCAACCCGGCCCGCATACTCGTCAGAATAGAAGCCGATGGATTGCCCCAGCAGATAGGTGTGCATCCGCCAGCGCGCACTCATCGGCAAATTGCCATACATGACCTGATGCACCAGCAGACCCCAGACATAATGGCCGAGCGGCATGGCAAAGATTACCACCGCCACCATGCCGCCCAGGAGCACGCCATAATTTTCGAGAAATGTCTCAGGTTGCGAGACCGAGAGCCAGTCAATGATCTGACCGAGAAACCCGAACAGCAAGACTTCGGCGACGCCGAGCAACGCCGATAGCAGCGCCATGCCGATCAACCATGGGCGCGCATCGCGCACATAATGAGAGATAAACGCCCACAAGCGCGCCGGCGGCATATCCGTGCGCGTCTCGGGAAACGGATCGAGGCGTCTTTCAAAAAATCCAAACATCGGGCCGCCGCTATCGCACACCCGGCGGCTTGGCTCAATCAGGCCGGGCGAAATGTTTCGACAGTTTCAACCCCTGCCCCTGATAATTGCTGGTCTTGCCACCATACAGCGCCTTGGGTTTAGACGCCATGCTCTCATAAACCAGTTTGGCCACAGGCTGGCCATGCTCGAGCACAAACGGCACATCGCGCGAGCGCACTTCAAGCACCGCGCGGCTGCCGCCTTCATTGGTGCCGAATCCGGGATCGAAGAAGCCCGCATAATGCGCGCGAAACTCGCCCAGTTCGGGTGCGATCGGCGCCATTTCCGCGGCCTTGCTGGCGGGAACCTTGACCGCCTCGCGGCTGGCCAGGATGTAGAATTCTTCCGGGTCGAGGATCAAGCGTCCGCCGCGCGCGTAGAGCGGTTCCCAGAATTCATGCACCTCGTGCTGCCCTATTCCGCGCAGATCAATCAAGCCGCCATGGCGCTTGGCGCGCCACCCCACCGGCACGCCCGCAGGTTGATCAAGATCTATCGAAACTGTTTTTTCCGAGACGTCTTCGCTTTGCCCCCGGCGCAAGCGCAGCTGCGCCAGACGATCGCCAGGACGAACCAGAATGGGGAATGTACGCGGACTGATTTCGAGCCATAACGGCCCAGAATACCCCGTCGGAACGTCATCAAACGCCTTGGAGCGGTTGGTGACGACGCGTGTGAAAACATCGATGCGACCGGTTGAGCTTTTCGGATTGGCGCGGCCCGATACGCCGGCGGGCAAACGCAAACGCTCTTGCAATGGCACGACATAGACACAGCCTGTCTCGAGCACAGCGCCTTGCGGCGTCAGTTCAATCCGGTGCAATTCCGTGCCCGGTTCACCCAGCACGTCGGCCACCGCGCGTCCGCTGCCCGGCAGAAAGCTGGCGCGAATCCGATGGGCTTCAAAGCCGAGCCGCAAGTCGATGCTGGCCGGTTGAATCTGATCATCATCGAGCGCGTTTTGCGACTTAATCGCCCCACTTTCGAACAAGGCCGAAAGTTCGCGATCTGCCAAAACGCCCAGTTTTCCATCTGCCATGGCTTGATCCCTTCACCTGCTAAGGCTTATGACGATGCGCCTCGAATGCAAAGGATTTCGCGATGACTAAGCGCAGTGATGAATGGGCCCTGGCCACCAAATTGGTGCGCGCCGGGACAATGCGCTCGGCGTTTGGCGAAACCTCCGAAGCGATGTTCCTGACCTCTGGCTATGCCTATGACAATGCCGAACAGGCGGCCGCCCGGATGTCGGGCGATGAGGAAGGCTATGTCTATTCCCGCTATGGCAATCCGACCAATCAGATGCTGGCGGAACGCCTCGCGGCGCTGGAAGGCGCAGAGACCTGCCGGGTCACCGCGTCCGGGATGGGAGCAATCTCGTCCGCCATGATCGCGCCGTGCAGCGCGGGCGACCGGGTGGTCGCCGCCAGCGCCCTGTTCGGATCATGCCGACATATCTGTTCAACGATTTTGCCACGATACGGTGTCGAGACCGAGTTTGTGACAGGCAGCAATCTGGATGAATGGAAACGAGCCCTTTCGAAACCCACGCGCCTGGTCTTGATTGAAAGTCCGTCAAACCCGCTCCTGGAGGCCGTCGACATTGCCGCGATCGCTGAGCTGGCTCACGCTGCCGGAGCATTGTTGGTGGTCGACAATGTTTTTGCCACACCGGTCTTGCAGAAGCCGCTCGAGCTCGGCGCAGATATCGCGGTCTACTCGGCGACGAAACACATGGACGGCCAGGGCCGCGTCCTGTTGGGCGCGATTCTCGGCAAAAGCGAGTTTATTGAAGAGCATATTGATCCCTGGCTGCGTCACACAGGTCCAGCCGCGTCGCCATTCAATGCCTGGGTTGTGCTAAAAGGGCTGGAAACGCTGGAGCTGCGGGTTCGCCAGGCCGCATCCAATGCCGCGCAGATTGCCGATGCGATTGCCACGCACCCGAATATTCAAGCCGTCCGCTATCCCGGTCGCGACGATCACCCACAGCGCGACATCCACGCGAAACAGATGACGTCGGGCGGAACGCTGATCGCCTTTTCCGTCAAAGGCGCGCGCCCGGAGGCGTTCAAAGTCCTGAACAGTTTGCAGCTGATCGACATTTCCAACAATCTCGGCGACACCAAGTCACTTGCCTGTCACCCGTGTTCAACCACACACCGCGCGCTGAACGAAGAAGAGCAAGCAGAAATGGGACTGGACGAGAGCTGGATCCGGCTTTCGGTTGGGCTAGAGGATGCAGGTGATCTGGCCAAGGACCTTATCAACGCGCTTAATGCGCTTTGAATACGATCTTGTCCTGACATGACTCGCAGGTCTCGATGGCAGGGTTTCGCTCGAGCCGAACCAGGCTGATATCCGCTCCACAGGAAAGACACAGCCCATAGGTCCCGGACGCCAGACGCACCAAGGCCCGCTCGATCGATGCGAGCGTTTCTGTCCCACTGCACTCGTTTAAGGTGTGCGTGGATGCATGCGATTCGGCCCTCGCTGGGCGGACTGGTTCTTCACGTTTTCTACGTGGTTCATTCCCCCGGGCGACGACCAAATCCAGATCAGAAGGATTCGGTGGCGTCTTCATGCAGATATCCTGTGCACTCTTTAAGGGCTTGGCAAGCCTAGCAGGGCAAAAGAGTTGTCCTACATATCGATAAACGGCAGATTCAGCACGGGAGATGGGCGAATGAGCGGTGACATGCCCCTCAAAATGACGGGAGTGAGCAAGTGGTTTGGTAATTTCCAGGCTGTTCGCGACCTCGATTTTGACGTGCCCAAAGGCTCAATCGTCGGATTTCTGGGGCCGAACGGCGCCGGGAAATCGACCAGTCTCCGCATGGCACTGGGCGTCCTTTCGCCTGACCGCGGAGAGGTTCACTTGCTCGGCGATCGGCCAAACCTCGAGTCCCTCAAACGGGTCGGCTTCCTGCCCGAAGAACGTGGCCTCTACAAGAAAATGAGTCCGCGGCAGATCATCACCTATTTCGCACGACTGAAGGGCATGACCCATAGCGATGCCAAAGCGCGCGCCGATGAATTGCTGGATATGATGGGTCTTGGCGAATTTGGCCGCAGCCGCGTGACAAAACTCTCCAAAGGCATGGCGCAGAAGGTTCAGATCCTGTCCGCGCTTGCACACCGGCCTGATTTCCTGATTCTCGATGAGCCCTTCTCAGGGCTCGATCCCGTCAATCAGCAGGCGCTCGAGGATCTGATCATTGACGAACACAAACGCGGAGCGACGATTGTCTTTTCCACGCACGTCATGGAACATGCCGAGCGGCTCTGTGAAAAGATCGTGATGATGGCGCGCGGGCGAAAAGTCTTTGATGGCACGCTCGACGAAGGGTTTGCGGCGCTCGGGCGGGCCGTCCATATTGGCGTTTCCGATGGATTTGACTTGCACGCCGCACTGGCGCCGTCCGGGTTTGATGCGCAACGCGAAGGCGATCATTGGCGGATCAGTCTGAGCCCAGCCCAATCCTCGCAGGATGCTTTGCGTGCAGCGATTGATCTTGGCGCGCCGATTACAAGTTTCACACCCCAAGAAGCGCGCCTGCGCGACGTCTTTGTCTCATTGGTCAGTGAAGCCGAAGCACAAGACTTGACCGACACACTCGCCGCCGATGCGGCTGAGGGGAGGGACGCCGCATGATCCGCTCAACATATCTGGTCACACGCCGGGACTATCTCGGCTATGTTTCAGCCTGGGGATTTTGGCTCGGGCTGCTATTTACGCCGGTGATCATCGGTATTTTCATGTTCGCACCGATGCTGGCGCAAAACACCCAGCCCACGCGCTATTTCACCGTGATTGAACAAGGCTCGGCGTTTACCGAAGCGCTCCGAAAAAACCTCACAAGCACGGAAGTCACGATCGCGCGGGCGATGCTCGACCCGTTATCGGTGGTTGAAGATCGCGCCAGCGATGCGATCGAAGCGTTTGACGCAGCAATCGAGTCCGGCGCCAGCGTCGCGGATGCGTTTGAGCAGGCCGGCGGAAACCCCTCGCTCTTGCCCCGACAGGACTTTGTCGAGGTCGAAGCGCCGGTCGACAATAGCGCGGATCTGGCTCCGTACCTGGCCGGCGAGCGACTGGTCTCAACCGCTGAAGGCCCGCAGCCCCTCTTCGCCGCGATCGTCGTCAATGATGAGACCGGAGAAATCGAGTACTGGTCGGAAAACCTGCAAGCCCGAACCTTGCTGAATGCGGCGGAGAATGCCGAAGAAGATCTTCAACTGGATCGCGCGCTGGCCGCGGTAAATGTCAATCGGGATGTCCTGACCAATGCCCGGTCAGCGCGCCGGGATGTCAAACAGCAGCGTTTGCGAATGGGCGCCGAGGCCGGGGAAGACACGGAAGTCACTCAAACCGACCAAGCGCCTTTCATTGTCTCGATCATGATGGCGTTTTCGCTTTGGTTCCTGATCTTTTCGGTCATCAATTATCTGCTTATGGGGACGATCGAAGAACGATCGAACAAGATTTTCGACAGTCTTCTGACCTCCGTGAAACTGCCCCATTTGCTAGCCGGAAAACTGCTCGCTGTGTTGCTTCTGGCCCTCACACTTATGGCATTCTGGGGTCTCGGATCCGGTCTCATCACCTGGATGATGCGCGACGCCATCTCGCCCGACGTCGCTGGGGTTCTCGGCTCGCTGGCAAGCGCCGCCGCCAATCCGGCACTGTTCGTTCCGGCAATTATCAGTTTCGTGCTCGGCTATTTGATGTTCGGGTCGCTCTTCCTGGCGCTCGGCTCATTGTGCGATACGATTCAGGAAGCACAGACCTTGATGACACCGCTCTTTGTGATGTTGATGGCGCCGCTTCTGATGCTGGTTTTCGCCATTCAGGATGCAGAATCGGCCTTGATCCAGATCATGGCCTGGGTGCCTGTGTTCACACCCTTCCTGTTAATCCTGCGCATGCCAACCGAACCGCCGCTCTGGGAAGTCCTGGCACAATTGGGGCTGATGGCCCTGACCACTTATATCATTTTGTTACTGGCGACGCGCGTTTATCGAGCGGGCGCCGTTCACGGTGCGGGCGTCAACGATGTCTGGGCCTTTTTTGGCAAACTCGTCCCCGGGCAGAAGAGCAGCGCCTAGACCGCCTGCTCTTCAATCCCTTCAAACGTGTCGGCCTGAGCGAGCTCGGGAAACAAGCGTGTCCACATCAACGCGACCGCAATCGCAACCGAACCGCCCAGCAACGCGGCCCCCACCGGGCCCAGGAAGCGCGCCGCAACACCGCTTTCAAATTCCCCCAATTCATTCGAGGCGGAAATGAAAATGAATGAGACGGATGTGACACGCCCTTTCATCTCATCCGGCGTCGCGAGCTGGATCAGTGAGGCGCGAACATAAACCGAGATCTCATCCGCGGCGCCTGTGATGATCAAGGCGACGATGCTGACCCAGAATATTGTCGACAATCCAAACACCAGGGTCGCCGCGCCGAAAATGCCAACCGCCCAGAACATCCAGGCGCCGACCCGTTTCGCCAGCGGGCGCCGGGCGAGCAGAAACGCCACGGTCACCGCTCCGATGGCCGGCGCTGCGACGAGAAAGCCGAGCCCGACCTCCCCGACATGCAAGATATCCCGGGCAAACACCGGCAAGAGCGCGACGACACCGCCAAAGAAGACCACGAACAGGTCGAGCGAGATCGCCCCGAGGACAATGCGATTGCGGCCAATATAGCGCAGCCCGGCAAAGACCATTTCGAGCCCTTTTGCATTATTGAGCTTTTCGTGATCCGGGGTCGCGGCGGTTGCAATTGCTAGGATGGCAAACGCAATCAAAACGAAAGCCACGCTATAGACGAGCATCAGGCCGCCCAGCGCCAACATGATGCCGCCCAAGGCGGGTCCAGCAATCTTGGCGGTCTGAAATCCCAAGGAATTGAATGCGATCGCGGTCGGCAATTCTGATCGCGGCACAAGCTGCGGATAAAGCGCGTTGGCTGCGGCCGGGGTGAAGGCATTGACGATTCCCAAAAGTACGGCGACGCAGAAAATCACCGGAAGCGCCTGATCGGCGGGCAGGAAAATCGTACTCAACAATGCCAGCGTGCCGATCAGACGGAACACATTGCTGACCACCAGTATCATCTTTCGATTCAAACGATCGGCGGCCTGACCGCCAATCAAAGAGAGCAGAAGAACCGGCACGAATTGCGCCAGGCCGACCAGCCCAATCATGAAAGCTGCCTCATTGATGGTCAGCCCCATGCCACCATCCGCAATCGGATCGCGGGCCAGATCATAGACCTGCCAGCCGATCGCCACCGCCTCCATTTGCCGCGCTGCTGCAACGGCCACGCGCATCAGCCAGAATTGCAAATAGGCGCGGAACCGGAAGATTTGGAGCGAAGGAGCGACGGCCATGGCGGCGTCCTAATGGCTCCGGCAGCAGAGGCAATGCCAAACTTTGTCAATGACACTTGACATGTCAAGTTCCCTTGTCTAAATGACAAGCATACTTGACACACGAGGGACAAATGTCTGTCTTCCATACTCACACATGCGCAGCGATCCTGATCGTTCTGGCCAGCATTGGCAGCCAGTTTGGATTCGCCATCGGGATATTCGGGCCGGCCTGGCTCAGCCCCATTTTCTCATTGCCGGCCATCGCCGCCATTGCCTGGTTCTGGCGCCGTGCCGAAAAACGAAACGCATCGTCGCAAGCCTTTGCCCGGCTCGTCATCTAATCCCTTCCGGAGCTTTTCCATGACTCAACAAACCTTCAAATCTGCCAAGCGTCGATACCATCGAATGTTCTGGCCGCTCATGGCGATTTATTCCGTCATTGTTCTCGCCGGCTCTTACGGCCTGAACCAGCTCGACCCGCAACCGACATGGCTGCAAGCGACCCTGGCGGTTGCCTGTGCGGTGCCGGTCATCGCGACGCTTCTGGTGATGATGCGATACGCCCACGAAACCGACGAGTATACGCGCATGATTCAACTTCAAGGCCTGGCCTGGGGCGGAATCATTACGACCAGCGTGCTTTTCATTGTCGGTTTTCTGCAACTGTTTCACGTTATCCAGCATTTCGAAGTGTTCTGGTTCGGTCCGTTCTTCTTTGTCGCCTATGGCGTGTCCACACTCATTCTAAGTGGCGGGAAGCATTGCTGATGAAAAATATTATTCGCGCCCTTCGCACCGAACGCGGATGGAGCCAGGCCAGTCTCGCGGACGAGCTTGGGGTTTCACGCCAATCAGTGAATGCCATCGAAACCGGAAAATACGATCCGTCTCTGCCTTTGGCGTTTGCGATCGCGCGCCTGTTCGGAAAATCCATTGAAGAGATTTTTGATGACGCAACCGAAGCCAGCATCGCCGCTGAGTAAGGCCCCAGAATCAAAGAGGGGTACGGACCTTGCGGCTCGTACCCCATTTTGGCTTATTCAATTCGCGTCGTCAGTTTCCGCTAAGTCCCCGCTTTCGCGCTTCAATTAAGACCTGAAACTTCCCGTTCTGCTCGCGCAGTTTTGTTAAGTCCCACCATCCAGATACCCGTTACCGGTTTTCTTTCTGGTCTGCGTTGCGGTTCGTACCCCGTTCGCAGATATGGCCCTGCTTCGCCCCCTCTAGCTGGAGCTCGGCAGACGCCGCGTTGCCTTTCCCTTCGTCTCCGTCTGCTCCTTCGCATCCCCCCATTTCTGAGGTTCACTCTTGAGCCCACTTCGTCCGGGCGCGACGTTCTTCCCGCGGCGTCTTCCGGTGGCTTCCCGGTGCCCGCTGCGGACAGGTTTAGAATGACTCAGATCGAAAAAGAGTCGATAGGCTTTTTTGAAGATTCACCCGGAATCGCTCAACTTCTCCACAGAAACACTGAATCTGTGGACAAAGAATCTATTTCGTTCCGGATTCGAACCAAACTTGTTCGGAAACATCTCGGCTCTTGGCGGGAGATATCATGATCGTTTCGGAAGTCCAGCGCCAAACGCGGCGCCCGACTCGCTTATTCGACTTCGTCCAAGAATTCGACACCGACATCGGTGCGCGTGCGCCAACGCATGCGCGCCTTTCGCTTGATCCCATAGCGCGAGATGCTGACGACCATGCCTTCGACCAAACTGTCGCTGTTCTGGAATCGCACACGTGTGCCGTCACGAGACAAATCGAGGGCAATGCCCTGTTTGAGCACCCGTCCGGCGTTCGACATTGCAACAACATCAGCATAGACATCCTGGCGTTCCGAGCGACGACGCTCGACCACTTCCGGCTCTACTTCTGTTGTTTCTTCAGGGGATTTCCCCCGATTCAGCCATCCAAACACGACGGTTGCTCCAAATTGCTTCTACACACGTACTAAGCAAGATGCGTACCAGATTATTCTCGTATCAGGTGAGCATCGCTTTTCGGGTCAATTATTCGGTAGAAGCAAGATTTGCGCCCGGTATGACAGGCGCCGCCGGATTGGCGAACCAGGAGCAGGACAGCATCCTGATCACAATCGATCCGGATCTGTTCGACGCTTTGCGTGTGGCCCGAGGTTTCACCCTTCACCCACAACGCTTGACGTGACCGGCTCCAATAGGTGGCCTGCCCGGTCTCGATCGTCGCGCGCAACGCATCGGCATTCATCCAGGCCAGCATCAGGACATCCTTGGTGTCGGCATCCTGCGCAATCGCCGTGATCAGCCCATCGGCGTTAAACCTGGGACGCAGCTCCTGCGTCTCATCCTGATCAGAGCCGGTTAAGGGGGGGTCAAATGACATGCTCGTCTCGCAATCTGTCTTGGTCTGCAGCGCTGTACCCCAAGGCGTCCAGAATTGCACCCGTATCCTGCCCCAAAACAGGTCCGGTGGTCGTCACCTGCCCGGGTGTCAAATCCAGTTTCGGTGTCGGCGCCTGCATCGGAACGTCCTGGCCGAGCATCGGCGAAAACACCGACACGATTGCGGCGCGCGCTTTCATATGGGCATCTGCCAACATGTCCTTTGCCGTGTTGACTGGCCCGCTCGGAATGGCGTGCGCCTCACACAGGCGCAGCACGTCCGACATGGTTCGCTCACGCGTCCAGTTGCTGATTTTCTCATCCAGGTCCAACTGGTTCTCACCGCGCGCATCATGTGTGGCGAAGCGCGGATCGCTGGCCCAGTCCGTGCCAATCATCCGCGCCAATCGCTCAAACAAGGTGTCCTGATTGGCGCCAATAATGACCATGCCATCCTGACAGGGATACGCGCCGGAGGGGGCAATGCGCGGCAGGATCCCGCCGGTCCGCTCACGCGTATGCCCGGCCAGCGCGAATTCCGGCAACAAACTCTCCATGAAGGCCATGACGCTTTCATAGATCGCTGCATCGACGATTTGCCCACGGCCTGACTTCTCGCGGTGATACAACGCCATCATGGTGCCGAGCGCGGCAAAGGTTCCGGTCATTGTATCGCCGAGACTGACCCCGGCCCGGGCCGGCGGACGGTCCGGCTCGCCGATCAGATAGCGCAAGCCGCCCTTGGCTTCGCCGACGCTGGCATAGCCCGGCTTGTGGCTTTCCGGCCCGGTCTGGCCATAGCCGGACACCCGCGTGATCACCAGCCGAGGATTGATCTGGTGCAGGACATCAGGGCCCAGACCCCATTTTTCCAACGTTCCCGGCCGGAAATTCTCGACCAGAACATCGGCCGTGCTGACCAGGCGTTTCAGAATGTCCTGGCCCTTCTGCACCCGCAAATTCAGGGTCAGCGACTTCTTGTTGCGCGCGATGATGGCCCAGAACACGCTCTCATCATTAACCTTCACCGCGCCCCAATCACGGGCGGGATCGGGGCGATCCGGGGCTTCGATCTTGATCACTTCGGCGCCAAAATCGCCAAGCAATTGTCCGCAAAATGGACCGGCAATCAGCTGACCCAGTTCCAGGACGCGCAAGCCCACCAAAGGCGGTTCTACAATCGGTTCTGTCATTCCTTTTCAATGCCCGCTAAATAGCCCCAATGACAAGACGTATTGATATTGTTGAGGTTGGCCCGCGTGACGGGCTGCAGAACGACCCTGCGGATTTGAGCACCGAACAGAAGCTCGAATTCATCGCGCGCCTGGAACAATGCGGCGTGCAGCGCATGGAGTCGGGCTCTTTCGTTTCGCCCAAGGCGGTTCCCAAAATGGCCGATAGCGGCGCGGTGTTTCGCGGCCTCAACCGCACCGGCGCCGTGCGCCACATCGCGCTGGCGCTGAATGAGAAAGGCGTGCGCCGCGCGATTGATGCGGCCGCAGATGAAATCAATTTTGTGCTGGTCGCTGGCGAAGGCTTTGGCGAGCGCAATCAGCGTATGACCCCGCAACAAAGTGCGGACATGCTGGCCGCGTGTGCGCCGCTGGTGCATGAAGCGGGCATTCCCCTCTCTGCGACCATTTCAGTGGCTTTCGGCGATCCTTATACCGGCGAAGTCGATCCCGGCGTGGTCGCCAATCTCGCCGCCCAGGCACAGCGCGCAGGAGTGGCCGAAATCGGCCTCGGCGACACGATTGGCGTCGCCACCCCCTGGGATGTCCGCACGGTGGTCGACCGTGTGCGTGTGGAAGCGCCGGACGTCTATTTGCGTTTGCATTTTCATGACACACGCGGCGCCGGCTTGGCCAATGTGGCGGCTGCCGTCGAGGCCGGCGTCGACGTGATTGATGCCAGCTGCGGCGGCATAGGGGGGTGCCCCTTCGCGCCGGCAGCGACCGGCAATGTCGCGACAGAGGATGTCGTCTACATGCTCGAACGCGCCGGCTTTGAGACTGGCCTCGATCTTGGCAAACTGATTGAAACGGCACATTGGCTGGAAACCGTGCTTGGCCATAAGGTCAGCTCCAGCCTCAGCAAAGCCGGCACCTTTCCGGCCTGATCACTCAGGTTTCAAGGCGTCCGATATGTGAACCAGCTTCCAGGCGCCGGTTGATTTAGACCAGACCTGCGTGCCCGCCCCCGATGCGGAAACCAACGCGCCGGACGTCAGAACGACGTCTGCCGTGTACTCATTCGTCAAGATCGCATGGGTCGGATCGATGACTTGGATATGCACCGGATCAAAATTCAAGGTTTTATAAGACTCAATCGCCCCCAGTTGCGGTTCATAGATTTGTTTGAACGCCTCAAACGAGGACAGGATCGATCCGTTCGCGGTCAAAGCTGTGAATGACTCAGCATCAAAAAGCGAGAAGTAGAGATCGTGATCACCCGATCTGGTTGCATTCACCAGAGTCTCGAACGCCGCCTCGACCTCCGATTTGACCTTGGCATCATCCCGCGTCGGACCATGAGATTGGCCCATCACGCACGCGCCCAAAACGAGCGCCAGGACGAGTGCGACAGATTTATGTTTCATGGTCTTGGCCCGGTCCGGAATGTTGGTCGGCAAACTGCGTCCTCGTCAGTCATTTGCGCGTCCGTCAGCGTACGCGCTCCGGTACGTCTACCGCACTTCACTTGGGCTTTAAATCTATGGTCTGATTTCGGCGTCGAAGCGGACGTTGGCGAGCGTCTTTAAACGCCTGCCGATTCAACCGATCGACGCAACACATTCCTCTAATCGCTCAGCTGGGCTGTGATAGTCCAGTGTTTTTCTGGGGCGCTCATTTAGCAGCCTGGCGATCTTGTTGAGTTCGGCCTGGGTATATTTCGACAGGTCAGTT
>JBCCGB010000002.1:0-327207 GCA_039029475.1 Pseudomonadota bacterium | reverse complement strand
CATTAGCGGACGTTCGATTGGGCATCTGAATTGACACTAGACCTGTAAGACTTCTGAGCATCGTCAGAGTTGGATTTCAATCTTAATTTCCAAGGTTTAGTGGCGGGCAACGGCGCAATGATCGTGCCCCAATCAATAAACAGAAAAGCCACTGGGAACAACAAGCCCTCTATCGTTCGTTATGTTGTATTGATAAGATATACGTTGGGGAGATATGAAACATGATTCCAATTCGTGCTAATTGGCGAATAATATCCGCGGTTGCCTTACTTTTTTTACTGCTGTTTTTAGGTTTTATCTTGGCTTGGCCAAGTTGGTTCACTGGACTCTACAAGCAAGACCAAGGCTTCTTACAAAATCTGCTCTCGGAAGGCGTCGGAGTGGCGATAACGACAATTATTATCGCGCCACTCACGGCTCTCTTCGTGGAAAAACGTCGAGAAAAAGAACTAGTTCCTATTCGTCGACAGTTCTTTTCCGATGTAACCGCTCGCCTAGACGAAGCGGCGTTCTCCTTTAATCAGTCTTATTTGCACTTCTTCTCGACTGGCACGCATTTGAAGCAGCTCGCATTATTAGACGATTTGAATCAGCTTTCTTTTAGAGTGACGAAGGCACTTCAACCGGACAAATCTCTCACTCCAGACGACAGTGCTAACGAGCGTCTCGAAACCGCTGCAAGATCTATGGCAGGGTTTTTGACTGACATTTCTAACCTTACGGACGATTTGGAATCGATCGAACGGTTGATTGAAATTTACACACCCATGTTATCGGCAGAGTCTATTTCTCAAGTGGCCAAGATATCGGCGTCGGTAAGACGCGAGATTACTAGCTTTCGAACATTGAAAAAGTACCTCGAAGGACGAGCCTCAAGTGTGGAGCGTCTACTTGCCCAGAACGCATCTTTAGACGTTAGTTTGCTTATGAGCTCGCTATCTGTGCTTTTACGTGAGACAGGGCACGAGGACCTAATCAAGACAATCCAGAACCGGCAAAGTCCATTCTCTATTTCCAAGCAAAAGGAAACGCTGGCTAATGTCAGTGAAGTGATTGATAAAATCTATTATCGAGAAATCCTAGAAAATGAGCAGCGTCGTGACTGACTTGCAGTCCAACGCTTAGACGTCAGCATACAAAGCAATGATTGAAGGTTGTGCTCGGCTGCGGGTAACCGGAGATTCCCCAAATTGTTCGTTGAAGAGGGCTGAACTTCAATCATCGCTGGTAGTCGACACGCCAAACCCGCTTGGCCACGCGAGCCAGTTTAGCTTGATTTTGCTCTACGTTCGAAGACTTCCAGTCGCTCTGACCAAATATGTACTCTGAGATCAACAACGCATCTGTACCCTCTTCCAAATAGGTGGTGAGTTTTTCCGCAAATGAGTTGTTGGCCGCTCTTCTATTAACACCGGACGTTAGGAGCGTCATGTTACCTAGCCGGTTAACATAGTCAGCAACATCAACTTCCTCCTCTTCGCTGAATTCGGACCAGTCTTTGGGGTCGAATTTCTTTGGGAGCACATGTTCAAGACTGATTTGATTCGTGTCGGATCGAACTTCTTGTGCTGATCCTTCCATCAGCTTGTCGTTTATTTCCTTTAAAATGTAACGAGCAACCGCTGACTTAGAGATCGATTTGATCTTGAAACTCTCCTCAAAGATTTCGTCTGATGGGTAAAGAGACTCAAGCTTTTGGAAGATCTCACGTGCATTGCAGTTCGGGTTACTCCGGACAAACATCGCAGCATCGGCCACCGCTCGTTCAACATTTCCCGTACTACCACTCTGAATAATGTTGAACCGAAATGCGATCGCCCAAACTAAACGGGCAACGTTCAGCATTAATTGCGGTTTGTCATCCAGGACGGAGAGCAACAAAGGGTTGTATTGATTCACACCAAATAGCTGCAGCTCTTCGATATATTTCGTTATCTTAGTTCGTTCTTGGGAATCATACTGCGACCAGACTGCGGAACTAGAATCATAAACAGCGCTATAGAATTCAGAGTTGCTTTTTAGATCTCGCGATAGCTGCACAGCTCCGGATTGATTTACGATTCTATCCCTGATCTTTTGAAACAGGTCTTTGTCCCGGACCGCTCCATACTTAGAGATTCAATAATGCCGCAAGAACCTTTTCGTTTCTATGCCTACTAGGTTCGATGCCATCAATGTCCAATTTTCTTGGGCATCATCGACGCGATCTTCTGCAGTTCGAAAAAGGTAGTTCTTCAGCAAGTCTGCAACTGATAGCTCCAGACCGCGATCGTTCAGCGTTTCAAAAAGTACGTATGCATCGTAGTCGTTCTCAACAACAATCTCGATAACCTGCAACACATTGTTCAACGCATTTATGACTTCTCGAATGTAGGTGCCGATTGCAATGGTTCGGCGTTCGAGCAAGCGATCTACTTCCGAACGAAAATAAGAAAAAGCTTTGGCGATCAGTCGGTTTGTTACCCGAACGCCAACGTCTTTTCGGGCTTCTAGAAGGAACTCGCGATCGGCGCTTAGTATCAAGTTCTCTTCGTAAAAATGTCTATTGGTTTGGTTTAATGTTAGCTTCGCTTGTGGCAGGTCAGAATCGAACTCTGATCGTGCAATGAAGTCTCGTTGGAGCTGATCCGCCGCGGCTTCATGGTCGTTGTCTCTGGCGCAGTCTCTCAACGCGCAGAGTAGAAGTGAGATGGTTGTAAGGCGCTGTTGGCCATCGATGACTTCAAACCTAGAGCGTTGCTGATCCAGCTTCAAAACGATCGAACCCATAAAATATGTATTTGTTCGTTCATCAATAGTGCGGTTAACATCTTTCCATAGCTGCTGAATTTGTTCGGAATCCCAGCTGAAGTCTCGCTGAAATTTGGGTACGAAATAGGAGTGCGATTGTAGCATCGTGCCAAGCGTCAGAGTTCTGGTTTCAATACTTGGCATTTTGAACTCCAACGTTTGAGGCGTCTAATGGGTAAAGACGAAAACATGCAACTGGATACTAGAGTAGTTCCGTTTTATACCCAGAACTAGGAAAATCTAATAAAGCTCGCAGGCTAGAATCACATAGAAAATCAAATACACCCAAATCATGATCTAGAGAAAACATCAGTTTTGGAGGCTGTCGGCGCTCACGTTATGTCCGCTTTCAGGAACTTCCCGCCTCACGGCTAACGATACCTCCCCCCCTCAATCCGACCGACTTGATCCGCCTTTATCCTCGCGCGCATGATCGATTTGCGCCTGCTCACCCTGGATCAACGCCGCGAGCTTTGTGTTGAGGCATAGCGGCGGGCGCGGGCGGGCGCGGGTGCCAGCGCGCCCTGTGGCGGTTTTTGCGGTCAGGCGCGCAGACAGTCCGCCAGAATGTCGAGGGCCAGGGGCCAATTCTCTTCATGCCCGGCCAGCGAGGCGTCGGAGACGAAGCCGGCATGGCTGAGCTGCACCTCAGTCAGCGCGCCGTCCGGGACGAGATCAATGCGCAAGACGGTCTCGGCGCCTTCTGTGCCGACCGCCTCGCCATTGCCGGTCAGCCAGGTCATCTCGACATGCTCGGCCGGCGCCGCCGACAGGATGCGGCCATAATGCGGATGGCGGCCCCAATCCTGGCGATTGTAGAAAAAATAGGGGCGGCCAGGCTCTGGCACCAGGGCCAGCGTGCCGGGCTCGGCAAACCACAGATCAAAGCGCGTCGTCCAGGCCTCGAACAGCGCGGTGGGCGAGGCCTCGATATGGCGCTGGCAGGTCATGCGGCGCGGCCGATGCGACAGGTCAGGGGCAGGGATGTCGGTCATGGGTTCCTCCGATCTATGTTCTTCTATCGGATTGCGCCGCAGCGGCAAAATCGGCGGGGTCCGCCGTGGGGGTGAAAGCGGGATTTCAGGTCGGAGTTCGGGCCGGGCAGCGCTGGGCCAAGTCCGGACTTTGTGATACAGGGCAGGCCATGTCTTATGATGTTGGATCCGGTGATCTGGTGCTGTGCGTGAACGCGGCGCCGAACCATGTGACCGGCGACCCGGTGCCGCTGGTCCAGGGCGAAACGTATCGCGTCTGGGGCATATTGCCGTTCATCTGTCCGTGCGGACGCGGCGATGCCTTGCTCGATGTCGGGGTGGGCTTTGCCTGGTGCCAGACGCGGTTTCGGCTGCTGCCCAAGCCGCGCGCCGAGAAGACACGGCGAACCGAAAAGGCCCCGAACGAGCTGGAAACGGTCTAGCAGGTCTGGCGCAAGGGGCGGTCGCCCATGTAGCGCTGCCATTCGGTTTCAGTCAGGCCGCGATTGGCGATGGCGCAGGCCTGTTGGATCAGCGTGTCGGGTGACAGGTCCCACAGTGCCAGGCCGTCAGAATGCCCGGAGAGCAGGGTGTCGCCGGCCGGATTGAAGGCCAGCCCGATGCTGACCGAAAAGCCGTCCCGGACGGGCGGACAAAGTTGCGAGGCAAACGGAAAGATCAATTTCGGATCATACAGCGAGACGCAGGGCGCGCCGCTGGTAAAGGCGAGAATGTCAGCGACTTCATCAAGAGAGGCGCTGGCCGGGGCGCCAAGGCCACTGCCGCGGGCGAGATTGGTGATCAGCGTTTCACGCTCGAGATCGAGCAGGGAAATTTCCTCATGGCCGAGAATATAGGCCTGCGCCGGGGACGCGGCTGGCAGGATTTGCAAGCTCTTGCGCGGCGGCTGTTGCGCGAAGGCCCGGCACGCCAAGGTGCTGCCATCGGCGTCGCATTGCCAGACCGCGTTCTGTTCGGTGATCGCCAGCAATCGCGTCGGGCTGAGCAGCGCAATATCGGCAAAGCCGACGCCCAGCGTGCCACTCGCGGCGCGCACCTCCGTCGTCCGTGCGTCAAGGATGTGGACCTGATTGTCCTTGCTGATCGCGGCAAAGGCGGTGCGGTCCGGGGCCAGCGCCGTGAGGGTTTGATACCGCGCCGGATCGATCCGCGTGAAGACATCGAGGACATCCCGCGGCAAGGGTGTGTCTGGCACCGCCGCGCTGTCCGTCGCTGTTGCCAGCGCCGCGGGCTGGGTCGGCGCCGCATCCGGGCGCGTTCCGGTCAGGATCTGCGCCAGAACATCCAGCAGTTCCGGGTCGAGCGCCTCGAGATTGCCATCGGCGAGCCAGCCTGTCTCGGCGGTCCCGAGCGGCCCCTCGAACAAAGGTGCGATGGCTTGCAGGCTGTTATCGTCAGCGCCGATAAACCGCGTCAGCAGGCGTTGCTGGGGCTGACTGCGCCAGCGGGTCAGCAAGTCATCGCGCCCCATGGTGATGAAATGTGCGCCATCCGGCTCAAACAGGATCGCTTCGACCATGCCGCTATAGCCGGCCATATTGTCCGCGATGACGGCGCCGGTCTTGAGGTCCCGGAGGCTGAGCCGATCATCATGCCAGATGGCGATGTGGTCCCCGGTCGGCGCGAGGGCGGCGACGCCATATTCGAAATTGCTCCAGCTGATGGGAATATGGTCAATGAACGTGAGCTCGCCCGCGAGATCAAATGTGTAAATTCCGGTGGGATTTGCAATCGCTGCAATGTCGCGCCCGCGATCATGCGCGATCAGTTGCGAATCCAGAATCTCACCCTCGATTTCTCTGGCCTCGAAATCGACCCAGACCGTGGCCTTCTGATTGCCGCCGACGGCATAGCCCGCCGCAAGAATGCGACGGCCATCTGCGGAGGGGCTGAGGCGGTGAATGGCTCGCAGCCGTGGAATGGTGAACGCATCCGGCGCCGCGCCGGTGGTAAAATTCCAGACATAGACCTCGGCATTGTTGGAGAAGTAGAGCGTGTCGGACCCTGTCCCGAACAGTACGCAGCCATAAGGCGCGTCCAGCGGTGATTCCGCGATGATCTGACTGTTCGAAAGATTGACGATCCTGACGCTGGTCGCGGTGTAGTATGCGGCCCGGGCGCCATCCGGCGAGACTGCGACCGTGTGTGACCCTTCGATTGGCAGAGTGGCGATGCGTTGCCCGCTCTGCAGATCGAACTGATCGAGAAACCCATCCCCGCGAATGGACGGCGCACCGAACGTGCGGCGCTCGTCCTGGTACGAGAGTGAGCAGAATTTGTCGCCAATCGCGCCAGAGCCAATCTCCTGTGACGGGCGCAAATAGCGATCGACATGCGGAACCCGCGTCAGCCCGCTCAACAATGCAGACCGCGCTTCTGCCGTCGGTGCTGCGGCAAAAGCCTCGATGGACAGTAAAAGCGACAGGTCGAGATCCCCATTCTGTTCCGTCGCAGCCTGCGCTGACAGCGCCCGGGAGAAAGAGAGATTGGACTGGCGCGTCGCTTCATTGCGTTCGGAAATCGCTGTATCGCGCTCCTGCAGCGCAATATAGCCAAACCCCATCGCCACGACGAAGAAGACCGCGGAAACGGCGGCGCCGATCAATCCGGTCCGACGCACCGCCTTGGCGCGGGTTACGGCGCTGCTGTTCAACGTCGCCTGATATTCAGAGCTTTTGGCAAAATACTCCGCCACTTCGTCCGGCAAATCCTCATTTGCCGGGGTGCTTTTGGCAAATTCGAGCGCTTCAGCGAGCAGATCATCGCGCAACAGGATCGCGCTTTCCGGCTTCTTGCCGCGCCGCGCCCAATTCGCCGCCTGACGCTGATATTCCGTGCATTGGCGCAACCACTGAACATCTGTGCGCAAGGCTGTGTCGAGTTCGATCAACCCCTTGGTCTGGCTCGAGCCTGGGACCGCCGGATTGTTCCAGCAATGGATCCAGTCAATTCCCGCCAGTTTCTCAGGTGGTGAAACGCCGGGTGACAGATCCTTCAGCGTGATCACCAGAATGCGTTTGGACAATCGAAGGGCTTCCTCGATCTCCCACGCGCAAACCTCAGAGGCTGCCGACTCATCCGACAGAATGAACACGACCGTATCGCAATCCAGGATCATCTCGCCGAGGCGTTCCTGAAAGTTCTCACCTTTTGAAATGCCGTGCCGATCGATCAGGACTCTGTGGTTCTGCGCGGTCAGATAGAGTTCAAGCTCATCCGCAAAGTGCACCTGCGCGCGCGAGTAAGACACAAAGATGACGAGTTGATCCGCCTGATCCGGCATAGCGATGTATTCCCCTCCCATACGCGCCGCTCATTTGGCGGCTTTATAATCACTATAAGCCAATGCAAGGGCCCGGGGAAACCGATTTCATCGGGCCAACCGCTCCACCGGCACGATTCCAAGCCAGCGTCCTCCCTATAAAGTGGGCGCCCACTCACAAATGTTTACGCTAACATTGTTTTTGTTGAAAAAAATTTTCATCCTATGTCCCTGAAAAAATTCGATTTTCAAAAATAGTTACCGAAAAACGATAACTACATATTGAAAAACGATAATGTGGTTCCCAACTACCATCCATCGACGGATTACTAAACCCCTCTCAACCCCCGTCGATCAGGTCTAGTCACCTGATTTTAAAGAAAGAAAAAACCATGACCCCGCAAGTCCGCGAAATCGAGCAAACCCCCATCGCGGTTCCTAGCACCACGCCGATGACGGCCCCTTTCAACGCTCTTAAAATTGTCGAGCCTGTCATCGAAATCAAAGCGCCAGCTCCCGTAACAGAAGAGGATCGCGGCAAAAGCATGTTGGACAAGCGGCGTCGGCGTCGTGCTCGTCTGAGCAACCGCCACTAAGTTTCAAAGCTCAATTCAGAGAAAGGCCGTCTCATCGCAGGGGACGGCCTTTTCTTATGCGCTGGGCCGATTTGGTTCGGAGGCGTTGCGGGTGTAAAACCAGTTGAGCTTGGTCGTGTGCCCCCTATGCTTGTTCAAGAAAGAAGGGTGAAATGACAAAACGGTTCGAAAATAAAACAGTGGTGGTCACCGGGGCAAGTGGCGAGATTGGGCAAGCAATTGTGCGAGGGTTTCTGACGGGCGGCGCGAACGTCATTGCCGCGGACCAAGATGCTGAAGCGCTTGCCAACATGGTTCAGATGCACGCGGGGCCGGCGCTCATCGGCGTTCCGACAGATGTGACCATCGCAGCAGATGTTGAGCGCTGTGTTGCGCGCGCGATGGAAGCGCATGGACGGGTCGATGCCTTTATCAACAATGCGGGCGTGGAAGGCGCGGTGGCGCCAATTGAAGATTACCCCGAAGCAGAATTCGACAAGGTCATGGCGGTCAATGTCCGAGGGGTTTTCCTTGGAATGAAATCCGCAGTGCCAGCTTTGCGCCAGAGTGGTGGCGGGACGATCGTCAACATCGCCTCCGTTGCCGGCCTGTCGGGCGCGGCCGGAACGCCTGCTTACAATGCCTCGAAACATGCTGTTATTGGTCTGACCCGGTCCGGCGCGGTTCAGTTGGGCGCAGAGAACATTCGTGTAAATGCCGTTTGTCCATCACCCGTCACGGGGCGCATGATGTCTTCCCTGGAAGCCGGGTCTAATCCGGATGATCCTGCGGGCGTGCGCGAGGTGATCGTTCAACGCATCCCAATGCAACGCTACGCGGAAACAGGAGACGTTGCGAATCTAGTGCTGTATTTAAGCTCCGACGATGCGGCCTTTCTGAATGGCGGTGTTTATACCGTCGATGGCGGCATGACGGCGGCGCTGTGAGCGCGCTTTAGCGGCGTTTAGTCATAAGGTCATACGTTGGGCGGGCACGGTTCGGTATGCCGCGAACACGAACATCAGTGCCCGTTCAAATGCGTCCTACTATTCGCAATCGTCGTTCAGAGGGGGCACGGTCCAAGCAATGTACAAGGCTGGAAGCAAGATTATGACGTATGTGAGCACAACCGTGAATACGGCCATCCCTGGCAAATTTAGCCCAATATCGTACGGAAGCCCGACGTCGATCATGCTTGTTGCCGCAAGCAGTTGAAACACCCCCATGATTGATGCGCCAATGAATGAAAGCATGGCGCCTTTTGCGATGACCCGATAGGAAAACGCCTGCGCATCATTGCTGACTTTCGCTTCCCATTCATTCAGCCCCTGATGAGCGCCGGCAAATCTTAGAAAAACTCTTGTGCTTAAAGCGTAAAGTCCTGCCCCAATCACGATGCTGGCAAAGCTAGCCAATATCAAAATGGCGGGCATGGATAGCAATGATGGGAAACTCTCCGAGAACAGCATCATCGCTCCAAGGGTCTGGGCAACAGCCGGCAATCCCAGGATGGCAATAATGGTTGTCCATTTGAGGCGAAAAAGTCTCTCTCGGGAAAGGGAGTGTGTTTTTAGAGCAATATTGGGCGGGGTGAATGTCATCGATAGCTCCGTTTCGGTGATGGCGTTTCCGTAAGCTCGACAGCGAGCGGTTTGAATGGTCTGGGATTGAAAACCTTATCGAGCGGCAGTTCGAAATATTCAGCGATCTTGAAAGCCAATTCCAACGACGCGTTGTATTCGCCGCGTTCTAGATACCCAATGGTTTGGAAGTTGATTCCAAGCGCCGCTGCGAGGTCTTTTCTCGAAAGACTCTTTTCAATTCGCAGCAATTTGACACGGTTATAAATCATAATGTTGTATATATATAACAAAATGATGAGATTGCAAGCTCTGTTTGAGTGACTGAAGCATGGTTTCTATTCCCGCATTGACCGGCGTTTGACGACACAGTGAATGTGACGCTCTCTGCGATCCCGCATGCACATGTACAGCCAACGCAGCTTCTAAGGCGCGTCGGACGCGCAGTTGTCGCTAGAATCCGCCGCCGGTCTTGAACCCGCCATCACGCTTGCGCGGGCTCGATCGGCGCGAGGTCCTTCTGCCGCGGGTCGGAAAGCCGCCAAAGCCGACGCCACGACGACCGCCGCGCATGCCCTGGCGGATGGCTTCCTCCGCAATGATGCCGATGATATCATAGACTTCGAAATCCGAGCCTGATCGGCGACCCCCAAATCCGTGCCGCGTGCGTCTTTCCTTGCGGCGTACCGATTGATGAATTTGTTTCAACGCGCGGCTGACATCACTGCGTCCTGAGGCGAGCTTTTCCAGAGCATCGTCAAACAGCGCGATCTTGATCAAGGCGGCATCACTGTCAAAGCGGGCTTCCTTGAACCGGCGGCGCAGGGCTTCAAAGGCGCCAAGTTCTTCGCCGAGCCGGGTCGGAGCATCAGAGACGCGCTCGGTTTCCAGCTCGAGTGACATTTCCTCGGTGCGCAGCTCGACCAAGTCATCGACAATCTCATCATCATCTAGCGTAACCGTTTCGGCGGCCAGCATGCGCAGGTCGGGGATGCTCATGTGCTGCAAACCGCGCTCGAGCAGTTTACGCGCTTGCCGGGCTGGGCCTTCTTCGCCGATCAGCGTTCGTGCATGCCGCTCTGTCAGCTCTGCATGCGTGATTTCTGCCGCCTCGATGTTCGCATCAATGTCGGAAATCTGGCTGCGAAGCGTATCGGCCCTTTGCTCATCGGCTGGAATGCCGGCGGTTTCAATCGCCTGACGCTCGGCGGATTCAAGTGTTGATTTGGCCAACTCGGCAGCATCGCGCGTGGCCTGCGCATGATCTCCGAGCCAATCGGTAATGTCATTCAACCGCGCAAAATTGGGACGGGCACCCTGATACTTGCACAATCGGGCGACCCAGCCATCAAGCATTTTGAACAGGCCGCCGCCTTTATACGCTGTGGTGCCGAAGCCTCGCTCCCAGAGATAGGAAAACAGGGGGTCGCTGAGATAGGCGGCGCTTTTTTCCTCGCGCTCGTCAATCGCGACGGCGAGTTTCTGATCGGCGCGGTCGGCAATCGCACTTGCATCTTCGAACGCCTCGACCAGTCCGCGATAAGCGGCATCATCTTTCAAGCTCGCTTCGATATCAGCGAGCTTGGAGTCGATCTCGGTTTCCAGTGCCTGGTGCTGATCTGAGAGGTCAGCGCGATCGGCCTCTAAAGCAGCGATCTTGTCGGATGCGGTTTCGATGCTCTGGCGCTCGTCTGCGATATAATCCGTATGAGATTGCAACAATTCCAGAGCCTGGCGATGCAGGCGATCAAGATCTTCTATGTCTGCTTGCTGGATCACATCGAGGCGCATGTCGGCCAGTCTCTGCAAAGCGCCGACGCGATGGCTCTGAATTTCAGCGAGGCGGCCATCAATGCTGTCAGCGGTCTGGATGGCGTCATTCAGGCGCCGTCGCAACCGGCCGAGCCGGCGATCGAGTTGGTCGAGGGCATCACGCCCGGAAATCCACTTCGCCATGCTCACCACTCCAGAATGGCGCCGCCGGGCGTCGCGACGGAATAGGTGGGAGACAGTGTACCTGCGGCTTTAGTGCCGATCACGGCATTCTGGATGATTTGATCATCGCGCTTGTCAGAGGCGACGGCATTGAACGCGTCTTCGCTGACGCGTTGGCCCCAGCGGGTGACGCGCTCGGTTTTGCGATCTTCTTCTGACTCGATCTCGACTTCGACGAGGCGCCCGGCTGGGTCAACCGCTTCGACAATCAGGTAATGGTTGCGGGCATTCGGGGCATCGTCCGGAATGCGGAAGATGCCAGAGCGCGGCTCATCGGGGCCATAGACGACCCGGACTTGGTAACTGACGGCAAGATCGGCTTTCAATTGGTTCAAGCTGGCAATCGCGCCCTCGGTTTTGCGCACATCACGCGCTGCGATCGCGGCTTCGCCATCGTTCAGATAGGTCGCAGCGAGTTGATTGGCCGTTTCCGATTGCGAGATTTCCAGTGTGGCTGTGTGCGCGGCTTGCAGCGTATCCGGAAGTGTTTCTGTGAGGGCCTGCTCGATCCGTGCTTCAGTGGCCTTGGCCGGTTGAACGACACCGATTTGATACGCGGTCAGACCCGCAGCGATCGCGGCAATCCCGCCGGCCACAGGCTTCCACCATCGCGCGCGCGAAACATAGACCTTCGCGAGCCGCACGCCGAAAGACGGTGCGGGTGGTTTATACTGAAACCGTTGCTCTTCCAGAGCCTGCACGCCTTGCAACAAGACCTCGTCTGTGACCTCGATGCCTTGCGCGGTATAAATCTCACGCAAACGGGCAATGAGCTGCTGCTCGCGTCCGTCCTGATCGAGTTCCTTTTGCAGGATAAGATCGCGATGGCGCAGCGTGTCGACCACGTCCATGGCCACCAGAACTTCATCCAGCGTCTGTTTTTGAGCCGTTGCAGTCATCTTGGCTTTAGGCGTTCAAGGCCAGCGCGGCTCCATCCTGGACCAATTTGGTCAGGCGCTGCTTGCCATCTTCGACCGCGTCGCGGATTTCCTCGGAATTCCTGGTCGAGAGCTCGCGCATCTCCGCAATGATCACTTGCGACCGCTCCTGGAAATTCACGACGCTGTCGACCAGCATTTTCACCGATGCGGCAGAGACGGTCGGGCCATAGCCAGCGCGCGTGGCGGCTTCTTGTACTTCACCGCCAATCTCTGCGAGGACTTCGAGGCTCTTATTGACGCCATCCTTCATGGCTTCGAGCGTCTGGGTGCTTTCGTGCAGACCATGCATGCCGGTAAAGCTGGCGGTGAGGGCGGTTAGCACCACTTCATTGGTGGAGAAGAAGCTGACCGATTGCGCATAGACGCGTTCTTTCGCTGTGGTGATCTGGACCAGGCGGGCCATAATGACTTCTGACGTATTGTAGCCGATGGTCAGATTGTCAGACAGGTCCTTGGCGATCTGATAACGCTTTTCTTCCGCTTGCAATTGGCGCAGTTTTTCATCTCGCGCCAGCTCGACCCGCGCCCGTTCGGCGGCATCATCGCCGGTAAAGGCGTTGACGGCTTCGACCGCTGCCGTGACCTCGTGGCGGGCGGTGTCGAGCACGCCTTCAGCTGTGTTCAAAACTTCGAGTGCCAGCACTTCGGATTGTTTCATGGCGCCGCGAAAATCGAGATAGGCTTCCAGAATATTACGCTCTCGCGCGATCTGGTTGGCCGACTCGTCCTGCACCTCGAGATACAGATCCTTGATTTTGCCAAAGCGGCTGGCAATGTCGCCGCGGGTCATTTTCATCCACACATTCGAGACCCGCTCCATGGTCGAGATCTTGCCGTCAGCGTATTGATCGACCAATGACTTGGCGTCATCGCGAATGGAATCAAACGCTTTGGTGATGCCTTCATAGCGTTGGGCAATGGTCATGTTCGAAACTTGCTCGCGGACCACATCGTTGAACACGCTGGCTTGGTCGAGTGTCCGGGCAATCGCCGCGACCTTATCGGGCTCAAGCTCTGTGATTTGCTCAAGCAGGGCGACCACTGGCGCGGCGCTGCCATCCGCTTCTGGCAGCAATCCAAGCTCGCGCAGCCCTCCCATCGCTTTATCGAGATATTGCAGGGCGGTTGGGCTGGTCGTGCTCATAGAGTGTCCTCCGAAAAGTGTTTGAGTGTGGTTTAATGCAGACAAAGGGGAACCTAAAGGCCTGATTCAGTCAGGCAGCTGGATTTCCGGGCGGTCGGAAACCGCGCTGCCATTCGGCGTGGGCGTCGTCCCCGAAAGCGCCTGGCTGAGATCACTGTCTTTCAGACCGAGCTCACCGAGCAGACTGTCCAGAAGCGGCACTTGCGCGCGATATCGCAGCGCCGCATTCACGGCCTGGTCCGCAACATTGCCAGACCCGGCGGTGTCGCCGCCATCTGTGCTGCCGCCCATGCCGCCCAGGCCATCAACATGCAGGATTTTGATGCCTTCGATTTGTTCCATCGGTTTGACTTGCTGTTCGATAATCGCGGGCAGGGCTGCAATCAGAGCCTGTTTGATCTGCATGGCGATCTGGTCGACGGACAGGACATTGGCCGCTTCGTTGACGGCGCGCTTACCGTCGGCTTCCACCGCATAGGTTGCGGCGAGGGCGTCGGCGCGGAGCTTCTCAGCTTGAGCGGCACCTTCAGCGGTGATCCGCTCACGTTGCGCTTCCGCTTCGGCTTCAATCCGGACGGCCTCGGCGCGGTCCGCGGCAGCGGCTTTCTCGGCTTCGGCCGCAACTTGGATCGCGATGGCCGCTTGTTCAGCGTCTTTGCGGGCATCGATCAGTTCAATCGCCATTTGACGATCAGCAATTTCAGTCTCGCGCGCTGTGGCAACTTCCTCCATGGCGCGGGCCGCAATGGCGCGGGCTTTGTCTGCCTCGGCTTCAGCTTCAGACTGGGCCCGAGATTTCTCAGCGACCGCAATGTCGCGCTCCTGGCGGGCCAGTTCGACAAGCTTTTCTCGTTCGACCTGAGCCGCTTCGACGGTTTGGCTCTTTTCGATTTCTTGCTGCTCAACTTCGCGCTTCGCGGCAATCGCGGATTCTTCGACTTTCTGGGTCGCTACAATCTTGGCCTGCTCGGCTTCACGCTCGCGCTCCGCTTGCTCTTTCGCAATTTCTGAGGCCTGCATGGCTTTGCGGATCTCAACTTCACGCTGTTGGGCGAGGCGGGCGTATTCGGCGTCACGTGAGATCTCGAGTTGTTGTTGTTCCGCATCCAGGTTCTTGCGCTGGATCTGAACTTCGGTCTCCTGCTCGATATCGTTGCGCTTCTTGCGACGCGCTTCGATTTCTTCTGTCAGCTTGGTCAGGCCTTCCGCGTCAAACGCGTTGTTCGGGTTGAAGTATTCTTTCGATGTTTGGTCGAGCCCAGTCAGCGAGACTGATTCCAGTTCCAGACCGTTTTTCAAAATGTCTTCCGAAACGGCGGCTTGCACCTTCTGGACGAAATTGACGCGTTGCTCGTGCAGTTCTTCCATAGCCATTTCAGCCGCCACAGCGCGCAAGGCGTCGACAAACTTACCTTCCACCAGTTCTTTCAAGTCCTGCGGACGCATCGTGCGCTGGCCGAGCGTTTGAGCTGCGTCAGCAATTGCTTCAACGGTCGGCTGAACGCGAACATAGAATTCAGCTTGCACATCGACCCGCATACGGTCGCGGGTGATCAGCGCCTGTTCCGCGTGCCGGCGCACTTCCAGGCGCAGCGTGTTCATGTTCACTGGGATCACTTCATGCAGGATCGGAAAGACCAGGGCGCCGCCATTCATGATGACTTTCTGACCCCCAAACCCGGTTCGAACGAAGGACACTTCTTTTGACGAACGGCGATACAGCCGTGCGAAGACCATGCCGCAAATCAAAAGGAATGCGAATGCCGCGATGGCGATGATGACGGGGAGTTCAAATAAAGAATTCATAATGCGTCCTTCCTGCTTATGAGTTTGCCAGTAATGGGTTTGTATTGATGACTGCTTGAAAAATTGAGCCAGATTTTTTGACTAATAAAACTTCGTTTCCTTGCATGAATCTCAGGCCAGTCTGGTCCGGTTCCACCAGGATGTAATGGGTGGTTCCATTGACGTCTCTGAGTTTGGCTTCGGCCGGTTTTCCTTTTTCCGCTTCGCCTCGAATGACGGTCGCGACGGCGCCGATAAAGGCGTTGCGCGACACGGCGTCGGTTTCCTCTTTGGGCATGATCCTGGAGATGCACAGGCCGAGATAACGTGTGGTCGGTAGCGCCACCAAGACGGCGGGTATGGCGACTAGGAAGGGCCAAAGGTAAAGGCCAAGCACGCTCTGGCTCGTTTCCTGGACGATGAGGCCTGTGAGACCAAATCCGAGCAGGAATGCCGCGAGCAGGATCAGCACCGGGACTTTGCCGACACAAAGCCAGGACAAGAGCTGGCTGAGGGGCCCGGCTGTCGGCATGTCCGGCATATCCGGGCCATCGACGTGCAATGGTGCGCCATCGCCGCCAAGTTCAGCGTCCATTTCAAAATCAGCATCGGCGTCAAGCTCGAACTCGGGCAGGGCGCTATCGACCAGGCCTGAAAATGCGACGCCGAAAAGCAGGCCGATCAGTTCTAATGCTGCAATCAACCCGAGCACGATCAATGCCGCGGTGAACGGGATTAATGCGGGATGAAACAACTCCATAAGTCCTAGCCTTTCTTGTCGGTTTTCGTCGGTGCACTGAGCGCCGCGTCGTATTTTTTCAGCCTGTCTTCCAGGCTCTCCGCAATCTCTGAATCATCCTCAATCAGGGCGATCAGAGCTTGCAAATCCTCGGCTTCGAAATCGAGGTCTTCGCGTTTTTCTGCCGCTTCGCTGCGTGTCGATGCATGATCCACTTTCAGTCGCAGAATTTCACGGGCCAGACGTTCGTCGCCGGCATCCAGGGCTGCGCTGGCGCGCGCCTCGAGAACTTTTGGCGTTGCCGCCTCGGCGAGGATTTGCGCCAGCCGATATCGTTCCGCTTCCACGGCTCCGAGCCGCAATTTCAAGCGGCTGACGATTTCGGAGGACGACATGTTCTCGAGAGACGGAGTTTCGCTTTGCTGTTCGACTTCCAGAAAGTCTGCAAGATTGTCTCTTATCGTGTTTTTCAGCCGCTCAAGGAGTGACCTTGTCATGCCCTCTGATCCTTTCTCTTATCGAATATCGGTATGTCCGGATCGCTGTTCAAGATCTGTTCATAAAAAAATCGCGGTGTTCAAAAATTGATGAAGCGTCGCGCGCCTGAAATTGCGATAAACAAGTCAAACTGAAGCAAGAGATTGAATTATACTCAAACAGGGTTTTGTAAATAGCGTTATTCCGGGTCAGGTTCGCCTGGCAAACGGTCGAAATCCCGTTTCCATTGAATCGCAACTTTTGGCCCGACTTCAGGATCGATTTCAGCGTCAACAGCGACATTGTCGAGCGGTGTCCATTCCAGCGCAACGCCGGGGGCGCCCGTTACTCCTGACTCGATTTCGAGATAGATATCTTCGGACAAGTATTTCCCGGTCGACAGGGTCGCCGAACCTGCATTATCGAGGCCGATATCCAGACGATCCAGACCTGTTGCTTCCTGCAACTGACCGACAAGATTGAGCGCATCGCCCCCCGCCAGTTGCGCCGCCGCGCCAGCAAGTTGCGCCGCCTGCAACGGGCTAAGCTCGCTCGGTGAACGACCGAACAAGGCCCGCGAAAGAATTTCGTCATTCGGCAAAGCTGGATCTGAGCTCAAGGATATCTCAGGATCGGTCAGCGATCCCGCCAAGGTTATGGTCGACGTAACATCATCGCTGGTGCGATCGGCGCGGATGAGAAGCTGCGTCGCCAATGGATCTCCAACAAAACGAACCTGACCGTCCGAGAACCGGAATCTGCGACTGAGGAGATCGGCTTCGCCGCGGATCAGATTGGCGCGGCCGATAATGTCTGGGCGTCCGGGTGAACCGGTAACCCGCGCGGCCACGCCCCATTCGGTATCCACGCCGGAGCCAGTGACAAATATCCGTCGATCGGCAGTGATATCCAAATTCAAAGCGATGGCTTCGCGAGCGGGGGGCGTCTCGTCTACGCTGTTGACGTCGTCCGAAAACACCACGTCCAGCGTTGTATATCCAGCGCGCGGTAGCTTTTCGAGATTGACCCGCGCCTGGTCGACTTCGAGGTCACCCGTGATCGAGGTTCGTCGTTTCTGGCGATCAATTTCTGCCATTCCTGAGACGGTTGCCGAAAAATCTGATCGGTTGAGGGCGTTGAGGCGGTTCAATGTCATCGTGACCGATCCACTGCCATCGAACTTGTAGCTGCCAGATGCATCGACACGGCCGCTGCGTCGCCCGCTCGCGTGCGCAGATTCAATCGCAATTCCATCCGGGCGCAATGCCGCATCGATATTGATATCCGTCAGGTGGAGACCGGTTATACCATCTTCGAAGACACCATCAGCAAGCTGAAGCGGGCCATTGAAACGCCACGTGTCTCCGGCGCCATTGTGAATGTCCACGGTGGCGTGACCTTCGACGCGAAGATCGGTCGGCGCCGCCAACGCCCAGAGCGGTTCTATCGGACCGTCACCGCGAATCGCGACCGGCATGGCCGCGCCAGGTATGGGCCGAATGGAGAGTAGACTTCCTGAATGTTGAAGCGGCACCGTGGCGCGGCCAACAAAGTTCAGATCGTGCTCATTCTCTTCGGTGGCGAGGGTTGCCGATAACACGTTTTCTTCAATCGCGCCTTCGAGGATCAAATTGGTTGCTGGAGTGTTGGAGATACCGCGGGTCAGTCCGACAATCGCGCCGCTGGCCATGCCCGTCAGCTGCCCTTCGGCCAGGCCAAGTGAAGCCTGTGCGTCGAGACGGCCGAGCAGGGCCGGCCGGTTCAAGAGCGGGGCGAGTGATTGCACCGAAATGTTTGCCGCGCGCAGCGTCGATTGCGCCGACACAAGCGGTTTCAGGTCGATGTCGATCTGTCCGCCAAACGCCATGACTTGGCCGCTCGCGTGAAGACCAGATTCCAGGCTGATGATCAAAGGGGACACGAAGGCTATGGTCTGATCCGCCAAAGTCGCAGCCCCATCAAGTTCGAACGCGCGCGTCTCCAGATTGGCATGCAGACCGTGCATGCCGAATATGGGCTGGGTCCCGCCGGGTGTTTCGACGTCTGCCTGGTAAGTGATCTCACCGGTGAAACGCGGCCAGTGTCCGGATAGATTGACTGTCGCCTGATCGACCGTCACCGGACCGAATGCAGAGTCCTGGAGTGCAACCAGACCGACCAGGTCCTGGTTTTGATAGCCGAGATTGGCATTGATCTCATCAAATCCGGCAAAGCTCCCAGAGACGTCGATCTGGAGCTCAGAGGCGCTGAGTGTCTGCGGGCGAAGTGTGCCGGTGCCGGTCGCTGTCAACGCGTCCCAATTCGCAGCCAGGTCTTCAATGATAAACGTGTCTGCCGAACGGCGACCGGTCACTTTCAGATCGAACGGTTCATCGAGATATCCAGCGGTGGCGACGATCGAAAAATCGCTGGACGGACGCAAGCTGCCAGAGGAAGCGATGTTGAGATTGGAGACGGCTTGTCCGGCATAGATGACCTCAGCGATTTGTGCCGACAAGTTGATCTCGGGTGCGACCAGTCGGCCCGTCAGTGCGAGGTCCGCATTCAGAGACTTGAACGCGCCAGGCCCGACCGACAACGATGCGGCCTGGATCTGGCTACGACCAGAAACGATCCCATCGCTCACACGACCGGTCGCGGTCGCACGTAACTCAGGCGTGGTCAGTGACGCGGTTTCCAGGACGACCCGCTCAGCGTTTCTCAGCATGGTCAGGTCGAGCTCTGCACGATCGCCAAACAGGGCAAACAAAGTTTCTGCGTCGCGAGCTGCGATGAGATCGCCAGCGATCTTCAGTTGAACGTCCTCTGCGCGTTGCCCGGAAACGGACCAAGCGCCCTCCGCCATGGCAATGTCTGGCAAAGCGCGGGTTGAGAATGTGCCGGCCAGCGCCAGATCGCCGCCGGATTGGAGTGTGCCTTGTGCTGTGGCTTCGGTCGCGCGGTTCTTAAAGGCGCTGGTGATCACCCGAGCGGCGCCATCGCTTCGATTATAATCGGCATGCAGTTGCAAGCTTGCCGCGCCAGACATGAGCGGTGTGACCGCATCTGGCAAACCGGTCAGGCGGGCAACGGTGAGATCTGACTCGATTTCGACGCGCGCATCGGTGAGACGGATCCTCCCATCCGAGCGAACGTCTTCGCCTGTATAATCGCGATACGTCACCCTCGGGATGGCGACCGCTCCGTTGAAGGCTTGTATTTGTGCGGAAAGCGTCAGAGCCCCCTCCAGGGTGAGCGCGGGCAATGTCAGGTCTGAGAACCCGGTCAAGGATTGCGCATCGGCTCGCGTAATTGCGCCCACCAGGCGATCGATTTGGATGTCATCCGTGCGCCAGGTGACTTGGCCGGTCGCGTGTGCTGACAATGTGTCGGCTTCGATCGAAACGGACGCAGATTGGTCAGGCGCGATTGAGCCGTCAAAACGAAGACTGTCGCCCAGGCGCGCTTGCAGTGGACGTAGTGTTCCAAACGCTGAAAGCGCAAGCTGACCCTGGCCGGCATAAGTTCCGGACTCGCGACGAAGGTTGATATCCAAGGCAGGCGCGTCGCCGACATCTGCGTTGGCAACGAGGGTCCATTCCTTCAGCGTCCCTTCAGCAGAAAGGTCGCCGGAAATGGCGGCGCCATCTGGGGTCTGAGCCAGCGCCGCGATCAATCCGTTGGACGCACCACTGACTTCCACGCGGCCTCGCAAAGGGATGTCGCCGCCCCAATCGAGCGCGGCATGGATGCGATCGCCGTCATGTGATCGCGGCGCCAGATCGAGTTCAACAGACCCTGTCTGACGATGGCGATACAGCTGGCCGATCAAGGCATAGGATTGCGCGGGTCCGGCCACACCATCGGCGAGGGACAAATCTGTGATGTTCAAGGCACCGACAGTGACTCGTTGTATCGCGCTGCTGCGTCCGGTGGCTGGCGCCAGTGCTGGGCGGCGTGTGAGGTTTATGTGTGCAGCCGAGACCTCGTTTGTCTTCAGGTGTTGCCTGAAAAAGGCGAGGGGCGCCCAGCTCATTGACACATTTGTGGCTTCGAGCCAGATCCCGTCAGCATCGCGTATGATCAGGCGATCGACCTCCGCGCGCCCGAGCAAATCGCCGTGTACGCCGTCGAGTTCAATGGCCTGTCCGCGTAACGTCATGGCTTCGATTCGCGCTTCGGCCATATTGTGCGCGATTGAGCTCATGGCGAACAGACGCAGAAAGATCACCGTCGCAGCAATTACGATAAAGGCGCCGAGCGCAAGGCGCCGCCATAGACGGGCAGAAGGCCAGCGCCAGGCCATTAGAAGGCCTGCCCGATACTGACATAGACTTGTACCGGATCGTCCCCATCGTCTGGGTCAATCGGCGTTGCAATGTCGAACCGGATCGGTCCGACCAGCGTATCGTAACGCAAGCCGAGTCCGGCTGAGTATCTTATGTCCTCAAAATCCACGCCTTGGTCGGCGCTGACATTCGCGCCGTCCAGAAATGCCACAAAACCAAGAGGGCCATCGCGTCGCCAACGCAACTCACCGGACACTTCAAGCAAGCCGCGACCGCCAGTCGGCGTGCCCTCGGCACCTTTGGGACCGACGGACTGATACTCAAACCCGCGCGCACTGCCGCCGCCGCCAGCAAAGAAACGACGGCTCACAGGCAAGTCGGAGAGCGCGGCACCAAACACAAATCCGCTGCGCACACGTGTCGCCGCAACGATACGCCTATTCTGGTCGAGCGGTTGATAGGCACTGATCTGTCCATTGACGGAGAAAAACTGTGCATCGCGGTCACCGATCACCCAACCGGGTTCGCCGCGCGCATCGACGCGCCAGCCCTGTGTTGCATCCAGGGGGTCATCGGCATAGTCGAGCCGCACGCCAAGTGAGGTGCTTAAAATCTGTTGGTCGCGTTGTTCAAAGGCATCTTCTTCGCGCGTGAATTCGCTGCCGGCCCCGAGTGCAAATGTCAGGTGCCGCGACTGACGCACTTCGAACGTGCTAGACACCGTAACCGCTTCGCGATCGAACGCATCGGTTTCCTCGCGCCCAAGTTCAGATGAGACAACCAAGGTGCGATCGAAACCGGTGACATTCGGAATTCGCCAATCGACAGAAAAGGAGCGCTCCAGCGTTGCCAGTGTCATCGCGCCGGTCAGGGTGTCGCCGCGGCGCGTCGCATTTCGACGCGTCTGGCTCGCGGCAAGACCCGGCCCTTCGCTGGTCGAAAAGCTTGTGCCGGTGGTCAAAGTATATCGCGCGCGCTCATCGAGTTGAACCTGGATGTTCCGTACTTCGTCGCCGTTCGGCATCGTCTCGCTGGCCGTGTCCGCCAATTGTACGCTGACAAAACGATAGTTGCGGGTCGCGTTCAGCCGCCGGTTCAAGGTCGCAAGGTGTTGCGGCGTGTAGACATCGCCAAGCTCAAACGAAATCAGACGTCGGAGATATTCGCGGCGCGTGCGTGTATCGCTCGGATACACGACGTCCCCCAACAGAATGCGTGGCCCGGGAATGATTTGGAAGGTGAGATCCAAACTGCCCGCTTCGCGATCACCGATCACGCGGCGCGCATCCGCGCGCGCTGTAGCATAACCGGCCTGTTTCAAAGCAGCGATCAGCGCCGCTTCTTCGGCGAGGATCGCATCCGGCCGGGCCGGCATTCCGGGTGCGAGGGTGCGGACCTTGTCCAGGGTGGCCTGCGCCTCGGGGGCCAAGTTTTGAAGGCCAGTATCAACCGTCACACTGGCCAGTGTAAATTGTCGACCTGGTTCGATTTGAACGCGTCCAACAGGAGGCGGTCCGGCGTCGACGGCATAGGCTATTTCAGGTGCGAAATAGCCGCGAGCGTTCAGATAGCTTTCGGCTTTCCGCGCCGCGTTTCGAGCCTGCCGCCGGGCCTCAAAAATGGTTTCTGTGGAGTCTGAGCCGCGCAATTCCCGGCGTAGATCCGACAGTAAGGCGTCAGAAGCTGTTTCGCTGCTGATCTGCACGTCCGCGCCCCAGGCGGGCTGGACAATCGCGCAAACGGCAATGGCGCTCAGGGGCAATAGACGGTTCATTCGAGGTCTTATTCAGCACGTAAGGTAATAATCCGTGCAAAGCTCGGTCCAAGTTGCGGCTATTTTTTGGTGCTGATCCGAAGAAATCGAGCCCGAACCCTAAAGTTACAGTACGAAAGATAGACTCAGGGCGCTTAAAAAGCCGATCCCACCAACGAGAGTCGAGACAATTGTCCACGATTTCAGGGTCTCATTGACGGAAAGATTCAAATACTTGCTGACCAGCCAGAAGCCGGAATCATTGACGTGCGAGAGCACGGTCGCGCCGGCAGCAATCGCGATGACTGTGAGGGCGCGGTCAAAATCGGACAGACCAGCAACCTCGAGGAGCGGTGCTGTAAATCCTGCCGCCGTGATCATGGCAACTGTTGCAGAGCCTTGAATCACCCGGACCAAGGCGGCGATCATGAACGCGAAAACCAGAACGGAGACGTTCGCTGAAGCTGCGAGTTCCGCAATTCGGGCGCCGGCCTGGGAATCGATCAATACCTGTTTGAACGCGCCGCCAGCACCGGTGACCAGGACCACCGCACCCGCCGGTTCCAGCGATTTCATCGAGGCTGTGTTCAACAGCGTTGGCGACATATTCAAAACGGTCGCGGCAAAGGTGTAATAGAGACCCACCGTCAACAGCAGCGCGACGAATGGATGAGAGACAAATAAGAGGGCAGTGGGGGCTGCGTCACCCATCGTCATTTTGACCACAGTGCCGCTGGCAACCAACACAATCGGGAAGGCCAGGGCCGCCAGAGCGGCGTAAAAATTGATGCTGGAACGGGGGCTTGCAGCCGGTTCCTGAGAAACGGGTGCGGGGTCTGAAAAGGGCGCGCCATATTGCCGACGGGCAAACCACACGCCGCCGATCAGGATCGCAGGGATAGCGGCAAGCAGTCCTGCCAGAATAACCAGGCCAAGATCAGCATTGAGTAAAGCGGCGACAGCGATTGGACCTGGTGTCGGCGGCACAAAAGCATGCGCTGCGGCGAGCCCGGCCAGAAGCGGGGCAGCGACATAAAGCGAGTTGCGCTGAATGGTGTGCGCCAATCGCCGTATCATCGGCATCAGGATAACCAGTGCGACATCAAAGAAGACCGGGATCGCGACCAGCAGGCCCAGAAAGCTCATCTTCACCGGAACAGTTTTAACCGATCCTGTGGCGAGACGATCGGACAAGGATTGGACACCGCCTGAATGCTCTAGAATGGCGCCGAGTATGGCGCCCAGACCGACGACAACGGCGATGAAGCCAAGCACGCCCGCCATGCCATTCTGCACCGAGTCGATCACTGCGACCGGTGATAGACCCAGCATCAGACCCGCCAATAGAGAGACAAGGATCAAAGCAAAAAAGGCCGGGACCTTGGCGCGGATGACCAGAAGCAGAAGGCCCGCAACGGCGGCGATGAGCGTGGCAACGATATAGATGGGATCGGTCTGCGACATGGGGCTTAATTCAACCGTACGGGAACGCGCGCCATGACCGATGACGACGTCATGTACAAATACGTTTCGTCATCATTGAGCGTGCAATTGGATGTCGGCATGCCGGTTGATATGACCCCGAGTACGTCGCCGGATTCTGGGGCCAGCACATAAACACCTTCCGGACCGGTGGCGAAGACGGTTCCATTATTGGCAATCACCATACCGTCCGGCAGACCGCCGCCTTCTCTCAATTCTGGTCCGGCATCAAAGAAAATTCGGCCATTGCTGGTGGCGCCGTCCGCGTCCAAATCGTAAGCCATGATCACAGCGTTTTCCGGATCAGAGACGGCGACATAGAGGGTCTTTTCGTCAGGTGATAACCCGATGCCGTTTGGAAAACTGAGATCATCAATGACCAGCTTCAGCGGGGCGTCGGGCTGATATAGATAGACGCCATTGTGCGGTAATTCTTTTTCAACCGCGTCGTTCAAACCGCGCAGACCATAAGGCGGATCGGTGAAGAAAAGAGCGCCATCCTGGCGGGCAACGATGTCGTTGGGGCTGTTCAGCGATTTTCCGTCATAAGAGGAAACAAATGTGTTTCTCTCTTTGGTCGCAGGATCCAACACGGACAGGCCCCGTGCACCGTGATCCGCAAGCAATAATTTGTCGGGCGCAGCAGCCCATTCAATAATGCCGTTGGCGCCAGGTTCGCGCATGGTCGGCGCAGTTTCAGGCGTCGCGCCACCAGACGGGGTCAGGAATAGCTCGCCGCCCGTAGCAGCCGTCCAGCGATACATTTTGTTCTCAGGCACATCATTGAAATAGACGGCCGATTCCGCCTCGACCCAGACCGGGCCTTCGGGCCAGGTGAATCCCGAAGCGAGCACTTCGATCCTGGCGTCAGGGGCGACGATCTGATCAAGCGCGCTGGTGCGGCGGTCAATGCTGCCAATATAGGTGGTGTCGGTCTCTGTGTCCGGTGTTGCACACGCGGCCGCGCCGGCCAAAAGCGCGGCCAAAATGAGCTTTGAAAGCCAATGAGTCATGCCGTTTAGATCCTCCCCTGCGATTGCGCCATGTCGTCAGATTTGATCTTTTCGACGCGTCTGGGGGTCAGGCCTAGCGATCTGAAAAAGCTCTGTCCAGAAATTTTGACAACGCTGCCAATCGCGCGCTTGGTTTTAATTTGGAAACGCGTCTTGCGCCGTGAAAGACATAATGATAGCGCTATCATAAATATAATAAATTCAGAGTTGGGAGGCTCAACGCGTGACGGACACACGGCTCCGTATGGGCATGGTCGGCGGCGGCCAGGGCGCCTTCATCGGCGATGTTCACAGACTGGCGGCCCGCCTCGACGGTCAAATTGATCTGGTGGCGGGGGCGTTCTCGCGTGATCCGGAAAATTGCAAAACCACAGGGCGACAATTGGGGCTCGACCCGGCGCGCTGTTACACCAACTATCATGAAATGATGCGTTCGGAAGCGGCGCTACCCGCTGACCAGCGCATGGACTTTGTTGCGATCGTGACACCGAACCATGTGCATTTTCCCGTCGCCAAAGCCGCGCTCGAAGCTGGGTTTCACGTTCTCTCTGACAAGCCCGCCACGCTGAATCTGGATGAAGTGAAAGAACTCGCACAGATCGTGCGCGCGAAAGATACACTCGCTTACGGCTTGACCCACACCTATCTCGGTTACCCTTTAGTGAGTGCGGCCCGGTCGATCATCGCTGATGGCGGGATTGGGAAAGTCCGCAAAGTCTTCGTTGAATACATCCAGGGCTGGCTGGCCGGGGAGGTCGACAATAAGCAAGCTGATTGGCGTACCGATCCATCGCGTTCAGGCATTTCCGGCTGCATGGGCGACATTGGCACGCATGCGCACAATCTGGCGGAATTCGTGACCGGTAAGATTATGACACATGTTGCGGCGGATCTCTCAATCTTCGTTGACGGGCGCCGTCTGGACGATGATGGCTCAGCGCTGTTTCGCATGGAAGATGGCGTCAAAGGCGTGCTCAGCGCGTCGCAGATTTGTGTCGGCAAGGAGAACAGTTTGTCGATCCGCGTTTATGGTGAGGCCGGTGGCCTGGAATGGAATCAGGAAGAGCCGAACACATTGGTGCGCACATATACTGATCGCCCCACCGAGATCTTGCGCGCAGCGCAAGGCTATCTGCCAGACGAGGTCGCGGCAGGATTCCGAACGCCGCCGGGACACCCGGAAGGCTATATCGAAGCTTTCGCCAACATCTATCTGGAATTTGCGAAAGCCCTAAACACACAAGGCGGCGTGAAAGCCGGGATGGACGCCGCGGTGCGCGGCATGGCCTTTGTCGAAGCGCTTGTCGAGAGCAGCAACAATCACTCAGCCTGGACGGAGATCACCGCATGAAGACCATGCAAGGCCCCGCTATTTTCTTAGCCCAATTCATGGGCGATGCGCCGTTTGATACGATGGAGAATGCGTGTCGCTGGATGGCCGGCGCGGGTTATAAAGGCGTGCAAATTCCGTCCGATAATCCGGTCTGTATCGACTTGAAGCAGGCCGCGGAAAGCAAAACCTATTGCGATGAGTTCAAGGGCAAATGCCGCGAATGGGGCGTCGAGATCACCGAGCTCTCAACACATATTCAGGGCCAGCTGGTCGCCGTGCATCCGGCTTATTACACGGCGTTCGATGCCTTCGCGCCGGCCGAGCTGCATGGCAATCCGACGGCCCGTCAGGAATGGGCGGTGCAGCAAGTGATGTATGCCGCGAAGGCATCGCAAAATCTGGGACTTGATCGATCTGTCTCTTTCCCGGGTGCGCTGGTTTGGCCATTCATGTATCCATGGCCGCAGCGCCCGGCGGGGCTCGTTGAAGAAGGCTTCAAGGAACTCGCCAAACGCTGGCGCCCGATCCTTGATTATTATGATGAGTGCGGGGTTGATGTCTGTTACGAGATTCATCCAGGCGAAGACTTGCATGATGGCGTCACGTTCGAGCGCTTTCTGGACGAAGTCGACGGTCATCCGCGCTGTAATATTCTGTACGACCCCAGCCACTTCATCCTGCAACAGCTCGATTATCTGTCCTTCATCGACCACTACCATGATCGAATTCGCATGTTTCATGTGAAGGACGCCGAGTTCCGCCCGAACGGCAAGAGCGGAGTCTATGGTGGGTATCAGGGCTGGGTTGAACGCCCGGGTCGGTTCCGGTCGCTCGGAGATGGTCAGATTGATTTCGGTGCGATTTTCAGCAAGCTGGCGGGCTATGATTTCGATGGCTGGGCTGTGGTCGAATGGGAATGCGCGTTAAAGCACCCGGAAGACGGCGCCCGCGAAGGCGCGAAATTTGTTGCAGACCACATCATTCGCGTGACCGATAAAGCCTTTGACGATTTCGCTGGCGGCGAGGTCAGTGTCGAAGCCAACAGGAAAATGCTCGGACTGTCATAGAAACAGACGAGGGCAAGGGAGGAAACATGACCGCAACCACTGCAGACGGGCACATTGGTGCCGGGATCAATCGCAACAAGCTCTTCTTGCTGAGTTGTTTGTCGCTGATCGTGACCGCCATGACGTTCGCCATTCGCGCGGGTATTTTGACGCAACTTTCGGAAGAGTTTCAACTCAGTGATACAGAGCTTGGGTGGGTGAACTCGATGGCCTTTCTGGGCTTTCCACTGGCCATGGTTGTGTTCGGCTTTCTGTATAACAAACTGGGCCCGCGCCTGATCATGATCCTGGCTTTTGTCGGGCATTTGCTAGGTCTGGTTCTGACCATTTTCGCCGGAGGCTTTCTCGGGCTTTTGATCTCAACCTTCTTTATCGGATTTGCCAATGGCTCTGTCGAAGCGGCATGCAATCCGCTGGTCGCGGATCTGTACAAGGATGATAAAACCAAGTGGCTGAATCGCTTTCATGTCTGGTTCCCGGGCGGTATCGTGATTGGCGCCGTTGTGTCGTATCTGATGACCAATGCCGGGATTGGATGGCAGCCACAAATTGCCATCATGCTGATCCCCACCGCGATCTATGGCTATATGGTTTTCACCACGCAATTTCCCGACATTCCGGCGATCGAAAAGACTGTTGATCTTGATGCCAAAGGCCTGATCCTGATGACGGCGGTGTTTGGTTTGTTGGTCCTGATCGGCACTCCGAATGATCTGGTGGCAAGCCTGCCGGGGACATTCATTCTGCCGCTCTTGCTGGTGCTCGGATTGACCTTCCTTCTGATGCTGTTTCGTGCTGGCCGGCCCCGTGATGCCCTGCTGTTGATCATCCTGATGGGCTTGATGAGCGTGACCGCAACCTCAGAGCTCGGCACGCAACAATGGGTTGACCGGATCCTCGGTGCGCAATTGGGCGGGGTCCCGGGTCAAGCCATGATCGTGCTGGGTATGGTGACCGGTATCATGGCGGTGGGACGCTACTTCGCGGGTCCACTTATTCATGCGCTGAACCCGGTCGGCGTGTTGCTGATGAGCGCCGTGCTGACAACTCTGGGCCTGTTCCTGATGTCGACTGCATCCGGTGCCATGGTCTATGTCTCGGCGATCGTTTTTGCGGTTGGCGTTTGTTATTTCTGGCCGACCATGATCGGTGTCACAGCACAATACGTGCCGCGCTCGGGCGCTCTTGGCATGAGCTTGGTGGGGGCTGCGGGCATGTTCGCGCTGACCATCTGGAACCCGATCATCGGAGGCTGGATTGACGGCGCGCGTGCCAAAGCCGAGGCCTCCGGATTGACAGGAGATGCGGTCGAAGTGGCGGCAGGACAAGGCGCACTGTCGCAGCTTGTTTTCTTTCCGGTCGTCCTGATCGTCGCGTTCGGCGCTTTGTATGCGGCGCGCAATTGGATGCAGCAAACGGCCGGCGGTGATGTCGATGCTGGACATTAGGAGAGCTTGTTAGAATGACTGATTTCATGCTGCAAAGACGGCAAGTGTTTCAGAGCCTGATCGCGCTCTCTGCTGTGGGCGGCCTGGCCGCTTGCGGCGGAGCCCAGGATGCGCCATCCGGGCAAGTTTCCGGCACCGCCGCACCTGGCTACTTCAATGCCAGTGAAATGGCGCTGATTGCCGCTGTCGCTCAAACCATCATCCCGATGACGGAGACGGCGGGCGCGGTACAAGCCGGTGTTCCTGTGACCTTGCAAAACCTTGCCACTGATTGGGGCAATGCCGAATTTCAACAATATTGGCGGGATGGCCTGACGGCACTCGGTACCGCACTGACGAGCGAAGGCGGGGACAGTTTTACCAGCCTATCGCCAAGTGAACGCGAAACCGCACTCTCCGCCTATGATGCAGGCGTGTTTGCAGGCACGACCGAGGACGGTTTCTATCGCGACTTCAAGGCGACGGTGGTGCAGGCCTATTACATGTCCGAGCCAGGGGCGACCGAAGAGCTCGCTTACGAGCCTGTGCCGGGCGAATGGATAGGCTGCGTCCCGCTTTCTGATTTTCCAAAAACATGGGCGACATAACGATGGCAGATTTTGACGTAATCGTAGTAGGCTCGGGCATGTCCGGCGGCTGGGTCGCCAAGGAGATGAGCGAGCAGGGCTTTAAAGTCGCTGTGATCGAGCGCGGCCGCAAAGTCACGGTCGAGAAAGACTATACGGATTTTATCGACCCGTGGGATGCCGAACATCTGAACCGCAAAACGGATCAGGATCGTGAAGAATACCCGGTCCAGTCGAAGGTTTATGCGTTCCAGTCTTACACCAAGCAATTCTGGGTGAAAGACAAAGAGCATCCATATGAGAATGCCGAGGGCACAGATTTTCGCTGGCTACGTGGCTATCACGAGGGCGGTCGCTCAATTATGTGGGGGCGCCAAAGCTATCGCATGTCCGAGATCGATTTCGAGGCCAATGCCCGAGACGGCCACGGCGTCGATTGGCCTGTGCGCTATGACGATATCAAGCCTTGGTACGATTATGTTGAGCGCTTTGCCGGCATTTCGGGGTCGATGGAGGGATTGGACATTTTGCCGGATGGCGTGTTCCAACCCCCGCATGATCTGACATGTGCGGAGCTCGACTTCAAAGCCAATGTTGAAGAGTCATTTCCAGGTCGCCGGGTTATTCCCGGCCGCGTTGCCAACTTGACCGAACCGACGCAGGAGCAAATGGACCTGGGACGTGGCCGCTGCCAAGCGCGCAATCACTGTTTCCAGGGCTGCAGCTTTGGTGCTTATTTCAGTTCGAATTCAGCGACGCTGCCCGCCGCGCGTCGGACCGGTAACATGACACTGATCTCCGACACGGCCGTGCACAAGGTCATTGTCGATGAAACGACTGGCCGTGCGACGGGTGTTGAAACGGTGGATATTGCTTCGGGCGAAACCAAGGTGATCACCGCAAGAGTCGTCTTCTTGAATGCGGGCACCATTCCGACCTCAATGATTATGCTCAACTCAGCCAACGCCGCTGCCCCAAATGGCCTCGCCAACAGTTCAGGTATGCTTGGCAAGAATATGATGGACCACCATTCCGGTGCCCGCGGCTCTGCCATCCTGCCGGGAAATCTGGACAAACATACTTTTGGGCGTCGACCGAATGGCTTCTACATTCCGCGCTTCCGCAACCATACGGAAGAGGCTGAAGGTTTCGTGCGTGGGTTTGGCTATCAGGGCGGTGCGATGCGAGAGCGCTGGTGGACGTCGATGGGCAAAGAGGGCGTCGGAGCAGATTTCAAGGCGGCGGGCCGCAATCCTGGACCTTGGCGTATTGGAATGATCGCGTTCGGCGAAGTCCTCCCGAACGAGCAGAACCATATCCGATTGCATCCCAACAAAACCGACAAATGGGGCTTCCCCGTTCCAGTTCTGGATGTCCGTTGGGGCGACAATGAACGCAATATGGTTCGCCAGGCAATCCGCGATACGCGCGCAATGCTGGAAGCTGCTGGCGGTATCGACATTGAAACCGATGATCCAGAAACAGCGGAACCAGCACCGCCGGGAATCGGTATCCATGAAATGGGCACAGCCAGAATGGGGCGTGACCCGGCGAGCTCGGTGCTCAATGCCTGGAACCAGTCTTGGGACATCCCGAACCTGTTTATAACCGACGGTTCGTTCATGACGTCTGGCGGCTGTCAGAACCCGTCACTGACCTATATGGCCTTTTCCGCTCGGGCCGCCAATCATGCTGCAGAATTGATGAAAGAAGGTGCGCTATGACGCTGAACAGACGACATTTTCTTGGCGCTTCTGGCTCCATGATGCTGCTCGGGGCCTGTCAGACCGGCGCTGCAATTCTGCCAACGCCATCACGACAGATCGATCGCGTCGGCATCCAGACCTATACATTGCGCGAAGCGATGGGCGAGGATTTCGCCGGTACGCTGCAAATGATCAAAGACGTTGGTTATGATTATGTCGAGCTGAATGGGCGAAATTTCGCGGACCGGTCTCCGGCCGAGTTGCGCAGCATGCTCGATGATATCGGATTGCCTGCACCGATCACGCATGTCGATTATGACAGTCTCGCCAACCGCCCCAACGAGCTGGCTGACGTGGCGGGTGTATTGGGGTGCGAAACCGTGGTCTTACCGTGGATTGGCGACGACCAGCGCGGCCTCGATCAGTACAAGCAGCATGCTGAAATGCTGAACAATGCTGGCGCCATCCTTTCATCCGCTGGCGTGCGTGTCGGCTATCATAATCACCAGTTTGAATTTTTTGACCTTGGTGGCGGGGCCACCGGCATGGAAATCCTTCTGTCTGAAACGGATCCCGACCTGGTCGATTTCGAGTTGGATCTGTTCTGGGCGGCGCTGACCGGGACGGATATTGTTGCCTTGTTTGAGAAACATCCGGGGCGCTTCAAAATGTGCCACATCAAGGACCTGTCAGGTGATCCCTCGAATTTCCGAACCAGTTTGGATTTTCCGACGATTGTCGGCTCCTTGATGGCGAATGTCGGCGAAGGAGAGTTGCCGTTTGAGGATTATTTTGCGGCAAACGAGATTTCCGGAATGAAATATTTCATTGCCGAACACGACAATCCGCCGAAACCGTTCCGGGATTCAGTTCAAACCAGCTATAATTCCATAAAAAGTATGCGGTTTTAGGACCCAGGACGGCTTTATCAGTCTTGAACTCTGTCGGCAGAAATCTATTCCTTAGATCACTGTATTGAGCAGAGGTCGGTATAAGTGAAGCCTACGTTTTCAGAATATTGGGCAGGCATAATCGGTGTCACGCCTGCCGATCCGATCGCTCTGTCCTTGGCAGACGCAAGTACCGCAATTGAATTGAGACCGGATGATCGCTTAGTCCTTGACCGAGACCCTGCCGGGCCGGTTTTTTTACTCACCAGTGGTGTATTGAAGGTCGTAAAGCAAAGTCAGAACGGTCATGAAATATGGCTGGCAGATTTTACGGCCCCGGCGATTGTCGGGGAGTTGTCAGCACTTCTCGGGGCGCCGCGAACTTCAGATGTGATCGCCGATTCAGACGTTACGGTTCTGAGTGTTCCGCGCCCGGTTTTCGCTGACGCTGCCCGCACCAATGTCAATCTGGCACACGCCCTGAACCTGGAATTGGCGCGCCGCGTGCGAGCAACTTCGGAAAAACTCGCCGAACTTTACTCTGTGTCGGTGATGGGACGCCTGCATTTCGAACTCGTTCGGATTGGCGTGCAAGACCCGAGCGATGATGAAGCCTATCGAATAGAAGGACCGATCAATGTTTCTGAAATGGCGACGCGGATCCATGCGACGCGCGAATCCACGTCGCGCGCCTTGAGTCGGATGAAGCAGATTGGCATTGTGAAAACCGATAAAAGCGGCTTGAAGGTGATTGCGCCGCGCCTCGATTGAAATTCCTCTATGTGTCCATCAGACCAGGCGGGCTGAGCACTTCTCCAGGTTGTGTCATGAAGTCCTGCCGAACCCAGAAGCAATGTTTCATGTCCTGAATGGCGGGCGTGTCGAGTTCTTGCGCGATGTTCAAAGAAAGTGGCGATTGAATGGTCAGCCGTGGTCGGCCCGCCGCCTTGCCCAACCCATGCACCCTTTGGGACGTCATATTGACGGATACGATGGCTTGATACGTCGCGAAATCGGCGTTCCGGATACTCGGGAACTGTTTGATTTGCAGGATCGGAAAGTCGACTTGCGGGGGACTCAGGGATGTCATCAGATGCTGAATCTCTGCTTCGACCGGGTCATCATCCAGACCAGACATGACGCGCTCAAGGGTCGTCTCCGTGCTGCCGTGAATCTGTGGGTCGATCTTCAAGATCTCAACTTGCTCGGCTTCGACATCTGCGCCGAACTCTTTGAAAGCCGCGACGCTGACAGACAAACCATAATCGGATGGATCATTATCCTCGCGAGAAATCGTGCCAAACATCTTTGGAAACCCGAAAATCTCACGCCCCCCTGCGACGGCGGCTGGATCATCGACAAACATGTAAATCGGAACCCAGTAAAGGCGCCAGTCCTGTGAGTGATCCAGTGGGCCTGCATAGGCCAAAGCCCAGATCGAAATATCGGCCTCCGGCACGAACCCCCACACCCGTCCGGTCGGGTGCCCGGATCGCATTTTCTTTACGAACAAGGACGTCATGAGCAGGCTGGAAAGAACCGCCTTGGCACGGAAGTGCTGAGGCGCGACTCGATTTACGGATCGATCCAAATAAGATTGGATCGCGCCTTGGCTGGATTCAATCCAGCCGCCCTGAAGCAAGGCGTCCTCTCCGATATAAGGGGGTAGGCCAAAGGCTTTTAAAGCCGGGTCGATATATTTAGGCGGTCGCGCCATGTGGGCTCTCCTCAAGTGAGTTGAGGGCGCGTTTGGCCAACGCGCGCTCATATTGCATGCCAGATTTTTGCGCCTGCGTTTGGGCGCGTTTGAAGTATCGTTTGGCGGCCACGATATTGTTCTCTGATCGGGCAACGAGGCCTTCGACATAAAGCTGGCGCGGTACCGCCATTTTGAACACTTGCGCATAACTTTTCAGCGCTTTGCGCCCGACTTTGATCAAATGCGAAAGTTCCGGATCCACACCTCTGATCTGCGCCAGTTCGGCGCCGACCATAGCCGGGGCGGCAATACCCTCGAGCGTGCTGAAGTTTGTGGGCGGTAAAATCGCCGCAAACCGCGCCGCATTTCGCGCGTGCTGGTGGGCGCGCTCGAAATCTGCATCGGCGAGATAAATCTGTGCCAGTAGGCCTTCGATAATACAGGCGGATTGGTGGTCACCCAAGCCCTTCGATTGACGTCGAGCATCGCATGCCAACGTGCGTGCCGTGATGCGTTCACCGGCATAGAATTTCGCTTCCGCCTTGGCATAAGCGCCCCACACGATGAACAGCTGATGATCTTGATCCCGACCTGTCTCAGCAAGTCGTTCAAACCATGATAGCGCCGCATCGGTGCGGCCTTGAAACAGGTTGCTCAAGCCAAGCAGACACTGTGCGACCCCGAGCATTTGCCGATCATCGGTCAGCGCGATGGCTGAGTGGCAGTCCGTCAGAACCGATTGCGCTTCACTCCATTTACAACGCGTCATGTGAAGTGTCGCGAGCGAACATCCGATGAGGGTTTCACTGCGGTGCGCCCCTCGCTCATGGGCAATTTCCACCAACTTCCGCAATCGCCCCGCGACCGGTAATTTAAGTAAGCCCAGGGCATAATAGATAAATCCATCGCGCCTGGCTTTGACTTCCTGTCCGTCCTCTCCGTGATGGCGGTGTCGCCACCCTTGGTACAAGCCGGACATGATCAAAGCAGAGTTGCCAGCAAACTGACCCACCTCGGACTGCATGGTGGCGGCGCGGAGTAAAGCGGCGCGTTTGCGATCACACGCGGGCACACGCTTTGCGACGGCTTCGAATTCCTGCAGCGCGTGTTTGGCCTTTCTGAGTTTTCCAATTCCCCAAAGCGCGGTGGCTTTGAAAGCAAGATGCTCGAGGACTTTGACCGGGTTGAGGTAGCGCACAGCTGACGTCACGTTTTCCGAATGGGACAGATGGGTCAATGTCAGCTGATGGGCACCGGCCCGATCAGCATGGCTGGCAGCGCGGTTGAACCAGACTGCAGCCCGCAGGGGGCGTCCGGCAGTTTGCCAGTGCGCGGCGATCCGAGAGGGTGGTCCGTGTTGCAGCGTTAAAGCGTGCGCAATTCGGCCATGAAGAGCCCGTTCGAAACTGAGCGGTAAGTCGGAAATACCCCAATCGGCAAGAATGTCATGAGATGGACGATGTTCATTCTGATCGCTGGAACGCTCTGTTGCCACCCAGCCAAGGCGTTCAAGTTCTTGAAAGTGCTCGGCATCGACACGAATGTCGAATTTTGCGAGCAGCTCACGTGCGAGCTGGAAGCTCAGGGGTGAGCGCCAGGCACAGTATAAGCGCCACAGCGCCATGGCGGGCGCGGTCAGGTCTTGGCTCCGCGCATCCAGCAACCCCTCCAGTCCGGTCTCACCGACCCGGTGTCGCCCGGCAGTCTTCTGCTCGGCGTCATGGAGCGCGGCCTGTGCCAACCAGAATGGTGTACCGGCGCTGATGTCGAAAATTGACCGTTTTCGAGCGGTATCCAATATGCCGGGCGCCAGCGATTCGATCAGCTGATCTGATTGCTCATAATCAAGCGGTTTAAGCCGCACCACTGTATCTTGTTCAATATCCGGAACGGCTTCGCGCGAAGTGATCACTAACAGCCCGGTATCGCGATCGGAATGCAGGGTTCGGATCAGGCGCTTGCTGTCTTCATCGCACCATTGCCAGTTCTCAATAATCGTGACCGATGGCAATCGTTGTCCAATGAGCGTTTTACCGTCGCTGTGAAATGCCGTGGCAGCGGGTAATCCACAGGCCTCAGCCAAGTCTTGCGCGCATCCTAAAGGCAAATAGCGACTGCCCGGGGTGACCTCCACCGCGATGGTGGGCTCAGGTGCCTGGATCGCCAAGGTCTCAATCACCGTCGATTTACCGATACCGGCCGGCCCGATCACGACCGCGGTGTGACGACGCGTGGATGCATCGCGACAGGCTTTGACCAATTGCTGCGTTTCACGCTCGCGTCCGAACACCGTTTCTGGTTGAGCGATTGGGCCGATCTTTTTGCCAAGCGAGACAGCAGGCGTCTGCGGTTGTTCAAGCAGCAACGACTTGGCAGCTCGGTTGATCGGCGCACCGATGGCCAGTCTGAGATTGTGATCCGCAATGCTGAAATGACACCGAAACACCGTGCCAAACATGACCGCGATCTGTTCAAACCCGGCAATCGGCGCGCGGCCGCCTGTCAGGCCGTCAACGATGGCGGATTGAGCAGGCGCTGATGTCGCGCTCACAATAATCAGCAAGCCTTTGTCATCCTGCACGATATTGTCGATTTCAGCGGCATACGCTTCGGCGATCTCATGAACGCGCCGGAGCGTGGTCGCCAGTGCATCCGGTTCGGTTGTCCGACATTGAGCAGGCGACAGTGTTCGCAACACAATCACCCATCGATCGAGCACGGACGCTGTGGCAAGATTTTCATCCGTCAACGGCGCATGGCTGACAGGGCGCGCGGTCGATTCGGGCACGCGTCGCGGCCGGGAGTCCAGCACTTCAAATGCGGCGGTCAGCGCGCTGCCCCATAAGAGCGGACGATCTCCGTTCTGCGATGATACATCGGTGCACCAGAATTGTCCCTGAGCACTGGCTGTGCGGAACGCCAACCCGGGAGAGATTTCGGCGCATATCTCGATGGCGATGTTTTCCAGTTCGGTATCTGACAGTGCGTCGGGACCCTCGGTCTGCCAGGCGATGAGCGCATCTCCGGCAAAGCCTCCAAACTGGATGTCGTGCGTGGTCAGTTCGCTCATCATCTGACGGAACAATGCGGTGACCAAGCGCGTGACAGATTCGGTCCCGGATCTTTCGCTCGCGGAAATCTCGGCCTCGGTGATCTGCGAGAATCCGATCAGATCAATCACGTAAATTGTGCCGGTGACCTGTACCGCACCGTTTAACGGCGAAGTCACTGCCGCGAGATCGGCATACTCAGCCAAAGTCGGTCTCTCCATAGATGCGCATGGAGACACCGGTAATGGCGCGCGCGCATTGCCGGGCCGTTGTCACAGCGCCTTCGACCCACCCTAGGTCGGTGCCGTTTCGAACCCAATCACCGCACAAGAAAAGGTTGGAATACCCACTTTCATCCGTGCGCAGACGATCATCAATGTCGCCGGCCGCGCCAAAAATATAGCGTTCGCTAGGCTTGTGGTTGAGGCGTGCATAAATGGCCCGCGGACTGGTGTCTTGAGTGCCCATGCGCCAATCGGGCAGGACATCCCGAAAATTATCATCCAGCCAACGCAAAGTCGTATCACGCGGGGGCTCGTCGGTGATCGGATGCGGGCCGCAAAGAAGGTGGTGGCCTCGGTATTGAGACGGTGTCTCAAATGGCAATAGGTGAGTCATATCGCTCCACGTGCTGAGCGGCAGAACGTGCCCGGTCGAGATGTGCGGCAAGTCTCCCCAGCCGAGCTCATCGACTGTTTCTTCGGTCCACAATTGAGCTGAGACAGTCGGACAAGATGACATGGCATCGAGGCATTTTTCCCACGCAGGGTCCGCAACCGCCAGAGGCTGGCAAATTTCCCGCAGCGCCGTTCCGGGGATGGCCAGAATGGCAATATCGAAATCTTCGCCAGCGACCAGATCCTCAATCGGGTCATTCGGATCAATGTCAAACGGGTCTTCGAAATCGTCTGGAAATCTGGATTGACCGGACCCCAACTCGAGTTGCTCCATCAAGGGCGATATCGGCCAGGTACGCAATCCCGTTGGCGTCTCAATCAGTGGATCATAGTCCGATTTCCCGGCTTTGACCTTTGCCTGCTGGCGAATTTGTACGCGCGATATTTCTGTCCGCTGATTGTTCAATTCCAGCGCTGTAACTTGCTTGAAAAACTCGAACTTCACGCCCTTTGAGCGCAAGACATCATAGAATGGTTTGACGATGACATCGCCCATGCCGCCATTAAAATGATAGAAGAAGCTGCCGACTTGGCCGAAAAACATCCGCAAGTATCCACGCAAAGCGGCCCCTGCAGCCATGCTGGGGCGATCCTTGTCGCCATCAATATAACTGAAGGCATAGTGATATCCGAGTTCGACAAAAGGCGAATTCACGACGAAACGCGGCGCCCCATGACGACGCATCCATTCGACCGCGTCTTCGGAATTGATGGCGTCGAATCCTCTGGTGAGCAATCTGTCGGCGAGCATACCTTTAATGACAAAAGCGCCGACCAGGCCGGCCGTCACCAAATCGGACACGGACGGATCATGATCTCCGCCATGCTCGTGCCAGCGTTCTGACTCTTCGTCAGAAAGCGTGTCGAGCAGGGACTCACATTCCCGTCCGATGCACGTGGCGCGCTCATCCACACGGCTTGCCGCAGCCGCCGTGTCGCTGTCGGTAAGATTTTCAAACAGGTCGCTGTCCAGAAAATCGAGAATGTCCGAGATATCGAACCAGTGCGGCAAGAAATTTGCGCTGAGACCAATGGCGGACAGTCCGCTAAACGCATTTTCAAGGATCTCTTGGACCCACCGCGCCAGCACTTTTAACATGCGTTCTATGGATAGGTCTGGAATGTCTATCCCGGGTTCGCCAACGGGGTCGGGAAACCTGATCGCAATTTTGCGCCATCCTGTCTGAAACCCAAAGAATTTCTTTTCGTCGAATAACACAGCGCCATTCATCGGAACAAAAGCGTCGGAAATGGCAACGGAGTCGGTGTCCGGCATCTGCTCCCATTCTGTGTAGACGCGCCGCAACATCTGGAATGTGTTGTGGTACCAGCCGCCAAGAACGTGCAAGCCATGCTCTTCGTTGCGAAAATCCATGCCGGGCAAGTGATTTCGGCTCGAAGCGCATTTTCCACCCAGGCGCCATCCCATTTGATGGATGGTGATGTCGAGCGTGTCGGCGGTGTCCAATCGTTTCAATTCGAACGCTGTCGCCAGCGCACTGATTCCGCCGCCAAGGATCGCAATCTTTGTTTTCATCTTTAAAGCAAAACTCCGCACGCTCTCTTACACTGCAATAATACAGATCCCGGGATTTGTGACAATTTCAATGAAATTCAAGTGTCTGATTTTACGTGATTTCAATCTTAATCTGAGACGTAGAGCGCTTGGGTTATTGCGTGGGATTCCGATGAAAAATACGATCAATGCGTTTCCAGATTCCGGCTGGTACACTGTTTTTTACGCCCTTGAGGGCAAGGTTTCAGAATCTGACTGGCGCTCTCCCGTCGGGAAGCCTTGGTTGAAAGGCCGCTTTGGGCCGAAGACCTCGCTGGATGAGCAGGGTGAGCAAACGTTTCAACACGGCTTTTGGGTCGCGATTGACCTGACGGTCGGGAAAAGCACGCGCGGCTATGCGGTGGCTGACTCGCTGGCGACGGAAAACACGCCCTCAAAATCATCGGTGATCAATGATGTCGATGACGAGGATTCAGTGCCGTCAACCGCATTGAACTTCAATCCGTACATTGCCGGATCCGTTCGCGATTTGCCAGAAACGCTGAGCCTGAAAATTCATAAAGAGTTCGAACTCGACAAAAGTTTTGGCGAGTTGGACCTGAATGTGAATTTCCTCGAGGAGGCAGGCGATCCCGTCAAAGTCAATCTGGTCGTGGATTTCGGCAACTCGCGAACCGTGGTTCTGGCGCTTGAGCAATCAGGCATTGAGAACGGACTGTCCTCCGCGTGTCGTCCGATTGTTTTCCCACGCCCGGGGACAGATCTCGACTCATTGGATATGGATGCGCTTGATCTCGACGATGCGATTCCAGACAGCTGGTTCGCGCTGATGGAAGGTGTATTCAAACCCGAGCCGACCCGCAAACTCACGCAAGCCGTCAACCCGACCTATCAAAAACGGTCTCTGTTCGAGCGCATTGCCAACACCTCGCGTCGCGATCGTGATCGGGAAGTGTTTCAGTCATCGCATCAGTTCGCGAATGTCTCTCCGGCCGCGATCGGATATGCTGCGCGCCAAGCGTTGAGCAACATTGAAACCGAAGGCGGCGGCATGTCCTTCCTGTCATCGCCGAAAATGTATGTCTGGGACGACGCACCGCTTGGCGCCAATGGGCAGACACACTGGACGATGCAGGTTCAACCCTGGCGCCGGTCGGAAGATGATGTGGCGTCTCTGGTGCCGTTGAAAGGTCCGATCTTCCGGTTCTTGCCGAATGGCACGACAAAATGGTCCCTCGACAATCGCGATGCAGAATTGAGCGCTGAAATCGACCGCCGCGCAAATCATTCGCGCGCGGATAGCCTGATTTGGGTCGCGCTTTCGATCCTGGAACAGGCACAGGCGCAAATACAATCCGAAGCATGGCGCAAAGGCAATCAAATGTATCTGCGCCGTGAACTCGGCGATGTGTTGCTCAGCTACCCAGCTGGATGGACCAAGGACGAGATCGAAATTTTCCGCGATAAGTGGGAAATCGCGCGTGACATTTTCCTGCTCAGCCGGTTCGAAGATCCGCACAGCATCAAACAGGCAGGGCGCGCGCCCGAAATTCGCCTGGCGCTTGATGAAGCCGTGGCGCCTCAATTGGCCGTGGTCTTCTCTGAAATCCACCATATGGGGGATACCGGCGAAAACTGGATAGAGTTGATGGGGCGCGGCAAAGGCACCGAGGCCAGTGTTCGTGTCATGACGCTGGATATTGGTGGCGGCACGACAGATACGTCGGTGATTGAATATTCCGATAAACTGCCGGGCGCCGGTGTCGATCTGGTTTGCAAGCTTCTGTTCAAGGACTCAACCACGATTGCTGGCGACCGCTTGGCCAAGGACATAATCGAACGTGTGTTGCTGCCGAAGTTTGGTGAGCCGTTCTCCGCAAGCGCGGAAGAGCGTGAGAAGTTCGAGCAATTCTTCCTGCGCCAGGTCAAACGCGAGAGCGACCGTCAACAGCGCCTCGTCTGTACGCGCACTGTGTTTATTCCAATCGCCTTGCAGATCTTGCGCTGCGTCTCGCGCGGCGACTCAGAGATTGTCATCGACCTGACGGAATCAGGTGCTGCGATGAAACAAGTCGAAGTGCTGAATGAACTCGGCCGCAAAGAAGGCTTGAAAAAGGACATTATCAATCCGGGCGAGAAGCTCGAAATCGAAATGGCTAAAGTTGATAAAGTCATTACGGAGTGGTTCACGCATATCGCGGAAACCCATGCCCGTTATGTCGGCCTTTTCGATTGTGACCTGGTGATCCTGACAGGTAAGCCGTCGGAACTGCCACAAGCAAAACGCATTCTGTCGGAAAAACTTCCTCTGGATCCAGCACGTATCATCACGGCCAAAGGCTATTTTGCTGGCGAGTGGCTGCCAATCTCGGAAGAGGGCGTCATTGAAGATGCAAAACTGGTCACAGCCTTAGGAACGGTTGTCTATAATGCGATTGAGTCTGGCATGGTCCCGGGCTGGCGCATTCGCAGCTTCGTTGACGATGAATATCGGCTTCAGAATCACTGGGGCCGGATTTCGGGTGGGTTGAAGCCCTTCACCGAACGGGACATCATTCTGCCCGCAGGAGAATTGGAAGGCGAAACTCGGATGCTGACGGACAGTTTTGTGGGGCGAACGCGCTTCTTGAATCACATGCTTCCGGAGCGGGTCTACAAACTGGTCTTGAAGACCGGCAAGCAGGTTATGGTCGATGTTCGCTTCAAGCGGTCACTGCCGCAAGCCGCGAATGACGAATATGGCATTAGCGCAGAAGGTTTGACATTGGTTGGCGCCAAAGACGCGATCACTGGCAAAACCATTCCGCTCGAAGAGATTGATCTGAAACTCTATTCAACGCCACTTTCCGGTGAGCATTGGCAAGAGACAGGTCGGTTCGAAGTGCGCTGGTCCGCTTAAGGACTGTTCGCCTATCAGACGAAAATTCGCCTAAAAAGTGGTGTTTTCCCGCTCTGAGACTCTCTTTTGGCACGATTGTTGCTCTTCAATACACGTGAGACGCGTAATGCTAGGAGATGTCAATGAGCGTGGAATTCATGATGGGAACCAGAATTGCTGGAAATCCGATGCTTCGATCGAATGCCGCCGAGGCGTTTGTATCTGCAATCAATGAGCGCTTGTTCGAGAGCCACGATGCGCTCTACCAGCGCAAGCAATTAAGTGAGGTTAGCCACCGTCTGCGACGCGGGTTCAGCTTTGAGGCAGAAGCATTGCCACAATTGCCGCTGCAACTTGGTCAAGATTACCACAAAGCCAGTGACTATATTCAACAGGCTATCAATGCCTGGCTGGAAAGCGAAGAGTTAGCCGCTCTGTTTGCTGATCTCCACCTTGACGATGCTACGGAAGCCGGCATTCGCAATCTCCTCACCAACAGCATTCAAGTTCAGCCTTTGGCGGCATGGATGTGCAATGAGTTCGGCGAAATCCGCACCTCGCGGCAGGCCATGCATGCGCGCCGTTATGTTGCGGTCAAACTGACTCGCGACGCAATGGTCGGCGTTTCACAGCTCGCGAAAGACGGCGAAGAAACGCGCGAACAGCGTCAGGCTCAACTGGATATTTGGACAGATCTCGAATGTCCGATTCAGAACTCGCTGCACTATCGCACGGTGATCGCGCCGATCTGCCAATGGTTGCTGCAACTGGAATCAGAACAGCAAGCAAAATTCGTCGGCATGAGGGTCGCAAATGAGGATATGCCGCTGGTTCACGCGCCCGTTCGTTCCATGACGCAGGCAGGCGCCGCACCAGGGTCTGAATTTGTCGATGCTGCCGTCCTGCAAAAAGGCATGCGCTCGACCGGCTAAGCGCACCCGAAACCTGTTTCCAAGACGACGCCTCCTTGCTAGCTCTTCTGGAGCGACAAGGAGGCGTCAAACTATGGAACATGCATTGGAACCCGTCGCGCGGGTCATTCATGCAGCCATCCGCGCCTGGAGCGTGGCGCATGGCCAGGCCAGTCTGCCGGACTGGAACGAGGCGCCGCAATGGATGAAGGATTCCACGTATACCAGTATTAAATTCGTGCTCGACAATCCGACTGCGGATGCTGGTGCACAACATGTGCAGTGGATGGATCAACGCCGCGCTCAGGGCTGGACCTATGGTCCGGTGCGTGACGATGACCGCAAGACCCACCCGATGCTTGTGCCGTTTTCTGAGCTTCCGATCATGGAGCAAAAAAAAGACGATTTGGTCAGCGCGATCGTCAAAGCGCTGGTCTGAGTCGATCAATCAAAAGCCGAGAACGCGTTCTATCGCCCAATAGGTGCCGGCAATGCCAACAAAATACGCCGCTCCAAATTGCAAATGTTGTCGCCAGTTTCGATTGATTTGTGTGACGAGCCAGAAGGCGCTCAAGACGGCAATCACGAAGGCAATCTGACCAAGCTCCACGCCGAGATTGAAGAGCAACAGGGCCCAGGCTTCCTGATTGGTCGGCAATCCGATATCCGACAATGCTCCGGCAAAGCCGAACCCATGAATAAGGCCAAACCCGAACGCGACCAGCCACGGTAACCGGGCGGTTAGCGTCTCGGTCCCGGACTGCGCGCGCAGGGCCTCTCGTGCCAACATAACGAGGCTTACAGCGATCACGGCTTCGACGGGCGGCCCAGGCATGCTGACATTGCCTAAGGTCGCAAGCGCCAAGGTGATGGAATGAGCAATCGTGAACGCCGTGATGGTCTGAAACAGGTTGCGGATCTTGATCAGCAGGCACAGGCCAAGCACGAAAAGCAGATGATCATAGCCAAACAGGATATGTTCCACTCCGAGCCAGAGATAGGCTAAAAGCGGCGCACCAGATTGCGGCGTATCCAGGGAGAATTGCGTTGCGTTCGGGCGCAACAAAACAGCGACCGAGTCGCCATTCAGATAGGATATCCGCACGAACACGTCGGTCAAAGTGCGTTGCAGCCCATCTATTCGCAAATCGCCTTGTCTCAAATCGCAAGCCAGATTCCAGGTCTCGACCACGGCCGCACCGACGGAACGGATCGCCTCCTCGCTGCGCGTGCACGTGTCAGGAAACGCCGGAATCAGACGCAATCTACGCCCGTCTTTCAGCGGCTGTTTCCAGGTCACGGAAAAGGTGTCGGTCTCAACTTCCTGAAGTTCCAAATAGGCAGGATTGACCTCGTGCGCCTGCGACGGACAGAGGATGAGCGCCGACAGAACGAACAAGCTGAACCAACGCAACAGCTTCGTCACGGCGCCGAATTGCCTTCTATTTCGATTTCATACTTCGCCACAACATCATTGATCGCGGCGCGGGCTCGCAACCGGCTCTGCTCATCGCGCCAACGCGATGCGACGCGATCGCGAATTTTTTCTAACTCTGGTAGGCCACCCTCACGCACCGCGGTCACTCGGATCAGATGCGTCCCAAGTGCTGATTGAACCGGCGCCGACCATTGCTCATCCGTTTGGGAATGGGTGATCAGTGCAGTGGTGAAGTCCGTTCCAAACAGCCTGGCGATCTCGCGCGGTGGAAGCTCACTATAAGCGCGCTGCAGCATGAAGGGATTTCCAGCGGACCGCCAGGAATCTGGTTGCGCAATCAGTGACTGCTGCACTTCTGCAATGTCTGGATCTCCGGACTCAGAGAAGAACACGTGCTGAAAGGAGAACCTGCGTGGTTCGAAGAACAGCTCCTGGTTCGCCGCGTACCAGGCTTCCAATTCGCCTGGTTCGGGATCAATCACAGCTTCCGTATCTGTGATCATGAAGGTCATCTTCTGGGCGAGACGGCGTTCAACAACGGTGTCGCCATCGGCCAGACCCAGTCGCCTGGCTTCGCGTGCCAATGCCTGTTGCTCGACATGATCGGAAATCATCGCGCGTAAGTCTTGCTCGCTCGGCAAGGCGCCAGCTTCTGATGTGAACAAGGCCGCCATCCGGTCGAGATCATTCTCGGTGACGAGAATCGTTCGTTCATCGCGGTCGCGGCTTTGCGATAACCAGGAATAGGCCGCGAAAATGACCGCTGCAATTAAGACGAAATGCAGCAACGGCTCTCTAAATAGTCGCGTCATTTAGTTGCCCGGTGCATACCATATGGGTGACGTATAGGCGCGTTCCTGGATCGTTACGGACCGATCAGGACGCGGCTCGACGCCAGCCTCAAGCGCTTCCCAGGTCGACCAACGGCAGCTTGGATTCTCTAACACACGAACATAATACGCGGATCTTTGCTGAGCATCGAAGGCGGGATCGGTCCACATCGTCTTGAGTTCGGCAGCGCCGTCGCCGGTCGGAGTACATGTCGACAGATCCACGCTCGCCCCATTGTCCGGGCAGCGGTGGGTTGAACTGTCCGGTGTGCCCGTATGGCAAGCGACATCATAAACGCGTTCTCCAGCGCTGGTCACCTTAACCACTTGAACACGTTGCAGCAGCCCGGCATTGGCGTCGCGCTGAGCCCAAACGACAAAGTTCGGAGCATCGCCATTGCCAACCAAATCACCTCCCATTGCGACACCAGATGCATAAGCCGTGTCGAGCAGATCGGCTTGATCCATCAGGTCGGGCGCGAAATCCATGCCGGCAAAGAAGCGCACCTTCATGCGCGGTCCAGTGGTTGCGAACGTTTCCTTGCGGCGGAACGCGTCGAAGATCGAAGCTCGTGTGTTTTCTTCTGCCCAGACGCCGGTCAGACCGGCTGCCGACCAGCGAGAGAACCATTCATTCGCATTTCGCACAGCGAGAACGTCAGGCTGGTCTTCCCAGCTTGTTCCGACCTTGATGCCCATGCGGGCGGTCGGATCAGTTTCCGGCGACACTGGAACCGAGCCTCGATTGATGGGTAGGCCATCAACAATGCCCACTTTCGACCAGTAATCGTCTTCGGCATAAGCACCTCCGACAACATGACTGTCCGAAGCGGCGACGAGTCCAAAGCGGAACGGATTGAAACCGTCATTCTCCTGCATCATCAGGCCGGCGCCATAAGCTTCCCGAACATAACCGCCGCTGTTTGAAGAGACATCATAGGCGCCAAGCAGGCGATCATATATTTCAAAGTCGGCCCATTCATCATTCGGCGACAGATCGGGGTGAGTTTCCGAAGTGCCTTTCACCTGAGTGATTTCGACCAAGGGCTCGTTGCGCATCCGTTGATCGGCATATTCTGCTGTTAGCGGGGCGCCATTATAGGTTTCGAGTTTGAACATTTGCCCATTCGAGACATTCGAATTGTGCGGGATCGCGATGGCTTCAAATCCCTGCTCGCGCTGCGCATCCATCCAATCCCAGAGGTCTTCAGGGTTGGTTGAGTCGAGGGTCGAGAAGGCCCGCCCTGGCGCCGCATCACGGAAGAAAACATTCCGGTGCAGATTGCCGCCACCAAATGTACCATCATCGCGATTGGTGGTCACAGATGTGAATTCATAAGCGGCGAACGTGGTGAAAACGCCGGGCTCATTATATCGCTCAGCGGCGTCAACATTCTCGAGCCACACGGAATTGATCAGCGGTGCATCATACATATCGTCGATTTTCTCGCCCGACCTTACAGATGCCCCGACGCCCTGAAACGCGGCAGTAATTTTCGCCGGGTCGGTCGAGAACATATCCTGGGACCGTGGCAATTCGCTGAGCGCGGTGCCGGGCGTGTTCATCGCAGGCAGAATGCCGAGATATTCAGCATGGTCGGTGACGGCATAAAAATCCAGTGGCCCGCCCGATATCGTCATGTCGAACCCAGAAGGGTGCTTGACTGTTTCACCCTTGGCAAAACGATAGGCATCGTCGGCTGTGCGGCGGACATTGAAGATATAAGCGTCAAAACTGTTGCGCGTATGGATGTGCAAGTCGCCAAAATAAGCATTTCGGGTTTCGCTGTATCCCGTCGTGCGCGACGATTGAGCGTCCGCATTGGCGGCTCCGGAATCACTCGCGATTGCGGTGTCTTCGGTCTCTGAACCGGCTTCATTCGCTGGCGCACACGCCGTGAGCGCGAGCCCAAAAGCCAGTGTCGACACTGCATACATCAATCTCATGATTTTCTCCCAATCGGCTCTTTGGTGAGCTCTGATAATTCTCCCCGCGCACTGTAACAGTATTTTTCGGCGCGAACAGTGCCATAATCGCTAAAGCTGAGCGGTGAGACCGGCGACAGTGATAGACAAAGTTTTGATTCGCGTGCACGCTGGCTGCGGATTGCCTGGGAGGAAAATCGCATGAACCGAGTCGTTTTGCTGAGCGCCGCAACCGCTGCCTTGTTTGGATGTACCGCGCCGACGCCAGAGACCGCGAATTCAAACGCAGATGCGTCTCCAGATTCGGCGCCACAAATAGAGAAAACCGTGACTCGCAACGCCTATTTTGGCGATTTGCATGTGCATACGCAGAACAGTTTTGACGCTTATATTTTTAGCGTCCGTCGAACGCCAGATGACGCTTATCGCTTCGCCAAGGGCGAAAAAATTCCGCATGATGCAGGCTATGAGATTCAACTGGATGGTCCGCCGCTTGATTTCCTCGCGGTCACGGATCATGGCGAATATCTAGGCGTCATTCCATTCATGAATGATCCAAACCATCCTTTGTCCAAGACGCTTACGGCGCAACGTGCATTCGGAGAAGACGCGGCGCAATCGGCTCAGACGTTCCAATCGATTGGGGTTTCATTCGTCACGGGCCAACCGATCGAGGAAATTCGCGATCAGTCACACATGAACCAGATTTGGGCCGAAACCATCAATGCGGCCGAGCGGCACAATCAGCCCGGCACGTTCACGACCTTTGCGGGTTATGAATTCACCGCCATGACCATTGTCAGTCAGGAAGCCGGATCCGCTGCCAATCTTCATCGCAACGTGATCTTTAAAAACCAGGCGCCAGACCAAGTTTTTTCCACCCTCGATTCAACCAATCCCGAGGATTTGTGGGCGTGGATGACGTCGCAGCGCGCCCAAGGGATTGATGCGATTGCCATACCGCACAATTCGAACGGCTCGAATGGTGAGATGTTTGCGTTGGAAACCTATACCGGTGAGCCATTGACGGAAGCCTATGCACTGACCCGGCTTGAGAATGAGCCATTGGTGGAAATCACGCAGATCAAGGGCACGTCCGAAACCCACCCTATGTTTTCGCCGAATGATGAATGGGCGGATTTCGAACATTATGATTATTTCATCGGCAGCTCTGCCAAGTCGACCTTGAATGAAGGGGACTTTGTTCGACCTGCGCTTTCGCGAGGGATTGCGCTGGAAGAGGCATTGGGTGCGAACCCTTATGCCTTCGGGTTCATTGGTTCGAGCGATACACATATTGCCGCGGCGACGTTGAAAGAGGAAACGCATTGGGGGAAATTCCCAAGCGATGGCGCCGGCCCTGCCTCTCGCAGTTCAGTGCCACCAGATGGTTTGACAAATTGGGACGATGTTCCGGAGTCCACCAATCGCCGTATTCTGACGGGTGCAAAATTTAGCGCTAGCGGACTCGTCGGCGTATGGGCCGAGGCCAATACGCGCGAAGACCTGTTTGATGCGATGCGCCGCCGTGAGACATTCGGCACGACTGGGCCACGAATGAAAGTGAGGATGTTTGCGGGTGACTATTCTGATGATGTTGTCGAGTCCGCTGACCTGCTCGAACAAGCCTATGCGCAAGGGGTTCCAATGGGCGGCGAAATCGCTGGCGCTGACCAAAGCCCGGACTTTGTCGCTTGGGCGATTCAGGATCCGGCCTCTGCGCCGCTTCAACGCTTGCAAATCGTCAAAGTTTCGGCCGTCAATGGTGTCGCTCAAGAAGCGGTTTTTGATGTTGCTTGTTCAGGCGGGGAAGCCCCGGATCCGGACACGCATCGTTGTGCTGATAATGGTGCCAGCGTGGATATTGCGACATGCGAAACCACGCCCGGTGCAGGTGTTGGAGAGCTGAAGGCGGTCTGGACGGACCCGGACTATGATCCCGATCAGGTGTCAGCTTATTATGTTCGGGTGCTCGAAAATCCGACGTGCCGATGGAGCACATGGGATGCCGTTCGGGCGGGCACACCGCCAAATCCAGACCTGCCGACGACCCTCCAGGAGCGGGCATGGTCTTCGCCAATTTGGGTCAACTAGACACTGGATTCAGGTCGGAAGAGGTTTAGCCGACACGTTGCGGTCGCGCGCATTTTGAGTGCTCATCGATCGCTGAAAGCAGTGTTTGCGGAGATGCATAAGGAGCATAAAGATCGCCGCTCGGGGCATAGACCAGTGGCAGCGCCAAACGCGATGTCTCTGCTTTCATCTCACGTTGCCAGAGATCGGTTGTCTCTCGCCCTGAGAGTGCGATGGCATTTACGCCTTTGAAGAACGCGTCATGTAAGCGTTCATCCCTGGCCAGCGACATCCGCAAGTCATAATTGAACGTTGCTGGCTCTATCTTGCAAATCAAGCGACTGGCCGAAAGAAAGTCTTGCTGATTGCGTTCCAGATAAGACAAATCGCCTTGGCTCTTTTGAAGAATCTGACGGTAAAATGCCAGCGGTGCTTTGCTCAACTGGTGCTTGACGCCGTAGGCCGCAAATTTCAAGCCGGCCCAGGAGACCACGGTTTGCCGCAACATGGCCTGAAACCAGGTCGGTCGAAACACCCCCCAAATATTCTGGTTGAACATCGCATTGGAGAAAATCGAAAGTTCGATTTCCGGGTGCAGATTTGCCATGCGATATCCAACAGGATTTGCGCTGCCCATTGTCAGCAGGACAATTTCTTTCAACGCCAATTGTCGAAGCATTGCACAGAGCAAGGCCGCTTCGGCGGCAACGGTGGCGCCACTTTGTATGTGTGCATTTTCCAACAGCACATCCGGCAGGGATTTTGAGCTGCCAAATCCCGGGCGTTCGATAAAAATGACTTGATAGCCAGCGCCCCACATTTGTTCGCAAAACTCGACGGAGGGCGGCATCGGGAAATCGACAGAATTGATGATGACCAAAGGACGCCGATTGGTGATCTTCTCGCGGTGAATGACCACACGTAACGCGATATTGCCGTCGCCAATTCGCCGTAGCTCGGCTTTATGTTCAACATCAATTTGACTGGCGCTTGAGCTGCCCAGGTTCGGCGGATTCATGGCGCTAGAATTCTTGTGCGCAAGCATCTTTCCCAACATCCCCATATTGTCGGCTCAGCGATATCTGTCGCGTCCTGGTTGAGTCTCTAGGTCAGTTTAGGACGGGACCAACGGCCTGCAACTCAAGGTTTCGTGACCGACCTCATTTGCTCGCAAATCGGCGCGATGCCCTAGGTTACGGATCGTGTCGTGATTTGCGGCGCGCCGGTGAGAATTTCGCCAATTTTCCAGATCGGCTCCCCGTCGGATTCAAAGTCTGCGACAACTTGAGAAAGCGCGTCAGATGGGATCGTCGCCAACAATCCGCCGCTGGTTTGCGGGTCAAATAGCAAACTGTAACGCTCCACATCGAAGTCGATGAAATCCCGACAATGAGCCATGTTCTCTGGCCAAAGCGTTGAACGGATGCTCGCCGCAGATAATGCCGTCGCACCACATAACGTCGGTATATGTGCGAGGTTCAGCGACGCGGATACGTTTGAAGCGCTTAATATGTTGAGAAGGTGCCCTGCCAAACCAAACCCGGTCACGTCGGTCATCGACGTCGCATACTTGCGCAGGCGCCGGGAGGCCTGAAATTGAGCGTGGCACATGCTCTCTATGGCAGCTTGATAATCCTTGCCATCGGCGAGCTGGCGCATTTCTGCAGCGAGAATGACGCCAGTTCCGAGTGGTTTTGTCAGCACGAGAACGTCTTCAGTTTTGGCACCCGACAGACGTATCGGCGCGCGATCAGCGGTCCCCGAAACCGCAAAGCCGACGGTTAATTCCGCACCATTGCTGGTATGACCTCCGCCAATCTCCAACCCGCTGGCCCGAAAAATTTGGTTGGCGCCCGACATGATTTCGGCAATCATTTCTGCTTGTTTGGAGTGTGCCAGTGGCGGGAGAATAATCTGCGCCAGAGCTGTTTTGGGGTCTGCGCCCATGGCCCAGATATCGCCGAGCGCATGGACAGCTGCGACCTTTGCCAAAATGTAGGGGTCTTGATTGAATGCTCGCAAATGATCGGTGCTGAACAGGTCAAACCTTCCTTCGGCTTCAACGATGGCGGCGTCTTCAGGCACGGCGCTGTGGTCGCCAGTCTGTAAAAGCCCTTGTGCCAAAGTACCTTGCGCCACTTTCGCGCCGCAGGCGCCGCAGGCATGCTTTTGCTGTTGCAGCAACTCCTCAACACCAAGCGCGCGGTCGACCGGAAGATCAGGCTCTGCCATAGCTGCGCGGGGCTCAAACTTGCGCATGAAGGCGCGGTCGATTCTATCTTTCCAGCGCCACACCCAGGATCCCGCCAAACCGACCTTCCATTTGTCGGTCACTGCGGACTTCCCTCCTAAGGAGATCAGCTTGAGATATGACCGTTGCGGCGTGAACCGCTTGAGCGGACGGCCAGAGAGGTGAGCGCGCAAGTTCTCGAACAAGACCGGCGCTTGTCGAACCGCGAATACGCCAGCCTTTGGGCGTGGCGCATGTGAAAGGTGAGCACAATCGCCGACGGCGAAAACGTCCGGTACTGTCTCAGAGCGCAGGTATCTGTCGACGCGGATATAACCAGCGTCCAATTCCAGATCCGTTTGCTGCAACCAGGTATGCGGGCTCGCTCCCGCTGCGCTCACGATGAAGTCAGCTTCCGGAGGGTTTGTTAGCGCATCATGATCGGTTCGAATGCAGATATTGGCAGCCGCGAGTGCCCGCAGCAGCGTGCCGCGCGTAGAAGAATTGAGACCGCGCAAGATGGTGGGACCGGATTCTAAAATCTCGATTTGAGCGGTGTGAGCCTGAAGACGCTTCAAGCGGTGCGCCATGGCGAGTGCCAGCTCGACCCCCGCGACACCACCGCCAATCACCGAAATGTGCGGTTCGAACCCGCTATCACGAATGCGGGATAAGAGCAGCGCCCATTGATCCGCGAAAGGACCAAGAGGTTTGGCTGGAATGATCTTCGCCTCATCGCTATTGCCGGTGCCAACAGGAGAGCCAATTCCGATGTCGATAGACAGCGTATCATAGGCAATGTCCGGTCTGTTTGAGAGGTGGACGCGCCTGTTTTGGACATCAATTCCGACGGCCCGGTCAACAATCAGTTTCGCACCGGCTTGGCGCGCAAGCTTGACCAAATCGATATCCAGCTCGTCGCGTGTGTAATGTCCAGCGACAAATCCCGGCAACATGCCTGTATAAGGGGCTTTCACATCTGGATTGACCAGCGTGACCTGCACCCCTGCCAGAGGCTGCATCGCCCATTTCAACAAAACCAGCGCATGCGTATGCCCGCCCCCCAAAAGCACCAGATCGCGGCTTATCGGAATCGCTGAGCGTGTCTGCACGATGCTCCAGTCCTTCGATTAAATTGGCGACTGATGATGTCGCAGAAAAGCAATCAGCTCGATCTTTCGACCGAGCTGATCAATAGGTCAATTGCGGTGTGATCACGCGCTTAATGCGTCGACCACTTTGTCATATGCCGCGTTTGCCTTAGCGCGCATTTCATCATCTGTGGCATCCTGAATTGGATGATCAACAAGAACGAAACGCGCATCTTTCATGCCCAACGCCTCGCGCTGAGTCATGGCGGCATTTTTGAATTCGCTCGAAGCGATCGTTACGGCTGGCAGGCCCTGGATTTCAAACCAGACTGTGTCGTGCATACTGCACGTCGTACAAGACCCTCAGTCCGCCAATCCTTCGACGACGAAATCACATTCCGCTTTCATTTGCGCCCGTAAGTCATCGGGGCAGGGTTTGGTGAAAGTCGGTTTGGCATAGCGCCGGACTTCAATGCCCGGCATGCGTTCACCCAGTAGCCGTTCCAGCTCATCGAGCAGGATGTTGCCACGTGGCTTGCGAATGTCCATCAACCCGACCACACCGGAAACCTGACCCGAGCGCGGCGTGATTTGCCGGCTGACAGGCACAGTTTCGTCAGTGGGATCTAGAATGACTGTCATATAGCCTCCTTCTTCTATTGATCTTCAATCTTTCGGGACACGGATTGCGACCCCATCGGGCCCGTAACCCAGCCATGAAAGGCGCTCGAAAATTTCCCGGCATCTGAACCCGCAACCACAATATGAATATGGTCTGGCTTGGCGAATTTCGGCACTGGATTGTTGAGTTGATCCTCGCTGAGCTTCGCCGCCGCGGCGCGCGTCATCCCAGCCCCTGAAATTTCATTGGCGACCATCTCGCGCAATGGTCTTGTCGTGACGTCCTGAATGCGTTTGCGCAATCGGTCTTTTTCGTAAATCCCGTCGCGCATCAGCGTATCAACGTGTTCCGGGCAGACGACCAGCAAAGTGTCGACCGGCATCATGTGATATTTTGACAGGAATAGGCTTTCAAGGCCGAGCCCCAAAGTGCCGGCAACTTCGTCCGGTGCGCGTGATTCTTGATCAACGATATGCACCGGGCCGGAACTCATCGCGAATATGGTAACCACTGAATCCTCCGCTTTGAAACCACGTTCGACATGCAATGCCGGCCAGGGCGATCGCTCTTCGCGTTCGGCAAAGCACATGGTGAATTTCATCGGGCTGCCCAGCGTCGAGCGGTCCGTGCCGCCGGGCTTCGAGCCGCCAATATTTCGGATTGCAAGGCGCACCGCGCGTCCGATCGTGGCATTGGCGCGATTGCCCGTGCCAAGCGCCATCAGGCCGCTATTCATGCCAAGTTTGTCGCGGATGGGCCCGTTGATCACCATGACCGGGGAGGCGCCCATGGTCGTTGCCATAACGCCGTGAATGTTAAATGCGTCCGTGCACATGGCTTCCACTGCCGCGATGACGACTGGCAGGTATTCTGGTTTACACCCTGCCATGACCGCATTGATGGCAATCTTCTCGACCGTTGCTTCCCCCATGTTTGGTGGCATCTGGGCGACCACGTCCTGAGGAGAGCGAGACGTCCCCGACAGCATACGCAGCACCCGAGCGGGCGTTGGGGGGACCAAAGGCAATCCATCTGAGAACCCTTGATCAAACATAAACTCGGCGACATCGTCGGCTTGCGCGACTTCAATTTTGCGCGCGCGGATTGGACTGTCATCTGCGTCCGCCCGCAACCGATCGTGAATCTCTGGGTCAAGATGCTTCGAGCCGCATCCGGGGCGCCAGTCTGGCAATTGTTCCCAGTCAATCTCAGCCGGCCCAGATTCAAGCTGTTCGGCCATCGTGAGATCGAGGTCTTTCCATTCCGATTTCACGAACCCTTCAAATGCCGTTTCGACGGTCCCGCCCTCTGGGCACCAATAGATTGCCGGGACAATATTGAAGTCATAAGCGAACGAGGTTTTCAGATTCGAATCATCAAGGATTGGCATGGTCAGGCCATGTCGGTCTTTCAGGACAAGGCTGCCATCCGTCGTTTGGCTGATCATCCAGATCTCAGCGTGCGCACCATAAGTGCGATAGAACGCCTCGAGTACGGGCGCGGCCGTGTTGCAGGTTTCGCAATCTTCCTTGGCGAAGCAAAGGAGTGTCGGCCGAGATGTTGGAAACGCACGTCCGTCACCATTTAGGTCTTTCAGTTCAAAACTCGGTTTGACTGTCATCGCCGCATCTTTCCTAATCGCGACCAGTTTTGCGGAGTTCATCAGGCTTGTCCACGCGTCGCGCAGCGTCAGTTTATTGGCGGAGGCGGATGGGAATCGAACCCACCACACGCCGGTAACGACGCGTCGCTGGTTTTGAAGACCAGGGAAGCCACCAGACTACAGTCGCCTCCGCGTATCTGCGATGTTAATTGCCCGAACCGACGGCGCAAGTCAGCATATTGAGTCGACCTGCGCCTTTCCAGTTGCTGATTTGAGTGCGCGTTCGGATGCCTGGCGAAAACTATTTGCCGAACGGTTGCGGGCGTTGCGCGGAATTGCTCAGAGTGGCGAGCTCCTTGGCTTGTTCAACCCAGCGATCTCGCGTGATGCGCCCCTGATACCCTGGAAGCAAAGCGTCAACCGCGTCGACATCGGCCTTGGTCCACTCAGCAATTTGCCAATAATAGAAAACGCCTGTGTCGTTCAGCAATTGCCGCAGCATCGGTCCGACACCGCGAATCTTTTCAAGATTGTCGGCAGGACCGAAGCCAGGCTCGACCAACAGATTGTTTTTATCATCCTGGGTGCTGACAATATCGACAGGGTCGAGGGCGTTTAGCGGTGGTGCGTCTGGCATTGGTGGATCGAAGGGTCTGACGCTCGATGTCGGGGTAAATGGCTCGCGTTTCGGCGGTTGCGGAATTGCCGTATTTTGCTCGAGCCGTGATCGCAGCATGTGATGCGTCGCAGCCAAGCCATATTCAATCGATGTCAGTCGATTTTCGACGCCAGCAAAATCGACCCGACTCTCCATGGACCGCATGGTCGTTTCCAGCGTCGACAAGTCCCGTTCGCGCAGATTGAAAATCATTTGTTGGAGGCGCGTGATACTTTGCTCAATCGGGGCAAAATTCGCCTCGCCGGGCAGGCCTTTTCGAAGGGCTGAGATTTCAAGTGCGTACTGATCCAGTTTTGACTCCAGATTTGCCGGGTCAACGCGTTGATTCATGGTCGATAGAATGGCCCCGATTTGATCCATTCTCTGTTTGATGCCGACAATCGAATCTTCAAACCCAACAAGTTTTTGATCCATGGCGCCAAGGGCCCGATGATTGGTTGCATTCGAAGACGTAGCCGGTGCAATTTCCTCCAACCGTTCGCCGATTGGTCGCAGAGCTTGCTGTGTTCGCGCCATCTGTTCCTCGATCGCGCGCAGCCGGTCCTCGACTTGTCGTGTGACATCCGAAGTCGCTGGAATTTTTGCTGACAAGGATTGCAGATCTTTCTGCATCGGTTGCCACATGACATCGGTGAGGGCGGTCAGTCTTTGCTCGAGCAACGCGATTTCTGACTTCAAGGATGAGTCCTGTGTCTCGGCCAATGAAGTTGCCTGTTTTGACAGTGTAGCGAGTTGCGGCGGCATGGAGTTCAGCGGCTCTATCTGATCCTGCAAGTCGGTCAATTGTGCTGTCAGCGGTGCCAAATTAACACTGTCCGATTGTTCGATCTTGGCACGGACGTCCTGCAGAATGTCCTGCAATTGCGGCACCAGACTGGTCTCCAGAACGTGAATTTTTTCGTACATGGCATCGAACTGTTCCTGCTCGCCAGAGGGTTTCTGGACCATCATTTCGATTGTGCTCAGGCGCTCATCTATGCTTTCTGAATGACGATCTGATTGTCGAATCTCCGCTGCTACAGCATTCAGTTCACCAAGAAGGGGAGAGGTCTCTGATTGACGATTGGAAACTTCGTCGCTCAATGACAGCAACTGCGCTTCCAACGGTCCGAGGTCCGTGTTTTCGAGTTTTTCGATTTTGTCGGCCAGTTCGGTCAACCGCAGGTCGAGATCAGACCGGAGCATGAGATCCGGCGTATTCTCGGATTTGGCGTTGAGCTGAGTGTAGGACTCCGTCACATCTTCATACCGACCTCGGAGCCACCAATAGGCTATCCCGGCGCCGCACAGCGCCGCGAGGATTAGCAAGAATAATATTTGCAGCCAAAGATACCACATTGTTCCACCCTTTTCGCGCCACGCGCCCAGCAATCATTCTGGGTCGTCCGGCACCTGTACTTTAAATTCAATCCTGCGATTTCGCTCCCGCCCCGCCTGGGTTGCATTGCTGGTCAGAGGCTGGCTCGACCCGAACCCCTCTGCGACAATTCTTTCAGGCGGAATGCCGCGCTCGATCAGGGCGTCGCGGACGGCATTCGCGCGCGCCAGGCTCAGTTGATCGTTCAGCGATGCTGACCCGGTGGAGTCTGTATGCCCTTCAATCACCATGGCGACATCGCAAGTCGCCACGCGCGCCGTGAGTTGATCCAGAAGACGCCCGCTGACCTCGGCAATGCGGGCGCTTCCAGTGGCAAACTCGATTTTCGAGTCCAGGAACAAAGCCGCAATCGCCCGTTCGCATTCTGCGGCTTGATCGACTTCAACCGGAATTGCAGTCTCGTCCGGACTTGGTTCCGGCTGGGTTTGGCGTTCTTCCTCAAGCGTTGTGTCAGACAAGCGCGGGGAGGCGAGGTAGGTCCGGTCAAACACCCGAATGACGGGGCGGGCGGACCCAAATGGTGTTGGCGCTCTTGCCTCACGAACGACCCGCACCGCATTCGCAGCGCGATCCAGGCTGGGGGCTTCCCCTCTCAGGAACACGCGTTGACCCGATGTCTGAACGGTCGCCCAGTTTTCGCCTGCGTCACGCAAGGCTGCCAATGATGCGCGTTCGACATTGTCTTCAATCGTGTGATGCGCAAATGGCGCCAGGGCGATAAGACTCAATAAAAGTAAGCCTCCGATCGGAATCAGCCCCATCGGAAAAAACGCCGCCGCTCCAGCGCGTCGCCGCGTATATCGCCGCGTTGTTTCGACGCGGGTTTCTTGCTTGTCTTGCACATTGTCAGACAATTTCAGCACCCCCTTGGTTTTGATTAAACCATCGAGTCAGCCAGCGGTCTATTCCCTAGCCGCAATTTTTCGGGTTTCGATTCTTCGAGAAAGCGTGGCCAATGCGCTGAAATTGATAGAATTAAGTGGTCAGCGTCCAGGCGATGGATCGGTGACGCGGCGAACATCTCCATTGCGGACCGTGACGCCTGTGCGGTCGAAATGCTCCAACAGAGGCACAATCGTCTTGCGATTTGTATCCAGTGCTGTTCGCGCCGCACCGGTGGTGAACTCTTGGCCCGCAGGAAACGCGCGGGCGAGCGCTCGCGCAGCGATCAGGACAGCGTCAGCTGACAGAAGCAGCGTCTGTTTTAAACCGTGATTGTAGAGCTTGATCGCTTGCCGCGTCCAAACCAGCAACTCGACCAAATCATCTTGCAGTTTATCTGGCTCTGCAAATAGCGGGACTGGACGCACACCCATTTTTTGCAACTTGTCAGCGGCGGCCTGAAACAGCGCCAAATGTTCGGCGCTCAACGTCGCGACGGGGTCATAGCCGGACAAAGCAATCCGATCTGCGTGTTTGGTCACCTGATCAGACTGAAGCAGGCGATTCAACGCGTAATCGAATATCGGCGATGGCAAATCGCGCTGCGCCTGTTTGAGGTCGCTGACTTCAAATCCTGGTCGCGCGGGTCGCGACGCATGCAGCTTTTGAAGCGCATCTCGCAAGGCCGCCTCCGCGCCAGCGCGCTCTTTTACACGGATGGCGATCTCGGAATCGATGCGATCAAAGTCCTCGCCAAGCTGGGCCAGTTGTTGAGGTAAGCATCTCGAAATCGCTGACAGGTCGACAAGGCCATGATCGCGATCTGCCAGCGTGTGGGCCATTGCGAGCACATCGCGTGTCGCAATCGACTCCAGGACGGCGATATGCAGCGTCTTCTGGCGGGTTTTAAGTGAGGCGTTTGGATCTAGAATGGGTCCGCCCGTCAGCGTCACGCGAGATGCTGGCTGCCGTAAAACCAGGCGCTGGCCCGGATGGAAAACTTGCGGCTTTTGGAACTCCAGTTGAGCATAGATGCTTCGATTGCCGGACCGGTGATATAGACGCACGCGTGCCGGCGCATGCGCTGTGCCATGCAATACCATGACCTGCCCCATATGTTTCAGGTCTGCACTTGGTCTCAACACAACATCGCAGCGACGTGTCGGAGAAAAAGCGCCGCCCGTCGATACAATATCGCCCTTGCGTATCGCGGACGCGTCAATGCCGGCAAGATTGATGGCGACGCGGGCCCCGGGCCCGGCACAGGATTTTGTCTCACCGCTGACTTGAAGGCCTCGAATGCGCGATGTTTTCCCAGCCGGCGATAGCATGACCTCATCATCCATACTGAGCACGTCGCCTATGGATGTGCCGGTGACGATTGTGCCGATGCCCGGTGACGAGAATGCACGGTCGATGGGTAAGAAGCCTCCATTGCAGCGTGGCGTGGATGTGTGGGCGGCCACCATGGCCCTCAATGCGCTGGTCAACTTCTCTAACCCTGTCCCGGTTTCCGCAGAGCAGATGATCGTTTCCACGGCCGTGATGTCTTGAGAACCGAGCGCGTCTTCAATCTGACGGATGGTCGCTTCATGGTCAGAGTTGGCGCGCAAATCGCTCTTCGATAAGACAACAAGCGCCAGGCGAATGCCAAATAGCGATGCCAGTCGGATATGTTCTAATGTCTGAGCTTCAGGCCCTTCGACGGCGCTGACGACGAGCAGAATGGCATCCGCGCCACTGACGCCAGACGCGGTTGATGTGATGAAATCAGCATGACCTGGCGTATCGATCAAATGCAGTTTCTGAGCACCGAAGTCCATGTGCGCAAAACCGGGAACAATTGTTAGCCCGCGATCTTTTTCCTCTCGCAAAGTGTCGGTCTCTGTGCCGGTCAAGGCTTTCGTCAATTGGGTTTTGCCATGATCAACATGCCCCAGAACTGCGACGGTCATGTGGGTCATTTGACCAGGGCGGTAATGATTGAAGTGACCAAAGTCGGGAGGTCTTCATCCGTAACCGCGCGCATATCCAGGAGCAGTCGATCATTCGAAATCCGCCCGATCACCGGGCAATCTTGAGCGCGCAGCTTTGCCGCGATCGCATCTGGGCTCGCGCCATTTTGCGCAAGAGAGACAGCAAAGCTGGGTAGGTCCTGCTGCGGCAGCGAGCCTCCGCCCGCCTGCGCTTTCGAGGTTAGGACGGCCAGATCCAGTTCTGCATACCCGCTTAATCTGTCACACAAGGTCTCGGCGCGTGCTTGAACAAGCTCAACCGGTTCCGCAAGGCTTTTCAAAACCGGTACTTGCTCGAACGGATTGCTGGGCGCGCGGTAAAGCTCGAGAGTGGCATTCAAGGCCGCCAGCGATAATTTATCTATGCGGACCGCTCGCGCCAATGGATGCGCCTTTATGCGTTCTATCGCAGCCTTGCGGCCAGCGATGATGCCCGCTTGTGGCCCGCCGAGCAGCTTGTCTCCAGAGAATGTCACAACATCGACACCTGCAGCCAGGACATCTTTGACGACGGGTTCATTCGGCAACCCGAAAGGCGTGAGGTCGACAAGCACGCCGCTGCCCAGATCTTCTACCAAAAGCGTCCCTTCGCGATGCGCCAGTTCGGCCAAGTCGGCCCGCGTTGGAGTCGAGGTGAAGCCAACGACCTTGTAATTGCTGGTGTGACTTTTCAGAAGCAGAGCGGTGTCGCCGTCGATCGCACTCGCATAATCACGTAGATGAGTTTTGTTGGTTGTGCCTACTTCTTTTAGATCGGCACCGCTTTGCGCAATAATGTCGGGCATTCGGAAAGACCCGCCAATTTCGATCATCTCTCCGCGCGATGCGATGATGGGTTTTCCGCTACCCAATGCCGTCAGCGTGACGAGAATGGCAGCAGCGCAATTATTTACGACGATGGCAGCCTCGGCGCCCGTCAAATGACAGATCAATTTTTCGACATGCCCATGCCGCGAACCACGTTTGCCGGTTTCTAAATCGAATTCGAGCGTCGCGTAGTTTTCTGCCACAGCCCGCATGGCGTCGATGGCAGCAGGTGCCAACCGCGCGCGGCCAAGATTGGTGTGTATGATTATTCCGGTTGCGTTGATCGCCGAGCGAAGCGTTTGCGCGCGCGCTGCGTCGAGAACCGGTATGATCTCGGCGAGCACGGACTGATGGGTGATCGCGCCATGGGCGCTGTGCGTGTTCGCCACCAGTTTATCGCGGGTCGCCTGTAGAGTCTCACGCACGGCATCGGCGACGTCTTGGTAGCCATAGATCCGGATCAGTTGGCTCGCCAACTCTGTCTCGAGCACAGATTGAACTTTCGGCAGGCGTCTCAGGATATCGTGCATGCCGTATTGTTTCCGAACTCAAAAAGCAGCGCAAGCTCGACTCCGAAAAATCAAAGCGACTGACAGGTCTCAGCGAGTTTGATTTCGGTTTCGCGTTTGCACGACCGACTGTCAGGTTCGCTTTCGCAAATTGGCGCATCTGTCTCAATGTCCAGGAATGCAGCGGCGCTGGCAGCGGCACTCCAATACGCATCTTTGGCATCACGCACGTCTTGCTCCATGGATGGATTGCCGAGCAGATTCACTTGTCCCTGTGCGGCTTGGTATTCGCAAGCTTCTTGCAGCGCCATACGCGTGAACGGCGTCTGGTTTTGCTCGGATAAAGCAAGTTGGGAAGCATCATCTGCATAGGCGGCCCAATTGCCAGAGACTTGCTGGCCAAATCCTTCGGACGCGGCTTTGCTGCTAGCCCAGTCTTTGGCTGAACTGGCCGTGGTGAAGGCTTGAACCGCTTTTCCGCTATCGTTCAAGCGACGCACGGCGAGCGCCATGCCGCAAAAGTTACCCTGACGGGTGTCGATACCTGAAGCGCCTATATCAAGACAGGCCGTGCTCGCCGCATCTGCATAATTCAGTGTTTTCCCTGCCGCCGTCGAAAAGGCTTCCGTCGATTGACCTGGAATGGCGGTGACGGCATCTGCTGCGGTCATCGCCGCGAAGGTCCAAGCCAGATTAAGCGCAGGCTTGTCTACGGTTTCTGCCATCTTGGATTCAGCGGTGGCCAGTAGTCCGTTCAGCTTTTCAACCCGCGCCGAGCTCGTGTCTTCCTCGATCGGTTGGGCTTTTATGGCGTTGATTTGATCGACGGTGGCTTCTGGAGAGGGACCGGTGGACACGGGTGTGGTTTCGCAGGCTACGAGCATGGCGAGCCCTGAGCCGGCAATCGCGATTTGCCTCATATGTTTCATCCTTCAGCTCCTTGCGGCGATACGGGTTGGTAATAAACTTCCGGGTCACCCATCGGGGTGCGGATATGATCAAAATCGAACGGGTCCGTAGACTTGCTGGATTCCGTCGCGCGGCCTTTGCGCATTGCATCTACCGCACTGAGGATCATCTCGTTCGATATGGTTGATTGGCCGGTTGAGACCACATCGCTCATGAACCATCTGAACGCGTACAACCAATCCTGTGATGATAAATTTTCGACCCCTTGATCGAGCGCCAATTGATTGAGTTGCTCAATGAACTGGGTGAGGGCTTCTTGTCCGGCATTGGTCGCCAATTGTCGGGCATGAGACGTCGCCAGGTCCAGGGTCGCCATTACTGCATCGGCGAGCGTGCGCCCGAAAAGAATTTGTCCCGCGCGCCGGTTCAGCGGCGCCGCGCCGTCAGCTTGAGCTGTCAGGCTTGTTTGTGCGCTGGCGAGGATCTGCTTGACCAGGCTGACGGCGAGGGCGTCTTCTGGGTCGCCGGAATTCAGGCTGAAGAGCGTTTCCGGATTTGACATCGCAAGCGAGATGGCATGGGCCGACACTCTTTGCCAGTCAGCCCTGCTGATCAGGTTGGCATGTTCGGTGGCAATGAAGGCGGCGACTCCCTGAGCAATGTTGACGACTTCGGGATTGACATCTTCGCCCAGGATCATGCCGGGGGTCATCGAGACCTGGTCCGCAACAATGCCGACCAGGTCAAGAATAAACGCCTGTTCGGTTGGGCGTGACAGGATCGACATGTCCAACCCCTTCGCCTCAAAATGCGAAATCATGCCGTCAGCGATGTGGCTGAGAATTTTGATTTGCACCAATGCCCAAGGAGAGTCTGTTGATGCCATGCGGTCTGCGAGTTCGGCATTCAGCGCGGCTCTTGCTTCATCGACGAGATAGATGCGCGCATGACGGCGTGTCATTTCCATGCCCATCTGGACGATTTGTTGGGCCAGTTGCGGACGAGACTCGATCACCGACAGCGATTGCATGAGTTCAGCCAGGAATTCCCGCCCGAGTTCGATATGCTGTCCACTGCCACGGACAAAAGCTTCTGGCGATGCTGCGACCGCTTGCATAATCGTTGGGTAGGAGCGCACGAAGAAGCCGGGTGTGAAGATGGATGCCAGGCGGCCGTGCTCATTGGCTTCCGCAACCAGGCCTTCGAAAAAGGCATCTGTGACAATGCCAGCGGCCGAGCCGCGTTCTGGATAGTCACCGTCAAAGACGTCCCGGCGATGATCGTACAGGGTCTGGATCACTCCAGTCGCGACAGGACCCCGTAGCACTTCGCGAATTTTCATCAGACGCTGTGTGGCGTTTAGGTCCAAACTTGCATTGGCTGTATTCAACTCCCGAAACGGACTGATCGCGGACCGAACCAATGCCTGAACGGAGTCTTTGTCGGAAAACAGTTCCGGCCGGGTTTCGGCGATTTCCAGACTGGTCGTCAGCAGAGCTTCGGCGATTCTCGCGCCGGCCCCTTGAGTGAATGCTGTATCAATGATCGTGCTTTTGTGGCGTTCGATGTGCGCCGCGATACTGTCCGAAATCGCGCCGACAATGGTTTGAGCTTGCCCGCGTAACCCCAAACGATGTGTATGTGCGCTGAGAAATTCTAACGCGAGCCCGCTCATACGCAGAATGAGGCGTGCGCGATCGCGCCGGCCGGCATCATTATCCACCCACCGCTGGAGTGTGTCCACGGATTGAAACTGTTTGAGCTCTTCGGCCTCGACCGTCGCGCTGAATGCAGAGTTCAAGGCAAGACAAAGTTGAGTCTGTCGCTCATCCGGCGAGTCCGGATCAATGAAACGGCCAAAGTCACCTTGGTCGAGAATGCAGTCTGCATATTCGGTGAGGATGTGGTTGTGCTGTCCGGACGCGCTCCAGTTTTCGCTTTTTGATAGATGCTGCCGCGCCAGCTCCAGCGGATTTCCCTCCGGCAGGGGCGCAAATACGACATCGAAATCAAACCGACTCGCACGGGCTTCCGCAATGTTTCGTGCAGTTTCGAGAATATTAAACGCGGCTTTCACCGCAAACATAACACCGGTTACGCCAGTCATATGGTCGTCCTTCACCCCTCGCTTTTCGCCCGCTTGTATTTTGCGTTTATGATTGTTCTAGCGGACGTTCTCCCCGTTTTATCCCCGGGCGGGCATCTTCTAGTCTACCGATCCCATCTGCATTCGCTTCAGTCGCACTGATCATGACCTTGTTGCGGCCGATCACGGTCAGGAAGCCGCGTTCCAAATCGTCGGGATCGCTGGTATTTGCGGGGCGCACATCTGATGCTTTGATCATCACCGTTTGCCCTTCTTGGCTCTTCGGCGGGGCAGTGAGTGTCGCCCTCGCCGCTGGAATGGCCATGGCTGATAGGCGATTAAATATCTTGAACCAGAACGGCGCACCAAGCCCGAGCAATCCGCCAGCCACCACGATGCCCAGCGCCCACATTAAGAAGGACTGAAGATTGTTGCCAATCGCGCCGATACGATGGCCTCGATATCTGAACCAATAGCCGGCTGTGTCCACGTATCCAGTTGGCGTGGCCCGTTCTTTTTGCAGGAAATCCGCAAAGCTCAGCGCCCAGGTCTGGTTCACAGTTTGCTGGCGAGATTTTCCACAGCGCGTGTCGAAATACTCTGTCGCAACGACGGCTTCAGCTCGGTTTCGGACATTCGAATAAGACCGATCCGTTGGTGTATGTGAGTAACCCTCGCAATGCGGGAACATTTTCCGACCGATCGGAATGCCAAGCGCTCTCAGATCGCCAGCCGCTTGCTGAATAGCCGGCGTCATCAGCGAGCTTGATTCGAGCTCGGTGCCATCTGCGCCAGCAACTTTCTGAACCAGGTTGAGCTTTTCCTGGTCCATTGCCAGCGTTAGTCGGGAAGACAGCGCTGCATTCGTGGACAGTTCTTTATAGACTGTGATGGCATCGAAATTGATGAACACCGCGACCACCATTCCGACAATCACGGATATGAGTTTCGCACGAGACTGGAAATACTCTGATTGCGTTTCGCCGAGCCGTTCATATTGATACGCTGCAGTGGTCAGCGCCTCACGTAACTGTCCAGGTTGATGGTTTGCAAGTGCGGCGCCTTCCTTGGTTTCGGCCAGGCTTTCTATGAATTGCAGCGTCGACATTTTCTGACGGCGCGACGCAAAGATGTGACCGATCAGGGGCCAACTGCGGATGTACCAAAATTTCAGGCTCTCCGATGGCGTTCGGCGGGTGATCGAATCAGCGAAATCCTTCGCGGCGTGCGATGGCTTTTTGCCAGCCGTAAGTGAGGCGCGTTCGCTATCTGGTGTTTCAGTCGGCTGCAGGGTGGCAAGGGTCTGATCATAGAACGCTCGTAGCATCTCATTCATGCCCGCACTGCGCAGCGCGAGCACCTTCTGCAGACCTTCCACAATCACCGTCACAACGGTCGAATAGACCGCAACGATGGCGGCGAATGCCGCAAGAGCCAACAGAAATGACATTGACAAAGTCCCGTATTGAGCGTGACCTACTCAAGCAGTTTTTCGGCAAAATGCAACTAGCGAGCAGGCGCGAGGGACGAATGGAGTACTTCAAAGTCACGGCCAGAAGCGGCCTCAAAATACGAGAACTGCCCAGCAGCGGCAGTCGCGTTCTTGAAGCAATGCCAACAGGTATGCGGGTGCGCCGCCTGGATAAGACGCTGTGGAATGGCGATTGGTACAAGGTTTTTGCAGAATTTTCAGATACCTATCACGTTGAGGGCTATTCGCATCGAAAATTCCTCATTCCGATCGATGCAGAAACGCGAACGCTGCATCATATTCAACCGGAATCGCCTCCGCCGCCCCCACCACCACCGCCGCCGAAAGATGTCTTTCGGGTCAATGCGAGCAGTTTGCGGATGCGCGAAGAGCCGAGCACGGACAGCGCGATCATTATGGATATGCCGCACGGCACTATGGTGCACAAAATTGAAGATGCCAGCGCGTTGGGATGGTGGAAAATATCTACCACAGCCGGAAATCTTGTCGAAGAAGGCTATGCCGCGTCGAAGTATCTGGTGTCTGTCGATCCCGAGCCGGCGCCGCACATGCGTCTGACCGACCTAACCAATATCGGCGAGGTGATCCGCCGGGTTCAACGTTTTGTAGGGGATTATGCGTCGAGCCTCGACGAAGAACTTCTGCGCGTGCTCAACCAGGTGGTCGCGCATTACAAAATTGGCGAGAACCCACGCCGCTTCTCGCATTTTATGGCGCAATTGGCGCATGAGTCGGCGCATTTTACGCGCATGGAAGAGAACTTGAATTACAGCACGCAGGGATTGATGCGTATCTTCCGCAGCAAGTTTCGAGACGAAGCCGAAGCCGCTTCTTATGCACGTCAGCCCGAAAAGATTGCCAATCGCGTCTATGCCAACCGGATTGGCAATGGCGACGAAGACTCCGGTGACGGGTGGCGCTATCGTGGCCGCGGATTCATCCAACTTACCGGACGGGCGAATTATCGATCGATTGGTAACCGGCTCGGACTCGATCTGGAGAACGACCCGGATATTGTCGCCAACAATCCTGTTATCGCGCTGCAGGTCGCAGCCAATTATTGGGACAGTCGAAACCTCAATGAAGTCGCAGATCAAGATGACGTCTTCGAAGTGACCCGCCTGATCAATGGGGGCCACAATGGCATTGACGATCGCAAACACTTGCTAAACGTTGCAAAGTCGATTTGGGGGGGATGAACGGCAATGCGCAAGGTCAAATTCAAAGAGCATGCAACGCTCGCGAAGCTCGGCTCCTTCCTGCGTCTCGACCGCTTCACAATTGTCCACCCGAAATTCAATCCTGGCGAAATGAGTGAGGACATAACGCTGGTGAACGTTCACCGCGGTGACGCGGTCGCAGGCATCTTGCACGTTGTTGGACAAGGCAAGCAGACGCTGCTTCTTGTCGAGCAATTTCGGATGCCGACGCTGATCCACCCAGATAACGGATTGCCGGACCTCGAGAAGGTCGATCGTGAACGCGAACATGCAGGACGCATGCTCGAATTGATGGCCGGCATGCAACATCCCGGCGAACCCTGGCTCGAAGCGTTTCGACGCGAATGCGAAGAGGAAATCGGCTTTGTCCCAGACCATGCCGATTTCATCGGCTCCTTCTACCCATCTCCAGGCGCCTGCTCGGAGCAGATTCATCTCTACTATGCGCGATTTGACTGGCCGGATGATCAGCCCTGGCCAGAGACCGAAGCGGATGATCAGCGCGGGCGGGGGGTCGATAATGAAGACATTCGCCGCCATGCTGTCAGTCCCCAGCAATTTCTAGATATGGTGTCGGACGGGCGGATCCTGGATGGCAAATGCTATGCCGCGGCAGAGTGGATGCGCCGACCAGAAAATTTCGGACCGAAATTTGGTCTGGAAGCTTCAGAATAGGAGACCGAGGTGGGGATGATGACATGACGAAGCACCCGACTTTATCCGCCGGTCGGTGCGTGGTGATCACCACGCGAGGAAGCCCGCTAAAGAGTCAGATTGAAGCCCTGATTGCACATCTTCAGGACTCATACGGCATGGTCGTGGATTACGCTTTTTTGGAAGACGTGTTTTCGACGGACCACGACGACCCGTCGCCAGAACCATTTGAGCAACTGGTTCATCAACTGATCCACAATCAGTTTGCGGTGGTCGACCTGTGTGTCACTGCGGATTCTTTTTATCTGATGGGTGTGCGCCATGCGCTCAGCAACGCACCGACATTGATGCTGGCGCCGAATGGTGAAGTATCGACGGTCGCGAATGCCCGATTCACCAAGACACAACAGCATTATGTCGATGTGTCTAAACCAGATTGGATGGATAAGGTCCCGGCGGTTTTGAAATATTTGAATCGCCCACAGCAAGCAGAGTTTCAAAGCGATCTTCGCGCCACTGCGGCGTTTAAGGTGACGCCTCTGGAACGTCCTTTTTCAGCATCGAAACTTCACGATACAGCCTGGCAGTTAAACGCGTCTGGGAATCCCGCAACCAAAAGTGATGGCCCCCGGATTGTCATTTGGGAATATCAGATTCAACACGCAAAATCCTTCGACGTATGGGTCAATTCCGAGAACACGTTCATGGAAATGGCGCGGTTCTGGGATCGATCTGTATCGGCTCAGATCCGCAAGCTGGGATCGGTTCGGCGCGGCGCCTTGAATGATGAAAGCTACAAGGATGCCCTTGGGCTCGCCTTGGCGGAGAAAGTCGGGACACGCTCACACGTGCCAATCGGAACGGTGTTCATGACCCGGACCGATGATGCCAGCACGCTGAGTTCGAAGAACAATGTATCGCATGTCGCGCATCTCGCGGCTGTGACACCCAACAAAGTCGGAGATGGATTTTCGTCTGGCGGCGAGATCGACAAATGCATGCACGCGGTGTTCGAGGGCATGCGTAAGGAGCGGCGTCGTCAACGCGGTCGTGGATTGAACTCGGTTCTGTTCCCTCTCATTGGTTCTGGCGATGGCGGTGCGCACGCGGCTTTTGTCGCGCACCAGATGGTGATCAGTCTGAAACAGCTGATTTCGCAACGTCTGTCGGATCCGAAACGCCACAGAACGCTTGAGCATGTGACGGAGATTGGTTTGATCGCCTTTCAACGATCACACCTCGACTTCCTTCGTCGAGAGCTTGCAAACAATGATTTCGTTGAGGTTGCGCTTCGGAGCGCAGACGATGCTTAGAAGCGTTCTCCAAATGCTCCGCCAGATCATGCCGGCGGATGGCGAGATCAAATTTCTCAATCGGTTTCAATATCGGGCATTAAAACCGACATGGCCTGTCGCGTTTTCGCTGCTCTTTCTCAGTCTGGCGTTTCTGGTTCCGGATCAGGGGCGGGCGATTATAAAATATACGATTAATCGCGCGAATTTTGATCTCCCGACCGTCATCCTCATCGCTTTGTTTTTCGTCCATGGCATTGTCATGATGTATACCGCGTTCATGCTCAGTGCCGTCACGCGGCGCAGCCAGATGGATGCTCAAACGGACTATTTCGCCACGGCGAAGAGAGACCCGGTCGACCCGAGTATCTCGCTTCGATTGCGCTACGCTTACTGGTGCGGTGTGTTCCTGCCTTTACTGTTCATGTTGATGGGATTCTGGTTCCAGTACGGCCTGTTTAACATTCGGTTCTGGGGCGTGGTCGGGCTCGGAATACTGTTTGGAGTCGGGTGTTCGTTACTCGCCAAGCTTTGTCATGAGGGCGTGGCGCGGCGGCGCTCGGTGTTCAATCAGATGCGGTCTAAGCCCGGGCTAAAACAGAAACTGCAATATACCGGTTTCAGCTTGCTGCATTTCTGTTTCGCGCCTGAACATCGATATGCGCAATCCGCGATTGTCGGGCTGATGTTTTCGCTCAGCATACTGACCTTCGCAGCCTGGCGCTTGGAATGGGCGCATTATCCGGGCGGCGCCTGGATGTTTTTTACGTGCTTCATATTCCTGCATTTAGTGTTCCGGTATTACAAAGACCGGGTGGTGCGTCTGCACCAGGGACATACCGCGCGATACATTATCATCGACCCGTTTATTGAACTTGTTTTCCGCTGTGTGCGCGTGATCGGAATCATTTGCACTCCATTGGTGTTCTGGTTTCCGCCCGTCGTCGCGTTTCTTGGCCCGCTTGGCGTGGGCCTGTTCGGTACGCTTTGGGCGACGCTTTTCTTTTCGGGTCTGGTCGAAAGCTCCGCACGCCATGCTCAAGTCGATCACGGGCCGAGCGCCGAGGATCAAAAAGGCGTGGTATGGCCGGTGCGACTTTGGAGTGAGTTCCAGTCGATGCGGCGGGCATATTCTTTGAAGTCCTGGTTCTTTCTTTTGCTGGTTGCATTGCTCTTCATAGAATTGCTGATTTCTTCGCTTGAGATCTTGGCGTTCGAGCCACGCTTCACCGCCGACATGCTCATTTTTTTGCTGTTAATGGGCGTGTTCGCATTTCGGAAACGCATCTGGGCCAACCGGCGAGAATTTCGATCTGCGGTCAATCAATTGCCGTCTGCATCGGTGTTGGCGCCGATTCTGTTGCTCGGATTGGGCGAAGCTCATCACATCCATCGTATTGCGGTTGAACCCTCAGGGAGCTCATTTGAAGCCTTGAGTATTGATACACATGCTGAACACTGGCTGCAGGCCCGTATGAGCCGAAATGGTGCGGAAGACGCTTCGATCCCCGCGATTGTCATTCTCGCTGAAGGCGGCGGCATTCGAGCGGGCGCTCATGCCGGGTATTATCTCTCCCGACTCGATACGGCCTTGATGCAGCATTGCGCCTCTCCACAGCGCACAGAGGCGTTGTGCGTTGAAGGTGCGAGTTCGCGTCTGCTTGACCATGTCTATTCGATCAATGGTGTCTCCGGCGGCGCTGTCGGATCGGCCGTCTATCTGGCAGCTGTAAAAGAAGAGCTCATCAATGGACTGAGTGCCGCGCAACGTCATGATATTATCGACGCGACCCTGAAAGCCGATTTCCTGTCGCCCCTCTTCGCGGGCTTGTTCGGCAGCGATGTTTTGACCACTGTCTTGCCAGCGCAATTGTCTGACAGAGTTGCGGGTCTGTTCGATCGGGATGATACGGATGCTGTCGGCGAATGGTATGAGCGCGGCGTTTATGACCGGGCAGATTTCTTTGAAAATCGGTTGGCGATTATCTTCGATGAGGCGCTGAATGCGGAACTCAGCGAGGCATCTTTTGTCGGACCGCGCTCAAGTTTTCGGGCGCGTTCAGACTGCCGCGAAGCGCAATCTCGACGTGGGCGGAGAACCATGGATCAATCGCTCGAGAGCGTCGCCCGATGCACGGTTCGAGCAACCGAACGCAGCACACAAAAAGACCCTGGCCCCATGGTCTTCTTCTCCAGCTTTTATGAAACGGGTGGGTATCAAATGGCCACGTCAAATGTGGATGTGTTCGCAGGGGAATCAGGCGGTGACACCGCCGGGTGTGGCAGCGTACCTATCGTGCAGCAAATGATTGATCAGAAGGAATCTGATTCAGGTGCGGCGAGTCGCGCGTGCGCCCCTCGGAAGAAGACGCTGCCACTCTCGACGGCGGCGCACTTGTCGGCACGTTTTCCAGTCTCGAATCCAACCGGCGTCGTTGAAACCCGCTTTCAAGGCGGACGTTGGAAACGGCACTATTTTGTTGATGGCGGATATATGGACAATTCTGGCGCTTTAACAGCGATCCAATCCGTTGATGCGCTGCGTCGTGCGGCGAGCAACACGGATACACGGGTCAATGTTGTCGTCTTGCACTTATATGCACTTACGATCCCGCATCAGAATGCCGGCAATGCCCCGCGCAGTCAGCGTGCGACCAAACAGAATGAGTTTTCCAGCATTCCGTCTGCAGTGCTGAAGGCGCGCGGCGCTGCCAGTCGCGCGCCCATTCGATTGTTGTGCAACAGCTTAAAGGATTATTCCGAAGGGTTTGACGGCATCGAGGACTGTGATGAAATCTTTGACCGCCGGATCGTCACGTTAGACCAGGCTGATTATTTTCAGCCAGCGAGATATCAAGCGCGCATAGACGCGGCGCAACGCCACAAAGTGCCCAGGTGCCCGGTCGATGTCGCGCGAAATGATGTCATTGCGTTGAACGCGTCTGGCGGCTCATTGAACCCGATTGATAAGGCAGCTTGGATTCCGGTGCCTCTGGAGGTCGCCGCGAGCGATCGGCAGAACAATGCCATCACAGCACTCCTAGGCTGGTCATTGTTGGATGAAACGACGAAGAATATGAATGCTGTCATGGAAGGCACAGCTGCGGTTACGATGCGGGAACTTGCGCGCGCCATCGAGCCCGTTTCGTCGGAGGGACCGCAGAATACGGACTTGGATCTTTGTCTGTCTGAATAGCCCGTGCGCGTCTGATTTGATCCGACCGCACTGGCGTTGCCTCGCGTTTACGCGACCGAGGGCAGGCGTTTCGAAAAGGCCATGACACAGTCCTCCAAAGCCATAGGCTTGTAGAACAGATACCCTTGAATGAGCTTGCAGCCGAAGCGACTGACTTTGGCCAATTGCGCTTCGGTTTCCACACCTTCCGCAACAACTTCAGCGCCAAGGGCGCGCGCCAATTGTACGCTCGATCGAAACACACCCGCGTATTTTGGGTTGTCTTCAATATGGTTGATGATTGACTTGTCGATTTTCAACCGCTGGATCGGCAGCTCCGCGAGGCGCTGAATGTTAGAATATCCAACGCCATAATCATCGAGCGCGATCCGAACGCCAGCTTGGTTGAGCGCATCAAGGTTTGCACGTGCGATGGCCACGCTGGTCAAGCGCTCGGTCTCGGTCACCTCAACCCAGACTCGATGTGGAGACACACCGAATTGCGAAAACTGCGCGAGCAGGAATTCCGCAAATCCCTCCGCCGCGAGGTCGAGCGGTGATACATTCAATGAGATGCTCTCGACGAGTTGTTGCGAGAGCATAGGTCCGGCCTGTTCTAGCGCGAGCTCGCGGATTGTTGCATCTACTTCCTGGCCGATTCCTGACTCGCGGGCGATTGACAGGAATTCCATCGGGTTCACGTGTCCAAGCGTGTCATGGCGCCAGCGGGCGAGCACTTCGATACTTCTGATTTTCTGTTGATCGGTATCCACGATCGGTTGGAAGACGACGGACAAACCAGACTCATAGTCGCGGGACATCAGAGCTTTCTGAATGGCGCGGCGACGGCGGACTTTGCTGTCAATCCGATCATTATAAATTGAGATGCCGCCGCGCCCGCGATGTTTGGCGTCCAAAAGTGATGCCGAGGCGTTGCGACGAAGCTCGCCAAGATTTTCGGCATCAATCGGATAGCGCGATACGCCTATGGTTCCAGAGACATTGATGACATGTCCCTTATAGTTGATTGGATGGTAAATGAAGGCCTGGGCCTTTTGAATGTCTTCGGTAATCCGGCTCTGTAGTTCTGTTGTGTCCCAGTGCTCGCTATCGACCAGGATGGCGAATTCGTCACCGCCAACGCGTGCTGCAGACAGCAGATTTGGCAGTTTGGAGACACGATATCCAACCCGTCGCAAAACGGCGTCGCCCGTGATGTGGCCATACCGATCATTGATGCCTTTGAAGTCATCGAGATCAAACAGAATGAGTGACAGGGCACGATCCAATCCGTCACGTTCTGCCATGGCCGCAAGAATGTCCTCATCAAACCCTTTGCGATTTCTCAATCGCGTCAACGGATCTGTTTCGGCGGTTTCTTTCAGATCATCGAGCGCCTCTTGCACGGCGCGATGTGCAGGAAGGAAAATCAACAAGGCTTCGAGGAGAATCACCATGACCGCCACGAGTAGGGTGGTGTTCTGCAATTGCTGCGCCCAACGCGCTTGCCCCTGAACCCGTTGTTCAAACGCGATCACAGCCTCATCAAGCCGGGCCAGCACCTCGCCTGATCCTTTGGTCGAAAGCTCACTGAGAAGTGCACTCGGATAGCTCGCCGTTGGAATATTGCGGGCGATGGAGATATAGTTTTGAATAATTTCATCGGTCGACGGCGTGCGCGACATGTAAAGATGACCGAGGCTGGCTTCTTGCGCAGCATCTTCCATCAATCGCAAATGGGCTGTTTCAAACTCGTTGATCGTCGCAGACAATTGATCGAGCGTCTGCGCGTTCGCAGTCTTTACGACCGCTTGCGCCTGAAGAATGATTTGTTGCGATAGCATGCGTTGTTTGCCGCTGAGGTCGATGACTTCAGCGTGCTCTTGAGCCTTTTGCAGAGCGTGTGACTCGATCAGGTGGCTGGCCATCAGAAACGCAAGTATTATGAACAGCGCCGCACCATAGCGCTTCCACAAATGTCCTGGATCCTGAGTTAGGCGAAACAACAAAACACGCTCCGTACTTGATTTTGATTTACCACTTAAAGTAGAAAATCAAATAAAGTCGGACGCTGTGACTTCCGGTGTTGTTTCAATCTCCGATTAACGAATTCCGTTTGCAAACAGCAACATGGAGCTCCCCCTTAATCGACATCTCGACCATATTCGCCGAGTGGCGGAAGCGGGTCTGGATTGAGCGGTGGTATTGGGTCGGTGCTGATTTTTTCCATTAAGTAGGACAAAGCATAATCGAGTTGCGCGTCTTCGCCGGCATAGCTTGCACGGGGGGGATTAATGACTTCAATATCGGGTGACACACCCTGACCCTCAATCAGCCACCGGCCATCGGCGCCATATTGGGCATATTCTGCGACACGCGCCTGACCACCATCGCTCAAACGATTTCGATCAGACAGCCAAATTCCGGCACCGGCCGTTCGGGTGCCAATGGTTGGGCCAAGGTTTAGCGTCTTTATGCCTGCGGCAAACGTCTCACCGTCAGAGTAAGTGCCTTCATTAATCAGTACCGCGAGATGTCCGCGAAAGGTTTGCTGCATATTCGTATATGCATTGCCATGGGCTGGGTTGCGCCAATAGGCCCAAGCCTGCCGTAGCAGTGTGCTGAGAATGAGACTGTCGACATTCCCGCCGCTATTGCCGCGGACATCAATGATCAGTCCATCCTTGTCGAAATGCTCGAAGAAATCGCGCGCAAAACTGGCGGCGTCTGATGCCCCCATCGCCCGCAGATGTAGATATCCGACAGCACCGTCGGAGGTTTCGGTCACGCTTTCCCGGTTTTTCTCAATCCAGTCATAATAGTGCAAAGGCCGCGTTTGCCAGCGTGATTTTGGACGTACAATTTCCTGCAGAGTTTCGCCGCCGCGCTGGAATTCCAACAGGACTTCTTCATCAGCTTTCATCATCAATGCGCTTGCCAGCTCAGCCTCGCTTCGGATCGGCGTGCCGTTGACGGAGGTGATGACATCGCCGACCCGAATGTCGGTACCAGGTTGGTGGAGCGGGCCGAGCGTTTCGAGCCGATCGGGCTCACCGCGATAGATGGAGGCAATCTCTAACCCGTTGGAGGCGACACGATAGGTCGCGCCAAGGAAACTCGGGATCCCGCTTTCTGAATCTTCCGGCATGTCACCGCTTCGGATCTGACTGTGCAGGATGCCGAGTTCCGCTGACATTTGCTGCAATAGATCATCAACTTCGGTGCGATGCCCCAGACGCTCGCGCAGTGGGACGTATCGAGCGCGAACGGCTTGCCAATCGACGTTGCGAAGATCCGGGTCATAGGCGAAGTCGCGGTGTAAACGCCAAGCATCCAAAACCAGCTGTCGCCACTCCTGTTTCGGATTGATCCGCAGCGTCCAGTCACTCAGACGAATGGTCTGGTCGCTTGGATCGCTCGGAAAGTCTTTGTCGGATGGGAGGATGAGGAATTTCGCATCCACCCCTTGCCCGATCTGTACCATCAATTTGCTGAAATCTGCGGACACCTCGAAACGCTGAACGTTTGCAGCGAAATCGTTCAAAGGCGGGTTTTCAGACGTGAAAGCCACGCGCTGCAAGGACGGGGCGTCGCCGAAACTGTGGACATAGAGAAATTTCTCGGTGGCCGCCAAACCGCCATAGTCGCCAGAGCGTACTGGCACCTTGTACAAGCGGGCGGAAAGATCTTCGAAGAGGATGTTCGGCTCGACGACCTCAGCTTCGTCATCTGAGGATGCCTCGGACTCATCACCATCCGGAGTGAGCTCGCTCGGCGGATCAAATGGAAACGCGGCACCCGCCGTCAGTTTCAAGGCGAAGATCTGACCGCGGGATTGAAACGCCGGACCCATATTGCGATCGCCCCAGGGAGAGCCCGGAGTCGCGTTGAAGTTCCGATCTGAGATGAAATACAGCCAGCTTCCATCAGGTGAGAATGTTGGTGCGAAGGATTCGAACTTGCCGGTGGTCGCCACAGTTTTCTGACCTGTTTGAAAATCGTAAATGGCGACGCGGCGGAGGTTTCGCGCGTCATAAAAGGTGTAGGCTAGATATCGTCCACCATTTGACCATGCCAGATCCTCGAACGACGCGTCGAACGAGCTTTCCGTAGTATCAATTGTTTCGACACGGCGGGAGCTTGGATCAAGGGTCAACAGACGCCCGCTTTTATCTGAGAATACGATCCGGTCATCATGGGGCGAAGGCGACAGCGACCAGAGATGGGCAGAAGAGTTATCCGTCAACCGTTCTGGCGCGCCTTGTCCATTCGCACGATATCGCCAAATTTCACCCCGGTCTGCTTGATCGAGGATGACGTAAATCCACTCGCCGTCCTGACTGTAGGCGGCGGATCGCGCGCGCGCATCGTCCGCGATCCGGTAGTCGACGCGGCGGCGCTGTCCTGTGAACGCAGATGCAAAATGACCCCGCGCGGACACCGCGACCTTATTGCCTGCCGGCGCCATTCGGACATGCTCCAAGTAAGCGAGTGGCGCGTCAATCCAGCGCTCGCGCTGATGGTCGCCATCGCTCATCAAAAACAGATCAATCTGACGCGTGGTTGCGCTCGCGATATCGAAAGCGAACAGATCTGCGCCGCTCTGGAACACAATCGTGCCCGCATGAAGCGCGGGGCTTCTCAGCTGCCATTGGGATCTGTCGGTATGTTGTTGAGGATCACCCCCATCTGTGTCGAATGACCAAATATTGTCGGCTCCGGATTTGTCGGAGACAAAATAGATGCGCCCTTCATGCGCCATGGGGTGGCGGATCGGTGCCCCGAAATCAGCTGCCAGCCGAACGGCTTCAGCGTCGCTCCGCAGGTCGCCTTTCCAAAGCTGAGACATGCGCCCGCCACGATAGAGGACGGCATTGTCAGAGAACATCGATAAGCCATATCGGCTGAAAAAGACGCTGGCATCTGGAGCTTCAAGTGTAACGTGATCGGCGTTGTCGAAGGGAAGATCTATGACTTCCATCGTGTCTCGGTTCACAGTCCGCAGGATTCGTGGCAGACGGCCGGACAGATTTGTGGTTCGAAAGATCACGCGGTCATTGTCCATCCATCCTCTTAGGCTGACCCCGCCGCCTTCATGCGTCAGTCGCTTCGGCGTGCCTCCCGTTGCCGACATCAAGTAGACCTCTTCTGGGCCATCATAGCTCGCCATGAACGCGATCCATTGACCATCCGGAGATAGGGAGGGCGTGCGTTCGGGTTCTGGGTGTGTCGTCAAGCGCACGGCGGTTCCACCGGTGATCTTGGCGCGCCACAGATCGCCTTCACTCACAAATATCAGCGTATCATCATGTAAAGCGGGTGATTGATAATACCCCCGATCTTGAGCGCTTGCGCCCCACGCGAAGGATAGAAAGATCAAAGCCAGAAGGGAGCTGCACGATTTCATGGATTGCGACCTCGGTTACGTTCATCGAACAGTGTAGAGTTCAGGCTTCAATTCACAACGCCTGACGCTGCGACATTTGTAAATTCTTGCGATTTCCCGCTCCAGCGAGGATCCAAAAGGACGTCGCATTAAGGACCGGGTTTGGAAAACGTTGCGGAATGATCACAATTCAGGAATGAGTGCATAGGACTGCTTGTGAGACGTGCCCTGTCATGACATGGGTTATTGCACAGATCGACAATAGAAGTCGGCTTTACTTACAAACCACCAGGGAGGTTTTTTTGTCAGAGAACAAAAAACGATATTCACGTTATGGACTAAAGGCCGCACTCTCTTTGAGCGTTGGCTTGACGGCAATCATGGCCGGCGGTGCGCTGAGCGTATCTGCACAGGAGGAAGGCGATGATGAAGCCAAGCGCCTGAACACGATCACGATCACCGCGACCAAGCGCGAACAGACTCTGCAAGATGTGCCGGTCGCTGTCTCGGTCGTTGACAGTGAAGTGATCGAGAAAGCCGAGATTCAGGATCTGAACGATCTCCAATCCGTCGTGCCGTCTTTGCGCGTCGGACAGCTGCAGTCTTCCGCCAACACCAATTTCATCATTCGCGGGTTCGGTAACGGCGCGAACAATGTTGGCATCGAGCCTTCCGTCGGTGTCTTCATTGATGGTGTCTATCGGTCGCGATCCGCGGCGCAGATTTCCGACCTTCCGAATTTGCAGCGCGTCGAAGTCCTGCGCGGACCACAATCCACATTGTTCGGAAAGAACGCTTCTGCGGGCGTTATCTCAATTGTCACGCGTAAGCCACAGTTCGAGACCCAAGGAGGCTTGGAAGCCACGTTTGGTAATTTCAATACCGTCCGCTTGAAAGGCGACTTGACGGGGCCGCTTTCAGACACGGTCGCATACAGCATTGCGGGTAATTTGAACAAGCGCGATGGCTATGCAGAAGATCTCAACACTGGCGCATTGACCAATGAGCGTAACCGTTGGGGGCTGCGCGGCGAGCTTCTGTTCACGCCGAGTGAAACTCTCGAGGCGCGTTTGATCGCTGATTTCGATCAAATTGATGAAGTCTGCTGTGTCGCCGGCAACCTGGTAAATGGCCCAACCGGTCCAATTATCAACGCATTGGGCGGACAGCTGAATTTCGAGAACCCATTCTCTTACGAAATCTTTGAGAACTTCCCATCGACCAACGAAATTTCCAATTCCGGTCTGTCTCTGCAAGTCGATAAAGAGTTCGATCTGTTCAACGTGACATCGATCACCGCGATCCGTGATGTGCGCTCTTTGACCAATCAGGATTCCGATTTCACATCAGCAGACCTGATCGGGTTCAACGAGAATGACGGCCAGATTGATACGTTCACTCAGGAAGTTCGTCTGACGTCTAACAATCCGGATTCACAATTCGACTGGATGGTCGGCGGTTACTATTTCGACGAGAAAGTGGAGTTCGATTCCAACTTCCAGTACGGCGAGGATTTTCGCGGGTATGCTGACTTCCTGACAGGCGGCGCGTTCGCGCTGGTCGAGAGCATTGTTGGCGTGCCGGTGGGCACGTCATTTGGTCAGGACGGACAAGGCCCGATCGCAAATGCCGGTCAGGAAAACAGAGCCTGGTCGATCTTTGGTACGCTCGATTTCCACGTCTCCGATCGTCTGACCGCTACCGTTGGCATCAACTATACTGAAGACGAGAAAGACGCCTTCTATACACAGACCAACACGGATACGTTCTCTGGGCTTGATTTGGTCGCGATTGGCGGACAGGTCCTGTTCCAGACAGCCTTCGCACAAACCTATGCTGGGTTTGGTGTCGATGCGACGGATCCAACGGCGATTGCTGCCTTTGAAGCAGCGAACCCAGGCACCCTGGCAACAGTGACAGCGGGTGCGCAAGCGTTTGCAGATGGCGGTCAGACCGATCCAGCTGTCAATCCACTGCTCGGCCTGACCGCCTTGCAATTCTTGCCACCATTCCTGGACTTCCCGAATGCGGTTGAGAACGGCTCAAGCTCTGACAATGCGACGACTTATACGCTTCGCCTTGCTTATGATCTGACCGACAATATCAACATCTATGGTTCATATGCGACAGGCTTCAAGGCAACCTCCTGGAACCTGTCTCGCGACAGTCGTCCATTTGCGTCTGACTTCATTGCAGGGTCTCCGGTCACCAATCCGCCATCATCGCCTATTCGTGATGCGGGTTTGGCGGTCAACAACCTGACTTCCGGTACACGCTTCGCGGGACCTGAGGATTCCGAAGTGATCGAATTCGGCGTAAAGGGTGCGTTCGACACGTTTGCCTTCAACCTGGCAATTTTTGATCAGACGATTGAAGGCTTCCAGTCGAATGCGTTTACCGGAACTGGCTTTGCATTGGCCAATGCCGGTGAGCAGTCAACGACCGGCGTCGAACTCGACTTCAACTGGAGCCCAACCGATGCATTGAGCTTGTCATTTGCAGGTACGTTCCTGGATCCTGTCTATGACAGTTTCCCAGGATCTGCATCTGGGGATCTCTCTGGTCAAACACCTTCCGGAATTCCGGACGTGGCGACCTCCATCGGGTTCAATTATGATTTCAACCTCGGGAATTGGGACAGCTATGTTCGTGCTGACTGGCAATACTCAGCCGATACGGATTTCTTCGACGATCCGGGTAACCAAGCGCTGATCGATAGCATTGGGTATTCCCGCGAAATCAACGAAGTGAATGCCTCGATCGGCTTCCAGAATGATAGCGGTCTGAGCATCTCTGCGTTTGCGCGTAACCTGTTCGATGAGCAGCGGATTACCACCGCATTCCCATCGGTTGCGCAGGCCGGATCCATTTCGGGTTATCCGAACCAGCCGCAAACTTATGGCGTGACTTTGCGCAAGCGGTTCTAGTCCTACTGAAATCGCGATTGCGTGAGTCTGACTCACGTCTCCTCAAACTCGCCGATATTGTCCTGCAGCGACAATATCGGCGATTTTTTTTGATTCGGAGCGGTGCTTCTCGTCGGGGAGGGGCTGTATCATCCAATGAGATGGCGCCATGATCCGTCATCGCAATTGTTGTACGATATCAACGGGAGCGCAGAGAATGCAGCAAGCAGAAGACTTTCGCGCAGAAACGCGGGCATTGCATAGCTTGCTTGCTGGCGCTGAAACGGCGCAATTTGATGAGCCGACCCTGTTCAAGGATTGGACGATCAATGCGGTGCTTCAGCACTTATTCTTTTGGAATCAGATGGCCGGATTGCAATTGACCGATCCGGATACGCTGAGGGAACGTCTCGTCGAGGTCTCAAAGCATCCTGGCGGTATGCGAGGATTCGAACGCCAGCATTTCGGCAACCTCGCTGGTCGCGCCTTGCTCGATCGCTGGCAAGAAAATGCGGATCAAGTCGCGGATTTATTTGCCACCGCGGATCCTAAGGAACGCCTGCAATGGGCCGGCCCAGATATGAGCGCACGATCTTCGATCACAGCCCGGCTGATGGAGACCTGGGCACACGGGCAGGAAGCGTATGACCATTTGGGGGTCGAACGGCAAAATGCAGATCGGATTCAGAACATCGTTGTTCTCGGCGTCAACACTTATGGCTGGACCTACAAAACGCGCAAGCAAACGCCGCCGGGCCCAATGCCACATGTTCAATTGACGGCGCCCTCTGGGGCCATCTGGACGTATGGCGAAGCCAATGAGGCGAACCGCATTAGTGGCCCGGCCGAAGATTTTTGCCAAGTGGTGACGCAGACTCGAAACGTCGCAGATACCGCGCTTCACGTGCAGGGCGAGGTCGCGCGTGATTGGATGTCCAAGGCGCAATGCTTTGCTGGTGCACCCGAAACCCCGCCTGCGCCCGGCGCGCGATATCGAAAAATCAAGTGAGGAACGGACCGTGGATCTGAGATTAAGCCCTGAATATGAGTCATTCCGAGACCAGATTTCCAGCCTGTTATCAGAGAACAAAGACAAGGCGCCAAAGCGATCCGGATTTGGCATGAAGGACCCACGCCGACTGGAATGGCAAAAATGGTTGATTGAGCACGGGCTCGCTGCACGGACCATCCCGGCCAAGTATGGTGGTTTCGGAGCCGAGCCGGATATCCTGAAATCGCGGATCATCGCTGAGGAGTTTGCGAAATCCGGATTGCCGAAGGGCATCGCCAATCAGGGTGTCTCAATGCTGGTGCCAACCTTGCTTGAGCTCGGCACCGAGGCGCAGAAGCAAGCTTACATACGGCCAACACTGCATGGGGAGATGGTCTGGTGTCAGGGGTATTCCGAACCCGGAGCCGGGTCCGATCTTGCGGCGCTGACCACCAGAGCTGAGATCGATGGCGATGATTATGTGATCAATGGACAGAAAATCTGGACGTCGACTGCGAAACAAGCCGACATGATCTTCTGTCTCGTCCGCACTGAGCCTGACGCTAAGAAACACCATGGTATTTCCTACCTTATTTTTTCGATGGATACGCCCGGCATCGAGGTCAGACCCCTGGTCGACATGACCATGAATGCAAACTTCAATGAAGTCTTCTTTACCGATGTCCGCGTTCCGCGCTCCCAGATTGTGGGGGCACCTGGACAGGGATGGCAAGTTGCGAACGCCACGCTGACGCATGAGCGCGGCATGCTCGGCGATCCAAATGCGGCGAAGACCAGATTGTTGGCAATTGCGGAATTGATGCGATCAGAGCAAATTGATGGTCAGCGGTTGATCGACAATCCGGTGTTTCGGGACCGGCTGGTTGCCCTGCAGGCCGAAGTGTACGCCATGGAAGCGAATGGCCTGAGAATTATGAGTAGCCGCATCAAAGGCGAAAGCGCGGGCATGGCGGGGCTGATCGTCAAGCTGCAAGGATGTGAACTGAATCACGAACTGGCGCGACTGGCGATCGACGCCATGGGTGAGCTCGGACTGCTGTATGGGGATACGCCTTACCTCCGCGACTTTGGACAGTGGCAAGCCCGGTACATGTATGATCTTGGACTGATTATTGGCGGCGGTACGGCGCAAATCCAGAAGAACATCATTTCTGAACGCGGTTTGGGCATGCCCCGCGAACCCCGTCCGGCTGCGATCTAAGAGGAGCAAGTCATGGAATTTGGATTATCAGATGACCAGCGCATGCTGCAAAGCTCGATCAGAGGTTACCTCGACTCCGCTGTTGACCTTGAAGCCGTGCGAGCGATTGCCGATGGCGACGATCTCAAAGCGGGTGCGATCGCAACGGGCATCGCGGAACTGGGCGTGGCGCAGGTTTTGATCGAGGAGCGCCACGCTGGCTTGGGATTAGGGGTGCTGGATGCGGCATTGATCCAGGAAATGCTTGGCGCGACGGTGGCGCCCATTGATCACCTTGCAACCGCCATGGCGATTGTCGGACTCCGCGTCGCTGGGAGCGATCAACAGCAAGCCGACTGGTTGCCGAGAATTGCTGCGGGCAGCGTACGGTTCGGCGTTGCTGTTTCAGAACGCGTTGGCGCGCGTGAGCAGGCCGGCGTGACCGCAAATGGCGATACTCTATCTGGCAAAAGTCTGTTCGCGATGGAAACGCGTCAAGCGACGCATGTCCTGGTTTGTGACACCGAGGGCGGCCTTCATATTGTCGACTTGGCAGCGGATCTTGAGCGAACGCAACATCGGACAATCGATCGCACGCGCGATCTGGCTGAACTCACGTTCGCGCAAACGCCAGCGGTTCGATTGAGCGGCGACCGTGCGCTTGGTCTCGGCGCGGATCGTGTCATTGAGACTGGCCGTATCTTACTGGCAGCGGATACGCTCGGGGCCGCGCAGACCATGCTCGAGCGCGCCGTCGAATACGCAAAAGAGCGCAAACAGTTCAACCGAGTGATTGGCAGTTTTCAGTCCGTAAAACACTTGTGCGCTGAAATGGCAGCGCGCTTGGAGCCAGCGCGCGCTCTGGTTTGGCACGCCGCGCACGCAATTGATGAAGGTGAACCGGACGCTCCGTTAATGGTCTGCCTCGCCAAGTCGCATCTTTCTGAAGTCGGCACGTTCATCGCCCGAACAGCCACAGAGGTGCATGGTGGTATGGGATTCACAGATTTGCTGGGTCTGCATTACTGGTTCAAACGGATCGGCGCTAATCGACAGTTGCTTGGTGGTCCGGAACACGTCCGCGCGCAAGCCGCGCAATTGCAAGGCTGGGCATAGCCCGCGGTCTTGCTGTCACTTCACAATTTTCGGAACGGAAATGGATTTGGTGCGTTTAAGTTTGGAGTGCGTGAGGTGATCGTTGCGCACCATGAGTAAGGATCCGAGGATCATGCTCACGGTCAACTTCTCGATTTTTTCCAAATCTGCACCGGTGCGCAAAAGATGCTCACCCGCTGATGCGGGGAGGCCAAAGGAAATGTCGGTCACGGACACAGCCAATTCGTAAGGTAGGTCGAGATGCTCGGAAAGAATTTCGGCGAGATAGGAAACGGCGCCATCTCGGCTGTACTCTGTTGGGTCACTCAGATCTGAAACGCTGGGCTCTGCTTGAAGTCGTTCAATGATCAAGCCACGCTCAGAGATATATTTAAGATAGACGTGGGTGATATTCTGAATGATTTCCTCAATCGTCGTCGCCGCTTCAGCCGCTTCGAATTGCAATCTGCGCAACGACTTCAATTCCCGCTCCAGCAGCTCGCGGAGGAGTTCGGTGAGATTGTCGAAATAGTTATAGACAAGCGACTTGCTGACCCCAGCTTCTTTGCCAATTCGCTCCATAGACAATTGGGCGACGCCTTCTTTTGCGACAATATCAGCGGTGAAATCGAGTATCAAGGCGCGACGCTTTTCAGGTGCGAAACGTTGCCGACGGGGTTTGGTTTTTGCGCTCATACTGTCGTCTCGTTCTGAAGCGATATGCTCGTCGGTCAAGGTAATCCTTGCGGGTTCGCATTGCTACCCCGGGGCAAATTAAGTGTGGTCAGCGGTCATGGCAGTTTGCTGCGATCGATCCAAAGCAAATCGTCAATAGATTCCGTGCGCGCGGCCGAGACGTTTTGTTGAAGAGAGAACAGAGTTCCATCGGGATCATATCCGAAAGCAATTTTCCAGCCTTGCTCGTTGATGGGTGAGCCGGCAAAGGTGACTCCCTCACCGGACAGTCGAACGATTTCAGAGTCGAGATCCCCGACCTCGAACGCGACATAATTGTAGCCGATCGCGTCAAGGGTTGCGGGTGCGTTACGCTCGGGAGTTTTAGGTGAATCAAATTGCCAGAATTCCAGGCCAAGATTTGCCACAACGGACCAACCGCCTTGCATCTCCAAACCGTCAATATCTCCCACAGAGTCGGCCCATGCGCTGTTCGATATTGCAGCACGATTAAGCGTCGGGTAGCCCAGCAGCATTTCGTAGAATTTCAGCATACGCTCGAGGTCTGGCGTGGCATTGGCGACATGGCCGATCCAGTCAGTTTCGTTTCGACGCGGGTTTTCCTGGACTTCCAATTCTATCATCGTGCCGTCGAGATCCGTGCCGTACGCATAGGCGGTGCCATACCCGCGATCTGCTGGCTCGCCACCGCGCGTAATCACTTTCAGGCCGCTCTGACGAAACCGTTCAAATGCGGAATTGTCGACATGTGATTGAAAGCAAATATGCGTATAACCGGGACCGATAATCGCGCGTGATTGACCAGGCTCACTGGAGTCGAGGTTGAAATCGACAAGCTTGATGTAGACAGTCGGTGTCTTGATCAGCGCAACGTCTGCAGGACCTTTCGCTGCCTGAAGCAAGGACGCGTCATATTGGGTCGCATCAATCTGATAGCGCTTGACGAGATCGAAATTGACCGACTGCTGATAGAAGTCGAGCGTGCGATCGATGTCCGAAACCGATGACATGACATAACGGACGCCTTTGATGCCGACAGCCCGTTCGACTGCATCGTCCGATGTTAGAGGCGTGTCCATCGGCGTGTCTGGCGTCGACTGACATGCGCTGGTGAGCACCAGGATGACCGCGGCTACAGCATGTTTCATTGTCGTCTCCATTATTCCTCGGCCAATTCAAACACAAGCAACGTGTTCCCGGGCAACAGTCTGAATTTGTCGTATCCGGAATTGATCAAGAGTTTATCGTCGATCAGAACCGGTCCCGCACTATCAATGGAGCCACCGAATGCTGGGACTCCATTCACCGTTTCAAAATCGCGCAAGGTGTCATAACTCCAGACGCGCTCGCCCGACTCGGCCGAGTAGACCCGCATAACGGCGTCGAGGCCTCCAGCAAAAACGAGATCCTCCGTCGCGGTGACGGGCGCTGACGCTGAGGGGAAGCATCGCGTGTCGGACGTATCGCACAATTTGTCTTCAATCGTTGACCAGATGGCTTCGCCGGTTGCGACATCGAATGTGTGAACGCCATGCCGAGGCGGGCCGACGGTCATATGATGGCCGGGCGTGTCTGCAATGCCGACGAACAGGGTTTCACCATTTGAGGCCATACCCCAGTGTATGCCGCCATTGTAACCGCCCATGCCAGCCCGTGCCGACCATAAGGTCTTGCCCTGCTGATCCGGGTCCATAGCGAAAACCATACCGGATTTCTGCCCGGCGAGGATTATGTCCTTGCCCGATGGCAATGTCGTCAACAAAGGCGGTGCGCCGAAGTCAAAATCAGGACCTCGTTGTTCCGGACAGTTGGCGTGGGTGCTTCCGCAGGCCCCATTCCAAGTATCGCCCGGTATGGTCTGATTGGCCCATGCCAATGTTCCATCGTCGAGCCTCAACGCGACAATCGCATCACTCAGCTCGGTCGCTGGCGCCGTGTAGTTTTCGCCCGTGCCGAAGTAAAGCAGGCCGCGCTTCTCATCGATTGTTGGGACGGACCAAACCGGAGCGCCAGATGGTCCAAACATTTGTGAGCCTTCAGAATTCACGCGCGTTGGCTGAGCCGGTGGCACGGTATGGAACGTCCATTTTCGATCGCCGGTCGTGGCGTTCAGCGCAACGATGCCGCCACGAAACGTGCAACACTCATAAGCTGGATTGAACGCGCTAACGACCTCGGTTGAAGACATCGGCACATAAACAGTGTCTTTATAAAGCGTTGGCGACCCCGTCAGCGTGGTGACCGGATGATCTTTCAAAGAGACTTTCCACGCTTCCGCTCCGGTTGCGGCTTCCACAGCATAAACATTGGCATTGAAATCAGTGAAAATAAGGCGCGATGGAAGACCGTTTTCATCCGTCATGATTGTGGGCGCGACGCGGATTTCCGCGTCAGCGAAGAAGGTCCACCAGACGCAGCCCGTATCTGTATCCAGCGCGTAAAGGGTTCCATCCTGGCTGCCGACAAAAATGGCCTCCTTTGTCGCCGTGGGTTGGGATCGGGCACGAATGGCGTTCGGAAACCCAAATGCCCATTTGAGCTGCAGCCGCGTGATGTTGTCAGCGGTGATCTGTGTGGCGTTTGGCGTTCGAAATCGCGAATTGCGCACGTCGCCGCCCCACCGTTCCCAGTCGGGTGTTTCGGAGAATGCCAACTGCCCTTCACATCGAGGCATGATCTGTCCACGGCGCGCGGAATCATCCGCTTCTGCGCCGAGATAGGTCGCCAGAATCTCTTTGTCGAAACTCGACAGTCGCGTCGATTGGGAGGCCATCACACCGTCTGTCATCGCCGCGATAAGCGCCGGGGACGTCATCTTTTCAAGCGCGGAACGGGTAGGGGCTTCTGGCACGGTGCCGTCATGGCAAATGGCACAGTTTTCCAAGTAGATGCCCTCGGCATAAATGTCGCTATTGGCCAATTGGGTGTCCGCCGAGGGGCCTGGTGGCGGCGGCTCCAAGCTTACCGATGGCGCCGAGTTGGGCGGGCCGCAAGCCGCCACCAACGATACCAGGCCGGGCCAGAACAGGGAGGCGACAAGTCGGCGAAGGTTCATCATCTATCGTTCTCCGTCGCGTCCAAACGGTGATCGCGTCTGTATACGCCTCCCTCCTTATTGACGAATTGAACAATAATGTACAGACACATTGCCAAGCGCTGAGCGATGATTGTGCGACGGCGTTATGGAGACGGGTATCATGCCAATCCTGCAGGCCTTATGCTTGGCAACAGTCTTGATCTTGGCCGGGTGCCACTCGATGAGTGGCAATTCTGAAATTGAGCGTGACCACGAGACATTGAGTTCAGGCGCATCCCTCGAGACAAGATTAAGCGACCCAGCGGTCGCGTTCGCAAATGCCCGCGTGAACGATGGGATTGTCTATACCGAAGGCTATTTCGAACATGATGGCGTTACGCTTCATTATGTCGAAGCCGGGCAGGGTGAGTTGATAATTTTCTATCATGGCTTCCCTTCATTCTGGTACTATTTTTACGATCAGATGGAGGCTTTCAAAAGCCGGTACCGGGTGGTTGCGGTGGATGCTTTGGGAGCGGGATTGTCTGACAAACCAGATGATCTAACGCACTATCGCGCCGCGGCGCTTGCTGATCATGTCGATCAGCTGGCGCAGCACCTGGCAGGCGAGGCCAAGTTCACCCTGGTCGGGCATGATTGGGGCGGGGCGCTTGCCATGGCCTTTGCTGAAGACCGACCGGAACGGCTGCATGCCGTGGCGAGTTTCAATGCGCCATCGATGAACGTGTTTCTGGACCTGCTGAGATCCAATGAAGTTCAACGAGAGCGGTCCAAGTATATGGCAGTGATGTCGGCCACATCGCAGCAAGCCGTTCGAGAATCTCCACCCGGCGATAGAATATGGTCAGAATCCTATGGTGGGCCGCTCGCGCGGGGCGAGATTTCCAAAGCCGAATATGACTTGTTTGGCGCGGCGCTTCGTCCAGCCGCAGCATCAAATGGCGGGTTCAATTGGTATCGCGCAAATGTCCCTTTGCCTGACGAGATCGGCGACGGTGATTTCTGGCCGAGCCCGCGTGGCAGTATCGATATCCCCGCGCTCCTGGTCTGGGGGTCCGAGGACAGAACGTTCGTGCTCGACTTCATCGAAGACATGCGCGCCAATGTTCCTGATTTGCAGGTTGAGGTCATAAACGGCGCCAATCACTGGTCTTCAATGACCCACCCGGATATCAGCAATCAGGCCATTCAGCGTCTGCTGGTGCGCGCCGCGCGCGAGAATTAATGCAAGCGATTCTGTGTCAGGCGTTACGTGTTTAGTCGCTTGGCATGCCAGGCAACATGGTCGCCAATAAAACTCGCGACAAAATAGTAAGAGTGATCATAGCCCGGATGCATGCGATGCGTGATGCGTTGGCCATGATCTCGCGCTTCTTTCAAGAATAGCGCAGGATCCAACTGTTCGGCCAAAAACTGATCTGCCCCACCTTGATCGATCAGAATGTCCGCATCGGACGGCATTTCCTTGACCAACTCTGTCGCATCATAGGCTTCCCACGCCACAGACAATGGACCGAGATAGGCCTCTAGAGCTTTTTGTCCCCAAGGCACTCGCGCTGGCGAAACAATGGGTGAAAACGCCGAGCAGGATTGATAGATGCTCGGGTTCTTCAAATGCAGGGTCAATGCGCCATGACCCCCCATTGAATGACCGGTGATCCCTTGCGCGGTCATATCGGCTGGGAAGTGGTTGGCGATCAGGGACGGCAGTTCATCGGTAATGTACTGATCCATTTTATAGTGGTCTGCCCATGGCGCTTGTGTGGCAGTGAGATAGAAGCCTGCGCCCTGACCAAGGTCGTACGCTTGATCATTTGCCACGGCGTCGCCACGGGGACTGGTATCGGGCGCAACGATGATCAGGCCATGTTCCGCGGCATATTTCTGAATGCCGGATTTCTCCATGACATTGGCCCAGGTGCAGGTCAGCCCCGAAAGGAACCAGAGCACCGGCACAGGGTTGTTTTGCGCCTGCGGTGGGGTGTAGACAGCAAACCGCATTGTGCAGTTTGCAATGGTGCTTTCATGGTCGTGGACACTCAGGCGACCCCCGAATGATGCCCAGGATGAAACCTCGGTTATGGTCATTTAGAATGTCACCACAGATCTAATGCTCTTGCCCTCATGCATCAGGTCAAACGCGTCATTGATCTTGTCGAGCGGCATCACGTGAGTGATCATTGGATCAATCTGAATCTTGCCTTGCATGTACCAATCGACGATTTTGGGCACATCGGTTCGACCTTTGGCGCCGCCAAAAGCCGTGCCGCGCCAATTGCGACCGGTGACAAGTTGGAACGGACGCGTGGCGATTTCCTTGCCGGCTTCGGCAACGCCGATAATCACGCTCGTGCCCCAGCCACGATGGCAGCATTCCAGCGCCTGCCGCATCACGTCAGTGTTGCCCGTACAATCAAAGGAATAGTCCGCGCCGCCATCGGTCAGGTCGACGAGATGCGCCACCACATCTGCCGTGTCCTTCGGGTTGACGAAATGCGTCATCCCAAATTTTTCACCCCATTCTCTCTTGGCTGGATTGATATCAACACCGACAATCTTGTCCGCGCCCGCCATCCTGGCGCCCTGGATGACGTTCAGTCCGATGCCGCCGAGACCAAACACGACGACATTGTCGCCGACTTGAACCTTGGCTGTATTGGTCACAGCGCCAACGCCGGTCGTCACGCCGCAGCCGACATAGCAGGCTTTGTCGAACGGGGCGTCGTCCCGGATCTTCGCCACCGCAATTTCAGGAAGGACCGTGAAATTGGAGAACGTGGAGCAGCCCATATAATGATAGATCGTCTCGCCTTTATAAGAGAAGCGCGAAGTGCCGTCCGGCATCACGCCTTTGCCCTGCGTCGCGCGGATCGCTGTGCAGAGATTGGTCTTGCCAGACAGGCAGCTTTTGCACTGGCGGCATTCAGGCGTGTAAAGCGGGATGACATGATCGCCTGGTTTTACGCTGGTCACGCCGGCACCCACATCTCGCACAATACCGGCGCCTTCGTGACCAAGTATGCTCGGGAAAATGCCTTCAGAATCCAGCCCGTCGAGCGTATAGGCATCTGTGTGGCAGATCCCAGTCGCCATGATCTCTACCAGGACTTCGCCCGCCTTCGGGCCTTCCAGGTCGAGCTCGACAATCTCTAATGGCTTCTTTGCTTCAAAAGCGACTGCTGCGCGCGTTTTCATGCTCTTCTCCCCAGGGCATTGACAATTTCATCACTGGACCTTGCGCCCACCCTCATATTCAGAGGCAGGTTCGCGGGTCTATCTTCAGATCAATTGTTTATGCGCTCAGTGCCGTCTCAGGCAAAGGATTTTCTGAGTGGCGCCGAATTCTAATTCAGCATTGCTTGCGGAGACTGCGTACTGAGGCCTTGTGCTGCACCAACCGCAGCATAAGTGAGCTGGCCTTCACAGACATTCAATCCGTTGAGCAAATGCGGGTCCCGGGACAGGGCGGTCTTCCACCCCAAGCGCGCAATCCGCTTAGCATGCACAAGCGTTGCCGCATTCAATGCGTAGGTTGATGTCCGCGCGACCGCACCTGGCATATTGGCCACGCAATAGTGGATAATACCATCCACTTCATAGGTAGGATCATCATGCGTGGTTGCGCGCGACGTCTCGAAACACCCCCCTTGGTCAATTGCGACATCCACAAGCACACTGCCGGTTTGCATGCTCGGCAACATGTCGCGTGTGATCAGCTTTGGCGCTGCTGCGCCGGGGATGAGTACGGCGCCGACAACCATGTCGGCGGTTTGCAACAGCGCATCTAGCAAAGCAGGGGTTGAGCGGATCACGCGCGCGGACGCGCCAAAATGCGCAGACAGCCGCTCCATCACCAGATTATCGCGTTCAAGTATGGTGACATCTGCCTGCATGCCCACAGCCATGAGGGCGGCATTGAAGCCCACATCGCCGCCGCCGATTACAACGACTTTTGCGGGTGCCACACCAGGGACGCCGCCCAGAAGCACGCCACGCCCACCGGCATTTTTTTGCAGAGCGGCGGCGCCCACCTGTATTGCCAGTCGACCAGCGACCTGGCTCATAGGCTTCAGCAAAGGGAGATCTCCATCTTCGCTGGTGACGGTTTCATAGGCGATGCAGACCGCGCCTGAATTCATGAGATCCTTGGTTTGTTCAGGATCGGGAGCGAGGTGAAGATAGGTATAAAGGATCTGGCCTTGTCGAAGCATTTTCCGTTCGCCGGCTTGTGGTTCCTTGACCTTGATGATCATGTCGGCGCGCTCGAAAATCTCTCCTGCGGTGCTGACAATTTCGGCGCCATGCTGTCGATAGATGTCATCATCAGCACCAATGCCTGACCCGGCAAGGGTTTCGACCAGAACGCGATTGCCGTCCGCCACCAACTCCGCGACGCTTTCAGGCGTCAAGCCAACACGATATTCGTGGTTTTTGATTTCCTTCGGAACGCCGATCAGCATTGAACCCTCCATGTGCGTATGCCGAAACTTTATCGGTTTCTCAGCCGAATGTTTTCTCAAAAAGGACGGCATATGGCTGAATTATTCGAATAAAATGTAGCGCTTTCGTGGTATCGTGATAATAATTGCCGCTATGGATAGAAAAGACCGGAAAATACTGTCGGCGCTTCAGGAGAACTGCCGGCGTCCGATCGCAGAGATTGCTGACCAGGTCGGTCTGTCTCTTTCGGCCTGCGCGCGTCGCATTTCCCTGCTTGAAGAAAACGGGTTCATAGATGGATACGGCGCCCGACTGAATGGCGTTCGGCTGGGCCTGGGAATGACGTTTTTCGTCGAAGTCTCACTCGACAGTCAGAAAGATGCAGCCCTGGCTGCGTTTGAAAGCGCGGCCAACAAACGTTCGGAAGTTCTCGAATGCCATTTAATGACGGGAACGGCAGACTATTTGATAAAAGTGGCGGCTAGAGACACGCACGACTACGAGTCGATTTATCGCAAGGTCATCGCGGCCTTGCCGCATGTCAGCCGCATCCAAAGTGCGTTGGTGATGAAAACGGTAAAACCTTGGCTTGGGTATCCCGTTATAGAATAATCGAGGTGCAGACGAAGCTTATTGGATTTTGACATCGAGGATCTCGACTTGTCAGCGACTGCCTATTCAATATGTTGGCATTTCGGATGCCATATTGGGAGTCTCGAGAATGTGGAAAAATCGATTGAGCGGTAAGCTGCCCGGATGGGTATACGCTCTGCTGGTGGGGCTGTTTGCGAGCGTCTCGCCAGGACTTGCACACGGGCAACCGACGGGCGCCCCAAACATCGTGATCATCCTAATCGATGATGCCGCCTTGATGGACCTTGGCGTCTATGGTGGTGAAGCGCGAACACCAAACATCGATGCACTCGCCGCGCGCGGTGCCATGTTCACCCAGTATCGGACATCGCCGCTCTGTTCCCCGACACGCGCCATGCTGCTGACGGGGGTTGATAATCATCTGACGGGAGTTGCGACGATTCCGGAGGTGCTTCCGACGCAACATAAAGGGCAGCCCGGATACTCTATGGCATTGGAGCCCGGCGTCATGACCCTGGCAGACCGCCTTTCTGCATCGGGCTACCGAACGCTTATGAGTGGCAAGTGGCATCTTGGGGAAACAGCTGATGAAATGCCGGATAAGCACGGTTTTCAAAGATCTTTTTCGCTGGCAGCGTCCGGAGCGGACAATTGGGACGACAAGTCCTACATGCCTTACTATCACGATGCCCCTTGGTGGGAGGATGGAGCGGAAACCGAACTGCCTGAAGAGTTTTATTCTTCCGAATTCATCGTCGATAAAATGATCACTTATCTCGATGAAACCGATCCCACACGGCCATTCCTTGCCTATCTACCTTTCCAAGCCATTCACATTCCGGTTCAGGCGCCCGCCGAATTCACGGCAAACTATGATGGCGTTTATGACCTTGGCTGGCATGTCATGCGGCAATCGAGATATGAGCGGGCCCAAGCACTTGGCTTGATATCCGAAGGGGCGCCGTTAGCCCCCATGCCGGAAGGCTCCCGTGACTGGGGGACGCTGAGCGATCAGGAACGAGACCTCTACACCGCCATGATGGAAGTGAATGCGGGCATGCTGGAGGCGATGGACTTCCATATTGGAAGGTTCATTGCGCATTTGCAGACCAAGGGGCAGTACGAGAACTCCATTTTTGTTGTCGCATCGGACAATGGTCCGGAGTTCAATCGCGGCGACAATGATTGGCGCATTGGCCTGTTTCAGCGACTTAATGGCTATAATATTGATTCCCACCGCGCGGGGTTACGCGGCAGTTGGGGGTTCATCGGGCCTGAATGGGCGAATGCCGCGGCATCACCTGGCGCACTTTACAAGTTTTACGCTTCCGAAGGCGGAGTCCGCTCTCCGCTGATCATTGCCGGACCCGGGATCGCGCCGTCAATCATTGATGCTCCGGCAATGGTCACCGATATCGCCCCGACTTTACTGGATTGGGTTGCCGCTGTGGACGCGCCATCTGACTCCGTCCCAATCACCGGACGCAGCTTGTTGCCCGTACTGCGCGGTGAACAGGCGTCCGTCTACGGACCGGGAGATATTCGCGCAATTGAAGTTTCGGGAAATAGCGCGCTCTATAAAGACGGCTACAAAATCACGCGCAGCATGCCCCCCGTCGGAGACGGAACGTGGCGCCTCTTCAATATGGATGTCGATCCAGGAGAAACCCTTGATTTGCGGGACGTTGAGCCTGCGGTTTTTGCTGATCTGATATCTGCTTATGGCGACTACGCCGCTGAAATGGGCGTGCTGGAAATGCCAAAAGGCTATGACTCGCTTGTGCAAATCGAGTCCAACACAAGGGCGCGGTTGGTGAAGCAGCATGGCTGGCTATTGCTCTTGTTCGCGTTTCTTCTTTTCGGGCTGATATATCTTGCCTATCGAGGTGTGCGGACGTTCGTGACGCGAGTTCGAGCATGACTGACTCATCTACAGCCCCGGGCATTATGGGCGTCTATGGGAGCAAGATCTCTTATTATACGGGCAAGTTTGAGGCGTATCTCAGATTCCGCTCAATACCCTATCAGTCCTTTCCCACCGTCGCGCATAATAAAAAGCTGATTGAGGGAGTCGGCATCGTTCAAATGCCGGTTGTCCAGTTGGCTGACGGGCGTTGGATGACGGACACCACGCCGATGATTGCATGGCTCGAGTCGCAGCACGATGGAGCCAAAATATACCCCGAAAACCCGGTACTGAATTTCATTGCGCTATTGATTGAGGATTACGCGGATGAATGGTTATGGCGATCCGCCATGCATTATCGCTGGACCTATCGTGCGTCCCGGCAATATGCCGCCGAGTTCCTATATAATGAATTGGTGCGAGGAACGCTGCCGCTGCCACGTTTTCTCGCGCTGGGTCTGCTCAAGCGGCGTCAATATTTCGGGTTTGTGCGTGGCGACGGAGTCCGCGCAAAGTCTCGTCCTCATGCGGACATGACGTACTTGAAGGCGCTGGATTGTCTTCAAGCCATTCTACAAAATCGCCCGTTTCTGCTGGGTGACGCGCCGACCATCGCAGACTTCGGAATGATGGCGCCAATGTTTAGACATTTCAGTCAAGACCCGACGCCAGCGGAAATCATGCGTGAGCGCGCGCCCGACGTGTATGAATGGGTGGCGCGCATGTGGACTGCAAAACCGCAGCCCCAAAAAGCGACTCTGATTGATCAGATGGATGATGCCCTGGTCAGGTTTGTCGAAGAGGTGTGCGAGACAAATCTCGTTCAGCATCAGCAAAATGCGCGCGCCTATCAGAAGGGTGACAAATATTTCGATCTGGATGTGCAGGGCGCGGTTTACCACAAAGTTCCGGTGTCGCGTTACCGGGTCTGGTGCCTTCAGCAATTGCGTCAGGCCTGGCGTGCGTTGCCTTCGGATGCGCAGTCGACTTTGGTGCAGCAATTGCCGTCGCCAGCGGCCGCGGTGCTCTGGCAAGCGGATGACCCCGCGGATTCGGGATATGACGAAGATCAGAAGGCGCCTTTCAATCGCGCCATCAACGTCTTTGATGACGGCGTCCCGAAGCAAAGATTTGTGTAGAGAAATTGGTTGTAATGGCACGCTGAATGTCATTATAGTGTCGGCGACGCAATCACACTTAACCAGAAGGTGTCGTTGAGCATGAGGCTGTCGGCCGCGCTAAAGAACAGAATCACCAGGTCGCTCTTCGGTCCCAAGCGCCGTGATGCCCTGCGCGCAAAAGCCGAACGTCAACGTAGTTCGAACGCGCTTCCACACGTCGTTGAGTATTTTCACGAAGCGGGTGATCCGTATTCGCACTTGATGGTGCAATTGCTGCCTGCATTCGTTGAGCGTTATGCCGTTGAGCTAAGGGTCCATATCACGCCAGAGCCGCCTGATTGGGCAGCCCCGGATCGCGCTCGCTTGCAGCAATATGCCCGCAGAGATGCGGCGCAACTTGCCCGAAAATCCGGTTTGAGTTTCTCTGATCCTGAAGGCCAGCCGACACCTGAGGCGCTGGCGCAAGCAAACGCAACTTTGTTGTCCGCCGTACAAGCCGGAACATTTCTCGACCAGGCCTTTGATATTGGCGAAACGCTTTGGCGTTCGGAACCGTTAGAAGCGACGTCACTTGACCCCAAAGGCGTCTCCGACGCGCTGGCTGTCGCATTCGACCGTCGAGACAAACTCGGCCATTATCTTGGCGGCACACTCTATTATGCAGGGGAGTGGTATTGGGGGCCGGATCGCCTTCACTTTCTCGAAGCACGATTGCAATCACTTGGTGTTGGCGAGACGGCGCGGGCGATTTGGCCACCGCCATCTATTTTGAGCGACCCGCCATCTGGAGCAAAGGACCAGCGGCCAGAATTGCATTGGTATCTGTCTTTTCGCAGTCCCTATACGGGGATCGTGAGAGATCGCATCAAGGCGCTTGCAGAGGCTTATGACGCGGATCTAAAGCTTCGCTACGTTCTGCCCATGGTGATGCGCGGCATGCAGGTGCCCCGCAAAAAGGGGTTTTACATCATGAGCGATACGGTCCGCGAGGCCGAACGACTGGACGTTTCGTTCGGCAATTCAGTAGACCCTGTCGGGAAGCCGGTTGAGCGTGGATATGCAATTTTGCACCAGGCCATCCAACGCGACCGAGGATACGAGTTTGCGCAATCATTTCTGTCGGGAGTCTGGGCTGACGGTCTCGATGCCGGATCCGATAATGGACTTAAAGTCATCACCGAACGAGCCGGTTTGTCCTGGTCGGAGATGAAACCGTTTCTCGATCGCGGCCTATGGCGCGAACAGGCGGAAGCCAATCAGCAGGAAATGTTTTCTTTCGGTCTTTGGGGTGTGCCGAGTTTTCGGGTCGGCCAGGTCGCGACCTGGGGACAAGATCGATTGTGGGTAATCGAAGATGCATTAAAGGCAGCGCGTGACACAGGGAGCGAAAATGCAGGTCATAAATGAGGTGGTTCCGTCTGACCCAAAACAGATGGAAGACGTCGCCAAGCAAGGGCCGGAGGGCCCCATCTTCATGATAAATTTGCTGAAGTTCAAAGAGCAGGCTGAATATGAAGATGGGCGCCAGTCTGATTTGACGGGGCGCCAAGCTTATCAACTCTACGGCGCCGGTGTCGCCGGTCTGCTGCCGGACTATGGGGGGCGCATTTTCTTTGTCGCGGACACCACGTTCTTGCAACTCGGACAAGTGGAAGAGCTTTGGGATGAGATTGCCATCGCGGTTTATCCCAATCGCAATGCGCTGTTCAATATGTCGCGATCACAGGAATGGCAGGACTTGTCAGTGCATCGCACGGCAGGTCTCAAAGGGCAGTTGAATATTGAATCGGTGGCGCCGTCACACGCAAAAGCGTTGCCCTGGATGGCGCTGTTAATGAAAGAGTTTGAGCAATGACTTGGCTTAAACGTGGCGCGATCGGTCTGGTCATTCTGATGGCCTTGGCATTTATCGGGTTCAACGTGTTCAAGGACCAGATCGTCGAGCGCGCATTTCAGCGAGCGATCGATCAGAATGCTGGAATTGATCGCAGCGCTGCGTTTCCGGATGGATTGCACGTCTACATGTGCGGAACAGGATCGCCGATGCCAGACGCGACCCGCGCCGGTCCGTGCCTGGGTGTTCTAGCCGGCCAAAAAGCCTTTGTGTTCGATATTGGATCCGGAGGTTCGCGAAATCTCGGCAGTATGGGATTTCCGATGGCGCGCATTGATGGCGTGTATCTGACGCATCTGCATTCAGATCACATAGACGGGCTTGGCGAGCTGCTTTTGATGTCCTGGATCAATGGCAATCGGGCGCATCCCACGCCTGTGCGTGGCCCGCGTGGGACTTCTGAAGTGGTAGATGGCTTCAACGCTGCATACCGACTGGACAGCACATATCGGGTTGCGCATCACGGACCTGAGATTGCTAACCCGACTGGGTATGGCGGCGCACCGGAAGAAATCACGCTTCCGGCGGGTCCAAATGGCGCTCAGATTGTCTATGATGATGGTGATTTGAAAATAACAGCGATCCGCGTCGGTCATGCGCCGATAGAACCGGCATTTGGCTACCGGATCGATTACAAAGGGCGTGCGATTTCGATCAGCGGCGACACCGTTTACCATCCGGGCTTTGTCGCTGCATCCAAAGATGTCGATATCATGTTGCACGAAGCGTTGAACAAACGAATGGTACAGGCCATCGGCGCCAAGCTCGGCGAGCGCGGCGTTCGAAATGGCGAGATCATCTTTGAAGACATTCTCGATTATCACACTGATCCTGAAGAAGCCTCGAAAGCCGCTCAAGAAGCAGGGGCTCGGCAACTGGTGCTCTATCACATTGTTCCGCAGCTGCCCGTGAAGATGCTCGAGTCGATGTTTCTCGGTGACTCGCGATCTGTGTTTGACGGCAAGATCACGGTTGGCGCGGATGGCATGATATTCAGCCTCCCCGCAGGCAGCGACGAGATTTCAATGTCTAAGGCGCTTTAGTGCGCGTCGCTGCAAACAGAAGCACTGAGCTGGCGAAGATCTCAATCATCGTTGGCCCGACAATCGCACCTGTAAACTCGCCATGAACAGCGCCAATCAATCGCGCAACAATCATGGTGCCTTCGATAATGCCTATAGGGAGCAGTAAGGCAGGGTGATTTCGCAGGCCTGCGAATAGGCATACTGCGCCCATTGCAAAGTAGTGGGCGCCAATCATCGCGCGCATCTGTCCCATAGATTCAGGCGTTGGCAATTCGAAGCCAAATGAGCTCGCCAGTTGCAGCGGTTGCAACATTCCGACAGCCCCAATCAGTAGAAAAAACGCGCCGATCAAGCAGACCAATATTTTGAGAATTAGAGGCATTTGGGTATCCTTCAGCAATTAGTCTGGAGTGTTGCGAGCGTTCAAGCGTGTGCTTGCCCAGGCGATGAGCCACCAACCTATGATCCCGATCAGCGAGAGCAAAAGCGCCATGGTAAATCTGACATGCACAAATGTGAGTCTGGGGCGTGTGATAAAGACCTCGGTATGATCGAGAGATTGGAATTTGTAAGGACTGCCCGCAATCATGGCAGGATCATTCGCCATATCGATCAGATCCCGCAACGACCGGTATCTGACAACGACCACACGATCGACTTGGTCGCCATAATCTCCGAGCATAAGGCCAGCGGGGTGCGAAACGAAGACCGGATGGCCACCACGTTTTAGCAAGAGCGGAAACACGGTGCGCGCATACGCTGCATCGGCCGCTTCTGCTTCGGCTCCATCTTTCAGTTGTTCGAGATTGACCGCATAGAATTCCTTGCCGTCATCATTGGGGATCATCCGTTCCATGTTGACAATAAAGTTCTGGTCGCTCTGACCGTCATCGGCATAGTTCGCTCGTAACTGCTCGAGCATCGCAGCGCCGTCTTCGGCGCTTATCGGTTTCCCGTTGCCGCCATACCAGGCAGAGAATGCAAAGAACACAATCACGAGAAGTGCGGTCCAGGCCCACTGAAATTTGCGCATGTATTTTCTCCAATGAGTCATCGACGGTTAAAAATGGAGCGCCAATGCTGACCCTGAAATTGCTTGGCTTGTCGATCCGATCATCGATCTGTAATGATCCGAGACCGCGTCATGAATTGAATTGGGTGTCGTCTACGCCCGCAATCAGTGAGCTGAGAATGAGGGTCAGCGTCGCCTTTGCGCGTGCCACTGAGAGGTTCTGATCTTCTCGCAATCTACGCCAGGTCGCGAAAGTCAGGTTTACTTCAATGGCCGCGAACAGAATGCGATTGGCAGTGACGTGTTTTGGGAGAATTGATTTCAGCGCCGACCGTAGCAGTTCGACTTCGCTTTTATACTGACGGGTGAGGAAGTCCGACTGAAACCGACGGATGACGAGCGCCACTCGCATCGGAAAGATGTCTTCATAGATTTCAGCATTCCGGTCGGCCATTTCGAACAATTGATCTCGCCAGGATGTGGATGAGAGAGGCGCCAGAAATCGTGGCATCATGACGGCTTTCAACTCATCCGTCATTTCTTCAAAGATGCTCTCCATGTCTTCAAAATGTCGAAACACGGTTCGTAACCCAACGTCGGCACGCTCGGCGACATCGGCGGCAGTTGGTTGCATGACGCCTTCCCGCATCAGATCAAACAACGCTTCGATGATGGCGCGTCGGCTGCGGTCACTTCGTTGCCGCCGCCCATCCTCCGTCGTGGCTTCAAGAGCAGGCCAGGGGGTTCGTTTGTTTTGTTTTGCTGTCATCAGTTCGGCCATAGAATAAACTCATCGTCTTTTTCAATAACATCTACCGGTGTCTTATCGATCGCGATCGGGCTGACAAGCTGGTGCGGGTAGAGCGGGCCGACTGAATCGGCATGGTGCGCTTCCAGCAAGGCGGTCAATGCTTCAACCTTATCCGGGCGTGAGGTGGCAAGATTGTTCTGTTCGGTCGGGTCTGTTGCAAGGTCAAACAACCACATCTTGTTCTGTTCTCCATCGACTTGCAGCTTCCAGTCTCCAGCGCGTACGACTTGATAATGGCCAGATTGCCAGAAAATCGCATCATTCTCGCGTTGAATAAGACCTTCGCCCGTCGCTTCAACGAGCATATCTCTTCCGTCGATGATACGGTCACCCGGCAACGTCGCCCCTGCTGCCGCCGCAAGCGTTGGTAACAAGTCGATATGAGCGACCGGCGTTTCAATGACGGTATTCGGTGCGATCCGATTGGGCCATTTAATGAACATGGGAACACGAATCCCGCCTTCGAATAAAGTGATTTTCCAACCGCGATAAGGGCTATTCAGGTCGGGCAACCCGACATAGCCAGCGCCGCCATTATCGCTGCTCAAGACAATGATCGTGTTCTCTGCCAACCCTTCGTCTTCCAGCTTATCAACGACCCGGCCGACGCTGCGATCGAGCGCCCGGATCATGGCTGCGTAGACCCGCTCGCGATGGGGCTGGATTTCACCTACGGCCTCAAAATCTTCTTTTGTCGCTTGCAAGGGCGTATGCGGTGCCCAGTGCGCCAGGTATAGAAAGAAGGGGCGGTTCTTATTGGCCTCGATGACCCGCAAGCTTTCATCCGTCCACCAGTCAGTGAGGTAGCCGCCTGGTTCGAACGGGGCCCCTCCGTTGAATGATGCCGAGAACTGCATCGCGGCCCACAAGAACTTGTCGATGGGGTCATGCCCGAGCTTGGCGTTGACCACATTTGGATCATCTTCGGCCAGAAACAGGCCACTCGCCATAAGCAGGCTTTCGTCAAAACCTTGTGCATTTGGCGTGAAATCCGCGCGGCGCCCAAGATGCCATTTGCCGATATGGACCGTGTGATAATCCTGCTCCTGCAGGAGTTCGGCAATGGTGATTTCCGATCCCGGCAGCCCTTGATCCTCATAGGGCAGTGCAGCTTCGCTGACGGCGCGATTGAACTCGACCGGCGGCAGCGCGCCACGGTCCATATTGTTGGCAATGGTTGAAACCACGCGTCCCATTGCATCTGGCGTTGGAGTGAACTCAAATCCGGTGCGTGTCGGATAGCGACCGGTCATTAACATAGCGCGCGAAGGGGCACACGTTCCAGTCCCGGAATAGGCTTGCGTATAAATCGCTCCATCGGCGGCGAGTTTGTCGATGTTCGGTGTCGGCACGCGACCGTCAGCGATGCCGCCGCCAAATGTCGAAATATCATTATAGCCCAGATCATCGAGTAGAATGAAAACGATGTTGGGCGGTCTTTCGGAAATTGGCGTTGCAGCCGTGGCTGGCCCGGACTGCCAGATCACAGGCTGATGAGGGGCGACTTGGGTATGGTTCGCCTTCGCCCGGTTCAAAACCAGGTGGGTTAAAATGGCCCCGCGATTGAGCCATCCGAGTAAGCCCGCTCCGACGACGAGCACGAGCAATCCAATCAGTGCTTTTTTCAACATATCCTGCGTCCTTTACGCAAACAGCGCGTCACAGCCAGTTCCGCTCAGCATCGCATCAACCGCACCGCGTTCATTTCCAGAAAGAGCAACATGGTCTTGCCGCAGCCATTGCAGACATTTTGCTTGATACTTGAATACGGGTTGCGTCCAAGGCCGCTCATCAATCTCTGTTTCAAACGTGGTATCGCCGCTCGAAATGGCTTCAGCATTGGCCATCATGGCTGGGGCATATGTACGACCAATCTCATTGAGAAATGGTGCCAGCAGGTCACGGGCCTGGTCAGCGCTAAACCAATCGTCGTCTTTGGGCTCAAGGCCTGACAAATCATCCATGAGATCGACCCAGGCGCGAACCCGGTATGACATCTTGGTCGTTATCGCCGCTGATGTCGGCTCGACGATGGCGAGTTGTGTCAGCTGTCCAAAAAGAGCGAAATCAGCGGAAGACGGGCGCGCGCCCAAAACAAACCCGCGCGCGGCTAAGAGTTCATCCAGGATCCCAATCAGTCGTTCATAAGACTTTTCGATGGTTTCGGCAGTGATGTCGTTCGATCCGACGACGAATAGACGTTCGATTTGCCGCTTCGCGAAATAGTCAGCGGTTTCGCTGGCTTGTTCGGCAGAGGCCGTATTGGAATTCCAGTAAACCAGGAGGGGTGCGGCGTTGCGCCAGTCGGCTTCATGCGCCCAGCGAAAGTGAAACATCGCCTTGGTGAGCCATTCGTCTGCATAATCCTCGATCAAACTGTTGAGAAAGTTTAGAACCGGGTCACCTGGAATAACGGAGCGACCCACGTGCTCTTGTTCTATGCGGCGGATCAGCGGGGTTGAGTCGGTGACGGCTTCCAGCGCGCCGTTTTCTCCATCGGGGAAATAGAATGTCGGGAGCAATCTTGGTTTCGATTGTGGATAGCCTTGCGGGATTTTTGTGTCTCCCCAATAGACCGAATAGGGTAAGCGTCGGTATCGCAGCACACCAAGCATTTTGCGCGTGTAAGGTGAGCCAGGCGCGCCTAATAATTCATAGCGTTCGGTCATCGGCATTCAATTCATCCTCCTGCCGAAGCATCATAAATGGCACGCCGAATGTCAATAGTGTCGCGATGAATGCGCATCGATTTTCAAGCCACAGTCAGCCCGGGCCGAACGCGTTTGGCCTTGATGAGCTGGCGAGGGCGCGCCGTGGATCGTGACTTGTATCTTACGGCTAAAAAGATATATCATTTGCGACTGGAGGTCGTCTTGTCGAAAACCCTGTTCGATAAACTGTGGCATGCGCATCGGATTTGTGCTGTTGAAGACGGCGCGGATTTGCTGGCGATCGACCGATTGTTACTGCACGAACGGACCGGTGGGGTGGCGCTAAAATCGCTCGCAGAAAACGGGTACACCGTTCGTGACCCGTCGCGCGTATACGCGATTATGGACCATATCGTGTCCTTTCGCTCTGGCCGCAAGCGCAATGAAGCGCGAAGCCCGGGAGGCGAAGCGTTCATCACTGAAACGCGTGAAATGGCCATTGATGCTGGCATTCACCTCATTGACACCGATCATGATGAGCAGGGGATTGTTCACGTTGTTGCGCCAGAGCGCGGTATCGTGCAGCCCGGCTTCTCGATCGTCTGTCCCGATAGCCACACCTGTACGCTCGGCGCGTTCGGCGCATTGGCCTGGGGGATCGGATCGAGCGAAGCTGAGCATGTCATGGCAACGGGTGTGCTGCGAGCGACAAAGCCCCCACAGATGAGGATTACGATCCACGGGCCCTTAGCCGAAGGATGCTCGGCCAAGGATGTCGCGCTGCACCTTATTGCTGAACATGGCGCCGCGGGTGGGAAACGGTGCGCAATAGAGTTCTGCGGGTCGGCTGTGAATGATCTGTCTATCGAAGGTCGTCTGACTCTTTGCAATATGGCAGTCGAGTTTGCTGCCTATTCGGCGGTGATCGCACCAGATGAAAAAGTCTTCAGCCACATGCGTCAGCATGGGCTCGAGCACGTTGATCATCCTCTCGCCCAGGCGCACTGGCACGCTCTCCGCACGGAACAGGATGCGAGTTTCGATCATGAAATCGAAATCCACGCGCAAGAGATTACGCCTCAAATCAGTTGGGGAACCAGCCCTGAGCAAAGCATCCCGCTTGCCGGAACCGTGCCGCAGGACGGCGCATCCCAGGCGCTGCAATATATGGGGTTGAAGCGCGGACAGCCTTTGCGCGGCTTGAGGGTCGATGGCGCGTTTATCGGTTCTTGTACAAATGGGCGACTGTCTGACTTAGAACAGGCTGCGAGCATTCTGAAAGGGCGAAAAGTCCCCGCGCACGTCCGTGCCGTCTGCGTGCCAGGATCTAAGTCAGTGCGCCGACAAGCCGAAGCGATGGGGCTTGATCTCGTGTTTAAACAAGCTGGTTTCGAATGGGGCGAACCAGGATGTGCGATGTGTTTCTATGCAGGTGGCGAAACATTCCCGCCACAGGCGCGCGTGGTTTCTTCAACCAATAGAAATTTTGAAGGCCGTCAGGGACCGGGGGTCCGCACGCACATCACCAGCCCGGCCGTCGTTGCGGCGTGCGCGGTCGCTGGTGAGATCTGTGCGCCGGTCGATTTGCGAATGCCGGAAAAGGTGAGTGCTTGATGCCGGAACCCTTTATTTGTCACCAGGGCATCGCCGCGATTTTGATGCGCGACAATGTTGATACGGATCAGATCATTCCATCTCGGGAAATGAAGAGCGTCAGCCGTAGCGGTCTTGGCGAAGGGTTGTTCGCGGGGTGGCGATACACGCGCCCGGATTCACGCCAACCGGAGCCTGGTTTCGTTTTGAACCAACCAGAGAATGCCGGAGCGTCGATACTGGTCAGCGGCGAAAACTTTGGATGCGGATCATCCAGAGAGCACGCTGTCTGGGCCCTTCAGGAATTCGGGTTTCGAGTGGTCATCGCGAAGAGCTTTGGCGAAATCTTTCATGGCAACTGTATTCGCAACGGCATTTTGCCGGTCTCGTTACCCGCGGCGACCGTCGATGCCATTGCGGACGGGCGCCCGCCGATTCGAGTGAAGGTGAGTCTCGAGACCCAGACGCTGAGCGTGTCCGATAAGCCAGGTTCAGAGGTCCCGTTCGAGCTTGGGGCCTATCCGAAGCGGCTTTTGCTGGAAGGATTGGATCCGATTGCTCTGACGCTGAGCAAACAATCCGAGATCGAAAGCTATTTGAGACAGGACGCAGAAAGCCGTCCGTGGGTTTACTCTGCCGCTTGAGGCGCTTGTTTGGCCGTGAATGACTCGATCAATCCGGTGTCGATCAATTGTCCAATCTGCTCATCCGATAATCCGAGTTGCCTTAGAACTTGCTCGGAATGTTCTCCGATCTCGGGTGGATTAATGGACAGTCCGGGACGGGCGCCATCGATCGCAATGGGCATGGCTGGGAGAGAGATTTCGCCGCCGTCTGGGATCGTCATGTCAAGCAGTCCGCCACTTTCAACCAGATGCGGATCGGCGTTGAGGTCTTCGGGGCGTTGAATGGGGGCAAATGGCAAGCCCGTCGTTTCGAGTTTCGCCATCAATTCGCTTTGAGTGAAAGTCGCAAACAATTTGCGCAGTTCAGGAATAATTTCATCGCGCCGAGCCACGCGGTCATTGTTTGCTGCCAAGGACACATCCTGCGCCCAGGCGTCCAGGTCAAATGCGGCACAGAACGCACGCCATTGCGTGTCCGAGACCACCCCAACAAAGACTTTGTCGTCATTCTTCACGTCAAACACATCATAGACAGCCCAGGCCGACACCCGCGCGGGCATGGGGGCAGCTGGCGTTCCGGTCACGGCATATTGCGCCATATGTTGGCCGACCAGGAAAACCGTGGTTTCATACAATGCTGCACTGACATGACGGCCTTTTCCGGTGCGCGAGCGATCTTGTAGCGCGGCGAGAACAGCGATGGCGCCAAACATCCCGCCCGTAACATCAATCACACTGCTGCCGGCTCGTAAGGGGCGCCCGGGAGGGCCGGTCATATAGGCCAAGCCTCCCATCATTTGCGCGACCTCGTCCAGCGCCGTTCGATGTGAATAAGGACCGTCGAGAAAGCCTTTTTCTGAACAATAGATCAATCGTGGATTGCGGGCAGATAGAGTGGCATAATCGAACCCAAGCTTATCTAAAGCGCCGGGACGGAAATTTTCGATAAAAACATCTGCCTGGTCGATCAGGCGCAAGGCGATCTCTTTCCCTTGATCGGACTTAAGATCAATTGCCAGGCTTTTTTTGTTGCGATTGTACATCGAGAAATAGCCTGCCCCCGAACCGCGCAAGCGTCGTGTCTTGTCGCCGCCCACGGGCTCCACCTTGGTCACATCCGCGCCGAGATCCGCCAAAACCAATCCGGCAGCGGGGCCCATAACCATATGGGTAAACTCAATCACCTTGATTCCAGCCAGCAGGCCTGTTTCATTGGTCATGCTAATCTCCCACGGGCAAAGTAACGCACTGATTGCTTTCCTGCACATCTTTAATAGATATATCAATTGAATTAGATATATCATTTGACAAAAAGGTCACGCCCCCCTGGCGAGCGAAAGACGATTGAGATGACAAAGAGCAGCGTATTGATCAGTGAAGTTGGACCACGAGACGGCTTGCAAAACTGCCGGGCAATTATGCCGACGGAGCAAAAGAAGATCTGGATCTCAGCTCTGGCGGCGGCCGGCGTTTCAGAGATAGAGGTTGGATCTTTCGTTTCACCGAAACTGTTGCCGCAAATGGCAGACACGAACGACATCGTGCGGCACGCGGTTCAAATCGAGGGCCTGGATGTTGCGGTTCTGGTGCCAAATCTACGCGGAGCGCAAATGGCGATCGATGCGGGAGCGCACAAAATTACATTGCCAATGTCGGTCAGCGAAACCCACTCACTTCGCAACATTCGTCGAACGCATGATCAGGTCATCGAAGAGGCGACCGCGATCGCGTCTTTGATAAAGTCTCTGCCAGAAGCGCAACGCCCTCATTTTGAAGGTTCACTTTCGACAGCTTTCGGGTGCACTCTGGAAGGCCCAATCGAGCAAGCCGTGATCCTGCGATGCGCAGAACGCTTGATGGCGGCCGGTTGTGATGAGGTCGGTCTATCCGACACGACAGGTTATGCTGATCCTGCGGCAATGCGGTGCTTGATTCGTGCGGTCCGGTCGACGGTTGGCAATGACAATCTAATTGGTGTTCATTTGCACAATACGCGCGGATTGGGGCTCGCGAATGTTCTTGCGGCTTACGAAGAAGGTATCACGACCTTTGACAGTTCGCTGGGTGGACTGGGAGGTTGTCCAACAGCGCCTGGGGCCAGCGGCAATGTCGTCACCGAGGACCTCGTCTTCATGTTTGAATCCATGGGTGTGGATACTGGTATCGACCTCGAGGCGTTGATGGCCACACGTGATCTCGTGCAGGCAGCCTTGCCAGAAGAAGAGCTTTATGGCTTCACGCCTCGCGCCGGGCTTCCACTTGGTTATAAAGGCGCGCCGGTACCCGCCGCCGCTGAATGAATTAGAACAGGGGGGCGAACGTGTCGAATTTACCCGCGCTGATCACTTTGCTGATCTATTCAGGTGTGCTGTTCGGAATTGGATTCTGGGCCGCGCGAAGGATGAAATCTCAAGAGGATTTTTTACTTGGCGGTCGCAGCCTGGGACCCTGGGTCGCCGGATTAGCGTACGCAGCTTCCAGTTCAAGCGCTTGGGTTTTGCTTGGCTTTTCGGGATTTGTTTACGTCGCGGGTCCGTCCGCATTATGGATGGTGCCTGGAATCATTGCGGGTTACGCTGTCGTCTGGCTGTGGTCGGGACCCATTCTCCAGTCCTCCAGCCGCGCTGCCAACCAGCTCACTTTGACGGAATTTTTGGCTCAGTACGCGTCCAACGACATGGCGAAGTGGATTCGGATCCTGGCATCGATCCTCATCGCGATCTGTTTTTCCTTTTATGTGGCGGGGCAATTCCAGGGCGCTGGAATTGCCATAAATGACCTCTTCGCCACGGGCTTTGCACCGGGCGTGCTGATTGGGGCCTTGGTCATTCTCGCTTACGTCTTTCTCGGTGGGTTCCTGGCTGTGTCAATCACAGATACGATTCAAGGCTTGTTGATGGCAATCGTGGCGATCGTTTTGCCGGCCGTGGCTTTAGTCGAGGCGGGTGGCTTTGGCGGACTTGGTCAGGCGATGGCCGCGTCGTCGCCTGCTTATGGTGACGTTGTTGGCGGTCGCACCGGGTTTGCGGCGTTGGGTTTTGTTCTCGGGTTGAGCGCGACCGGATTTGGTGCGCTCGGCCAACCCCACCTTGTCGCTTGGATTATGGCGACCAAAGATCGTAGTGCGCGGATCAAAGGCGCCATGGTCGCGATGACCTGGGCCGCGCTGGTTTTTGCTGGAATGGCGATACTGGGTCTTTCGGGGCGAGCGATTCTAGGAAGCGACGCAGCCCCTGAGAGCGTATTCTTCTCACTCGCAGATAATCTATTGCCAGGCGTCATGGCCGGAATTGTCGCAGCCGCAACCCTTTCCGCGATTATGTCCACCGTTGACAGTCAGCTTCTGGTCGCAGGCGGAGCTGTGTCGCATGACCTCGGATTGGGGCGCGCATTCGGCGGGCGCCAGGTCCTGGTCTCGCGCCTTGCCATTCTCGGGGTCTGCGTGATCGCAATCCTTCTGACATTCCTGGCGCCTTCCAGCATCTTTCAAAGAATATTGTTTGCCTGGGTTGCCTTAGGCGCTGCGTTTGGTCCCATCGTTGTGGCGAGAACGCTGGGCCTCAAACCAAGCGGGGCCGTGGTTCTATCGGCGATGGCGACCGGGTTTGGGCTCGCGGTTGCGTATGAAGTCGGATGGATCGGTTCTGGACCTGGCGCGATGTGGAAGACCATCGGGCCTTGGGTCGGTGCTTTTGTGGCCATGTCTTTGGTCGGATTGTTGGGAAAATCTCGCCTATCGCACGAATTGGGGCTTGGCGATGGCGATTAACCGTGCCATTTAAATGATATATCATTTGGAGGTGGACCCCGTGAAACTATTTTCGAAAATTGCTGCGATGGGCGCATCGCTTTCCGCGCTTGCCGCATGCGCAACCATTAGTCAGGCGCAAGAGGGGGCTCAGCTAGATCCCACCGATGCTGCAGACTCTCTCACCATAATGCGCAAGATCATGTGCTCGACGGTGGATGATCAGCCTGAAGTATATTGGTGGCACGGTATCGCTCTGTCTCGGGTCACAGGCGAACGTGACCGTCACATATTTGATGTCGAGGGTATGAATATTCGTGCCTGTTCGACTTTGCAGGATGATGAGAAGGGAACTGGCCTTCATCTGGTTTCGCGTGAGATCTTGCTGTATAAAGATCCGGAAACTGGCGAAGTGTTGTCGACATGGGATAATCCCTGGACCGGCGAAACTGTTGACGTGCTTCACGTGGCCAATGATCCGGTAAACTTCAAAATGTATGAGACCGGCCGCGATGGTTCGCCTTTGAAATGGGGCGGCGAGACTGGCGAAGACGGAACCTGGTGGATGCGCAGCACGGTGCCACTTTGGTATCCAAACCCCCTTGCCAGCGAGTTCCAGAAACAGATCGGCGGCACATATCATGCGACCGAAATGTTCAATTTCTTTGGACGTACGGATGATTTGTTCGACCCTGAGACAGATTCAGCCAAAATCACCGTCGGGTGGGCGCGCATGGCAGAGTGGTTGCCATGGATGAATATGAACGGCCGTCATGGCATGCTCTATATGCACACTGCCGGATACAAACTGGAAAACTTCGACCAATTGTCCGACACGATGAAAGCGGAAATTGAAACCCATTATCCCGAATATGCCAGTGCTCCGCCCTCGGGGGATCCGCGGGCAAACATGACCAGCTGGAAATATTATAAAGGAATCCGAGACGGCTCGATCACGGCGCCGGATCGCAGTCCTGACTAGAGATCAGGACAATCCTCCAGACTTACAGGCCGGGAATATTTCCCGGCCTTTTTCTTTTCTAAAATTCCTGACCTTCATAGGCGGACCAATCCGAACTCACGAATTTTTCGTCTACCAGCGTCCGCTGAAACAGACGGTCCGCTTTGAACCATTGCCAGACCCGGGCGCGCGATCTGCCATCATCGGATAATTGAATCATCTCATATAAATAGAGGTCGGGTTCACCCGTTCGCGTCCAGTTCAGCATTGTGGTGCGATTGAAGTCATCGAGTGCGACGTCACACGCCCACCCGTTGATAAATTCATTGTCCCATTTCAAGCGTCCATTCTCGACCAAGGCGGGGAAATCTCGCACTTCGCGTTTGCCATCGGCCCAACGATACAAATTGGTCTGGTGATAGGCATGCCCCTGATCCGGAAATCGGCAAATCAGCCGTGAAGCGTGCTGGTCGATCAGCGTCCCTTCGACATCATAATACCTGTATTGTCCTTCCCACACGCCTTCATGGCGCGCCAGAAGCGGCATCACGCTCTTCAATTCGTTGGCTGTCATTCCTCTCGACATGGAGGCTCCTTTCGCGGGTGTGTGTCGTTTACGTCACGAGACGCTGAGAAAAAGTCAAACCCACTGGTCAAACTCGAAAATCGCTCTTAAACCGGTCTCGAGGATAAAAGATATATCATTTGATCGGCGTGTCGATGCACACAATGACGCAGCGGGAGACAAACATGTCTAAGAATTTTTTGATGATCGGTGCGGCCGCGGTCGCGATGAGTGCTTACGGTGCCCCGGCACTGGCGCAGGATTCGGCGGAAGAAGAAGCTGAATCTCGGCAGGACGTGATTACGGTGACAGCGCGGAAGACGGAAGAGAGTATCCAAGACATTCCGATTTCAGTATCTGCATTTTCCGGCGATCAATTGCTCGAGCAGAATATCGATGGAATATCCGAATTGTCGGATTTTACCGCTGGCTTCCAACAGCAGCAAGCCTTCGGGCGAGATGGAGATCGACCGGTCATCCGCGGCACGTCGAACATTCTGACCGCCGATGGAAAAGTGGGAATATTTGTCGATGGCATCCCGTTCTTTGGAGATTCCAGTTCACTGGATCTGAGCAACCTGGAACGCGTCGAAGTCATTAAGGGACCGCAAAGCGCCGTGTTCGGGCGTGGGACCCTGTCTGGGGCCATCAATTATGTCACCCGCAAGCCAGGAGATGAGACGTTTCAGGGGCAGATCCGCGCTGAAGCTGGAGAATTTGGTCACCAGGAGATTTCTGGGTTCGCAAACTTCCGTGTGAATGACTGGATCGCCTTCAGCGTCCACGGCAAATCATTTGAGACCGACGGGGCATTTGACAATGAGCTGGGTGGAAAGCTCGGCGCGCAATCGACTGATACATATGGCGGCGCAATTTTTGTTGATCCTTTTGCAGACCTGTCCATCTCCGCGCGTTACTTGCGGGCGGAAGACGATGACGGTCATTTTGCGATCGCGTTGACAGATGTGGCGGATAATAACTGCTTCCTCGATACGAGAGGTTACATTTGCGGCACGGTTCCAACGCCGACCACCTTTGCGATCAATACCGATGACTTGCTTGAGCCGGGCTTGTTCCGGGAATCCGATCGCGGCTTTGTGGATGTCAATTGGGATGTGCTTGGGTCTGGGTATGAGTTGAACTGGCAGGCCGGAATCACAGACATTTATGAGCGCTCAGGCGTCGACCAGACTTATGATGAGAATACCGCATTCTTCTTCGGCGCGGCGTGTCGCTTCTTCATCACCAATTGTGATCCTTCTAACTCTGCGTTCAACGGGACCGGAGCGTCTCGGCGTACGGCGTTGACCAATGAAGTTCGGTTATCGTCACCGCAAGATCAACAATTCCGCTGGCGCGTCGGTGCGTTCATGTCAGATGAACAAAGAAAGCCACTGGCAGAGTTTATCGAGTTCACCGAATTTGGACCCGATACGCTTGGCGACGTGACAGAAGTTGAAAACCTCGCATTCTTTGGTGGTGTTGAATATGACGTGAATGACAAGCTGACGATCGGTTTTGAGCTGCGTCATGCCGAGGATGATATCACGGCGCGCGAGCAGCAATATGTGTTGTCGCAATTTGTCGATCCATCGGTCACGTCAGGCTTGTTCCAATTCCCTTTCAACCCTGCGCAACCGAACCAGATCGTTGGCAGCACGGACGTTCGCGAAGCAAGCTTTGACTCGACGGCCCCGCGATTGACGGTTGATTATCGCGTCAATGAAGATCTGTTGCTTTACGGCCAATATTCAGAGGGTAACTCGCCCGGCGGATTCAATCCGACGGACGCGCCACAAACGACATTTGAAGAAGAAAAACTGAAGAGTTTCGAAGTCGGCGCAAAGACCTCAAAGTACGGGTTTGATCGCTTGAACGTGACCGGTTTCTTCAACGTGTTTGAAAATCAGGTTCTGACCAATACCTATACGACGGGCTCAGGCGGCGTGAACTCGTTCCGGGCGAATATCGGTGAGACAGAAATCCTGGGCCTTGAGCTCGAGTTCACAAAATATGTGACTGACAATTGGGTGTTCTACGGGTCTTACGGGTTCCTCGACGCTGAAATCACCGAAGGCGTTGATCGCGACCAGGCAATCTTGCGCGGCGGCGCCCAGTCGATCGCCGTGAGCGGTGGATCGGTGTGTACTGATCTCAGCGCAACCATTCCGGCCGGCGGTCCCTTTGCCTCCTGTTTGGAAGCGGGTGACATTACCGGAAATACGCCGCCACTGGTATCGGAACATCAATTGGCAGTTGGGTCGCGGATCGATCTCATTGAATCATTTGAGCCAGCTGATTTTTATGTCGGCGCAGATATGGTCTATCGTTCGTCATTCTACGCCCAGGTGCACAACAGTGCTGAAACCGGGGCTGAGCCACAGCTCAATCTGCGGGCTGGAATGGATTTCGACAATTTCACGATCCAGCTATGGGGAAAGAATGTGCTCGAATCTGACACGCCGAACGGTATTCTTCGTTATGTCGACTTCAATGCGCCGCGCTCGCCAGCCGATCGCACACGCGCATTCGGGTTGACACCGCAAACACCGACACAGTGGGGCCTCACCGGTACGCTGAAATTCTAACCGAACGCGTTCTGGTTGTTATTAAATGGAAGGCGGATCGATCGGTCCGCCTTTCTTATAAATTATGGAGGTGAGCATGCTCACACGTCTGACGATAAGTGCGGGATTTATCGCGTCCGTCGCAGCCTGCGCGACCGCCCAAGAGACCGCGCCTGCGACGCCGGGTTGGCTGACAAAAGACTATGCGGAATTCATCAGTGTGTTTGCAGGACGGTGGGACAATGATCGCCATGTGTTTTTTGCGGAAGACGCGGGTATGGACACGGCTCCGATCGCGCCTCGTCAGCACATCAACATTGCGCCCGCGGTGCTTTCTGAAGAAATTGATCCTGAAGCGAACGTTGCTGTGTTCCGAGCTGTTCGAACGGTCGAAGGCGAAACACCAGCTACTTTGTTGCACACCATTACGATAGACCCCGAGCGGCAACAAATTCGTCAATCCATTTCAATCCCGGGAGGTGTTCTGCCGCCAACAAAGACGGGATGTGACATTTACTGGCAGCGCCAAGGCGCGCAGTTTCGTGGCGAAGCGCAAGGCGAAGGGTGCGGCGACTTGTTTCCACGACCGGAAGGGGATGGCGCGCTTTCGGTCAGCGCAACCTTGTCTGAAAAAGAGTTCTGGATCACCTCAGCGCGCGACGATGAGCGTGTTGAAGCCAGAATGCGCCGCGCGCGCCCTTTCGAATGCTGGACCGCGATTCTTCGTGGCGCGACTCATGGGGATTCAGGGCAAGGTAAGAACGACTGGGACTTTCGTCGCGGCGTAACGCTGCACGATCAAGGCGGCGAGGCTGTCTTGCACACGGATGAAGAAGAACCACGCAAAATTCGATTGAAGTTGCGAAATGTTGATTGGCCCTACGGCACCAACAGGCCATCTTTGACGCTCTATATTATGGAGGGCGAAAGTGATCGCGCCGTGTCCTACGCTTGGAATGAAGGTGACGCTGAACGGATTGGTATTAACTTGCGGTGGATCCAGGCAAGTTGCACGCATGCGCCACTCCAAGACGACGACTGATGCGAGCGAAGTCACTGAGGCGTCTTATTTTGTAAGCGCCATCCGTGAGCACGCTGATCATCCAGTCGAACGCGCAGCAGCTTCGATGATCGCATACGCGGCCCGTTCTCCGGATTCCATGGCGCCTTCCATACCTGTGTGTAGATAGGACGTATGCTCGCCCGCAAAGTGAAGGCGCCCTGAGGGTTGTGTCACGCGTTCTGCCCATGGTTGAATCTGGCCGGGCGCCCAGTGCATGTAAGCCCCGCCACTCAGACTTTGGTCCGCATCCCAACGCACCACCGCACGGGCTTTGGCCTTGATGCCCCGGGTTCGCGCCAATGTCTGCTCTGCGAGGTGTTGCCATTCGGCATCGCTGGTCGAGGTCCGGGCGCCAATACCATTGATCCAACATGTCAGCGCAATGGTTTCGCCGGATGCGTTTCTGACGGGGAATACCCGCTCAATCGGGGTGTCGGTCCACATCATGATCGGTAAATCATCAGTGGGACCTTGTTCGATTTCGAGATGTACTTGTTGGATTTGCGTATATGGCATTTGTTCGATGATCGGTCGAATGGATGCAGCTGTCTCAGGCAAAGACAGGCCAATGTTTCGCATCACGGGAAAGGGCAGTGTGGTGATCCCGAACGCTGCGCGGAAGGTCGTACCGGCGGCTGAAACCTCGACGCCGTCATTTGTCGCTGTGATGTCTGTGACTTTCGATCCCAACCGCACCGCGCCGTCACCGAGACTAGCAGCCATGGCTTCTGGAAGGCGCTGCGAGCCACCTTCGATTTCTTCTGATCCGCCGCTCGAGGAGTCAATTGCGAACAGGGTCAGGCTGCGCCACAGATTAAGCATGGAATAGGTGCTGAGATCATTGGCATTCAAAGCGATGTTGCAAAGTGCCAGCGAGGCTGGACCAAATCCCGCCCGTTCAAGAAATGTTTGCGCGCTGATATCAAATTCACGCCCGACTTCTCGCCAGGCATACTGATCGATCAGCGGGTTTTGTCCCGCCGCTGCCATGAACAGAGCGGCATCCGGTGTCGCGCGCTTGAATGCGTCGGGAAACGGATTTTCAGGTGCATTTCCCCAGTCGCGCGCGTCAAACACGCGGTCGCCAAGAACCATGGCCTTTTCGCGCGCCCCCCCTGGGGCGGGCGCGACCACATTGAGGCCGAGATCGATCGCGGACGAGCGCACCCGCGCATAGGACTGACCGACTTGTTGTCCACCTGCTTCGGGGCGACCCGGAACATCGTCCAATGTCCACATGCGCCCGCCAACCCGCGTGTCGGCTTCCAAGACGATCACTTTGAAACCATCAGCCGTGAGCATGCGAGCGGCGTGAAGGCCCGCCAATCCTGCGCCCAGAATGAGCACATCCGCATCCTGCTTGGTTTGCACGCTTGGTGCGCATGCACTTGCGACAGCCAGACCACTCGCAGCGACAAATCCGCGTCTTGTCAGTTGCATAACAAATTTTCCTCGACGCCTGCGTGAAAAGATATACCAATAGACCGCAGGAAACATGTTTCGCCAAGAGCGAATTCGAGAATTTGGAGGACCAGATGGAGCAAGACGGCGAGTTCAAACGCGGTTGGCCGGTCTTGGCAGCGGCTGCTGTCGGTGTTGGGCTTGGTCTGTCGCCCCTGCCATTCTATACGATCGGTGTGATGATCCCACCATTGCTTGGCGAATTCGGGCCGATGGGGTGGGACCAAGGGTTCATTATCAATGCTCTGGCCATTTATACATTCGGAGCATTCGCCGCTTCTCCAATAATTGGAATAGTGGCTGAAAAATTTGGGGCGCGCCGTGTGGCCCTGGTTTCGATCGTGACGTTTGGCCTTGCAATGATGGGGCTCGCTTTAAACAGTGGGTCCAAGTCGCTCTACATTGCCCTCTGGTTGGTCCTCGCCTTTGCCGGTGCAGGGACGTTGCCAATCACTTTCACGCGTCCCGTCGCCAATTGGTTTAGGGGTAACCGCGGGATCGCATTAGGGATCGCACTCATCGCCACCGGGATATTCGGTGCGCTCGCGAAATTTGGATCGCAATACATTGTTTCAACCGAAGCGTTCCACTTTGTCGGCGGCTCAGGCTGGAGAACAGCCTATGTGCTGCTCGGTCTATTGCCGATCGTGATTGCCTTGCCATTGTCGTATCTCAGCCTGAGAGATGTGAATGACGAGCCGGCGAGTGAAGCAAGCATTGTGAATATGAAATTTCCGCTACTGGCGATCTCGTTGCTCGGCACGCTCGGTCTCGTTTGGATGGTGATCAGCCAGGTTGTGCCTTTGATCAGTCAAAATGGCTTCAGGCTCGAATATGGGATGGCATTTGCTTTTTGTGGGCTGGTATTCGTCCCAGTGCTGATGATGATGTTCATGGATATTCATAAGTCACCACCTGAACTTGTCGAAGGGCAGGCGGTCGAATTGCCCGGTATGTCTTTGCAGCAGGCGTTGACCGAGTGGCGATTTTGGCTCCTCGCAATTTGCTTTGTACCGATTTCATACGCCGTCGGGGCGATCATTCCCAATCTCGAGCTGGTCCTCGGGTCTAACGGAATTGACCAAAGCACCGCGGTTGGATTGGCGACTTTAACAGGACTAGCCGTGCTGGCCGGACGGATTATTGGTGGCTATTTGATCGATCGCTTCTGGGCGCCGGGCGTCGCTTTTGTTTTTCTCGCATCGCCCGCAATTGCCTTATGGGTGCTCGCGCAACCCGACGTGTCTCTAAACATGGCGACAATAGCTATCTTGATGATCGGGTTTGGAGCCGGCGTCGAATACGATTTCATGGCTTATATGATTTCGAAGTATTTCGGCATGAAGTCCTACTCGGCAATCTATGGCGCGATCTATGGTTTCTTCGCGCTCGGGGCAGGTCTGGGACCTGGCATCATGGCCAATTTATCGTTTGGCCAGGGGTTGAAGATCATTGAATGGGACCTCGGCATTCTGGACGGCAAGGATTGGAATTTTACCCTGACCAGCGCGGCGATCATCTTGTTCGTGTCGACCATTCCACTGCTCTTCCTGGGCAAGTACCGCTACACAGACGGGCACTAGACCGTCGGCGAAGCGTCCAGTTTGCCGAGGACCAGGTCAGCGACCTCATCCGGGAAGGCGTCCATGAAACCATAGCCCCATTGCGGGCATTCGATCACCTCGCCATTGCGCAGCATTGGAGTCGCGCGGCGCGTGCACTCGGTCAGATCATCAATTGGGTTCAGCACAGAAATACGATGCGGCAGCTGTGTCAGGGCGGCGTCGAATGGCTTGCCCCAGGCAAAGGCCGCGATGTGTCCCCATTCATAAGCCTCGCCGCCCATCATGTTCATGTACATGGAGCGATCCAGCATTTCGAGCGTTTGACCCGGGCCGCGACGTTCGAGGACGCGCTGCCAGCTCACTGTGAACCGCGTATGGGCCTCATCCAGCGGGATCGGCGTGAACATGTCCTTGAACATTTCGCGCTCTTCATCAGTCAGGATCGCGGCGGAGATCATCGCGACCGCGTGCACTTGCGTGCCGCGGGTCAGTGCCATTTGTGCCGCGACCTTGGCGCCGGTGTGATTGCCGAATACGTCGATTACGCCGAGGCCGAGCGCGTCGACAGCGCGCCACATCTCTTCGGCATACATCGGGATGGTTGTGTCGGCTTCCGACGGGGCCGGATCTGACATGCCATAGCCTGGATAGTCTGGCGCGATGACCATCCTGTCGCGGCTCGCCGCGCGCATGAATGTCTCGAACTCGAGGCCGCATTTTGGACTCTGATGCAAGCAAACCAGCGGCGGCTTGTCGGTCTCGCTTCGCGCATCAGCGATCCGGACATGGATCTGACCGTGCGCGCCGTCGAGATAGTCACGGCGAACCATCAGATCTGCTCAGGCGCCACGGAGACGATCGCTTTGCCTCTGTTCTGGCCGTTCATCAGCCGCTCAAACAAGGCCGGGGCATGTTCGAGGCCATCGGCGCGGTCTTCTGCGAATTTCAGCTGACCACTAGCAATCCACGGGGCGGCTTGGGCGATGTATTCGTCCCATCGCGGATAGAAGTCATAGACCACCAGTCCATGCAGCTGGGCTCGCTTGCCAATGATCAGTCCTGCATTCAGCGGATGTTGGCTCTGGGTCTCGGTGTGATAGGCATCGACCAGACCGCACAATACTCCGCGCGCATAGATCCGTGCATGGCTCAGGGCCAGCATCGCCATGTCCGCCGAGACATTCTCAAAGAACACAGACAGTCCGTCGGGCAAGGCCTCAGCCAGGCGATCGCGCCAGCCGTCAGACTTATAGTCGATGCACGCATCAAAACCGTAAGTGTCGGTCACCAAGGCGCATTTCTCCGCACCACCGGCGATTCCAACAACGCGTTCAGCACCTTTGATGCGGGCGATCTGTCCGACGGTGCCGCCGACGGGGCCGGCAGCCGCATCGACGAGGACCGTGTCGCCGGTTCCGACTTTGGCGAGCTGCGTGATACCTGACCAGGCGGTAAGACCCGGCATGCCGAGCACGCCTGCATGAGCGGAGAGCGGTGCAATATTCGGATCAATCTTGCGCGCCTCGGCGGCGGGTACGGCGACATATTCCTGCCAGCCGCCCTCCATTACATGCGCCCAGTCACCTTCGGCAAAAACTGGCGAGCGGCTTTCCGCAACCTGTCCGATCACCGCACCGGGAATGGCACCTTTCATCGGCTCCGGCGCGGGTTCGCCCATATGTCGTCCGCGCAGACGCGAGCCAACATAAGGATCGAGCGAGAGATGCACGACCCGTAAGACGATGCCGCCATCAGGGCAGGCGGGACGATCAGCATCGATCAACGCAAAGTCGCTGGCGACAGGTTTGTGATCGACTGCGTGTTTCAGAGTTCCAAGCTTCATGCGCTATCCTTCAACCATTTCTATGAGCGTGCCGTCCGGATCCTGCAGGACGCCGACTCGCTTGCCTTTATAGATGACACCCTCCCGCTTTGTCGGAGCGGTCAGCCACGGGCCCGGCAGGCTGTCAAAGTCCGGATGATGCAGCGTGCCGATGGCGCAGCCTGGGACGAGCATGCCATCGTGGCGCGGCCGCTGGATCGCTTCATCCGGATATTGATCGAGCTCCAGGAACACGTCCTTGTCATGGATCAGCGTGCAGATGCGGTGCAACGCGTCCAGCGGCGTACCATAGGCCTTGGCGATCATTGTGTAGGGAATTTCCATCTCGCGCCCGAAGGCGAGACCGCAGCGCGTCTGCATCCAGGCGGCGGCGCGGTCCATGTCAGAACAGCCCATCACCAGAATGAACAATTTGTCGATCAGGCTACCGGCACGCGGCAGGTTATATTCCGGCAAATCGTCATTGATCTGGGTCAGGTAGACAATCTCCTCATCAGGGCCTTTGACCTGCATCGGGTGAATCGCGTCGAGGCCAGGGATCTTGTTTGGCGGGCCAATGATCTCAAATGGGCTGTCCAGCATGCGGGCATTGACCGCCATGACATCCTGCACGCAGATCTCGATCGCGTTCCAGCCATAAGAGCGAAGGGCCTTGAACCCCTCGACCGAACTTTGCTCAACGAAGCGGAGATAAATGTCAGCGCCGGAGCGCGGCTGCATGACCGCATAGGCACAGCCCGCCGAATTTGGAGTCTGCCAGCTCTCCGCCAGAACTTTGCTGATCTCGCCTTGCTCAACCACGGTATAGTCGAAATATTTGGTATAAAGCCCGATCGTGCGGGCGAGGTCTGAGACCGTGACCGTGGCGGCGCGCAGAAGTTTCATCGAGACTGGCCCTTTGCAAAGCCCCTAAAAGGGCGTCATAAGAAAAGATATATCATTTGTTTGGGCCACGGCTAGCACCTTGAGGAGAAAAGATGATGAGCGCCTATATGATTGTCTTCGCCAAGATCCATGACCGCGAGCGATTCATCAATGAGTATGGCATTCCAACCGCCAAGCTGATCGGTGAGTTTGGCGGTGAATATGTCCTGCGTGGTCCAGGCGTGGAGTCGCTCGAGGGCGGCCTGTTTGACGGCACCAGTGCGGTAATTTCCAAATGGCCGAGCAAGGACGCAATTAAGGCCTTCTGGAATTCCGAAGCCTATGCAAAACTCAAGGCTGCCCGTCAGCCATGGGCGGATGCAAATGTGATGATTGTGGAAGGATAGGTTATGCTTAAATGGTCCGCCATAGCCGCAGGCAGTCTGATGTTTGCGGGCTGTCAGACGGTCGCCGACGATCCGAACAGTTGGGAACAAGCAGAGGTTCCAGAATCCACGGTGATACTGACCAATGCGGGGCAAGCAAAGCCACAAATGGATGGCGCGACGATCATCGCTCTGGCGCATGACGCCGCGGGTGGAGACACGTTTGTTCGTCCCGGCTCTTTGTTTTTGTCAGGTCAGAACGTCATTTATGGGCAGGATGGCGGCGCACGAACGTGGGATCGGTATGCCATGTGGCGGGTCTTTGCCGACGAGAAAGATGACGCACATGCTGCCAATGGCAAGGTTCGAATCGAAGCCTGGCAGAATGACAAGCTGGTCATGCTGTTGAGCTATGACGGTGAGGCGACGTACAATCAGAGCGGACGCATGGAAGACCAGTCGGCGAATGCCATGTGGAGTAATAATTTCGGCTTCGGCGCCATTCGAAACGCGCTTGATGAAGGTTGGACACAGGCCCGGCGATCGGACCGCACGATTGACGGCAAGCCGGCTTATATGGTCCAGCTCACGGATCCTTCTGGTGGCCAGACCCTGTTCGGATTTGATCGTAGCAATCTTCAAATCCTGTATGTTGGATTCGACACACCGCGCGGATGGCATGAACGCCGTTATTCAGATTACTTCTCAAAACCAGGCATTAATTGGCAACAAGCTGGCCGTGTGCGGCTTTACTATGATGGAGTGTTGGCGAATGAAGCCGTCTGGACGGATTTCGATGTCGGCGAACCGCACGTGGATTCCCTGTTTGCGATTACTGTGGCGCCGGCCAAACCAACTTTTGATTAGAATGGTTTGACCGCTCCGAAGAAGGCGGTGGTCAGAATTAGAATCCAGTACATATACGCGACATTGCGCCCGAGCTGGATCGACTTCTTCAGTTTGATTTCAACTTCAGGGTTCGGACCGGCCGCCAGCACCGGGAACATTTTCTGCCATTCATGCATGATCAGGCGCAAGATGACGCCAATAATCAAAGCCGTGCCATAGGTCAGGATCTTGGCTGCAAACCAAAGCTGACCTTCGCCGCCCGCAAAGGGGCCATTCCCGCTCAGTGACATCAGCGAGGTAATCAACAGGGTTGGGATCAGGATGTAGCGCGTCCAGTCTTCAATATCGGACAGAGGTTTGAACCAGGGCGTGCCGCGTTTGGCAAAAGCGCCCCACGTAATCGCCATCCAGATCAACCATGTCAGCCACATCGCCACGAGCCAACCACCTCCAAGTGGCTGAACGCCCCATAGATAACCCATATGCAGCCCCAGGGGCAGCAGACTGATGATGCCGGTGCGGGCCATGATGTCGATGCGGTAAGCGGTTTCCATATGCCGCTGTCTTTCTTCCAGCGGAAGAGATGGGTTCACCACCTTATAAGATGTCTGGAACACGCCCCATTCGCCGCCAAGCCAGTAAACCATAGCAACAATGTGCAGCCAGCGCAGAATTGCTAACTCGTTCGCCGCCAGAAATTCACCCATGCTCGCCTCCCGTTCGAGAAAGATTTAAATGATATATCATTTAAAATGGGCGGTCTGTCTAGTCCGTTTCGCCGGGCGTCACCCGCGGCCAAATGTACTGCTCGCCCGTCGCATTGCCAAAAAGCAGTTCACGCTCGAGTGAATAACCGCGCTCGAGTTGAGCAATCGCGTCGCTGTTGATGTCGGTTCGCGATTCGATGCGGCGTTGGTCGCCCCGTTTTCCCGTGATAATGCAGCGTTCGGGATCGATCCAGCTGGTGTAACCAACATCTGTAGGTGACCAGACCGTGTAGCAATTCTCGGAGAGTGGCGATGTCGTTTCGACCCGGCCGTTCGCAAATCCAGATGGGTCTTCGATCAAGGTTGCTGCCAAATCTTTGTCACCGACGCGATAGGCTTGCATGCGATTCTCCGTCCGAGCGTCGGCCTCATCGAACAAGTATATGAGTTGTCTGTAAAATTCGCCCTCGGGGCCATCATGCCGCATCTCAGCGTACATCGCATGACGCTTGCCAATGGGCGGCGTGATGTTGCGCACGCGCATAAAAATCGGACGCCCCTCGCGCGCACCGCCTTCCGCATTGGAAAAATAGTCTCCTGACATCAGTCGAGCGATTTCCTGCAGCTCTATGTCGAGTTGAGAAAAGCCAGGCTGTTTTAGATTGATTGTCGGCCCTTTATCATCCACTCCGAATACCAGGTTGCCGTCGTCATCCAATCCGCGATCATTCAGCAATAATGCATCCCGGCGAAGTGTCAGCGTTTCTTCGAGATAGACTTGCTTTTCATACCGCGTGGAAAAGTAAGAACAGGCTTTGGGTTTCAGATATCCGTCAAATTGGTCTTCGGCGCGTTTCCAATAGACCTCGCATCCTGGTTTCAGAACGAAATCGTCGGGTTGCAAGGTCGCCTGGCGTTCTGGTCTGCGGTGAATATCTGTCAGCGCGTCAGGCGCCTTCGGCGTATATATCGTCAGCCGGATGGCGCCTTCCTCATCATCTGGTTCGAACGAATAGATGCGCTGGCGATAGAGGTCAGCCGGGTCATGGTGCTGATATTGTTGGGCATAGAGCAGTCGCCCCGGAATGCCGGCAATCTCGACCGGGTGAAATGTGTGATTGAGATGGCGATGGCGCAGCGCCGGATTAAGATCCGCTGCCCGCTCCGAATCTATCTGTTGGTAATTGTCATATACACCTGGAAACCAGCTGAGCATCTCGTCTAGATCTTGGGCGAGGAATGTGTCTGCTGGGGCTTCGGGCGAGGTCTGACACGCCCCGAGAACGAGGCTCAACCCAAGTGCTATTCCGGTCAGAGCCTTCATTAATCGACTTTCGCAAATTCGTCAGCGACGTCTTCGCTTGACTCTTCTTTGCCGCGCGCGATCGCCTCACGATCTTGCTGAAGAATGCGCAGACAACGGGCGATGTATTCTTGCATCCAGTATCCGCGTTCGTCCGCTTCGGCTTTGCTTGGCTCAAACTGTTCGATCGCGTCGCGCGTGACCACGCCATCCCGGTCGAGCAGACGTTCAACCGTGTCGAGCCGCTCTCGGATCACGGCCACTTCCTGCATGAGCGCTAGCGTAATGTTCATCACCCGCTCTGTGTCGGGATCTTCAAGCAACCAAGGCCGCTTGCCTTTGGCTTTGCTGCCAGCCAGTTTCAGTGGATCGAGCGTGATTGTCATGTCTTAGCCCTCCTTGCGTGCGCCGATGACATGCCATGCGGCTTTGCGCCCATAATCTTCCTGCTCATCATCTTTTGCTGCTTCAGGAAACACATCCGGGTCGACGACGGCCGCGACTCCACCATGGATCAGGCGGTCGCGATTGAACCCAGCTTTTTCCATCCAGTCATCGAGATCGACTTCGTGCATCTTGGTCCAAAAGGGCTCATTGTTGTAAAACGCATCCCAGTCGCGCATGGCCTGTTCGAATAGCGGCATGTCGTCTGAATACTGAGGTTGTTCGACGTGCAGAACAATTCCGCCGGGCTTCAGGAGCCGTTGGGTTTCAGCGAAAATCATCGGCATCGTCTTGTAGCTGGTCTCGTGCAGGAACATCGTTGATTGCACCCAATCAAAGCTTTCATCCTCGAACATCTCAGTCAGGTCAGAGACATCGCCCTGGATGAAGGTCACATTATCGATGCCCATGCTCTTGGCCCGGGCGAGACCATATCGCAGCATCGGTGCACCTGCATCTACGGCAATGACATCGGCGTCCGGGAAGGCCGCTGCAATGGGAAGGACATTGTGCCCCAACCCGGCGCCGATATCGAGAATTCTCTTTGGTTTGAAATCCGGTAGATTGTGTTGAACCCATTGCGCGACCGCGACGCCGCCCCCGTCATTGAACCGTCCCAGCATGCCGCCGGTTGTCGCGAAAATTCCCGCATCATAATTCGCAGGCCCTGTAATATCGCCAGGTGTCAATTCAGTATGATAAGAGCCCGGCATGCAATGGTGATCGATCGCAGCGGTAGATCGTGGTTGTTTAAAATCAGGGTCGAGCACAAGGCGCGCATCGCCTTCGGTCAGGTCACGGACTTTCGCATTTAGATCTTCGGCTTGACGAATTGTCACCCAGCGCCCCGCCTGTTGGCGGGTTTCCATCGTCGCGCGACGCATGGCCGACCACCATTGAAACATCGGATCCTTGACCAAGTCCTTGCGCACCTGATGGCGCGTTTCATAAGCGGTTTTACGTTTTGGTTCGATCCGCGCGTCAAACGCTTCGGCAACACCAGGCATCACCTTGGTTGATAAATGGCGGTTCATTTGCGCCAGGAAATTGAAGCGCGCGATCTCGTCATGGCTGGTTTCAGGATAAACGCCATGGCGTCCAACCACGCGATAGTCGGGAGGACCATCATATTCGATCGGCTCCGGACGTGCGTCGCGTTCAGTATCTGCCATGGCGGTCTCCTTTTCCCTTCACAAAATGGCGCGGTTTCGCGACACTTTCAACGATGGGGCTATGCATTTGCTCCAAAAGATATATCATTTGAGAAAATAAGCTATAGGGAAGGTTCCTGATATGAGTACCAAGATTGTCGCACTCTTCAATCTGAAGCCAGGGGTCAGCGTTGCTGACTATGAAGCTTGGGCGAAAACCAAAGACATTCCCACGGTGAATGGATTGCGGTCTGTCGATGAGTTCGCAGTGTTCAAATCGACCGGACTCCTCGGCTCAGACGACAAACCACCCTACGCATATATTGAGACCATCGATGTCAACGACATGGAGACATTTGGCGGTGAGGTTTCAACCGAGACGATGCAAGCCATTGCAGGCGAGTTCCAGACGATGGCGGATGACTTGGTTTTCATCATGACTGACAAGCTCGGCTAGGGGGCAATAATGGGACGGTTTACCGGAAAAACGGCGGTGATCACGGGATCTGGCCGGCGCAAGGGGCTTGGGGAAGCGATTGCCAAAAGACTCGCTGAAGATGGCGCCAACATTGTTATCTCTGACATTGGCGCACCTCGCGATGCCGCGACGGGCGCGGAACACATTGGGTCGACTGACGAAATGGAATCGATCGCAGCGGAAATGCGCGACCTCGGCGTGCAATCTTCGACCAAGGTTTGCGATGTCAGGTCTCTCGACGATGTTCGCGGCCTCGCTTCACATGCCGTCGAAGCGCATGGCAGCCTGGATATCTGGGTCAATAATGCCGGCATCGGATACATTATGAAACCGTTGCTGGATGTGACCGAAGAAGATTGGCGCGCCGTTATAGATGTTAATCTCACGGGTGCGTTCTTTGGCGTCAAAGCGGCAGCAGAGACGATGGTTGATCAGGGCAAAGGCGGACGGATTATCAATATTGCTTCGCAAGCCGCGAAATCAGGGTTTCCACACGCGCAAGCTTACACATCTTCCAAACACGGTTTGGTCGGGTTGGCTCGCTCTGCCGCAGTGGAGCTTGGGGCGCACAAGATCACAGTGAACAATGTTTGCCCGAACCACGTCACCACGGGGCTTGGTGCCTGGCAGAACGAATATTTTTCGAAAGTGGTGGGCGCCGCTTCCGTTGAAGATTACCTGGAAGCGATGGCCGCACGCATTCCGATGGGGCGACCCGGCCTGCCAGAAGATACGGCCAATGCGGTGGCGTTCCTCTGCTCGGATGAAGCCAATTACATAACCGCTGAAAGCATGAACGTATCTGGCGGCGAGGAACCGCACTGATGGCGCTCCCGTCGGATCCCGCGCCGAAGGGCTTTACCTGGCCGAATGGGGCCAAGCTCGCCTTGTCGATTGTCGTCAATGTTGAAGAAGGCGCAGAACGGCGCATTGATGAAGGCGACAAACGACCGGAACCTGTCGACGAGCTGGGCGCGGTGCCGGGCAAGCCGATCCGCATTCATGGCAATGAGAGCAATTATCAATATGGCATCAATCGCGGCGCGCCGCGCGTGCTGAAGATTCTCGACAAGGCTGGCATCAACGCAACCTGGACGGTGTGCGGACAGGCATTGGAAAAGGCACCATGGTTAGCAGAGGCGATTGTCGCGCGGGGGGATGAGCCTTGTAATCACGGTCACAAATGGGCGTTCACCGCATTCATGGATGAAGCGGAAGAAACGGCGTTTATCAAAAAAGGAACCCAGTCGATAGCGGAGACCTGTGGACGCCGGCCGGTTGGCTGGTTGTCGCGTTACCTGCACACCGACATTACGCGGCGGATCCTGAAGGAGCAGGGTTACCTCTATCATATGGACGATTATTCCGACGACTTCCCGTATTGGGCGGATGTCGAAATGGAAGATGGCGCGACCGAGCCGATGATCATTCTGCCATACGCGATCGACTCCAATGATATGAAATTCTGGCTCAGTCCAAGTTTCACGCCGGATATGTGGCTGTCCTACGCCAAGAACACTTTTAACTGGCTGTTACGTGAAGCGCAGGACGAGGGGGCGCGGATGATGTCGCTCGGCTTGCACTTGCGCATTATTGGGCGCCCCGGGCGGATCGACGCGTTTCAGCATTTTCTTGACCATGTCAAAGCCCACAAAGATGTTTGGGTCGCCACGCGCGAGCAAATCGCCACTCATTTCGCGGAAAACGTGCCGCCTGGAGAACCTTCATGAAATTAGCAATCACAGCTGTGCTCGCGGCGCTGAGTCTGTCAGGATGTATCGTCATCGAAGGCGCTAACGGTCCTCAAGATTATGATCGCGAAGAGGCGAGGGTCGAAACCGTTGAAATCGAAGCTGAAGCGCCAGCGCTCGAAGCCAATCCGTTGGATCTTCGCCGAACCACTCTGGTGGTGCGTGATCTTGAAAAGTCGCTTGCACTCTATCGCGACGCACTCGGCATGACCGTTGAATATGATCAAGAGCTGACTTCGCCGGGGCTGGCCATGCGGTATGGCGCGGACGGGCAGAATCGTTCGCGCCTGGTTTTGCTTAAGGCCAATGACAGTTTCATTGGAATGCTCGGACTATGGCAATTCTTGGATCAGACCGAGCAAGACCTTGCTGAACCTGACCCCGCGGATTTTACGCCGGGTGAAATCGTATTGTTGTTCAATTCCAACACGCTCGATGTGACGTTTCCAGCAGCTGCGGCAGCGCCTGGCGTCAAAATCATCGGTGCGCCAAAAGAGCGGCGCTATCCATCGCCCGCCGGAGACATCGTGGTCATGGTGTCGATGCTGGTTGATAATGATGGACACACGATTGAGCTGAATCAAATCATCTCTGATCCACGCCAATGACCCGTCTCGCCCCTTTGCCGGTCGCCGCGCTCGACCCAGAAATGCGGCAAATGATCGATAACGCTGAAAACCTAATGGGCTTTGTCCCGAACGACGCGTTGGTCATGGCGCGTCATCCAGAACTGACCAAGGCGATGTGGGGCCTGGTTGCAGCGGTCTATGGTCCGGGATCCGTAGACAATGGCTTGAAACGTTTGGTTGGCGAAGCCGCGAGCAAAGCTGCAGGGTGCTTCTATTGTTCGGCCCACGCCGCACACGGTGCGCGCGAACAAGGTGTTGCACAGGAAAAAATTGATGCTGTCTGGAGCTTTGAGGACAGTGACCTGTTTAATGACGCAGAACGTGCAGCCATCAACCTTGCCATGAAGGCGGGAGTGGTGCCGAATGAAACGACCGATGCTGACTTCGAGAGATTGAAGGCGTATTTCTCCGACAATGAGATTACCGAAATTGTCGCTGTGATTGCGATGTTCGGTTTCCTCAATCGCTGGAACACCACCCTCGGCACCGCCTTGGAACCGGTTCCGATGAAGTCGATTGAGACTCTGCTGTGACAAAGCCCGATCCCTTGTTACCGCGGGTGCCGCGGGATGTCATGCCCAAGGACGTTCAAGTCTGGCATGACGGGTCGACCGAGTTGCGCGGAGAAGCCACATTCTTTGAAGTGATGGCAAACAATCCAGATCTGTTGCGATGGTACATTGATGGATTCTATGGCGATGTGTTCAGGGCGGGGCGCGTGCCCCGGATTGCTTTGGAAGTCTTGCGACTGCGTCTTTCGGTGCAAAATGGTTGTAGATTTTGCAATCAGGGGAATCGCGTTTCGGCACGAGAAGCCGGACTCACCGACGGTGAAATAGAGGCTCTGTTTGCAGATGACGACGCATCATTGCGGCCAGAGCTGCGCCCGGTCGCGGCATTGGCCGATACCCTGGAACTGACAAATTCGGGCGGGACGCTCAGCGCGAATCTATATGATCAGTTGCGACGTTTCTATGAGCCTGGACAGATCGTTGAACTCGGCATGATTGGCGGCGTTCTCACGGGCGTTGCGAAATTTCTCTTCGCGTTTGACCTGGTAGAGCGCGAAGTGACTTGCCCATTTCCGCGGCGCGACAAAAACTCTGTTTGACCTTCGCATGGGTTCGATCTAATTTGTCCGGACAAATTTGGATCATCCATGACACTCACATTTAAATCACTCCTCTTCGTTCCGGGGTCGCGTCCTGAGCGGTTTGACAAAGCCGCGGCAAGCGCGGCTGATACGATCATCATCGATCTTGAAGATGCCGTTCTGCCCGACGCGAAAACCGAAGCGCGTATCGCAGCATTGACCTGGCTTGCGCAGCGCGGTCAGGCGACGGCCGGTATCCGGATCAACAGTCCGCGCACCGCTGAGGGGTGCGCCGATATCGCGGCGCTCGCCAACTCTGATTGTTCACCAGAATTCGTGATGGTGCCGAAAGCGGAAACGGGCGTCGATATAGAGATTGTCAGCGAAGCTCTAGGGCAGGAGGTCGCGCTCGTTGCCGTGATCGAAAGCGGACGTGGTTTGCGCCGGGCTTTTGACATTGCCAAACAATCCAGGGCCGGCGTGTTGTTTGGCGGCGCTGACTACAGCGCCAGTTTGGGCGCTGACCTCTCGAACTGGGATGCGATGATCGTGGCGCGTGGGACAATTGCAGGGGCTTGCGCCGCAGCGGGCGTGTCGGCTTATGATGTGCCATATCTCGACGTGAAAGATTCTGTTGGCTTGGGCACAACCACTCGCCAAGCCAAAGCGATGGGGTTTGCTGGCCGCGCCTGTATTCATCCCAATCAAGTCGACATCGTCAACGCCGCCTTCGCGCCCAGCGCAGCCGAAATCACCGAAGCCCGCGCGATTATAAAAGCCCTGGAAGACAGTCCGGGTGGCGCAGCCCTTCATAATGGAAAACTGATTGACCGCCCGATCGTTCTGGCGGCGCAAAGAACCCTCGCCAAAGCTGGCGAAGAGAGAGGATAGACATGGTTCAGAATTGGAAAGAGGTCGGTCCAAACCGCTATCGCGAAACCTTTGGGCGATACTTTGAAGATTTCAAGGAAGGCGATATCTACGAGCATCGTCCGGGAAAAACGGTCACCGAGTATGACAATCACGCCTTCACGCTGCTCACTCTAAACACGCACCCTATGCATTTTGACGCCGAATTTGCGGCCGCTTCAGAGTTCAAAAAGAACCTTGTGGTGTCGCCATATACGTTGGCGCTCCTGATCGGCATGAGTGTGACCGATTGCTCGCAAAAAGCGATCGCGAATTTGGGCATGGACGAAGTTAAGTTCACAGCGCCGGTTTTTGCAGGCGACACGCTCTATGCTGAGAGCGAGGTGCTTGGCAAACGCGAAAGTAAATCGCGACCCGGGCAGGGCATCGTGACGATTGTTACCAGAGGCTACAATCAAGATGGCACCATGGTGTGCACGTTCAAACGCAACATGCTGATCCCCTCTCGCGGCCAGGCCGTCGAGGACAGGGTCGGAAATTATTAGGAGGCCGGAATGGCAGATACCGCAGTTTTGACCAGTGAGGCCGCTGAAGAAGAGCGCCTGATGCTGGATGCAATCGAAAAGTGGCTGGAACAAAAAGTCCGACCGGTCGCGATGGAACTTGAGCACGCGAACGAATATCCGCTGGCATTGGTCGAGGATATGAAAGAGCTCGGCCTGTTCGGAGCGTTGATCGATCCGGAATATGGTGGCTTGGGGCTCAGCGCATCACTTTATGCTAAAATCGTCACCCTGATTGCTGAAGAATGGATGAGCCTGACCGGAATATTCAATTCTCATCTGATGATGGCGCAGATCGTTCAGCGCTTCGGAACGGATAAGCAAAAAGAATACTGGCTGCCAAAGTTTGCGACGGGCGAAATTCGCGGTGGGCTGGCCCTCACCGAGCCGAATGCCGGGACCGATCTGCAAGCCTTGACCACCAAAGCAACCCGCGTTGGCGATAAATATGTGATCGAAGGCGCGAAGACCTGGATCTCGAATTCCATTGAGGGACAATGCGTTGCCTTGCTGTGCAAGACCGATCCAAGCGCAGAGCCGCGCTATAAGGGCATGTCGATTCTGATCACGCAGACCAAAGATCCGGCGACGATGAAAGATCTGCCTGGCGTGACCAATGGCAACAAGCTGGAAAAGCTAGGTTATAAGGGCATCGATAGTGGCGAGCTTATATATACTGGCTACGAATGCGACGCCGAGATGAGCCTGGTCGGTGGTGAGGAAGGCAAGGGCTTCTTCATGGCGACGGGCGGATTGGAGATCGGGCGCATCAACATTGCGGCTCGCTCCGTCGGCATTGCCCGACGCGCGCTGAAAGAAAGCATCGCATACGCGCAAACCCGGCATACGATGGGCAAGCCGATTTGTGAACATCAGGCGATCCAGCTCAAGCTCGGCGAAATGGGCGCCAAAACCCGCGCTGCCGAACTGCTTGTGGAGGATGCTGCCCGCGCCTATGACACCGGCGCACGGATCGACATGGAAGCGGGCATGGCCAAATATTTCGCCTCCGAGACCGCCGTCGAAGTCGCGACTGAAGCGATGCGGATTCATGGGGGCTATGGCTATTCCAAAGAATATGTGATCGAGCGCCTCTACCGTGACGCTCCGTTGATGTGTATCGGCGAGGGCACGAATGAGATGCAACGCATTATCATTTCGAAACAGCTCGTGAAACGGAACCCGATCTGATGACTGATCTGCCGCTCAAAGGCGTCCGCATACTGTCTGTCGAGCAATATGGGGCGGGGCCTTACGGTACCGCATTGCTGGCCGATCTCGGTGCAGAAGTGATCAAAATTGAAGATCCTTCGCGCGGCGGCGACGTATCTCGCTCTGTCGGGCCATACATGCTGGGCGACGGCGATAGCGAGTTCTTTCAGACTTTTTCTCTGGGCAAAAAGTCTGTGACTTTGGATCTCAAGTCTGAGGGCGGCCGAGAGCATTTTGAGGCGTTGGTGAAAACCGCTGATGCGGTGGCAAACAACTTACGCGGCGATCAACCGGACAAGCTTGGGCTGACTTTTGATGCGCTTAAAGGGGTGAATCCGAAAATCGTTTGCGCCCATCTCTCCGCCTATGGCCGAAAGTCGGAGCGGGCGGCCTGGCCAGGCTATGACTATCTGATGCAAGCGGAAGCGGGCTTCATGTCGATGACTGGTGAGCCGGATGGGCCACCGGTTCGATTCGGTCTCTCCATGGTCGACTTTCACACCGGAAGCCACTTGGCGACCGCGTTACTGGCGGGCGTGCTTGGCGCGAGCCGAACCGGCGAGGGGTGCGATGTCGATGTGTGCTTGTTCGACACCGCGCTCCATCAATTGTCTTATCCAGCGACGTGGTATCTCAATCAGAAACACGTCACTGGGCGCCTACCGCGCGGCGCGCATCCGTCAATTGCGCCCAGCCAGCTTGTCAGAACTCAAGATGGATGGGGCTTGTTAATGTGTCAGACCCCGAAATTCTGGACGCTCTGGTGTCAATTGACCGACGGCGATCTTGGGGATGATCCGCGCTTTGCGACCATTCCAGCGCGCCGCGAAAACCTCGCGGCCTTGAGCGATGCCGTAGACGCGGTGATGATGACCAAGACCACCGAGGCCTGGCTGGCAATTCTTGGCGGGCAAGTTCCGTTCGCGCCTGTGCTAGATATTGGTGAGGCACTGGACAGCGATTATGTTGCCAGTGTTGAGATGACAACGACCATCGAACACCCGGAGGCCCCGGAAGGCTTGAAAACGCTGAGTTCGCCGTTTCGCGTCAACGGCGTTCGCCCATCACCCATCCGCGCTCCGAAAATGGGCGAGCATAGCGAAGCCCTGCTGGTGAAGAAGGAAGCCGTATGAAACTCGAAGGCCTGAAAGTCCTCGATCTATCAGCCTTTCTGCCGGGGCCGCACATGACGATGATGATGGCTGATCACGGCGCCGATGTCATCATGATTGAACCGGCCAATGGCACCGGCGAACCGACCCGTGTCATCGGTGAGACGACGCCAGATGGCGTGTCGGTCTGGTTTCGCAATATCGCGCGCGGCAAACGCAGCTTGAAACTGAACCTAAAAGATCCCGCCGGTCTCGACCTGTTTTTGCGGTTGGCAGAAACAGCCGATGTCGTCGTCGAAGCGTTCCGCCCCGGCGTCGTGACACGTCTTGGTGTGGACTATGAGGCGGTTGCCGCACGCAATCCGAGCATTGTCTATTGTTCTATTTCTGCCTTTGGCCAGGACTCGTCACTGGCCAGGAAGCCTGCTCATGATACGGCCGTCCAGGCCCTTGCGGGTCTCGTCGACCTGGCCCGCGGCAGCGATGACAAGCCGACGATGCCAAATGTCCCATTCGCGGATGTCAGCGCATCCTTGATGGCTTTGTCGGCAATCCTCATGGCGTTGTATCGGCGAGCGCAAACCGGGAAGGGTGATTATATAGACCTTGCCATGTATGATGCGGCGATTGCCTGGACACCAAATGTGCTCGGCCCAACGTTCGGTGAAGATAGACCGCCCAAGCCCAAGGAGATGCGGAGTTTTGGAGGGTCCGCCCTGACACAGCTCTATGAGACTTCAGATGCGGAATATCTCGCCTTTGCCGGTCCGGAAATCAAATTTGCGACCAATTTGCTCATGGCGCTCGAGCGGCCTGATCTGATCGAGCTTGCGAAACGACCACCGGGTCCAGACCAAGCTCCGTTGCGGGCGTTTTTTGCCGCGACATTCAAAACGAAAACACTCGCCGAGTGGCGGGCCTTTCTTGAGCCGATCGATTGCGCCTGGTCATGGGTTCGCAGTCTTAAAGACGCGTTCGAAGACCCGTTCACAGTAGAGCGCGGCATGGTGTTTACGGACGCCGACGGAAATCGCCACGTCGGCCCGCCAATCAAGTTTCAGAATGAGCCACCACTCCCTAACCCTGCGGTGCCTGGATTTGGCGAACATAGCCGCGAAATTGCCGCCGCTGTCGGGCTCTCGGATGATGCGATCGCTGAGCTGAAGGAAAAAGGAACGATATGACCGCACTGAAATTTCCCGCCCATCGTGCCCATCTCGGGACTTGGGAAGGCACTTACCGTCATATCGATCTGCTCGCGCAGGAAGAAGAGCTGATACAGTCCCATGTCGTCTGCGAGTTTCCGGATTTGGATGACGTCTTCTATCGTCAGACCATCACGCTCACACATCCTGATGGCAGCATTACAAATGCTGGATTTGACGGTATCGACCGCGGCGACCATCTCTGGTTCGACACGCCCACCTTTATTGGCAAAAGCTGGGAAACAGCGGATGGCGTGGTATTGCTCAACTTGCAGCGCAAGGACGAACCCGGCGCGCATTTCGTTGAGGTGATCATCATGGGTGAAGGCGGCCATCGCGCTCGCACGTGGCACTGGTTCAAACACGGCCAACTTTATCGACGTACTCTTTGCGATGAAAGACGCGTGGCTTAGGGTTTGGTCCGGTCGAGGCGCATTTCGTAAGCGAATCGGCCTGCGGGATGCAAGCTCTCGGACAGGAGCAAGATCTCTCCGTCACCGCCTCTGTAGCGTCGCACCGTACGCAGCGCAGGAAACCCCGTAGATACGTTTAGACGCTTGGCCTGACTTTGATTCAAAGCGACCGCTTCCATGCGTTGCACCACCCGTTCCACACTGACTTGGTTATGCGCCTCGATCCATTCAGATATTGAGCCTTTGAGCCCTTCGATCGTGGCGGCGTCAGGCGCCACGTCGGCGCGAATATAAACCGCGGTAATGGCTTGAGGTGGTTGATCGGCGACTCTGCGAAAGCCAATCAGCTGCACATAACTCCCGGTCAAGCCTAATCGGTCGCGTGTATCGCTATCCGCGATTTGAGTAGTTGTTATTTCGAAATGCGCATCCCGCGCATATTGCAGGATAGAGTCAAAATCGCCAATCGGTTGAGCAAAAGCGGGTGTGCCACGAGCAGCGACAACCGTGCCGGCGCCGCGACGTCGTTCGATCAGTCCATCATCAGTCAGAATTCGCAGCGCATCGCGAGCCGTATGGCGCGACACCTTATGCGTCTCGCAAATTTCCATCTCGGTCGGCAGGGCGTCTCCAGCTTTGTATTTTCCTGAAGTGATGGCCTTGCGAAATTGCTCGGCGATTTGTCGATAGCGAGGTTGGGGTGCTGGCATTTATAGGCCCTTTCGAATCTCATGCCACTGAGCGGCAAGGTCATCACGGAATGTCGGTGCAGCGACGTCGATCAGCGCCTGCGCGCGCTGCTCAATCGATTTATGCTTGAGTTCTGCGATACCGTGTTCGGTGACAACAGTGTCGATATCTGCGCGGGCGATTGATGTCGCGTTGGCGGGGAGACGCGGGACAATGCGGCTCACTGTGTTCTTTCGCGCAGTCGATGCCAGCGCGACGATGGCGCGGCCGCCATCAGACTCTTTCGCGCCCCTTAGAAAATCGACCAATCCACCTGTCCCTGAAATTTGCCGGCCGGCAATGAACTCTGCGTTGGCCTGTCCGAATAGATCAACCTCGATGCACGAGTTGATTGCCTTGAATCGCGGGATTGTGGCCAGTGTGGCAATACTGTGAGTGTAGGAAACCGGGGCGAACAGAATTCGATCATCCTGTGTTGCCCGCGCGTAGAGCCTATCCGTACCGATCGCGACGCCGGTTGTGACCGCGGCATAGTCAGCTGCAATGGCATTGCCATCTAAGAGTTCGATAAGTGGATTGGAGATCATTCCGGCATGAACACGCAACGCCCGATGAGACTTAAGTGCTTTCAGAACCGCTTGTTGCACATTCCCCAACCCGAATTGGAGTGTGTCGCCATCTGTACACAAGCCAGCAACATGTCGCCCAATGAGGGCAAATGTGTCTGGCAGCTTGGCGTCCTCGACCTGCACGAGATCGTGCGCCTCTTCGGCGAGAACGCTAAACCGATCTATAGAGACGGTCGGGCCGTGAACGGGAGCGATCATGTTCGGATTGATGATTGCCATTAAAGGGAGATCATTTCGCTCGAAGATCAGCGTCGAAAAATCGGCCGAAACGCCCAGACTCACCCTGCCATTTTGGTCTGGGGGACTGACCATAACGATACCCCCGTCAAGCGGGGTCGTGTTCAACCATTGAGTGCTCTGACAATAGCTCAGTGGCAAAAAATGCGTCCGTCCTGTGTCAAATGACGGGCGCAGGGCAGGCGAGATAAATATACTTTCGGCCTCTGCCTCCGGGTGAAGGCCAGCCCAATCTGTGCGATTGATACCGGGAATCCATACGCCTAAAAACGTCACACCGGCGGCGAGGTTGGGGGCGCGCTGGAAGGCTTCGACCAATGCCAACGGTTCTCCACTGCAGCCAGCGACGTAAATGCGGGCGCGCTCCGGCAACGTCGCCCGATAGCGCGCCAAGGCATCAGAGATAGATAAGAGCTTCATTTTTTGACCGGTGACGTAAGTTTCGGGTTCACTCAACCACATTCTTTGTGTAAGCACCAGAATATGTCCGGACAAATTTCGAATCCCGCAGTATTGACCGAGCTTTCCGGCCTGCTCTCGCGCCATGTGGATGAGCGGGATCTGCGGCGCGCTCGCCTGCATTTGCTGGACTGGAGCGGATGCGCCATTGCCGGAGCGAAGGAACCTGCAGGAAGCGTGCTGCGAAAAATGCCGGTGAAGGACGCGAGCGCCCAGGCTTTTGTTTGGGGCGGACTGGGCAATATTTTGGAAATGGATGATGTTGACAAGCGCGCTCTGTTACATCCAGGGCCGAGCATTATACCGGCAGCTCTCGCAGCGGCGGTGCGCGCACAATCTGATATGTCTCAACTTTTAGCTGCGATCGTGACGGGATATGAGGCGACCATTCGACTGGGACGCGCCGTCGGACCGGCACACTACGCCAAATGGCATTCGACCGGAACCTGTGGCGCAATCGGCGCTGCGGCGGCGAGTGCTTTCTTGCTTGAATTGACAGAAGAAGAACGCGCCCACGCCATGGCTTTGGCGATCAGTCAATCAGCGGGGCTTTGGCACACACGTCATGATGCAGACAGTATGGGCAAACAGTTACACACGGCAGTCGCTGCCCGAGCCGGACTGGATGCGGCGCAATTGGCCCGCGATGGTTTCCGAGGTCCGCTCTCCATTCTCGAAGGCGAGCAGGGATTCTTTGCCGCGATGTGCGAGGATGGGCAGCCGATGCAGATTTGCGCAAGACAAGATGCGCAATGGGCGATTCAGGAGGTCAGCTTTAAACCCTGGCCAGCGTGTCGACACGCGCATGCTGCAATCGATGCCGCTTTGAAATTGCGGGATCAAGTTTCGGTCTCTGAAATCAAATCCCTGACAGTTCGAACATATCAAGATGCCCTCAAATTCTGTGATCGACCCAATCCACAAACCGTGATCGAAGCCAAGTTCTCGCTTCAGCATTCCGTCGCTGTGACTTTGCTGAGTGGCGCACCGGGGCTAGATGATTTCGGCGAGACGGCGATCCGTTCGCCAGAGGTCGCGGAACTGCGCGGCAAGGTTCGGGTCGAAGTGGCTGATGTCTATCAAGCACGTTACCCATCCCGATTTGGTGCGGAGATTCAATGCGGAGATCGCAAGGTCGTTATTGAGGATGCGTTGGGCGACCCTGAGAATCCGGTAAGCGATATTCAAATCAGGCAGAAAGCCGCTGCCCTTATGGCGGCTGCGGGACTTTCAGAGACGTCGCGCTTGGGTCTTTGTGATGCGGTTCTGTCTGACACGGCAACCGCCCAGAAATTCATCCAGAATTTGCAGGAGATGCTCGCATGACTGGGATGATTGAAGCGTTTGTGCGTCACGGTCTTGAAGCGCAGTATGATGACCTCTCAGACGCCGCCAGGCATGCGACAAAGACCTATTTGCTCGATACGCTGGGCGTTGGTATTGCCGGAGCGGCGGTGCCGTTGACCGCGAATGTCCGCGCATCTGCGAATGCATGGGCGGGCGCGGGGGTTGCATCGATTTGGGGTGCTGGCGGCGGCAAGACGACCCCTGCCAATGCCGCTTTTGTCAATGGATTTCAGATCCATTGTCAGGAGTATGATTGTGTACATGAGCCGGCCGTGGTGCATCCCTTGGCAACCATTCTCGCCGCGCTGATGGCAGAGTGCGACGCGCGTGCCAATGTCGATGGTAAAGCCTTGGCGATTGCACTGGCGGTCGCTGTAGACCTGGCCGCTGGGATCGGTGTCAGCGTGACCAGTCCGATCAAATTCTTTCGACCTGCAAATGCAGGCATATTTGGAGCGACGCTCGGGATTTCACGCTTGCGTGCATTGTCCCCGGAGCGCACCAAAGATGCCCTCGGCTATGCTCTGGCCTTCAATTCTGGAACCATGCAGGCGCATGTCGAAGGGAAACCCGCATTGCCGATTCAGATTGGTAACGCCGCCCGCGGAGCTGTCATGGCCTGCGACCTCGCTGAATCCGGAATGCCTGGACCGCATGATAGTCTTGAAGGCCCGTACGGATATTTTGCGCTATTTGAAGATACTGCAGATCCCACCGAGGTGGTGGCTTCATTGGGAAAAACATGGCGTATCGCTGAAGTCAGCCACAAGCCGTTTCCAACCGGTCGAGCTGCACAGGGCGGCATTGTCTTGATGCAATTGCTTAGGGAAAAAGGAGTGAGAGCTCCAGAGGTGGAGCATGTCAGCCTGACCGCACCGCCATTGATACATCGCCTTGTTGGGCGGCCCATAAGAGAAGATATGTCGGTAAATTATGCGCGCTTATGTTTCCAATATACTGGAGCGCTTGCATTGCAGAATGGACAAGTCGGCCTCGATGATTTCTCTGAATCGGCTCTGCGTGACCCATCAGTCTTCGCACTCGGGGGTAAGATCGAAGTCATTGATGACGGCTCTCCTGATCCCGCTGCATTCACGCCGCAAGTCGCTGTCGCTCGGCTCAAAGATGGGCGGCATGTCGAGGCGCGCATTGAAGCACTTTATGGCGCGCCGGAAGCACCCATGAGCCGAACAGCGCATCTGGAGAAGTTTCGGCGTTGCGTCTCGTTTGGATTTAGCCAGGAGCGCGAAGATATCGTCCAGAAGTTGATCGATATGACTGATAATCTTGAGGAGGTCACGGACGTCTCCGTGATGAGTCGCCTCGCCGCTGGATTGGAGGCCTGACTATGGCAGGACAGCACAATACCTATTTTAACAGCGTGGATTGGGATGCATTGCAAAAAGATCACCCGATCGGCGACGCCTTTCTCGACTTTGCAAAACGAAGCCCGGACCACATTCGGCAACATCAAGAAGTGCTCTTTGCTCGATGCGTAGCACGTGCATGGCAAACACCATTCTACCAGAGGCTTTGGGGCAATGCAGGTGTCGAACCCGGCGATATCAAGGGCCTGGAAACGCTGCCGCAACTTCCAATGTTCGACAAATCCGACATCATGGAGAGCATCGCACGGAAGCCGCCTCTCGGCGATTTTGCTGGCTTCGAGAGCTATTCAGGCGGGCGTCCACCCGTCATCATGCACACCACATCAGGAACCACCGGAACGCCGCAAGTCTTGCTATTTGGAGCCAAAAGTCGAGAGGCGCAGAACTTACTCCTCGGACGTCTGTATAGGTTTCAGGGTTTGCGTCCCGACGATGTGGTTCATTCTGTGTACGGACATGGCATGATCAATGGTGGGCATTATGTGCGCGAAAGCGTAATCCACTGGACCAGTGCCATTTTCATGTCGGCAGGAACGGGAGTTGAAACACGCTCCGCGCGGCAGGTCGAGTTGATGCGGGACTTTGGTGCGACAGTGATTGTCGGCTTTGCTGACTATATCAAAAAGCTGGCACGCGTCGCCGTCGAGCAAGGCATTGATCCAGTCAAAGACCTTAAGATCAGGATGGTGTCTGGGCATCTCGGACGTGAGGACAAAGACAGCTTGTCCGAGAGTTGGGGCGGTGTTGAATGTTTCGATTGGTACGGAGTCGGGGATACCGGGTGTATTGCAGGAGAAGGGCCGGATCGAGACGGTCTCTACGTTATGGAGGATGCACAATTCCTGGAAGTGTGCGACATCGATTCAGCGAAGCCGGTCGCCGATGGCGAGCAGGGCGACATGGTCTGCACGTGTTTGTATAAGGATGATGTTTATCCGATCATCCGGTTTAACACACATGATGTTACCAAGGTGAAAGCCGGAACGTCGTCCCTAGGTGTCAACTTTAAGCGTATCGAAGGCTTCCTTGGGCGATCCGACAACATGGTCAAAATTCGCGGTATCAATATTTTTCCGCAAGCCATGGGGCCGCTTCTGGAAGAAGTGAGCAGTTTTGCTGGGGAATTTATTTGCCGCGCTGAACGTGATGCCGCTGGACGCGATGAGTTTATCGTTTGCGCCGAGGTCAATGGCCCAACGTCCGAGAATGAGGCGGCGAAATACAAGGCAATGCTGAAGCAGAAGATCGGGATTGATTGCGGAGTCGAGCTTTCGGAGCCGGGTGGATTGGCGGCGCTCACGCAAACGGAAGTGCGTCAAAAGCCAATTCGCTTGATCGATGAACGATTTAAATGATGCAACGAAACTATCGCGCCCGAATTGAACGATTCAACGAAGAGCTCAACGCATTCGTTGATTTGACGCAAGAGGAACAAGCCGGGAAACCGGGTTGGGCCGTCAAATCGAATATCGCTGTCAAAGGTTTGCCGCTCACGGCGGGTTGCGGTGCTTATCGCAATCGAATTGCGACGCAAGATGCCGAAGTGGTTTCGCGGATTCGATCGGCGGGTGGCGTCGTACTCGGAACCGTCAACATGCATGAAGGTGCGTTGGGCGCGACGACGGACAATGAAGCGTTCGGGCGCACACAAAACCCATGGTCCGAAAATGTCACGCCAGGCGGTTCGTCGGGTGGGTCAGGCGCCGCCGTCGCTGCGGGACTTTGCGATGTCGCTTTGGGCACGGACACCATGGGAAGTGTCAGAATTCCAGCGGCCTATTGCGGTGTTCAGGGACATAAGCCGACATCAGGATTGGTGCCCGATCACGGCGTGGTGCCATTGTCGACCACACTGGATCATGTTGGACCACTTGCGCGGGATGTTGAGACATTGTGGCAAGCCATGCACACCTTGGCCGGTGGACAATTCTCGGGCGCTGTCCAACCTGCCGCGCTGAATGGGCTGCGAATTGGAATCTGGAATGGCGCCGACCAAGTCGAGCTTACACCCGCCGTGCAGCGCGGGTTCTCGGCTGCGGTTTCGGCCATCGAAAAGGCCGGAGCTCAGCTGATTACGACCTCGCCGCCCGGATACGATTATTCTCGCTCGCGCAGAGCCGGATTGCTGGTTTCAGAAGTCGAGGGTGCGAAGGAGCACAAGATCACACCTGCTTGTGAACGCCCCGCTGGCATGAGCGAAAGCTTCTACAATCTTCTTCATTGGGGGGCGAAGCAACCGCCGGAAAAAATCGAAGCAGCTTATGAGCATATTCGCGACATCCATCGTTCCGCGCCGCAAGTGTGGCAAGATGTTGATTGCATTATGGCCCCGACAGCGCCCCAAGAGGCATTTGGTTTTGGAGACACAATCCCAGCCAATCAGGCCGACTTCACAGCCTGGGCTGATTTTGCATGTTTGCCTGCGACCGCCTTGTTTACAGGGGTAAGCTCTGGTGGGTTGCCGCTTTCGCTCCAGGTTATCGGACCAGAAGGTTGCGATCGCGAAACGCTGCAAGTGGCAGCTGCATTGGAGCAGGTGTTTGGTCGCCCGCCTATGCCGCCCGGGTATGAGTGGTAGCTATTTGAACGTAAAGTTTGGTGAGCGCTTTTCGAGAAAAGCTCTATAACCGTCCTCAAAGTCCTCATTGGAAAACCCAGCGAGGAAGAGTTCCGTGGCCGCGATCGTGTTATCAGTCCATCCGGATTGGAGGCCTTTGATCATCTGCTTGGTGGCGCGCGTTGACCATTGAGAAATGCTCGCGATCTCTGATGCAAATTGCCGGGCATGATCGAGCGCGGACACTTTATCTGTCAGTCGATCTACAAGTTTCATCTCTTTTGCTTCCGCCGCAGAGAAGATGCGCCCCGTAAACAGAATATCCTTGGTCGCACCCGGGCCAATCGCAGTCAGCAGACGTCGCGTGTCGCCCGCTGGATAGACCAGCCCAAGCTTGCCAGGCGTCACGCCAAATTTGGATTGGTGACTTGCAACACGCAGGTCACATGCCATGGCCAAACTTACGCCGCCACCGACGCAAGCCCCGTCAATCGACGCCATGGTCGGCTTCGAGCACGCTTCGAGCGCATTCAAGGCGGCAGCGATTGTGTCGCCGGCGTCCTTCGCGGATTGTTTGGTCGCGTAGGTTTGTTCAAATTCTGAAATGTCGGCGCCTGCGGCGAACGCACCGGCATTGCCACCGTGAACGAGTAAGATTTTTACTTCCGGGTCGCCAACTGCGCGTTCAACCAGTTCAGGTATAGCGGCCCACATCTCCACCGAAAGCGCGTTGCGTTTTTCCGGTTTGTTGAGCACAATTTCCGCGATCGGTGGTGCGATGTCTAAGCGAATGGTTGCGGTCAACTTGCATCCTCGGCAAACGCTCCAATCGGAGCAGGTGCTCCAGTATTCGCAATTAAAGCTTTGCGGCGCAAGAAGCGTTGAAATCCAGCGGGGCCCATGCGACTGCCGCCCAAACCGGAAAGTTTGAAGCTGTGTTTTTCGGCTTCATGAAAGAGGGCCGTCAGTGCAGCATCATTGAGCGATACGCCACCCGCCTCGATCTGTCGTCCGACGCTTTCGGCTTCATCCAACGATCCAGCAAACACCCCTGCAGACAGACCGAATTCTGTATCATTGGCGAGACGGATCGCTTCGTCGACCGAGTCGAAGGCCATGACAGGCAGGATTGGGCCAAAAGTTTCGTCACGCATCACAGTCATATCGTGAGAGACATTTGCGAGCACTGTCGGAAGCAGCCATTTGCCGCCGCCATGGTTTTCAACTTTGCCGCCTGTCAGAACGTTGGCGCCTCGTGCGACAGCATCGTCAATATGCGCTTGTAGCGTTTCTGCCTGTTTTTCGAAAATGATGGGGCCGAGATGGCCGCGCCCAATGTCTGGCCAGTTCAGTTCCACGGATTTTGCTTTTGCTGTCAGCTGATCAAGGAACGCGTCCTTTATCGACCGAGCGACGTAGATTCGTTCAATGGATTGACAGGCCTGACCTGTGGACAAGACGGATCCGCGCAGAGCCGCATCCGTTGCTTGTTCGAGGTCGGCACTTTCTAGAATAATCAGTGGATCTTTTCCGCCGAGCTCTAGAAAGGCTGGGATCATGTTACTTGCAGCTGCCGCGGCAACTTTACGTCCCGTTGAAACAGATCCGGTGAAACAGATGGCATCAACATGGTCGATGAGGGCAGTCCCGGTTGCGCCGTCGCCTTGGACAAATGTCAAAACGTCCGAGAGTCCCGCCTCTTCAATCGCTACCATGACTGGATCGACAAAGCGTGGCGTCACCTCTGACGGTTTAATCATGACGGTACACCCTGCGAGCAAGGCAGGGATTGCGTCAATCATGCTCAGCGTGAACGGAAAGTTCCAGGGGCTAATGACGCCGACAAGAGCATAAGGAACAAATTGCGGCGCGTGCCGGATCGCTGGATTTCGAACCCCATCTGTCCAACCCTCGGGCAGCAAATGCGGGGCCTGAGCGAGCCAACCAAATATTGATCCAATCACGCCATCAACCTCACGGGCTGAGATTGCGCGGCGTCCTGTGTCAATGCTCAGCCGCTCAGCTATTGCAGCGTGATGATGGGTCAGTGCATCCGCAAGTTCACCCAGTTTGGCCATACGACCATCCAACCCGAGTGCTTGCCAATCTTGCCCGGCGGCGCGCAAGCGGTTGCTGGTACGTTCGATTGAGTCGCGGCTCACGGCATCGAAAGAAAAATCGAGCCGACCGGTTCGTGGATCGCGTGCTTGTAATTGAACCATGCTTAGCCGAGCCCCAACGCACCAGGATTGACGATACCTTTTTCATCAACAGCTTGCTTTATGGCTTCGACGAGTTTCCAGGTCGATTCCTCGCGCCCTTCTTTGAAAGGATATGTCCTGCCAATTTGGAAATGTGCTCCGCCACGCTTGCTGAATACATCCAGGACAACCTGACGCGCCTTGGCAACGACCTCAGTGGCCTCCGGGTTGGCCTTGTGGCGTTGAATTTTATTCATCCAGTCCGCGCCGACCGTATCTTCGTGAATTGGCCAAACTTCTTCCGGCCACAGGAATACAGGTTCGATCAGGTACCCGGTGGTGCCAAGGCTGGTGATCAGGAATCCGGTTAGAATGTCATGCTGTTCGAGTTCATCCGACATGGCAGCAAAGCCGGCCTCAATCTCGGCCCAAGTGGCCGGACCTTCAGACGTCGGCACGATGCCGTGTATCGGCACCCAACGCTCACCCTGTGGACCAAGTATATTATTCATCGGCCCGAAAGGATTGGCGCGAATGATTTTTGGGATCGAGTTTTCGATCTCTTTGCCACCAAGCTTGGCAACTATGTCTTTGAGAACCTGGATATCTTCCTTGACGCCCGTCTTCGATCGACCTTCAACGCAGACGTGCAACGAGTAATCAACCTTATCCATGAAGCCACGTCCGGCGAGCGCGACCTTGGCGCCCTCTCTTAGCCCCTTGAGGAGCGACCCCTGACTCTTCATGACATTTGTCAGCGCTTTGGCATCTGAGACCAGACTGGCGCGCGCCAAACGGACTTTGGTCAGGTTCGGGTCAAACCCGAAGATTTCGCAAGCAATGTCTTCGCGCATCATTTGCGCCATGGCTTCTGCGCAAGCGTCACGCGAGCTAAACTCGAAGCTTGCGGTTTCTTCGGCCTTAGGCAGCGGGATCAAGCGGAACGTGGCTTCCGCCTTATACCCCAATGCCCCAGCATCACCGCAAAACAAGCCGGTCAAATCCGGCCCGTAATAGCGCCAGAATGGTTTTCCATTCTTGGTTCCGCCCGTGCCGGTTCTGACCAGCGTCCCATCCGCCAGAACGACACTGATAGAGAGTAGGCTTTCACCAGTCGTACCGTATTTTCCAGCGCCGAAGAAGGCATTGTTCTGGGACAGACCGCCACCAATGGTTGATCCGATGCCTGACAAAGGCCCCCAGAAAGGCGTGCGAACGCGATGCGGTTTGAGAGCTTCATAAAGTTGCGCCCATGTGACGCCGGCCTGCACCGTGACGTACATGTCTTCAGTGTTGATTTCGATAATCTTGTTCAGCCGTGACATATCGAGAATCCCGACATGATCACGATCCGGCGTGTAGCCCTTTGTGTATGAGTAGCCACCCCCACGTGGGTTGAGGGAGATGCCGCGCTCATGTGCGGCGCGCACCGCAGCCTGCATCTCCTCTAAGCTTTCCGGCGCGGCGACAAAAGCCGCGGTCGCGCCCTTCGCCCAAATATCCTGGCTCATGAATTCGCGATGATTGAGGTCATCGCTCAATCCGTCTGCGCCGAGTTTTTGTTTGAGAACGCCCGAAAGCTCGGATGCGGTTTTTAGATCATCTGGCATGGGTCAAAGTCTCCTAAAATGAGGTCGGCGTCCATAAGCCGAGAAATGCGGCGATGAGTAACAATATCCAAATGCCAATCACCAGGGGGCGGGCGCGGTTTAAAGTACGCGCCAGGTCTGCTTGAGCCGCGACCGCATTGGGACCGTTCAAACCGACCAGGGCCGCGCCGAGGGGTTTCAGGGTCACCCGAATGTACAGCCCCAAAGCAATGCATCCAGCAAGCGCGATCAGCTTCAATGCAACAAATAGAGGCAATGTCAGGGCAGAGTTCCAAGACAGGACGGCTGTTCCGACAAGGCTTACGATTAGAATGTACCGAACAGAAGAATCGATCATCTTCATCCAGTCCGGCCCGCCAGTATGCGCCAGATGTAGTTTCCAAGCCATTGCCAGCCATAATAATGAGAGCACGGTGAGAAGAATGATGACCGGCCATCCAATACTCAACCAACCTTTGCTCTCGGCGAGCAAGATGCCGGTCGGCAATGTCAGGATGAGAGCCGTTCTTGGCGCCATATCGACATCGCCGACAATCTTGGCTGCCAATAGACGTCGATCAGCGCTAATATCGGCACGGGTCAGGAAATGACTGGTATAGAACGCGCCCAGGTCTCCGCCCAACCAATAGACGAAAACCAGAACGTGGATGAGTGCAAAAAGGGCCTGATCGAGCACGCCAATTCCTCCAGATTAAATGATATATCATTTAATTCCGGCCTGGCGAGAGGCAGATTGTCACTTTTCGGTGGTCCAATCGCGATCTGCAGCATTATTGCGGTTCAATCGCATGTGATACTCGAACCGATCAGCGCGATAATGCGCCGTAATGTCCTGGACCGGGCGACCTGATGCATCTTTCATGATGCGGTGAATACGCAGCAATGGAGATCCCGGAGCCACACCGAGATTGGCTGCAATGGCGGGAACTGCGGCGGTTGCTGTAATGGTTTGCTCTGCTTCGACAGGTGCGTGTCCGGCTTGTTCGAGTAGTTCGATGAGGGACTCGGTTGCCAATTGAGCGTCGTCATACCCTTCGGACACATCGTAGGGGATATATGTGACCAGGTAAGAGAAAGGCTCGCCATCAAGTCGGCGCAAACGGACAATCCGTTGAACGCTGGTGAGTTTCCCGCTCAACTCCAAGGCCTGCGATATCGCTGGGCTGGCGGTGCCGACAGTGCAATCAAGTAATTGGACTTCGGTCTCAACGCCCATTCGGGTAAGCCCATCAATCATCGTCTCGAAACTGCCTTTGATGGTTGGGGCAGCAACATCATAAATGACAACAGTCCCGATGCCGCGCTGACGCCGAACCAATCCTGCGACGGCCAATTCATTCATCGCGCGTTTCACTGTAATCCGCGAAACGCCAAGCGCCTGAGTCAAATCCTGTTCGGCCGGCAATCGATCGTTCAGCGCCATGGTGCCATCCATGATGCGAGCGCGTAGCAGGTCATAGATTTGTTGATAAAGTGGAATGCCTGCGGCTTCATCGATGTCGGCCGGCGAAAATTTCAAGCTTGCTGTATCTGGCATATTCTAGGTCCATCAACTGTCCGGAACGGGTCTAACGCTCTTAAGTGCAAACTCCAAGCCAGCTCGTCATTGAGCCTCCCGTCTATCCAATGCTTGGATGATCGAGCTCGATCAACTCGTACCATGTCGCCATATATCCGCCGACCCCGCCTTGAACAAATATGAAATCATCTTTTGTCACCCACATATCATATGCCGGGTGCTGCGTACCGCCCATGCCGGGACCTTCATCATCGACATAACGAAAATGGAAACAGTCAAATGTTCCAGCTTCCACCGTCACGGTTTCCTCGCCGACATATTCCATGCCAATGCGAACCTCAGACACGATTGGAGGTGTCGCGCCACGGTGATCGGGAGACGGAAGGAAAACTCTTATATTTCGGCGGTTTGGACCATTTGATCGATCTATGACACGACACATTTGGGCATCGCCAATGATTGGGTGCGTGCCGAATCCATCAAATGAACCTTCTGTCTCCATACGTTGCGATAGCCGCCCGATCGAAGGGCCATAGCTTTCACATTCAATCGTGCCCGAGCGGTTCTCATCAAGATTGAACTTAAACCATCCCGAGCCCATGAATTCGTCGCCAATGGTCAAACGCACGTGGCAATCCATTGGATTGAAATGTTCGTCAGTGGAGTAGACAATGTCGCGCATCACTGTGGGATCCGGCTCATGAATTTCACAATGCGCGCGCACTGTCATTTTGCCATCGCTGTGGAGCGTGATGTTGAAAATTTCATCACCGCGCACCTGACCCAGCATTTCAGGCTTCTTTGAGGTATAACGAATTCGACCTCTGATGCGGCGATGTTTCATTCTGTCCGTCATCTGCTCATCCCCTTGGAAAGATCTTCCGTTGGTCCGCCCGCCGCGCGATGCGCTATGGCGTCAGCGCTCTCCCAAATCTTACCTCCGATGAATTGTCCGATGGAGTTCGAAAACTCATTATAGGTGATCGACTGGTACATCCCGCATGTGATGTAGGGGTCGCCCTCCATCAGTGCTTTCGCGTCGGCAAGATTCTCCGCCAGCACCAAGAACACCGATCCAATCAGCGCTTCGCCCCCTGGTTCGCGTATGGGGCCGGCCGTGACGTATCTCGTCCAATATTTCTCGACGTGATCCAGATGGCCTTTAAGGTGTGATGCGCGCGGTTCCGCACTATCAGCTCCATCTCGGCAGATAACCAGAAAGCAGGTCTTATCAAGACGAGGGACATATGGCGGTGCATTGGGTAATTCTGTCATGTCTAAACTCCTATTTCAGGACGCCGGAGGCGACCAGGCGATCGATCACAGCTTGTTGCTGGGCGATGGCGTCTTTGCGCTCGATCATTTGCGCGTCTGGTGTGCGATTGGCCGGGGCGTGATTGGCTTGGCCGTAAGCGTTGGCGAAGGCGGTGTTTGGCAAGCGCGCCAACGTATTTGTCATGCCGGTCTTGCGGCGGGTTTCTCTCAACGCATCAATATCCAAGACGGCGTTCGCATTGATCGTTTCACCTTGATTGGCTTCAGCCAATGATCGTCCATACCAATCCAGAACAATCGACATGCCGTCTGTTGAAGCTGACGGGACGGGGGTGCCGACTATTTCCGCGCTATTGGCAGAGACAACATAGGCGATATTTTCAATCGCTCGGGCCTTTTTCGTAATGTGCTTTGGCGTCAAAGTTGGAGCGCCGACCTCGCTGGTCGGGTGACAGAATATTTCAGCGCCTTTGAACGCTTGCATGCGTGCGATCTCAGGATAGAGAATTTCTTCGCTGGCAATCGTTCCGAGCGTGCCAATTTCGGTTTCTGCGACCGGGAAAACGGCGGCTTCGCCATAGATGTCGAGATATTGATCCCAAACATCATATGGGCTGGGCGTGTACAGAGAGATCATGCGCCGATAGCGCAGCGCGGTGTCACCATTCGGCGCATAGATAACATTTGACTGAAAATACAGATCCGGAAAGTTTGGGTCTGTCTCATAGTGATTTGAGCAAAGATAAATCCCGAATGTTTGGGCCAGGCTGGCGAGCTTTTCCGGCACAGCGCCGTCCATTGGGATCGCCGCCTTATCTTGCCACTCTTCGCGCGACTCCCCGAGTGGAAACCCGGTCATCCAATACTCCGGGAGGACGACCAGTTTCACGTCGTAGCCGTTAAATCCTTTCAGAAACCCCTTGGCCGCCCCAATCTGTCCGCGCACTCGGCTAATGGCGCGGTCCATTCGTGCATGAGCGGCATCAATCGAGGAATCCTGGTTCACAGCATCACAAACCGTTTGTAGGGCGAGAGCGGTATAACGCATCGATGAGAATCCTTGGGCAAAAGCGGGCGCAACAAGTGTCGATGCGCTGGCGGTCAACATAAAGGTTCGGCGGTTCACGAGACAGCCTCTGCAAATTTGGTGCACCCAACCTGTACGGTTTCCAATCGCAGTCCAGACATGCCTTGCAGCCTATCCAACACGCGGCGCAAGGCGTGTATCCGAAACGGCTGCCCGAGCACGTAAGGCGTCATTGTGAACGCAAAGGCGGAGGCACCTTCCACATCATGCGCGTCGACATGATATGCGGCTGCTTCAATAATTTGATTGGCCCAATCATCTTCGGACTGCGATCGATCGATGAGCAGTTTAAAGTCACCGAGTTCGCCATAATGGGGGTAAGCCCAGATCGGCGATGCCGTGGTCTTGAAAGCGACTGGACGTTGATCAGCTTCCCAGTCGAGGCAAATTTCAAATCCGGCCTCTGCAAGCAGATTGAGTGTTCGATAGGACTCATTGCGCGCAGGACTCATCCACGATTTAGCGGTCGGGAAGGTTTTCCTGGCTTCTGCAATCCAGGAGCGCTCCTCCGTTTCGCTGACGCCTTCATGATGGATGTGAGCGGTTGAAACCCCATGCGCCGCGATTTCGTGCCCGCCTGCCATAATCGCTTCGATCAAAGGTGGATAGCGGTGAGCAATTTCGGCATTCACCACAAATGTTGCTTTTACGGCGCGGGCATCGAACTCTCTCAGCAAGCGAAAGATACCGACACGATTGCCGTAATCGCGTGTGGTGAAATGGCGTAAGTCCGGATATGGCGTTTTCATTGCGCCGGGATGCTTAAATGGCGCGGTTGGCGGGTTCAGTGGAAAGAACTCGACCGGGACAATGATCGAAGCGATCGTTTTGACACCATCTTGGAACACGATCGGCGCTCTGCGGTCTGCCGGGGCCCAATCATAGTGAGGGTTGTCAAATCCATGCTTCCGGTGCGGGTACTTCAGATAATCGTCAGGCAGGGGCAAAACCGGTCCCTCCTGTCTGAACACCGCGTGCGGCGACGTCTGCCTGGGTTTGAGTCCAGAGGTGGTCACGATAATATTCTGCGATCTCGGCGCCGGTCGTGAACCAAACATCATCGCGGTGCGCGCAAATGTGTTTGAGGGCGTCTTCGAACACTCTCAATCGATGGGGTTGGCTGACCAAGTATGCATGTAAGGGAATGCACATCACAGTGCCGGATCGAGCACCTTCTTCCAGCAATTGATCAAAGTGCCGAATGAGAAGATCCGTGTACCTGCTCGGACTCCAGCCTTGTACCGAATAGGTGATGACGTCATTCACCTCGAGAGAGTAGGGCATGGAAACCAGTTTGCCGGATTTGGTCTTGATGGGTTGGGGTTGGTCGTCCTGAAACAAATCGCATGTGTACCAGAAATCGTATTCTGCGATCAGGTCGAGTGTCTTTTCGGTGTGCGTCAGAGCCGGTGCCAAATAACCGCGAATACGCTTTCCCGTGGCCTGTTCAACCGTTCGGATTGAATCCTCTAGGACAGCCCGCTCTTGTGCCTCGGACATGTCGTAAGAGTATCGTGTATTGTAAATTCCGTGCGAAAAGAATTCCCAGTTTCTGGCATTTACCGCTTCGATGATTTCCGGATGGTGATTGACCAAGCCAACTGACAACGAAATCGAACCGCGCAAGTCATACTTGTCGAACAGGTCCATCATGCGCCAGTGGCCAACGGTGTTGCCCCATGTGCGTTGTGAGTAGCCGACCACATCTGGATTGCCGCGCGGCCAACCGGGACGCTTGTCATTTCGCGGGGGTTGGAATTCGTAATACTCGATGTTCGGCGCGATCCAGAATGCGAGTTTCTTTCCGCCTGGCCAAGTGATTTTTGGTCGATCGGCATATGGCCAGTAATCGTATAGATTGGGGTCTGCGTGCATTAACCCGTATACCCTCTAATGGCGTCATAGACTTCGCTCACCGGGACGACATCTGCATATTTGATCAACAGGTCCGTGAGGTTCGCGAAATGATAGCTTTCATGCTTGTCCGCGACGCATTCAATTGGAACGATCGTGCGATATCCATGGCTCAGACTATCGACTGCGGTTGCGCGAACACAGCCGCTGGTCGAGCCACCCGTGATGACAATTGTATCGACTTTATGCCAGGTCAGAAAGCTCTGAAGAGGCGTTTCAAAAAACGCAGAGGGCATGCGTTTTGTGTAAACGGCGTCGACATCGCGATCGATATTTACGCGGTGATCAAACTCGGTGCGCTCAGAACCGTATTTGATGTTTTGCAGACTGTCGGGTGTATCTGTTCGTGTCCCCCATACGCCCGCGTCTGCCGCATTTTGCATGTATGCGACATGAGTCCAGACCACGGGTAGGCCTTTAGCGCGAGCAGCCGCTGATATGCCGTCAATGTGCTCCATTTGACGCGGATCGGTAATGTAACCACTTTTCGGGAACAAATCCGGGCGGGTATAAGACTTTTGCGGGTCAACATTCACGACCGCGAGTTTCGCGCCAAATCCAAACCGTGCGCGCGCGGGATTGGCGCGTACTTCCTCAAAGATTTCGCGAGCGGTCTTATCCGACATCATCATCGTGGGCTGGGAAAGATCTTGCGTCATTTTTTTCCGCTTGTGTTTGTGTTGTCTTCAAATGATATATCTTTTTATAGAAGTCCAGCCAATCGGAGGAAATCATGAAAGGATTTATCGCGGGGAGCGTCCTTGGTCTATGCACTGGCGTCGGGATCGCGGCGTGCGTCGCTTTGCCAGGGCCGGAAGCCGTGGGACAAGAAGCGACGGTGGAAGCGCCGGCTTACATGATTGTATTGGGCGAAGTTCTGGATCGACCGGCCTTCATGGAAGGTTATGCATCGAAACTGGCGCCATTGTATGCGGAACATGGCGGCGCTTATCTCGCGATTGGAGGCGGGCCCGGAATCGAAGTGCTTGAAGGCGACTATGCGCCACCCAGCTATGTCTTGAGTAAATGGCCGAACGCCGAGGCTGCGCGCGCATTTTGGTCGAGCGAAGCGTATGACGTTCTGAGGCGAGCGCGCATCGACAATGCCTGGGGTGAATTTGATGTTCTGCTAGTGCAGGGATTGCCCGAGGCCGATGCGGCATCTGACTAGTGAGGTAATTTTGTCACACACTCGTTTCAATTGACCGGACAAATATCGCTATTCGCAGAAAAAGGTATATCATTTGGTTCGGGAGAAACGAACCCTACCGATTTTGAGGAGAACTCGGACATGAAGAAGACATTGATCTGCGCCACCGCTGCGACGGCGCTCTCAACCGCTTTTGCTGCGCCAGTGTTTGCGCAAGATGATGATGGCGACAATGCCCGCAGGCTTGGAACCGTGAGCGTGACAGCACAGCGCGTTGAGGAGAACCTTCAGGACGTCCCGGTTGCCGTGACCGCGCTTTCGACGGAACAATTGGAAGACAAGCAGGTTTTGAATATTCGCGACCTGACAGCCCAAGTGCCTAATATCAACATTGCGACCAATACCGGCACAGCCAGCGCGGCGCGGATTTTCCTGCGCGGCGTGGGCGAAGATGAAAGCCGTGGTGCTGTCGATCAGGCTGTCGGAATTTATGTTGATGGCGTCTACATCGGACGCTCAGTCGGGTCTTTGTTCGACGTCGTCGATCTGGAATCGATTGAAGTTTTGCGTGGACCGCAGGGAACGCTTTACGGACGGAACACCATCGGCGGCGCAATCAAACTGACATCCGTAAAACCGCAATTCGAAAATGGCGGAGAGCTGAGCGCGACATTTGGCAACTTCGATCGTCAGGAATTCAAAGCAACGGTCAACGCGGCGCTTTCCGATCGCACGGCCATTCGCGTGACCGGGTTCTCACGACAGCGCGATGGCTTCCACGAATTGCGTCCGAACGGCGCTCAGGCTCAAAACGCCCGCGACGATGTTGGCGCGCTTGACTCTTATGCCGTTCGCGCTGCGCTCTATCACGAATTCAATGATGATTGGAATTTGCTCGTTGCATTCGATCACACGGATGACGGCTCTGACCCAATTCCGGATTCCATCGCTCCGGGAAATGATGCCGACAATGATATCTTCACCATAGAACCACTGCCGGGTTCAACATGTGCCGCTGGTGGCTTGCTGCCACTTGGCTGCTTTTCAAACTATGACCAGGAATTGACAAGCCGCGGTGTCATGGCGCGTTTGGAAGGCGTTATCGGTGGCCTGGATTTCACGTCAATTTCTTCGTATCGAGAGCTTGATGATGAGCTGAGCACGCGTATCGGATTCCCGTATCTTCAGGAAACCGATCAGCATCAGTTCAGCCAGGAGTTCACAATCGGGCAGACCGGACAAAGTGCTCTGGACTGGATAGCCGGTCTGTATATTTTCCAGGAAGATATCGCGCTGGATACGGTGTTTATCTTCCCGTTTTCAATCGACTCGACCACCAATTCAGTGGCGCTGTTCGGGCAGGGTACCTATGCTGTAAATGATCAATTGTCGATCACAGCGGGCGCTCGCGCGACGATTGACGACAAGAATTTCGATGGCGTCGGACCGTTTGGATTCGCGCGCACAGACGATGCCGAGTTCGAGAATATTAGCTATACAATTGGCGCCGATTATCGATTCAACGATGATATTCTCGGATATGCGAAATACTCTACTGGCTTCAAGTCAGGCGGGTGGTCGCCGGACGCATTTAGCGGCACCGCGGTGTTCCTGCCAGTTGATGAAGAGACGCTCGACTCATTTGAAGTTGGCATCAAGTCGGACTGGAACGACACACTACGCTTGAACGTTGCGGCATTCTTCAATCAGTATGAAGGCCTGCAGATCGGCGCAACCGTGCCCGGACTTGGGTTCACGCGTTTCAATGTCGATGAAACCGAAATCTCCGGTATCGAAGTTGAAGGTGTCTGGCAGATCACCGACAATTTGCAGATCAACGGCAATTTGGGGCTGCTCAATGCCGAGTATACTTCGCTCACGGGCGATCAAGCTCGCGGTTTGAGTAATAATGGTGCCGGATGCCCAGCAGGTGTCGACGCGACCAATGACGCCCAAATTATCGGATGTGCACTGGGACTCGATCTCAAGAATGCGCCGGAGTACAAAGCCACGCTCGGGGCGCTCTACACTCAACCGGTCTACCAGGGGGAGTTGATTGTTTCAGCCGATGCAAGCTTTGAAGATGACAGTTGGAGTCTTGTCGCGAACTCACCGGCGCACGCCTTTATCGAGATCGATACTCTGGTGAATGCACGCGTGAAGTACGCGGATGATCGAGGTTGGTCGGTCGCCGTGTTCGGGCGCAATCTGACAGATGAAGAATATTATCGCGCATCATCGGCGAGCTCGTTCACGACCTATGCGTCACCACCACTTGAATATGGTGTTGAGCTCGGCGTCGAGTTCTGATCGCATGCGGCAGATCGCACACAAATTGGCAGCCCCGGTGTTCGCACTGGGGCTGTTTGCATCTTGTCAGGCAGTGCCGGCTCCCGCCGAACCGGTGACAGTGACACCGGCGCCAGATGTCTTACCAGCCCCGGTGACGGATCAAGCTTGGCTGATGGCGACTGCCAGCGTTTCTGACCTTGATCAAACCGCACGGTTCTTCCGAGAGATTGGCGGATACGAGACGGTGTTCCGCGGCGCGCTTGATCCGTCCGAGATCATTGCCCTGGATCTGCCGAAAGGCGCGAAGGGTGACGTGCTCACGCTGAAGGCTCCGGGCAGCGAAGGGGGCTTCGTGCGTTTGATCCAGTTCGAGGGTGCCGGGCGAAAAGTGCCCACGCGCCCGGGAGCCCGTGCCTGGGATACAGGCTGCTTCTGGTCATTCATGGTGCGGGCGCATGACCTCGAATCTGTCTATGATGATGCCATCGCGATGGGGTGGGGGACAGAGACCCCCATTGCGCCATTATCGTTTAATGGCTCAGAGCTTAGCATCGTCGTGTTCAAAGGACCGGATGGTTTGCAAGTGCAGGCTTACGAGCGTCTAAATCGTCCAATCCCCGAAGGGTTTACACCCTTCGAGCGCCTCAGTCGGCCTTTCAACATCATGCAGATGACACGCGACCGCGAAGCGGTGCGCGCGTTGATGGAAGATGTTCTTGGCTTTGAGCGAGTCTGGTTTGGCCCGCCGTATACTGACGATGAACCGACCTTGATGCCATTGGGCATTCCGCAGAACCTGACCACCAGTATTCCCTATATGGCTGGAATCTTCACTCCGCAGACGCAAGAGCTGTATGGGCGTATGGAGTATATCGAGATTGATGGATTGGATGGATTTGACTTCGCAGATCGATGTCGGGCGCCGAATCTCGGTTGGTTGTCGGTGACATATCCTGTGGCGTCAGTCACGGTTGCAAAGCGACTGATTGAAGATCGAGACTGGCCGATCGAGCAAAATATCTATCACACCGTCCGACCTTCTTTTGGCGCCCTCGACGTCTTTTCGATCAAGGCTCCGGACGGTGCCATGATCGAATTCGTTGAAGCCAGAGAGTAGGTGTGCAGATGAGAATTCTGAGTTTCCTTATGCTTGCCTATAGCCTGGCCGCCTGCGCTGGTTCGGGCGTTCAAGAGACGGCGATTGACGATTTTCCGTCCGCAACGATTCACCGGACATTCGTCGACGGTAGCTTTGGTCAAGTTCATGTGCGCATTGCCAAGCCGCTTGATGATGCATCGTCGCGGCCTCCGCTCCTATTACTTCATCCGTCTCCATATTCTTCTGCATTCTTCATCGATTTTATGAATGCCATGTCCGAGGACCGTCTTGTTATTGCGGTCGATACGCCTGGCTTTGGCGATTCTGACCGTCCGGACACACCGCCAAGTATGACAGAGTATGCTGCCAATGCGCTCATTGTTCTGGATCAATTGGACGTGCAGCAACCTGTTGATGTGCTCGGCTATCATACTGGAACTCTGATCGCGATAGAGATGGCGATTGAGGCGCCGGAGCGCGTGCATCGCTTGGTTTTGCCGGGCGTGCCATATTTTACCGGAGAAGCGCAACAGCAGGCATTCGACTCCTATGCCCGGCCAGACCTGCTTGAGGTGTCAGGGGCTCACTTTCAAGGCAAATGGGCATTTGCCAGTGGTGGCCTGAAATATGGCATGTCGCTGGAGCGCGCGCAGGCGCATTTTTCAGATTTGGTACAGGCCATGCCGCATAGCGGACATGCTTACTATGGCGTGTTCACGTATCCCGGAGAAGCGCAGTTGCCAAAGTTGACCCAGCCAAGCCTGTTCATTGCGCCAACGGGAAGCCTGCTCGCCGAAACCCAAGCTGCTCAAGCGATCACGCCGAACAGTGAGTTGCGAATTTTATCAGAATACCCACACAACGTGTTCGATTTGGGCGTGCCGCTCATGGTTGAGCTCACACGCGAATTTCTCGATCGATGATGCCGCGCTCAAGCGAGTGCAGAGCGGATTGCATCCGCGGTCGTCCTCGCGTTCTCATCGAGGACGGATCGCTTCACGGATAGCATTTCGACCAATTCGCAGTTTGGTATGATTGCCGCGGCTCGCCGTGAGGGGGACAGCAAACCTGATTGGCTCGCAATTACCGTTGTAGGTGCATCGAGCGCCGAAAGCTTGATCTCGACGTCATATGTAAAGGCTGCATGAAAAGTTGCATTCATTCGGCGACCGTTTCCGACGGCGTCGGCAAACATGGCCAGGCAGTGCTCGAGTGTTTGGGTCTCCAGCCGTTTGCTGACCGCCATCTCCCAGGCTTTTGAGACACTGTCCAAATCAGCCGTAGGTTCGAACGGAGCGCCGACCATGGGCAGGTATTTAGCGCGCGTCTCCGGGTCGAAGGCGGGGACGTCGACCAGGACCACTCGTTCAACCAGTTGAGGCGCTTGTCGCTGCACTTCCGCTGCGACCAGGCAACCAGAATGAAAGCCGAGAAGATTGACGGGGTTCTGGTTTGAAAGGTCCTGTATCACAGCGAGCATGGACGTCGCATAGGATTCTATTGATGGCGTCGCGCTGCCGCCATCCGATCCGGCTTGCCCAGGATAGTCAGGGGCGCACACACGCATGTCTTTTGCCAGAAGCGGCAGCAGCGAAGCGTATGCGATAGAGCCAAACGGTGCCGGAGAGAAACAAAATAAGTCGGGTTGATTTGATATTGATTCACTTGTGGCCATACGCCAGTGGATCTGGCCTTCCGGTCCGTCGGAGTAGCCCTTGCGAACCGTCGTCATGATGCTTGTCCTGGTTGGGTGTCGCCATTCAATCGGTTCATCTGAGCGATGTAGAGTTTGTAGATGACGGGAAGCAGAAGAATTGGGATTGTTCCGTACAAGACAGGGACAACTGCAACCGCAAGGTTCAAATTCTCTTCCCCAAAAACGCGTGATGACAGCGTGCCAACCGTCGGGAAGCCTAACCAGAGACCCGCCATTGAGATCGCCATATAATACAACGCTACAATCTGACCTCTAATTTGTGCGGGCGTTATGAGAAGCAAGGCGGTCACGCCCACACCTGACACCATGCCTATCCCGATCGTGTTGACACATAGCACGGCATAGGCGGTCCAGCCTGTCGGCATGAACATTGCGATAACACCCGTCGGGACCATGATCAGCAATCCCGCTGCCATGATCCGAAATGGTGCGTCACGCATTCCAGATTGCGTCCAGCGATCAGAGAGATATCCCCACAGAAGAATATTTGCTGGCCCGATGATCAGTAATGCTGTGGCGTTGACGATGGCGTAGTACTCTGTCTCCCACCCCCACACTCGTTTGAACGTCGACGCCAGAAACCCTTGACTGTAGGCGATGATCGTCATGACGCAGACAATCGAAACGAAACCGAGATATGTGCCCCAGTATTTTGCAATATAGCCTAGCGCGTCGTTGACATTGTTACCTTTCAGGCTGTCATCCTCGACGGTTGTCAAACGGCGCTCAGGTTCGTTGATAAAGAAAAACCAGGCGGCGACCAACAGACCAGGCAGGCCAATCATGAAGAATGCCATTTGCCAGGGCGCGAGCAATCCGAGGATCGGCACTTCGATGCCCTGCGTGGTTTTTGCCCATATCAGGATACCCCCGCCGAGAAACCCGGCGACGCTTGCACCCACGACCAATGCCATAGTGTAGAACGCGATGGGCTTACCGCGCTCTTCTGGCGGGAAGCTATCTCCAATCATTGAGAATGCGGCAGGACTTAGCGTCGCTTCCCCAGCACCAACGCTCAGGCGCGCCATGAACATCTGCCAAAAATTGGTTGCGACGCCAGAGAAGGCGGTGGCGAGGGACCAGAACGCAACCCCAATGCCGACCAACCATGTTCGACGCGCGCGGTCGACCAGCCAACCAATGAACAACCCCGAGGTGGCATAAACGATTGAAAATGCTGGCCCTAGAATCAACCCGATTTGCTCATCTGTGAGGTTGAGATCTGCTTTGATCGGTTCGATCAGGAGTTCTATGATCTTGCGGTCGGCATAGCTGAATACGTACGCAACCGTCAGGGCGATGACGAGGATCCATCCTTTGCTCGCAGGTGGGTAAGGTTTCGCTTTGGTCTGTGTTGCATCTGTCATTTTCAGCGCTCCAGAATAGTATATATGACGATGAGATTGTCATCGAAATCAACAATCCCGATCTCGCGGCCGACCCGACCATCATTAGTCTCCAGGCGTTCTTCGGGATAGATGGTCAAGCCTAATGCGCGCGCCCCAGACATGATTGTGTCGGGGTCTTCGACATCCAAAACGATTGCGCTGCGTCGGGGTGCCGGCACTGGCGGCAAGGGAACGCCCTTTATCTCTGTCAATGCCATCACGCGCACCTGATCTCGCGTCGATAAGGTGCAAAATCCGAGCTGCGCGCCATCGGGAATGTTGAACACCGGAATCGAGTAACTGTCAGGGTTGTGTCCTTTTTGATAGGCCACCTCAAACCCGAGAACATCGCGATAAAATTCTAACGCACGTTCCAGATCGGCGACGACGAAATTCCCGCGCTGAAATCTGACGAACGGTTTGTCCTGCGCGTCGGTTTCATTCATATCCATTCCTCCGGTTCGCCGCGGACGCGGCAAATTTGCTTTCCAACATTCTGGCCCGTGTAGAGTCCGGCGAGAGCTGTCGGCATGTGCGTGAACCCATCCGTGATTTGTTCAATGGGTTTGACTTTGCCATCGCGAATCCAACCCGCGATCTCAGCCATCGCCCGATCCCATTCATTCAAATGATTGTAGACAAAAAAGCCGCGCATCTGACTGTCTGTTCGCCTTAACCGCGTATAGTTCGGTAATGGAAAGGGGCGTTTTCGCGTATACTCGCTGATTGAGCCACACAAGACGATACGCGCGCCCGGCGACAAATGATCCATCGCCGCATCAAGGATCTCACCGCCGACATTGTCAAAATAGATATCCAATCCCTCAGACATCGCATCGGCGATCGCAGGCGCGATTTTTTCGTGCTTATAATCGATCGTTTGCCGACATCCATATGCTTGCGCGAGCGCACATTTTTCCTCGCCACCAGCGATCCCGACGACGTCACATTCAGCGACGTTTGCAGCAAACTGAACAACCAGAGAGCCGACACCTCCTACGGCGCCGGAGACCAGGACTCTTTCACCCGGCCTTGGATCTCCCGTTTTGAAAAAGCCTGCCCAAGCGGACAGGCCTGTCATTCCGAGCGCACCAAGGCCAAGTGATGCCGTCAATCCGTTGGCGGGCATGGCTCGAAACTTTTCGGAAGGTGTCATTGTCGACACCTTATATGTTTGCCAACCCAACTGCCCCTGCACGACTTGACCTTCACGCCAATTCGGGTGCCGCGATTTCACGATTTGAGCGACTCCGCGACCATGCAGGACATCGCCAATTGCCAGCGGTGCTTCGCCCGCGAAAGAGTCGCCGCTCATGTAACTGCGCATGACAGGGGCAAGACTAAGATAGAGCGTCTTTAACAAGACTTCACCGTCTCGCAGATCTGGAATGTCGACTTCACGCCAAGCAAAATCGTCGGGGCGAACATTGCCCTCCGGTCGTCGCGCTACGGTCCATTGCTGGATTGTGTGATCATCGATCTTCAGGCCGTTCGCGAGAGAATCGAATGTCGCCATCGGTAGATCAGTCGTGCACTTTTACAGTCTGATTGACCTCGAAGAAGTATCCGTCGAGATCCCAGAACGAACATCCGATCATGTCTTTGACTTTGCCGTCGGCGCCAGTCACGGACCATTCTCGCGGTTCGCTATGAATGCGACTTCCAAGGCTCCGCGCGCGTTCCAGGGCGCCGCGCGCGTCCTGGGAAGCCACGACAAAAATCGGAGCGCCAAATTTGATTTCCGTCGGCAGTTCGTCAGGCGCCTCGAATTTGGGGTCCAGCCATTCTAACAGCCCGATCATGCCAATCAGGTCATGATTTGCTTTGAGAATAATCAGCCGAGTCCGGTCTCCCTTTTTGCCAGCCGCCAATTGTTCGCCGGACAATGTGAAAGGTGTGTCCATCCAGCGTGCCATGCCGAAGACTTTTTCATACCAATTCGCAGCACGATCTCCGTCCCGCACGAGGAGCGTGGTGCGCTTAATGTCATCCGTCAATTGATATATCCTTTCCAGCTTGGTTGGTTTTAACGCCGGAAAGACTGGGTTGTGAAGAGTAAATATCGCTGGGCGGTTATTTCTCGCTGAGGCTGTGCATGTGTCGTGGGATGCGTGTGCGGGTCCGCGGTACGGATTCTCTGCCCGTCGCTGTTACATCGGGAAAATCGTATGTCCGCCATCAAGGACAATACCTTGGCCCGTCATGAAGTCGCTATGTTTTGAGGCAAGAAATACCGCGACGCCTTCCATATCCTCAAGGTCGCCAATTCGCCCGATGGCGGAGCGGCGGCGCGCGGAATCCTGGAACGCCTTGCTTGTGGACAGCGACATTTCGGTTTCGATGAACCCTGGTAGAATCGCATTGACGCGAATGCCTGACTTTCCCAGCTCGACCGCAAGACCCTGGACGAGACCGAGCACGGCAGCCTTGGTCGTTGAATAGCCCGCCGCCCCACCGGTGCCCATGATGGCGGCGATCGACGATGTCACAATCAGTCGTCCGCCTTCGCCGCGTTGCAACAGGTGTTCGGTGACCGGTGCCCAGGTTTGCACCACACTCATAAGGTTGAGGTCTATCGTGTCCAACCAGTCGCCACGATTGGTCTTGTGAGAAAGCCCTCTGAATCCCCCGCCGCCGGCATTGGCAAAACACGTATCCACCTTTCCGAACCGTTCGAGTGTCTCAGCAAACGCTTTCTCTATTTGATCTTCCTGAGTTACATCAACGGCGAACGCTGCAGCATCGCCTCCGAGGTTGTCGAGCTCTGCGACGGCATTTGCGTTCTTCTCCGAATTTCGTCCCCATATGGCGACTCGTGCGCCGCATTTGACCAGACCCCGCGCGAAAGCAAGGCCGACACCGCCATTGCCACCTGTGACGATCGCCACATCCTTTGATAAATCAAACATGCCCATCGTGTAATGACACTCCCCTTGCGTGCGTGTTTTTGCTGACACCCGATGAGCGCAAACAGAAACCTTATAGGACGAATAGTCAATAAGATTTCCCGCCGCGCGTTGTGAAAGAGGTGCACGCCCGCAAGTGAAGACGTTCAACTCAAGTCGGCGGCAGACCATTCAGCAGTAAAGAGGGCGCGCGTGTAAGAGGTAATTCTAGGTCGTGCTTGTGGTCTGCGCGATATGGCGGTCGGCTTGCTCAACGATGGTGTCCAACACAGGCAGTGACAGCCCGAATGCGCGCGCCGTCAGCTGAACCATTTTGTCGATACGCTCCACGCCCGAAGCTCGCGCGTGCACAGCCCGGGCAAATGAGGACGGCGCAATCAAGCGCCTGGATACAGCCGCATAGTGACGGAACGGGACGAGGTCAGAGTCTTTGGCGCCGGTCGCACGAACGACGTCCAGCACCCATTCATACACTGCTTGGCTTTCCTCTAGATTGGTTCGAACCGCGTCAGATATCGAAATGATCTCACCATTTGGCTGCAGGCACCGGCAATTGCCCGTAATCAGCATCGGCCACTTCGCCAGAGGGGCAAAGAGTGAACCATGCGGAATCAGGCGCACATTTACGGGGTCACCATCGATTTTGAAGGACGAGATATCGCTCGCTAATTGTTCGAGGAGGGCTTGGTCCTCGGCGCGCGCAAACGGAGCGATTTTGAAGTTTGAGCCCAGCGTGACGGTCAACTCGTTTGTGCGATCCGGATTGCGCCGCACGGCTTGAGCGTCAGGGCTGGCAGATGTGACCTGATCGGGATGCAGAGATTTCCAAGTGTCCCAAGCCAGGTACGCATCCTGGAGCAGATCTATGTCAAAATCGCCCAGACGCTGCAGAAACGGAGGCGGCGGCGTGTTGGAAATCGAGATTACAGGCAGTTGCGCGGCGCCAATGCGGCCGACCAAGGATGCGATTTCGGGGGCGCGAAAATGCGGTTCGCTCATCGCCAAAATTACCAGATCAATTGCCGCCAGATCAATATCTGCGTCGGTGACACCGAGTGTTCCAACGGGCGCCGGCGCTTTCGCAGCCGTCGCTTCCAGGCGCTGATCCGAAGACTTGAATAGAATGCGGGCGCCATGCTGGATCAGCGCGGCTTGCTCCTCTGCGCGACACACGACTGAAACGCGATGCCCAGCTGTCAGAATACGCATGGCTGGCAATAGGCCGTAAGTTGCTCCCAGTATGAGAATATTTAGGTCGCGCATTCCTCAACCTCTTTTCGGATTTGGTGTTTCGTGCAGTGCAAAATCGTCGCCAAATGTGATTCTTCGCTCGGCCAATCCATTAACACCCGCGCGCTTCAGAAGCGGGCGAACCATTCGCCCTGCTGCAATTCCGACGGCGAGTGCGATGACAACGTGAATGGGCGCTGGGATCAGTGATCCCGAAACGAAGACAAGGCCCAGCAAGACGGTCTTGTGCGTGAGGTAGATCATCAAGGCCTGCGTCGACAAACTGGCAATGATCACAGAACCGAAACGTGGCAAGCTGAACGCCGGTGCAAACGCGCAAATGAACAATGCCAGCACCCAAAGAAATTCTGTGTGCAGTCCATAAAGGAGATATGCTCCAAACTGCGCCAAAGCGGCGAGGAAAGCGACCATTCTTTGCGGCCGAGATTTGGCCACGGCAAAGACGATACCGATCGCAAGAAACGGTAGAATCGTTGTCGGAAAATGCGCCAATCGTTCAGCGCCGACTGAAAAACTGTCAGAGAGTATGAGGACAGCCATCATTGACGTCGCCATGAGCAAATTGGAAATGGCGTAGAAGCTGAGCGCGGCCCGCCATACGTCTTTGCGGAGCCAACGATAAATCCGGGGAACCGACAATGCCCCGCCAATGATCAAAAACATCTGCAAATAGACATGCAGAAACCACATCCAGACTTCGCGTCTTTGATCGTGCTCGCGTTGTAGCATCACTTCATCGATAAACGTCGCCAGATTTTCGAACGGCAAAAGCATGGCGAGATGCGGGTCATTCCCGCGCACACTGTTCTGCGCAAACAGCACGACTGAAACCAGAACGAGCGGGATAAGAAGGCGCGCGATCATCGCCCAGATGCGCCCGGTTTTTCCATCATTTAGAATGGCCGGCATTTGCATCCGACCAATGGCGTATCCGGTCAAAGTGAACAGAAGAATGGATGCGCCATGCGGAACATACATGAATTCCGCGTGGTGAACGACAATCATAACAATCGCGAGACATCTCAAACCGATAAAGGATTCCATCCGGTTCAAGCGCGTTGCGACTGACCAGAAAGATCCCTGCTTCTGCTGTTCCGCACGGTGTTCGACCAGAGACTTGATCGACAGGAATTCCCAATCGTCCGGCAGTTCATAACCCTCTTCTTCAAGCGCAAACCGGGTTTCAAGCATGGACAGACTATCCGCACCCAGATCCGCGAATGATTGCGATCGCAGAGGGGCCGCCTGGCCAGTATATTTGGAGAGTATTTCAGCCAGACGCACTTCATCTTGTGTTGTGGGTCTTTGATCGTCATCGCTTGAACGCGGGGGCTTCTGTTCGGTGAGCGCCAATAGCGCTGGCCGATCGATCTTACCGTTCGCGGTCAACGGCAAATCATCAAGAACAGCGATTTGCGTGGGCACCATATATGATGGCAACCCGCGCGACAGATGCGCATTGATTTCGCCGGGCGTTACACCAGACCCACGAACGGACACGAACAGCCACAATTGCGCCGGCTCTGCATCCGGCATCACCGCACAGGCATGTGCAACATTCGCCAGTCGCTGTGCGGTTTGTTCGATTTCGCTGGGTTCGACGCGAAATCCATTGATCTTTAACTGACTATCACGCCGCGATACGAAGCGAACGTTTGCCTGCGCATCAACGTATCCCAGGTCTCCGGTATGGTGTCGTCTTCCATAGCTGGAGTCGGGAAGATCTGGTGATGACTGGACACCTTGTACCGGATCAGTGAGATCAATCACGATTTCTCCGATTTCGCCAGGCCCCAGTGCTTGTGACCAATCATCTTGAACTGTCACTCGCGTCCAAGGAAGCGGACGCCCGACCGGAACGTTGACGGGTACTCGATCGAGTTCGATCTCGTGGAGTAGCGCGGCTTGCGGGGTCTCAGTGGCGCCGTAGAGATTAAACTGTCGTGCCTTTGGCGCATGTGAAGTCCAGGTCTCAACCATTCGACCTGGCAATCGCGCGCCCCCCCAAAACACCGACTTGATCGAAGGAGACGACCACTCTTCCTGTCCGAGCGCAAGCAATCGACCCGTTGCTGGGGTCAAGTGCAGAACATTCACCTCTGCGGTCCGCAACAACCGTCTTAACCGTGCCGGCTCCGTCATCTCGTCATCGGACGGGATGACAATCGTCCCGCCATTCATGAGCGGTAGAAAAATGTCACGCATGATCGGGTCGTGTGACAGTCCGGCCAGCATCATAGTTACTGGCCGCTCGATTCTTAAGGTCTCAGCCTGCCATCGTACGAAACGTTGCAAGGTTTGCTCAGGGTGAAAGATCAATTTCGGTCGCCCGGTCGTACCGGACGTGAGCAAACCGTAGGCCATGTCTCGGGGCGTCTGGGAATTGTCTGCTGTGAACGTCGATCCGCGCAGCGGAGTGATCCAAGTCAACTGAGCGTTGGAATAGTCAGGCAGTTTGTCACCCGCCCGGATGGCGAAACGCGACTGTGCCGCGCTCAAAAGAGATAGGACACGATCCGGTGGATATTTGCCGTCGATGACAACAAATACCCCACCGACCGCCGCCACACCCAGGAGTGCCTCGATCAGAGCGGGACTCCGGTCGGCAATAATCGCGACGCTGTCACCCTCGGAAATGCCGGCGGCTTGCAATGCGGCAGCGTATGCACAAGCATTGGTCACCAGCTGACGATATGAAATTTGAGCGTCCGTCGTCCGGATTGCAATTGCGTCTGGGGAAGTTTCTGCGTGCGCAAATGGAGCGACGTGCAACCGACGCTCTGGCGGGTCGTCTCGCCCCTTTAAAGCTGCGAGGCTCGTGCGCCCTCGACGCGCGGCATTCAATACTTGCTGACAGGTCGAATGCGGAGCGTTCAACGCGGCATCGATCAGCAATTCTTGTTGCAAGAGCAGGGTCTGCACTCGGTCCGTGGATATCTGTGCAGGGTTATAGAAGGCTTTGCCGTTCAGCACGCCTTTCTCTTCCGACCAGACGAGGTTTAAATCATACTCGGTGCGACGATCAAGGTATTCGCGCGGGCCCACGTCGCCTTCTTTCAGGGATATCCGGGCCGCTGGCGGGAACATGTTTATGGACACAGTTGGCGATTTGGATTCGGCGAGCAGCGTTTCCATGACCGGCCCGGTTTCGAGGGCGAGAATGGTTTTAAGACGCTGACCAAGAAGCCGCGCAAACTCACTGAAAGACTGGTCTGGCTCAAATGATAAATCCAGGGGCAGGGTATTCGAAAACGGACCGATAATCGCGTTTGAAGCGCCAAGAGTTTTCCGTCCTTCAGATTGGAAGAAGCTGGATAACTCGGTTCCACCCATCGCGCCTTTAAGAGACAAGGCATATATTGCTGCCAGCACATTGAAGCGGGTTGCATCGGATGTTTTTGCAAGCCGCTTTACGGCCTTTGACAAGTCTGGAAAGGACTGTGCGATAAACGTCCCAGTCGGCGCGGCCGTGCGCGGGTCGTCGCCGTCGGAGAATACACGCTGGCTGACGGGAAGCTGGTCGATGAATTCAGTAATTGAAGCGTGACGCTCTGGCCAAACGTCTTGTTTGACATCGTAATACGACGGAGCGGGCGATAAGGACTCTCCTTCGTACAGTTTGAGCAGTTCTCGATTCATCACGCCACGTGAAAATCCATCCGTAATCGCGTGATGGCCGGCAATCGTAAACCGCCAGGCATCGCCATAATCGGCCGCCATGAATCGAATGAGCGAGCCCGGCAGGTTCGGATCCACGTTTTCGAAAACCAGCGGCACCGCCCAGGCCCGGAATGTGTCGAAGGAAGAATTTTCCAGCTGCGTGACATGACAATTCACGACGCCGTGTGTGCTGATGAGCGCTTCGATCTTTCGGCTTCTGATTTGAAATCGCGTTCGGAGGGCGTCATGCCGATCGAGCAAGGCCTGGCAAGCCGCCCTGAACCGAGCTTCCTCGAAACGGCCATGCACCATATGGCCGACCGAAATCATATAGGACCCGGCCCCAGATAGTTCGGCCAGGACATAGCGTGACTGATTTGGACTCGCTGGCCTGCTGAGTTCAGCGTTGCCAGAAATTGGCCCAAACACATCAGGTTTGAACGGTAGTCGCGCTAAGATTTTGGTCCCCATTCGGTTGTTTCAGTAGGATTGAGCAAATTTCCTGCCAAACCGCTTCAGATTTTGGAATTCGCCTGGTCGCGTGCTTGATGTTTTCCCGTAGGAATGAGTATTCTTTTTCACATACATTATTCTTGTCATTGCGGCATCAAGAGAGAGGCGCCCTTTGTTGAAATCCTTTGTCTGGAGCTTAATTCTCGTTTCGTTGGCGGCGTGCGCGCCTGAGGCACACGACGAAACCTTAGAATCCCCACCAGCCGTCAATCCGGATCGACCAGCACCGCGCACGCTGGAAGACCGGTTTGCGATCCTGGCGCTCGACTGCATTCACCGCGAATTTCCAAACAAGATCAGCCATGTCATGCAATCGGCCGAGGACGCAAAACCGCCGCGTGAAATGACGCCGATATTCTATGGATGTTTTGACTGGCACTCGTCGGTGCATGGCCATTGGTTGCTAACGCGAATTCTCTCATCACATCCTGATAGCGTTCTCAAGCAAGAGATCCGCACGGCGCTGACCGAGAGTTTTCAAGCGGATAAACTCGCAGAGGAGCTCGCTTATTACACGCGTCCTGGTCGTGCATCATTTGAGCGGCCCTATGGCATCGCTTGGTTCTTGCAGCTGATCGCCGAGCTTGAAGAGAGCGGCGACCCCGATATGGCAGATTGGCGCGAAACACTGCGACCGCTCGAGGATGCGATTGTCGCACAGGTTTTGTCATGGCTGCCGAACTTGTCATATCCGATACGTCTTGGCACGCATAATCAATCGGCGTTCGCGTTTGGATTGATGCTAGATTACGCCCGAACGGTGGGAAATGCCGAACTCGAATCCATGATCATCGAAAAATCGACTTCTTTCTATCTCGGCGATGCAGATTGCCCTCTGGCCTATGAGCCTTCTGGGGAAGACTTCCTCTCGCCTTGTTTGATGGAAGCTGACTTAATGCGGCGTATTTTGCCGCGCGAGGAATACGCTGTCTGGTTGGGTGAGTTCTTGCCTCAGATTCCAATCACGGCCACGGAGGACTGGCTGGTTCCAGGTATTGTGCTTGATGCGTCGGATGGCAAGCTGGTGCATCTGGACGGCGTTAATCTTTCGCGCGCTTGGGCGCTTGAAGGAATCGCAGATGCTTTGCCTGAAGGTGATGCCCGCATTCCTGCATTGTTGGCTTCAGCCAAACTGCATCGCGATGTCGGCATCGCCGCTGTCTCAGATGAACATTATTCCGGAAGTCACTGGCTCGCGAGTTTTGCCACCTATCTGACAACCAGGCGAGGCATCGAATAGATGAGAGTTGTCGATGAGACTTAGCTTTGGTCCCGGCTTATTGGTCGCCGCTGCGTTTATCGGTCCGGGCACCGTAACGGCGTGTACCTTGGCGGGGAGCAATTTTGGTTTTGCCTTGGTTTGGGCGCTGGTGTTCGCGACTTTGGCTACTGTAATTCTGCAGGACATGGCAGCTCGACTCGGTGCGGGCGCGCGGCTCGGGCTAGGCGAAGCCTTGATGAAGACGGCGCCTAATTCAGCCGTGAAGATCGCGATCGGCGCGCTCGTATTCGCGGCATTATTGATTGGTAATGCCGCCTATGAAGGGGGCAATCTAAGCGGTGGTGCACTTGGCGCTGAGACACTGCTATCAAGCGCATCGCCAGGGCAAAACTGGCTTGTGGTGATTCTTGCCAGCTTGACCTGCGGAATAATCCTGATTGGCAAATATGATTTACTGGAGCGAGTGTTGATTGTCCTCGTCTTGGTCATGAGCACAGCATTTATTCTGAGTGCGGTGTTTGTCCGTCCAGACCTCGGGGAATGGTTTCGAGGCTTGATCCCTTCGATTCCCGACGGTGGAACATTGACGGCCATCGCGCTGATTGGAACGACGATCGTACCTTACAATCTCTTCCTGCACGCCGCCGCCTCGCGCCGCAAATGGTCGGGCTCTGATTCCACATCTGAAGCGCGCCAGGAATCAGCGTTCTCGATTGGCTTAGGGGGTTTGGTCTCTATTCTCATCCTTTCAACGGCGGCCAGCAGCTTGTTCGGGAGCGGCGTCGAGGTGACCAATGCGGCGGATATAGCACGCGCGATTGAGCCCACCTTCGGTGAATCGGCGGGCTATTTGGTTGGCATTGGGCTGCTCGCCGCGGGCTTGACTTCGGCCATCACTGCGCCGATGGCGACCGCGTTCGCGCTGAGCGAATTGCTTGGCGGCGATGCCCAAAGGCGCGAGATGCTGTTTCGGGGAACGGCCTTATTCGTGGTGATTGTCGGCGCTGCGATCAGTTTGTCTGGCGTTCGCCCCATCTCGCTGATCTTGATTGCGCAATACGCGAACGGGCTGCTCTTGCCGGTGATCGCGACATTCCTTCTATGGATCATGAACCGCAAAGAACTGCTTGGCGTACACGCCAATTCACTCGCTGCAAATCTTGGTGGCGGAATCGTGGTCTTGATCACTTTTGGTCTGGGATTACGTTCCATTCTGCGGGCTGCAGGAGTGATGTGATGGTCCAATCCATCGACTTGAATGCTGATCTCGGAGAAGGGTGCGCCTTTGATGCCGAACTCATGTCTGTGGTGTCGAGCTGTAACATCGCGTGCGGCGGACATGCAGGCGATGATGAGAGCATGCGGACGGCACTCGTCTTGGCTAAGCAGAGTGGCGTCGTTGCGGGTGCGCATCCGTCTTTTCCAGACCGCGAGAATTTTGGACGAAAAAAAGTGGTCATTGCGAGAGACGAGCTCGAACGATCATTGACCGATCAGGTACGCCGTCTGAAAGCCATCGCGGATGATCTATCTGTGCCACTGCAGCATTTAAAGCCACACGGCGCGCTGTACAATTTGGCAGCACGAGACGCAGACCTATCCACAAGCATCATCAATGTGCTCAAACACGTTTTGCCACACGCGCGGTTGGTCGGCCCCCCGGATTCCGAAACCGAGATGGTCGCCCGGCAATCACGAGTCGCCTACATCGCGGAAGGATTTGCGGATCGCGCCTATGAGACCGATGGGCAATTGCGCGATCGTCAAAAGCCCGGGGCGGTTTTGCCGTCAGGGCTGGCGCAGCAGAAGCAAGCACTGGAAATCGCCGTGCATGCGCGCGTGACAACCTATTCTGGAAGCGAAATCGCTATGCCCGCGGATTCAATTTGCGTGCATGGTGACACGCCGGGCGCGTATGACTCCGCGCGCCAAATCAGAGCCTGTTTGCTCGATCAGGGAGTTTCGATATGCGCGCCGGGCTGACGCTGCGGCGTATTGCGGATGATGTGTTTGAGATTCTCGTCGCGGATGCGCGGCAAGCGCAAACCCTGGCAAGCGCGTTAAGGGCTGCAGGCAGGGCGGATGAGGTGGTTGCTGGCTTAGCTTCGGTCGCGATCCAGTTTGATCCGCGTGAGCAGAATTCGGTCGAAGCGTGGCTGAACCAAGTCGGGGATTTAAAGCATCAGATTCAACCAGACTTGCCAATTATCGAAATGGCAATTCAATATGGGGGTGAGAATGGTCCGGACATTGAGTGGGTGTGTGAGCGATTGGGTTTGACGCAAAGCGCCTTTATTGAAGAGCATTGCGCGCGCGAACACACCGTCGAAATGTTGGGTTTTACCCCAGGCTTTTCGTATATTTCTGGCGTCTCAGAATCCTGGGCCGTGCCACGCCTGCACAATCCGCGGCACCGGGTCGGGGCTGGATCGGTTGGGATCAGCGCCGGTTATACCGGGATTTATGCACTTGCTGGACCTGGCGGATGGCCGATCATTGGCCGGACGTCGGCGCAATTGTTTGACCCCGGGGCGCCGGAACCTTTCCTGCTATCACCCGCGCAACGCGTGAAGTTTAGGCCGGTCTGAATGCTGATCGTTCGCAAACCGGGATTGCAGAGCACGTTGCAAGGTGCTCCGCGCATTGGGTATCGCCATCTTGGCATTCCGCACGCGGGGCCAGCAGACGAACTTTCCATGGCGCTCGCCAATCGGTTGGTCGAGAACGCTTCTCGTGAGACGTGCCTGGAGATTACATATGGTGGCTTTGAGGCGGAACTGACGGCGGATTGTGCGTTGGCAGTGACCGGCGCGTGCGAATTTCTCGAAGTCTCTGGGCAAGCTGCCCCTGTGCACGAAACCCTCAGATTGAAAGTGGGAGACCGCCTTTGCATCCCATCTTCCGCCGTGGGGATGCGGACTTATCTGGCGATCCATTCGGGCTTTGCGGCCAACCTATTATTCGGATCCACTTCGACTTACCTGCCAGCAGGGTTTGGTGGGTTCCAAGGACGTGCATTGCGCGCTGGTGATGTGTTGGTAGCCAATCGCGAGAGCGGCGCTAATGCCGACCATAAAACCCCGCTCAAGTTGAGACCGCGATATTCTCATGCGTCCGCACTCCGAACCTGTATCTCCGCCGAGTACGATCGCCTGAGTTCCGCGGACCAAGAGCGGCTATTCTCGACCAAGTTCACCATCGGGCGACAAGCAACCCGCATGGGTATTCCATTGATGGGCAATGCGATGGTCCCGAGAAGCGACGATATGATGAGGAGTGCCCCCGTGTTTCCAGGAACAATTCAGTGTCCGAGTTCTGGTAACCCGATCCTCCTATCGAATGATGCGCAAACCACAGGCGGATACCCTCGAATTGCCAATATAGCGCGCTGTGACCGGCATCTCATAGGGCAACTTCGACCCGGTGACACTGTTCAGTTTCTGAAGCGGTCGGTGGATGATGCTTGTGTGGAGTTGGAAGCCAAGCGGACCTTGTTCGAAAGCTGGTTGAACGCCTGATCCGTTGCCGTGCATATGACTGCACTATCGGGAGTTCTTGACGCGTTCGAGGCGATGGATCAGTTCGATCAACCTATCCGGAATAGGGTAATCAGGTTGAATGCCATACTTTGTTTTGAGGCGGGATAAGAACCGCGCAACACCTTTATCATTGGTGTGGTTTGGATAATGATCCGTTTGATAAGAACCGGCGCGTTTCAATTGATCCTCGTCGAGCCAGCCTAGAACACGATACTCTACCTGACGCGTGAATACCGAAATTTTGGTATATGGAATGGCGGTGCCCGTTTTACGGTGCACGCCTTCACAGTTTCGTTCATTCCGGTCGGCAGCAATTCAAGACGCTGATACGAGAATCAGTCTTTCTCGAGAAATTCCACGATCGCTTCAGCACTCGCGCGCGGTGCTTCGAACAGCATGAACACGCCAGCGTTTGTAATGACGGTTCGTTCTGCGTCGGATAGTATGTCGAGAAGCATCTCCTGATCGGAGACGAATGGGTCATTTTCAGCCTGCATCAGCAAAATGCGTTTGTCTCTTATGGCTTTAAGCGCGGGACGGCGATCAAATTTCAAAACCCCATAATGTGCATCATATGGGCGGACGCGAACGGTAACATTGTTCATATATGCTCGTAACACTTCGCCGGGTTCGGAATTTGGCATGTACTTGGTGAAACGTCCCCAGGCTTCGTTGAGCGAGACGCCTTCGCGGTCGATCTGGTTCATCTCATCCAATCCGAGATTGTCAGAGAATTCCTGAACCGCATCCATATCTTTGACCCCGCTTGTGCCGGACAAGATGATCCTATCGACCCGATCCGGGTGCTTCCATGAAATATCCATAGCCAGCAACGCACCGCCATGATTTCCGAACACATGCGCTTTGTCGATCTTTAAGTGATCGAGCACAGCAATCGCGCTTTCGGTATAATCTTCGGTGAGGAGCTCGCGTGTCGGGTCATCTGACATGCCATGCCCGGGCCAATCGAAACTGACGAGATGGAACTTGTCGGACATATATTTGACCAATCCAGCATTCTCTTCTGATGATGATCCGGCTTGGTGCAGGAGCAGCAAGGTTGGACCTTGGCCAGCCTCCCAATAGTGGATCTGTCCGCCGTCCGGGGCGGTCGCGTAACCCTGCATAATCGCCGGGTTTGCGGTCGTCTGTAGGACAACGCCGTGCGCTGCTGTTAGGCTGAGTGAGTCGTTTTGTATCGGAGCATTGGCGGGGTCAGTGATTTGATGGGAGGCGCATCCCGCGAGGAAGATCGTGCAACTGGCGATGAGAGATAGAAACTTCATATCTTATGCTCCTGTTTGGCTGACGGCTGCCGCCACCGCGATGGATTGTGACGGCAACTTAACTCGAACCGGCGCTCGGGGCGAATCCGAACGGGTCGCAGCAATCGGCTTGAAAACAGACACGTGGCCTATGGTCCAAAATGCTCAACCAGATAGTCCAGAAAGAGGTCGCGGTCGTCGCGCTCGAGAGCTACCATGCCTTGCTTTTCGGTCATCCATGTCAGCATGTAAGACCACCGTTCGCGTGTCGCACGCTGTTGCATCACGATCTCCATTGAATGACATCCCGCACAATATGCCGCGACGAACTCATATTCGCCTGTTCTTGGGAGTCCCCAATAGTCATCATTTGGATCAAATTGCGCGCGCGCCTGATCGGACACTTGTTCTTTTCCAAGAGGATGCAAGGCAACAAAACTCACCGTGAAGTCGGGTTCTTGAGGCCACGATTCAGCGGCCTGTAAGATGCGATCCTGACGGTCGTTCGCAGTCGGCGTTTGTGGGGCGCCGCACGCAGCGAAAAGCGTGGCGATGCAAATGAGAAGGATGAAAGCTCGCATCATCGCCCATTTCACACCGCGAAAACGGCGATACGGTGTTGCATATTGTTCAAATAACCACGCGGGTTCCAACCCGGCGTTGTCGCCGGTTGTGCCACCCCGATTTCATCCGTGGCCCGCGCCCACACTTCATAATAACCTGCTTGCGGGAACTGCACTTCAGCACGCCAATGTTGCCAAGCATATTTGTTGACGGGCGCTGCCAGGGTTGCACGCTGCCAGGTTGCGCCAAAGTCGATAGAGACTTCGAGCAAGGATACGCCGCGCTCCCCCGCCCAGGCATGCCCCCGTACCAGTTGTGATTGGCCAGGCTCTGTGCGCACGCCTGTTTGCGGATACGTGATAAGAGACTTTACTGGCATCGACTCTATAATCTCCATGTCTTCGTCAGCGACCTCCGTTCCCGGGGCCACTGAATAGGCTGGCACGCGATAAGATTGCCCGCCCATCTTCGGGCCATCATGTTCGACATCGCGGATCGTAATCCGATTCAACCATTTCTGAGAGCAAGAGCCCGGCCAGCCAGGCGCGATTAAGCGAAGGGGATGACCGTTTTGAACGGGAATATCTTCGCCATTCATTGCCCAGGCAATCATTGTATGCGGATCAAGTGCTTTCTCGATAGGAAGACCGCGAGAAATCGGAACACGATTTGGATCCCCGCTCAAATGCGCGTCGGCGCCATAATGTCCGGTATAGTATGCTGTCGATTTCAAGCCACAGGAATTAAGGACATCAATCAGCCGTACCCCGGTCCATTCTGGACAGGCGATGGCCCCAAAGCTCCATTGATTGCCCGAAGCGCCAGGCGAAAAATAACGCCGACCATTGCCACCGCATTCCATTTGCAGCTGCAATGTGATGTGCTCAAATTGCCGTTTCAGGTCCGTGATGGAAAATGCTTTCGGCGTTTCGACTTCACCGTCAATTGTAAGCATCCACGAGTCATCTGTCACGGCGCTCACATCGGGTGGAACGCCATTGTTACGGATAAACATGTGACGCGCCGGCGTTACATCATCATCCAGAAAGTGAGCGGGGGTTTCGGCATTTAGAGGTCGGTCCGACAGCACTGTCAGTCCCTGTTTGCCAGGGATGTCGAGCGTGTTCTGCGCCAACGCAATCGGGATCACACCGTCTGCGAGATGCCTGTGATATGGAATTGGCATACCAAGCGCCGCCGCAAATGCGCCGCCTCTGAAGATCAGTGATCGTCTCGAAATCGTGTTTTTGAGATCTTGCACTAAGCGCGCTCCGACTTGGATGGGGATCTAAAGTTTTGCATCCAGACAATGACATTGGCCAGACATAAAGCCGCCATGGCGGAAATAAACTCCCACCCAATCTCGCCATTGGAAAACCCGATGGGTGAAAAGACAAGATATATTCCGACCACGGCGGACATGAGCGTAAACGCCACCGGTCGGGCAAAGCGCCATGGCGTCAGGTCCACCTGAGCAGCTTTCGGTGCCTGCCACGCCATCTCTCTGGGGCGCAGCGTTCCAATCAGCAGCATTATCGCAACCTCGACGGCGAACAGGATCGCGTACAGATGCAGAAAGTGAAGGGTGACCACATCATCGAAGACGAATTTCAAAAGACCGTAGGCGACGACGTGGAAGAAAATCACAATCTTCGCCGCGATCGGTGGTGTCCGTCTAGCAAACAGCCCAACAATCACGATGGCCACAATCGGAATGTTGTAAAACCCTGTAAAAATTCGAATGATTTGCCACAGTCCTTCTGGCGCAAACCACAGAAGCGGCGCGACGAAGAATGAGAAGACTGCGATCACGACACTCGCGATCATCGCGATTCTCACGGCGTGTTGATCACTCAGCGGCGTACGCCGGCTGGGGGCATAAATATCGAGCGTGAACATAGTCGCGGCGCTGTTCAGAAGCGAATTAAAGGACGAAAACACCGCGCCAAACAAGACTGCCAGAAAGAAGCCCATCATCCACAACGGAAACACATCTCGAATGAGAGCAGGGTAGGCCTCGTCAATACTGGTCAATCCCGGTCCGTACATGTGGAAGGCAATGATGCCAGGCACCATCATGAAAAACGGAACCAGGATTTTGAAGAATCCCGACAGCAAAACGCCTTTTTGTCCTTCGGCCAGGTTTCGTGCTGCGAGGGTGCGCTGAATGACGTATTGATTGGTGCACCAGTAGAACAGATTGGCAAAAATCATCCCAGTGAAAATCGTGCCGAAGGGGATCGGATCCGATGCGCCTCCAATTGCATTTAGCTTCTCGGGATTTGTCTGGACGAGCGTTGATAACCCGCTGAAAAAGTCTCCGTTTCCAAGCGCAATCAAACCTAGAAGAGGCGCTGTGATCCCGACTATGAGCAAACCTACGCCGTTTAACGTGTCGGACACTGCGACGGCCTTCAGGCCGCCAAATACAGCATAGATGGATCCAATAATGCCAATGGTCAGAACGGTGACAACCAGCGCTTCGAAATGCGATATGCCAAACAGCTCCGGAATGTCGAACAAACGGATCACGGCAATTGACCCCGAGTAGAGCACCGACGGGATCGTTACCAAGCCATATCCCAACATGAACAAGACCACGGACAATCGCCGGACGTCTCGATCAAACCGGCTGTTCAGAAACTCGGGTAACGTTGTGAACGCGCTGGTGAGATATCGCGGCAAAAAGATCAATGCCATGGCCACGGTTGCTGCGGCGGCAGTCACCTCCCAAGCCATGCTCGACATATTGAAACCGTAAGAGGAGCCGTTGAGGCCAATCAGCTGCTCGGCTGAAAGATTGGTGAGCAGCAGTGACCCAGCAATGAATATGCCGCCGAGGTTTCGCCCGGCCAGGAAGTAACCGTCTTTTGTATTCGTTTCTCCCTTGGTTTGGAGATACGACCACCAAGCGACCAGCGCCATAAACACGACGCAGCTGGCAAGTGTCAGCGCGATACTTAGATTGGACACGAACGCTCCTCATCATCAGGGAGGTCCGTCATTATGCGACCTCTCTCCCAAGCGCGATGGAGTAAATTTCAAACCAGGTTTGGCGATCCATTTCAACATTGATTGCATCGGCCATCTTCGCGATGCGATTGAGGTTATTCGTCCCCAGAATCGGAATGATGTTCGCCGGGTGCGCGAGAAGCCAGGCAATAGCGACCGCACTCGCCTCAACGTTTTGCTCAATCGCGACGGTCGATAGTTTGGTTTTCAGCGCGGTATGTTCGGGGCGAAACAGCGCCCCGCCGGCAAGTGGAGACCATGCCATTGGCGCGACGCCATGTTCCTGAAGAAAGGCAAGGTCGCCATTGGTGAATGGCTCATGCGCAAGGATGCTCATCTCGATTTGATTGGTTGCAAGATGCGTATCCATGGCCGATTGCAATAACCGCCAATCCCATGGCCGAAAATTGGAGACACCAACGGCTTTGACCTTTCCGCTTGCGACCAGTTCATCGAGTGCAGTGCCCGTTTCAACGTGATCCATGAACGGGTCCGGCCGGTGAATCAGCAATAGGTCGATCTGCTCGATATTCATCAGTTCTAGCGAGTGTTCTACGGATGCTTCTATATGCGCGCGGCTGGTATCATAGTGCTTGACCCGAGCTGCAGCATGGCGTCCGATCGGTGCGACTATATCGCACTTAGTGACAATCTCGACTTGATCGCGAAGGCGTGGCGCCGCTTTGAAACAGGCGCCCAATAAAGCTTCAGCGCCATAGTCTCCGTAAATGTCGGCTTGATCCAGAGTTGTCACACCGCACTCGAGACCCGCCTCGATTTTTGCTTGGATGTGCTCGGGCGATGTATCTTCATCATCGCCCAAGCGCCACATGCCATAAACCAGCCGGGAAACACTCAAATCTGATGTCAGTTCAACGCGGTCCATTAGATTCTCTCTCCGATGCCCAAGGGGGTTTCCGGTATGCTCGTCGGCACACGGCCATAAATCTCTGGCAGCGAGCAGGTTTGCATTTGGGGCAATACGCGCGCGCCGAAAGATTTGCACTCTTCAAGATGTGGATAACCTGACAAGATGAACGCGCGGATCCCCATTTTCTTATAGGCTTCCAGCTCGCTTAGCACTTGGTCGGTAGACCCTACAAGCGCCGCGCCGCAGCCTGATCTTGCCCGACCAATACCGGTCCATAGATGCGGCTCCACATAGCCGAATTTGTCAGCTAACTCGCGCGCCCGCGCCTGGTGCGCCACGCCGAGACTGATGCTGTCATGCGCACGTTCTCGGATGAGTTGTCCATACTCATCATCCAGCTTTGAAACGAGGTGATCCGCATACTCCCGCGCTTCTGCCTCAGTGTCTCGGACAATGACATGGACACGTAAGCCGTAATCAAGCACGCGATCATATTGCTCCGCAATTGCGTGTACGGCCTTCATGCGTTCTGCAAGTTGTTCCTTGGGCTCAGGCCACATGAGATACACATCGCAATGGCGCCCACAAAGTTCCAGCGCGGCGGGAGAGTATCCGCCAAAGTAGAGTAAAGGGCCGCCGGTTTGATAGGGTTTTGCGGGGGCCGTTGTGAGGCCGGAAAAGTTGTAAATCTCACCGGCATAATTGAACTCGTCTTGGGTCCAGGCTTGCTTGAGAATTTCGACGACCTCGTGGGATCGTTTGTATCGATACGTGCTTTCGGCAACTTCGCCCGGAAAATCCGAACTAATGACGTTCAAGGTCAATCGACCTTTCAACATGTGATCCAGCGTCGCGACCGTTCTGGCAAGCATAATGGGCTGCATTTCACCGCAACGGATGGCGGCCAGCATATTGATCGATTCCGTAATCGGGGCACAACCAGCAACGAAAGAAAGCGTGTCTTGTCCAACTTGAAAAGAAGATGGACACAGGATGTTCCTAAAGCCTTGTGCTTCAGCTTCCAACAGAATGTCGCGACAATGTTCCCAGCTTGACCGCAAGGCGCCATCAGGCACGCCCAGATACGCATAGTCATCTGAGCAAAGCGCTGAAAACCAGGACACTTCTACTGCATCCAACGCATACGACTTCACCGGAACGATCGACATTCACTTCTCCGTTCGCTTTTGACTGTTCGTTCATTTCACACCTTGTCAAAGACTCCAAGAGGATTGTATCAATATTGTATCAATTGTCCTGGAAGGATTCACCGTGGGCACTGAAAAACCAAAATCCTTGCCGAAAACGATTCAGGTCAGCGAGATGTTGATTAGAGAAATCGCAGCCGGGCGATATCCGGATGGCTCACGCTTGCCGACCGAACGCAAAATGGCGGAGAACCTAGGTGTTGCTGTCGGCACGCTCAGACGCGCGTTGGCTATTCTGGAAGAACGTGGATTGCTCCGACGCGTGCAGGGATCGGGGAATTATGTCCAGTCTAAAACAGATGTGCAAAGCGTCTACGAGTTCTTTCGTTTGGAATTGCTAGAGGGCGGCGGCATGCCCACGGCCGATATTCTAGAGGTTCAGCGTTTGAAAAAGGGGCCCGATATTCCCGAAATCGGGCCAGGGACCCTGGCGCATCGCATCAGGCGCTTGCGCTACCTGGATGTGACCCCGGTTGAAGTTGAAGAAATCTGGCTTGATGGACGTTTCGCGGATTGGGTCGTGCAGGATGAATTACGGGATTCGCTCTATTATTATTACAAGGAAAAGCTGAAAGTCGTCATCGCTTCGGTGACCGACAATGTGGGTGTTTCGGTTGTTCCTGACTGGGCGCCAAAAGAGTTCAACCTCACGCCTGGAAAGCCTTGCGGTCTGGTCGAGCGCATCAGCTATGACCTGTCCGGCGAAACCGTGGAATACTCTAGAAATTGGTTCAATCATGAAGTCTGTCGGTACACGAACCGGCTTGGAAAAAGGCAGGCATCATGACCACGAAATATGGGTTGATTGGCTGCGGAATGATGGGCATCGAACATCTTCGCAATATCGCGTTACTTCCGGATGTAGCGGTGGTGGCGATTGTTGAGCCGAATTCCGAGCAGGCGAAATTGGGATTGCGTCATGCGCCCCATGCTATGGTCGCAGACTCCATCCGCGACATGCTGCGCCGGCAAGATCTCGACGCGGTCTTGATCGCCACCCCAAATCACTTGCACTTCAGGCAAATGAAAGAGGTCGCTGCAAACGCCGCGATCCCAATTCTGTGCGAAAAGCCGTTATTCACTGACGCGCGAGACGAACAAGAGATCAATCAGTTCCAACGAGAATATGGCGCCCCGGTCTGGGTCGCGATGGAATATCGATACATGCCGCCTGTGGCAGCCTTCATCGAGCAGGCCGAAACAGTGACCGGTGGGATCAAGATGCTGTCTCTACAGGAGCATAGGTTTCCGTTCCTTGAGAAAGTTGGAGACTGGAATCGGTTTAATCAGAAGACCGGTGGAACCCTGGTTGAAAAATGCTGTCACTTTTTCGATCTCATGCGGCTTATCTTGAACAGTGAACCGGTGCGCGTGAGCGCATCCGTGACGCAATTCGTCAATCATCTAGACGAGACATATGACGGTGAAACACCAGACATTTGGGATGGCGGTTATGTGATCTTTGACTTTGAAAGCGGCGCAAAGGCGATGTTGGAACTGTCAATGTTTGCCGATGGTTCGAAGTGGAATGAAGAGATCCATGCGATTGGTCCAAGCGGCAAAATCGCGTGCCGAATGCCAGGGCCGCAAAGGTTCTGGCCAAAGGCGTTGGGTCCATCCCCGCAGCCTGAACTGAGCCTGTATCCAAGGTTTCCCAAACGCCCAGAGACAAAGCGTGTTGAGCTTGATGACGCGCTCGTCGCCGCCGGTGATCATCATGGTTCGACGTTTTATCAGCATCAGAGATTCCTCAAGCTTGTGCGCGAGGGGGGAGAGCCCGAAGTTTCGCTGGAAGACGGCAAGCGTGCGGTCAAGATGGGTTTGCTGGCGCAGGAAGCCGCCCGCACGCAGCGCGTGATCGAAATCAAAGAACCTGCGAGCGCGCTGTGATCAGTGCTATGGGTTGACGTTTCGCTTAATCCAAAACCACCCTGTAAAGCATCACCATCAGGCCTGATGGTGGCCGCTCTCGTGGCAATGTCTGTTGAGTATGCCGATGAGCGGTTGCTCCGTCGAGAGAGCGCATTTGCTTCAAACTCGATCCTGAGATTATTGACGTCTTGGTTGAGAGTCCAAACAGGACGAATTCTCGCGCGAGAACGGTGTTAGCCATTCAATGAGTTCCAGATTGTCGATTTGCACCTCACTGCTCGGATCGTCCGTCGCCAGGTTGACCAGAATCCGGATGGACCGCGCCCGAGTTCTGGGGCTGACGAAATCCAGATCCAGTTCAATTGGCTGGCTCGCTTCCAGACTTGCAGAGCCGATGAGTGATTTCTGTCCGTTCAATAGGGCATCCTCGAGGGTTTGTCCCGTTGCTCTGGTTTGCAGAAAAACATCCAATTTGGCATCGCCAGAAGCCTCGACCTTCGCGCGGACCGACATCGGCGTTCCGGGCGTGAACACGCGTTGGAATTTCCGCATCCCTGTCGTCAAGGGTTCTCCTTTAGACAGCGCGATGTGCATGTCAAAATCAGTTGGATCAGCTTCCGAAGGAGCGATCTGAATGTGTGGGTCCTGATCGAGCCAGGACCGATCCTGGGCGTCAAACAAATCGTAAGCGTCAAAATCTCCACGGGCCAATAGGTCATGACCGGTTCGCTGTCCGCTTTCGGCGCAATCGATTGCAACGTCAAACCGAGGTTCTGGTTTGTCCGTTTTGTCGGCGCCTGTCAGGATCATATGACCGCCTGACCGAAGGAGCGAGGTGCCGCGTTTTTTCGAAAGATTGAACAGGCGCCGATTAATCGCATTGCGCATGGGCCCGAGCGCAGGCGTTGGGTGATAGCCTTTAATGTAAATCGGGACGGCTTCAGCATGATGGAATTCATCGCCATCCATCCAGACGTAGAGCAATGCTGCCGACTGTGCGGAGTAAAAATATTGATCAAAAAGGAAGTTTCCGAGCGACCATGCGATCAGCTTACCTTCATACAATTCAAGCCCCTGAACGACATGAGGATGATGGCCGATTACCAATGCTGCACCATCATCGATTGATTGCTTTAGCTTGGTTTCGATCGATAAGGTCGGTTCTTCAACATATTCCAAGCCGCCATGAAATTGAATGACGGGAATACCCTTGCTGTCGACGCTTGCGCGGGTAGTCGATATCAGGTTTTTATTCGTGCCGAGCGCCGCGCCCCCTTTATCGCTCTCGGCTGACTGGGTTGGAGGTCCCGCTGGCCATCCGACATAGCTCAAAAAGTCATAGGCATGCGATCCACGTTCGAGCCGATATGCGGCCAAGGCTTCTTCTTCGTTCTTGCCGGCGCCGGAAAAATCCAATTCGCTCGCGCGTAAAAAGTCGAGTGAGAGATCAAGTCCGGGTTCCAGGAAATCATAGATGTGATTGTTACCGAGCGCGACGTAATCTACGCCCGCCCATTCGAGCGCCGCGAGTGTTTCCGGCGCGGAGAAGAAGGTCACTGATTTGGGTGCGGGGGAGCGGGGCGGTGTCTCGAAGATGGGGGTTTCCAAATTAATCGACGCATAGTCCGCACGCTCCAGATAGGGCTTCATTTCCGCCAATAGCGTCTGCGAGTCTTCCAATCGAGTCTCGGTGGAAACCAATACGGGCTCACTCTCAAAAGGCTCATAGAAGCGACGACCGATCATAGCGTCGCCGCCAAAAACGAACAGTGTTCGGCCCGGCTTTCTGTTGATCAGGATCACATCGGCCAGTTCTCCTGTCCGCAGAAGTTCCGCCTGGCTGAATGTGTGTCGCATGGGATAGTGACCATCGGCCGTGAACTCAATTCTGTAGACGCGCTCTTCAGATGGAGAAATGGAAAAGCGTCCTTGGTCATCCGTTGTGAATCGTTGATTGCCAATCTCGATCGATGCAGACAGGGGCTTTCCTTCTACGTTCAAGACGCGTCCGGACAGCCAACCCTTGTCTTCCGGTTCCGGCAATGTCTGACAAGTGGACAAGAGTGGGACCAAAGCGACAGCGAAGAAGCTACAGATCAGGCGAAGCATTAAAGGTCTCCGTTCTAAGAACAATTAGCGCGTCGAAGTGGGCGCCCGTGCAGAGTCGGATTGATTTGACCATCTTGGATGGCTGGCGCACCATTTACGAAAAGGTGGGTAACGCCAACGGAAAGTTCTGCCGGGTTTGAAAAATCGGCGATCTGGCGAAAAGTATCCGGATTGAACACAACGATGTCGGCAAAGTGACCGGCTCGCAACGAGCCACGCCCGCATAGCTGGAGAGTTTGGGCTGTGAGGTGTGTGCTTCGATTGATAAATTCTGCTAGAGGCAGAACGGATTTTTCAACCACGTAGGTGCGATACTTACGTGGGAAGCTAGCATATTTCCGCGGATGGCCATTGGTTCCATCGGAACTGGTCATCACCCAAGGCTGGCGCATAAACCTTTCGATGTCTTGATCCTGCATGTTGAAGGATGCGATCCGCGCATCACCGTCCAAAACGATTTGGATGGCGGCATCAATCGGGTCCAACTCCAGTGCAACGGCTTCTTCAGTCAGGGTTCGGCTTGGCGCGTTGTTGGCGCGTGCGACGAGAAGGATTGCGTCCGAGCCACCTCGGCGGCGCAGGTTTTCTGCGATCTCGGCGCGGAGTTGCTCTTTGTTGTCGGGAGCTGTTAAGCGCTCAAACATTGCTTCATCGGAGTCCGCCTTGGCCCAGTTCGGAATCAGTGCGTTGGAGATTCGCGTGCCCGAAGCGGACCAGGGGTATTGATCAGCCGTAATCCTAAGACCCTCGGCTTGTGCAGTCTCGATGGCTGCGATCACAGCTTCACTCTGACCCCAGACATCTACGCCAAGCGCTTTGATGTGAGCAATGTGGACCGCGGCGCCGCTCAGCCGGCCAATTTCAATGGCTTCCTTGACGGCGCCAAGCAGACCGATGGAGTAGCTGCTTTCATCGCGGATATGCGACTCGTAAAGCGCGTCAAAATCGGCGGCGACTTTCGCCAGCGCGACAATCTCGTCTGTCGAAGCATAGGATGCAGGCGCATAATAAAGTCCGGTCGAAAGGCCGAGCGCGCCTGCTTCAAGCGCGCCGCGCAATATATCGCTCATTTGCGCCAATTCTGACTGCGTAGGAGCACGGTCATCACGCCCCATCACTTCACCTCGAATTGATCCATGGCCTGTGAACAACGCGAAATTTGGTCCGACACCACGTTCACTCACGGCGCGCAATGCCCCAGCCACGTCTGCTGGTCCACCGCCATCATTGCCAGACACCACAGTCGTCACACCTTGGGTGAGATAACCGGATAAGGCTTTGCTATCTGTGCCAAACAGAACATCAGCTGTGGTATGGGTGTGAGGATCGATGAAACCAGGAGCGACGATCAATCCAGCCGCGTCAATGACCGTTTCGCCGCGTACATTGGCGTTTGACGCGTCGCCAACAAAAACGATCTTGTCCTTTTCCAGAATCACATCGACCAATCGTCCTTCATCGGACATTCCATCGAACACGAGTCCGCCGGAGATTTGAATGTCGTAAACTCTTGGCGCTTCTTCTGCGCCTTGGCATGCGGCGAACGCGAACAAGGCTAAGAAGAGGCAGGCTATTTCGCGCAAGGTCGTCATTCTTGTTCAAGCAAGAGCGTCATCATCTCTTGCGCGAAGATACGGGCCGTTTCAGCGATCTCGAGCCGATCCGTTTCGTCTCCGAGCTCGTAGGTGATCGCCGGCACCCCAAAGGTTTCGAAGATATAGGTTTTCGAAGTCGGTAAGCCGACATTGTGTCCACCCTGGCGGTCGAAGGCATAATTGGGAAGCTCGGCGCGAGCGCGTTTCAGCCACTCAGCCGTGAAGCCATATTCAGTGCCATCATTGCCAACCGGTTGCGTATAGAAAACATTCTTTCGAGTGGAGTGGAAATCCAGGAAGAGCGCGAGACCAGGCGTACCGAAACGATCGATCACAGATTTGGCCGCCTGCGTTTCAGGCTGAGTGAATGGCCCCCAGTCACGATTGAGGTCGAGGCCGCCCATATTGTGACGCCAGTGCCCATGTTCGACACCATCCGGGTTGAGATTTGGGATGATCACAAGATCGAACTGGTCTCGAAAACGCCGCGAAAGATCTGATTCGTTCAATATCTCTTCAGCGAAACTCACCATTGCCAACGCTCCGGTCACTTCAGGCGGGTGTTGCCGTCCGACAAGCATTACGGTCTTTGGGGAAGCTATCGATGCCTCCGTGCGGATCATCGAAAGTGGGCGGCCTTCGATGGACGCGCCAATTTGGGACATGGTCACATATGACTTTTCAGCCTGCGTGCGCGTCCAGGCCTCGTGCGCCGCATTGGTGAACAATTCTTGCGCGGAGACGAATAGCGGTTGTTCGTTCAGGTCAATATCGAGAGCCACTCGATATCCCGCCGCTTTTACGTCGACGCGATCATCGGGCAAAACCGTCCACGATTCGCCGTCCAGGCTGATCTTGGGTTTGTATCGATGTGCGTGTTCTTCATACTGCAGGACAAGACGAACCTTACCGGACTGGATTGGCGTCAAGCGCACAGCATACCACGGGCTGGCATTGATCGGCGTATTCTCCGGCGAGAGTTGAATTTCAATCGCGTTATCATCCAGCACTTTGCAGGACGTCATGTTGGCTGCCGCAAAGTCTGCATCTACGCGGAAGGTTGACGTCTGACACAGGTCGCCCTCAAGCACTTCAACCGCCGGTGCCTCGGCCGGAATTTGGGTGCATGCAGCGCCAAGAAAAATCGCAAAAATTGTGAGTGATCTGATCATGTTTTTCCTCCTGAAGCAGCACGCGAAGACCGCGTTGCTGGCCCAATTATATCGGCGAGACTTTGCGCGGCGCCTGCGGACAGTGTCCAGCCAAACATTCCGTGTCCCATGTTCAAATAGACCCCAACGGCCTTTGACGGTCGAACGATCGGCAAGCTACTTGGTGTTGCTGGTCTGGCGCCAATCCATGTTGAGGTTATCCGAGAATAATCGGCCACGTCTGGGATAAGGGTTCGAACCGTTTGAACAAGATCCTGAACCCTTTGGCGCCGGCGTTCTTCGCTGGCGATTCCAAAGTCGGCAAATCCGGCGATGCGAATGTGCTCGCCAATTCTCGAGAAGACGATTTTGGAACTTGCATCCGTCACCGCCACGTCAGGGGGCTGTTTGCCGAGCGGCGCGGTGAGTGAGTATCCCATGACTGGATAAATCGGCAAGCGGATGTCGACTCTGCGCAATAGCTTCGTCCCTGCAACTCCGGTGCAGACCACAACGGCGTCGAACGCGCGGGTCTCTCCACTCGAGAGAGCGATAACACGATGCCCGTTGCGCATCTCGGAAATGTCCATCACATCAGCGTTGAAAACGAATTCCACACCGAAAGCACGTTCGCAATAAGTCACCATTTGTTCAGAGAACCGTGCCGCATCGCCGACCTCGTCGCCTTCAATCCAAACGCCGCCGGCCGCGTCTCCCTTATAGGCGTTTAAGGCGGGTTCTCGGTCAACACACTCCTGCCAGGAGAGGACTTCACGACGTGACGTATCTGCGGATCCTTCAGCAATTCGAAGGTCCTTGTCGCGTTTAAGTAAGACGAGCTTGTGAGTGTTGCGGTGCCCGAAATCGAAACTCACGTCTGAAAAGATTTGTTTAAAAACATCGCCGGAACGAAGCGCTAATGAAGCGAGTGCGGTAGCGTCCTGTAAAGACTGTTTCGAACGACAATGGCCGAGAAACTGCGCCGACCAACGCATGAAGTCCAGGGACAGTACTGAAGGTAGACGGAAAGCTGGATCGCTGCCGAGCAAAATTCCGGGAATCTTACCGAGCAATGCCGGTGTCCCCATGGGTGATGCAAAGCCATAGGAAAGTTGACCACCATTGGCGAAGCTACTTTCCATGGCCGCTCGCGGCTCACGGTCGAAAACACTGATCTCGTGTCCGGATTTGGCGAGCATGTACGCTGTCGTTACGCCAACAACGCCCGCCCCAATGATCGCGATCTTCATAACATGCACCTGAGCATGCAGGTGAGCCTGGAAGGAACAAGCTCACCTGCGATGGTACCGATTAGAATTCCTTGCGGATATCTACGTACCAATAGCGCCCACGATTGGAGTGCAAGCTTGGGAAGTAACCGCTGGCGAATTCATCCGCGAGTGGTGGCTCTTCATCCGTCAAGTTGCGCGCGCCAATGCGGATCCGCGTATCCCCACCCAACCATTCTTCGAACGTGTATTGTCCATAGAGACTCACGGTCTCGAAAGGGTCGACCACGAAGATTTCGCTATTTGGTCCTGTGACGGATGTATCAATCACTTCACCCACATAGTTGTAGAACAGGCCCGCACCCCAAGCTCCATTGCGCCAGATCATGCTGGCATTGCCGCGCCATTCTGGACGTCCATTTTGCTGTATGCGGTCTTGGGAGCCGGGAACATCGACGGCACCATTTGCTGTTCCCGCATCGACGGCTGTCAAAATTGCATTCGCTTCAGCAGATGGCGCCTGAAAGGCCTCCTGAAGATAAGCGGCATTCACTTTGAAATCGAAGCTGCCCATTTGGTCAGTATCCAGCCCCCAATTGACGCCGAAATCGATCCCTTCAAACTCGCGAGGATTGAGGTTCACATACTGATCAGCAACCTCGACAATTTCACCCGCCGGTGTGAGGCCGGCAGCAGTGTACAACGCAATTTCACCTGCTGTGGGAGTGGCGCGCACAACATTCGGGTTCGAACTGCCGTTCAGGCGAAGCACGTAGTCGAGTGAGATCTGGTTCTGGTCGCCAAAAATTCCAACGACATCCTCTTGTTCGATTCGCCACCAATCGAGGGTAAAGGTTAGGTCGTCGACGAATGATGGCTGGTACACCAATCCAATCGAAATATTGTCGTTTTCTTCTGGCTGCAAATCAGGTCCACCTGACCGGACGCTTTCGACAGAGTTGCCATCACAGTCGCCAGTGTCGAATGGTGTACCATTGGCGCGCGCGGTGGCTTCGCAGAGGATCCAATCTTCCCGACCTCCGTTCACGCGGCGGATTCCGGTCGCATTGATTTGTTCCAGATTAGGCGCTCGAAAACCTTGTGAGTATGCAGCGCGAACTTGAAAATCAGGATGTGGATACCAGGAAAGAGCAACCTTCGGTTTGGCAACACTGCCGACGTCCGAATAGTCCTCGGCTCGAACGGCGAGCTGAGCGTCCAAGCTGTACACAAGCGGAATGTTCATGTCTTCGCTGATCAGCGGGACGGCAAGTTCGGCAAATGCGGAAAACACATCACGGTCACCATCCGTATCCGGCGTCGGGCTCGAGCCCATGACGTCAGAAGGAATGACATTACCGGTCACCGAATCTGTGAACACGATGGTGCCATCCAAACGTGCGTCACGGTCATCCGTGAATTCTTCATGACGGTATTCTACGCCAAGGGCGACGCCAAGACCGCCCGCGGGCAAGTCGTAGATCGATCCACTAGAGAGTTTGAAGTCGGCGAGCGTGAGAGATGTCTCACCGACCCGAGAAACAGGCACCACGAAGCTGTCAATTGAGGCCTGACTGTTGAAGGTACCTGGCGCGTTCGTGTCCGTGGTGTTGCCACCTGCGAAGATATTGTAAGCGTCCGCGGTCGTGCCGTTGATGGCTTGCTGGAACAACGTGTTGCTAACCCGATTGGTCACATCTGTGGTTTCAGCTTCCGAATGAAGCAGGGCAGTTTCCCAATTCCAATCACCCCAATCTCCGCGCAGTCCGCCGAGCAATCTGAAGCTGTCATTCTCAACATCGACGCGCCGAGGGCCGATATCCAGCGGACGATAATCGCGGATTTCAAGATTGACTCCGAACGGGTTGTAAAACGCATTTGCGGCAACAGCCAAACGTCCACTGGACAGGATCTGGGCGGCCTCGCGCTCGCGATTATAATCGGCGTGATAATAAGTAGCCTCGCCGAAGAACTCTGTTCCGTTCAGAAATTCGTGGTTGACGAATGCCATGATGTTCTGGCGTTCCGTGTTGCCGACCAATTCACGATAGCGCGCTCGGTCGAGACGCAAAGCCGTATCGATGGAGCCGCCATTATCGGCGCAAACGCCGTTGCCGAGATCCACCAGGCACCCGGCAAAAGTGTCGGGCTGGATATGGAAATCATCATCTCCGAGTGCAGCGATCTGACCTTCAAGTGACCGAAACTCCGCCCATTGCGTTTGTGTCGAAAGGTTTCGAAGCTGTGTATCTCCTTCGAACGGAGTGCCTTCGAAGAAGGTCCGTAAATCTTCCGTGCTTGAATTGCGCAATTGAAGCGCAGAGAATCCTTCGCGGTCCAGGATATTCGCAAAAACCGACACATTGGTGCGGTCATCGTTGAAATTCTTTCCCCATTTCACCGTGCCAGTCAGTTCTCTCAAATCCGTGTTTTCTGATCCGCCATAGCGCACACTGACGTCAAATCCTTCGAAATCATCTTGCGTGATCGTGTTGATCACACCCGCAACAGCATCGGTGCCGTAGATCGCCGCGGCGCCATCGCGTAGCACTTCCAGGCGCTGAATTCCGGTCACCGGCAGGGATTGAGAGTTGACGGTATTAACCGGAACAAAATCTTCAACTTGCGTGCCGGGGTGCAAGACGAGACGTCGCCCATTCAGTAGAACCAGCGTGTTTCCGGTGCCAATGCCTCGCAGGTTGATTGAGCCAATATCACCGCGAGCGCCATTGACCCCGGTAAATTCGGCTTCCGAGAATATGATATCGCCAACCTGCGGGATCGCCCGTAGCAGCTCATCACCGCTGGCGACGCCGGTGACGTCAATGTCATCCACATTTAACACCGTGACGGGCAGTGCGCCCGCGATATCCGAGCCGACGATCTGAGACCCCACGACAACGACTTTGTCGAGTTCGCGTGCATCTTCTGCATCGTCCGCCGCGTCCTGGGCCTGGGCCAACATGCCCGTCGCGATTGCGACACTGCCTAAAAGTGCTGTCTTGAGTGTAGTTTTGACAATCATATCCAATTTCCTCCCGATACGTTTCATCAGCGGCGAAACTGCGGAGGATTTTTTCGGCGGGCAATAAAATTAAGGCACCAGGACTATAACCTTTGGTTATGACGTGGATTTTGAAATCGCGTTTAACTCAGCCTGAAGTAAAGAAAGAAAAGCCCGCTCTGGCGCCGATAGATTGTAATTCTCGCGCACGATCGCGCCAACGGAAAGCCCGATACTCTCTGAGAAATCGTAGATATCAACCTCTTCGCTGGCGGGGCCGCGCGCCGCATACTCATCAACAATCGCAATGCCCGCACCGCTCGCGACGAGCATTTTTGCGATATAATAAGTGTTGACCACAATTCGCTGCGACTGTTGCATATCAGACACGTTTTCGAGGTGCGAACTGAGCAGGTGACCGAGCGGTGCATCGACATTCAAATAGATGACCGACTCACCATTCAGGTCTTGAGCGGTGATGGCGCCGCGCTCGCGAGACCAATGGCCTTTTGGTGTTACACAAACAAAGTTAGCGGTAGCGATCGGAATGATGCGTAATCCTTCTCGCGGATAAGGCTGATAGGCGATTGCGATATCAGTCTGCTCGGCTCGTAGCGCGCTCACGGCTTCATCGAAATGATATGTCTCAATTTCGATACTGGTATGGCGGTGACGCTTAGCAAACGTGGCGACAGCCCGGGGTCCAGCGGAGAGTCCGATACTCGGCGCGAGCGCGACGCGAAGCGCCTTATCCTCATCGAGTTTGGCGCTCGCGGCGCGCGCCCGAAAGCGGTTTACTTCGTTGAAGATTTTCGCTGCGCCTTCGAATAAGTCCGCGGCCTCCTTGGTCGCCACCAGGCCTTTTGTGGTTCGTTCAAAAAGTGGATAACCAAGCGCGTCTTCGGTGTGCCGCAGAACTTTAGAAATCGCGGGTTGAGAAACCCCCAGTAACTCACCGGCTTTGCTGATGGAGCCGGCAGAGTAGACCGCGTAAAAAACTTCTATCTGCCTCAGTCTCATAACGTTGGGTTATCAGACGAATTGTTTCTGTAAACCCCGACCTCGTTTGAGTATGGAACGCGACTGTAATTCCGATTATCTCGGGTGGTGTGATCAGCTTAATCTTTGTCTTGTTTCCGATTTCGGAGCTGCCAATCATACAGTGATTTGATTTCCGGTTCGGTATTCACATTCAGTGATCGTGGGCTTGGACGATAATCCACCTCAAAAGAGCGATTGCCGTGGATGCCCAGAATAAATGCGTCTGGCCCCTCTGCGAGCCCTTCCAGCTTCACAATTTCATCGCGCCGCGCGCCTGAGCCTACAATCACATTGAGGTTCCAGGTTGTGTTAAACCGACCATGCCCGGGCTGCCAGTAGCCCGCACCGCTGCCGTCCCAAACCGGATAGAAGGGGCGTCCATTCTGACGCTTGGCGCGAACGTGAAGGGTCACATTGTCAAACAGGTTCTGATGATTGGCGCCTGCGTGTTGATCGAGGACGGATGCGTTCAACACCGTGGCGTTGTTGTAAACGCTTTTGGTCGATTGTGTGTTGAAGGTCAGCGAGTGAATCACTGGATTTTCAACGCGTAGATTGCGCACCAGAACATTGTGAACATTGCCTAGGTGAACGGCGTAATGTGCCGGACGGTCGCCTACTGATCGAATGTTCTCAATCGTCAGGTTGGCGCTGTTATAAGTCAGAATGCCGCTATCCGCATTCTTGACCTGAACATCTCTGACCCACCCGTCAATGAGGCTGGTCACATAGATCCCATTATAGCCCCGCTCCATATGATGTCCGAAATACGGGCTGTCTGGAAACGAAATAGAAAAGTCTTCTAGTCCCACCTGTTCGAGATGATCCCATCGCGAAAATTGTGCAGGTATTTGATCAGAAATATTATGCAGAAGCGGGTCGCCGATTTCGACCATCTGACCTTTGACAGAAATGATGCGCGTGGTCTGGCGAACCAATGGACGGTCCGGAAAACTCCAATGATGAGATCCAATTGCGAGTTCAGTCTCACCGTACATTTCTTGTAAAAGCGGTCCCGTATCTCCGCCTCTGTTGAACCAGTGGATTTGTAGGGCATCGCCCGGACGCAATGCTTCTGTTTGGTCGACTTTTACGAAATGCGAGCCTCTTGTGCCGGACTTGATGTCGACCAGTTTCTGTATGGGTGGGTCATATTCCTCGAGATAAGAGGCGGCTCGAGTTTGCGGCTTCTGGATCCAGAGAAAGCCGCCAGTCCAAGAATATTCCGAAAAGAGCTGATCAATGTTGCGGCCAGGTTCGCGCTGGCGTTTTTCGTACTTTCGAAGATACGTCCGCAATTCGTCCAGCCGCGCGGACTTGTCGACATCTTGAAGTGGACGCGGAAAATGCAACTCGGTGCCGCCAAGGCCTGCTCCTGTGCCGCGCAGAATGAAATCGCTGCGCGTGATGGGGAGAATTTCGGAGATTTCTATTCGTCCGCTCGGCAGCTGCAAGGTCACCGGCCCGCTCACTTGGTGCGCCGCCGCAAGCGCCTGAAGCATCGCGGCAGAATCATCGAGACCGTCATCTGGCACAACCCCAAACTCGCTCGCCGCAAGCGTTTCTCCGCGAGCGATTGGGATCGTGCCTAAACCGAATTCGTATCCTGCATAGGAAAAGTCCGGAAGCTCTTTGGCCATTTCGGATTGCAAAAATTGGTCGTCAGCGTGCGCGAACACCGCGCTCGCGCACGCTGATAAGAGCAATCCCGTTAAGGCAGCACCGAGGGTGGTCAAACGCGATCGATCGCGGGCGGGGCTATGTAGGCGTGGCTGAAGCGAGGCTTTTGGCAAGGTGTTGCTCCGTTCAGATCGAATTCAGGGGGTCTTTATGATTGGAATAGGTGACCGGTGTCATTTTGGCAATCTGTAATGATCGAATCCACCTGATTTCGTCACATTCTAGGGTCGAATTAGCCAGATTGCCTTGCGTAAGCTCAGCTTTTTGTTAGGTAACCGGTATCATTTTGTGAGAAGAGGTGCGTATGAGCTCGATTTCCAAACCAGCCAATAGCGACGCCGACGCACGCGTTGCTCGGATCTCGGATGCGCTCGTCAACGCGCGTGTCCATCGGCAGGTGTTGCCGAGATTTCCGGGAGACTTTCCAGGCGACCTGGATGAAGCCTATCGCGTGCAGGACCGATCAATCGCGCTTTGGGACGATGAGGTGGTGGCTTGGAAGGTGGGTGGCATCCCGCAAGAATTGAGGTCGGTGCTGGGGCAAGATTGGGTCACCGGCCCAATCTATCGCAAGCGTCAAAGATTCGCCGATGACAAGCCAGTCGAAATGCCTGTATTCGACGGTGGGTTCGCTGCGGTCGAAGCTGAAATCATTCTTGAGTTCGGCGAGCTCAGTCGGATCGACACGCCTCTGCCGGAGGCCGAAGACATGGTGCCTCACATCGCGAACTGCTACATTGGGGTCGAGATTGCCAGCAGTCCCATGCCCGAAATCAATCGGTTTGGCCCGCTCGCCGTGATCAGTGATTTCGGTAATAATCACGGTATGATTGTGGGTCGACGGATTGATGCGTGGACACCGGAAAAGCTTTCGCGCATTGAAGTTTCGACCTTTGTCGAGGGAAACTTGGTCGGTGCGGCACGGCCACCTCTGCCTCCCGCCGGGCCAATGGGCGCTGCGGCATTCTTGGTGCGAAACCTAAGGCGACGCGGCGTCGATATTCCGGAGGGTCTGCGTGTTTCGTCCGGCGCGCTGACTGGAATTCACGATGTCGTGGTAGGGCAGCGCGCCAATGTCTTGTTCAAAGGCATTGGCGAGATCGATATCGAGATTACAGCCTTGAAGTCATGAGCATCATGACGTCATTTTTGACATTGGATTCATATCATTACCTTATAAGGGCCTTTAGATCAGACAAGTCCTGGACAAATAGATGCCTGATGAACAGACGAAATTCTCCGGCTCCGATCACGGGTCGCTTCCCGCGCTCGAGCGCGGCAAGGTAACGATCAATGACATCGCTCATTTGGCCAATGTCTCAAAGAAAACGGTCTCTCGGGTTCTGAACGATCATCCTGTTGTGCGAGAGGAAACTCGTGCAAAGGTGAAAAAGATTATGGCGGAGCAGGGCTATACGCCTGATGTTCAAGCCCGCGCGCTTGCCTTTGGGCGATCTTTCCTAATCGCATTGGCGTATGACAATCCAAGCCCCCAATACGTCGTCAATATGCAGCGTGGTATTCTCGATCAGCTAGATGGCACAGACTATCAGTTGGTTTTGCATCCTGTTGACCGGTCAGAGGCTGACGCCGTCACCAAACTCGAGCGCTTTGTTGAGCGCCACCGCCCCGCTGGGATCATTATGCCGCCTTCGGTTTCCGAGGATGAGAGCTTGTGTGAAATGCTGCGCCAACAGCGATGCAAATTTATTCGTATCGCTTCTGTCGATCTGGATGCGCCGCCGGTCATGGTGCGAACTCAAGATGCAGAAGGTGCCGCCCAGGCGGCACGGCATATTGCCAGCCTTGGTCACAAGCGCATTGCGCATGTGCATGGGCCAAAATCGTTTCGATCGGCGCATGAGCGGCTTGCTGGATTCAGGGTCGGACTGGAGGAATTTGGCCTAGCGCTCGAGGATGAGCTGACAGTTGAAGCCGGATACACGTTTGAATCGGGTGTCAGGGCGGCCAACAAATTGTTGTCGCGCGTAGATCGTCCAACGGCGATTTTTGCAGGAAATGATGAGATGGCAATCGGTATTTATTCGGCGGCGCGGAAACTGGGACTCTCCATACCCGAAGATTTGTCGCTTGTTGGTTTCGATGACACACCTATGGCAGCGCGGATTGCTCCGGCCCTGACGACGATCCGTCTCCCCATTCGCGACATGGGGAAAGCAGCGGCGAGTGGGTTGATGCGCTTGATATCCGGTGAGGAGATCGCGGCGAATGAGAGCTTCAGCCCAGACATAATAGTGAGAGAATCGACCCGTTCATTGGGTTGAATTCGGCGGTTGTGTGGTGCGGTGTCAAATGTTATGACACCGGTTACCGAATTTGCTCTATCCGATCCTGCATTGTGTGGTTCGAAGGGGGCGCAAAGACAAGGAATGACCCATGAAGATTGCACTGATTATCGAGAACAGCCAGGCTGCAAAAAGCGAGATCGTGCATGATGCGCTGAAGACCGTCGCGGAACCGTTAGGGCATTCAGTTCATCATTACGGTATGTACGGGCCGGACGACGATGCTTCTCTGACTTATATTATGAATGGATTGCTTGCGGGGATCGTGTTGAATTCTGGAGCCGCTGATTTTGTCGTGACTGGATGTGGTACAGGCATGGGCTCAATGCTCGGATGCAACGCCATGCCAGGGGTGATTTGCGGTCTGGTTATTGATCCCACGGATGCTTTTTTGTTCGGTCAGATCAATGACGGCAATGCCATATCAATGCCCTATGCGAAAGGCTTTGGTTGGGCGGCTGAGCTCAATCTGCAAGATTGTTATCGCAAACTGTTCGAGGTTGAGCGCGGCGTCGGCTATCCGAAAGAGCGCGCAGAAATCATGGCCAAGAACCGCGGTATCCTTGGGCAGGTCAAGGCAGCGGCGTGCCACGATATGTTGACGACGTTGAAGTCAGTGGATCAAGACCTTCTGAAAACGGCGATCTCGGGAGAAAAGTTTTCAGATCTGTTCTTTGCGAATTCGCGAGATGAAGCGATATCCGAGTACCTCAAAAGCGTGCTGGCAGCCTAGCGCCTCTCCATCTCACAATCACAGGCAGAATAGAGACCGCGATGAATGGAATGTTTGACCTAAGCGGCAAGACAGCCGTTGTAACGGGCGCCAATACGGGGCTGGGGCAGGGAATTGCATTGGCGCTCGCCAAAGCAGGGGCTGCAATTTCGCTGGTCGGTCGCTCGACGCCCGATGAGACTATTGCACAGATTGAGGCGGCTGGCGGAAGCTGCGCCACGATCCAAGCTGATCTTTCCGATCTCGAAAGCGTTAGCGATGTGATCGCGCTAACACAAACACAACTCGGAGGATTGGATATTCTGGTCAACAATGCCGGTATTATTCAACGAAACGATGCAATCGACTTTACGGTGGAAGAGTGGGACAGTGTGCTGAACGTAAATCTGCGGACGGTATTCTTCTTAAGTCAGGCGTTTGCGCAGACATGTTTTGCGGCAGAACGCGGCGGCAAGATTATCAATATAGCGTCGATGCTGTCCTACCAGGGTGGCATCCGCGTTCCGTCCTACACGGCGTCAAAGTCAGGCCTGATGGGGCTAACCCGCGCTCTTGCGAATGAGTGGGCGGGTAGGGGCATCAACGTGAATGCCATCGCGCCCGGATATTTTGCGACCAACAACACAGCAGCGCTCCAGGCGGACCCCAAGCGAAGCGCGGAGATTCTTGGACGTATTCCAGCAGGTCGATGGGGCCAGCCGTCTGAACTTGGCGGCGCCGCCGTGTTTCTCGCATCAGACGCATCAGACTATGTTCATGGCGCGACATTACCGGTCGATGGCGGCTGGCTCGCGCGTTAATATTCGCTCCTCTCATATTTCTGACAACTGCCAAAAAAAACGCCTCACCGAAGTGAGGCGTTTTAGTTGGAGGATAATTGTAGCAACGATTGTTGCTGCGGGTTCGCCTAGAACGTATAGCTGCCGCCAAACGTAATGCGACGATCTGGGTAGCCAACGAAGCAGGTCGGACCTGTCTCGCTCACGCAACGTTGGACGATTTCTTCCTCCGTAAGGTTCACCGCTTCAATTCCAACATTGAAGTTTTCCGTGACGGCGTAGCTGAGGCTTGCATTCAGCTGGCCACGATCAAGCGTGTGCACCGGGAAACTGAATGTGGAGCTGCCCGATGTATTTGCGCCGCCACCAAAATCTTGGGTGCGGAACCCTTCGCGCCATGTGTAGCGCGCCCGAGCAGAAAGGCCGTACTTCTCATAATAGGCGGTCAGGTTGTAGGCATTCTCGGAGAAGTCGAGCAATCCCCGAGGAATGCTGACATCACCCAGCACCGTTAACCCGCGGCCAGAGGTCGTGTCGACGACCGACCCGCCGGAAAAGTCTTGGATCGTATAATTGGCGATCACGCCGAAGCCAGACGCCCAGCCAAGACGATCTTCCCAATCTGCCAGGTCGTACTGGAAAGCAAATTCCCAACCAGACTGAGTCGTTGTGTCTGGGTCATTGCCCGGCCTTGTGAAGTCCACACAAAGCCCCTGCGTATTCGGGTCACCGAGGACATTTGGAATAACTTCCGGGTTGAAAATACCTCCGCCAGGGCAGGTTGGATCTGTTTCACGCGACAAGCCGCCGGTCGTATTGTTCGGGTCCGGGATGAGCGCCGCACCTTCGAAATCGACCCCAAAAATATTTGTGCGATCCTTGGAAAAGTAACCAAGGCTAACGACCGCGCCAGGCGCAAAATACCATTCCGCAGAAACATCAATCGAGTCGACTTCTTCAGGGAGCAGTCCCGGATTGCCCAGGGCCACTGCCGTGTTCTCCTGAGGTCCGAATGTGAAGGCTGTGTTCAGATCGCTGAAGTTTGGACGTCGAATGTCCGATGCATATGCGAAGCGCAGAATGACATCATCACGCGGCTGGGCCACCAGATTGAAGCGCGGCAAGAGGAAATCATACTTGCCGGTTGTTGCTTCCAGAGACCGTGTCCCATTCCCGTCGGCCGGCCCGAAGCCGATTGAGGTGATGTCCGTTTCAAGAAAGCGAACGCCAAGATTGCCGCGGAATATGCCGTGCTCGAAATTGGCTTGAGCGTAAAACGCTTGGGTTTCTTCGGTCACGTCATAGAACGAGTTTTCGTCGGAAGACAGGACCGCGACGAGATCGCCGTCGGCTTGCGGGTTGTTTGCGCGATGCGCAGCGAGAGCCCCTTCCAAAATGGACAGGACGCCATTCGGGTCTGAGAATGCGCGGTCCGGGTCGACCAATAGGAAGTCTGAAATGAACAGGCTTCGGCCATCGGCATCGCCATAATTAGACGGGCCAGGGACCAGCAATTCAGCAAACAAGGTGCCATTCGGGCTATCCTCGAGTTGGCTGAAGCCGCCGATACGATCATTGACGCGATCAAACACGCTGGATGATTCATTGTAGCGATAACCCGCATCGACTGACGTAATATAGTTGCCGAGCAGGTCATTGCCGGAGAAATCATAGGAGACGTCGATGCGGAATGCGTCCTCCTGGTTCGATGTCGTATTGCGACCAATGTCGACCTGATCGAGAACCACATTCGCTGGATTGGTTAGGTCCGCGACCGATGGCGCAAACGGAGAATCGAAATTAATTCCCCAAGCCAGTGAATCGCCGCGCAGATCGTATCTGAATGGGACGCAATTATCGTTGCTCGTTCCATCTTGCGGGCAGTTCGGGTTGATGAAGTTCAGTGTTGTGCTGAGGTTTGGATTCGCAGTGTCTGACGTTGTCGAAGCAAATTCAGCACGAACAGTCCAATTGTCACGGTTCCACTCACCTGCAAGCGCAATCACTTCGCTGTCTGTTACACGCGCTCCGGTGTCACTAGAGAAGCGAAGGTTTGGATCGTCGTCATCATTTGCGAGGTCCGGTTCAAGCGTGCCTACGAGCGCCGCGGGAAAAGCCCGCAGGTTGCGACCGTTGCTGGATGTCACACCGAAATCGACGATTTCAAACTGCGATGGGATGCTGAGCTGGCGCAATGTACTGACGCCAGAGGCTTGCAGCCGGTAGGAATCCTGACTGCGTTCCTGTTCATTGACGATGTAGTCGAGGCTGAATTTGAGCTCATCATTTGGCGCCCATTCGAACGTCGAAGCCAGGTTCGTGGTTTCGAAATCGAAATTCTCTTGTTCTTGCACCAAGAACTGAATGCCGAGAAATTCTGCCGGGTCAGCGCCAGCGGGTGAGGCGACATTATCGCGGTCGGTGCGTGGCCGGAACGAGACCGATTCCTGTTCGGTGTAACTGCCGCTGATGACGAAGCCGAACTCGCCCATTTCAGTGTCCCAGCGATTCCCGATCGCGCCCGAGAGGCGCGGTTGAATGTCTTCGCTGCTCAGGCTGCTGTCTTCACCCTGGATGCGAATATTGCCCAGCCAGTCATTTAACTCGAGAGGCCGAATGGTCCGGAGGTTAATCGTACCGCCGACAGATCCTTCAATCGTTTTTGCTTCCGGAGCCTTGATGACTTCTACTGATGAAATGATGGCAGCATTGACGTCTTCAAAGTCGATGCCGCTTCGCCCCGCGCCCGAACCGACCGTTGAAACACCGTTGATTTCAATTCGGTTTGCATTGGTGCCGCGAATCTGCACGCCGGTACCGACGCCAGCGGTACGGGTGATTTGAATACCGGTAATATTTTCCAGGACTTCAGCCAGGTTTTGGTCCGGTAGTTTACCGATGTCTTCCGCCTGAATTACTTCTTTCAGATTGGCTGCGTTTCTCTTTTCCGTAAGGGCGGATTGTAGTGATCCACGAATGCCCTGAACGATAATCGTATCCTGTCTGGCTTCTTCTTCGTCGGACGCATCGGTTGCATCCTGTGCAAAAGCCATCGCACCCATAGGCAGAGCAACGCCTGCAAGCAATGCAGCGCGCCAAAGCGAGCGGACAGATTTGTCCTGTCGGTTTCCATGCATCCTGATTTCCTCCCGGTAACATGATCTTCGTTGTTCATCGAAGTAGATGCAGGCTTACGCATGCCAATCTAAGTGTCAACCAATTTTGCCTCAAAATATGAGCCAATTGGTAGGACCAATTGAGAGAAAGTGGAAATCCTGTTGCTATTATGTGACACGCAGATCGACAGAATCTGCGCTCTGGAGCAGTGAGGCCAGTGAGGGGTAACTTATTTACGGCGCGAAACCGCGGAGGCTAACTGCCAATAGTCGCTTTTAGGTACTTCGCCCGATTGGCGGTAGAGCGTCGGCGCGCCTCTTCGATCGCGTGCTGTTCTGAGGCGACCAGTAAGTTTTCGATGAGTCGAGCAAAATGCGCGCGCATTGCCTTGCGGGCTTTGTCTGGATTGCGTTCTTTAAGTGCATGCAGGATGGCTTCGTGCTCATCGACGCGGCTGTAAGAATCTTCAACACATACGGCTGCGTACATCTCTTTGACTTCTGGAAGCTCAACACGCATCCGCCACAGGTTTTCCATGATATAGTAATTGGCCGCATTGCCGCTGGCTTTGGCGATGGTCAAGTGGAACGTTCGATCCGCTTCATCCGATTCCGGAGAATCCTGTGGGGTCTTCTCCATCAGCTCGATCGTGCGCTCCAATTCTTCAATCTGCTCCGGCGTAATCTCAGTGGCTGCGAGGGCCGCAGATTCTGACTCAAACATCAATCGCGTTTGCGTGAGTTCGAAGGCGCTGACAGTTGGCAAGCGTCCGAGTCTTGCAGAATTTGGCTCTAATACGTAGACGCCTGAGCCGACTTTGATTTCGACGTGCCCCAGCGCTTCCAAAGAAATTTCGGCCTCACGGATCACCACGCGGCTAACCTCAAAACGCTCCGCAAGTTCGCGTTCTCCTGGTAGGCGCGTCCCTGGGGGGTACGCGCCGGAAGTGATCATCTCCAGGATCTTGTTCGCCACTTTTTGATACAGGCGTTGTTCGGCCATGACGGGGTCTCACAAAAGCAATTGGTTAGTCCTTAGCAGGAAAATGTTACTAAATTGTCCTACCAATTCAAGCCAGATCTCCCTGCTAAGGTGTATTTTTGCTTTAGAAACGGCCTCTTAGACCGAAAAATATGCGCGGCCCATAATCGTTGACCTCGTAGAGGTCATCATTTGTGAAGGCGAATTGCTCTTTTGGTTCGCTCCCGAGATTGATGGCCTCAACTGACAGGCGCAGGTTGTCTGTCACATTGTAAGAGGCGCGCGCTTCCCACACACCCACATCACCAACGAAGCGCAAACGCGTCCCGTCAGAGATAAATGGTTGGAAATACTCGTCGCGGTATTTGTAAGTTACCGAAACATCAAAGTCGCCATAACCCCAGAAGGCCTGTGCTGAAAGCGTGTTCTCCGAGAGGCCAGGTAGGCCGCCCGGGTCGAGAATGCCATCGGCAATCTGATCGATCGAGCCATCAAGTTGAACGATGAATTGGTCGCCGTACCGGCTGTCTTCGAACTCAAAGTCAGAGTCGACATAATTGTAGCTGACCTTGCCGCCGAGACCGCTCCAGAGGCCTGGAAGATAGCTCATTGTGTGTGCTGCCGTCACCTCCAAACCGTAAAGCTCGCTGGTGTCATCGCTGGTTTGAGGTAGAGCGATCGGGAGCGTCAGACTTTCTCCATTGAAGTTGTAGGTCTCGTTCTGGACCGTGTTGGCAAATCCGCCTTGGAAGGATTTGTAATAGCCGCTGAACGCCAGAATGGTGTCATCGTTCGGATACCATTCGAAGCCGGCGTCAAAATTCCATGACATCAGCGGATCAAAGCCAGGATTACCATTGCCGCTGACATTGGTGATCAATTCAGACAGGCTGGTAATCGGATCGGCATCATCATCCGCCGTTGCGAAGGTGAAGTTGCGACCAAATCCCATATCAGCTGGATCTGGACGAGACATCGCGCGGAAGGCACCCAAACGCACCAACATATCGGGAGCAACTTCTACGATCGCGATCGCGCTTGGCAGGAACTCGGTATAGTCATGCGATGCAGAGACGGCAACGAGATCGCCAAAGCTGGCAGAGAGCTCGCCATCGGTATCGGTGATGATGATCTCTGGGCGATAGCCGGTTGCCTCAACTTCGGTTTGTACGACGCGTGCGCCGATATTGCCTGAAACTGGGAAATTCCCGATTTTGGTTTCGTAATTCGCCATCACGTAGAACGCATTGGTCGTTTCTTTGACATCAATGGTTCTGGCATTCTCCTCGATCAATCCGGGGATGCCGCTATTGAATGCGTTCAACGCGTTGGCGAATGAATTCTCGCTGGCATTGGGGTCGGTCAAGAATGCATTAATGGTGGTGAGCAGCGCATTGAGATCACCTGCCGCAGTTTCTGCAACACAGCGCGCGTCAAATGTTGCCCAGGAATTTGTCGAGCTGATCACGTTGCCATCATCATCGATGTTCGTGATCAGATCGCCCGGACGCAAATTGTCGAGGAAGTTGTTGCCCTCTCTAAATGGTCGGTAGCAAGCTTCGTTCGTGTTGGCGATGATTCCGACAAGATCGTCTTGCAAGGTAACAAAGCGCGGATCGGTATCGTAGAGATCATCATCGCTGTCATCGATGACTTCTCGGTTGTTTACCGTCAGCTCGCCATCATTCTCGATTTCGAAAGAGAAGCGGCCGCTGCTGGCTTCCAGAGGGTTGCCCGAGTCAGCGCCGCCAGGCAGCTCTAAATAGTCTTGTTCAGCAATTCGGAAGCCTGCTTCAATATTGGTGAAAAAACCGTCCAATTTGTAGTCGGCATCAAACCGTAAGGCATCAATCGTGTTGTCTCTGAGAACATCATTATCGATGCGTACGCGAAGACGATCAACGAAATTGGTGCGATCATTGACATCAAAGACTTCGTCGTAAAGGCGATAGACGGGAACGTCGCCGCCGCGAAGGTCATATTCGATAACCGGCGAAATGTCGGATTGAATCCGGAATTCCCAAGCGCGCTCTGTGCGCTCTGTGTTCGAGTGAGAATAGTCGGCTGATACCGTAAGGCGGTCATTCACTTCATACTCTACGTTCAACCCGCCGCCGAGATAAGTCTCGACCCGCGCAAAATCGCCGCCTTGGATTTCGATCGAGTTATCAGTGATGGCGCGCAAGATGCCACCGTTTCCATTCGTAACCAGTGAATCAAGGCTGGTTGTATCGGTGCCCGCGACATTCAAGGATGTATCGTTTCGGCGTCCACCGTTGAACGTCAAATCGCTTCGGCGCTCTTCCTGGCTGCGCTCTGACCATTGGACGTCAAGATTGATATCCAAGCGATTGTTCGGCTGCCATTGCAATTGTCCGAAGAATGCATCTCGCGTGTCGTGTGTGTCGTTCTGACGATAATGGCGCTGGGACGGGGCGAAAACAAAAGGCGTGCCCGCATCGATCGCCAATCCGGTTGCGGGGTCGATCGTGGTGTCAACGCCTTCCGTGTCGGAGCCGCGAGTCGCCAGATTGGCTGGATTTCGACGGTCATTGAAGTCGTCACAATCATCGTCGCCGCGGTCGGTCGTTTCAGGGCTGTTCGAGAAGCCCGTAAACGTCCCGCCATTGGTCTGATCTGTATATTGCGCGAGCCCATCCGTGATCAAACAGGCCGGGCGTGAGTTTGAAGTTGGGCCCGTTTGTCGACTTTCTGCCTCTGGCTGAGAAATATCCGACCGCTGGAAACCGAGTGAGATGCCAATCTCGCCGAGCTCGTCCAGTTCGAATTGATCGACATAGCTGAGCGTTCCACGGTATCCCAAATCGCCCGCGAGTGAATCGTCAATATTCTGTTGGTCTGGGTTGTAATTTCCCTTGAGGTCGAACTGGAAGCGCTGTTTGCCGAAGTCAAGTGGACGCAGCGTCTCCAACTGGATTTGACCTGCCACACCACCTTCAATCTGGCTTGCGTCCTGCGTCTTAAACACGGCGAGCTTGTTGATAAGCTCGGAAGGGAATTGAGAGAAATTGACCGAGCGATCACCAGACCCATTGGTCGCGGCCCGTCCATTCACAACGGTTGAAGAAAGATAGGGGCCAAGGCCGCGGATCGAAACTTCGGTTGCGCCGCCATTCTCACGGTGAGAGGCAACACCGGTGACATTTTCGAGCGCTTCTCCAATGGAGAGTGCAGGGATATCGCCAATCTCTTCGGCGGATAGACCGTCGACGATTTGCGTATTCGTGCGCTTGAGCGCGATTGAGTCCTGGATGACCTGGCGCGTGCCTGTGACCGTGACAACGTCAAGCTCGCGAGCTTCTTCCGTATCGGTTCCAACTTCCGTCACATCATCTTGCGCAAACGCGACCCCGGCGAACGGCATTGCGGCGGCACCAAGCAGCAACATGCTGGATAAACGAACAGGGCTCAGACCAGCTCTGCGCGAGACGTGACGTGTAGACATAGATTCCTCCCTCAAGGTCTTTTTCGGTCTTCGATTCTCCGAAGATTCCGGGCCACCGCTACCACTATGTCTTTTTATGTCAACAAAAAGGTAGGCAAATAAATAGAGTATTGGTCCTACCAATGCTGCAATAATCTGTTTTGTTGTGGAATTATCACACCCTTTGCATGGGGGTTGTGAGTCTGGGTATATTTTAAAAATAAATTGGTATGCATTAGTGGTTGACAATTAAAATGGTCCGAATAGCCTATCCAAAGCGCCGGCATGATAAGGCGACTCAGGAGGAGACTATGAGAAATTTGGCAATTGCCGCCCTGATCGCATTTGCTGCGACCGGCGCGTGTTCAACACCTCCGCTGGCAATTGCGGAAGTGGAGTCATTCGAGGGTGAGCCCCTGCGAAGAATTCTGGTGTCAACGCAGGCGGAATATCAAGCGGCCGAAAGCATTGCTCAGCCGGGCGACGTCATCGTGTTGGCGAACGGCACATGGACTGATTTTGATTTGGTCCTGCACGCACAGGGCACGGCGCAACATCCCATATTTCTAACCGCCGAGGAGCCCGGAAAGGTCATTCTGAGTGGGCAATCCAGTCTTCGACTTGGCGGCGAACATTTGATTGTCTCGGGCTTGGTGTTTCGGGATGGCTACACGCCGCGAAACGAAGTGATCAGCTTCCGACGTGACAGTGAGAATTTGGCTTTCAATTCGCGCGTAACGCGGACTGTGATTGAAAATTATAACAATCCGGATCGCACGCAGCGCGATACATGGGTGGTGATGTATGGCCAGAACAATGAGTTCGACCATAATCACCTGTCCGGAAAGTTGAACTCCGGTCCGACCATGACCGTTCGTTTGAACACCGAGGACAGTCAGAACAATCAACATCATATCCATCACAACTATTTTGGGCCAAGACCCGTCTTTGGATCAAATGGCGGAGAGACGCTTCGCATCGGCACCAGCCATTATTCACTGACGAGATCGAATACACTGGTTGAGAACAACTTCTTCGACCGATGCAGCGGCGAGGTCGAGATTATCTCGAACAAATCGGGCGGAAACACCTATCGCGGCAATACATTCTATGAATCGCGCGGAACACTGACATTGCGACACGGCAATGGCACATTGGTTGAGAACAATTTATTTGATGGCAATGGCGCGCCGTACACAGGCGGTGTCCGTGTCATCAATGCACAGCAGAATATTCGAAACAACACATTCCGAAATCTCACCGGAACGCGGTTTTCAGGCGCGCTGGTGGTTATGAATGGCGTGCCAAACTCGCCCATTAATCGCTATCACCAAGTCGATGGCGCGATGATTGAAAGCAACAAGTTCGATCGGGTCAGCACAATTGAGCTGGGAGAAGGCTCAGACAGTGAGCGGAGCGCAATTCCGATTAACTCCGTTTTCAGAAACAACATTGTTATAGGGAGCCGGGACCAAACGCCGTTCAATCTGTATGACGATATGAGCGGAATCGCATTTTCCGAGAATGTTACCAATCTTGCGCCCCCCGCTGAAATCGCAGCAGGATTTGAAGTCGTTGTTGGGGATGATGCGCTGGCTTCTTCATCCTCAGTCTCAGCTTATGGTGTCGATCGCGCCACCACGGGCGTTGCGTGGTATCCAAAGCCGAGCGCTGAATCTCCGTTTTCAGGCGGTAAGGCCATCATGGTTGAGCCTGGCAACAACTCCATATCTAAAGCGCTTGCTGCGGCAGAACCGGGCGACGAGCTGGTTCTCGCCGCAGGCAATTACAATGAAGAGAAAACCATCAATCTACAGATACCGGTCACCGTGCGAGCAGCAGAAATCGGTGCCGTCAATCTGAGCTTTGAGCGTCGAAATCTGTTTTTGCTCTCCTCGAATGGCGGGCTCAGAATGTCGGGCGTCAATGTTACGGGTGCATCTGCGCCGGATAATGTCGGTAATAGTTTTATTGCTTCTTCGACCCGCGGCGGCGCTGGAAATCATGTCGTCGAGCTCGCAGAAATGACGTTCGAAGACTTTGTGATAAATCGCGCATTTTCCATCATAACCGCGGCCAAAGGGACGTTCTTCGATCGAGTGGAAGTGTCCAATTCCGTGTTCAAAAATATATCAGGCGTGCCGTTCAAGTTTGATGCAGAAACCGACGATTTTGGAATTTACAATGTGGAATATCTGATCATTCAGAATAGCGATTTTTCAGACATACGCAGCTCAGTCGCGTCCATCTACCGTGGCGGTCGTGACGAGAGCACATTTGGTCCGCATGGGTTCATCGTCGAATCGCGCTTTGCAAATGTCGGCGCTGAAGAAAGCCCATTTGCGGTCCTGCACGGCGCACAAAACGTAAAAATCGAGAGCAACGTGTTCGAGGCATCAAATCCGGCGCGATTGATTATTACAACAGGCATTCCGAAAATCGTGAATGGCGGAAACTTGGATGCGTCTGGGCAGGCAGTATCTGGGTTGATGATTGAGGACTTGCGCAAATGAGGCGGGCGTTTGTTTCATCTTTCTTGGTCCTCTCCTTTTCATTAACCGGTGTTGCGGCATGCGTCTCGGCGGCCGAGGAGCCGGGTCTCAGCACAACTCCTGGGCAATCCTCCGAGTTGTCCGAATTCGATCGAATGCTGCAGGGACTCGCGACGGATCTCGACGCGCGTTTGCAAGCCGGAATACCGGTGCCGGTGCCCGTCGACGCGGGCGGCGGCTACACGCACGAGCAGCACAAGCAAAACGCCAAGACGATTTATGAAGCCGGAATGTTGTACCAGCAGACGCGCATTCCGAGATATCGCGATGCCGTGCGCGATATTCTATTGGACTATGCTGCACTATATCCCACATTGGGTATCCATCCCGAACAGAGTAGCTCCAACAAAGGCAAGTTGTTCTGGCAAGGGCTGAATGAAGCTTGGTGGCTTGTCTATGTGATCCAGGGTTACGAGACGGTGCGAGCAGAATTGCCAGAAGCGGACCGCCAGCAGATCGAAAACGGGGTTCTCAACCCCATGGCGGACTTTCTTTCGACAGGATCGCCGCAAACCTTTGACCGAATCCATAATCACGCCACGTGGGCGACCTGTGCGGTCGGCATGACTGGCTATGTTCTGGGGCAACCTGAACGCGTAGAACAAGCGCTCTACGGACTTGATAAGAGCGGGGCCGCTGGCTTCCTGAAACAGCTCGATGAACTTTTCTCACCGGACGGGTATTATGCAGAAGGGCCTTATTACCAGCGCTATGCGCTGATGCCCTTTGTGCTGTTTAGTCAGGCTGTTGATCGCAATGATCCGGAGCGAGGAATATTCGACTATCGGGATGGTATTGTCCTGAAGGCCATTCGCTCGACCATGGAACAAAGCTATGCAGGCCTGTTCTTTCCGATCAACGATGCGATCCGTGAGAAAGGCATCAATACTGTTGAGCTCAAATATGGGCTTGCGATTGCTTACGAGCGGACATCGGACCCAACCTTGCTCGGTGCGATACAGTTGCAGAATGGCGTCGTGCCAACCGAAAGCGGTCGGGCTGCACTTGCTGCAATCAATGCCGGATTGGCGAAGCCATTCGAATTCAGTTCCATGCAGTTTAGAGATGGTCCGAATGGTGATCAGGGTGCGCTTGCGGTGCTGCGCTCGGGACCCGGCGTGAAAGACGCCGCTGCGATCATGAAAGCCACCACGCAAGGGCTCGGTCACGGCCATCACGATAAGCTCGGCTTCCTTTATTATGATAATGGCGATGAGATCGTCGCGGACTATGGCGCCGCCCGCTTTTTGAATGTTGAGCCAAAAAATGGCGGTCGATATCTGCCAGAAAATGAGACCTGGGCCAAACAAACCGTCGCTCACAACGCGCTCGTGGTTGACCAGAATAGCCATTTCGATGGCGATTGGCGTGAGGCCCAGAAGCACGCGCCGAGCATGATCGATTTCGGTGAGTATAGCGGTGTCCAAATCGCGTTCGCCGAAATTGATACGGCTTATGACGGCGTCAACATGCAGCGTCTCATCGCGATCATGCCCCGTACGGATGGCGGCGATTATGTCATCGACATTATGCGCGGGTTGGGCGCTTCAACACACACGTTCGATCTTCCCGTCCATTTTAAAGGACAGTTGATCCAGACCAGTTTTGACATGCTGCATGAGACAACAAAGCTAGAGCCGCTAGGCGACGCAAATGGCTACCAGCACTTGTGGAAGCGCAGCGAGTCGGGACTGCTGCAAGACTTACAAGCGGCATCTTGGTTGCTCGGGGATAAATTTTACACACTTAGTTTCGCCGCCGATCAGGAGCTAACCGCAATTTTTGCAGAATTGGGCGCCAATGACCCTAACCACAATTTGAGGCGAGAGCAGGCCTTACTCCTTCGTGCTCAAAGTGACCAAGTGACCTTAGTCTCCGTGTACGAAAGACATGGTCTTTATGATTCTGACAATGAAGTCACCGTTTTCGACGGGTCCTCTATTGACCGCATTGAAATTTCAGAAAACAGCGGCATCACATCAATTCAAATCACGCCTTCTGCAGACGCTGCAGTGACTTTCAAACTCGCAGCGAACCGTTTTTCTCGTCAGCCATTACAGGTCATTCGAGCTCAAACAGGAGCCGAACAATGAGCGCGCTCCACAAGCATGATGATCTGTTTCGATATGGACCCGAAGTGCATGCGGATCCCGTGGCATTTGGCATCAAGCAGGTTGTGCTCGGCACGGATGCGAGGATTGTCCAGGCCAAGAGCTGGTTCGAGCGAGGAGCGATGACGGAAGTTGAATCGAAGCCGTTCACTCTGGTGAGTTACGTTCTGGATGGCTTCTTTGAAGTGCACGTCGACGGAAAATCGCAAGTTCTTGGACCCAGCGGATCCTTTATTGTTCCATCTGGCGCGGAACACATCATCGCATGCCTGGAGGCTGGTGTGTTGCTGAACGTGTTCGCCTCGGAACGGACGAGTATTGATGAATTTAAAACACCACACAAAATGGCAATAACGCCGTGATGCCACTCAATCGCATCATTTTTTGGATTTAGGAGCAAGCAAACATGTCAAAACCAGTCATTGGTTTCGTTGGCCTCGGACTTATGGGCGGCAACATGGTCGAAAACCTGCAAAAGCGCGGGTTCCATGTGAATGTGATGGACCTCAACCCAGATGCGGTGTCGGCCGTCTTGGCCCGTGGCAATGCGACCCAAGCCAGTTCTCCCAAAGAGCTGGCTGCGAACAGTGATATTGTGCAGTTTTGTGTGACGACGTCTGAGGTTGTCGAAAAGCTCGTATATGGCGAAGACGGCGTGCTTGCGGGCATCAAAGCTGGTTCCGTCGTGATTGATTTCGGCACTTCGATCCCTGCTTCAACCCAAAAAATTGGCGCGGACCTCGCGGCTAAAGGTGCGGGAATGCTGGATGCTCCGCTTGGTCGAACGCCCGCGCATGCCAAGGACGGGCTCCTGAATATTATGGCGGCCGGTGATCGAGCAACGTTCGATAAATATGAGCCCATCCTGAAAGAGCAGGGGGAGAATGTTTTTTATCTCGGCAAGCTTGGCTCTGGTCACGTCACAAAACTGATCAATAATTTCATGGGAATGACCACTGTCACCGCTATGTCGCAGGCTTTCGCAGCGGCAGAACTGGCAGGCGTTGACCGAGCGCAATTGTTCGAGATCATGTCGGCTGGACCATCGAATTCTCCGTTCATGAAGTTCTGTAAGAATTATGCGGTTGACGGTGTCAGCGACCTTGGTTTCTCCATGAACAATGCCAACAAGGATCTGCGCTATTTTGTGCAAATGATGTCAGACCTGGGAACACGGTCATTGGTGGCTGAGGGCACTTCGACGAGTTTGCAAGCCGCCGTTGATGACGGCATGGGCGATGGGAACGTCCCAGAAATCTATGACTATTTTGTCAAATTGAAGAAATAGAGAACGAACGAGCGCGTAGGGCGATGATCGACGCAACGTAAGATCAGAAGGGTTGGAAACGGTGACCACAAAAGCAAAAATTGCAGCGCTCGGCGAGCTCATCATGAGGCTAAAACCGCCTGGAAAGTTGCGTTTGCGCCAGACGTCTCGGTTCGATGTCTGTCATGGCGGCGCAGAAGCAAATGTCGCCAGCAGTCTTGCGCAATTCGGCCTGGAGAGCCGACTGATTTCTGCCTTACCGCCCACCGAGCTCGGCGAGCAGGCGCTGATGTCGTTGCGCGCGAGCGGGGTGGACTCCAAACACGTGCAGCGGCTGCCAGGTCGAATGGGCGTCTATTTCCTAGAGGATGGCGCCGACCTTCGATCAGGATGTGTCATCTACGATCGGCAGGATACCGCTTTTTGCGCGCTCACTGCCGATCAAATAGATTGGGACGCTGCTTTTGATGGCGTGACTTGGTTTCATGTGAGTGGAATTACCCCGGCGATCTCTGCGTCTGCGCGAGATCTCTGCATAGCCGCGCTCTTCGAGGCGAAGTCTAGAAATGTGCATGTGTCGCTCGATCTCAACCATAGAGAACGACTTTGGCAGTACGGTCAGACGGCGACCGAGGTCATGCCAGATCTCGTCAGACACGCGAACACACTCATCGCTGGTCGCGGTGACTGCGCAGCGTGTCTAGGATTTTCACCAGACGGCGATGGCAGCACCAATGAATGGTATGAAGAGCTTTCCGCCGATGTCATGCAACGGTTCCCAAATTTGTCGAGAGTTGCTGTGACGATCCGGAATTCCGCGTCCGCTGATTGTCACAATTGGGCCGCGCATTTGCGAACAAGCGAAGGGTCAGCCTTTTCCAAGAACTATCGTCTCCAAAATGTCGTAGATCGCGTGGGAACCGGCGATGCGTTTGCCGCGGGGCTCATTTATGGGCTGGCCACTGACATGTCGGATGTTGATGCTTTGCAGTTTGGTGCTGCTGCGAATGCCCTAAAACACACAATCGTCGGGGACACCAATATGGTCACCGTCGCCGAAGTCAGGGCGCTGCAGGCAAGCGACGGAACCGGTCGGCTGCGCCGATAGAAGCGCGGCGATTGGGCGAAAGGGAGGATTATGAATATCACTCGAAATGGCTTCATGCCCAATCGGCGTCAGGTTGGAGGACTATTGCTTGGCAGCTCGGTTGCGATTGCCGGTTGTTCAGACGCCGGTGTCGCAGGCAACCGCATTCTTTATTCAACAGATTCTCAGCCTGACGGGTATCCCACGGTCGAGGCCGTCAAATTCATGGGGCAATATCTGGCGGAAAAAACGGATGGTCGACTGAGCGTAAAATCTTATCCGGGAGGGCAGCTGGGATCCGAGGGCAGCACACTCGAGATCGCCATGTTTGGCGGTCTTGATATGACCCGGACGTTTGCCGCAGCTCTCAACAATATCGCGCCGTTGACGAAGTTGTTTAGTTTGCCTTTTTTGTTCCGATCAACCGAACATCAGCGTGAAGTCGCAGATGGTGAAATCGGTGAAACGATATTGCAATCCCTGGAATCCTTCGGATTGCGTGGCCTGGCAATTTACGACACAGGCGGGCGCGGTTTCTATACAACCGATCGCACCGTGCCGCATCCGTCCGCGTTGAACGGCAGAAAGATCCGTGTGCCGAATTCAGATATTTTCCTGGCGACCATGCGCGCACTCGGAGCCAACCCAACGCCAATGAATTTCAGCGAAGTCTATCAAGGCCTGGTTCAAAACGTCATTGACGGGGCCGAGAACAATTGGCCGAGCTATATCAGTACGCGTCACTATGAAGTCGCGCCATACTTTTCAGAAACCGGGCATTTTCGCACGCCGGACATGTTGATCATGAGTTTGCGAACGTGGGAAAATTTCTCTGCGGAAGATCAGGCATTGGTCAAAGACGCCGCGCGACGATCTGTGGGCGTGATGCGCAGCCTTTGGGATGCGCGCGTCACTGACTCTAAAAGAACGTTGCTGGAAAGCGGCGGTGAAATTTTGTCAGACATAGATACGGATCCATTCCGTGACCTTATGGGACCTGTCTATGAGCAGTTTGTGACGCCGGAACTCGCGCCTTTTCTTGCGGAGATTGATCGAATTGGGGAGGCCGGCGCATGAAACAATTTCTCGATATGCTGAGCAAAGTATCGCTATTCGTCAGCGCCACTTGCCTGGTTCTGATGACGACAATCATTTCTTATCAGGTTGTCGCGCGGTATTTCTTTAACTCAAGCCCGGCCTGGTCTGAACGCCTCTCACTCGTGCTCTTGGCGTATCTGGTTTTCTTCGGTGCGGCTGTCGGCGTGCATGAGCGATTCCATATTAGAATCGATGCATTGCGCGACGCCATGCCCGCTTCGATTGGGCGCGGGTTCGACATCGTGGCCAATCTCGCAGTTGCGATAGCAGGTTTGGTTATGGTGATTGCGGGGTGGCAACTCACCACGACTTTGTGGGCGTTCAGTATCCCATCACTTGGCTTGCCCAGAGGATTGGCACTTTTGCCACTACCAGTCGCTGGAATTCTGATTTCGCTATTTTCTTCCTATCAGCTGTTTGAGACCTTCAGCGCCAAACCCGAGGTGCCCGAGTAATGGAACTTATCGTCCTCCTGGTGAGCCTTCTCGGTCTGCTCGCGATTCGTGTGCCGGTGGCGTTCGCGCTTTTGATTTCGTCCATGCTCGTATTCGCGCTGATCGGATTAAACCCTCTCATCGCCGTCCAACGCCTGTCTGCGGGGATAGACGTCTTCACCCTCATGGCAATCCCGTTCTTTGTGTTCGCGGGAGACCTCATGACTCAGACCGGGATTGCGGCGCGCCTTATTCGCGTTGCTGAAGGCATGTTTGGCCGGGTCCGAGGCGGGCTCGGTCATGTCAATGTCGGAGCGTCCATGATGTTTGGGGCTGTCTCTGGATCTGCCGTCGCCAGTGTCTCGGCAATTGGTTCAACGATGATTCCAATCATGGAGGAGAAGGGGTACGACCGCGATTTCTCGGTGAACGTCACCTGCTCCGCGGCAGTTCTCGGACTGATCATTCCGCCGAGTCATAACATGATCATTTATGCTGCGGCCGCAGGCGTATCTATCTCGATTGGGGACTTGTTTGTCGCCGGGATCATGCCCGGCTTGTTGTGCGGGTTCGCGTTGATGGTGGCAGTGTCCATTCTGGCGCGAATCAAGGGTTATTCCAAAGGCGTATTTCCAGGGTTCAAAGCACTGCTGCTATCGGCCATCGGGGCGCTGCCGGGCCTGTTGACCGCGGTCATCATCGTTGTCGGCATATTGGGCGGTGTATTTACGCCGACAGAAAGCTCGGCTGTCGCCATCGTTTATACGCTGGTCATCGGCGTCTTCCTGTATCGTTCGCTGGGACTGAAAGAGTTCAAAGCCGCCGTCGTCAACTCGACCAAAACAACTTCGATGATCATGCTGATTATTGGCGCTGCAGCGGCGTTCGGGTGGTTGCTCGCGTTGCTTGAGGCGCCCTTGATGATGTCTCAACTTATTCTCGGTGCGACCGACTCGCCCATTGTGATCCTGGCCTTGGTGCTGGTGTGTCTTCTGGTGCTCGGGACTTTCATGGACATGGCGCCCTTGATCATCATCGTGACCCCAATCTTTTTGCCCGTGGTCCAATCCATCGGCGTCGATCCGGTGCATTTCGGCATCATCATGATGCTTGCGCTCGGCATTGGGACGATCACGCCGCCAGTCGGCACCGTGCTGTTTGTCGGTTCGGCTGTCGGAAAAATAAGGATGGAAGATACGGTAAAGTCCATGTGGCCGTTCTACCTGGCGCTAATCTTTTGTCTGATCCTAATCACCTACCTACCGCAGATTTCTCTGTTCTTGGTAGGATAGCGAAAGGCAAGGCGATGTCGTCATCCTTGATATGCAAACATGACCCTGTTTGCGTGGGGTGTCAGTCGAACATCCACCCAGCGACAGCCGCGTTCGAGGGAAAAATTTTACTCAATCTGTAGCGTGCCTTTGATTATACAAGGCAGGCTCTGCTGACATGACTCTTTACCGGCGTTGCGCGACGCCCATTCTCTGATGTGTTTGCCAGTTCGGGTCGGTCCAGGATGGAACCGAAATGGGCGAAAGCGGCGGTTTGCCAAGGATGGCATCAGCGGCCTTCTCGGCCACCATGATCGTTGGCGCATTGATATTGCCGTACGGCACCGTCGGAAACACCGAGGCATCGACCACTCTCACACCCGTAAGGCCGCGCACACGGCATTCGGTATCGACCACGACGTTGGGGTCATCCGTCTGTCCCATACGCGCGGTTCCGCACGGATGGTAGGCGCTTTCGACATTCTCACGTACCCAACGATCGATATCTTCGTCTGATTGAATATCCAGACCAGGCTGAAGCTCCTCGCCACGATATGGGTCCATTGCCGGTTGGGCGATGATTTCTCTCGTTAGGCGGATGCATTGGCGCCATGCTGCGATGTCGTCTTCATGCTGTAAGTAGTTGAACAGAATGCTTGGATGCGCAGCAGCGTCCACCGCTGTGATTTCAACGCGCCCGCGGCTTTTCGGCTTATTGGGGCCGACATGAACCTGAAACCCGTGCCCCTTGATCGATGGTGTGCCGTCATAGCGCATTGCTGCTGGTAGAAAATGGTACTGAATGTCCGGGGATTCCAATCCCGCACGGGAACGGATGAAGGCGCACGATTCAAAGTGATTGGTCGCCCCCAGGCCCGACTTGAAGAAGAACCAGCGCGCACCAATCAGAAACTTCGTGAACAGATTGAGCTTGCTGTTGAGGCTGACCGGTTGCTTGCAGTGGAATTGGAAATAAACCTCCAGATGGTCCTGCAGGTTTTGGCCGACACCAAGCAACTCGTGCTGTGGTTGAATGCCGATCCGTGACAGCAGGGCGGACGGGCCGATACCGGACCGTTGCAGAATCATTGGAGAGGCGATGGCCCCGGCTGACAAAATAACCTCCCGGTTGGCCTTTATCGTAATGGGTTTTCCTCTGTGGGTGCCGGTCACGCCGGATACGCGTTTTCCATCCATGATCACGCGATCGACCATGACGTTCTTCATCACGCGCAGGTTAGAGCGCTTCATTGCAGGGCGCAGATAGGCACGGGAGGTCGACTCGCGCACACCGCCCGACACGGTCATGTGCATTTGTCCGAACCCTTCGCCGCATTCGCCATTATAGTCTTTTGTGCGTGGGTATCCGGCCTCCACACCTGCATCCACAAAGGCCTGGTATAATGGGTTACGGGTCATATTGTTGCCGCCAGAAACGCCAAGCGGTCCAGATCCGCCGCGGTACGCATCTTCTCCGCCTTGCCAGGACTCCGAGCGCTTGAAGTAAGGAAGACAGTCAGCATAGCTCCAGCCATTGGCGCCGAGGTCTTCCCATTCGGCGAAGTCGCGAGCGTGGCCGCGCACATAGACCATGCCATTGATTGAGGACGTGCCGCCAAGACCTTTGCCGCGCGGACACGTGATGCGCCTGCCATCAACATAGGGCTCGGGATCTGAATCGTAGCCCCAATTATAAGTCTTTGAAGCCATCGGATAAGACAATGCCGTGGGCATTGCGATCAGGATATCACGATCGCTGCCGCCCGCTTCAAGCAGTAATACTGAATGCTTACCATCTTCCGACAAACGATTGGCCAAGACACAGCCAGCCGAACCTGCCCCCACGATGATGTAATCGTATCTCTTATCCATGACTCGCTGATTCTGACTCCGTTATTCCGATGAGCGCATCGCGCCTGATAATGGTCAGAACATAAATCGCGCAATAGATGCCGATCACAACCAGGCCGATCCACTCGATCTTCAGCGGTGTAAACTGATAAAGCAGGATCAAGCCGAACAGCAGGCTCCAATGCGTCGCAACATAACCCGGACCGCTGAGGCGCTTAACGGTCAGATTGAGGTTTTCAGAATAAAGCCGGGTCAATGAATCGAGAGAATTGATGACGAAGATTATCCCGACAATGACCATGCTGATCTGCAGCGAACGAACCAGCTCGATCGATTGTGAATGATAGAGATAGAGGACAGAGAACCAGAGCGCGATCGGGATAGACGGCAAGACGAGCAGGGCGAGCATCAATTGATAAGTTCGCAAGCCGCTGACGAAACGCGCAACGAACTGCCCGATCATGATGCTCCACGCGAACCACCAGAACAGGTAGAAGGCGTGATAGTCCGTCAATGGGTGTGTGAATTTGGGAAGATTGGTGAAATAGCCACCAATGTTCGACGCGCTCTGAAAAAGGCCCGATAACCCCGTGCCGCTCGCCACCCAAAGCAAGCCGATCAGGCCAAAGAAAAGGCCGCTCGACGCGAGCCCCAGCCATTTAACGTAGCGGATGTCAGTGCTCGAAAGCACGGCAGTGAGAACCACAAATCCTACCAGTGCGTAACGGACCGGGTTGCTGATCCCTTCAATATAGTTTGGCAGGTAAGACAGGAACAGAAAGCCGGTGAATGCGCACGTGGCGATGATGACGGCACTATTGATGAGTTTGACCCAGCCAATTTCGAACAATTTTAGTTTTGGCTCGACCACGCAGAAATAGAAGGTCGTCAGAAAATAGAACCCCCAAACCAGAAACCCCCAAAATCCGAATTCAATGGCGAGCGCATTGGTGAACTGATAAGCCGCCTCGGTTTCGTAGACTGGAAACTCGGTGAGCGGGAACATGATCAGCCCGACATCGAGACCAGACGTGAACAGGATTGCCATAAAGGCTGTGATAGGCAGGGGATCTTCGCCATTGAGTTTCAGATTGCGAAACCAGATGACGATGATCAGCGACGTGCACAGTGTGAACAGGATGGCGATCGACAGGACCGTGTTCATCAGTGAGCGGGCTCCGGGGTCGCACGCGCATCGTCTCGCATGCCGAGATACAGGCTGACGCAACATATGAGCAGCACGATTGTGAACGGCAGCGCCGCGGCAATTGTGCCGGCTTGCAACGCTTCCAACGCCGAGGTGCCTCCGCCATAGAGCAGCGCCGACGCCGTCAAGCCAAGCATGCACGCCCAAAACACGCGTTGCGCCACGGGGGAATTGGTTTTGCCGCCAGACGTGATCGTATCGACGACCAAGGCGCCTGAGTCTGCTGATGTCACGATGAAGACGATGAGCAAACCAATTGCGGCGAATGATGTAACACCGCCCCAGGGCAGCGCGGCCAGCATCTGAAACAGGACGGTTGCGGAGCTGACAATGCCGCCTGACAGGTCGCCAATCCCATTTTCGTATTGAAATACTGCCGTTTCTCCAAAGGCTGAGAACCAGACGACGCAGATTGCAAATGGCGCGAACAGCACGACGGCGAAATATTCACGTACGGTTCGTCCTCTTGAAATCCGGGCAATGAACATGCCGACAAAAGGTGACCACGAAATCCACCAGGCCCAATAGAATATCGTCCAATCATGGAACCATGCGATGTCTTCGCGTCCGACCCAATTGGTGAGAGCGGGCGTATCGACGAGATATGCGACGAGGTTTTCGCCCATGCCTGAGAAGATCAGTGCTGTTGGGCCTGCAACAATCACGAACAGCAAAAGGCCAAACGCGACGATCATGTTGATGTTGCTCAACAGCTTTACGCCGCCATCCATTCCGCGCGTAACTGAGATCACCGCCAAGCCTGTCATTGCTGCGATCAAGCCGATTTGTGTCCACACATTGGGTTCAAAATCGAACATATAGCCGAGGCCGCTGGCCGCTTGCGTTCCGCCAAGGCCGATGGTCGTCGCCAGACCGAAAATCGTGGATACGACCGCGAACAAATCGATCACATGGCCCCACCAGCCCCAGACGCGTTCCCCTAATAACGGATAGAATGCCGAACGAAGGGAAAGTGGCAGCCCCTTATTGTGTGCGAAGAAGCCGAGAGAAAGGCCGACAACAGCGTAAATGGCCCAAGGCGCCACCCCCCAATGGAAAAGGGTGGCACTGAACGCCAGACGGTTTGCTTCTGGTGATCCAGGTTCAGCCCCCAACGGCATACCAAACCAATCGGTGTGATAGGCCAGGGGCTCTGCAGCCCCCCAGAACATGAATCCAATGCCGACCCCGGCGGCAAAAAGCATGGCAATCCAGGAGTGGATTTTGTAATCAGGCGCCGCGTCTCGACCGCCCAAGCGAATACGACCGAGCGGGGAAACCGCCAAAGCCAGACAGAAGACGAAGACAATCACGGGCGTTGCCGCGAACAACCAATCGAAGGATTGCAAAGTATGCACGCGGGCTGCGCTCAACATCTCGCCGGAAGCGGTCGGAAAGACCAGCGTCAACCCCGCAAAAAGGAGTACGAGACTGGCCGCCAAGAAGAATACGGGGTTGTGAACGTCCAACCCAAGGACTTCGACATTGTCCTGACCGACGTCATAATCGGTTTCGTATTCGCGTTCGGCCGCTGCGATGGGTTCCCGTTCGGACATGATTTCCTTTCAAAAGTAGGCTTGGCCCGTCATGCATGAATTATGTCGATCTTCAAAGCATTTGGCGCAGGCGCCGAATATTCCGGGCGGAGCTCCATGTGCTGTAAAGTGCTGCAAAATTGGCACAGAAGGCCCTGGAATCATGATTCCGGACACGAATGACAGTGGATAATCTTTCCATCATCAAACTATCTGTTAGGTATCCGGCACAATCGAACGGTCGCGATTCTAGTGTGCCCTGCGTAATTCGGCGTGGGCCTGCGTGACCGGAGCAAACCGCCCGAGGAATTATATATGTATCGACTAATGAGTGGCGCATCTTTGATCGCCATGATGGGTCTTTCCGGTATGAGTGCTGTTGCACAGGATGCCGCCGAGCCAGAAGTGAAGCGCCTCCAGTCTGTCACAGTGACAGCCACGAAGCGTTCCGAGAGCGCACAGAGCATTCCAGTTGCAGTCGATGCAATTGGTGAACAAGAGCTGCAAGAACTCGGCGTCAAAAACTTCTCTGACTATCTCATTCAGCTGCCAGGCGTCACCGCCGGCGGTTCAGGCCCCGGCCAAAACTCAATTTATATTCGAGGACTTGCTTCCACCACGCCGGCTGCGACCATCGCAGGCGTCGCGGGTCTCGCACCGAACGTCTCATTCTATCTTGATGAGCAGCCATTGGCACAGCCTGGTCGAAATCTTGACGTCTACGCGGCCGATCTTCAACGGGTTGAGGTACTCTCCGGCCCGCAAGGGACGCTGTTTGGGGCGAGTTCTCAAGCCGGCACGGTTCGATTGATCACCAACAAACCAGATTTTTCCGGCGTTGCAGCTTCGGTAAAGGCTTCGACCTCGTTCACGGATGGCGGGGAGATGAGCAACAGCGTTGAGGCCATGCTAAACCTGCCGGTTTCAGACCAGCTCGCGCTGCGCGGCGTCGTCTACACCGACAATCAGGGCGGTTATATCGACAATGTTGGCGGTGTCGTGACAGCCCAGGACTCTGCGAGATTTCGTCCGGCTGGAACCGTGCGTGACAATGGCCTGGCGGTGTCGCCAGGGCGCGCGGGCTTCCAGGCAGGCGCTGACTTGTCTGGCGTCACATTCATTCCGGCCAATAATAGCTCGATCGTCGAGAACGACTTCAATGATACCGTTTATGCTGGCTTCCGCTTGAGTGTGGCGTACGAGTTTAACTCTGATTGGAGTCTATTGCTCTCACACGCCCAGCAACAGCTCGACACAGAAGGCGTATTCTTCGCCGACCCTGAACTCGATGATTACGATATCCAGCGTTTCTCAGACGACGAAATCGAGGACACGTATCACAATACGAGCTGGACCTTGGAAGGTCGGATCGGCATGCTCGAGGCGCTGTATACAGGGGCCTATACGGATCGCACGACGGATCAAACGGTGGACTATACCGATTATCTATTCGTCGGCCAGTATCTCCCTTATTACATTTGCGACGGGTCGGTGACGTATCCGGGTGCAGCAGCACCGAGTGGCACTTGCCAAGCGCCGGACTTGTTCGTTGACTCGCTGACCGAGTTGAAAGTCGAAACGCACGAGTTGCGATTCAATACGCCAGCCGAGCACAGATTGCGGGCGACGTTTGGTGGCTTCTATTCCGATCTTGAATTGCTCGAGCGGAATGACTTTACCTATCCCGGTTCGCGGTTTGCCATTGGGTTTAATGGCGTCGCCGGCTTCCCAGACAATTACCCGCTAACCAATACCGCGATTACGGGCGAAATTGGCAGTGCTCAACCCGGCTTTTTCAGCGATCCTGGACCGTTTCCGGAAAGCGCAATCTTCCGGAACGATGTCTTGCGGACAGACGAGCAGCTTGGATTGTTCGGCGAAGCCACGTTTGACCTGAACGAGCAATTTGCCATCACATTCGGCGCGCGATGGTATGACATCGAAGTCGATCTCGAAGGCTCGGCCAACTCCTCCTTCTTCAACCTCGGACAAGCGACGGACCAGCAACGTGCCGGGACGAATATCTCCGCGCAGTTTGCTCCGAACAATCCGTTTGGGGCGCCAGATACCGCATCAACGGACGGAACCATCTTCAAGCTGACCGGATCCTATACGCCGACTGATGATGTGCTGCTTTATGCGACCTATTCTGAAGGTTTCCGGCCCGGACTGCTCAATCGTCCTGGAGGACGATCAAATCCAGCCGACACTTACACGGTTCCGTTTGCGGTCGACACAGACGATATCCAAAACTACGAGATCGGCTGGAAAACCGAGCTGTTTGACAACTCGCTTAGATTCAACGGTTCTGCGTTCTTCGTAGAGATTGAGGGCTTGCAAGCGACAATTTTCGATCCGTCCATCGTCAATCTATTCTTCTCTGACAATGCTGCAAATGCCGAAATTACGGGCATTGAGGGTGATTTTACCTGGGCGCCGTATTCCATTGATGGATTGACGGTCGCCGGCGCGTTCTCTTTGCTTGATACAGAGATTACGGAGGTCCTGGTCCCGACCAATGATGTGCTACAGGGATCCGATCTCGCTTTTGCGCCTGCCTATCAGGGCAATATTCGTGTGCGTTACGAATGGGATCTTGAGCAACGGATCGGTGGGTCGTCACTGACAGCTCATGTCATGCCGCAAATTGTTTTCTCCGATGATTCCGTCAGCGATATCGTCGAAATCAACAAAGGTGACGTTGATGGCTATGTCGTCTTAGGGGGAACCTTGGGCGTCACCGCAGACCAGTGGTCAGCCGAACTCTACGCGACAAATCTGACCAACGAATACGCGGAGCTCAGCAATAGCTTCCAGTTCGATCGAAACCGAGTCACGCCAATGCGACCACGTACCATTGGGGTTCGGGTCGGATATGATTTTTGATCGCAGAAAGCATGATTGAATGAAGGCAGCGTCTTGATCCCTCAAGGCGCTGCCTTTTTATGGAACCCGCCATGACCCAATCTGTCGACGCCACGCGCGCGGAACATATCAAACGAGCGCAATCAGAGATGCAAGCCGGTCGGTTCTCGGCAGCAGCTGCAATTGCAGACTCCATGTTGTCGACGACGCCAGAGGACCAGGAAGCGTTGTATATCGCCGCTGTCGCGGCCCGCTATTTGGGACAATTCTCAGTCGCTTCGAACCATCTAAATGCGCTCAAGAAAGCCGCGCCTGAATATGGGCGCGCCTATCAAGAAGAAGGGCATTTGTTGCGGGCGGTCGGTGATGTCGAACGGGCGCTGATCGCTTTCAGGCGAGCGACGCGCTACAATCCAGCCTTGGTTGCAAGCTGGCAAGCGCAAGTGGACCTCCTGATCTCGCGCGATCAAAAGGCAGAAGTCGATGCGGCAAAAGCTCAACTCGAACGGGTTCGATCACTCCCGCGTGTTTTGTTGGCAGTGACCAATCACCTCTATGAAGGTCGCGTATTGAAAGCTGAGGAACTGGTGCGGGCGTTCTTGCAAAAGCACCCCCACAATGTCGAAGCCATGCGGTTGTTGGCGGATATCGGATCGCGTCTAGGCGTGCTTGAAGACGCTGACATTCTGCTCGACTCCGCTATCCAGCTGGAACCAGACAATGTCCAGTTGAGGATCGATTACATTCAAGTGCTGCGAAAGCGCCAAAAGTACGGTGCTGCGCTCGCACAGGCAAAGATCTTACTAGGCCGCGATCCGAACAGCCCCGTGTTTCAATCCTTGTACGCAATTGAATCTATGCAAGCCGGTGATTATGAGGCTGCCCTTCAAGCGTTTGAAGCAGTTCTGGCAAAGATTCCAGGCGACTCGGCGACGCTCACCTCACAAGGGCATGCGTTGAAAACCTATGGCCGCTCAGATGACGCCGTCGCGTCTTACCAGGCTGCGGTCCGCGCGGAGCCTGAAAGCGGCGATGCTTGGTATGCGTTGGCAAATCTCAAGACCTATCGTTTTTCGGACGATGAATTGCGGAACATGCAAACCGCACAGCGATCGCCTGATCTCAGTTTCATGTCGCGTGTCCATATCGCTTTTGCGCTTGGTAAAGCGTTCGAGGATCGCGGTGACTATGAATCCGCATTCGTGAATTATGAAACGGGCAATCGGCTCAAGCAAAAACAAACGCGATACACGACAGAGCAGATGTTGGACGAGTTCCAAGCCCAGAAAACGTTTTGCACAAAAGACATGCTCGCGGCTCAGAACGATCTGGGAAGTCCGGCGCCTGATCCGATTTTTATTGTCGGATTGCCGCGTGCAGGGTCGACTTTGATCGAGCAAATACTCGCGTCTCACAGTCAGGTGGATGGTACACTCGAACTGCCAAACATCTTATCATTGGCGCACCGGTTGCGCGGACGAAATTTGATCAGCGACCGCGACCGATACCCACGAATCCTTGCTGAACTGACCGCAGACGAGCTCACAGAGCTAGGTGAGACCTATCTCGAAGACACCAGAATACATCGCCAGGGCGCGGCATACTTTACCGACAAAATGCCGAATAATTTCCGTCACCTCGGTTTGATCCACCTGATTCTGCCGAATGCTAGAATTATTGATGCGCGCCGCGCGCCGATGGATTGCTGCTGGTCCGCTTACAAGCAATTGTTCGCAGAAGGACAGGAATTCTCTTACGGACTTGAGGATATAGGCAGTTACTATCGAGGTTATGTTGACCTGATGGATCACTGGGACTCTGTTTTCCCCGCTGGCCGTGTTCTGCGGGTCCAACACGAGGATGTTCTTCGTGATTTGGAAGGCGAGGTCCGCCGGATCCTGGAATATTGCAATTTGCCTTTCGAGAGCGCGTGCGTTGAATTCCATAAGACAAATCGAGCAGTCCGAACCGCCAGCTCCGAACAGGTGCGCCGTCCGATCAATCGCACTGGACAAGATCAATGGAAGCCGTTTGAAAGATTTCTCGATCCATTGAAAAGAGCATTAGGTCCATCGCTCTTGGGTGATTGAGGAATTAGAGCATGAGTGCAAGATCTGAAGACGCTCTGATCGCGCTTCGGCAAATCCAGCGACGCACGGAGCAGGCCTCCAAAAAACTCGCTGTCCAGGCTGGCCTCACGCCGTCGCAGCTATTGGTGATGCAAATTCTCTCGGAGCGCAGCGAAATTTCGGCCGGCGAGATTTCAAACCTGACCCAACTCAAACATGCGACGATTACCAGCCTGGTCGACAAATTGGTTGCACGCGGATTGGCGGCGCGTCGACGATGCGAAGAAGATCGCCGTCGTGTTTGGCTGAAATTGCTACCAGACGGTGAGGCAATGATTACGTCTGCGCCCGATTTGCTTCAGCAGACATTCCAAACCCGATTCGAAGGATTGCCTGACTGGCATCAATCGATGCTCGTTTCCTCACTTGAACGGATCGCGGCTTTGCTCGACGCGGAAGACTTAGACGCCGCGCCAGTGCTCGATATTGGCGCCCTGGATGAGCGTCCTTAGATCCGCGTTTGGGGCGAGGATAATGAGATAGAAGACATCGTGATTGTTCTCGATGTTTCGACATAAGAAAAATCGCCTGACCGATTGTTCGGCAGGCGATTTCTTTTGGCGAGCCGGCGTTTTAGCCGACGTTAATCGTGAAGGATGGCGACCCAGAGCACTTCTTCACGACAGAGTGCTTGTTCTTTGGTTTCCATTTCCACTTGCCGTTGCTCTTGAGCGTTTGATATTGCGCCCGAATTTTCACCTTGGCGTTTTTGACTTTCTCCAGATTGCGGGTCCAGGTATAGCTTTTGCCTTTCTGGATGACGCGGTTGGAAATGTTCTCGGAACGCTTTCGATCGATGCGCATGTCGATATAGTCCAGATCAACCAGTTTGATTGGCTTGCTGGTATTATTCACGACCTTAATGCGCACGTTCTTGCAAATATCCCAATCCGCACTTGCTGGCTGGGCGGCTTGCGTGGCGATCGCACCTGTCATAGCGATCATGCCGATCATTACAGATTTCAGTCCAATATGGGTCATTTTCTTTCTTCCCCTTTTGCTCGGGATGAGCGGTGTATCGACTATTCGATGACTTCAATCTGCAGCCGAAGAAGCGGAAACGTTATGGGTGCTAGTACCCATTTTTAATCCCGCAGAACATGATAGAGCAGTCACACTGCAACACTTTCAAACAGGTCTACGCCTTGGTTAGAACGGTTCTACTTGGTGCCTCCGGCGCGTTGTTCTCCGCTGTCTTCACAGCGGGCGCAGTGGCTCAAAGTCTGTCTCAATCGCCAGCTTACACGCCATGGGCGATCGGCTTTTACAGCTTCGCCGTCACCGTCGTTTTGATCTTTTTGCTGCTCAACGTCGCAGTTAAGAATGCCGCGGGTCTTTACATTTCCGCATTGCATGTCGGCATGTTGCTTTCGATCTGGATGCTGGAAGATGGCTTGATCGGGTTGGTTCCCGACATGGGGCGGCCACTCAATGATTCCTTTGTATTGAGCATCGGTCATCTGACCGGTGCGATCGGATTTATATGCGCTGCGCAAGTCTATCATCCCGATCAGGTGACGCCCCGGATCAAACAGATTCTGTGGGGGCTGGCGTTGGTGGCCTTGGTCACGATTCCGGTCTTGTGGGTTTTGCAGGATTTCACACTCTGGATGGGTGTTGCCAACACTTTGATCGTCTTGATGATTGGTGGTCAGGTCGCCGCCACGCGGACCTGGCGCACGCACGATTCTCGTCGCCGCATCATTCCCTTGATGACCGCGCTGCTTGCGTTGGCGGCCTGTGGGGTCATTCTCGTCATCTATTTGGTGAGTGATGGGCGCGTGTGGATCGAACAAGGGGCGATCCTCAGATTCTTTTTCGTCATCGTGACGTTTCCGACAATGCTCGCCGTGTTGTTTGAATTGAATGATATGCGATTGGATCGCGACAAAGCGCTCGTAGAGGCAGTTCAGGCCGCAAGAAAAGATGCAGAAACCAGCGCGGACTTGCTGGAAATGGAGAAGCAGTATGCCCGTGCGCGGGCCGTCGCGGATGCGAGAACCCGGCAATTGTCCGAAGCGTCCCATGATATCCGCCAACCGATTGCATCCATGCGCGCAGAATTGGATGCAATGCGAGGGGACTCAAGCGAGCCTTTGGTCGATCGCTTGGAGCGCGCATTGGATCATTTAAACGATCTGACCTCCGAATTGTCCGCCGCGGGATCACACGCGCCCGAAGCCGGACTGCACGGTGACGTGCAAAGTGAAACTTTAGGGGTCACCGTATTGTTCGACACGCTGGACAAACTCTTCTCCGCCGAAGCTGGCTCACGGCATATCCGGCTCGGGTTTTCAAACTCCAAGACCAAGGTCAGCGCGCCGCCGCTGATTCTGGTCAGAATCTTGAGCAATTTGATCACCAACGCGATTATGCATTCTGACGCCAGCAGAGTTTTGGTTGGCGTCCGGAGACGAGACGAGGCAATCCGTTTCGACGTGCTCGACAACGGCAATGGGTTTGACCATGGGACGGCCGATTGGGCGTTCGAACATGGTCGCAAAGGGTCAGAATCTGCAGGAACAGGACAAGGACTTTCCATCGTTAAAGAGCTGGCGGCAAAGTATGAAATTGGATTGGACGTCTGGACTGAGGCGGGCGTCGGAACGCGGGTCTCGATGTCCGTGCCACGGGCGCCAGAGATCAACTAACACTTCTGTTTTCAATATCATTGTGCCAGACAGTTTTCCGAGGGAGAAAATATGTCGGTTTCAGACACTTACACGGCCGTTCTTGCGGATGATCACGACATCGTCCGAGACGGTTTGAGAGCCGCACTTGAACGCTCTGACTTGCTGGAGTTGCTCACCCTAAACATTGTCGCGGAGACCTCAAATGGGTTTGAAACACTGGCAGCGGTAAAAGAACATCAGCCTGATCTTCTGCTTTTGGATTTGACAATGCCCCTATCGGGCGGCGCCGAAGTTTATACAGACGTGCGTCGCTGGAGCCCGCATACCAAGATTGTCGTCTACTCTTCTGTGACGGCGCCGGGTGTTCTCAGCATGCTTGTGAGTGCTGGCGTCGACGGCATGTTCGCAAAAGGGGGCTCCAATAAGTTACTCTATCAAAAACTTCCATTGATCCTGCGCGGTGGTCGATTTATCGCGCCGGAATGCATGGCCATGATTGAAGGCCATGAAGATGTCGTATCGCTGACGGCTCGGGAGCATCAAACTCTGCACCTGGTCTTGTCCGGAAAAACGACGAAAGAGATTGCGGCGACGCAAGGGATCAGCCCCCGCACGGTTGAAAAACATCGTGCGAGTCTGATGCAGAAACTCGAAGTTTCATCCGTCGCCGAGCTCATGGCAAAAGCACTGAAGGATGGATTGCTGGATTCGTCGAGCACGATCTGATCGTGAAGCATGAAACCCTTAAACGACCAGTATTCTAACGTCGCTTTTGCACAAACACCCCAATCACTTCATCTGTCACAACGCCATTACGCATCTCGCGTAGTTCTGCGCAATCATGGGTCATGAAAACGACCGCGGTTCCACCGGAATGGGAAAAGGTCCAGGGGGCGATCGCGACTTGCTCTATCGGTACGATGCCGCCAAAGCCGCGGAGTCCGGAGACCCGATAAATCATTTTATGCGGGCTGAGCAAACCAAAATCATAACTCTTTCGGTCGTCACCTTCGCGATGCCAATAGCCGCCAAATGACTCCTGAAAGTAATCCGGACTGGCCTGCTTTGGCAGCGGTTTTGGATCGGCGGATATTCTCGCACAAGGTCCGGAGATAATTTGCGGTTCAGCGCTGTTCTCGGGTGTCGCGGACGCCTCCAATGGGGCCTGACACGCTTGCAGAAGTGTCAGGCCAATTGGGATGCTGAGGGCGCCGTAGGTTCTTTGCCCGGTCATTGTTCTAGTCAGCACAAACTATGTCGCCCGTTTCCGGATCTTCTTCATAGTCTTCGCAATCCGCGAGTGGATCGTCGCTTTCGGCATCATCTTCCATGTTTCGTTCGCCGTACGGAATGAGCTGATAAGAGGCCGGGCCGAGTGCGCCCTGTATGGTGACGCTTAGTCCGCCGCTGCCGTTTTCAACCAACGTGGCTTTGCCCATTAGCGGTAAGTCATCGCCGACATATGCGCCTTCGCCATTGGGGGTGATGTTACGCATGACAACCATGTCCGGCTGAACTTTCAGCGAGAACATATGCAACCAGGGATCCACGGCATATGCCCGGCCGCGATCAATCTGGATTTTCTTGCCGATCGTAGAGATCGTCCATATGCCATCGATCGGCATTTCTTCGGTGGCAGGCACAGCCGCCTTGTTTGGCAAGAATGCCTGGAATTGTGGGACCCCCGCGGCGGCCATCGCCATTTCACCCGCGGGTCCGGCAGCCAAAGCTGTGCCCGCAGCGCATCCTCCCATCGACAACATAGCAGTTGCAGCGAGTGCGCCGACTGAAAAATGGCGCTTATTCAATACTTCAAACATGTGATCTCCCTCTGTTCGGTGCGCATAAACTGCGAGGGTTGTCGGCAGAATCCTATGGGGGCGATTACCCAATTTGAAGACTTCAATTGGGTAGTAGCCCCCATAGGAATAGGCCGTCACGTTTGAGAAGGTTTCCTGGGATCAAGCACCCTAATGGTGCGCAATAAGGGAGTAAGGCGCGTGTCTCGAATCCAAGTTTGTTTGTTCGGATTGCTTAAAGTTCTCATCCTCGGACTGGCGGTAACGTTTATATTTTCCGGCGCTGCCGACGCCAAACCTTCTGACAGGTGCAGCGCTGAAGGACAGAAACCATGTCCGGTTTATTATAAAGGGCCTGTGTGCGACCCGGGCCTCGGGACATTTAAAGGCAAGTGCCGGAAATGCGGAAAGCATGGCCAGCGCCAATGTCCGGCGATCGAGCGCGGGCGACAATGCCAGAAGGGGCTGAAAAAGATCTCCGGAAAGTGTTACCGATCATGCGGTGGGTCAGGAGAGATTGCCTGCCCAAAAGTGTATCTAGGATACCCTTGCAAAGGGGCCACGGAGCCAGATTCAAAAAATATTTGCCGAGCGTGCGGCGGCAATGGCCAGAAAGCCTGCCGGGCCTTGAAAGCCGGTGAGCAATGCAAGGCTGGGTTGGATAAAGATTCTAGAGGGGTTTGTCGTCCATGTGGCGGGAACGGCGAGATGGCTTGCTCGGTCATCAAGTCCGGAACGATTTGTGAGCCCGGGCTTGGCAAGTTTGATGACATCTGCCGTCCGTGCGGGCGTCAAGGACAGCGAGCGTGCCCAGCGGTTGAACAAGGGCGTCAATGCGAAGCCTGGACCACGCAGCGGGACGGGATATGCCAGCCCTGCGGGACTGAAAACGCCAGGGCTTGTCGCATCACCGATCGTGGAAAGCCATGCCAGGACGGTTTGAAGCGTAAGCTGAACGGGATTTGTGTGGTGAGTGTAGAAGAGGCGACGCGGCGCGCTGCTATGGCAAAGCTCGACAGCACGGGTGCCGAGACCTTTGTGTCTGCCTTCAATTTCACTCAGAACGTCAACGAGAATGAATCGCTGACGGATTCGCTCGAAGACGAAGATGCATCCGCCATTTCAGGTGACGAAGTCCAAGCGGCATGCGGGGTCGATGAAGATAATACCGGAATCCGCTCTCAAACCTGGACGATGAGCGTAGGTGCAAGCGTGAAAGCGATTGTCGGGGTTGAAGGGGAAGCCGGCGTTGCGATCCCGTGTGATCGCGAAACCGATGGTGATTTATTCAACTTCGAGAATGAAGAAAAATTGTTCAAATGGTTTGCGAGCAGCGCGTTTAGTTTGCAACTCGCGGCCGGCGGCGAGGGGGCTGTCACGGTCGGGTGGTGGGTAAGTGAAATGGATGAGCTGCGTGGGAAGTCGCATGGCTGGACCATTGACCTGACCGACCTAAAGGGGCGACCCGGTAAGCTCAAAGACATCAAAAAGAAAGGCGTGGGCGTTGCTGCGTCGATCACCTGGTGGTTCGAGCGGCGCGACGAAGATGGCGATGGCAAAGATGATGAGGTCGGCCCGTATCAAGGGTTCACGATCTCGATCTCCGGTGGAAAAACGGCTGGGTTTGGCTCGGGTTATCGCGCTGCAACCACCACGCAGGTTTGTTCCTATGACATGGGTTGCGCATTGCACGAATGGGTCGGTCAGGGCGAATCTATCTCCGTGACAGATCGCAACAAAAAACGCATCCTGGTAACCATGAACGGGGATGTCGATATCGAATTCGTCCGTGATACCTTACTCGATAAGAGGGACTACAAACGTCTCGACGATGACGACGAGATCGTCGCGCGAATATGCTTTCGCAGCAACTTCACGAAGCTGTTTTACTCTACTGGAGACGGTGACTGCGACGATGGTAAAGAACTGCGCATCAATCGAATTCAGGCAACCAGATCAGTTCGCGCCGCAGCGACGACATCCGAGCGACGCAAAACGGACCAGCGATCTGCGGCGACGATGCAGCGAAAAGAGGTGGGGCATTGGCAAGGGCTTTGGGTTACCGCGGGCGACGCCGTCAACCAACCCTACCAAATCGTCAAGCATCAGCCATCACGGTACATTTTGCTCAAGCTCCCCGAAAGCAATCGAATTGTTCGATTTGATGCAATCGAGTCACAGCGTCCAAAATGGGAGAATCCGTCTTATGGCGTTATTCAGTTTGTCAGTGAATCGAAACTGGTGTGGAAGCGCACAGATTCGGGATCCTCACGGATGGTTGTACTGAACAGGCAGGAATAGGTTTGCCGTGCGGTGATGTCGGTCTAGTGTGAACTCGTTTCGCGTATCTATCGAGCATGCTGTGTGTTTCTGAAGATAGAGTAGCGTGTGGAATGGGACGGGTCGGGCTTCTATAGGCCGTGTAGGAGCGGGCATTACAGAACTGCATGTCGCAAAGCAGCGATACGAAGCGCGGCATATTCCTCGCTATTCACCAGGCGCCACAAGTCTTCGAGCGGAATATCTAAGATCAGGCTTACTTTGTTGATTGATAGCTGCTCCATCTCGAGAAGCAGTAGCACGTGTCGCGATCGATCTTGCCGTCGAACCATCGCTGACGTCTGCAGCACGTGTTGCAGCCTGACAAAAAGATCCACCCGACGCATTGGCTGTAATGCAGCACCGGAAACCGACCGCTCTTCCAACAAGTTTAGCAACACTTGTTCGACGCAAGCATCCGCTCGAGAAATATCATCCAGGACCGCGAATGCGTATCGGCGCATACACGGCAATTGAGTTTCTACGAAGTTTGCAAATGACATTTTTCTGGCCGTGTGAACTGACGCCCATCATTGGGCGCGGCACGACTATAGAATTCTCCTGATACGCGAAATCCCGCATATCGGGGACAATGTCAGCTAAGCTTCAGGAAGCGCGATGTGGAGGTCAATCATTGCCGCTGCTTTCGCGATCGATCTCAATTCTCTTTCGCTGCATCCCATAGCGCGCATACAAAACGCAGCCGTTTGGCGCGCCTGGTCTGTAGGTGAGAGCATGTCCGCCAGACCTGGTGCGAGGATCGAGGTTTCCGTGAGCTGAAACACTTGTTCTGCTTGGAGGTGCACGTTGCCAACGTCCAGTACGTCACCCTTTGAGCATTGTTCAATCAGCTGGGCATAATGAGAAATCATTGTTGCGCGTACAGCCTGCGCCGAACTGAACTCAGGCTTTCGAAGTTCGGGCAGATAGAAGATGCCGACATAATCCCGGTCAGCCGAGGCGACGGCGATGACCTCTTCGTAGATGCTTTTGTAGAGTAACACTTCAGGGGTCGCATTGATCTCGGACAGCGCTTCGTAGAAAGCGAAAGAACCTTGCGCCGCATACGCAATCAATTCGTTCAACATTCCGTCCTTGGACCCAAACAAATTGAACAAAGACGCAGGCGAGGCTTCTAACGCGGTCGCCATCATTCGAATGCTTGTTCCCGCAAAACCATGCTGCGCAATCAGCTTTGTGCACACTTCAAAAACGCGCTGACGCGTCAGGTGAGGTTTTCCATCACCTCTTGGGCGTCCCACTGGGCGGCGTTTCCGGGCGGCGTTCGGTGTGTTTGCTGTCATAGAGCGGGGCTTATAGGCAACGATCCTTAATGTCTAATTTAAATCGATCGATCTAAAATAATTGACTCCAGGATAATACCTATGGTACAGCGCCCCTCGAAATCAGGAGGAAACCATGCCTACAGCCATCATCACCGGGTGCTCTCGATCAACCGGGTTCGGACAAATCACGGCCAAGACGCTCGCCCGTGCGGGTTTCGATGTGTTTGCGACTATGCGGCGCGCATCAGAGCGCCGCGCCGACCTTGATGCCTGGGCGATGCAGGAGGATGTCAGTCTGACTGTGCTCGAGCATGATGTGTTGGACGAAGTCCAAAACCGAAATGTCGTCAAAGAGGTGAACGCAATCACCGGGCGCGTGGATGTCCTGGTCAACAATGTCGGTATGAGCAGCTTTGGCGCGCTCGAAACGCTGCACGAGGGTCACATTCGGCAGGTGATGGAAACCAATTTCTTTTCAGCGACGGATATGACACGCGCGGTCTTGCCGGTGCTGCGCGAACAACAAAGTGGTCGTATTATCTTCGTTTCTTCCATGGCCGGGGTCACCGGCATTCCGGGGGAGTCGGTTTATTGTGCCAGCAAGTTCGCGCTTGAGGGACTCGCCGAAGCTCTGGCCATGGAAACAGCCCGATTTGGCGTTTCGGTCAGTACGATTCGCCCGGCGTTTTTCAATACCGGCATGAGCATGCACAACACCGACGCGTCCACCTTCTTTTCGCGCGGCACGCCATATCACGCGTTCAATGACCAAGTGGTTGCCTCGACATCGGAAGGCGAAGTTGCGGGCGAAGATCCCCAACTTGTCGCCGATACGATTCTTGAGGCAGCAACAAGTGGCGTGCCAAAGCTCCGATACGAACCGGGCGTCTCAGCGCCAGAGATTCTGGCCGGGCGTCGATCGATGAATGATGAAGACTGGCGCGCTTATGTCATGACGGAGCTTGGTATGGCAGATTGGCTTCAACCAGAAAAAGAAGGCGTGTCAGCATGACCACTTTGATTGATCGCATTCCAGACATCGCCAACGAAGAAATAGCACGCGCGCGCCAGCCACTGGACCGCGCCTACACCTTGCCGCCAAATGCCTATCTCAGCGAAAAGGTCTTTGCGCTCGAAGAAACACGGATCATGCGCAAGAGCTGGATACCGCTCGCCCGAATAGATCAGCTTGCTGAGCCTGGTCAGTACATGTCGATGGACCTTCTAGGACAGCCCGTGATGGTCGTTCATGGCACAGATGGCGCGTTCCGCGTGATGTCGCGGGTCTGCTTGCATCGCGCTGCGCCGATCGCGGAAGGCGAAGGCAAACGCAAATTGTTCACCTGTCCGTATCATGCCTGGAGTTACGACACGACGGGTCAGCTCATTCGTGCGCCCCTTATGGATGGCGCCGCCGGATTCGCCGAAAAGGACTGCAAGCTCCCGCAGATCAAAACAGAAATCTGGAATGGCTTTGTTCTGGCCAATCTCGACCCGGATGCCGAGCCGTTTGCGCCACACGTTGCGGACTATTCCGACTATTTCGCGAAGTTCAAACTGGACGATATGGTGGTGACGAAGACGCTTGAATTCGACAGCCCCTGGAATTGGAAAGTGCTGGTTGAGAATTTCATGGAAGCCTATCATCACATTGCGACACACGCCCAGACATTTGAGCCGATTTTCCACGCGCGAGATTCAAAGATACCGGATAATACCGGACCGTGGTCTATTTTGCACATGCCGTCCGCGCATGATGAACCGGCACCAGGGCTGCCGCCGATTGAAGGGCTCGACGACTGGCAGCAGCGCGATCTGTTTGCGTCTGTTCTTTTCCCGCACTTCATGCTGGCCTTTCAGGGCAATGGCGCAGCCTGGTACCAGGTCTTCCCGCGGGGGCCAGATGAGATGCTGTTGAAAATCCACTTGCTTTCGCCCAAGTCGCACCTGGCGCTGGACGAGTTTGCAGAAGCCGCCGAAGCCAGCGCGGGTTTGGTGCGCGTCATTCACCATGAAGACATCGATGCGAACGATAAAGTCTGGGAAGGGCTGAAGGCCCCGCTGACGCAACAGGGTCGTCTGTCGCCGCTTGAAAAGTCGATCTGGCAAATGAACCAATGGTGGCTTGACCGGATGAGCGCCGATGCTTGATCAATTCCAATATGCTGACTGGGTCGGGACAGCTGGAGTCTCGCTTCTGCTTCTCGCTTTCGCGCTAAATGTATTTGGGGCGCTGGATCGAAAGTCGATGTCGTACAGCCTGATGAACGTCCTTGGAGCGGGTCTTGCAGCTTACGCATCATGGCTGATTTCGTATTTTCCGTTCCTGGTGCTGGAGAGTACGTGGTGTCTCGTCTCATTGTTCGCTGTTGCCTCCGCCGTCTCTAAAAAGCCGGCAGACGAGACCACCTGACGGAGTCATGAGATGGGATGTCCTGTATCCGTTCTGGAGTGGAAGGCCATTGGGCGGTTCGAGGTTTGCCTCGCCACGCTTGACCAGGCGCGATTGCGCCAGTTCGGCCTGTCGCCACGTGAATGGCAAACCCTGACCCTTATTGCCGCCGGCAATACATCAGGTGAAATCGCTGTAGCCTTGAACGTTCAACGCAGCACGATCGAAACCTTCAAGAAGCGGATATACGAGAAGCTCGAGATAAACACCGCAACCGAAGCGTCCTCACTCGCCATTGCCATCCTGTCCGGCGTCGACATCAGGCATCGCCTCGATAGAGACAGTTTCGAGTGAGCGATAAAAGCGGGCAATCGGCGGGTGTCGTTTGATCCCTGAACCGCATTCAGCTATCGGTCTACGACTCGATCGCGTGCACACGCTTAGTTTATCAACTGTGTCTATCCAAGTGCTAGAAAGCAAAGCAAGATCGCGTTATTGACGAAAATAGATCGATTTCAGAAGGCTCGCATCTCAAATGGCTCAGTTTCCAGCGTTCGCCGCTTTCTCGCGCTCAATTGGATATGTCAGTGGACTACGCATCAAGGATAAACAGCTCCTCGTCCCTCATCCGCGGGTGCGGGTGTCGTTGGATCGATCTTTCTTCAAAAGTCTTTTCTCTGCACTTCAACTTTACGCTTATTTGGTCGGCATTGGGGTTTCGCGCGTTTTCAAGCGCAATCGAGATCGCCGATCGATCGCATTCTACCCGCACAGTGCGCCGCCCTGGTACAATGTTTGGTTGGCAACGCAGGTGAGCGATATTCAGATTGTGTCTGATATCGACAAAGCCGACACAGTGTTCGTTTTCGAGGATGAAACATTCAGTCGTACGGCGCGTCAGCTCACAGCAGAGCAGCGCTCACGCGCCCTCAACGACCGCGTGGAAGACATCTCCAAAACCCATGTGGCGCGTGTTTTTCAGAACGTCTTCGGATACGCGTTGGCGATTGATCCGCTGACCTATCACGGGCCTGCTGTCTGCAAGTCGGACGCGAACGGGACGCATGATGGAAAAATCGTGCAATGCCCGATCTCGCATCACGAAATCGAGGACGGCGCGGTGTATCAACGGCTTATTGAAACCGCCACGGACGGGCAGCGCAGCGAAGATCTCAGGACCAATGTGGTAAAGGGCTCACTTCCTGTTGTGTTTCACAAGTTCAAAACCCGCGAGGGCCGGTTTGGAACGAGTTATCTTCATACCGATGTCCGCAAGGCCAGTGACGTCTACTCAAAAGACGAGCAGGTTCAGATCAGCGCATTCTGCCGCGAGATCGGCCTTGATTTTGGCTGTATCGACGTCTTGCGGGACGTCAGTGATGGTCGAATTTACATCGTTGACGTCAACAAGACCTGCATGCCGGTTTTGTCCTTATCCTTCAAAGAACAACTCAAGGCGCTTCGCCTCATGGGCGGTGCGCTTCGAGCCGCGCTATAGGATTGATATGCTCTCGGATCGGATGACCTTACAGGATTTCTTCTGCGCGACGTGGCGGTCAAAGCGTTCGCTGAATCGCAGCGAGATCGCGCGGGCTCTTAATCACCGCAGCCACAGACGCTGGATGCTGCAATATCTGGAACAAAAATCCGAGTTGGCGCGGTTTAATATCACCGTCTTGTTTAGCATTTTTGTATTCTGGCTGAGGCACCACATAAATTTCCGAGTGCGGCAAATCATGAGTGGGGCCTGGCTCGCGGCGCCAGCGCTTGCCATTGAGCATGCGCGCGCGGCTCTGCAGCATCATGATCCGTGTGTTCGAGAAGATGGCTTGGCTGTGCTCGTCTATTTTAGCGATACCAGCAGCTTGAGTTTGATAAGGTCTCTGTTCGAACATTCCGACCCAAGGACCCGATATCGCGCGCAATTGGCGGTACGGGCGATAGAACGAGATTTACCGATCTTATTCGTCGCCCCTTCTTTTGCGCCTTAGAGCCGCCTGAGTGGCGAACGCGAATGGATCTATCGCGGCATTCGGGACGAGTAGATGAGATCCAGTCAGATCCGGGTGCTGTTCTGAGAAAAGTCGACGTATCTATCGGGCTTGCATGTTGAGCGGTGATTAAGATGGCGGCCGACCTCTTGCTGGTCGTGGACAATGATCTCTTTCATGACTGCGCCCCATGCGTGAAGTCTGGCCGAAACGATCGCCCCAGAGCCGCACGTTTCCGCTGCAAGTATCGATCCTTGGTTCAATGAGCGAGCTTTCCACGTTTCGCAGCGAAACCGGACAATCATCACGCGCGCGCGTTGGGTGATTTCGGGTGGGGTTTTGAAATTGAGAAACGGACTCTTGGTCATGGGCCAAGCGTAGAGCAGGGCGATTGAGGCATTCGATCCTCGACGCACCAGTCCGACCAGGCCGCTACCTCTATACACCAGACCGGTCCTTACAAGATTGGCCTAGAAACCAAGCTGATAATGCAAAATGCGTCTTGCGAATTGCAAGCAAGACTCTTGCAAAATGCAATCCGCATAATGGTGAGCTCGCTTTTGACCCTGTTTTTAATAGGTTTTTCTTTCGAGCGCGCATCTTGCAACTGTGAAAGCCAGAACAGGAGGCTTTTATGGCTAGCGTTTGCATTTCTATCGAGAACGATACCGCCCTTACCCGGTTTCGCCACGCATTGAACAGAGCAGGTTCGGTCGCTGGGGACATGATCGAAGTTAAAACCAAGGTCGAGTGCGGCCGTGTTTTCAAAGTGATCCGATCCGATTGCCCGGGGGCGCTTGCGGTCTTCCGGTCATTCGCGCGGCCGAGGGGGTAAGTCATGATTGAGCGCATTCAATTTGTTATTCGCGTCGCCGCGGTTCTATTCGTGTTTGTTCTGGTTGGGTGTGCCGGGTCTTTTGAGCGCCCACAAAACCTGGTGACCGTGTCGTCCGAACCCTATCAGGCACAACGCCAGTCGATGAGCGACTCGCGCCACAATGCGTCCTTTTCAGCGGCGTCGTCGCAAAATATGGGGCGCTGCCAGGACATGGATATCGCCCTGACCGGACAACCGTTTGATGCCGGTCTTGGCGCTGCGTTCGAAGAGCCCGCTCTACTTTCGCCAGGCGACATGCTGCGCTTGCAAATCGTCAGAGGTGACGGCTTTGAGGGTGACTTCGTGATCTCACCCAATGGTTATCTGCGATTGCCTTTTCTGGGCGATATTCCCGCCGCAGGGACGAGCAAAGCGCAACTTGAAGATGCGATTGCGCGGTTGCTCGTCTCTGGCGGTTACTTTCAATCGAACTTCATTCAAGTTTCAACCGACATTCTTCACTGGGCACCGATCCAGGTATCTGTTTCCGGCGCCGTCTTCCAAACCGGTGACGTTCTGCTCAATCAGCGCAGCGCGAACTCAGACCCGTCGTCAAGAATTGACGCGTCCGGTGATTTCACAATGCAACGCCGATTGAGCGTGGCACTTTCCGCGGCTGCCGGCGTTCGGCCCGATGCAGACATCCGAAATGTTGTGCTTACTCGAAACGGCCGGCGTCGCGTATTTGACATGACTGGCGCGCTAGATGGTAGCCCCATCGAAGATCCGCTCCTGGTCGCGGGCGACCGTGTTCATGTGCCGTCCCGCGGTTGTTTTCAGATGGCGCTCGCGCGTCCATCGCGGATCACACCGCCCGGCATCCGGGTCTATATGTCCAATCTTACGCGCCCCGCGGCCTCAAATGCGGCCTCGGCTATTGGCGACTATTCCACCAAGCTGCCTTATGGAACGCGCTTCCTTCAGGGCTTGGTTTCCGCGAACTGCGTTGGCGGTATTCAGGCCACCAATGCGCGGCGCTGGGGTGTGCTGATCTCTCGCAATCCGATCACTGGCGAAAGCGAAGTGGTTGCGCGTTCGATCGAGGATTTGGTTCGCCGGGCAGACCGCGACGATTTTAATCCCGTTCTTCTGCCGAATGATGCCATCGCTTGTTACGACTCGCACGTCACGAATGTCCGCGATGTCATCGCCATGATCTCTGAATCGGCAGCCCCGCTGCTCAATGCAGCTCTATTGGGAGGCGCACTCCGATGACCCGCAACTGGACATTTCTGAAAGGCGGCCCGCGTCAGGGCCGCTTCCTCCGCTACGCAATGGTTCTGATGATGGGCTGGGTCGTAATTGGTATACTTGCCGCGGCTTTCTTTTTTCTAACCCCAAAAACCTATTCGAGCGGGTTCACCATCATCCTGCCTGGTGCCGGATCTGGCTCATCGATCAATCTCGACTCATTGGGACAAGCGACCAGCAACACGGCTTCGCCGTTCGGCAGCCAAAGCCTTAGTCCCACCGAGAGCTATAAGAAGCTCCTGCAATCCTATCGCCTGCGCGGTGCAGTAAGTGAAATCGTCGGGCAGCCGATGAGCGAACTGTCTGCGCCCAAGATTAAACTCGCGAACCAAACTAAGCTTCTATATGTTTCGGTATCGGCTGCGAACCCAGATGCCGCAAAGCAGTTGGCCGATGCCTGGCTGACCTCGTTCGAGCAGGAACTCGCAGCGTTGCGCGCTGAAGAGCAAGGCCTGCGCGAAATCGCTTACCGGGAAACCTTGACTGGTTTCGAACAGAGCGTTCGCGAAGCACAGGCAAAAATCATCGCCTTCCAAACCGAGCACGGCTTGATTTCGGTCGAGCAATTTCGCGACCTGGTCGGTCAAACCGAGACCCTGCGGATCGAGTTGGAACGGGCGCAGGCTGAGCTGGAAGTTGCACGCAGCGAGGTTCAACGACTTTCCGGCATTCTCGGCATCTCCGCTGATGAGGCCATCGATATTTTGACGCTATTATCGGACAGCGCTTTTCAATCCATTATCGAGGCTCATTCTGAAGCGACCACCACACGGTCGGAGCTGTCAGACATGTTCGGGCCGAACCACCCTGATGTAATCGCCGCCACGAATGAGCTGTCAGGTCTGAACAGAGGCCTGTTCGATCGCGGGCGGTTGCTGATCGGATTTGAAAGTTTTGCCACCTTGGACCGTGCCTATTACACGTCAACAGGAGGGCGTTCTGAACTCATAGCCTCTTTGGTCGAGGCGACTGTTCGTTTGGCCGGCATCCAAAAACGGCGCGACGCTACACGCGTCCAATTGGAGAACACACAGCTACGCGTCGAGGATCTCGCCACGCCTGCCACCGAACTAGATGGCTTGCTGAGAGACCACCAAGTTGCCGAAACTGTGTTCGCATCAGCGCTTGCGCGCATCGACACCAATCGGACAGACGTGTTCGCGTCGTATCCGCTGACACAAACCGTCGAAGCGCCAAGCCGTCCTAAATCACCGGCGACGCCGTCTAAGAAATTTATCGCCCTCGGCACAATTGCCGGGATGCTGTTTTACGCAATCGGATTGGCCCTGTTATGGATCAGACTGCCCATCATTCGCGCGCTCCTGAAGACTATATAGTCGGCTTCGCGCTCACCGCGACCTGGTTCGTTTACCTGTTTGGCGGGTTGTACGTTCTCGGCCCGGTTCTGGGCGTCGGGCTGACGGGCTTGGTATTCGCCAGGTTCTACCTGTCCGGTGAAGCGATACCGACTCGGTCGGTGATAGGCATACCAAGTGGTGTGTGGGTTTGGATCGGTGGCATGTTGGTGATGCTCCTCGCCCTTGAGGTCGGACATATGAATCAAAACATGGGGCTCGGTCAAACCGTCAAGTCGACGATTGGTTGGGCTAAGGGCTGGGCGCTTCTCGCGCTGTTTCCATTGATTGGTGCGTGTTTGCAGGTCAAGCTGGATACAATCATCCGTGCTGCTGGATGGGTTGCGCTTGGTAGCCTGCTGCTCACGCCGGCCTTCATGGTCGCACCGATGATTGGGTTGCCAGAACGTATTTTCGTGTCGCCTTTGAAATTGATCGGCGGTCCAGGGCCTGAGTTCTTCGCTGTACAGCTCTATTCATATGAGCCCACGGACGGCTCAACGCGGTTGCGCTATTTTACGCCCTGGTCGCCGGCCGCGGGGATGATCGGAAACATGTATTTGATCTTCGCACTTTCGGACAAACGGAAGTTCTGGAAGTGGATGGGGATCCTTTCTGCGATGGCGATGATTGTTACGTCAAAGTCTCGACTGGCTTTGGCGGCGGCTATGTTCATCTGGCCCGTCGTTATCGCAGTGGGAGAATCTCGGCGTCCGCTCATGTGGTTTATTGCAACCACCGGTCTTCTGCTTCTGACGCCACTGGCTCAACCTATTTTGGACTGGCTGGATTCAACCCTGAACTCGGTCAAATCAATGCGCGCGGACTCGACGCGCGTTCGCGAGTTGCTCGGCAATATCGCCATCGACCGTTGGTGGAATGAAGCGCCGGTCTGGGGGCACGGGATTGTCGAACGCGGCCCCCATGCCGTCGAATACATGCCGATTGGGAGTCACCATACATGGTATGGTCTGCTGTTCGTCAAAGGTGCTGTCGGTGCTGTGGCTCTGGCCATCCCGTTAGCTTGGAGCCTGATCGAATTCGCGTTGCTCGCCGTGACCCGCTCCAAGGCCGGCCGGATTGCCTTCGGGATGGTGCTCTTGATGGCCTTCTACTCAATCGGTGAGAATTTGGAGATCCTGGCCTATCTGATTTGGCCCGGCCTGCTCGTCATGGGCATTGCCGCGCGCGAGCTCAGTGAAACCAAAACGTCTTAAACGCGTAAGCGACGCAGTCGCCGAACTGTCGCTGTTAAGGCATCCGCCGTACTGGAGAAGAAGGCGGCCCGTTCCACCCGATCATAGATCAGCGTCAACCCACATACGGTAAGGAACAATAGTGTGACGCTGCCCCATAGACCGAACAGATTGGTCAGCGAGAGCGGCGCGATATAGGCGAGAATATTTCCGACCCCGAACGCAAACAGGCTTCGTCGACCGAACACACGAATGCCGCGGCCCATGGCGATGCTTTTGACATCATAGGTGTAGATACAGAGCCAGGTCAAAGCCAAGGCCCCTAGAATCCCGATGCTGAAATAGACCGGATGACTGTCCACGCGCAGAGCCGCGTCAATCAACCCATCCAGGGAAATTTGGGACGGGTCGATGAGCAAATAGATGACAATCACGAGACTCGCGGCGAGCGCCATCGCGACCGAGACGCGCACGGAAAGCCGGCGCTCGAACGATGGTGAACCGCGTCGATGCAAACCGTGCCCGAACAACATACCAAAACACACCAATGAGAGGCCGTGCAGTAGAGACGGGCCAATGAAATCGACACCCCGCCCATATAGGAACCCGCTCATATGTTGCAGATAATCGCGATTGAAAAACTCAGGGGCGGGCGGCAATTGGCGCACCATCGGGTGAAGCAGATGCACCAAAACCGCGATACAGACCAAGGGGGCAAGTCCGTACCGAATTCGCGCGTGAATCAAAGCCGGTGCCAATAGCAGCGCCGCTGTATAGAAGGCCAAGAGGTGTGAATATGGAACGCTGATAAATCCGGTAAAAACGAATGGCAGCGACATCGCCGAATAGGTGCCCATCACTGAAAAGAAGATAATGATCGCCAGGCAATAGTAGCCATAGCATTGCAAGCCACGCTGGATTAGGCGGCGGGTTATGTCGTGTTGCAGGCCCCGTTCGTAGCGTGGGCGATAGACCAGTTCCAACATTGCGCCGAACAGAACCAAGAAGATGGGCGTCGCCAATTGCATCAGGAATTCCAGACCAAAATTGCTCCAGCCGTCTAGCTGACCACGTGCCTGAAAACTCGCCATGCTGTGCTTCCAGGTCACCAAAAGAATGGCGACAGCCCGGGCGATGTCGATGCCAATGATGCGGTCGTTCATATCGCCAATGCTCCTGCATCCACCTATTATTGGCTGAGCAGGCTGTGCCACCGGTCAATCATTGTATCGAACTCGTCCGCAGCCCGGACCCGCGCTTGCTGTCCACGTTCGCTGAGATCATTCGCTAAGGCTGCGCGATAGATCGCTTTAACCAGGCTTGGGACGCTATTGACGGAATGGCCAAAGCCAGAGGCGTCCAACTGATCGCACAATCCATCAACTTTTGCCGCGAGGATTGGGCGACCAGCGGCTCTGGCTTCGGTGCCAACCAGCCCGAATGCTTCCCACCGGGACGGGATGGCAACAATATCTGCAGAGCTCAAAAACTGCTCGGGCGATTTGAATGACTGGCAAATTTCGACGTGCTTTAGCCGACCGGAAAGGTCCTGTAGCCGCGCTTCGTCGGGTCCGGCGCCTGCGATCTGTAAAGTCGCCATGTGAGCGGGCACGCGCTCCATAGCCTGGATCAGGAGATCAAAGCCCTTCTGTTTATGGAACCGCCCGAAAGCGCGAATCTGAAGCGGGCCATTCTCGCGCGGTTTGTGCGGCAACTTAAGTAAGTCTTCGCACAGCCTGGATTGAGGTATGGCGACCACCTTCGTTTCAGGGGCGAGTTTGTGTTCGAGAATCCAATCGCGTTGATTTTCAGAAACAGCGACCACTTGATCCACCAGGCGATACGCCAATCGCAACATCAGACGAAAGCGGCGCTTTGGTTTCACTTCACTTGCTTCATAGCCGCGCGTATACGTATGCTCGATCAGAATAACTCGCGAGAATCCCCCTTGCGTTTTTAGATCGAGAAGCCACCTCAGTTTCTGCCAATTGGCGGTAAAGTGTATGACGGCGATATCGTTGGGTGAAGCGGCTCTGACCGTTTGCTTACGGACATCGGCGATCTCATGCACACCGATATCTTTCAGTTTGGGGTGCTCAAAATTCTTGAGCGCGCGGGTCACGCCGCCCATAGCAAGGTCATCGAGCACATGCACAATTTGGATTGGTTTGGTCATAGCTTACCCCTTCGCGATCATGGCTTGCAGAGGCCGGTTGAGCGATGTTGGCAGGAACCGAAGCACCGACGCCGCGACCAGCGTGGTTGTGGTTTTGACGGGCTCTGCCACGAAGATGTTGGGGCAGGTTGATAGCGCATCCTTCATCAAGGACCAGGCCATTGCCCCTTCGCCCATGCGCACGCAACGGCGCGCGAGGTATCGCAATTGATACGCTTCAGCGTGTGGGGCCCATTTTTTCGCGAAATTTGGGTCCAACTGGGTGACGCGGTCTTTGACGCATGACCAGGTCGAGAATTGTTTGACCACATTCGCGGACAATCCGCCCGTATTGATACGATACCTGGTATAGGCGCCATTGATCCCCTCGAAGCCCCAATTCGTGGTTAGCGCAATCCGGCACCAACATTCGATGTCTTCGGACTGCCGAAACGTTTCGTCGAAATAGTCGATTTCTTCGCGGTCGCTGTTCAGAAATCCGATATCTTCGAACACCGCACGTCGTAGCACCGGGGCAGATCCATTGCCGACGGGATTGCGCAAGAACACATCTTTCGGCTCCACATTGCGCAGCTTTGGTCGCTGGACGATGCGCAAAAAGTTGCCGTCATCGTCAATCATTGATGATGCGGCATAGCTGATGCCGATATGCGGAGAACGGCGCAGATGTTCAACATGGCGTTCAAGCTTCGCGGCCTCCCAAAGGTCATCGGAGTCGAGCAATGCAACGAACTGACCGCGCGCGTTTCGAATACCGGTATTGCGGGCGCCAGCAAGACCGCGATTGGCCTGTGAAATGATGCGAATCCGCGGGTCACTATACGCACGGCAAAGTGCGATCGACTCATCGGTTCCGGCATCGTCGATGATCAAGAGTTCGAAATTGACAAAGGTTTGTGCCAACACTGAGTCGATGGCGGCCTGAACGTACTTTGCCGTGTTGTATACAGGCATTACGACTGAAACAATCGGGGTCTTCATTGAGCTACGAGCTCCTTTACAGTTGAACTTGGAATGAAAGAAAGCGCTGCACCGGCAATGGTTAGCAGCGTGCGTCTGGGTTGCCGCAGCAAGAGCAATGGGTCCTGGTGCAGGGCCATCCGGAGATATTTCACTGCCGCTCGCGACTGCCCCATCCGCAAGGCGCGCCGCGCGAGCTGTCGGTGGATCGGACCATACGCTTTGCGGGCGGCGTTTGCGGCGTTGTCACGGTATGCTTCGGTCACGCCCTCGATCATTCGGGACCAGCCCAACCGCATCGCTTCGAGGTCGCCTGATTGGCTTTCTGGAGAGGAGCGGTAGAAGAACCACTCCTGATCAACACCCTTAATGTCCCAATGCTCCGACAGCGCGACGCGGAACAACCAGTCCTGATCCTCAGCATAGTTTAGACCCGGCCTGAAGCCACCAATCTCGGTCAAGACGGCGCTTCGGCAGATGATATTGGAGGTGCTGCAAAGCGCATTCTCGCAAGCAATATCCGTAGCGGTCAGCGTCGCAATAAAGGGCGTCAACGTACCCGGCTTCGATGTCTCGGCATCGACGAAACGGGTTCGACTAAACAGCACACCAGCGCGAGGATATTGCGCAAACGCTTCGACCATGCCGAAGAGCCGTTCTGGCGCCCATAAATCGTCAGCGTCCAGAAACGCTATGATCTCCGCCCGGGCGAGATCAACACCGATATTGCGCGCGATTGATGGGCCCCGATTGCATCTTTGCACGACGCAAATGCGCGGATCGGTCTGTGCCATGTCTTTCGCGATTTGTGCGGTGTCGTCGGGCGAGCCATCATCAATGATGATGAGCTCCCAATCGCTCAGCGTTTGCGCCTGCACGCTTCGGATCGATTCTGCGATCGTATTGCGGGCGCGAAAGGCCGGCATGATGATAGAAACAGTCGGATGGCGCGTCATGTTGCGGCTCCTGCGGTTGCGGATTTACGGATTGGGGGTTTAGCGCTCATCATTTGAGTGACCGCGATAGCGAAGACCGAGGCCAGAACGACTGAGATTGCCGCGACTGCGAACAGTCCATGACCAGACATAAGCAGGAATGGCGACAGAATGCTGACCGAAAGGCCAAGCGATATCTTGAAGTCCTGCCCAGATTGACCGTCCGCGCGGGCCCTCATTCGTGCAGCATCGACCATCAGTCTGGCCGGACCGCCCAAACAAAGAATGGCAACAAGAGGGGCCGCCGGCGCCCAGGTCTCACCAAATACAATGGGAACATAGATCAGCGCGCCCGCTGCTTGCAGTCCATATAACAGGCTGAAGGGCACGCCCAGGTTGAGGATCGCTTTGCGATAAGCAGAGACTCGTTCTTTAGCGGCACAAAGATGCGGGTAGACGGCATTGGTGAAGGCCCGGTTCAGCGCAGTCGAAACACCGAGGCCAGCATTGTAGGCAAAATAGTAAAGCCCCAGCGCTTCAACCCCGAACGCAACAGAAACGAGGAATTTGTCTAACTGGTCACGGAACGCGCAGACGAGCTCAGATGCCAGCACGGGCAGAGAAAAGATCAACATTCCCCGTAGCGGTGCAAACCCGGCATCAGGGTTCCGTACCCAGGCTTTTGTTCGCAGCATACCAATCAACCAGATCGGTGCGGTCAGCAGTTTTGGCAGGACAATCGCCCACGCGCCAAATCCCAGAATGGCTAGCACCGCTGTGAGCGTATGATCCGCGGCCACCTGCGCCGTTGAGATGCCAGCCAACTCCTTCATACGCTCGTCCCGCAAGAGACAATAGGCGTGCATGACGCCAAACGGCATCATCAAGAAAACGAGCCCCAACATCGCGACCATGGCCCCGGCGTGTCGCCCCGGCAACGCAGATTCGACAATCAGCCCGGCCGTAAACTGCGCGACCGCCAGGAGCAAACACACGCACCACATCACGCGATAGGCGGTGTTCGCGGTTTTTTCGAAGTCTTCTGGCTTGGCGCGTATAACCGCAGCGCCAATTCCGTTTTCAGTGAAGACGCGGACGATCTCAAAAATAGTCAAGGCGATCGCAGCGATACCAAATGCGACAGCATCCAACTGGCGGGCGAGAATAACTGCGGCGATAATCCGTCCGAACCGAGAGACCAGTTCGGCAGCCGTCAGCCAACCGATATTTCGCGCGAGCTTATGCGTCGTCAAACGTTGCAGGCGCGCTTTCAAATTAATGTACGTCGATTGGATCACCGATCTCTCCTCATTGGGTTTGGAAAGACAGGTTCAAGAATCGCTTCAGTTTCGCGACATCGCCAAACAACATCCTTGTGCTCTGTTTTTATTATATTTATTTAGGTGGCAGCCGCGCCTTTCGCGATCTGCAAATTGCGAAAGACCTTGCAATTTGCCGCGAGTGCCTCTGGCGAAATGCGAGCACCGAGCGCCTAATTGCGTGACGCCAAACCTCTAACACATTGAATTATCGCAGGTTTTCCGGGAGCGCCGTGTCCGGAATGCTTCCTGCGACCTGTTTATCGAACAGACGCATGCAGGAGATCGCAAATGCAATCGCAACTAATTCAGTCGACAGACTTGTCAGCGCCCCGCGCCAATCGCCCTCAGGTCGGACCGGAGCGCCGCCTGAAAACATCTCAAGTCTTGGGCTTTGATGTCATTAATGCGGGACTTGCCGAAACCATTTATTGGATCGCAGACCGCGCACAGTCTCGAACGCCAACCCAAATCGCCTTTTTGAACGCGCATTGTGCAAACGTCGCACGCAAAGACTGGCGGTACCGCGACACGCTCCAAAACGTTGACGCATTGTTGCCGGATGGATCTGGCGTTGCCCTGGCCGCAAAACTGGATCGCTTTGAGCTTGGCGACAATCTGAATGGCACCGATCTGTTTGCACCACTTTGCCGATGTTTGGCATTCCGCAAGATACCTGTCTTCTTCCTCGGTGGTCAGGATGGTGTTGCTGCCGATGCCGCCAAGAATGCGCAAGACAATTGTCCCAACCTCAATGTTGCGGGCCACCAGCACGGCTTTTTCAGTCCACGCGAAGAAGACGATGTCATCGCCAAGATCAATGCCTCTGGCGCCCGCGTCGTTTTCGTCGCCTTCGGTGTCCCATCACAAGACGTCTGGCTGGCAAGAGTGCGGCACCGTTTGCACGCTCCCGTTGTTCTGGGCGTCGGCGGCTTGCTCGACTTTGTTTCCGGTCGTATCCCGCGCGCGCCGAATTGGATGCGCAAAACCGGCACGGAGTGGATGTATCGCCTCAAATGCGAACCCCGCCGGATGTGGCAACGCTACCTGGTCGGCAATTTCACCTTCCTCGCCAGCGCCGCCGGATATGCTTTGTCACGACGCAAGCGCTCGCTTCTTAAAGCGTTCGATCGCGGACTCGCGCGCGCCATGGATATCGTTGCATCGGCGATGGGGATCTTAGCGCTGTCGCCGGTTCTCATCGGAACCGCACTGGCTATTCGTCTAGAAAGCAAGGGCCCTGCGCTCTATCGGCAAATCCGAATTGGGGAGAATGGCAAACCATTCGAGATCTACAAATTCCGCTCCATGCGGATTGATGGGCCTTCACAAGAAGAACTGAGTAAGCAGACTCATGACCGTAATGATGGTGTGACTTTCAAGCTCAAACGCGATCCGCGTATTACCGCCGTCGGCCGCTTGATCCGAAAGTTCTCAATCGATGAGCTTCCGCAACTCTGGAACGTTCTAAAAGGTGATATGTCCCTGGTCGGTCCGCGACCGGCGCTTCCGGTCGAAGTCGACAAATATTCGGCGGTGGAACGACGTCGCTTGCGCGGAAAACCCGGGATCACCTGCTTCTGGCAAATCCAAGGCCGAGCCGATCTGCCCTTCGATCGGCAAGTTGTACTGGACGTCGCTTACCTACAAAAACGGTCCATCTGGCTCGACATTGGAATTCTTCTCAAAACGCCAATGGCCGTGCTTTCCGCAAGAGGCGCTTACTAGTGACCCGCAAGAGTGCCGCAATTTGCACCACCAAAATTTGCATTTTGCAAATGTTCATGTGGCATATTGCAAAGAGATGGCGGGGGAAACTCCGCGATCTTAGTCTAACTTACTGTTAAAAAAGCAGAATTTAGATGCTCGGGGTTTGAATTGAAAATTGCATGACTCGCCTGGCAAGCAAGGTGAGACGGGCAATGAATGAACAAAACAAGCGGCGCAATGTGATGCGCAGCGGGGACTCTGAGATGGCTGATGCCAAAAACACACTTGTCGCGATTGAGCGAGATAACGCGCTTCGCAATGCGGTGATCGATGCGGCGCTGGATTGCATCATCATGATGGATCAGGCCGGACTTATCGTTGAGTTTAATCCTGCGGCGGAGCAGGTCTTTGGTTACACGCGCGCAGAGGCTGTGGGCGCGCAACTCGCAGAGCTCATCATTCCCGCCAATCTAAGAGACGCGCATCATAACGGGCTGAAGCACTATTTGAGCACGGGGGAGCATGCCGTTCTCAATCAGGGCATCGAAGTGCCCGCAACAAACAAAGCAGGCGATGAGCTGCTTGTTGAGCTGGCCATTTCGCCGGTCGAGTTTGGCGGCACTAAGTTTTTCTCAGCCTACCTTCGGGATATCACTCAGGCACGCGCGGCCCAAGACGAGCTGCGCGCCTCGGAAGAGCGCTTTCAAAGTCTATTCGAGCTTTCTCCAGACGCGATTGTCGTGATCAATGGCAAAGGCGATCTGTTGGACGCCAACACTTTAGCCTGCGAACTCGCCGGGTATCCCAAGGAAGAAATGCTAAAAAGACCAGCCATGGACTTCGTGCCAGCCGAGAGCCTCGCGGCAGCGCTCGCAGGTATGGCGAGCGCGGGTAACGGCGAAACCGTGCGCGTGCAGATGGATTTCGTAAACGCACAACAAGAGCGCGTGCCAACCGAGTTGCTTGGACGAAAAATCGAAAGTGAAGATGGCGCTTTATACTATGGCGTTATCCGGGATATCTCCGACCGCCTCGCCAGGGAACAGCAATTGCGGCAGTCCAAAGAGGCGGCGGAACAAGCGAACTCCGCAAAATCTGATTTCCTAGCGAACATGTCTCACGAGATGAGAACGCCGCTCAACGGGGTGATCGGTTCCCTGTCCCTCGTTGAGGACGACGGTATCAGCGCGGAATCGGCTGGCCTGATTAAGACGGCGGAACGATCAGCAGAAACCCTGCTCACGCTGATCGATGACTTGCTCGACCTCTCTCGGATCGAAGCGGGCGAGATTGATCTTGAATACTCGGTCTTCGATCCATCGGAGCTTTCAACCTTGGTGTCCGAAGTTTTCCGCCCCTTGGCCGAGAAGAAAGGCATTACACTCAGTACCGTGGTGAAATCAGGTGGCCATTCGATAAAATCGGATGTCGGCAAAGTCCGGCAAGTGCTTCTCAATCTGGTCGGCAATGCGATCAAATTTACCCAGCGCGGCGAAGTCGCTGTCAGCATTGAATATGATCGAGAGGCACCAAATAAACGCCTCACTCTGTCCGTGCGAGACACTGGAATTGGCATTTCGAAAAAAGACCAAGCCGTGCTGTTTGATCGATTCAAGCAGGCCGACTCCTCACGATCGAAAAGCCATGGCGGTGCCGGCCTCGGACTCGCGATTTGCCAAGAGCTTGCGAGCATTATGGATGGCACGATTTCGGTCAGTAGCGCGCCAGGGGTTGGCTCAACCTTCACATTCTCAATCCCGGTGGAAGCGGCTGAAAAGCAAGCCCAGCCGTCGGACATGAAGGATGCGGATGCGCTTCGCTTATCAGGCCGGGTTCTGATCGCGGAAGACTCAGAAACCAACGCCATGGTTGCCAAGAAAATGCTCGACAGATTGGGACTGGACTATCACCACGTCCTGGACGGCGCAGCAGCGATCGACGCGGCGCTGGCCTCAGAATTCGATGTCGTCCTAATGGATGTCTCGATGCCCAATGTTGACGGCCTGGAAGCCACGAGAGTGTTGCGGGATCGTGGGTTTGATAAACCAATCATCGCGATGACCGCGCACGCGCTGAAAGGCGACCGCGACCAAGCCTTCGAGCACGGCATGACCGGCTACGTCACAAAACCAGTTCGCCCGCAAGCCTTGCGAGATGCCCTCGAAGAGTGGCTCTTGCCAGCCACCCCAGACAACCTCTCAACGGAAATGAAAATGAACGCACTCGACACAGACGCGATCCAGCAGGTTTGGGAGGGAGACCTCGAAACCTATGCCGAAATTGGTCGTATATTTATGGATGAACTCAGTTGGCGGATCCCCGGTTTGCGGGATTCCCAGCCGAATGAATTGGAACATCACGCCCATTCCTTGAAAGGCGCGGCGTCAAATATCGGGGCGACCGAACTCAGCCGCCTCGCAGCAGAGCTGGAGCAAAAAGCCAAATCCGGCAGCAGCGCGCAAATTGAGGCGCTCATTGCCAGTATCGAAACAGAGTCGGCGGCGGTCCAAACTGCGCTCAAACAAGACTATTTGGGAGACTAAACCATGCCGAATTTAGGTCGACTCCTGATTGTTGAAGATACGCCGTCATTGTCTCGCACCTATGAGGCGCATCTGCGCCACGAGTTCAGCGAGATTGTGATTGCCGATACTGGGGCAAAAGCCATTGCCGCGGTTGAAGCCCAGGCGCCGGATTGCATTCTCCTCGACCTGAAATTGCCGGATGCGGATGGCTTGGACTTGCTCGACCGTTGGGTGGAGAACGCTCTCCACGCCCCCGTGATTGTGATAACCGCGAACGGCTCCATGTCGGTTGCGGTCGATGCGATGCGACGGGGCGCTGTGGATTTTGTCGTCAAACCGACAACCAAGGACCGCCTTCGCGTGACCGCGCAGAATGCTGTCGAAAACTTCCAGCTGAAGAAAGTGGTTCAAGACTACGAAGCTGAAATCGATCGGTCCGATTTCTGTGGGATCATTGGAAAATCGCTCGTCATGCAAGGCGTGTTCAAGTCTATTGAGGCCGCGGCCCCCTCCAAAGCGAGCGTCTTCGTCACCGGCGAAACCGGGACGGGTAAGGAACTGGTCGCACGCGCCGTCCATGATATGAGCCCGCGCAGGAAAGCGAAATTCGTCGCCATCAATTGCGGCGCGATCCCGCGGGACCTCATCGAAAGTGAGATATTTGGTCACGTTAAAGGCGCCTTTACGGGCGCAACAGCAGATCGTGCAGGCGCCGCCGAGATTGCCGAGGGGGGTACGCTCTTCCTCGACGAGCTGGGTGAAATGCCGATCGAATTGCAGCCTAAGCTTCTGCGCTTCCTGCAATTGGGAGAGTATCAGCGCGTCGGCGACAGCACGGTTCGTAAATCAAACATCCGGATCGTTGCCGCGACCAATCGAGATGCGGTCGAAGCGGTGCGCACAGGGAAGCTGAGGGAAGACCTCTATTATCGCCTCCACGTCATTCCGGTCGCCCTACCGCCCTTGCGTGACCGCGGCGCCGACATCTTATTGCTCGGCGAACGCTTCTTAGACCGGTTCGCCGCAGAAGAAGGCAAGAGTTTTGATGGTTTTTCGAGGGACGCAGAAGAGTGGCTCGTCTCGCACGCCTGGCCGGGCAATGTTCGAGAACTCGAAAACCTGGTTCGCCAAATTGTCGTTCTCAACCAAGGCGGCGCCATTGGGCGCGCGCAGCTGCCGAGTACGCGAGTGGCATCACAGTCTCTACCATCGCGCCCAACACCGGATCCTACAATCACGTCTACCGCACCCAGTGCTTTGACCACGGACTTGCCCGAGCCGGAATACGGCTTGGAGCCGCTTTGGTTGACCGAGAAGAAAGCGATTGAGCGCGCCATCGCACTATGCCGTGGCAACATCGTCTAGGCGGCAAAACAACTCCAGATCAACCCGTCGACGATCTATCGCAAGAAGGCGTCCTGGGACTCGCAGTAGACCCCGAAGTCGGGTGCTGTCAGCCTGATGCGAACACGTCTCCAGTTTTGAACGGTGTAGCTATCAATATAGTGATCATCGAGATAGCCGACGCAAATCGATTGTCAGTTCTTTGACTTGGGGAATATGCTCCGAAGAAACGGGGTGGCTATTCGCGCTCCCAGATGGGGGGTGATCCCGTCTTCTCAATCAGGAAATCGATGAACGCGCGCACTTTTGCGGTCAGTACATTCGACTTCGGATAAACGAGCCAGATCGCAGATCCGTCATCGACTTGATATTCAGGCAGCACCCGCACAAGCGAACCGTCTCTCAGCTCGTTATGAATGCTCCAGATCGAACTCATCGAAATTCCGACACCAGCTTTTGTGGCGAGCCGCATACTGGCGCCATCGTCACAAACCAGGCGTTGTGGACTTTCTGCGGGCGGAAACACGCAGGTTCGATTTTCGTCCGCGACCAAGGTGCGCGCCTTGGAATTGACGAAAGCAAGGATACGGTGATTGGCCAGATCGTCTGGTGTTTGTGGGGTCCCGTGCGCGTGCAAATATGACGGCGCCGCGCACAGGACGCGCTTATCATCCGCGAGTTTGCGGCCAATCAGCGTGCTGTCTTCGATCGAGACATTGCGTAAGGCGAGATCATAACCGCCTTCGATCAAATTGGTTTGTGTGTCGGAGAATCGCAGGTCCAGATCGACTTGTGGATATCGATCCAAGAACTCCGGCAGCACGGGTGCGATATAGAGCTGTGCAAACGTACTCGAAGCAGCGAACCGCAAGGTTCCACTCGGCTCAGAACTCCCGTGTCCCAAAGCTGCGAATGCGGCGTCCTGCTGGGCCAGAATTTCACGCGCGAAGGGCAGGAATTCCTCACCTTCCAGCGATAGCGAAACCTTGCGCGTCGAGCGATGAAGCAGATCTGCGCCGACTTGTTGCTCCAGCTTGGCCAGTCGCGCACCTGCAACAGCCGGAGATAGCCCGAGCTGGCGTCCGGCGGCGCTAATGTTCAAGAGATCAGCCGCTATAACGAAAAGGCGTAGGGCATCGGTATCCATGCCTTATTATATCCATTTTCTATATTCTGTTTCGGATATATAGCCATTTATATATCTCACACAAGAAACTAAATCCTTTGGGCGAGCGGGGACGAAACATCGCCCCCAAATCTTGGAGAAGCGATATGCAAGTTTCAGCCAGCGTGAACTACCACGTCCATAAAAATGAGCCTCAAGCCTTCGAATTCGATGTTGATGGCATTATCGGGAACCTGGTTTCGCCAGAATTGGTGACCACACCGATCGCTGTTCATGATCTGAGAGATCAGGCACAGGCGCCGCGATTTGACGTCGATGGAATTGCCTTCGTGGAATACGCCAGCGCCGTACAAGACTTCGCATCTGGCAATGACTGGCAAGGCATTTATGACGCCGAACTCGAACAGCTACTGAAATCGAATATCGGCGCCAAAGACGTCATCGTTTTTGACCATACGGTACGGATTGATGATCCAGAGGCGGCGCGCCGTCCGGCTCGCAATGTTCACAATGACTATAATGAGGCGGGCGCTGTTCAACGCCTGATCGATATAGTCGGAGAAGAACAGGCGGCGGCGTTCCATGATGCCGGATACGGGTTCGTAAACGTATGGCGGCCAATTGAACACACGATTCAATCATCGCCGCTTGGGTTTATTCGGCCCGGCTCAATGACGCCAAATGACTGGATGGATATCGGTCTGATTTACCCGGACCGGTTCGGCCAAATTCTCGGGGTCGCCGCCAATCCTTCGCATGAGTGGTTCTTCAAGTCTCATATGACCCCGGATGAAGCGATCATATTTAACATATACGACAGTACCGGTCGTCCGCACCTCGCCCATAGCGCGCTGGATCTGCCCGGTGATGTCGACGTGACCATCCCTCGAAAGAGCATCGAAAGCCGCACGCTCGTCCGGTTCGGCTGAGCCTGTCTTCAAGCGTTCCATTTCAATTCGAGATCCATTCGATCTTTCAAGAAAGCAGATACAATCATGTCCATGACCTCACTTGAACAAGCCCGTACCGTGGCGCGCCCGACACGCGATGCCATGCTGGAGCGACATCCGTCGGTTCACGCCTTTTGGAATAATAATGAAGCCGTTTTTGCGAATGCCTGGAAGGAATGGGAAGCGTCCGGAGAAACCAATGACATAATTCTGGATCGCTCGCTCTATGCGCCCAAATTACGCGATGCGATTGAGCGGAGTTGGGACAATCCCAATGAAGAGATCGCCGTTAAAGATCTTTGGACCGAAGTATTTCCAGGCGTCTATAAGGCGCAATTCTTTGATCCGGACCGTTTGAGCGATCTCAGAGCCTACCTTGATCGCGTCGCTGATGCGGATATTCCACTGCGGCCGCCTTATGGCATCGTCCTTAATCGCGGCGGCGCCATGTTGGATCCACGTTCAGAAGGCTATCTCGCAGCCCCGCGTTTTCAGGCCTTCTATCGCGACCTGATGGACCATTACATGCGTCCGGTTTCTCGGCTCCTGTTTCCGGATGTGTTCGGCTATGACACCCAGACCTTCGGATTTTCAATTCAGTGGCAGGCCGGCAAGGACACGACCTTACGGCCCCATACGGATGCCTCTGCGGTCACTCTGAACATCAACCTGAACTTGCCGGGTGAATCCTTCTCCGGCTCAGCGGTACGCTTCATGGATCCCGTTGGCCGAAAAGTTGAAAGCCTGAGCTTTGAACCGGGAACAGCGATGATCCACCATGGCAGCGTGCCGCACGCCTCTGAGCCAATCCTCGAAGGTGAGCGTCATAATTTCGTCCTCTGGCTATATGGCGAGCGGGGGCAGATCCCACGCCCTGGCGCGCCTGTAAAAACCGCAAGTCCAGAAGACCGCTGGACGATTCCAAATGCCCCCTCCGATGGCGTAGCGCCGTTCTAGACGTACCGCCGGGCTCACCTCACATCCTTAGGAAATAAGCACATGACCAAGACCATACTCATCACAGGCGCGACGGACGGCATTGGCCTCGAGACCGCCAAAATGATGGCCCCGCTCGGACATACGCTCCTTTTGCACGGACGCAGCCCCGACAAGCTGACAGCGGCCAGAACCGCTGTGGCCACGATAGAAGGTGCTGGAGACATCCGCACCTATCAAGCCGACCTTTCCGACTTGGCGCAGGTGCGCGCGATGGCTGAAGCGCTCAAGGATGACTTCGGTTCACTCGATGCGCTGATCAATAATGCGGGCGTGTTCAAAATGTCCAACCCGTTGACCCATGACGGGTTCGACGCACGGTTCATTGTGAATGTGGTCGCCCCATACGTGCTCACCAAAGCGCTCCTGCCTCTGCTCGGATCAGACGGCCGCGTGGTGAACCTGTCCTCTGCCGCGCAAGCGCCCGTTAATCTGCAGGCATTTCTCAACAAACAGTCTTTCGGCGATGGCGAGGCGTATGCCCAAAGCAAACTCGCGCTGACCATGTGGTCGAGCGGCATGGCCCAGGCATTGGGCGCGGATGGGCCGATGATCGTTGCCGTCAATCCGGCCTCCTTTCTCGGCAGCAAGATGGTCAAGGAAGCCTATGGGCATGCCGGACACGATCTGCGCATTGGCGCGGACATTCTGACCCGCGCGGCGCTGAGTGATGAATTCGCGAATGCCTCAGGTCGATACTATGACAATGATCGCAAGGCGTTCGCCGACCCACATCCAGATGCGCTGGATCCAGCCAAGAATGCACGCGTGATCGAAGCGATCGAGCAACTGATCCGCTAAACGCCGCACCCTCCCAATCCAACGCGGCAGCCTGAAACCGCTTCGGGCTGACACCCTTCTTACACCTTCAATCCCCAACCTCCCGAAAGGATCTCCCTATGAAATATGAAGGCTTCACCACGTTTAGCGTGGATCAAAAAGACGGCATCGCGACCGTCACATTCGACTTCGGCACCGTGAATGTGCAAGGCCAGGAAATGCTGGCCGACCTGAACAGCCTGGCCATGCGTCTGGAACGTGACCGCGAGACCAAAGTCGTTGTCTTCCAGTCAAGCAACCCTGAAATCTGGGTCTGCCACTATGACACCGAACTCTTGAAAGACATGTCGGACGAAGCGGTGTCGCGCGACGAGGCGCAGCTGCTTGACCTACAAGCCGTCTGCGAGCGGATCAGCAAAGTGCCACAAGCGACGATCGCCAAACTCGAAGGCTTCGCGCGCGGCGGTGGGCACGAACTGGCCTTGGCTTTGGACATGCGTTTTGCCGTGCGCGAAAAATTCAAGTTCATGCAGATGGAAGTCGGTATGGGTATCCTGCCTTGTGGTGGCGGCGCGTCCCGCATGGCCCGGCAGACCGGCCTCGGCCGCGCCTTGGAAATCATCCTCAGTGCCCGCGACTTTAGCGCTGATGAAGCTGCAGCGATGGGCACGATCAATCGCGCTTTTGATACGTCTGAGGAAATCACCGAATACGTCGACACCCTGGCGCAGCGAATTGCGAAATTCCCGGCTGAGTCGATCAATGCCTGTAAGCAAATGGTTTATGAGTCCATCGACAAGCCGATTGATGCCGCTCTGAAAGCCGAAGCCTACTGGCTGTACCAGGCGACGAGCAAAACCCCGGCCCTGAAGCGGTTCACGCTGGCCGACGAGCAAAGCCTCGAACACGACATCGAAAACCAGCGCAATTGGAACGATCTCGTCATGCAGGTACAGGACATCAACTGATCCAAAACCCGGTTCCTTCGGGAGCCGGGTTTTACGTCCAATACGCTCATTTTTGATTTGGCTCGCGAGGCGGTGCGGTCAGTCGAATACGACCTCGTCTCAATTGTCGCGCGGGGCAGGGGCTCTTATCCAGCCAGAAGCTGACGCCATGAGAGGCGCCGCCGCCGCATACCCCTTAAAAAAACGAAGAGCCCGCAGGTCGGGCTCTTCGAAATTAGGTTATCATGTAAGCAGCGTAGCTGGCCGGTCCGAAGACAACCAGACTTACGAATAAAGTCAAAAACGCTGCATATGTTGCATTGCTTATCGTTCGCATATTCTTTCTCCATATATCTTTCTCCGGCACCGTTGCCGAGCGAATGATTGAAGAATGCCGCAACACAGTCGGAATATCTTGAGATCGAAATGAGGATATTTTGATCAATTCTGATCGCAAATAACGCATTGTAATAATAGGTTTTATTGCTTGCCATTGCCAAGTTTTTTCAGAGCATTACTCTGCCTTCGATGCGTGAACACGACTCGACGACGGTTTTGAAGAAGTTCTGAAAAGGGGGCGTTCGTAAAACAGTATGCCTGCGCGCCAGATTCTGATCGCATCTCGGTTACGGGTTGATGTCACTGACGAAAGAGCGTGGCTTGATGCGACGCCTTTAGAGCTAAGCCAAAAGCCTTTTCTGTTGCTCGTGACACTGATGCGCTCACCGCAGCTGCTCTTGACCAAAGATGCGCTCATTGAACAAGTCTGGGAAGGCCGCGCCGTCTCGGACGCGGTTCTTACCACCGCGATTAAGGAGTTACGCCAAGCCTTGGGCGACAGCGCGAAGTCATCGGAGTTCGTCGGAACCGTCCACGCCAAAGGCTATCGGTTCTTGCAGCCGGTCAAGGAGGTCTCTTCCGATGTTTCGCCTGGGTTGGAAGACCTGGGCAATGCAGCGAGCAATGCGTCTGCGGCACAAGAAGATTCTGCAACAGCGCCCGTGGCTCAGCGCACGCCGGGGGCGAAGACCAATCGTCCTATCAATGTCATGATCGCGATCGGGGCCTTGGCCGTGATCGCTTTTCTTTGGCTGGCGCGTTCTAATCCGGCGGATGAACGTCCAGCAGAACCAACGTCGATCGCAGTCTTGGCGTTTGAAGACCTTTCCGTCGAAGGGGACCAAGCGTACTTTTCTGACGGCGTCTCCGAGGAGATCCTCAACAGTCTGGTGAAGCTGAACAATCTCTACGTCGCGGGGCGGACGTCTTCATTCTCGTTCAAAGGTCAACAAACAGATATTCGCGCCATTGGTGCGGCGCTCAATGTTGCGCATGTGCTTGAAGGCTCCGTCCGAACCAATGGCGACCGGGTTCGGATCACGGCGCAATTGATCAAGGTCGATGATGGATATCACGTTTGGTCGGAGGTGTATGAGCGACAGGCTGACGATATTTTCGCGATTCAAGACGAGATCGCGAAATCCGTCGTCGAGGCGCTCGAAGTCATCCTGGTCGGCGACGAAAACAACCAATTCGTTGAAGCCCCAACAACAGACCAAGAAGCCTATCGACTTTATCTGCAAGCGAATGCGCTGCTGGCGCGTCGCGTTGGCAACAACATCCCACGGGCCATCGAGATCTATCAGGATGCTTTAGAGCGAGACCCAGGTTTTGCGCGCGCGTGGTCCGCACTTGCAAGTGCATACGCGATACAACCCGATTATGATTATGATATCGATCTGGAGCGCGCAGCTGATCAGGCCCGAGACGCTGCGAACCGTGCCATCGCGCTAAATCCCAGCCTCGCAGAACCACATGCCGTTCTCGGTCTTATCGATTTTGATCATCGCAACTATGTCTCCGCGCGCCAAGCCTTCGAAAAGGCCAGCGAGCTCGACCCGAACGATATCAATGTCATGTTCTGGCACGCAACCTTATTGCGATCGGTCGGCGACATGCAGGCAGCTGCACGCATCTCGGAACGCGCCATGCGCGCAGATCCCATCTCTCCGCTTGGTTATGTTTCTAAGGCCACATTTGCATTCGCAACGGGCGATTTGGAGAGCGCGACAAATCTGGCAGAGCGCGCGCGAGACCTTGGGCACCCGACCGGAAACTATATATTGGCAAAGATTGCGGAGCGCACAGGTGACGCAGCGCGCGCCCAAGCGCTGCACGTTGAGTCTTTTAATGATAGTGGTGTCTCGACTTGGTTTAGCGCTGAAGATGTTGGAACGCTTATTCAAGGAACGTATGGGGTCGACCAAGACCGTGAAGCGGCATTGGTGCTGATCGACGCATATATCGCCGACCCCCGACAGAAGCGTGACATTCTGGCGCCAAATATTCTTTTGGATGTCGGAATGGTGGAAGACGCGCTTCGCTTGTTTGAGGCGAGCCAGACATCGCTGGATCAATTTTTCTTATTACCGGTTTGGGGACCAGGTGGCGGCGCGATCCGTGAGCATCCATACTTCTCAGACTTTGTCGCCGGAATCGGTTTGATCGAATATTGGGAGGTCTATGGCCTTCCAAATGCCTGTGAGCGACATCAAGACGGCAAAATCGCTTGTACATAGACCGGTTTTGCCCCCTCAGAACTTCCTCAGAACTCTGAATCTCGAAGTTTTTTTCGCATAATTTCAGCGCGTTGTGCGCGTTCAAATCTGTTCAGCCAATCATCATTGAGCGCTCAGGACTTTTCCGCCCCAAAACCGATATCTCCTGGATTGTCGAACAACGACATGACCTCAAATCAGGAGATAAAAATGGAAAATCAAACCACACCCACCCCGACAAAGAATGGCGTCAATGTAGAAGCCATACTGCAAGCCCGGACCATTCTGGAAGATGCGCCACAGGCCGCAGATTTTATCTGGAAAGCCTCCAGCGAATGGAAAGGCGGCGTGCATACGCGCACAGAAATGAACGGCTATTTCGGCCTCGGCGAAGAGCATAAGCGTAAGCAGACTTTCGTTTCCGAAACTGACCACCCGGAAGTTTTTGCGGCCCCAGATTCTGCGCCCACACCGGTTGAGCTGGTTCTGTCTGGACTTGCCGGCTGCCTGGTCGCTGGCGTCGCTTCAGTCGCTGAAAATCGCGGCATTCAGTTGAACTCTGTTACGGCCACGCTGGAAGGCAATATGAACCTGTTCGGCATCCTCGGCATCGATTCTTCGACCCGGAACGGGTTCAGCGCGGTGCGGGTGCATTTCGACATCGACGCCGATGCGAGCCGCGAAGACATCCAGGCTCTGGTGGCACAATCGCAGAAGCGCTCAGCCGTCTTCGACATCATCACCAACCCAACCAACGTGTTCGTCGACGTCACTTGCTAATCGACAGCAGAGAGAAGGAGCGAGTCCCATGCGACGCACCACCACCATCATTATTGGCGCAGGACAGGCCGGTTTGGCGATGAGCCATTGCTTGACCGAACAGAACATCGATCATGTTGTGCTCGAGCGCGGTCAAGTTGCCAATTCCTGGCGCACGGAACGGTGGGACTCGCTCCGCCTTCTCTCCCCCAACTGGCAAACCCGGCTTCCGGGTTACGCCGATCAAGGGTCCGATCCGGACGGTTTCCGGACTCTTGGGGAGACCATTGCCCTCTTCGACGGCTATTCCTCCCAGATATCCGCGCCCGTCGAAACGGAAACTGCGGTGCTCAGCGCCGAAGCGTTTGGCGATGGTTACCTTGTGCGTACAACCCGTGGCGATTGGCAGTGTCGCACACTCGTCATTGCCACGGGCTGTATGAGCACACCAAATGTCCCGGCGTTTTCGCGCGATCTTTCCGAAGGTTATCGGACGCTGTCCTCAAAAGACTATCGCAACCCCGCGCAAATTGAAGATGGCGGCGTCCTCGTCGTCGGGCCGTCGGCGAGCGGGGTTCAAATTGCTCAGGAATTGCAACGCGCTGGCCGTGACGTGGTTCTCTCTGTTGGAGAACATGTCCGTTTGCCGCGCACGTATCGCGGCGTCGATATTCTTAAACTCATGGATGGCGCTGGTATCTTTGATCACACCATTCATGAGGTGGATGATCTGGGGCGCGTGCGCCGCCTCCCGTCCATGCAATTGATCGGGTCACCGACCCGCGAAACCATCAGTCTCAATTCCCTGCAAGACCAAGGCGTCGAGATCGTTGGCCGGTCCATGGGCGCGCGAGATCATCAGATACAATTGTCAGGATCATTGGCCAATGTCTGTCAGTTGGCAGACTTGAAAATGAACCGCTTGCTTCGCACGCTCGATGATTGGCTCGCGCAAACAGACTTGGTCAACGTTGCTGAAGATGCAAACACACCGATGCCGACGCGGTTGCCCGAGATGCCGTGTTTGTCGCTCGACCTAAAGGCGCGCGGGATCAAAACCATTATTTGGGCAACCGGATTTCGTCCGGATTATTCCTGGCTGAATGTGCCGGTCGTGAATGGCCGCGGACGCTTACGCCATGATGGCGGTGTCGTCGATGCACCGGGGCTTTACGCCATGGGCTTGCCGTTCATGCGGAAACGCAAATCCAATTTCATCGATGGCGTTGCTGATGATGCACGCGCGCTCTCGACCCACCTCACAACTTTCCTGGCCGGCGCTGCCGCGCAAGCCGCTTAACGCTCATGCTCGAAAGGAGAATGATCATGACCCCCCAAAACAAAATCAAAACCGCCTTAGATCGCGCCGCAACCATGGTGGAAGCCAAACCATCTATCGGGCAGCGGACCTATAAAAGCGTTGCAACCGTAGGCCAGACGCTGGCTTGCGCCGTGCGCGAGAAGGAGTGGCGTTTCGCTTCCGATACACCTGAAGCCATGGGCGGTGAGAATGGCGCGCCGTCACCGAGCACGCTGTTTCGAGCCTCGGTCGCGGGTTGCGTTGCCATGGGCATCAAAATGTGGGCGGCGCGGCTCGAGGTCGATATTCAACATGTCGAAGTCTGTTTCTCGACGGATGTCGATGCCCGCGGACAGTTTGGCGTTTGCGATGACATCGTCCCAGGATTTGAACGCGCAGAATTGAAGATTTGCGCGACATCTGACGCCCCTGATCAGGATGTCCGCAACGCGATTGATTCATCGCTTCGTTACTCACCCATTATCGATGTTGTGAAGGACAGTTTCCCGATCGAAACCCAAATCGAAATCACTCCCACGACTCTTGCCTTAGAAGGAACAACAGCATGACCCCGAAATTTCAGATGCGTGTCCAACGTTATGGTTGGGACAAAGCCGCGCCATATTATGATGCTGGGTGGCGCGACAGCCTCGCACCGGCGCAGCAAGCCTTACTCGAAATGGCGGCGGCGCAGGCGGGGGAAACCGTACTCGATCTCGCCTGCGGAACCGGGCTGGTTACGTTTCCTCTGGCCGACCAGGTTGGCTCGACCGGAACCATTATTGCGACGGATCTTTCTGACGCGATGATCGAACAAATACAATCCGAGACGACGGCCCGAGGGCTCGCCCAAGTGAGCGCCTTTCGTGCAAATGCCGAGGACCTGAATGCCATCGAGGATGCCAGTTGTGATCTGGTCACTTGCGCGCTTGGTCTGATGTACTGTCCGGACCCTATCAAGGCCATGCGAGAGTCTGCGCGTGTGCTCCGGTCGGGCGGCAGAGCCGTCTTCGCAGTCTGGGGCGCGCGGCGCGCCTGCGGCTGGGCTGACATTTTTCCAATCGTCGATGCACGTGTGAATTCCGACGTCTGCCCAATGTTCTTCCGTTTGGGCACGGGGCCGACGCTCGAAATGGAAATGGCGGAGAGCGGATTCGGTGACATCGAGTGTCAGCGGATTCAGGCAGATCTGCCGTATGACTCCGATCGCGCCGCGCTCGATGCCGCTTTCCTAGGTGGGCCTGTTGCGCTCGCCTATGCGCGTTTCGATGTTGAAACCAAGAAGGCCGTCGAAGCGGATTACCTGACCTCGATTGCCCCTTTCAAGACCGATGATGGTTACAGAATTCCGGGCGAGTTTGTCGTCTGTTCTGGCACCATCGAATAAGACCCCCCTCAAGGAAAACAGGAAAATGACACACTCAGTGCTTTACGAAAAACCAGCATACTATCTCACGGACGGCGGCTTAGAGACGACCCTGATCTTCGAAAATGAGATTGATCTACCCCTCTTCGCGGCTTTCCCGCTGATTGAAACACCGCAAGGGCAGGAGACGCTTCGTGCTTATTTCGAGCAATATATCGAGATCGCAAGATCTGCGGGATGCGGCTTTGTGCTCGAATCTGCAACGTGGCGATCGAGCCCGGATTGGGGTAAACAACTGGACTGTGATGGAGATCGCCTCAACGACGTCAATCAGCGTCATATCGAACTCTTACGAGGTCTGCGCGATACGCACGCGTCGGCACGTTTGCCGATGATCATATCAGGCTGCGTGGGACCTCGTGGAGACGGGTATAATCCCGGGCAAGTTATGACGCACGCAGAAGCGACAGCGTATCATGCTCAACAGATTCAAAGCTTCGCCCAAGCCGGGGTTGATATGATTTCGGCAATTACCATGACCAACACACCAGAGGCTTTGGGGATCGTCACCGCCGCGCGCGCCGCGAACGTCCCTTGCGTCATTTCCTTTACGGTCGAAACCGACGGTCACTTGCCGACCGGTCAATCGCTTGCCGATGCGATTGCCGCTGTGGATCAGGAGACGAACGCTTATCCGAGCTATTACATGATCAATTGTGCGCATCCCACGCATTTTGCGCATCGCATTGAAGCGGGGGCTGGCTGGACAAGCCGCATTGGCGGCATTCGTGCAAACGCCTCTTGTAAAAGTCATGCCGAACTCGACGAGGCGGAGACCTTGGACCGTGGATGTCCGCATGACCTAGGCGCCGCCTATGCCGATCTGGCGCGACAGTTTCCAAACTTACGCGTGCTAGGTGGCTGCTGCGGGACCGACAAGGCCCACATCCAGGCCATTGCTAAGTCTGTTGTCTCTGGCGAGCTCGTACCGACCTGAATTTCGCGTGGGTGGCGGGCAAGTCTTTGACTCTGCCCGTCGCCTATTGAAACCGTGCCGATACGCGTAGGTGGAGTGGTGATCGAGAGGGCCGTGATGACGTCAAAGCATATCCAATATGGTCTCGCATCGATTTTTGCGCTGCTCGGAGCCTGGTGCGTGCTCGCCCCGCACAGCGTGGAGCGGCTTGTTTTAAGACCAGAATTTCAGCATCTTTCGTCGACATCTGCTCTACTCATGGGGTGTTTCGGGGCGCAAGCGGTCCTGGTCGCGTGTGTCATCGCGCTCTCAAACTTTTCACCGCGGACATTTCTGGCTTTCGGACTATTTGGATCGATCCCGTTCTTTGTGTTCAATTGGTACTTCGTTTTCGAAGTGCAGATGTTCACGTCGTTCATGCTGATCGATTTCGTTGGAAATGTCGGGATCCTGGCATGCGGGATCATCGGCTATCTGCTGTGCAAGCGCGAATTGGAAAGTGGATAGGGCTCGTCATTACCTACGGCGCGTGCAACAGCAGACATAAGAAGAATGGACGTTTGCTTCCGACAATCTACCTCCAGCGGCATGTCGCGATCCAATCTTCCATCCAAGGCTTGTCCCGTTTGCGCGCGCCCGTTCTCATGGCGCAAGAAATGGGCACGGAACTGGGAAGAGATCGTGTATTGCTCCGAACGTTGCCGCCGCAAGAAACGCCAGCGAAAGACCTAGAGGGCGTCCAGCACGCTCGCCGCACTGTTCAGATAGTCCGCTCGTTTTTCGTCCGACATCCGGTCCCAGGTGCGATACATCTGACCCATACGGGGATTGCTCGCGAGTTTTTCGCGGTTGCGATGCAGGAAGTCCCAATAAAGCGGATTGAAGGGACACGCACCTTCACCGGTCTTTTGCTTCACGTCATATCGGCACGTCTGGCAATGGTTGGACATTTTGTGGATGTAGTTGCCACTGGCTGCGTAAGGCTTTGAACCCAGAATTCCGCCATCGCCGAACTGGCTCATACCCAGCGTGTTGGGCAACTCAACCCACTCATAGGCATCAGCATAGACGGCGAGATACCATTCATGCACTTGCTTTGGGTCCACGCCGGCGAGGAGCGCAAAGTTTCCTGTCACCATCAAACGCTGAATATGATGGGCATAGGCTTCTTCCTTGGTTTGAGAAATTGCTGCGCGCAGGCACGCCATCTCGGTGTTCGCTGTCCAATAGAAATCCGGTAAGTCGCGCGTGTTTCCGAAGAAGTTTAAGTCAACATAGTCCGGCATTTTGAGCCAATAAATGCCGCGCACATACTCTCGCCACCCGATGACTTGTCGGATGAAGCCTTCAGCCGCATTCAATGGAACCTGCCCGTCGCGATAAGCGGCCTCTACGCGCTGACAGACCTCAAGGGCGCCGAGCAATCCGGCATTGATATAAACCGAGAGTATTGAATGATAGAGGAACTTCTCGCCCTCCAGCATCGCATCCTGATAGTCACCAAACTTGTGTAAGGCGGTCGCGATGAACTGATCCAATGCAGACATGGCCTGGGGGCGCGTGACGCCGAACCAAAACGGATCAAGATCGCCAAAATGGTTTGCAAAGCGCTCCCGAACGAGGGTGAGAACGCCGCGTGTTATGTCATCATGGGCGAACCGCTCAGGTATCGGCATGAACAGGTCGGCCTTAGCGCGTTTTCGGTTTTCGGCGTCATAGTTCCACTTTCCGCCTTCGGGCTGATCGCCGTTCATCAACAGGCCCGTTTTGCGGCGCATCTCCCGATAGAAATACTCCATCCGGAGCTGTTTGCGCCCATTCGCCCACGCCTGAAACTCTGCGTGCGTGGCGATGAAACGATCATCTTCCAGAATTTCGATCGGGCAATCGAGCCTGGTCGGCCAGGCTCGCATCGATTCTAGGACGCGCCATTCACTCGGCTCAGTGACCAAAACGCGCTCCGGGCGAAGTCTCTGAACAGCGCGCTCGACCTCTCCGGTGAAGCTGCCTGTGTTTTCGGGATCGTCGAGTTGCACATAATCAACCTGCCAGCCTTCGCGCTTAAGCTGGTCGGAAAAATGACGCATCGCTGAAAACAGAAAGGCGATTTTCTTTTTGTGATGGTGCACATAGGTGGCCTCTTCTTGCACTTCGACCATAAGGACGCGGTCGGCCTCACGATCCCCGCGTTGAAGCGAAGACAAGGTGTCAGAGAGTTGATCTCCCAAGACGAGAATCAATTTGCTGATAGTCCGCTCCGAAGGTGATTTATCGCGACATAGAGCGGTCGGTGTCGCGGACCAGTCTGCTAAAACTGTGGTGTCAGACTAACGCAAAACTGTCTCCAGGTGCTGTCAGTCTAATGCGAACCCGTCTCCAGCAGCGTAAGGGGTAGGGGCAGTTATTCAGCCAGAAACTGACCCCTCTCCACCTGCGGCGAAAACGCACCTCATAACATCCATCTTATTTTCTATCTCGTAAGGGATATAAAATGGAGCATTTTATGCAGACACATCAAACTCTACTTGACCTCGCCTGGTCGCTCGTCCGCCAGGCACAGTCCTTGAAGCGAAATGGCGAGATCCAATTGGCGACAGATCTCGCGCGCCGCGGACTGTCGATAAAGTCATTGGCTTGGTCGCTGCAACCACAACCAATCCCGATCAGAGCGCGAACGCGCCCCACGCCTCCTCCTTCCCGAAGCTAAAACACCGAAAGACAAAACAATGAAGAAGCCACGTCCCTCCCAGACCCCAAGTTATGCATTTCAAATCGGACGAGATGCCGTTCTGAACATGGCGATCGCTGATCAAGCGAATGAAATCTCACCGGCTGAGGGTGCAATCGTGAGGCCCACGGGAGATGTCACAGAACCAGCATTGCGGCTGTTGCAAAAACGACTACGGCGCGAGCGCCGCTATGCCTAACGCGAACGAGCGCGCACACCGGACCCGCAGAACAGAAAGTAGAGACAGATGAACACAGACCAATTGAGCGCGAAGCCGCCAGTTCAGATTACTTCATTGGCGGATCGAACATGCCTCGTCTTGGATGACGATACTATATTCCGCGAACGCTTGGCGAAGGCGCTGACACAGGTCGGCTTTGTCGTCTCGGCAGCGGGTACAGTTCACGATGGAGTGACGATCGCAAGTCATAATCCGCCAGCCTTTGCAGTCGTGGATTTGCGGCTGGATGATGGGTTCGGTTTGGAGGTGATCGAAGCTCTGAAACAGAACCGGCCTGACGCACATACGGTTGTGTTGACCGGATATGGCGCTTTGCCAAATGCCGTCGCAGCGATCAAGTCTGGCGCCCAGAATGTCTTGGCGAAACCGGCTGATATTGAGGACATTGTGAACTCGCTCCTGGCCGACCCTCAAGGGCAGCCTGAACCACCGGAATCGCCGACCGAACCGAACCAGGTCCGCTGGGAATATATCAAGTCCGTCTTCGACAAGAATGACGGAAATGTATCGCAGACGGCGCGGGTGTTGAACATGCACCGCCGCACCTTGCAGCGCATCCTTCAGAGCCATCAATGCGCAGACGTGTCAGACCAGCTTGATCCTGCCTGAGTTGTCCTTGATAGCGGCGACAAGGGGTCGCGTGTTTTGCCTCTGGTCGTGAGTGATCCGGCGCCTAGATCCTCGTCATGAAAGCGGTTCAGCAGATTCAAATCGTATGGTTCAAACGAGACCTACGGATAGAAGACCATGCCGCATTGGGGGCCGCCGCCAAGCGCGGGCCGGTTTTGCCGCTCTTCATCGCGGAGCCGGCGCTGTGGCAGGGCGCGGACCAATCAGCGCGTCACTGGTCGTTCGTCGCCGAATGCTTGACGGACCTTCGCCGCGACCTTGGCGCGCTCGGTCAACCGCTCGTAGTGAGAGTTGGCAAAGCGACAGATGTGCTGGAACGCGCTCGACGGCGTTTTCAAAGCGTCCAACTCTGGTCGCATGAAGAGACCGGAAATGGGTGGACCTATGCGCGCGATCTGCGGGTCGCGGAATGGTGCCGACAAAGTGGGGTCGAATGGCAGGAATTACGCCAGAGCGGCGTGATCCGGCGCCTCAAATCTCGCAATGGCTGGGCCAAACGCTGGGACGCTTTCATGGCCGAGCCCGCGCATGATACGCCGCGCGCGCTGACGCCAATAAATGGAATTGAGCCAGGCGAGATCCCTGCGTCAGAGGCGCTAGGATTGAAAACGGACCCATGCCCCGGGCGCCAGACGGGCGGACGCCAAGCCGGTCTGGAGCACCTGTACTCTTTTCTCCACGTCCGCGGGGCGCCTTACCGGCGTGCGATGTCAGGCCCGGTGAGTGGTGCCGAGCATTGTTCGCGTTTGTCGCCTTATCTTGCTTGGGGCGCCGTCTCGATGCGCGAAGTCGCTCAGGCCACTTGGAGCCGCCAGCGCGCATTGAAAGTTGAGGGCATAAAAGGGGGGTGGCGCGGATCGCTCGCATCCTTTCAAGGTCGATTGCATTGGCGAGATCATTTCACTCAGAAGCTTGAAGACGCGCCGAGTATCGAAACTCAAAACTTACACCGCGCCTATGATGGCTTGCGCCCTGCGATACCAGATCAACCAGTGTTTGAAGCTTGGGCAGCAGGTGAGACGGGTCTGCCATTCGTGGACGCTTGTATGCGATGTTTATCCGCGACAGGGTGGATGAACTTCCGCATGCGCGCGATGCTCATGGCCGTGGCGAGCTATCATCTCTGGCTCGATTGGCGTCGGCCGGGAGAACACTTGGCGCGCCTATTCACCGACTACGAACCCGGCATTCATTGGCCGCAAGTTCAGATGCAGTCCGGCACCACAGGCATCAACACGATCCGCATTTATAATCCGGTGAAGCAAGGCCATGACCAGGATCCGGACGGCGCGTTTATTCGCCAATGGGTGCCCGAGCTCGCAGACCTACCGTCAGAGTTCATACATGAACCCCGGACATGGGATGCAGCGAGCCGCGTGCTCGGGAAAACCTATCCGATGCCGATCATTGACCATTTGCAAGCGGCGAAAGAGGCGCGGCAAAAGGTTTGGGCTGTCCGAAAGGGACAAACCTTCCGCCAGGATGCAAATTCGATCCAGGACAAGCATGGCAGTCGTAAAGCCGGGATCCCCAACCGCGGTCAGCGCAAAATCGTCAAGCCGTCGATCAACCAACTCCAACTTCCACTCGGTGACACCTGACCATGCGCCAAACCACGCTCGATCTCGAACCTGGAGCACCGCCTTTCGCCTGGACCGCCACGCGCTCCGAGGCGCTTGCGCGATTGACAAGGTTTGAGTCGGCTGCCGGCAGCTCTTATGCCCGTCAGCGGAATTTTGATTTCGGCCCCGGTAAGCATGCGCAAGTCTCGCAATTATCACCCTGGATCCGGCACCGTTTACTGCTGGAGAGAGACGTGTTGCGTGCGGTTTTGCAGAGGTACGATCTCAATCAGGCCGAGAAATTTATCCAGGAAGTCTTCTGGCGCGGCTATTTCAAAGGTTGGTTGGAGCACAGGCCAGACGTTTGGCGAAACTATAAGCGAGATCTTGTGCGCCAGTTTGATCAGCTCGATCGTGACGCTGACCTGGCCCGTCGATACGATGAAGCAATTGAGGGCCGGACAGGGTTGGACTGTTTTGACAGCTGGACTCGCGAGCTGATCGAAACGGGTTATTTGCATAATCATGCCCGCATGTGGTTTGCCAGCATCTGGATTTACACATTGCGTCTGCCCTGGCAGCTGGGCGCTGACTTTTTCTATCGGCATCTGGTCGATGGAGATCCCGCTTCGAACACGTGCTCCTGGCGCTGGGTTTGTGGTTTGCATACGATGGGCAAGACCTATCTCGCGCGGGCGTCCAATATCGAAAAATTCACGGCAGGGCGGTTCAATCCTGTCGGGGAGCTCGCGACAACTGCGCCTGCTTTGGACGAGCCACACAGCATTCAAATCATTACGCCAGACCTCGCCACAGCTGATTTTGCTGGGCGGCGGGTGGGTCTTATCCTGACCGAAGAGGACGGGTGCATTGAGAGTTTGGGGTTGCAGCACCCGGTCAGCATGCTTGCGCTGACAGCGCCGACTCAGAGATCTGTGCGTCCGCTCGGCACGCTCGCGGCCGCATTTGGCCCAAAGGCTGTGCGGGACGCTTCGGCGCGCGCCGAGGTGCATTTTCAGGTGCCCACCACGGACTATTCTGGTCCAGATTGGGCGGAAGCCGTGCGAGACTGGGCGGGTGAGAATGGTTTGGAGGCGTGCATCACAGCGCGCCTGCCTCAGGGGCCTGTGCGAAAACGCCTGACCCAAGCCTGCCGCAGCGCCGATATTGAATTGTTACAGATCACGCGGCCTTATGATCAAGCGGTCTGGCCGCATGCCCGACGCGGATTTTTTGGCTTGAAGAAGAAGATCCCCTCCATTCTGGATAGGCTGGACCTGTCTTAGTTGCGGATCGGATGCAGTATTGGCTGCCTCGTTTTATGAGTCCAACTACGCCGCGCGTCCAACCCAACCTCGCCAGGTAAAGGCTGAATAGAACATCGTCACATCTTGTAGGCCCGCCTGGCGCAGAATGTCTTCATCCAGCTCAGGATCAAAAAGCTCAAGATCGTCAGAAATCGATTGGCGCGCGGCTTCGGCTTCAGCCGGGGCGACGCCGGATGCCACCACATAGTCTCGATGACGCGTCAGCCAACTAGCCCGTTTGGCTGGCGATTGTGGAAAGCTGCAGTGAACCGTGATGAAAGGTGCGCCTGGTTTTAAACGCCGGACGAGCTGGCGCACAGCCTTTCGGCGCGCCTCCGCGTCAAGAAAGTGAAGCGTCAAAAAACTGGTTGCGGCGTCGAACGGACCGCCCGGGGCATCCTCAGCAAAGCCATGAATCAAGGTCACGCGCTTATTGAGTGGCCCCAACCTCGATCGAGCGGCCTCAAGCATCGGCCGGGCGGGATCGACACCGACGAGCCGCCAATTTGGGTTCTGGTCCGCGAAGGCTTGCAACTCCAATCCGCCACCTGCACCATGCACCAAAACTTTGGCGTCCGGCGGGGCCGTCTCACGAATCAGAACCCCGGCCATTTTATGCAAACCTGCAAATCCTGGAACAAACCGCGCTGGTCCGTTGGCGTAACTGGCGGCATGGTCTGGATCCTCGAAAAGATCCAGGGTTGGGGTCGATGTGTCTGCCATGATCTTCTCTCAACGCTTCGAACATATTGAACTGTGTCAATTAGGGCAGGATCCCGCCTGACAAGGCCTCTCAGGCGTTATTGTCGAAGGCATGATGCGTGACAGTGGAGCGGTTTAGCTGGCAATACTCAAGCGTGGCGCGGATATGCTGTTCATGAGCCCAATTTGCAACACACGTCACAAAAATGACTTCGTATGCAACGGCATGTGGCTGGTAAACTTGCATTCGAAGTCAAAAAATGCATTCGTCTCCCATCGAGATGCAAATTTTGGGAGGAAAGCCATGCGCCATCGATCCACAACAACCAAGTTTTTGCTCAGCGGGACAGCGGCCATTGCTTTGTCGGCGACCCTGTCCTTGGCGTCTGCGCAAGATGATGTTGAAATCGCTGACGATGAGAAGAAACTTGGGGTTATCACCGTTACCGCTGAGAAGCGAACGGAGAGCACACAAGATGTTGGTCAGTCGATTCAAGCGTTTGACTCTGAAGGACTTGATCGGGCGGGTGTTGATGATGTGTCGCGACTCGACCAGATCGTCTCTGGCGTGAACTTCGCTTTTGTCGGCAATGATGCAAAATTCAACGTGCGCGGCGCCAACTCAACCAACACGTTCGGTGACGTTTCATCGATCGTCGGTACATTTGTCGATGGCGTGTACCAGCCTCGGGCGTCGATGCAGTCTCGCGGATTTTTCGACGTACAACGTTTGGAATTTCTGAAAGGGCCGCAAGGCACATTGTACGGCCGCAACACCTTTGCTGGTGCGATGAACTTGTTCACGAATGCGCCAGACTTGTCCGGGTTCAGCGCCGGTATTGATGCCAGCTATGAGAGCTTCAACACCCGTCGCTTCGAGGGCTTTGCAAACGTAGCTTTGAGCGACACGTTCGGGGTTCGCGTTGCAGCATTCTCTGAGAATGGCGATGGTTATATCGACAACCTTGTCGGGCCGGACCTCGGCGCACCAAATGATGTTGGTATTCGTGTGAGCGCGCTCTGGGAGCCGACAGCGGACCTCAGTGTTCTGGGGCGCATTAGCCACGTGAACGAAAGCGGCGTCGAGGCCGGCTTGTTCGGCTACACGTTCGTGTGTCGCAATGTCACTGCGCAAGGGCTGACCGATCCGTTCGGTACGTCACAAGATTGTGCCAATCCTTTGCAAGGTTCGAATGGTTTCCCGCGTGCTGATCAGCTGGGGCCATATGAAGTCGCACAGAACTTTGCCCCTGAGGGTGATCTCGAGCAAACCCAAGTTTCGCTGGAAGTGAATTATGATGCGGGTCCGATCGCGATCAAATCGATCACCGGTTATACCGATTTTGAAAACCTGATCGGGTTTGATGGTGACTTTAGCCCGGTCGATCACACTCGTTTCTGGTTTGATGAGCGCAGTGAGAGCTTCTCTCAAGAACTCCAGTTGAGTTCTGATTATGACAGCCCGCTCCAATGGACCGCTGGTGCATATTATTCGCAGGATGAAACCCTGTTCAGCTTCTCGATTTTTGACGCGAATGTCGAAAACGCCAACCGACCATCCGTCGTTGGCCCAGGCGGCGCCACGTTCCCCTTGCTCATCGGTACGCCGATCGTGTCAGAGGACATCCAGCTTGGCGGGTTTTTCGCTGATCTCGGAATCCGCGAAATCGATTATGTCGGCATTTACGGTCAGGCTGAGTGGACCCTGACGGATCAGCTGCGTTTGATCGGTGGCTTGCGCTACAATGAGGAAGAGAAGACGCTGAAAGTTGGCGGATCGAATTTCTCCGGTGCGAATCCACCTGTCATTGTGAACCCGGCCGTGGTCGCAAATCCGAATCTCGGTTTTGTCCCGACCAATCCATACACCGTGTTCTCATTTAATGAGAGCGCGACGGATGCGTCGCGTGGCAGCGTCAGCTTTGACAACATCAATTGGCGCTTGGGTGCAGAGTATGATCTCAACGATGACATCATGCTTTATGCAACCGCTGCGACAGGCTTCCTGTCCGGGGCGATCACCAATGGCGCCGGTACAACGGACGAGCAGGAATCGCAAATCATGGAAGTCGGCTTCAAGAGCCAATTGCTGGATTCAAGCCTGCTTCTGAACGGTGCCGTCCATGTTACGGAATACACCAACCTGCTGCGCCAGGTTCAGGAGATTGATCCGAATACTGGAACCGCTGTGACGCGTTCGGACAATGGTGGCCAGATTGATGCCTGGGGTGTTGAGGTTGATGCGGTCTACTATCCAACAGACAACATTCGTCTCGGTGCCACTTTTGCCTACCTGAACTCAGAATTCGGAGACAACTTCTTCCAGGGCAACCCGTACCAGTTGTTCAATGGCCAGGTTCAGTCTTCGATTTCCGTATCAGGTGAGACCACGCCGTGGTCACCAGAGCTGACATTGAACCTGTCAGGCGATTATATCATCGACCTTGGTGACAATGGGACGGTGACGCCGGGTATTTCGATCTATTATAGCGATGACTACTTCACCTCGAACCTGTACTCGCCGGATCCAAATCAGTTGCAAGACGCCTACACCAAGACCGACCTGGTCGTGCGGTGGGATTCTGCGAGCGGCGACTACTCGGTCGAAGGCTTTGTCGAAAACGCTTCAGACGAAGCCGTTCTGGCACGGGGCAATAATAATAGCTCTGACGTCGTTCAAACCGGCTATCTGTATCCGCGAAATTACGGTGTCCGCCTGAAGGCTCGGTTCTAATCAGTATGCGAAGAGAAGCAGATCATTATGGCTTCTTGAGTTGAACACATAGGAAGGAAGGAGCTTTGCGGTTCCTTCCTTTCTTCTTTTCTGTAAGCTGAAAAGCGAGATCACCAAGGGAGTGGGTGTTGGCGGAATTTGGACTGCTCAACTGGGCAATCGTTGTCTTTTATCTGGTGATAAATCTCGGGCTTGGCTATGCGATGAGCCGCCGAGTCAAATCAGCGGATGACTATCAGCTGGGCGATCGGTCTACACCTTGGTGGGCGATCGGAATCTCGGTTGTCGCGACCTATGTCAGCGCGCTTTCATTTCTTGGCGGCCCGGCTTGGGCATATGGCGACGGCATGGCCGCGCTTGCCATTCACATCAATTATCCTCTGGTCATTTTTGTTGTCGTCGTACTCTTCCTGCCCTTTTTCTACAATAGCGGCGTGGCTTCGATCTATGAATATCTCGAACGACGCTTCGGGATTGCGTCACGGACGACAATGTCAGCGATTTTCCTACTGACCCAGACGATTACGAGTGCATCCATCCTGACGGCGACAGCCGTGGTGATTACATTCGCGACAGGAGTGGATGTGCGCATCGCGATTGTCGGAATGACGTTAGTGGTGCTCGTCTACACCATGCTGGGCGGCATGAATGCCGTGATTTGGACAGATGTCTTGCAAGGGGTGATCCTATTCATCGGGGCAGGGGTGGTGCTCTGGGGTCTGCTCGCGGAAGTCAGCCCGTTGTCGGGAGCGCTCAGCACTTTGGCGGAGGATGGAAAACTCAACCCGATCCGAACCGAACTCGACTTTTCTGTCGCGCCGACGGTTTGGGCCGGCGTCTTTGCGATGACGCTGTTCCATATCACTGTCTATGGAACCAACCAGATGATGGTGCAGCGGGCACTCGCGGCAAAAACGCTTGGCGATGCCAAGAAGTCATATTTGATGATGGGGTTTGCCGCCTTCTTCATCTATTTCCTCTTCTTCTTCATTGGTGCGCTGCTCTATGTCCATTTCCAGGGCCAGCCATTTGAACAACCAAATGAAATTATCCTCGTCTTTGCCCAATCTCTGGCGATACCCGGATTGATGGGCATATTGGCGGCGGCGGTATTGTCGGCATCCATGTCGAGCCTGTCTTCTGCGTTGAACTCGCTCGCGACTGTCTCTGTGGTTGGCTATTATCAACGCTTTTTCAAATCGGAGGGAACGCCCGAGCACTTCCTGATGATGTCGCGCGTGTTCACGGTGATTTGGGCCGTGCTGGCAATTCCAATCGCGTTTGCCTTCGTTAATAGCGGCGGTTCAATTCTCGAGGCGCTTAGTCGGGTCGCATCTTACTTTGTTGGAGCGAAACTCGCGATGTTCGGGCTGGGCTTCCTTTCGAAACATACCAATGAACGCGGCTTGTTGGTCGGGGTCGCAGCGGGCTTTGTCGGCTTGTTTGCGATTGTGGCAGGCGTGCCGGCCATCGGACTCGAGCCCGCGAACGTGGCTTGGCCGTGGTATGTGGTCATTGGCGGCGTCATCAATATTGTTGTCTCCTGGACCGCAAGCGTCGTTCTTGGCGGGTTCCAGAGCGAATGGCATGAGCAAACAGTGATTGGACAATTGCGGCGCTTCAAAGCCGACGGACGCGCCGAAAAGCAAGATGGGTGGTATATCGTGCCGGGCCGGGTAGATTCAATCGCCTGGTATCTGCTGCTCTTCTTTGCGTTGATCCTGATCTTCCTTTCCTGGTTTGGTACATTGGGAGGGTGAGGCGTTAGCCTCCAAATTGACCGTTTGCATTCGAATGCAAAAATGCTAAGACCCGCGCATAATCAGGAGATTAATTATGGCGCGTTGGCTGAAAGAAGGGATTGATCCCGACATCAAGCAAAAAGCGGATGCACAGGTTCGCAAAACCGTTGAGGACATTCTCGAAGACATTGATTCCCGCGGTGATGCAGCGGTCCGTGATCTGTCCGAAAAGTTCGATCATTGGAGCCCTGAAAGCTATCGGCTGAGCCGCCAAGAAATCGACGCCTGCTATGAAGAGCTCGATGAGCAAGCCATTAGCGACATTCGATTTGCGCAAGAGCAAGTGCGCAATTTTGCAAAGATTCAGAAAGACGCTCTGAGAGATGTCGAGGTTGAGACGCTGCCGGGCGTCACGCTGGGTCACAAGAACGTTCCAGTGAACTCCGTTGGCTGTTATATTCCAGGTGGCAAGTATCCTCTTATCGCCTCTGCCCATATGAGCGTGGTGACGGCTAAAGTGGCCGGCGTGCCACGCATCATCGCAACAGCGCCTCCCTTCGAAGGGCGGCCACATCCTGCGATCGTTGTTGCCATGGACATGGCGGGTGCGGATGAGATTTACACTTTGGGCGGCGTCCAGGGCATCGGGGCCATGGCCATTGGAACGGAAACGATCGCGCCCGTTGATATGATCGTCGGCCCCGGCAATGCCTATGTGGCGGAAGCCAAACGGCAGCTTTTTGGCCGGGTTGGGATCGATCTGTTTGCTGGCCCGACCGAGACTCTGATTATCGCGGATGAAAGCGTCGACGAGGATTTCTGCGCCGCAGACCTACTCGGTCAGGCCGAGCATGGGCCGACGTCGCCAGCGGTTCTGCTGACGAATTCTGAGGGTCTCGCAAGACGAACCATGGATGCGGTTGAGCGACAGCTCGAATGGCTGCCAACGGCAGATGTCGCGGGAGAGGCCTGGCGCGAATATGGTCAGGTCATCGTCTGCGAGTCTTATGAAGAGATGGTGGCGGTTGCTGACGATATTGCTTCAGAGCATGTCCAGGTCATGACCAAGGATCCGAACTATTTCCTCGACAATATGACCAATTACGGGGCGCTTTTTCTGGGGCAGGAAACCAATGTGTCTTATGGCGACAAGGTGATCGGAACCAATCATACACTGCCCACGATGAAAGCTGCCCGCTATACAGGCGGCTTATGGGTCGGTAAGTTCATCAAGACGTGTACTTTCCAGCGCGTTACGCGGGAGGCCTCGGTCATGGTTGGGGAATATTGCTCTCGTCTATGTGCGCTGGAAGGATTTGCAGGTCACAAAGAGCAAGCAGATATTCGAGTGAGACGCTATGGCCAACAGCCCGCGGAAAAAGAAACCGTCTAAGTCAGAAGCGAAGGTCGTTCCGCTGATCAAAGGGCGCCGCGCCACCTCGTACGATGTGGCGCGCCTGGCGGGAGTGTCGCAGTCGGCCGTTTCGCGTTGCTTCAAACCAGGCGCGAGTATTTCCGGTAAAATGCGCGAGCGAGTGATGAAAGCGGCCAAGGAGCTGGAGTATCAGCCGAATGCCATCGCCCGTGGATTGATCACACAGAGATCTAATCTGGTGGCTGTCTTAGTATCTGGTCGGTTGAACCTCTATTATCCCGAAGTCCTGTTCAAAATCACCGAAGAGCTTGCAGAGGTTGGATTGCAGGCGTTGCTGTTTACGGTCGAGACCGAGGACGATGCTGAAGCTGTGATCGAACAGGCCTGGCAATATCAGGTGGATGGGGTCATTTCGGCCTCTCACATGTCGCAAGCGCAGTACAAACTGTTAGAGAAGCGACAGATTCCCGTCGTATTCTTCAATCGCTATTTCAGCGACCATCCAAACACAGTGGTCTATTGCGATCCGTCCGAGCAAGTGCGCGAGGTCGTCAAACAGCTCTATACGCTGGGGCATCGGCGCGCCGGACTCATCATTGGTCCCGAAGACAATATGGTCAGCCGCGAGCGCGCTCGGATGGTGCAGGACAGTCTATCCGAATTCGGAATTGAGACGATTTGCGAGGTCCGCGGTGACTTCACGTATGAAAGCGGCACATCCGGTCTGCAAGAAATCAATCGGCAGGTGATGGATCGCCCCAGCGTCGTTATCTGCATCAATGACATGATGGCGATGGGCTGTATGGATGAAGCCCGATCTGTGCTCGGCCTAGACGTTCCAAAAGATCTCTCCATTGTGAGCTTTGACGGCATTGGCATGAGTCAATTTGCGAGCTATGAATTGACCACAATCCGGCAGCCAATTGGCCGTATGTCAGAAGCCGCAGTCCGGATGATTGTGGAGCGCGTCGAGCGACCTGAGCAATCTCATGAAAAACGGGTATTTGAAGGCGCGATGATTCCCGGCGGGTCTATTGCGCGGGCGCCCTCATAGACTTATGACTTCGAATGCATATTCGGAGGAAGCGCTATGAAAACCAGCCAAGATCGTATTCTTACCACGCATGTGGGAAGCCTTCCGAGATCTAAGGAGGTGACAGATCTGGTTTTCGCGCACGAAGCCGGTGAATCGATCCAACAAGAACGATTTGATGCCGTCTTATCGGCGGCCGTTGCGGATACGGTCAAACGTCAGCGCGACGCGTCGGTCGACATTGTCAGCGATGGGGAAATGAGCAAGATTTCCTACGCCACCTATATCAAAGACCGCATTACGGGATTTGACGGCGACAGCCCGCGGCGAGCCCCCGCTGACCTCGAGGAGTTTCCTGGCTTTCTCGAGCGGCAAGCCAAAGGCGGCGGCACGCCTACATATCGCCGGCCAAAATGTGTTTGCGAGATCAAAACCAAAAGCATGGCACCGCTGGAGGCGGATCTGAACCATTTCTCGACGGCGTTGAACGGGGCAGGGCATGTCGAAGCCTTCATGAACGCCGCCAGTCCGGGGGTCATCGCACTGTTTCAGCCAAACGAGCATTACAAGACACAAGACGAATATCTTGAAGCGCTCGCAGAAGCCATGCGTCCAGAGTATGAGGCGATCGTCGGGGCAGGGCTAATCCTGCAGCTGGACACGCCAGACCTCGGGCTCGGGCGGCATATGATGTTTAAAGACAAACCGCTCGAAGACTATCACCACCTTGCCAGCCAGCACGTTGAGGTCCTCAACCATGCCTTGCGCAATGTGCCCGGTGAGCGGGTGAGAATGCATATATGCTGGGGCAATTATGAAGGCCCCCATCATTGCGATGCGCCGATGGAAGAAGTCTTGCCCGTCGCATTGAAGGCCAAGCCACAAGGGTTGCTGTTCGAGAATGCCAATCCGCGGCATGGCCATGAGTGGACGGTCTTCGCAGAGGCTGAGCAGCGCGGCGAACTCCAAGACAAGATCCTGATCCCGGGCGTCATCGACTCGACAACGAACTTCATTGAGCATCCCAAACTCGTCGCCCAGCGCATTGAACGCTTCACCGATATTGTCGGCAAGGAACGTGTCATCGCCGGCACTGATTGTGGGTTCTCAACCTTTGCCGGGTTTGGTGCGGTTGATGAAGACATTGTCTATGCCAAGCTCGGCGCATTGGCCGAAGGTGCCGAGCTTGCGTCGAAGCGGCTATGGTCATGACGTTTAAGGAACAGGTTCGTGGCAAGTCTCCGCTGGTCGGGACGTTCCTGAAAACACCTTCCGCAATGATCTGTGAGGTGCTGGGACGAAGCGACCTCGATGTCGTGTGTTTGGACGCCGAACATTCGCCGTTTGACCGTGGCGACATTAACGACTGTGTGCTGGCGCTCAGCCACGTTGGCAAACCGAGCCTGGTTCGCATTCCCGCCAATCGTCCCGAGCATATTTTGAATGCGCTCGATTGCGGTGCGACGGGCATTCTCGTGCCACACGTGATCACCGGTAAGGATGCCCGCGAGCTCGCGGCGAATGCGCATTTTGGGACAGGACGCGGCTATGCCGGATCAACACGTGCTGCCGGATATGGCGCGCGTAAGATGGCAGAACACAAGTCGACGAGCCGCCAGTCCACCACCGTGATTGCCCAAATTGAAGATGCCGAAGCGCTCGATCATCTGGATGACATATTGGCGGTCGACGCTATCGACGCCTTCTTCATCGGACGCGCAGATTTGTCCGTTTCCCTTGGCGCAGACGGGCCGAATGATGCGCAAGTGATTGAGGCGGTGGAGATGATTTGCGCCAAAGGTCAAACGGCGGGTGCAACCATCGGCATGTTCACCGCTGATTTGGATGAGATTCCGAAATGGCGCGCCACCGGTGCAAGCTTGTTTTTGCTTGGGTCTGATCACGGCTTCATGCTGTCGGGAGCGTCGGCGCTGACGCAGAAGGTACGCGGGCACTTCTAGATCTGGTAAAACCGTTCGGCATTGGTGCGAAACATCGCATCGCGCTCGTCAAACGAGTAGCGCGCGCAGATATTCAGGTACGCACCAATCGTGTCTTCATAACTCGCATAGAGTTTGTCGACGGGAAAATTGGAGCCGAACGCGACTCTTGCCGGACTGAAGATATCGATGACGCGATACACCAAAGGCGCGATCTTATTTTCCGTCCAGTCATGATCAAACATGCCGAATCCCGAGACTTTGCAAATCATGTTCGGCAAAGCCGCCAGCGCGCGAAGCCCATCTTCCCACTCCTTCAGACTATCCTGATCAAATGCGCTCAAGGAACCGCAATGGCACAATGCAACATTGAGATCCGGCACGCGCGTAAACAAAGCGGCGCTTGCGTGCATAAGCGGCGGCGTTAGCTGTAAGTCGAAAGACAAGCCGGTTTCTGCTAGCACATTGAGCCCGCGTTCAAAGTCCGGATCGCCGAGCAGCTCAGATGTTCCAGTCTTGCGGTCTTCTTCTGCGCTGCGCCCAATGATCTGTCGAACGCCTCTCACCGCTGCATGTTCCGCGTGAGCGGACAGATCATTCTCAACGGTTTCTTTGGTGAGATCACAAAACGCGACAATGGCGTTTGGAAGCCCGTGCGTGTCGGCCTGTCCTTGTAACCAGGCGGTTTCAATCAGACTGTCATCGACTTCAACGCCGACCTGGATATGCACGGACTTGCGGACCGGCAGCGCGCCAAAGTCTGCGCGCAACTCTGATACATGGTAATCGGTTTGGATCGGCGCAGGGTCCCCAAAGAACCGAACGACTCCTTTTTCAGCAAGCCATGTGTGTCGACACGCATTCAGATCCCAGAGATGATGATGGGCATCTACGAGATAAGGCAGGTCGTTCACTCTAATACCTCGTGCCGATAATCTGTCGGCGTAGCGCGATATCATCCCAAATGAAGACTTGCTCGCGAATGCGTCCATTCATGATCCGGAATTGCGTCACGCCGAGCAAATAGACCGGCGCATCGCTTGGCGGGCCGTAACGCCCAGCCGCGCTGTGCGTGCCGGTTGCAGACCATCTAATGGCGACATCGCTTGCATCGCCGAGATACGCCGTTTCGGCCACGTGATCGATCGAGATTTTCAAGTCTGCAAACGACTTCAACAGTGATGAAAACCAGGCCTGGAGTTGATCGGGTCCGTAAAGGGAGACGTCTCCCGGGAAACTTGTTTGGACGCGAAAGTCATAAGCCTCACGCAAGGTTGCAAGGTCTGTATCCGCGAAACAAAGCCGCAAGGCGTTTCCAGCCAATGTAATCGCCTCACTGGCGTCGAGATCCGCCTGAGGCGCATCGAGGATACGCGCGCGATTGGCTTCATGAAAGTCGATCAAGCTGAAGCTGTTAATCTTGTCTGCTTGCGCTTGGTCTTTGGCGACGCGATCCGGATCGAAGCCAAGTTGCTGCACGGCTGCGAGATTATCCCGCACCAACCATTCCTCAATCACGCGATTGTCCTTGCACAGACAGTCGGCAATGGTCTGGATGCGAATCTGCTTTCCGGTGACCGGCCCAAACTCACTTGGCCCTTCATTGGTCATTTTGGAGGTGATCAAGTGAGATGAGTAGAATGCACCATCCCCTTCATTCGACCAGATGACATTGTCTGCATCCAAGCGCCGATCTGGGAAAGCTTTGAGTGTTGCCCAAGTATTGTCGACAACGGTTTGAGCCCCGCTAATGTCGCCTGCCATCGTGTGGATCGCGCAGTCCTCAGCATACCAATCAAGGCACTTCTCAACGTCGCGATCATGCCAGATCCGCTCCGTAATCCGGATGATATAGTGCGGGAAATCGACAAATTCAGCATCGAAGCCGGGCAGATCCATGCGACGCTCCGGGCCCGGCGCCATCATCTCCTTGATGTCCGTTGTGGCGACATGGGTGATTGGTTTTGCCGTCATGGGGGGTCCTATTGTGCCGTCCAGCCGCCATCGACGACAAGTGAGTGACCGGTGATCATTTTGCCGGCAGGGCTGCAGAGGTACAGCACGGCTTCGGCAATGTCTTGTGTGCTCGCGACGGTCCCGAGCGGGATCATACGTTTGACGAATGCTGAAAATTCCGGGTCGGCGAGCATCGGTTTTGTCATCGGCGTCTCGACGAAAGTCGGTGCAACCGAGTTTACGCGAATGCCGCGCGGGGCCAATTCGACTGCCATGGCTTTGGTCAGGCCTTCGACCGCATGTTTGGTCATGCAATATACGGTTCGGTTCGGGGAGCCGACATGACCCATTTGCGAGCTCATGTGCACGATCCGGCCACCCTCCGGCATACGCGAGAGCGCCTCCCTTGAAACGCGATAGGTCGTGCGCACATTCAGGTCGAGCATCCGGTCGAGAACATCATCGGTGATCTCGCCCATCGGTTTAGGAACATTTGTGCCAACATTGTTGACCAAGATGTCAACCTGGTTTTGAGCGCGTACAAAATCTAGAAACGCATCCGATGCGGCGTCTCCTGTCCACGGCTCGCACCGATCCGAGTGGGCCGAAATCAGTCCGTCAAAATCATCGGAAGCTCGTGCGACTGGGACAATCGTTGCTCCTGCAGCGTGCAACGTTTCACAGATCGTTCGACCGATTCCGCGGCTGGCGCCGGTCACAATGGCGCGCTTACCCGCTAGCATTTGTGTCATGTCCAACGAACCTCTGGGACCTGGTCGCCGCCGCGAACAGCAACCAGGCAAACCTGTTGATCACCGTCGTTTCGAATTGCTCGGGTCGCGCCACAGGGCACGGTCAGCGTGTCGCCTGCTCCCAAAGTAACGACTTCTCCATCAATCGACACCGAGGCCGTTCCAGACTGTACGAAGTACACGTCGGGCACATTGAGGACGTGGTCTGAAACACTTGATCCGGTATCCATACGCAGTTCGCTTAAAGTGAATCCGTGAGGCCAATTCAGCGGCGCATCGCCAATCAGTAGCGTGTCATGTATACCGGAAAACGTGTTGAAAACACCTGGATGACGGCCCTTGCCAGCGCGCACCACGCAATCCGCCAATTGCTGATCTGAGTAGATATCCAAGGCGGCCACTTGCGCAACTGATGTGACAGGCATTGGCGTTTTGCCGGCGGGTACGGTTTCACCTTTTGCAGTGTCAATCAGCATCCCATCTTCGAGCAAGATCAAACCATAATCGCGCGCCATATCGAATACTTGTGGCGCCCATAAGACCCGGCCGGGATCATCACCGCCCAGCACCGCCCACAAGTATCCGACGGAGGACCCGGTATTCGTGAATCCGCGAAACACATTTGTTGGAATCGAGATCAAATCGCCAGGGTGAAGTGTAATGTGCGCGTCATTCGCATGCTCACCAAGGTCAAATCGCCACTCTCCACTGTGCACATAGAACACTTCGACAGTTTCGTGGCTGTGCTGAGAATTCGTGCATCCAGGCGGTTGTCGTGCGCCGCCAATATTGAATCCGTGCGGTTCGGCAATATGCACATGCTGTTTGGGGTTTTCAGAGACGCCCGGCCCAATGATCGTAAAATTTTCCTTCTGGTCTGAGCCCGGCGTGCGCGTGTCTATAAAGGCATCAAAGCAGGGCTTGAGGTTGGCGTATTTTACCACTCTTGACTCAATCGCGCCGCGGCGCCTCATCGTGATGTTAGACATTGTCTTTGGTCCCTTACCCAAACCTAGCTTGCAAAGATTGCATTCGAAGTCAATTTAGCTGTCGAGCACTATCAGCTCGCAATTTCCACTCTGTGTCGCACGGCCCGCCGGGTGCTTCAGCAGATCCAGCAGAGCGAGATTTACCTGTTCGGGTTGCTCCAGCGTGGAGATGTGCCCGCACTGCTCCAAAACGCGGAGTTCAGCAGCCGGAATTCGCGCCTGGATCTCGGTGTGGCGATCGACCGGGCAGACGTGATCCTGAGCGCCCGCGAGTAAAACTGTGGGGCAGAGGATCTGGGACGCGGAGTCGAGATAGGCGGAGCGAAGCGTGAGTGCCATTGTTTGGCGGCAGAAGACGTCTTCGCCGAGATCGATGCCCATTTGCTCGAGGATGGTCAATCGGTCTGCAGTCCGGTTTTGGGGCGCAAGATACTGGGGCTTGAGTTCTTCTTTCAACACCAGATCCAATTCTCCGGCCGCGACTCGCCCCAATTGCTTTTTCCTGGCCAAGGCCGCGGCATCGGCGCGCGCTGTGGTATTGAGCAGCGCCATATGGGTCACCCGGTGCGGCGCTTGCTTGTAGATTTCAAAAGCGACGATGCCCCCCATGGAGAGGCCTGCTAAGGCAAAACGTTTTGGGGCATCTTCCAGGACCAGTTTTGCGATGCGCTCAATCGAGCAGGCGCGAGTGAGATCGCCAACAGAACACGCATACCCATTTTCCGACAACGCGGCGATTTGAGGTGCGAACAGTCGCGCATCGCACATGAAGCCGGGCAGAAAAACAATGGCTGGTTGAGTCATGAATATCGCACCAAAGAAAGCACGATACTAGCACGTTTGCATTCGAATGCAAAAACAGATTGCGCGTTACTGACCGCGCAACTCTTTCAACCGTTGCAGGACATCAAGTCCCTGCTGTTTCAAGTAGTGTGGCAGATCGATCAGGACCCAATTTTCCATCAATTTGTCGCCGGCGCGGCGATAGACATCAACAACCCGCATCTCACTCGCCTTTGCGGCTTCTGGCAGGCCAAGAAACCCGCCTAGATTGCGATTGCTGAGATTGGCCCATCCGAAAAAGCCTCCATAGTGACCTTCGGCGAACCGGGCGACGTGGCCGTTATAGGTTTTATCCGCGAGGTTTTGCCGGAACGGAAATTGGTGCTGATGCTGATAGCGATCGATTGTATAACTCGCACCAATTCCACACGGGCCATACCAAACCATATCATCATGCCAGGTCCGCGCGAGCAGATCTGGCGAACACTTTTCTTCCGTCAAATGATTGATCGAGTTCAAATCCGCGATCATACGATTGATCAGACTTAGCGTCTGCGCGCCTTCCTGTGGGTCCTGTACGGCTCGTAAAACACCGTCTTGCGTTTGCGGTCCTGGATAGACGAAATAGGTGCCCGTCATTGGGGGAAGCGGATAAGTACCTGCTGCGTGCATTAATCCGAGCAGGTCGATAAATAATGCACTTTCAACAATCTGACCCCCGTCTACCCGCATGAATTCTGCATAGCGAAGGTGGGCGATCCGGCTCGTCTTCGGGATTCCAAGCCAGTCTTCATCAAACAAGCCGACAAAGTGGCCCATGCTACAGGTCCAGGTCGACGTTTGATCGTCGACATCGTTTTCCCCGGCAAAGAATATGTCTTCCCGCCGATGCAGGCGTCGAAATGCGTGACTCAGCGGCTGCCAGAAGTCCGACCAAACGGCATCCATTCCGGTTTTTTCGTAAAATGGATACATCCCGCGCCAGAAAAAACCGGGGGACAGTCGTGACAAATCTTCTGGTGTCTTGCCGTCGAGCAGAGCGGCGTCGAACGCATTATTGTGGGCGCGAACGACTTGTTTCGCGTCGGCGATATGATCCATTTTAATCCTCATTTCGACCCAGGTCTAGCTTGTTTGACTTCGAATGCAAACCTGCTAATCGAGCCGAGAGCAGCGCGCTCTAATTTGGTTTCTATTGCGCGCTGGTTCTGACACAAGAGTGACACGCTGTAAGATGGAGGATGGGGTATGAATTCGGTCAACTTAAAACGCGTGCTGGCGCCTTACTTCGACGCCGCTGCGACGTTTGAGCATGTCACCGTGGAAGCCGCACTGCGCGCTGCGTTCGATCCGACTGCCAACATAAAGATGTGTCATCCGTTTGGCACAATCGATGGGCCAGGGGCGCTATTGAGCAATTGCCTCGCGCCCTTACATGCGGCGCTGCCTGATCTCGAGCGCAGAGATATGATCGTGATGGCGGGTTCCACCCCCGAAGGACAAGACTGGGTTGGAACGATGGGGAATTATATGGGCACGTTCCTGGCGCCGTTTCTTGATATTCCGCCAACCGGCCACCTGGCGCACATGCGCTATCACGAATTCTATCGGATTGAGGATCAACGTGTGGTCGAGGTCCAGGCGATCTGGGATATTCCAGAACTGATGATGCAGACCAATGCCTGGCCGATGGCGCCTCAGCTCGGAAAATTCATCTGCACGCCTGCACCGATGAGCGGCGACGGGCGCCATGTCAGCGGCGATGGATCTCGTGCGCATCAGCATGTCGTCGCCATGCTTGAAGACTTATGTAAACATCCGGCAAACCCTGATCCCAACGTGATGAATCTGGAGGCCTATTGGCACCCACGCTTCAATTGGTATGGGCCAGCGGGGATTGGCACCGCGCGAGGCATTCCTGGTTTCCGGAATTGGCACCAAATCCCCTTCCTGCGCGCCATGCCTGACCGAAAGCTCGATGCCATGGGCGATCTGATGTCGCACTGGGTCGGTGAAGGCGACTATGTCTGTGAGACGGGGTGGCCGAACATGCGGCTCACGCTTTCTGAGGATGGTTGGATGGGGATTGCGCCAGCCGGCAAAGAAGTTTTGCTTCGGAGTCTGGACTTTTGGCGTCTCGAAAACGGTCTCATTCGCGAAAACTGGGTTTTGGTCGATCTATTAGACCTGTACGCTCAAGTCGGCGTCGATGTATTCGGTCGCATGCGCGAGTTCAACAAAGTTCGGACGATGCAGCCGATAAGACTGATTGACGGGACGATGTAATAGGTGAGTCACGCATTCGAACTCGTGCTGAGTGATTTCCCATATTGGGGAATTATCGAATGTTGGATCGATTCAAATGTCAGCTTCGCGAGCAAAAGAAGATATTGGAAATATAAGTGTTTCGGTTGAAACATTTACTCCAGATAGTGGATCTTCACACTGATGGATCCAGGTTCGACGACCGCTTGTTGGAAACTCAACTCATCATAGGCGCTTGTCGCGTTCGATGTCCCATAGCCTTCGACAGGATACCCTTCCACGAGATCCAGGTCATAGTTTTCGTTCTCGTCATGAAACAGAATCACGGCGTGGGCATCCGCCGATAAGCCAGAAAACGTATGAGTCATGGGCGCTGTTTGGGCATCCAACTCAGCGTAGCCTGCTGCGTTCTCGTAGTCATAAGCGTCGTAAGCCGCCGCTTTGTCGAAAACCAAGATGATAATCCGGCCATTGGTATTGCGAGCGCCCGTCACTGTGATTTCCAGCTCGCCATACGAGATTTCAGTTTGCGCACCCGAGTCGGCATCAGGCGCGGGGGTCGGCGTCGCGTTTAGGGCGGTTTGCGCCTTCAATGGGTCTGAAGTTTCCGGCGTCATTCCGCTCGCGAGCCATGCCCCGCCGAAGAAGATACCAGCAGTAACGGCAAGCCCGGAGACCAATGCGATTTTTGAGGGAGACGGCATGATCTTTTCCTTTTTGTGAGTTCTATTCGGCAGCGTGAACTTGAGAGTCGCGTTTTTCTTTGGGCGTCCATTCAGGCGTGCCGAACGCGTACATCCAGGCGTCGCCTAAACGTCTTGCACCGAGGACGTTCTTCCCAAGCCGCCAGAACCCGTGAAAGAACGCGGCGAATGGCGCGGCGAGCATGCGGCTGGGTGAATTGATTTCTGGAATAGGTTTGACCAGACCATAGACAACCTTCTCATCCTCTTCGACGAAGGTGCCGAACATCCGGTCCCAGAGAATGAATATTCCGGCATAGTTCGCATCGAGATATTTCGCGTTCGAAGCGTGGTGGACGCGGTGATGCGATGGTGTGTTAAAGATCCACTCGACTGGTTTCGGAAATTTTCGAACGGCCTCGGTATGCAAAGCTGTCTGGAACAATTGCACCAGCAGCTCCGCAAGCAGAACGACGAACGGGTTGAAGCCCAGTAGCACCAAAGGCAGATGGAAGAAGATCGGCCAGACTCCATCCATCGGTCCAAAACGATACGCGACGGAGATGTTGAAGAAGGGCGATGAGTGATGCACCGAATGGGTGGCCCATACGAGGTTCACGCGGTGCATGAAGCGATGCTCCCAATAGTACGCAATATCAGCGAGCACGATGCATATCGCAATCGTCGCCCAATTCACGTCAATATCGAACAAAGCGAATTGAGCGGCGTAGACATACGCTGAAACATACAAGCCAGCGAGCAAGACCAAACTGATCGCTAGGAACATGTATAGCGTGAGATAGTTGGTGATTGTATCGCCGATCATCGACCATTTGAGTTTCCGCAAGACCAGGTAACGAATGAGCTCGAAGGCGAGGAAGGCGAATGAGATATAGAAGAACCAGGCACCGATCCATTCTTCCAAACCGGAGATCTCCATTTCGCTCAGTGTTTTGAAAGCCCACTCCATGGACAGATCCAATCATTTTAATTATCAAAATTGAAAATCAAATATTTTGTGCTAGATAGATTGTCAACTTAGAAAAACAACGGATTGCATATGGGCCGCCCAAGCGTCAAAGACGAACGTCGTGAACAAATTCTCCGCGCCTATGAAACCTGCGTGGCGCGGTTTGGAGTTGAAGGTGCGAGCCTTGAGAAGATTGCCGAAGAAGCTGGATTGGCGCGTCCGCTGATCCGCCACAATGTTGGCAATCGCGACGATCTGCTTGCCGCCCTGGTTGACCGGTTCTTGTCGAGATCAGAGAGAAGTGTTCAACGGATGATCGACGCTCTTCCAGACTCTCGCGCGACGGAAACGCTCATCGACTGGTTATTCGACCCCAACTATTCAGATGCCCAGTTCGTTCTGGTCGCAGAGGCCTTGATAGCTGCGAGCCAAGAGGATCCAGCACTTGCGACGCTCATGAAGCGGTGGACGCGAGACTTTATCGCCAGCCTTCGCAGTGTTCTTGAGAATGAAGCTTCAAATGCTTCAAGTGATGACTTAGATGCCGTCGCTGCGGGCGTGGCCGGGATTTATTTCAACACAGATTCTCTGACGCCCATGGGCAATATGTCCGATGTTCGGCACGCATCGAAACGGGCTGCGTTGATGCTTGTGGCATCGCTGGAGCGATCCTAATGACCTCTCTTCCGCGCGCGGCCTATACGAGCGCCGATTGGCAAAAACGTGAGCGCGAAGAACTGTTCGCGAGTGCTTGGCAGTTTGCAGGCACCGTTCAGGATTTTGAGGCAACGGGTGACTTCCGAACAGTTCAGGCGGGCGCTTTTCCGCTTGCGATCGTGAAATCCAAAGATGGAAGTTTGCAAGCACACCACAATGTCTGTCGTCATCGCGGCGCGACGCTGTTGGAAGATGAGATGGGCAATACCGGATCCAGTCTCGTATGCCCGTATCATCGATGGACCTATGGCTTGGACGGGCGGCTGCGCGGCGCGCCGGATCTGGCGAGCTGCTTTCCCGACTTGGATCGCACTGGGCTCGGTTTGAAGCCCGCGAGTGTCGGCGTCTATAAGGACCTTGTTTTCGTGAACCCAAATCCGGATGCCGACTTTTCTGCGTGGATACGACCGATCGAGCCATCAGCTTGGCCGCATGAAATCTCGTCCAAAGAGCTGCGCGAAGCTGCGCCGCTGATCTATGACATGAAATGCGATTGGAAAGTTTTCGTCGAGAATGCGATTGACGGATATCATCTCGCATATCTTCACGAGCATACGCTGGGTGGTCCCATCCCCAGTGAAAATGTCTGGGAGAGACGCGGCGATCATTTGGTCTGGTATGCGACGGATGATGGCGCCGCGAAGCATCGCATTCCCGGCCTCATTCGCGAGCAAACGAAAAGCTTGCCGCGTCTCAAACACATCGCGGGAACGGAATATGGCGGGGTTTATTTGCTTTTCCCATCAACGCTGATCGTTCCTACACCGTTTGGGTTTAGCGTTTCGTCCATGCAGGCAACGGCGCCGGGGAGATGTCGGATGACGGTTCGCCATTGGGTCGGTCCTTGGCAATCCAAAGACCCGAGAAAGGGCATATCTGGCTACGACAAATCCTCAGGAGTCATCTCATCTGACCACTGGAAAAAGCATCCCCTCGAGACAGGTGACTTTCAAACGGAAGACGTCTGGATCTGCGAGCGGGTGCAGCTAGGACTAGAGTCCCCCGCATATGAAGCCGGTCCGCTTGCGCAAGGCGCAGGCGCCGAAGATCCGGTGGCGTGGTTCCGGCGCTCGCTCTTGCAACGGATGCCGGCTTAGCGCGCGGTGCAGACGCATCGATCCGGGGTCTTGGGCTTTCCAGAAACATAGAATGCCTTTACCGGCGCGGCATGAGTAAATTGAATTCCAGAATTTTCGGCGCATTGGCGTCGACCTTGTTCCTGCTCAGCTGTCAAAGAGCGCCGCTCGGTGATCCACCACTGACCCTCTATGCGATGGACTGCGGCGCGATGAACTTTGACGACATGGCCTCATTCTCCAGCGATGGAAGATTTGACCGGCAAAGCTACGCCCTGGTCGTGCCGTGTTTCCTTATTCGCCACCCGAGCGGCGATTTACTTTGGGACCTCGGCCTGAACCAGGCGCAATTCGGTCAACCGGGCGGCATAACGTTTCAGGGCATCCACTCCTATATCAACGTCTCGCTGGTCGATCAGCTCGACATGATTGGATTGAAGCCGAGCGATATTGAATATGTCTCGGTCTCTCACTCGCATCCCGATCATATTGGAAATGCAGACCTGTTTACGGACTCGACCTTCATTATCAGCGCCGATGAGCATGCTTTCATGTTCTCCGACAGCGCCCGCGAAGCCGGAGGCTATTTCAGTCTGTATGCGCATCTGGAAGCGGTCGATACGGTTCAATACGACACTGAGTATGATGTTTTTGGCGATGGCGCTGTGCGCATGATCCAGCTTCCTGGCCACACGCCGGGGAGTGCGATCTTGGTTCTGCAACTGGAAAATGCCGGGACCCTATTGTTCACAGGTGATCTCATCACCCATACAGCGGGCCGGGCCGCACAAGCCATCCCGACATTTAACGTGGACGCCGATCAGACCCGTGCGTCGCTTGAGGCATTTGAATTGCTCGCTGCATCGACACAAGCGCGCGTGATCATCCAGCATGAGCCAAAAGACTTTGCAACATTGCCGGCTTTTCCGAGCGGATTGGACTAGCGCCGGAACATCTCGGCATGACGCCCGGTCCGGGCGGCAGATTGGAGAACGGCTCCGACGCGGAACTCAATTTTGGCAGCCCCATCGTGAATCGTTTCTGAAACGCTGGCCAAAGCGGACATCAGCTCAGCGGCGGTGCCCCCAAGCGTAAGTACAGGTGCCTGTCATGATTGGTGCCAGCAGGTATAGAGCGTGAGTTCCGAACAACGCTCGGTTTGGACACAATCGCTGACCTGCAATACAAGCCTGATAAATGAGCATTCTGACAAATCTCGGGATTACGGTTCCAATCGTGCAGGCGCCGATGGCGGGCGTCTCGACGGCGAAACTTGCGGCGGCGGTTTCAAATGCCGGCGGGTTGGGGTCGATTGGCATCGGTGCTGCAGACGCACTTGGTGCTGAGACCATGATCGCTGACCTGCAGGCGCTCACGGATCGACCGTTTAACGTCAATCTGTTTGTCCATTCATCTCCGCATGTAGACCCCGAGCGCGAAGCGCAATGGCTGCAGGCCTTGTCGCCATCGTTTGCTGCCTATGGCGCGCAGCCGCCGGAAACGCTCAGAACGATTTATACGAGCTTTGCCAAGGACGACGCGATGCTAAGCATGTTGCTCCGCATGCAGCCGAGCGTGATCAGCTTCCACTTCGGCTTGCCAAGCCATGACAGAATTGCAGCCCTGAAAGCCGCCGGATGCGTCTTGCTTTCAACCGCGACCAATCTCGACGAAGCCCAGGCCGCAGAGGCGGCCGGGATTGACGGCGTGATCGCGCAAGGATTTGAGGCGGGTGGGCACCGCGGCGTGTTCGACCCGTCTTTGCCTGATACAAATCTCGGCACGCTCGCTCTGACGCAATTGCTCGTTCAACGCATTTCTCTGCCCGTGATCGCCGCCGGCGGGATCATGGATGGGCGCGGGATCGCATCTGTCTTGGCCCTCGGCGCACACGCCGCGCAACTGGGGACGGCCTTCATCGCCTGCCCGGAAAGCAATGCCGATGCCGCCTATCGCGAGGCTCTGATGGGACAGAGCGCCCATAATACGATCATGACGCGTTCCATCTCGGGTCGGCCTGCCCGATGTTTATCAAATCGCTTCACCGACTGGGCCAGCGCGTCTCAGGACCTATCCGTGCCGGACTATCCAAGAGCTTATGATGCTGGGAAAGCCCTCAACGCGGTGGCAAAATCGGCGGGGGAGCCTGGCTTCGGCGCGCAATGGGCGGGACAAGGCGCGCCACTTGCACGCGCGCTGCCGGCGGTTGATCTGGTCAAGATCTTGATGCGCGAGCTTGAGCACACCTATCGAGCGGATTTGTCCAAGGCTTGATTGCGAGTTCGGTGGTAGCGGATGTCGGCTTGGTTCGCGAAGGAGACGTTAGAAAAGGGGATCAGGCCCGGTCAGGTGCTGCGCGGCGCGGAGACGTAAGCGATCGTCGTGCACACGAGACCGATGATCCAAAGGCCGGGCCCGATGACCGCCGCCGGGAAGCCTGTGCCGCCCTGCCAAACCGGAAACAGCAGAAATCCGATATCTTCTGCCGAGATGATGAAGGCGGCCACCCAATACGCCACAGCGCTATTCTTCCAATTGAACCAGGACAGGATGAGGCCGAAGACGCCTAGATAGAGCAAAGTCCAATGCCCTTGCGCCAGTCGTCCCGTTGCTTCCGCCAAACTGCCATCTGCGGCGCGCTCAGCCAGTCGCGTGACCCCCAAAACAATGTGCAGGACAGACCACAAGGCATAAGCGATGGCGCCAATTCGTGCGTAAATCATAGAATCTCCTTTGGGTTATCCCACAAGCGCATGTTGAATGAAGAGCGCCGCGTCCCGAACATCCACTACCATTGATCCAAAATAAAAGATCAGCGAGAGCGTTGCCCAGATCGCATAAGCGGACGGATATTGTATTTCGTGTCGACGTCGCAGCAGCATGATCGCGCCCGGAGTCCAGAAGATGATGTGAAACAGAGACACCTGTCCGGTCAGCACGGTCTGTCCCATCGCCCACATCGCCATGACCAGTCCATGACTCACGACAAACCCGCCAAACACCCATCGCGCCGCGCCGTGGTTTTTCAGGAAGCCGATCGCAGCAATATTTGTCAGCATCATCGCGCCAAGCCAGATTTTGATGTGTACGGGCAATGCGGCCCGCGCGGCGGCGTCCCATGCCTCCGTCGCAGACAGGGCGTAGGCGTCCGGGGCGTTCAGCATTGCTGCGCCGAAGAGACACGTCGCGACCCGTAAGACCATCCTCGTATTCATGACGGCTCCCCGGTCTCTGCGGCGTATAGGTCAGGAAGAAACCCGGCGAGAATGCTCATCTCTTCCGTGCAATGGTTCATCAGATCAACCGCAGCCGCCTTGCTCACTCCAAGTTTGCGCGCGAGGTAGGTGTTCGCGACCATCCCCTCAATTGAGCCGACCTGTTCATTGCCGTCGCGCTTGGCCACCATGCCGAGCCAGAACCGGCTGCGCATTTCCGCGCCGTCTTCTGTCGCGCGGATAATGTGGCACATCTGACCGCCATTGATCGGTTGTTCAAGCAGGCCCGGCTTGGCGCAAACCGCGACATCGCCATCGCGCAACGCCACATCTCGAAGAATGTCTTCAGGCGGCACAAACTGGATGCGCAATTTCTGCATGTCGTCGCCGATATACTCATGCACCAGGTGGCTGGCGCCGACATATTCGCCAGGCACTTTATTCTCCCAATCCATCCAGACATGCGCGCCAGGATACCAGCGCTGATAGTGCTCGGATGTCTGCATGTAATCGGCGAACCACCACCGCACCATTTCCGGCGTGACCCCAGGCATCGGCGTCAGAGCCGAGACTTCGTAGATGCCATTGGGAAGCCGTTTCACCTCGGTTTTGAAGTCGGGTTCGCCTTCCGCATACCCTGCGGTCGGGCCGCCTCCAAACGGCGGAATGCCGAAAACCGCGACGATGGCGAGTAAAGCGACCACGCCCCAAGCCAACCCTGTCTTCATTGCACTTCCTCCGGTTTCTGATTGACATATTCCCCATTCATGGAATATGTCAATCATTATTCTAAAATCATGGAATTAAATAGCGGAGGCTGGAATGCGAAAGTTCATCTTGATCGGAGCGGGAGGCCTTGTTGCCCTCTTGATTGTTGGTTTTCTGCTGGTTCAGGCCAATCGCTCAACGATCATTGCGAGCCAAATCGAGCGTCAGGTTGGCGACGCAATCGCAGCGCAGCAGGTCGGCGACGAAGTGTTTGAAATCATCTTTTGCGGCACGGGCTCGCCTCAATTCCAACCGGATCGAGGCCAGCCTTGCACGGCCATTGTCGCCGACGAGAAACTGTTCGTATTCGATACCGGACAAGGGGCGGCCCAGGGCCTTCAGAGCGCGGCTGTTCCGTTTCACAGTCTGGAAGCGGTTTTCCTCACACACCTGCATTCCGATCACATGTCTGGCCTCGGCGACGTCCTGCACAATAGCTGGCTCTATGGCCGCCAGCAGCAAGTCGAAATTGTCGGTCCGCCGGGGACAGAACGTCTTCGCGATGGCGTCGCCGAGTCTTTTGCGGCGGACCTCGATGAACGTTGGAACACGCTCGGCTCAGAATACAGCGAAGCAGATACCAGCATGGGAACAGGCCGCGATGTGCTGGTCGACAGCGACGCCCTGAGGCTGGTCTACGAACAAGACGGGATCCGCATCAGCGCGTTTCGTGTCGAGCACCCAAATTGGGCGCACGCTTATGGATACAAATTCGAATACCGGGGCAAAGCGATCGTGATCAGCGGTGATACGCGGTATGCGCCAAACCTGATTCGTCACGCCCAAGATGTTGACATCCTGATCCACGAAGCTCTGAATGTTGACATGATGCAGACCATTTCAGGCGCCTTGCGCAAGCATGGCGGCGGCATTGACCCGGAGCGCATGAACCTGATCATCAGCGTCCACACCCCGACTGACGAGCTTGCCAAGCTGGCCACGGAAGCCGAAGTCGACCACCTCGTTCTGACCCATCTTATTCCTCCCATCCCGGCAAACGGATTTGTCGAAGCGGAGTTTACGGCAGGTATGGACAGGCTCTACGAAGGCGACATCACTGTCGCACGTGATGGGATGCGCATAGACATGAATCAGTAGAGCCAGCCGATATGAGCCAGAACACCACAGACCGCGCTAAAGGCGCCGTTGAACGCAAGCGCGGACGGCCGCGCGGTAATGATGGACCTGACTTGAAAGTGGCGTTATTGCGCGCGGCGATTGATCTCTTTGCGGAGCGCGGCTTCGACGGCGTGTCGCTCAGCCAGGTCGCCTCTAAAGTCGATGCGGATGTCGGCCTCACGCGCTACTATTTTGGCTCAAAGGCGTCGCTGTGGATTGCTGCGATGAACCACCTGTCCGAGTGTTTCGTGACTGATTTGAGCGCCGCGAATACATTCGAAGATGGCTCGAAAGCGGAGGCCTTGAAAGCTTTGATCAAAGCCTTCGTCATCGCCTCTGCGCGGTGGCCGCAGGTGAGCCGAGTGATCGTCTTCGATGGCGATAAATCAGATGCCCGCGGCGAGTATATCAAAAACCAGTTCGTCACTCCGTTTTATCATCTTATCTCGGAACTGATCGAAGGCGCCAAGGCAGAAGGCACGATCCCGAATGTCTCGACACGCACGATCTTTTTCATGATCACGCATGGCGGGTCATTCCCAATGGCCCTGCCCGCTCTGACCAACGCGTTTCCCGGCGACGACATCGAGTCGGCCAATGGATTATCTGCGCATGCGGATGCGATCGTTGATCTGATTTTTAAATAACGGCTACGCGGGCAAAAGAAGACGTTAGGAAGTTGCAGGCACTCACGTTACGGCCAGTTTGAGTTTACTCAGATAATAGCTTTGCCGGATCTAGTTCTAGGCGGCGGATGCGTTCTTGGATCCGAGGCCACTCTTCGTTCAAGAACTTTGCGCGCTCACTCTCCAGCAAGCGCGCCCGCGAATTTGGCGAGACTTCCGCACCGATTCCGCGGCGCTTGATGGTCAGGCCTTCTTTATCGAGTTCCTGAAACACTTTGGCGGCTGTGAGCGGGCTGACATTAAACTCGTCGGCCACGCCGCGCACAGACGGCAACAATTCTCCTTCAGGATAAACCCCATCTAAGACACGACGGATAATAATATCCGTGATCTGCCGATAGATTGGCAGGTCGTCGTTCCAGACTGGATTCGTTGCACTCATCGAGAAGTTTCCCATCGCTCAGTCATTGGCTTTGAGCGGGTTTTGCCATTGCCTTCTACCTAAAGCACATTTTTCTTGTTGACAAGTTAACTACACGTGTGGTGTATTAGGTATGTAATACAGTGAGGCGATAAGATGAAACCGCTACCTAAGATGAAACGTAAAGGCGATGCCGCTGACAAAACAGTGGCGGTGGTCCCGCATCCCGCGCGACACGAATCGCATTTGCAGGCAGGATCCGAGGCAATGGACACCGATCGCGAAACTGTTCGCGGGGGACGCAATCGCCCCCTGATCGGCGCTGCAGTAGCCGTTCTCCTGGCGGGTGGCGCCTATGTCTATTTCAATAATGGGTTGCAACCGAGTGCGAGCGTCTCTGAGGCGCGTATGACAATCGGTGAGGTGGCTGTGCGGCCCTTCGAAGAAAGCATTCCGGTCAACGCCATGCTTATTCCCGAGCGTACCATTTATCTCGATACCGTCGAAGGTGGCCGAGTTGTGAAGCGCCATCAAGAAGACGGAACCTACGTCACCGCGGGCACCCCTCTCATTACTCTTCGCAACAAGTCTCTCGAACTCGATGTTATGAACCGCGAGGCACAGTATACCCAGCAGCTGAGCAGCCTGGCGCAAGCGCAAATCGCGTTCGATCAAAACATGTTGCGCTATGACCAAGATCTGATGAATGCGGAGCTCGAGATCAATCTCACACGCGCCGACCTAGACCGCCGTCTACCGCGCGATGTCACGGGTGTACCGCAGTCGGAAATCGATCGGTTGGAAGCTGAACTCTCTCACCGTGAGCGGTCCTATGCGACCATCGCAGCAGCCAAAGAGCGAGATACGGCCAATGCGGCCCGTAACCTGGATCAGTTGAAACAGTCCGTCGCTCGCATGGAAGCCAGCATTGATCTGGTTCGCGAGAGTTTAGATGGCCTCACCCTCCGCGCCCCGATTGACGGTGAAGTGTCTGCGCTGACAACTGAGGTTGGCGAGGTTCTGGCGCCAGGGGCCCGGGTGGCTCAAATCGATGAAACGGGGGCGTTTAAAGTTCGCGCGCAAATCAACGAATTCTACCTCGGGCGACTCACGACGGGGCAGACCGCGCAGACAACGATCAATGGCGATCATTATGTGCTTTCAATCGATAAGATTTATCCAACCGTCGAAAATCGTGAATTCGCTGCTGACCTTCGATTTGTCGACGGCGCCCCTGATGGCCTGCGCCGGGGCCAGAGCTTGCAGCTCAGAATCGCACTTGGAGATCAGGCCGAATACCTGACCATACCGACCGGTGCCTTTTATGAAGAAACAGGCGGGCAATTCGTCTATGTGCTCAACGCCGCGTCCAAAACCGCCGAAAAACGCGAGGTCGTTCTTGGCCGTCGCGGCGCCGATCAAATCCAAGTCATCTCTGGCCTAAATGCCGGAGAGGACGTGATCACATCCTCTTACTCAACATTCGCCGGACGCAATCGCGTCCGCATCGAACAACCCTCTCGCTCATAAAGGAGACGCAGGTGATCCAGCTCAATAATATCCGCAAAGTTTATGCGACCAAAGACATGGAAACGGTTGCTTTGCGAGACATCAATCTCACCATCGAGACGGGCGAGTTTGTCGCCGTCATGGGACCGTCCGGATGCGGCAAATCCACATTAATGAACATTCTTGGCATGATCGATACGGTCAGCGAAGGACAGTATCTTTTCGACAGTGAAGACATCACCGATTTCTCTGAAAAGAAGCTCGTGCAGATGCGTAAAGCCAATCTCGGTTTTATCTTCCAAAGCTTTAATCTCATCGATGAGCTCACGGTTGAGGACAATGTCGCCTTGCCATTGCGCTATCTGAAAGTCCCGAAAGCCACCCGGGAAAGCCGCGTTCGCGAAGCGCTTGAACTGGTTGGCCTCAATCACCGCGCGCGCCACAAACCCTCTCAACTCTCTGGCGGCCAACAGCAGCGCGTCGCCGTTGCGCGCGCGGTGATTGCAGACCCAAAACTGATCCTCGCAGACGAACCAACCGGTAATCTCGACTCTCAAAATGGCGATGATGTCATGGAACTGTTGCGTCTGCTCAATGAGCAAGGCTCCACGATCCTGATGGTGACGCACTCAGAAAAAGACGCCTCGAAGGCGCATCGGATCATTCGCATGCTGGATGGTCAAATCCAGGATGATGGCCGCACCCCAGAAAAGGAAAAGGCACATGCTTAAGCACTTCTTCCTCAGCGCGCTTTCGCACTATGCAAAAGCACCGCTCACAACGCTCGTAAATGTCGTTGCGCTCGCCCTCGGAATCGCTTGTTTCTTTGGCGCGTTAGGTGTGTCATCATACTGGGGGCAAAGCGATGACAGTTTTGAGAATCGCGATCGCATTCGTCTGATCACCCAGCAATTTGTCTCTGAAGATGGAGACATGCGCGATAACCCGATGGTGGCTGAACCGGTTGCCAAATATGTTCGCGAAGATGTGCCTGAGCTCGAAGCGGTCGCCCGTGTGACTGCGAGTGATCCGGCGACATTTCTTGTCGAGGGTGAGCCCTTCAGAGTTGAGACGGCGCTTGCCAACACCGAATTATTCGACATCTTCGATTTTGAATTCACGCATGGCGATGTGGCCAGTATTCAAGAGACTCCAGGTTCTCTGGTCCTAATGAACAGCGTTGCTGAGCGGCTGTTCGGGGCAGAAAACCCGGTCGGGAAGAGCGTTCAGTTTGGCGAAGATTTCATTCCTGTCTCTGCGGTGATCCTGGATCCACCTCAACCGTCACATTTTGGAACATCAGATCAAGCGATCCGTAGCTTTGAAGTCCTGCAAGTACTGCCGGCGGCCTCCGAAGATCCGGAAGAGTGGTGGCTTGGAGTCTCCAACTTTACTTATGTTCTGCTCCCAGAAGAGAATACCTCTGCCGCAGAGCGCTCGCTCGATAGCGCTCTGCTCGACTTCTCAGAGCGACGTATCCCTGAAGAGCAGCGCGCCGCGTTGATCCGTCTTTGGTTCGGTACGATGACGTTGGAAGAGTTGCAGGTCAAAGTGCTTGATGGTCAGATCTTCAAAGACAATCGAAATGCGCTATCAGTAACCAACATCTTGTTCGGGATGGGCGTGTTGATTTTGATTGTCTCGATCATCAACTATTCCAATCTCGCAACGGCTCAGGCGGCGGGCTACGCGAAAGAAGTCGGAATGCGCAAAGTAGTCGGCGCCTCGCAAGGAAGCATTGCTCTGCAATACTGGCTTGAGGCGTTTATTCTGACATTGCTCGGATTTGTTCTGGCGGTCGTATTGATCGTGTTGACAGCGCCAGTTCTTAAAACGCAAGCGGGAATCGACCTGATGGCCGGTCTAGAGCGTAACCAATATCTTGCCTTGTGGGCGATTGGATTGGCTTTGGTGGTGAGCGTGCTCGCCAGCATTTATCCGGTCGCTTACTTGTCTCGCATTCGTCCTGTGGAAGCCTTGCGGTCAGGCAAAGTTCGAGGCGGTAATCGACGGCTCACGGAAGTCCTTGTTGGCATCCAGTTCGCGGCAGCCAGCGCTTTGCTTATCCTGGTGCTCGTGGTTGGTCAGCAAAATGCTCACATGCGCAATTTGGTTCTATCCCCTGATGAGGACCCGGTTGTGGTATTGGAAGGTCTGGCTGTCGAGGGTGATCACTCTGATGACTATCGTGCGATGCTCGATCAGTATCCCTCTTTGAAATCGATTTCGCATATCGGCTACATGCCGTGGTCGGACTATCGCAACATGATGAATACGTCGCCAACGCGCGATGCCGGTGGGATTGAAGCGACCAGCACACGGTCTGATATTGGCTATGACTTCTTCGAGACATATGGCGCAAAGCTGTTGGCTGGGCGTCTGTATGATCCTGAGCAAGACCGCTACTGGCAAGCATACCCTGACGACTATAATGGTGACTTTCCCACAGTCATCGACGCGACCTATGCCGAAGCACTTGGCTACGCGTCGTCAGAAGAGGCCGTTGGACAGCCGCTTTATATGACCCGTCAAGCCGTGCAGACCTTCGACTGGGATCCAACGTTCCGGATCATCGGCGTCGTGGAAACTGTTCCGCTTGTCTATGGCATAGGTAATATCCGCTCTAACTTCTATGCGCTTGCGCGCTATAGCGGTGAGATGAACCTCATGATCCGGATCGACCGTAACCGGGTTCAAGAAGGCATCGAAGCGATTGAGACCATGGTCAAATCGCGGGATCCCAATGCAGTCGTGAATCTGCGCTTCACCGATGATGAGTTTGAACGCAACTTCCAAACTTATCAGGGCATCAATGTCGGCTTCATGGGGCTGTCGCTCATCGCGTTTGCCATCTCAACGATTGGACTCTTCGCAATGGCCGTCTTCACGACCCTGCAGCGTCGTCACGAAATTGGTGTTCGTAAGACGTTGGGAGCTTCAACCGGCGATGTAACCATGCAGCTCGTGAAAGAGTTTACCTGGCCTGTAATGATTGCCAATCTTATCGCGTGGCCGATCGCATATTATGCCGCCACACTCTATCTCCATAACTTCATGCAGCGCATGAGCTTAACGCTTCTGCCTTGGATCATCGGATTGATCGTCACCTTGTTGATTGCTTGGGTGGCCGTCGGTGGACAAGCGTTCAAAGCCGCTCGCGTGAAGCCGGCTGAGGTGCTCAAAAGTGAATAAGCGCTTTATCCTCGTTGCATCAGCCCTGGTTCTGACATCGGCTTGTGCGACCCAATCTACCGAACTTGAAATTCAATCGCTCATCGATACACCAGAGACGTGGGTGATGGCCGAAGGCGAGAGCGAAGCTGTTCTGACTGGTTGGCTCGAGGCGGTGGATGACCCGAAGCTCCGGACGCTGGTCGATGAGGCATTGGCGGCGAACTCTGAGATCAATGCCGCCCAGGGGCGATTGAACCGCGCCCGCGCTATCCTCTCGCAAAGCAACGCGGCGCAAGGCCCAAGCCTAAGCGCTGAGAGTCGATCCTCCGTCTCAGAGGGGTTTGGCGGCAGTGCAGATACAAGATCATATACGGCTGCCCTGAATGCCAGTTGGGAAGCGGACCTGTGGGGGCGCTTGTCATCAGCCAGTGCAGCAGATGCCAGAGCCGCTGATGCAACCGAGGCAGACTTCAAAGCCATTCAGCAGCTTATCGCGGCCAGTACAGCCCAGGCCTATTTTCAACTCATCGAAGCCAACCAGCTCGCAAATGTGGAGCAGTCCAATCTCGAAAGCCTGGAAGAAACGCTTGGCTTTGTGTCCATTCAGTTCGAGCGTGGCCTTCGTTCAAGCGAAGACATCGCTTTGATCAGAGCGGACGTTGAAACCTCACGCGCAAGTTTGGATCTTGCGCATCAGGCTCGACGCGATGCGACCCGCGCGATTGAGATCCTCATCGGCCGTTATCCAAGTGCGAGTCTACAAGTCGGATCGAAAACCCCTGAGCGACCTGCAGCCTCAGTTATTGGTCTGCCGGTTGATCTGCTCACCCGCCGCCCTGATATACGGTCAGCAAAACTGACCCTATTGGGGCAGTATGCGCGCACGCAAACTGCGCGTGCAGATTTACTCCCTCGACTATCCGCCCAAGCGAGCTTCGACGGAACCAATTCGGCGCTTGAGGATTTATTCGATCCATCCGCTCTTGCAGCAAGTCTGCTGATCAACGGCTCCCAAGCATTGTTTGATGGCGGCGCGCGCCGTGCCCGGATCAAAGCCGCAGAAGCAGACGCCGACATCGCGTTGGCAAACTATCAATTGCTCTTGCTCGACGCCTATAATGAGGTCGAAACCGAATTGGATCGCGGCCGAGTCCTGGAGCGAAGGGAAGTATTTCTATCCAATGCTTTGTCCGAGGCTGAAAGTGCTTTGCAATTCTCGAGGTTTCGATATGAGCTGGGTGAAAGCGATCTCCTAAATGTGCTTTCGATCCAACAGCGCGTGGCGTCGTTAAAGGCGGAACTCGCGCGCACGCAAAGAGCGCGGCTTGATCAATACGTTTCGCTCGCATTGGCGCTCGGGCGGGAAATCTGACGCTGAGCATGCCGATTCGTATGAGGTTTTTTGCCCACCTCGTTACGTCCGGTTTTAGGAATTTGCCGCCGGTAATCATATAACGATCTGAGTTTTCAGCAAATGCACTAGCAGTCCAACAAGTGTGTTTATTTCGCTTTCTTGATGAGTTATATTCACCCTATGTTCGACGTGAGTGTAGATCGGCAATATACAGCGGCCATGGGTGCTGTCAGTCTAATGCGAACCCGTCTCCAGCATCGTACGGAGTAGGGGCTCTTATCCAGCCAGAAGCTGACGCCATTCTGAGAGGGCGGCGTTTCTCATCGATTTGAATGTCGATCAGTGATTGATGTGGCGGTCTAAATTGAAGTGATTGTGAAACGAGGCGTGGGTCGAAACGAATTTCTGTAAGTTCGACATTCGCCTGAACCTGTTCATCGCTCGCTCTCGTCTTCGGAAGGGCAGGTGGCTGTTCTCGGCCCGGTTGTTGAGATGGCGACCGACCTCCTGGCGGTCTTCGTTTCCAATCTCTCTCATCGCGGCACCATATGATCGAAGTCGGTCAGTCACGACCGTTCTTGGCGCACCGTATCGCTTCATCGCTTTCTTCAAAAAGGTAAGTGCCGCCTGCTTTTCCCGGGTTTTAGTGACGTAGCTCTCCAGCACTTCACCTTCATGGTCTACGGCGCGCCAGAGATAATGCTGAACTCCGTTGATCTTCACAAACACCTCATCCAGGTGCCACTGCCACTGCGAATGTTGGCGCATGTAAGAAGCGCGCTTGGTTCTGATCTTACCGGCGAAGATAGGCCCGAAACGATCAACCCAGAGCCTCACACTTTCATGACATATATCGATGCCGCGCTCGTGGAGCAGGTCTTCGACATTGCGAAGTGAAAGTGGGAATCTGACATACATCATCACCGCGAGCTGGATGATCTCAGGCGACGTTTTGAAATAGCGGAACGGGGAAGTGGACATCCCCAAACGCTAACGGGCGTATCTTAAGGCCGAGTTCCGCTGACAATTCCCACTAACCGTCAGTCCCATCGCTGAGGCGATCCGAAGAAGCGACGTAACGGTCGGGGACAATTTGAGCGGTTCTGAATTTAAAGGAATTGGCCAGACTGGGTGGCGGTGCTGTCAGTCTTATGCGAACCCGTCTGCAGCAGCGTTGGGAGTAGGGGTGCTTATCCAGCCAGTATTTGGCGCCTTCTAGTTTAGCGAACTTACTGTTCGAGGAAACATGGATTGGAACCCTTCAGCATATTTCGCCGGAGTCCCGCCCGCCTGACCACCCGAGTTTCGTCGAAAGTGATTGGCGCGGTTTTCTGCGACGTTCGTATAAAAGTCCCACAAGTGTTCTTGCCCTTGCATACACTCAATGGCCGCTCGCTTTTTCTCCCAAACCTCAGAAATGTCCAGAAACACATCGGGCTTCCAGTTCATTTGTTCGGTCTGATGAGGCTCAAATAGATAGAGTTGCGGTGCGCCCAGGACTTTCTCACCTGGATTATGTCCCCAGGCCTGAGCCATCATACGACATTCCAGGACCCACTTGGTCGTGTTCATGTGATCCACATTGTATGGGTCCCACAACGAGTGACTCATCATCCATTTAGGTTGGACGCGTCTGATCAGGTCCACTAGGCGATCTTTGCCCTCTCGCGTCATCTCAATCGGATAGTCGCCTAAATCCATGAACTCGATGGCGCTTGCATCCAGCGCCTGCGCGGCTGCTGTCGCTTCCTTTTTTCGCTCCTCTTTGACGCGGTCGAGTGTCCAACCGCCTTGCTTCCAGAGCTTGGCGCTCTCTCCACGTTCGCCAAACGTCAGGCATACGATCGTGACATCCCAACCAAGCTTTTGATGAAGCGCGATCGCACCGCCACAGCGCCATACAAAATCTGCCGCATGGGCACTGACGACAAGTGCAGTCTTTTTATCCGACATCGAATTCCTCTCCGAACTTTTGTCTTTGATACGTGCCAGATTTCTCGATTGCGAACCTGAATCGTATAATCGTGATTAAGTAGTGGTTATAGCTTATACTCTTGATCGTTTGGTTTTATAGCGCGGGGAAGCTGAGCGCGCTGTCGATCTTTTCCGGCTGCTTTAAATCGCTGAGGCAGCTGATATAGATCCGCATTCAAATGATATAGTCAAATTCGGGGGATTGTGGTGGATTCGGTCCCTCAGGATCAACGGCTGGCTATAGCCAAGTCGGTTGTCGTAACCCATCAGCCGAAATTGAATCCGGGTCAGTCACCGATAAGATTTGCCTATGGCAGGACAATTATCGAATGCAGAACACATCGCGTCACGCCCCTTTGCTGTCTGGACATTGGGCGGATTATTTGCGGCGAATGCGGTGGGCCTCGACAGCCCGCTTGTGGCTGTCCCAGAGATCGCAACCTACTTCGATGTGGGGCAGGGCGGCGCACAACTAATCATTGTGCTATTCCTTGCCGGATATGCGGCCGGGCATATTCCAGTCGGAATATTGGGTGATCGGTTCGGGCGTCGACCGGTCATACTGATAGGCTTGGCGTTGGCTGCATTGTTGTCGCTCATTGCTGTCTTCGCGCCAACCTTTGAGGTGCTCCTTATCGCCCGTTTCCTTCAGGGCATCGCAACCTGCGCAGCAGGCCTTCTTTCGCGCGCCGTGATCCGAGACATTGCAAGCGGCGCAAGAGCGTCGAAATTGACTTCGAGTGCCATGATGGTGCTCGCGGTTCTGATTATCGTGACGCCATTGCTTGCAAGTTATCTTTTATATGTGTTTGACTGGCGTCACGTTCTGATGGTGACCTTCTTATATGTCGTGATCTTGTTCTGGCTGACCGTCATTTTCATTCCTGAGACCATGCATACGGAGCGGCATAGCAATCATCCGTGGCAGCAATTTCGTTTGAGTCTGGATGCCTTCCTGAAATCGGCGCAATCGGTGCGGGCCTCGCTTTTAGGGGCATTGGCTTTCGCAACCTTCTTTATTTTTTCCGCCGCTGGCGCGTCCTTGGTCGTTGATGTGTATAAGTTGCCGGCCGCCTCGTTCGGTATCTTGTTTGCCTTGATGGCTTTCATCCAGCTGGCAGCGTCTGCTTATAATTCCCGGATTGTTGCGAAGCAGGGGACAGCGTTTGTGTTGAAACGTGCCGCCGTGATGTCTGGTATCGGCATCGCCCTCAGCATTGGCGGGTTTGTTTCGGGATATGTGCCGCTCACATTGTTCCTCTTAACGGCAGCTGCTTTTACGATTGCGCATGCTCTGACCCTGCCAAATTCTATCGCCTTGACGCTTGATCCATTGCCTAAGACAGCGGGGTTCACGTCAGCTATTCACGGCATGTTGCAAACCGGGATCGCCGCTATTGCGGGGGTTGTGGTCTCTTTGGCTTATGATGCAACTGCAGAGACTGTGCTACGGATTTACTCCGCTTTCGGCTTGGTAACTCTCATCGTGCTCATCTCAGGGCGCCGCTTGTTTTTATCGCCTGCCGAATAATCGAAGCGCGCAGGTTCAACTGATCCCGAAAAGGAAAGCGGCATGGCAAACCTGACACTGTATCAATACCCGTTGCGTGCGTGTTCAACCGTCACCGTCAATGCACTGATAGAGCTCGATCTTCCGTTCGAGGACCGCGTGATCGATATTCGAGCGGGCGAACAATACAGTCCAGCGTATCGAAAGATCCATCCATACGGGAAGGTGCCAGCGCTCCTCGTCGACACGCGAGTCATAACCGAGAATGTCGCGATCTTGCTTTACCTCGATGCGCTCAGGCCTGGTATCATCCTGCCGTCGACTAGCTCGTCGCTTGAGCGCGCGGCGATCCACACTGATCTGGTTTGGTGTACAGCAACCATGCACCCGACCATACGCCAAGTTCGAATGCCCATACGATACACAGATGGCGACGTATCGGGCGTTCAACAAAAAGGGATAGAGGATACAATTCACCTGCTCGACATCGTCGAAGCGCGCGTCGCCAATGATCGCTGGTGGTATGGCGCGCAGTGGTCGATTTTGGATGTCTATGTGAATTGGGGCCTGGTGACGGCTCTATCGACCGATCTTATCCCACTCGATGACTATCCGGCGATCCGCGCGCATATTCGGCGTGTGCGCGGACGCGCTTCATTCCAGTCAGCCTTGGCGCGTCAAACGCGCGCGATGGAAGAAGCAGGGCTCACATTTCCCGATGAGGCAAGTTGGAACGCGCAGGTCGGATGAGTCCGACCGGAGACCCGTTCAAAACTTGGTCTTCAGCGTCACGATTTCTTCTGCGATGGTTGGATGCACTGCGCACGTGTCGTCAAATTGCTGTTTGGTGGCGCCCATTTTCACGGCAATGCCAAGCATCTGGATCATCTCGCCTGCATCCGGCGAAACGATATGCGCGCCGACGACGACTTGGTCGTCCTGGCGCACGATGACTTTCATGAAGACGCGCTGGGCCTTGCCGTTCAGAGCATTCTTCATCGGTCGAAATTTGGTCTTGTAGATGTCTACCGCACCATACTGTTCGCGCGCCTCATGTTCCGCCAAACCGACGGTGCCGACCTCTGGCTGAGTGAAGACAGCAGTTGCGATATTGTCATGATCGAAATGGCGTGGATTGTTGCCGAACTCGGTGTCGGCAAAGGCATGGCCTTCGCGGATGGCGACAGGGGTCAGTTCCGCACGCCGGGTCACGTCGCCAACAGCCCAGATATTATCGACATTGGTCTTGGAGTAATTATCGACCACAATCTCATGACGATCGCCAACCTGGACACCTGCCGCCTCCAGGCCGAGGCCATTAATATGCGGGCGTCGGCCCACCGCCATCATGATCACATCCGCGTCGAGTTTCATGCCATTGGTCAGCGTCAGGTGGAGCGGCGCTTCGGCCTTGTCCGTTTTCTCGATCGACTCGAACACCGTGTTCGTAATAACGCGCACGCCGGCCTCTTTCAGGCCCTCATGCACGGTCGTGCGGACATCCATATCGAACCCGTTCAGCACTGTATCGCCGCGATAGACCAGGCAGGTTTCGACCCCGAGCCCGGCAAACACATGCGCAAACTCACACGCGATGTAACCACCGCCAGCGATGACGATATGTTTCGGCAACTCGGTCAGTTGGAAGACGCCATCTGAAGTAATGGTGTGCTCCACCCCTGGCAGTTCTTCTGAGGATGGGCGCCAGGGCGAACCGCCGACCGCGATCAGGATCTTTTCGGCGGTGATTGTCCGACCGCTTTTGACCAGCTTGATCGTGTGCGCATCAGTGAATTCGGCGCGCTCTTCAAACACCTCGACACCGGCATTGACCTGGCCGCTCATATACAGTCCCGACAAGCGATCGACTTCAGCATGCAGATTGGCCATGAAGCCTGGAAAGTCGAACGCGCCGGCTTTGACGTCCCAGCCGTATTTCTGGGCCTCTTCCAGTTTGCGACCATAATCACTGGCATAGACCATGAATTTCTTCGGCACACAGCCGCGAATGACGCAAGTTCCGCCCATGCGATACTCTTCCGCCAGCGCCACTTTGGCGCCATGGCCCGCCGCGATCCGCGCGGCCCGCACGCCGCCGGAGCCGCCGCCAATCACAAACAGGTCATAGTCGTACGAATGGTCAGGCATAGAGATTATCCTTAAGTGATGGAGGATATGAAGCGTTTGTTTTGAATCCGATTGAACGATCAGAACTTGCCGGAATTGCCCCAGCTTTCACGCGGACCAATTTCCTCCTCATTCATCCAATGCTCGACAATCTTTCCGTCTGAGACTCGATAGACATCGAAAACCGCAATGTCTTTTCCTGCGGCATGACGCTTGCCATAAGTCATGACATGATCACCGCCGCCAACCAGTTTGAAGAGCATTTCATACTGACCGAATTGCTCAGACTCTAGCCAATCCGAATATCCACTGCGTCCGGCATTTATGTCGACAGCATGCTGGACGAGATCTTCTGCGACGAATGTTTCCAATTGATCGCGTCTTCCGCCTTGGAGCACTTGTTTGGTAAACTCCAGAACGAGCATCTTGCTCGCTTGTGTATCTGCTGTGCCATCGATGGCAGTCGTGCCGCCCACCATGTCTTCGCCTGATCGTGTCTCGGCGGCGTAGGCGGCGATCGTATCCCAATGCTCCAGCACCAACCCATTTTCGTCTGTGAAGAAGAGGTCAGTCGTCACCCATTTGGCGGCGCCATCATTCAAGGATTGGTAGGCCGAACAAAATACCCAAGGGCCATCCTGAAAGCTGCGTACGATTTCAATTTCGCGCTTCGGATTGCGCTCCACAAAGGGTTCGAAGAAGGCAAGAAATCCTTCTCGCCCATCACCAACGCCGGTCGAATGCTGTGTGTAGCGATGGCCGGTATAGGCGTAGACCGCGTCGCGTGCATTTCCGCCCGCGATGCCTTCCAGATAAAGTTTGCGAACATTGTCCAGTCCTTGGCCCATTGAGTGTCCTTTCTGAGCGGTCGTAAACCACTTGGTGAGTTTCAAATTACTTTGACGAGAGTAAATCCTGGCGCACGCGCAACATTCGCGTTGCAATTCGAATCTCCATCAAAAAGAATGACAATGCGAATACCAGCGCGACCATAGCGGCGACGAAGAGCCCAGCGACGAAGCCGGACAAATCTATGCGAATGAATTCTTCGACAAATAGTGTGATAATGACCAGACAGACGAGCAGCATAGACAAGGTCGAAAGCGTGATCGCTCGATGCATTAACTGCATGCGACGGTCCAACCACTGAAACTCCAATTTTTGTTCTTCAGATAGAGCTGTGTCTGGATCTTGGCGCAACTCTGCATCGACGCGTCGATAGCGTTGGAACATCAGTTTCAGTCGTCCCAGTAGTACACCGAGTATTCCGCCAATACCCATGATCAGAAAGACTGGCGTGACGGCCAGTTGAATGATGCGGGCGATTTCGGCTTCCATCCAAGGCATGGTTTGGTCCGTTTAGTTCAAAGGGGCGAATTCGCGACGGGAAAGATCAGCCGTCAAATGCACGACTGCTTGCGGAATGATGATCGCCTGATTCACGACGCCATCTCCTCTGGCCAATAGAGTTTCATAGGATTGTCGACGAGTAATTTTTGTTGAAGTTCTAAACTCGGAGCGATGCTTGGGATCATATCGACCAACCAGGCATCATCAGGCATATGCGATTTCAGGTTTGGATGTGGCCAGTCTGTGCCCCATAAGACGCGGTCCGGTGCTCGCTCAATGACTGATCGCGCAAATGGAATAAAGTCTTGATAGGACGGCGGACCCGTCACGGATAGCCGCTCTGGGCACGTCACCTTCGTGTAGACATGACCCAACGAGGCGAGGTCGAGAAATCGGTTAAATTCGGGCTGCTCGATTGACCTCGTCATATCCGGGCGACCCATATGGTCGATGACCACGGTGACAGGCATAGAGGCAATGAAATCGAACAGATCGGGTAGGTCTGGCGCCTCGAAATAGATGACAATATGCCAGCCTAAGGGTTTTATCCGCTCAGCCAATTCCATCAGCAAAGATGGCTCAATCGGGTCGACCAGGCGTTTGACAAAATTGAATCGGAGTCCCTTCAATCCGCCCTCATCCAATGCTGATAGATCATCGTCGCTTATCGATGGGTGCGCCGAGCCAATGCCTTTGGCCGTGCCGGCCGAGTCCGCGATTGCATCTATGACCGCACGATTATCGTGGCCATGGCAGGTGGCTTGAACCAGGACATTTCGGGAGAACCCGAGGGTCTTGCGGAGCGCCCACAATTTGTCTTTTCCTGCGTCTACTGGCGTGTATTTGCGCTCTGGCGCATACGGGAATTCATGCCCAGGCCCGAAGACATGGCAGTGCGCATCAACCGCGCCCGGCGGTGGAACGAATTTTGGTTTTGAAGGATTGGGGTGAAAGTCCAACCAGCCAGGTGTTTTTTCGAATGTAGTTTGCACTTTGTGGTTCTAACTTCTTTTTGCTGCTCAAGCTTGGATATCAAGCTCGCTCATGACGTGGCTCTGGTTGTCTGCTGACGTGGTGCATCGCAAAGGGCATCTAACACCATGTCTAAGTCTTGCAGGTCTTGAATTTGCGGATAGCGTTTCGCCCAATCCTGGACGCTTACCGTCGCGCGGCTCATATGTGGCTCGATGTCGGCCTCCTGGACAGTCTTTGCGACTTCTCGCATCTCTTCTGCGCGGCGACCTCCATGTTCTAAAGCTCGGCCAATCATGTAGCGCGCAAGAGCAGACCAATCTGGCCCAGGAAAGAGATCATCAAGAGAGGACAGTACAGTTTTCTCGACCCCAAACGATCGTGCGGTCACGAGGGACTCGACCAGCAAAGCTTCGATGCCTTTGACCATCACCGATCGGCACATTTTGGCAGCCGAGGCCGGCCCATAGATTTCTGAGAACGCGTCGGTGGCCGACCATCCCATTGACGCCGCCAGGTGCTGAAACTCACGGGCATGGGGGCCGCCAAGTAAGAGTGGCGTTGCCAACCGCTTTGTCGGAAATGGGCTCATCACTGCGACTTCGACATAGCGTCCGCCGCTTTCTTTGACTTCATTTGCAGCATTGAGTTTTGCCGCTGGAGACGCTGAGTTTAAGTCAATAAACCATGTGCCAGGCTTGATCGCATTCCTGACCGAGGTGGCGGCCATCCTTGTCTGCTCAGCCGTGACCGCGGAGAAGATCATCTCACACGTGACGCCAAGCAATTCAGCAGTTTCGACAGCCGTGATGTGTGGTGACGAATTCGCCGAATACGATGGCTGGCTGTCTGGGTCTGAGAATTTGAGATCGAATGCGAACAGATCCGACCCGCTGGCCGCGAGCTCTTCACCGATAATCTGGCCAACTTCACCAAATCCCAAAAGTCCGATGCGTTGAGGGGGCGTCATCATGACTCTCCGATCGATCCTGAGACGAACACATCACCCGACATCAGTTTTCGCGCGGTGCGGACGAGCGCTGAACGTTTGATTTTATCGCCTTGGATTTCGAGCTCAACTTCAAACGTGCCTGTGGGGTGTTCAACGCTAAATCTGCCTTGGTCACCGGTGGTGGATCTAGCAGACGAAATTCCTGCGGCGACGGTGCCAGGTATAAGGCATCCGGTCGCGACACTTACGGCGCCGAGTACGCCTATGGCTTGATGGACGCGATGTGGAATAAATGTCCGCGTCATCGCTATGCCGCCATTTATCGCCGGACTCAGCAGCGTGAGTTTTGGGACGGTTTTCTGACGGACGTCTCCAAGGCCCATCTTTGGCGCCATTTCGAGTCTGATTGCCTCGATCAACGCCTTGAGTCCTTCGTCAGATTCAAGCTCCGATGGTGTTTCGCTTCCAGTCTTTCCAAGGTCTGCCGCGCGCATCAAAATGACCGGCATGCCATTGTCGATACAGGTCACATCGATGCCTTGCGAATGATCTATCTTGTTGCCGGTTGGGAGCAGGGCGCCCGTGCTGGAGCCGGCAATGTCCAAAAACTCGATCGGTATGGCTGCGGCCGTGCGGGGAACGCCACTGATCGCAGTATCGCCTTCATACATGACTTGTCCGTCCCGGGTTGGCACGTTCGCGATCGCCAGACCTCCTGAGTTGAGCATATGGATGCGCACGCATGTTTGGCTTGGCAAGGCATCAACAAAGCCATTTTCGATCGCCCAGGGCCCGACCCCGGCCAGCATGTTCCCGCAATTCTGCGCACTGGAAACTTCGGCCTTATCGACGGAAACCTGCAAGAACAAATAATCGATGTCAGCGTCAGGATGTGATGGTGGTGCCAATATGGCGACCTTGCTGGTCAGGGGATGTGCGCCCCCTATGCCATCTATTTGACGCAGGTCCGGTGATCCCATTGCGCTGAGCAATACCATATCGCGTTCATCTGGCTGGCTGGGTAAGTCGGCGGCGCGAATGAACAAGCCCTTAGACGTCCCCCCTCGCATCAATGTTGCTGGAAACGAGTGCAGCATTTCGCTTACCCCAGCTGGTCTTGATCGATATAGACAAGCCCTTTTTCCTTCAGACGCGGACGCATATTGTAGACATCCAAGCCAAGTTCGCCGGACTCAAACCGCGCGCGTTTTTCCGCTTCATTTGCTTCTCTGGCTTTCGCTTTTTCAAGCACCGTTTCTGCTGATTCCCGGCGAATGCAGACCACGCCATCATCATCAGCGATGACGAGATCCCCTGGGTTGACCAAAGTTCCAGCACATACAATCGGCGTGTTCACGTTGGCGATCGTTTCTTTCACAGTGCCCTGGGCGAAGACAGCTTTGCTCCATACCGGGAATTTCATTTTGGTTAGATCCGCAATGTCTCTAACCCCTGCATTTATAATCAATCCTCTCACGCCGCGCGCGATAAGCGAGGTCGCTAAGAGGTCGCCGAAATAGCCATCCTCGCATGGGCTGGTGGGAGTCACGACGAGGATGTCACCCTCCTGACACTGCTCCGCTGCCACATGGATCATCCAATTGTCGCCAGGCGCGACTTCGCAGGTGATCGCGGTGCCGGCAATGTGGGCCGGACGATAGATTGGTCGCATATATGAAGAGAGTAGGCCTGTTCGTCCGGCCGCTTCGTGCGCTGTGGCGACGCCAATACTCTGAAATTCATCCCGGATTGGAGCGGGGACTCTCCTGATATTCGTTATGACTTTTGCCAAGATAAGTGTTTCCTGCACGCTGAGCCGCTGTCTTTATGACAGTTGTGCTACTGGTTCTCAGAGTGTCGCTTTAAGCGGACAAACTCAAACTCAATCTAAGAAACATCAATTCAGTTTAAGTTATAGGGTCTGCGTTTCGTGCTTGAGGCGGGCGAGGAACTCTCGCTGAATGCTCGTGGCTTTCCAATTGCTGCGGGTCGTGATCCCGATGGGGCGTTGCGAACGCGCCAATCTTATGTTCACCACAGCCAGATCCTGATGGGATATTTCATATCCGGCTTGATGTGATGATAGAATGGTCGCCCGATCGCTGGCGAGCAGAATGGCGCGGATCGCGACCAGAGAGCTACATTCGATATGACTGGAATGGCCGCTGATCTGGTGATTTGCGAACAATCCTTCAAAATAGTCGCGTGTGGGCGTGCCGGTTCTTGGCACGATCCAATCAAGTTTCGCTAAGTCGCGGACGGTTGGGTGTTCTATTTCAAGAATAGGGTGGCCCGTTCGCACAATCACATTGAGGTCGTCAAAGAAGAGCCGCTCTTGCTCTATATCTTTCACCGGTAGCGGAGATCGAAGCGCTCCAAGGAGAAAATCCAAGTCTCCGTGCCGCAGTGAATTCAGAAGATCAGAATACACGCCGTCAAAAACCTGCACATTCGCTTGTGGAAACTGCTGAACCAGAGAAGCAACGGCATTGGGCAATACGCGCGTTCGCACGAGGGGCAGTGTGCCAATCGCAAGTCGACCGGACATGCGCCCTTGTTGTTCGTGAACTTCTTCTTGTGCGCGCTCAATCTCCGACAAAGCGATGCTGACATAGCGCGCGAATTCTTTGGCCTTAGGGGTTGGGTCGACGCCAGAATAAGATGGACGAAGCAATTTCCGGTCAAAGGCGATCTCAATGCTGCGCGCCGACTTGTAGACGCTCGGTTGAGAGAGTTTCAAACGTCGTGCTGCGAGGCTGTAACTGCCGCAGGCGCAGACGCTTATGAAGGCTCGTAATTGGCTGATAGTGATCCGAGATTTTATGTCGACTCGCTTTTGGTCTGGCTCGACCACAGCTTCAGCCAGCCGTAAGGCCTCGAACGCGCGTGAGACGCGGTCCAAGTAGATCCTGCCGAGCTCGTTTGGGTAGGCGCCCGTCGGAGAACGATCAAATATCTCGGTTCCGAGTTGTCTCTCGAGACTACGCATTGCTTGAGTGATTGCGGACGGACTGAGATTGACCGTTTTCGAAGCGGCAGAGAATCCATGGTGTCGCCCAATATGGTGAGCGATGCTCAGGTGGCGCAAATTGGGGAGGTCGCTCATTGCCATTTCAATCGATTCCCAAACAAGATTTTGTTGCGGCAAATACAATAGGGTATAGCCTAAACTGAACTCACAATGGGCATATTGATAGATATTGCAAGCCCATTTGGCTATTGACAGTGGACTCTCAGCACGTTCGCGAGTCAACTTTTTCAAGTATTGCTCGCATCCCGTAGAAGCCCGTAGTGCATTGTATATAATGATGAAAAAGAGAGTCGAGACATTGATTGGGAATTATGAGCTGTTTAGCGTGGAAAATTACTCATGACGTTTGGAACTATGGTCATGACAGCTTCCAAAGAGGCTTGGCTATCGTTGGGACTGCACTGGTCGGAGGAAGACAAATACCCTACGCAATCTTGGCACCTGAGCTAGGCGAAATGCTTTTACGTGACAACGCGGGACTGAAGCGCGTCAGCGTTAAGGAGCGCATGGGGGATTGTTTTCCAAATGACCGAACAGGCGAGAGAGGTCTGGTTAAGGAGGAGCCAGATTTAAGCTTGCCGCAAAATGGGACTGCAAAGCGCAAACCCACTTGAAGTCAAACTCCTTCAAAAAGCGGGCAACGTGAACCCGTATAACAGATAAGGACGAGGAAATGTCTAAGAATGCTAAATGGCATTTCGGGGCGGCGAGCGCGCTGGCCCTGAGTACGGCGATCGTAATTGCGCCGACAAGTGCAGCCCAAGATGATGACGACGCAGTCGATGCGCGGAGATTGAACACGGTCACTGTGTCCGCCACAAAACGGGATGAAACCCTTCAAGACGTACCGGTCTCCGTGGGCGCGGTGCCGGCTGAAGTGATCGCGAAAGTTGGCGCGAACGATATCGCGGACCTGACAGTCTACATTCCAAATTTCGAACTTAATAACTCAACGGTGCTGCCTAACTTATATGTGCGCGGACTCGGGTCCGGGGCCACCCACTCGATTGAGCAATCTGTCGGCCGTTTCGTTGACGAAGTTTATATCGGTCGTGCAGCTATGAATCTTCATAAGCTGTTCGATGTGAGCGGTGTAGAAGTGCTCCGTGGTCCCCAAGGTACACTCTTCGGAAAAAACACAGTTGCGGGCGCTTTGATTGTCAGAACCGCGAACCCGACTAATGATTTCGATGCTGGGGTAACGCTTACCCATGGCGTTTATAGCACGACCGGTGGATACAATAGTGTTCAAGGCTTTGTTTCCGGTCCCCTAATGGAAGGGGTGCGAGGTCGCCTCGCAGCGAACTTTGGTACCGATGATGGATTCTACATCAATCGCCTCGCTGATAGTGGGCCGAGCGGTCCAGAACGTGAAGACCAGGACATCCGCTTGAAGCTTGAATGGGACGCGACACCGAATACGCTGGTGTCTGTCAAGCTCGAGAACAGTCAGTTTGACGAGTATGGAGCTGATGCCGCTGAAATGATTGTCGTCGGTGGTCCTCCGGGTGCTTTAGCGGGCATACTCGCTGCCTCTCCAGGCTTCAACACTGACCTTGATTGGGTCATCGACGTCGATTGCACGGACATCTTGTTCGACCTGGATGGGAACGGAACGATTGACGGCTCGCCGATCCAGCAAGGCGGGGAAAATTTTGGCGACTTTTGTGCCTTACGTGATCAGGAAACCACCACAGGCGCGTTTCGTGTGGATCATGAGTTTGAATCGGGTACTCTGACTTGGCTAAGCGCTTATCAAGAGTATTCTTTTGATCATCAGTTCTTTGGGATTGATATGGGGGCAACCAATGCCTTCCGAGCGACCCGCTTAGAAGACTATGAAGGCATGTCGCATGAAGTTCGATACACCTCGGATCTGATCAATGACAAACTCGATTTCATCGTCGGTGCATTTTACGAAGATAGCGATTTGTCGCGCAACCAGTTCTCCGACGTTCAGTTCTTCACACTTGGGCTCGGCCCAATTGCGCTTCGCCGCAACGAGCCCTGGACACAGAGCACTGAAACGCTAGCGATTTTTGGCCAGGTTCGCTATGATCTCACCGACCAAATTCGAGTGATTGCTGGCGGTCGCTATGCGGATGAGTCGAAAGACTTTGTTTTTGACCGATTCTTCAATAATTACGGCGATCCAAATACGCCATATCCTGCAACATCTCCGCTAGGGCCTTTCGACCCGCCCATTTCAAACATTGTCGGCTCTCGAAACGAAACAAAGTTTACCCCGGCACTCACGATTCAATACCGACCAAGTGATAGTGTGAACTTGTATGCAACTTATGCGCAGGGCCACAAGACGGGCGGATTTAGTGATCGTATTGAGAATGCTACAGCGGACTTTGAGTTTGATGCAGAAACCAATGATACGTTCGAGCTTGGCGCCAAAAACCAATGGTTTGACGGAGCTTTATCCACGAACATAACGCTGTTCCACATGGAAATTGAAGGTCAACAATTGGCCACGCAAATTCCAGGGGCCGTTCCATCGTTCTCAGTCGACAACGCCGCCCAGACGACAAGCCAAGGTGTCGAATTCGATGCGCAATGGCTCGTCAATGAAGACTGGACGCTGGGTATGGATTTTGCGTACACGGATGCGACTTACGATGATTTTACCGGCACTCCAGATTGCCCAGCATCCGCTGTCGTCAATGGTGAGTGTAATCTCGCTGGTTTCCCGACGATCTTTGCGCCAGAGACCAAAGGAACGGTCTATGCGGAGTATTTTAATCCGCAGCAATTTGGCGAATGGGGCTTCGGTGCACGCGTCGATGTGAATTACTCCGGCGAGTATTTCACGGATATCTCTTACCTACCTGGCACATTTGAGGACGGCTATACTCTGGTGAACGGTAGCCTAAGGCTGATCTCACCAGATGAGCGCTACACGCTGTCCCTCATCGGTAAAAACCTGGGAGATGAGGCAGTGTTGGCTTGGGGCATTCCGAGTGGCCCGAACGTTCTGGCCGCGATGCGTCGTCCGCAGGAGATCGCTGTTAAGCTATCAGCGCGTTACTAGTGGCGATTGCTTCTTGCAACCTCCTCCGGTGCTTGAAGCTTTGTTTCTGAGAGCGTTGAGTGAGAGAGATCAATCTTAACGTTCTCAGACTTTAAACTGTGAGAGGAATCGAAAGGTCTCCGCATGGCAGTGGTTGAACCCAGAAATAAATCGGTGAAGTCCCTCAAGGGGCTTCACCTTTATCATAGCGGGATCTCAAATTGTGCGATGCGGGTGCGGATCACGCTCGAAGAGAAAGGTTTGGACTGGACCAGCCACCATTTGGACCTGGTGAAAGGGGAGCATCTCACCGAAGACTATTTTGGGATCAATCCAAATGGTGTTGTGCCGACATTGGTGCACGATGGCGTCGTGATTATCGAGTCTCAGGATATCATCGATTATCTGGATCAGACTTACGCGGAACCGCCACTGCGGCCCTCGGATCCCGAGAGCTCAAGCGTCATGCATGAATGGATGGCGCGATCTTCAGAGATTCATGTGAAAGCTGTGAAGACTTATATTTACGACAAGAAGATGCGTCATTCGATGAAGAAGTCCGATGCGGAGAATGAACGTTATCGAACACTGCAAACCAATCAGGAGCTTTTGGATTTTCACAAGAAGAGCTCTGAAAGCGCATTCTCGCAAGCTGAGCTCGACCGTGCTGAGCGGATACTCGATGACTGTTTTGCCGAAGCCAATGAGATATTAGGCCATAGCCATTGGCTGGCAGGTGACCAGTTTTCGCTCGCGGATATTGCATGGATTCCCTTGCATTTCACACTTGAGCAATTGGCCGGCTATGACTTCTCGAGATTTCCGAACGTATCAGATTGGGTCGGACGGATATCCGAGCGTTCGAGCTTTCAAAACGGCGTTCTCAAATGGTGGCCGATGCCACTTCAATCGGTTCAGACACAAAAGGCAGGATAACGAAAACCATGCTCGAACTCTACCATCATGGGTCTTCCGTGTGCGCGGCGAAAGTGCGGTACGCGCTGAATATTAAAGGCGTGGTGCCCGACGAGATGCATTATTTGGATATTCTAAAGGGCGATCAATTTGATCCAGCCTATTTGAAGATCAACCCGAAGGCCGTGGTGCCAGCGCTTGTTCATGACGACAAAATCGTCAACGAATCCACACTCATCTGCGAGTACATAGATGAGGTGTTTCCTGGGACGAATTTGATCCCCGATGATCCTTATCAAAAAACGCAAATGCGCCTTTGGACAAAAGCCGTGGATGAACAATTACACCCTGCGTGCGGCGAGCTCACATTCGTTTGTTGTCATCGTCACATCGTGATGCGGCTCGGAAAAGAAGCGCTCGAGGAATTTCTCAAAGCCACACCTGATCAGTCAGTGACATCAAGGTGGAAAACTCGGAAACAAGAAATTGTTAGAATGGGGTTTGATGCGCCAGGTATTGCGGACACCATTCGTCTCTATGATAGCTATCTGGCGAAAATGGATGACGCACTTCAAAAGCACGAATGGGTGGCGGGCGATACGTTTTCTCTCGCAGATGTCGGAGTTGCGCCTTACGTCAATCGTTTGGATATGCTCAGCATGTCGGGCCTTTGGGCGAATGGGCGGTTTCCGAAAGTCGAAGAGTGGTTTGGAAAAATCAGCGTTGCCGAGCCGTTCAAAACCGCTTTCTTGGAATGGTGTCCGGAGGATTTGACCCATGATCTTAAAACTTTTGGGGCGCAGAGCTGGCCAGAGGTCAGACAAATCGTCGGAATCACTTAGGAGGGAAGATATGGGGCGATTAACGGGAAAAACTGCAATTGTAACGGGAGCCGCGCAAGGCATTGGGCGAGCCTATGCCGAAAGCTTGGCGTCAGAAGGAGCGAACGTGGTCGTGTCTGATATTGCCGATCCGTCCGCGGCGGTCGACGCGATCAAAGCCGCTGGTGGTCAAGCACTTGGTGTGACTGCGGACGTCACATCATCAGAGTCTCTGCAGGCTATGGTTCAATCTGCCGAAGCGTCGTTTGGTCCAGTCGAAATTTTGGTCAATAACGCCGCTGTGTTCGCGTCGATCACGTTGAAACCCTTCACTCAAATTTCTGAGGATGAATGGGATATGGTGATGCGTGTGAACGTCCGTGGCCCATTCCAGGCGGCAAAAGCCGTCTTGCCAAGTATGCAAAAGGTCGGCCGCGGCAAGATCATCAATGTCTCTTCCGGAACCGCATTGCGCGGCGCACCGATGTTTCTGCATTACGTTTCTTCGAAAGGCGCAATCATCGCGCAGACCCGCGCGCTCTCTCGGGAGGTCGCGAAAGATAATGTGCACGTGAATACGCTGGTCGTGGGCCTGACCGAGAGCGAAGGTGTGAAGGAACATGCTCAACTTCTCGGCGCCGCAAAAGCGCCAACCATTGCGATGCGGGCGATACAGCGCGAAATGGTACCGGAAGACTTGCTTGGTGCGCTCTTGTTCTTGGCCAGTGAGGATAGCGATTTCGTCACCGGCCAAAGCATCAACATCGATGGCGGCGCTTTGAATCAGTAAGGCAATACTTGGGTGTCGCAACAGTGTGTTAAGGCGCCAGCTGTGCCGACGAATTGATCAGGTCATCGAGAAACTCGCGCGCGATTGGCGACGGTTCGGCTTCCTTTCTCAGCACGACCCCGATGGGCCAGGAATCGTCGGCGAGCTCAAAATCTAGCTCGACAATCGTTCCATTGCGTCGCTCCGCGCGTGTTTGATGGCGTGAAGCGATTGAGATGAAGCCGCTATCCAAAATCAGACTCCGTAAGATCATGGTCGAATTGGATTCGACTGAGATGATATCGGATCCAAGGTCCATTTCCTGGAACATGGATTGGAACAGACGACCGGCCGGCGTCGAGCTTGGGGGCAAAACCCACTGGCATTGACTGAGGTCTGTTTCCGAGACGTCGGCTTTCTTCGCCACCGGGTGTTCGGCGCTCGCGAACAGACCTAGTCGGTCCGTGCAGAGATGCTGAACATCAAATTCTCGAATATCCTGTAAGGGACGGGTGCCCGTCACAATCATATCAATGTCGCCGCTAGAGAGCATCCGGGCGAGCCGTTGAAAGGATGCTTCGCGCGTCGCGACATTGACTTGTGGGTGACGCCGTAAGATTGCCTCTATTGCGGTAGGGACGACAACTGGGCGAGTAGACGGCAAAGTGCCGACAATCATTCGCCCCACCAAGAGGCCTTCAATTTTCGCCAAATCCTCCAAGGCATGTCTGAGCTCGGAGAAGATCAATTTGAGGTGTTGAACCAGCTCAGATCCAAATTCTGATGGTGCTAGTCGTCCATTCGGCCGGCGGTCAAAAACCGTCAGGTCAAGTTGCGATTCCAATTCGCGTAGAAATTTATAGATAGCCGAAGGCGTGAGGTTTGCCTTCTCTGCTGCAACTTTGACATCTCCAGATTCGTTCAAGGAAATGAGTGTCGAAATTCTTCGGGCGCCGAGATCCATCGTGAATATTGGGATCAGATGAGCCGGTCTGGGACGGTTGTGGTGACTTTCATAGCGTTGATATGCACGATCGAGAATCCGCCGAATAGAGTGCAATCGACGCGCGAATGTCTCGCCATAGATATTCGGCGTTAGTCCCGTGGAAGAGCGTTCAAATAGCGTGCGCCCGAGTGTGTTTTCCACCTCGTGAATAGATTTTGTAATGGTCGTTTGAGACCTCGCGAGCGAATGCGCCGCCCGTGTCACGTTTTGCAATTCTGATACACGCAGAACAGCTTTCAATTGACGGAGACTAAAGGCGTGCAGATCGGCAAACTCTATCTGTCCGTTCCGTGCGCGCGTGCGTTCTACAAGGGCGTCTACTTTCATAATGGGATACTATGCAAGCGTTGACCCAATTTCCATGTGCTTGGGAAAAAAACTCATACCGAATGAACATTTTTTCCGCTTCTAGCCGGTGCGCTCTACGCCTAACTTGAGGCGGTAGTTTAGAGGCGGCTTGAGTCCAGATGCGCGCCTGGGAGGGTGGGGTATGAGTGAAAAGACTTATAAAGATATCCCGGGAACATTTGTTTTTGATGCGGATCATTCTCGCCGAGGATATCAGCTGAACATGTTCATGATGTCGCTCATAAAACATGAAAACCGAGAAGCCTTCAAAGCGAACGAGGCAGATTATTTATCCAAGTTTGATTTAACTGAGGCGCAACGACGTTCGGTTCTTGAGCGAGATTGGAACGCCATGCTCGAGCATGGCGGTAATGTCTATTACACGCTTAAACTCGCCGCGACGGATGGCACGCCCTACGAGGCGGCTTACGCGGCGATGGCTGGAATGGAGCGATCAAAACTGAGGGAAATGATGCTCACGGGAGGCCGTCCACCCGAAGGCAATCAATACCTATCTGATTGGAAGGATGAAAATCCATAATGGCAAAGATTGTAGCCGGTGTGGCAACGTCCCATGTCCCGCTCGTTGGTGTGGCGGTCGACAAAGGGATGACTCAGGAAGAATATTTTTCACCCCTTTTCGAGGGGTTTGAGAAGTCAAAACAGTGGATTGCTGACCAAGATCCAGACGTAGTTATTCTCGTTTACAATGATCACGCCAGCGCCTTCTCATTGGAACTTATCCCAACATTTGCCCTCGGCTGCGCGGCAAGCTTTGCCATCGCGGATGAAGGGTGGGGCGCTCGCCCGGTTCCTGAAGTTGTCGGGCATCCCAAATTGGCATGGCACATTGCTCAATCTGCGATCCTCGATGAATTCGATTTGACCATCGTCAATCAAATGGCAGTTGATCACGGTTTGACCGTCCCGCTTTCCCTGATGTTTGGTCAGCCAGAAGCTTGGCCTTGCCCGGTTATACCACTCGCTGTGAACGTTATTCAATTTCCACCTCCAACAGGAAACCGCTGCTTCCAACTTGGGCGGGCAATTCAGCGAGCGGTACAATCATTTCCGGAAGACTTGAAAGTTGTCATATTTGGAACCGGCGGTATGTCACACCAATTACAGGGACCGCGAAACGGAATCATCAATCAAGAGTTCGACAAGTATTACCTGGATAATATCGGTCCCAATCCCGAGAATCTGATCGCGATTGATCACGAGCGATATTTGCGCGAGGCGGGTTCGGAGGGGATTGAGCTAGTGATGTGGTTGATCATGCGCGGTGCGCTTGGAGATGACCTCGAAGAGGTCCATCGGCTTTATCATGTGCCAATCTCAAACACGGCTTTCGGGCATCTCATCCTTGAAGACAAAACCACATAGTGCCCCTTGCGAGCGCTGTGAATAAAGTATGCATGTGAACTGGGGCGCGATGTGTTCTGGAAGAGAAAAACAAAGACGGCCAATGAGGCCGCGTCCATGCAGGAGGACCTTATTGTGCAGGAAACAAAGCTTTGGATCGCTGGTGAATGGTGCAATGGAAGCACAGGCGAAACATTCGAGATTCTGAACCCGCTCGATGATAGCGTTTATGGCCACGCTGCCAAAGGAACCAGTGACGATATGAAGGCGGCCGTCGCCGCGGCCAAACGCACTTTTGCGTCCTACAAGAATACAACTCCGAAAGATCGCGAAGCTTGGCTAATCACCGCCGCCGAAATCATGCTTCGCCGCAAGAGTGAGCTCATCGACTGCCTCATCGACGAAGTTGGTGCACCCATCACGAAAGCCAATTTCGAGTTCGAGAAAGGTGTCAGCATGCTGCGTGCTGCAGCTGGTCTGGCGCGGCAGGTCCGTGGCGAGACGATACCGTCTGATGTGCCTGGAAAGCTCTCAATGTCCATTCGCGCGCCGCGCGGCGTGGTTGCGGTGATCACACCCTTCAACGTGCCACTAATTAAGACGACGCGGCTCACAGCGAATGCGCTGGCGGTCGGAAACACAGTCGTACAGCTGCCTTCTGAATTGTCGCCGCGCCTGACCATATTGATGGCCGAAATCTATCATGAAGCGGGCCTACCAGACGGCGCGTTCAACGTCGTATCCGGATTTGGTTATGAGATTGGTGATGCGTTGACGGGGAACCCGGATGTGGACTTTGTGACGTTCACTGGTTCAACCGTGGTAGGTCAGCATATTCTGGAAGTCTGCAGCAAGAACAAAACGCCGAATACGCTCGAGCTTGGTGGTAAAAGTCCAACGGTCATTCTCGCCGATGCGGACATTGATCAGCTCTTACCGCTCGCCTTGCGCTCAATCTACATGAATGCTGGGCAAGCCTGTATTGGTTCCAGCCGATTTTATGTTGAGCGTCCTGTCTATGACGAGTTCTGTCAAAAGTTCGCGGGCGCATCTGCGCATGTCGGTATGGGGGATTTGCGGGATCCCAAAACAGTCATCGCGCCGATTATCTCTGAACGCCAACGCAGCCGGGTCAAGGCGCATATCGAAGATGCTGTCTCGAAGGGCGCCACGCTTTTGGCGGGCGGCGGATGGGATGGCAATCGCTGCCAACCGACCGTTCTGACCGGGGTCACCGAAGACATGACGCTGTGCAAAGAAGAAACGTTTGGACCCGTTACGGCCATCTATCCCATCGACAGTTATGAAGAGGGCCTGGAGAAAGCGAACGACACCGAATATGGTCTGTCGTCAGCGATCTTCACCAAAGACATCAACAAGGCCCTACATTTCGCGCAAAACATCGAAGCGGGAATGTGTCATGTGAACGGCCCGACTATTCAAGACGAACCGCATGTGCCGTTTGGGGGGAATGGCGAAAGTGGTGTTGGCCGCGAAGGAACAGATGCGGATCTCGAAGCGATGACCGAACTTAAATGGGTGACCATTCAGCTTTAAAGCGTTTGAGACGATCCACAGCAGTCTGAATCAAATAAACACCGTCACCAGGGAACGAGCTGTAAAGCTAGTCCCTACAGCCCTTATCAATAGACTCCGTCTTATGTGAGCTCAGAGAGCAGCCGAAGCTGCTCTCATTGCAGTCGCCATAGCCCAATGACGACGAGCTCATCAATTCTGTTGGGGAGGAACCATCAACAGGATTGAATTCAGCAACCTAGTGTGCCTCCTCAATGGCCTCATCTGGATATTTGCCCAGCATCAGGAACAAGACGATACAGAAGGCGAGCACGCCCACGGCGGAATAAAGCGGTACAGTGTAACTGCCTGTCCGAACGGCCATCTCTCCAAAGATTGGTGGCGCCAGACCTGCGCCGACGGTGAAAAAGGCGAAAATAGCGCCAAAGATTTTCCCGTAATTGCGCGGCCCAAAATACTTACTGGTAAGATAGGCGAGCAAGTCCAATTCGGCGCCCGCTGCGAGACCGATAAAGATCGCAATGACGATGCCGATGGGGACACTGAATGGCAGATTGATCAGCAAAACCATCGCCGTGATCGGCATCAGGAAGAAAACTGAAGCAACCGCGGGCGCCCAAAAGCGGTCGACCAAGGCCCCAACAAGCAGCCTGCCTATGATCACTGTCACGCCGAGCACGGAAGCGATCAACGCGATCGTGCCGCGGTCGACGCCTTTTGCACCGATGATCCGTTCGAAATTGGACAGAAGCGCAACGATGACGAATGCTGTCAGGAAGAGGACGGCGCCAAGAATCCAGAAGCGGGATGTGCCCATCGCTTCGCCACGTGTCAGACCCCAAGCTTGATCAGGTTGTGCAGCGCCAGCCGCGCCGGTTTCTTTATTCTCACGAAACAAAAAGTAGACGACAGGCAGCGAGATAAGCAGGGCGCCAATTCCGATCCCCTGATATGCCGTGCGCCACCCATGGTTTGAAATGAAGTATTCAACGACGGGTGGTAGAACGAACGCACCGATGCCAGTACCGGCCATTGTTATGCCGACAGCGGCGCCTCTATTCTTAATGAACCAACCGTTCAACACGGCGGTCCAGATTACGGAGAGCGAACCCGCACCGAGAACGGCGAGCAGCGCCCAGCTCAAATACCATAATGGTAGCGAACCGGGATTTAGCGAAAGAATCACATAGGCGAACGAATGCCCGATCAGTCCGATCATTCCCAGGCGGCGGATCCCATATTTTTGACCAAGCGAACCCACGATTGGAGCGGTAAACAGGCCCGCGCACATAAAGATAGTGAAGCCCAGAAAGAACTGTCCTGGCGTCCAGCCAAACTCTTGAATAACAGGACCGACAAAAAAGCCCTGCGAATAGTTGGTCAGGGTCATGATGCCCCCCATTGTGCCAACCGTCGCAGCAAAGAGTGGGCCTGCACCTTTGGTGAATTCACTCATGTTCTTCCTCCTTCGTCGCGCGCTTTTCGCGCCGTCCTTATGCGAGTATCTGTTGAAGGAAGGATCGCTGGTGTCAAACGGTGATTTTCAGTGGCCTATTGCTTCAGTGTTCAACTGAATTCCTGTTGCTCGAGCGTTATGTGGGCTTGAATAGATTTAGATAAACAAAAAATATTCAAAAATTCAGTGTATTAAAGTGTATTCGAGAAGTGACCTGGCTCGGAGGAGAGTGCCCGGTAATATTGAGAAAACTGAATAGGTATAGCTAAAGCTGAATAAGATTGAGGTATTTTGGCTGAGTCACAGGATGTATTTTAGGGCACACCCAAGTTCAGTGACAAACCGGCTTGTGAGCAACACTTTCTGAAGCTTTGAGGCGTCGTCAAGAAACCGCATATAGTATATGCAAATGAAAATCAGTTGCAATTCGGGCGGCGATGCCCATCTGGGACCCATGAGAAAAAAAACCGATCCCAAATCATTCACCGTGCTCGCTGTAGAGCAAGTCACGCCAAATATGCGCAATGTGTCTTTAGGTGGACCCGCTCTATCCACGTTCCCTGCTTCCCAGGATGGCGGCTATGTCAAACTCATCCTGTCTTCGGGACGTCTCCTCTCACGGCCGCTCATGCGGACCTATACGATCAGACGACAGACGCCCGAACGATTAGACATCGAGTTCGCACTGCACGGCGCCAATGGCGAAGGTGGCCCAGCTGTTGAGTGGGCGATGAAGGCCCAACCCGGCGATGAAATTACCGTTGGCGGTCCAGGGCCGGCCAAACCGCTCGAACCCGGCGCTGACTGGTACTTCATTATTGGCGATATGACCTCATTGCCTGCGATCGCCGTTAATTTGGCGCAACTTCCGGAAGACGCGAGGGGTGACGTCGTCGTCGAAGTGCGATCAGAACGCGACCGCCAGCCGCTCGAGCACCCGGAAGGGATCCGATTACACTGGGTTTACAATTCAGAGCCCGGTGAAAACACGGATGCCTTCGAACGGAAGATGCGGTCGATCGAATGGCCGGATGGGCATGTTTATGCCTGGTCGGCAACGGAGTTCGAGATGATGCGCCGCGTGCGTTCGTACCTGCGGGACGAAAGGAAACTGCAAAAAGGCCAGTTCTATATTTCGAGCTACTGGAAAAAAGGCGCCAATGAAGACGCCCATAAGAAAGTCAAACGCGAGGATGCAACGGCAAACGCATAAGGAATGCTGGCGCGGTTCAAACGAGGGGTGGAACAATGCCAGCTTTTAACAACGGGACCCCCGATCAGATTGAGATGAAGGGATCATCATTATGACCATATGGAAAACATCAAAACTCACCATGACAGTTGCGGCTGCGGTCGGCGTCATTGGCGCATGCGCAACTGAAGCGGAAGCACCAAATATTGCGCAAACCGAAAGCGCACCCGTCGCTGAAGTGCCAGTGGAGGTCGATATCAGTGCAGCAACGCTCGAAACCGCTCAGGCCTTCTTATGGGCGGCCGGTTCGGGCGACATGGAGACTCTGCAGAACCTGATGGTAGATGACTTCGTTTGGCATAATGAAGGGGATGCCTCCATCCCGTGGGTCGGGGGACCATGGCTTGGCAAAGAGGTAGTGTTGAACGAATTTCTGCCAAAGTTTGGCGCGGGCCTGACCACAACCAGCTGGACAACGGATTATAGTTTCGCGAATGGCGACCAAGCAGTTTTCATGGGTACCATGAGCGCGATCGCAAACAATTCTGGCGTTGAGACGGGCGAGTTTAGCTGGGCTGTGCGGGTTCAAGTAGCAGATGGCAAAGTCGTGAACTGGAATTGGTTCGAAGACAGCTATGCGGTTTCCCAAGCTTACCACGCCGAGCCCGCCAAGGCCGAATAAGTGGACGGATCGAGAAGGGATTGTCGAGTGGATTTATCATGCTCAAACGTACATGGATCAAACCCATACATCTGCTCGCAAGCCTTCTCTTGATCGTGATCATTTTGATCGTGATGCAGACGGAGGGGGGGTAAAATGAAACAACGGCTTATTCCATTTGTTGGGGTCTGCGTTGCGCTGATGTTGCTCTGTTCAGCCTTGGTTCGGACCAGCTCGTCAGAGCGCGTTCAAGAAACGGGTGCGACCAAACTCGACCAATATCCTGCGGATATCGTCGTGACAGTCCTCGGATCAGGCACACCCGCGCCGAGCGCGACGCAGTTCGGTCCTTCCATTCTGGTGCAAGCCGCCAATCAGAACCTGATCTTTGATTGCGGGCGTGGGTGCACCGCCAGATTGGCGCAGGTCGATCCAAAACTGATTGGTAAAGTCGATCGGCTCTTCATCTCTCACCTGCACTCGGATCATATTGTCGGAATTCCAGATCTTTGGCTGAATGGATGGACGCAAGGACGCCTTCAACCATTGAAAGTATTTGGCCCGACCGGATCACGGGACATGATGCAGCATTTTCGACGGGCATTTGAGTTCGACATTGATATCCGCTTTTCCCACAACGCACCTGGTTCACTAGAAGGCTTGGTCGACGATATCTTGGAACTCTCTGAGACTGGCGTGATCTATGAGCAAGATGGTCTGGAGGTAACCGCTTTCCTTGTCGATCATTCCGTCATCAAACCCGCTTGGGGGTTTCGGGTCGACTATAATGGCCGTTCGGTCATGATATCCGGAGATACGAGACCGACCGAGAATTTGTACCGGTACGGAAAAAATGCCGATCTGATCTTACAGGAAGTCATGTCGCCTGCGCTTATTGAATATTTGAATACTTTGTTCAGCGAGAAACAAGCGGCATGGATCGTTGCAACTCATACCACAGCAGAACAAGCGGCTGATATCTTCGCTCAATCCGAACCGGGATTGGCGGTCTATTATCATACGCGCAATGATGGACAATTCGCGCAATCACTTATCGAGAAGACGCGAGAGGGATATTCCGGCCCCCTCGCGATAAGTCATGACTTGTTCCAAATTCGAGTAGGTGAGGAGATCACGACGCACGATCTGCGCCTGGAGGCAGAGATTAGTCGGTAACTTTTGCTCGGACGATCACGTGTCGCAAGGCAAAATTCAAACAGTGATACGTCGATAATTTCCCATATTGGAGAATTATCGAATGTCGCCGCGTCTCAACCGCGGCTTTTCCGTAGCAAGTCCATCAATTCACTAACCGTCAGTCCCATCGCTGAGGCGATCCGAAGAAGCGACGTAACGGTCGGGGATAATTCGAGTGGTTCTATTTTCAGAGAGAACGCGCAGACTGCGTGGCGGAGAGGAAGGGATTTTTGGAACATTTCACTCTCTATTCAGTCCGTTGTTTTATTGGATGATTCTAGCTTTCTGGGCGGAGAATGTCCAATAGAATTGGAACACACTTTGGAACGGCTTTGTGAGCTTGAGGGCATACAATGCGTCGGTAATATCGAATGTCCGTTCTCAACATTCTGGCGCATGTGATCCAGCGACTTAAAACGCCTGTGGTCTCAATGGGTCGTCGCAACACTTTGGTTTTGAACAACTGGAGTGAAGCAGATGAGACCTCGGATATATTATTCAGCTGAGCAGCGCGCCGAGATTTGGGATCGATGGAAACGCGGGGAGTCGAT
>JBCCGB010000001.1:0-395314 GCA_039029475.1 Pseudomonadota bacterium | reverse complement strand
CCCTGCCCCCGTTGCGGGCGCGCCCGGCCGATATTTCCTTGCTCGCAGATTTCTTCGCGCGCCGCATGGCGCGAGAAATGGCTGAAGACTTTCCAGGTTTCGCCCCGTCTGCAATCGCAGCCATGGAAGCGCATGCCTGGCCAGGGAATGTCCGAGAATTGCGCAATTTCGCACAACGCATCACCTATCGCGCGATCTCCGAGCAAGCCACGGATCCCGTGCGGTTTGATCCGGCTGCGCTGGATCCGTTCGAATCGCCCTGGCGTCCAGCAGGGCGACAGGAAGCGCCGGTTCCGACAACACGTCCTGATCACTCGGTCACTCCGGCCCCGCCGCCACCTGTGCTCGACATTCCGTTTGAAGATCAGGTGCGATTGTTTGAAACCAGCCTTGTCGACACCGCTTTGTCTGCTTTTGAAGGCCATCAAGGCAAGGCCGCGAAGTCGCTCGGCTTGAGCTATCATCAGTTCCGCGGATTGTTGAAGAAATATGGCTATGGCAAAGGCGCCAGTAAACCAGAGCCTGAACCCAAGGCGCCCATTCGCAGTATGTGACACGACCAAAAGGTAAGAACAGGCCGCGCCGGTTGTGTGTCTGACGGCGCGCTCAATATCCAGCCGCAGCCCCAGGAGATAATCCGCGCCCGGTTTCTACTTGGTCATCGCTGCCAGTCCGCTTAGACTAAGTTTACGGCGATCTTGCGGGGAGAATAGTCATGCCAATAACATCCAGAAGACAACTCTTGCTGGGCGGAAGCATGGGCTTGACCCTCGGCGCCTGCGCCACCCAAACGTCCGGTGTGCAATCGCCCAGCGTGAGCCGTTTAGCACCTCAGTCTGACGCCGCAGGATTTCTTGGCCCAGCGCCAGGAATTGCGAAGCTGAACAGCAATGAAAACCCCTACGGACCGTCAGACTCTGCCCGCGCGATGATGAAGTATGCGGCCGAGAAAGGCGCCTATTATGCCGATCACAAGGTCAATCACCTCGCCGAATTGATTGCCGAACGTCACGGTTTGGCAGTTGAGAACATCTCGATTTCTGCCGGTTCCGCAGAAGCACTGAGCGCAATCGCAGTGATCTTTGGTCAGAAAGGCCCAATCATCGCGCCGCGTCTGTCCTTTGATGAAACGCTGAACTATGCGCAGCGCCTTGGCCTGGCCGAGGTTCAGCATTCCCCAATGGCTGCGGATTTGAGCATTGATCTGGCCGTGCTGGAGGCCATGGTCAGCCCGCAAACCGGCATGGTTCAAATCTGCAACCCAAACAATCCCACCGGAATACTGACGGATGCGAACACACTCAAAGCCGCCGTCAGACGGATGGCGCAGAAAACCACGGTCATCGTCGACGAAGCCTATATGGAGTTGACCGATGATCCGGAGGGAAACACGTGTGTTGACCTCATTAAACAGGGGCATGACGTGATCGTCGCCCGCACCTTCTCGAAACTATATGGCATGGCCGGTATTCGCGTCGGGTACACCATCTCATCTCCGGAAACGGCACAGAAAATCCAGAGCGGCATCATGTCGTGGATCTCCGGTGTGGGAATCGCTGCTGCGGTCGGGTGTTATAATGACACCGCCTTTGTGCAGGACTCGCGGTCGAAACTGGTGCAGGGACGCGAAATGGTGATGCAGACCCTGGACACACTCGGACTCGAAGCGCTGCCGTCACAAGCCAGCTTCGTTTTCTTCCGATCCGGCAAGGATGCCAATGCCCTGCAAGGCGCGATGGCAGAGCGCGATATCCTTATTCGTGGGCAATATCTCGATTATGCTCAATGGTCCCGGGTATCCATGGGGTATCTCGAAGATGTCGAAAGATTCTGCAAGACATTACCCGAGCTACTCGCCAGCTAAGTCTGGGTCACAATAATCGCCCGGCATCGGTGTTGCGGTGCGCCGGGTGCGGTGCTCCTGCGACCAATCACATGGCTCCCGCCACGACACCCTTGGAAATCCCCGCTTCAAGGGTTACCTTTAACGTGAACGTCAGGAGCGTCTCCCATGTTTCTCAACTTCTTCAACGAACTTCGCGCCGCCAAAGTGCCGGTCACTTTGAAAGAATATCTGGCGCTGATGGAAGCGATGGACAAAGGCGTGATCGATCGCGACGTCGAAGATTTTTACTATCTCGCCCGCACCGCGCTGGTGAAGGATGAGCGAAACATCGACAAGTTCGACAAGGTTTTCGGCCACGTCTTCAAGGGTCTCGACAGTTTCGGCGATGCCGTTGAGGCGCAGGACCTGCCAGAAGAATGGCTGCGCAAGATGACAGAGAAATTCCTCACCGATGAGGAGCGCGCCGAGATTGAAGCCATGGGCGGTTTTGAAAAGCTCATGGAGACGCTGAAGCAACGCCTTGAAGAGCAAAAGAAGCGCCACGAGGGCGGCAACAAGTGGATCGGCACCGGCGGCACCTCGCCCTTTGGCGCCAATGGCTATAATCCCGAAGGCGTCCGCATCGGTCAGGAAAAGTCGCGTCACCGGCGCGCCACGAAAGTCTGGGACAAACGCGAATTCAAAAATTATGATGACAGCGTCGAGCTCGGCACGCGCAATATCAAGGTCGCGCTCAAGCGCTTGCGCAAATGGGCCCGCACAGGTGCGCCGGACGAGCTCGACCTGAACGCGACCATCAAGAACACGGCACGTCAGGGCTATCTCGACATCGAGATGCGACCGGAACGCCGCAACACCGTATCCGTGCTTCTGCTCATGGATGTTGGCGGCTCGATGGATCCGCATGTCAAAGTCATGGAGGAATTGTTCTCGGCCGCGCGCGCGGAGATCAAGAATCTCGAATATTACTATTTCCACAATTGCCCTTATGAAGGCTTGTGGAAAGATAATCGGCGGCGCCGAAATGATGTCATTCCGACCTGGGATGTGCTGCACAAATATCCAAGCGAGTACAAAGTCATCGTCGTCGGCGACGCAACCATGAGCCCGTATGAGATTACTTATGCTGGCGGCTCGGTGGAACATTGGAATGAAGAACCTGGCGGGCTTTGGATCCAGCGCTTTGTCGAACAGTTTCCCAATTTTGCCTGGCTTAACCCGGTTAAATCTGGCGCCTGGGACTATACGGGTTCGATCCAACTCATTCGTGAACTGATTGGTCCTGACCGGATGTTCGAGATGACGCTGGAAGGCCTGGATGGTGCGATGAAGGAGCTCGGCCGCTAGGTCGATCCACGCAATTATCACAATATAGCATGCTTGAAATCGGGGCACGTTTAAAGCCCACCGAGCGATAAAGGGGAATCTCTCGGTGGGCACAACGGGTTCCGGAGCGGTGTGGGGGTGCACCGGACAACCGTATGACGAAATCGTCAGAGGACTGAATATGAGTTTTGCCGGGCGGCGGGAATAGTCAAAATTTGGTACATTTTGAATCTTTCGCAGCTCTGGATCTTGCAAACATGACGTTGGTGTCATCTTATACACGTCAAAGTTGCGTTCAGAGAGTCCCAGAAAATGGACCAAAAACAAGATACTGTGCAAGTCGAAGACCCGCGAGCAGAAGCCGCGCTCGAATTATTGCGGTCCCTGGCGAGCGCCGGCGATGACCCTGATCAGTTTGCCCAAGCCTGCTTGGACTGGTCGCGGCTCTCGGAGGATGCGACCAGCATTCCCGACTTTTTATCCGTCCTCTCGCTCCTGTCAGAAGCTCAACCGCATCCGTCCGGCACCCCCGCGCAAATTCTTGGCGATCCGGTTGAGCCAGATGAAGTGTTCAGCATCGATCTGAACGGCGTAATCGCACGCATTCCCAAAAGAATGTCCAACCTTTTCGGCCTCAACGAGGGCGATCAGGTGCATATGAATCTGACCCGTAAAAGCCTGGACCACGCATCGCACGAGACCAGTCTTGCGGAACTCAAGGACCGGTTCGGAATCAAACGCCAGATCAAGATTTTCCCGGTTCTACATGAACAGACTGTCTCTGGATTTATCGCTCATGCGGTGATGACCCGATTGACGCCGGAAGTCCGTCTTTATCTCAGAGAACACTATGCGCTGACATTGAGCGAGATCGAAATTCTGCAATTGGTCATGCAAAGGCATACGCTCGAGCAAATTGCTGAAATTCGAGGCGGCAAGCTCAACACAGTGCGCACCCATGTCGCGCGGATCAATGGCAAACTCGAATGTCATAGCCTGGTTGAAACCATCTCAACGACGATGGAGATCTCGAACGCCTTAAAGTTGAGATCACCCTTTCGTCCAGAACTTCCCGATACAGACGAGAACATCACGCGGACGATTTCATTGCAGACGCCCGAGACCTGTGTCGAGTATCGCCGGTACGGGTCATCCAGCGGCCATCCAGTGATCGTTCTTCACTCTGTTGAATATGGTTTTATGCCATCCCAAACGATGATTGAAGCCGCGCGGGCGCGACATCTGAACCTGATCTTTCCATTGCGACCCGGGTTTGGGGAAACCACACCCACAGAAACGCTGCATGATGCAGCAAATCGGATGATCGAATTCATCCGCGTTCTGAAACTTGAAGATGTCACATTGGTCGGATTGTCGACGGCAGCGCCGATGGCATTGCTGATTCAGGACCGAAATGCGCGCATCGGTCGAACACTGCTGGTCAATTATGGCTTGAACGTCGCTGACAAGCTGAAAAATATTCAACCGCGCTGGATACGCGGTCTGCTGCGCATGGCGTTGAATTCCCCAACCAGCTTCGCATTTGGTGTTCGCACCCTGAACTCGATGCTTCGCACGTTTGGCGGTCACCGATTTTATCGCATGCTATATCGCAGCCAAAGCAGCGACATGGACTATGTTGAGGCCAATCTCGATCAGTTCTCGGCCATGGCGACTTATATCGCGGAGGCGCACCGTACAAACGCGCGACTGGACATCCAATCGGCGTTTCTGCCCAATCCGGATCTTGAATCATTGCTGTCGCGCGCCGGCTCAATTCGGGTCTTGAATGGGGTTGAGCAACATGGCGTTGGACCAGAAGAATCGCGCCTTGATGCGGCGCGGCTCGGAATTGATTTCAGATCTATTGAACATCCTGGTCGCAACTGGATGTTTCAGCACCCAGAGGCCCTGTTTTCAGAGATGCTGTCCTGATTTAGCGATCGCAGAACAGATCATCTCCCATCTCCCGCGCGGGAACCCCTTCCCAGAGCCGAAGAGCCGGATAAACTGCTGGGTATGGATTTATCACCGAACCCCGCTTTAGAACCGTTCCGCGCGGAAGTGCGCACGTTTTTTGAGACCGCGTACCCACAAAATATACGCGCCAAGGTCGCCACCGGCGCGAGCCTGAAGACAGCAGAAGTCCGACAATCTGAAATGGCTCTTGGCGCCAAAGGGTGGCTGGCCAGCGCCTGGCCAAAAGAGTATGGCGGACCCGGGTGGAGCCTCGAAGAACAATATATATTTGATGAGGAATTGGAACGCGCCGGCGTTCCGACGGTCACCCCGATGGGCGTGATCTATGTCGGACCGATCATTTACACGTTCGGGTCTGAGGCTCAAAAACAGAAATGGTTGCCGGGCACGCGCGATGGTTCACTTGGCTGGGCTCAAGGTTATAGCGAACCAGACAGCGGCTCAGACCTGGCATCTTTGCAGTTCTCAGCCAAGCGCGAGGGCGATGAGTATGTCTTGAACGGGACCAAGATCTGGACCAGCGCGGCACAACATGCTGACTGGATATTCCTGCTCGCGCGTACGTCGAAAGAAGAAAAGAAACAGCTCGGTATCAGCTTTATCTGTTGCGAGATGGATCGGCCTGGCGTGACCCTGAATCCGATCATCACCATTGATGGCAAGCACGTTCTCAACATGGTGATTTTTGAAGATGTCCGCGTGCCGGCAGATTACCTGATTGGAGAAGAAGGCAAAGGTTGGACTTATAGCCAGTATTTGCTCGGCTTTGAGCGCACGTCCTATGCGCGGATTGGTGGTAAGCGAAAACAGCTTCGGCACATTCGTTCTCTTGCCACGGCAGAGCCCACCGGTGGCAATCGCAAGCTGATTGATGACGACGCCTTTGCGCGCAAACTGACCCAAGCGGACATGGCCGTGGATGGATTGGAGATGACGGTTCTACGCGTCCTTTCCGCGGTCAAAGATGGTGGCAGCCCCGGCAAGGAAGCGTCGATCATTAAAGTGCTTGCGACCGAAACTGCGCAACAGATCACGACGCTTTATCTCGATGTCGCGGCAGCGCATGGTCAGCGGCGTTTTGAAGACTCTGTCAGCCCTGACTGGACCGGCCATACCGAATTTGCCGCCTCAGGCGTCTCGACCTATTTCGGTGCGCGCGCCCAGAGCATTTATGGCGGCACCAATGAAATTCAGAAGAATATCATCGCGAAGCGGGTGCTTGGACTCTAGGGCGAACGTCCGGGATATACATCATCATCTCTGCCAGATAACGTTCTGTCGCTTCGATATTGTCCCGCAGAATCAGATAGCGATGCTGTCCGCTTGGCGTGTCTGTCCAGATGCCATTCCCGGCTTCATCCGCGCTGAGTGTCCCGCGCGCGCTCAGGCGCCAATACTCATCCACACCCCCTATCGCTGCGAACATGACGGCGGTTTGGTCGAATGAGGAATTGTCGAGAATCTCGCCAGCATAATCTTGGTTGATCCACGGCGCATGCTCGCTGAAATATTTGTAGCCGACATAGAGCGGCGTATCGCTCGGATGCGCGTTGAATTCCTGCCCCACCTTCAACGCATTTCCGATTTCATATCCGCTGAAAACAATCGGCCGGGGGATGGATTCCAATACGGCTTTGGTGACGCCAGGCATGTTGCCATCAAAATTCCATTCGACGCCGTGTTCCGTGCGCCCGTCGGGAAATTGTCCGCCCATGATCACGACCTGATCGACTTTTTCTTCGAACAGCGCAGCGCCAGTCAGCGTTGAATACTGATCCGGCGGCGAGTCGAGTAAGTTGCGGATATTTGCCAAGGGGCCAACCGTGACAATCGTGATCGAATTTGGCTCAGCCACCGCAAGGGTCTGACGTAGCACGGCGACCGCACCATCTGTCGTTTCATGCGCACGCGGATTATGCGGGAATTGATCTGCAATCACTTTGGTATGGTTCCAATCTGTTCTCCAGACCGGAACTTCCCGAACACCGACGGCCAAATCAGGACGCCCATAATAGGTGTTGACGGCAGATAGTGCGGGCAAGACATATTTTTCATTCGACCAAAGCGTAATGGCCTTCAGATCGATGATGCCAAGGTCGGCATAATGGTGCAGCATCGCGATGGCACCGAGATCGTCAGCGTCTCCGCCAAAATCAGTATCAAACACAATCTGCGGAACAGCCGATACCGACTGATCTTGCGGGGCGCTGCCCAACGAGGTGCACGACCCAAGAAAAAGACCGGTTGCGGCCATTATGCTCTTGCCAAAATCTTTTATCATCATCGTCTCTTTTCGCTCCTCAAGTCATGCTTTTTCATTGTGCAGACTTGGTAACAAGACGCAAATCGGATCGCGCCGGGCGACCGCGTCAGCACAATTTCCTCATGCGCTACTCTTTTTCCTCTTGCCGGTCCTTGCGACTCCCCGCTATACGCCACCCGTTTGCCTACGCAGCGAGACAAGAAGGAAAGCCAGATGCCCAAACGCACCGACATAGAGTCCATTCTTGTTATCGGTGCTGGTCCTATCATTATCGGCCAGGCCTGCGAGTTTGACTATTCCGGCGTTCAAGCGATCAAGGCCTTGAAAGGCGAAGGCTATCGAGTCATTCTGGTCAACTCCAATCCAGCGACCATCATGACCGATCCGGGGCTTGCAGACGCAACCTATATCGAGCCGATCACGCCGGACTTTGTCGAAAAGATTATCGAGATCGAAAAGCCCGACGCCTTGCTTCCTACCATGGGTGGACAGACCGCTTTGAATTGTGCCCTCGCTCTTGAACAGGCGGGGGTTCTTTCTAAGCACGGCGTAGAAATGATCGGCGCCCGCGCCGACGCCATCGAAATGGCCGAAGACCGCAAGCTGTTCCGCGAAGCCATGGATCGGATCGGGCTCGAAAATCCGAAAGCCGAAATTGTTTCCTCCCCGAAGAATGAAGATGGCTCATATGATCGCATCACGGGTTTGAAGAATGCCTTGGATGTGCTGGACCATGTCGGGCTACCGGCGATCATCCGGCCCGCCTTCACGCTGGGCGGCACAGGCGGCGGCGTCGCTTACAATCGCGCTGAGTATGAAGAGATTTGCCGGTCCGGTATTGCCGCGTCGCCGGTGGCCCAAATTCTCGTCGATGAGAGCCTGCTCGGCTGGAAAGAATTCGAGATGGAAGTCGTCCGCGACAAAGCCGACAATGCCATCATCATCTGTGCGATCGAGAACATTGACCCAATGGGGGTCCATACAGGCGACTCGATCACGGTCGCGCCTGCCCTGACCCTGACGGATCGCGAGTATCAGGTCATGCGCAACGCCTCGCTGGCCGTACTGCGTGAGATTGGCGTCGAGACGGGCGGCTCTAACGTACAATTCGCCGTCAATCCAGAAGACGGTCGCCTCGTCGTGATTGAGATGAATCCACGCGTCTCTCGTTCGTCTGCCTTGGCCTCGAAAGCGACTGGATTCCCGATTGCAAAAATCGCAGCCAAGCTTGCGGTTGGATATACGCTGGACGAGCTCGACAATGACATAACCGGCGTTACGCCAGCCTCGTTCGAGCCGACCATCGACTATGTCGTCACCAAAATCCCGCGCTTCGCGTTTGAGAAATTCGAAGGGGCAGAGCCGATCCTCACCACAGCGATGAAATCGGTGGGTGAAGCGATGGCGATTGGCCGAAATTTCCAAGAGAGCGTGCAAAAGGCTCTGTGCTCTCTTGAGACCGGCCTGAATGGATTCAATGAGATCGCGTTTAGCGGCGCCGGCGCCTTGCGCGAGGCGTTGAGCAAACAGACCCCAGACCGTTTGCGCATCGTCGCGCAAGCCTTTCGCATTGGCCTGTCCGTCGAAGACGTGCACGCCCTGACAAGTATCGACCTCTGGTTCCTGCGCCAGATAGCGCAAATCGTGGCGCGCGAGGAAGATGTGCGCCGCGACGGTCTACCGACAAATTCACGAGACTTTGTCGACCTGAAAGCCATGGGATTTTCCGATGCCCGCCTGGGCGACATCGTTGGCCAAGGTGAAGCCGATGTCCGCGCCACGCGCCACGCGCTTGGAGTGCGCCCGGTCTATAAGCGGATTGATACCTGCGCGGCAGAGTTCGCAGCGCAGACTCCTTATCTCTATTCGACGTATGAACATGCTGCCTTTGGAGCAGAGTCCGCAGATTGCGAAGCCGACCCATCCGGGCGCAAGAAAGCGATCATTCTCGGCGGCGGTCCAAATCGGATCGGGCAAGGCATTGAATTTGATTATTGCTGCTGTCATGCCGCTTTCGCCATGGCCGATATCGGCATTGAGAGCGTCATGGTGAATTGCAATCCCGAGACCGTCTCGACGGATTACGACACCTCAGACCGGCTCTATTTCGAGCCGCTGACCGAAGAGCATGTCTCCGAGATCATCTATAAAGAACAAAACAAAGGTGAGCTCGCCGGCGTGATTGTTCAATTTGGGGGGCAAACGCCGTTGAAGCTGGCGCAACCCCTGAACCAGGCGGGCGTACCAATTCTTGGCACCAGCCCCGACAGCATCGATCTGGCCGAAGATCGCAAACAATGGTCGGCGCTGCTGTCCAATCTCGGCATTCAACAGCCGCCTTCAGCAAGCGCGCGAAGCCTGGAAGAGACGCTCGAAAAAGCCCAGGCGCTTGGCTATCCTGTCATGCTGCGCCCATCTTTTGTCTTGTCCGGCACCGCGATGCGCATCTGTCATTCCGATGAAGATGTGCGTGAATATGCCGGGTATGCTTTGTCTGTGGCCGGCGATGGGTCGCTGTTCCTGGACCGCTATTTGTCAGACGCGATCGAGGTTGATGTCGATGCCCTGTGTGACGGCACCAATGTGCATGTCGCCGGGATTATGGAACATATTGAAGAGGCTGGTGTGCATTCCGGCGACAGCGCTTGCGCGCTCCCGCCCTATACGCTTTCGCCGAGCACCATCGGACGTCTCAGCGAGCAGACCATTGCGCTCGCCAAAGCGCTGAACGTGACGGGTCTGATTAATATCCAATATGCGGTGAAGGATGATGAGATATTCGTCCTCGAAGCCAATCCTCGCGCCAGTCGGACGGTGCCATTTGTGGCCAAGGCCGTCGGCGCACCGATTGCCAGCATTGCGGCCAAGATCATGGGCGGCAGACCACTCACTGAATTTGATTTGCGCCATGCCGAAGCCAATCGTGTGGCCGTCAAGGAAGCGGTCTTCCCGTTTGCGCGCTTTGCCAATGTCGACCCCATTCTCGGTCCTGAAATGCGGTCAACGGGCGAAGTCATGGGTTGGGATGATGATTTCGGCACAGCATTCCTGAAGTCACAGATCGGCGCTGGCGTCACGCTGCCGACCGGGGGAACGGCATTCATCTCTCTGCGCGAAGATGATAAAGCTGGCATTGTCGATGCCGCGAGAAGCCTAGTCGCGATGGGCTTTGACATCGTCGCCACTTCCGGAACAACCAAATTCCTGGCAGAACATGGAATAGACTCCCGCCTCGTCAAAAAGGTGCTGGAAGGCAAGCCGAACATTGAGGATGCGATTCTCAATGGCGAGATCGATTTGGTCTTGAATACGACCGAAGGCGCGCAATCGCGCAAGGATTCCAAATCCATCCGCCGAACGGCCTTGATCCAGAATATTCCATATTTTACAACGCTTTCGGCTTGTTTGGCTGCGGTTAAAGCCATCCGTTCCATGCGTGAAAAACCGCTATCGGTTCGCGCCTTACAGAAAGCATAACTTGCGACTCCTGTCTTTTTAGACTATTTGACCCGCCTGCTTTTTGATTGGATCTTCATTGGAACAATCAAAAAGGTGTAAAAACCTAAGAACGGTACACATTCATGCAACGTACGCCTATGACCGCCGGGGGCTATGCCGCCCTCGATGAAGAATTGAAAAATCTCAAGTCCGTCGAACGCCCGGCCATTATCCAGGCGATCGCCGAAGCACGTGAACATGGCGACCTGTCGGAAAATGCGGAATATCACGCGGCCAAGGAAAAACAGTCTTTTATCGAAGGCCGCATTGTCGAGTTGGAAGACAAGTTGTCCCGCGCCGATGTGATCGATTTGAGCAAGGTTAAAGGCGAGAAGATTGTATTTGGCGCGACCGTTACGATTATCGATGTCGATACGGAAGACGAGTCGACGTATCAGATTGTCGGTGAGGACGAAGCAGATATTGCGCAAGGCAAAGTGTCCAATACAAGTCCAATTGCCCGCGCGCTGATCGGCAAAGGTGAAGGCGATGAAGCGGAAGTCGCGGCACCAGGTGGCGCCCGCGTCTATGAAATCGCGAAAGTGAAGTTCGTCTAACCATCCTTTCTTCTTCAACTCACAGACGAATTCTGGCACGGATTTTTTATGGATTCGTCTGATTCTTCTCTCGGCCCATCGATCTGGGCCGTCAGCGATGGCCGCGCCGGAAATGCAGCGCAGGTGCGGGCGATTTTGTCAGCGCTTTCTGAAACCCGCCGCTGGTTGCAAATCGGCCATATTCCTGGCCAGGGGCATCGCTCGGATCCGCTGACATTGAGCCCGCGTGCACCCTGGGTATGGATCCCTGGCGCCACTTGGCCAGCGCCGCGCCTGGCATTGCCCAAGACGCAACGCGCGCAACTTATCAGTCCCTGGCCGAGCCTGTGGATCGCAGCAGGTCGCCGCAGCGCGCCTTATTCCGCGGCGGTGCGTGGTTGGAGCGGACAGCAGACTGTGACCGTCCAGATTCTCGATCCCAAAACGGATCCAGAGAAATTCGATTTGGTCGTGGTGCCGGAACACGATACGCTGATCGGCGCCAATGTCATTCGTACCACGGGGTCACCTACCCACTTTACCGAAGACGCGATCGAGGAAGCGGGGCAGGCTTTTGCCGATCTCGCCGACGAGCGTGGCAAGAGCGCTGTCATCATTCTTGGCGGAAACTCGAAATCACACAATTTCGGAAAAGACGCGGCGAGACAACTCATTCAGCAACTGGAAGCCGCAAGTCAGGCTGGATGGCGATTGCGCATCACCTGTTCGCGCCGCACGCCCGTCGCGGTTGTGTCCGAGATGCGCCAGTTTTCGGATCGGGTCGGGGCGAGTTTCTGGGCCAATGAGCAGGATGGTCCAAATCCCTATCTCGCTTGGCTGCTCTATTCCGATATCGCCATTGTCACCGAAGACAGCTCCAACATGCTGTCTGACGCGGCCTGGCACGGCTTGCCCGTTCATATCGCCAAGCTGAGAGGCGGCGCTCCGAAATTCGATCGTCTGCATCAAAGCCTGATCGATCGCGGGTGCGCGCGCTGGTTCGATGGCACGCTCGATACCTGGGATTACCCGCCTCTCCGCGAAGCGGGACGGGTCGCCGACCAGATTATCGAACTGTTACTGGAAAAGCATCCACAGCCGGAACTGAGCCATTCCGACCCAACAAAAACGGTCGCGCCGAACTGGCTTTAAGCGGACAGGCTTTCTCTTGGCTGCGTGCGTTCAAGCGCCTCTGCATCGGTTTCCCAGCACCAGGATTCAGGGTGCTGCAACAATGCTCGGACGAGCTTGTTATTCATCGCATGCCCTGGCTGTCGGGCCTCGTAAATGCCGGCAATCGGGGCGCCCGCAAGCATCAGGTCGCCAACTGCATCCAGCAATTTGTGGCGGATGAATTCATCATCGCTGCGCAAGCCTTCCGGATTGATGACATCATCACCATCAATCACCACGGCATTGTCGAGAGATCCGCCGCGCGCCAGGCCCATGGCCTTCAATGCTTCGACATCGCGCGCAAAGCCAAATGTTCGCGCAAAAGCGATATCCCGAGCAAACAAGCCGGGAATGAGACGCATGGCCATTTGCTGCGTGCCGATGGCTTTCGTTTCAAACTCGATCTTTGCATTCAGCGTCAGGATATTGTCCTGGGATGGGCTGAGACGTGCCCATTTCACACCGTCCTGCACCTCGATCGTCTCGAGGATACGAATGCGTCGTCGCAAGGCCGATTGCTCCCGCAGTCCCGCGGTGTGGAAGAGCTCACAAAACACCGCTGAAGAGCCATCCATGATCGGCACTTCCGGGCCGTCGATTTCAACCAGCAGATTGTCCAGGCCCATGCCGGCACAAGCTGCCAGGAAATGCTCAACCGTGGCGACACTGGCGCCGTCCTGATTGGTCAGTGTGGTTCCGAGCTGCACTTCGGAGACATGGTCGCCGCGCGCCAGAATGTCGGACTCTATGCCGAGATCTGTCCGTCGAAATCGAATGCCGGTATGGATCGCAGCCGGTTTGATCACCATCCGCGCGCGCGCACCGGAATGAACGCCAATTCCGGCACATATCACTGTCGTATTCAGTGTTGTTTGATACTCTACTACTCGCAAGCCTACTCTCCCTGTAGAGCTGCATAAACGCTCGGAATTTGGTTAATCTCAACACAAGCATTGTTGCGCTTTGTTGCAAGGGCTTTCAAAAGCAAAGCCCTCCGGGCGCGGAGGGCTTTTGTGACGATTCTGTAAGGTGTTATGTATTCGCCGAACGGCGCAAAAACGCGGGGATTTCGAGGTCTTCATCATCAAAAGCAGCCGGCTTGGGATGATCATCCGGAGTTGAGACGATTGCGGGTTTGTCCTCTTCCGTATCATTGTCGCCAACCGCGTCTTCACGTCGCCATCCGAACAGGTTCGAGAACCCAGCCGGACTATCGGAAATCGGTTTCGCAAAGGCCGCATCCGCACTGACAGTATCGCTGCCCTGCTGACTTTCAATATGCGCAGCAGGCAGAGATCGACCCCGGAAATCTGGGCGATGATCAAGCTCCGGCTCGGCCGGCAGGGACGGTGTTGTTTCGGGCAGCGTTGGCTCAGGCGGTGTCGGTGCCGGTTGAGCGACGACGACGGGAATATCCGGCGCAACGCTTGTTTCTACTCTTGGCGCAATCGCCACAGGCACAGCCTGCTCTGCGACTCCTGCGGCAACCACAGAAACCCGAATGCGGCCTTCCAATTCCGGATCAAATGTCGACCCGAGAATGATGTTAGCGCGCTCATCTACCTCGCGGCGGATTTCATTCGCCGCCTCGTCGAGTTCGAACAGGGTCATGTCATATCCGCCAGTGATATTGATCAGAACACCTTTAGCGCCAACCATGGAAACATCATCCAGCAGCGGATTGTCGATGGCAGAGCGAGCCGCTTCCAGCGCCCGGCCTTCACCTTCGCCTTCGCCCATCCCCATCATGGCCGTTCCCATGCCTTTCATAATCGTCCGTACGTCCGCAAAATCGAGATTGATCAGGCCCGGCATGATCATCAAATCAGTGATTCCTCGAACACCGGAATAAAGCACGTCATCGGCCATCCGGAAGGCTTCCGCAAAGGTCGTGCGCTCATTCGCAATGCGGAACAGATTCTGGTTCGGGACAACGATTTGCGTATCCACCACTTCCTTCATGCGCGCGAGGCCGCCTTCGGCTGTCGCCATACGGTGAGCGCCTTCAAAGCCAAACGGCTTGGTGACAACCCCAATCGTCAGAATACCCTTATCGTGGGCGGCTTTCGCAATCACCGGCGCGGCGCCTGTGCCAGTTCCGCCGCCCATTCCAGCGGCGACAAAGACCATGTGTGCGCCTTCCAGCGCTTCGAGAATCTCAGGCATGGATTCTTCAGCTGACGCTTCACCAACTTCCGGTCGCGCGCCGGCGCCGAGGCCAGCTGTTGTCTCAAGCCCAAGTTGAATGCGGTTTTCGGTTTTAGACCGGCGCAGCGCTTGCGCATCGGTATTCGCAACGACGAACTCCACACCTTGCAGATTGGCTTCGATCATATTGTCGACAGCGTTACCGCCAGCACCACCAACGCCGATAACGACTATGCGTGGTTTGAGTTCGTTCGTCATGCCTTATTCCTGGTCTCTATATTCTACGCGCCATAAACTGAGTCTTGCATGTAAAATGAACGGCTTCGCCTAAAAGACTCTTAAATCATTGTCATCTCGCTCAAAAATTTTCGCGGATCCAATTTAAGACCTTTGTAATCACTCCACGCCCGGACTCAGATCCGGCCAGTACCGCCGCACCCCCAGCCTTTGATGCGTCAGCAAAACCCCGTAATTCGTAGCTTATCAGACCCGCCGCTGTGGAAAAGGCCGGATTGCCATAATTGTCACCTAAAATGTCAGCATCAATCGGTCGCCCCAGTCGAACCGGCTGCTGCAGTACTTTCGCCGCCAATTCGCGAACACCGGACAATTGGCTGGCGCCACCTGTGAGAACGGTGCGTCTGGGCATAATCGGCCGTAGCGGGCTAGCGGTCAGGTGCGCCTGCACCATTTCGAACAATTCTTCGATGCGTGGCGCGATGATGCCGGTCAGTTCGCCGCGTGTCATCCGGCTGGCTTTCAGGCGTCCATCATCACCGAGGCGCGGTGCTTCGATGCGTTCCGCCATGCCTGGGCCGTCTTTGTCAGCGGTTCCATGCAGCGTTTTCAGACGTTCTGCGGCAGCAAAAGTGGTGCCAATGCCTTGCGCGATATCACTGGTGACGCGGGCGCCGCCAACCTTCACCAGGTCAAGCCAGGCGGGAGCACCATTCATGAACACCGAGACCGAAGTGACGCCGCCGCCAAAATCGATACATATGGCGCCATTGTCGATTTCATCTTCGATCAGTGTGCCTGACCCGCTGGCCAGCGCAGATGGAACGACCCGTTCAACCCCAAGATGCGCCCGTAGAACGCATTCCTTGAGGTTCTTGACCAGCGACTTGGGCGCCGTCACAACATTTAAAAGTACGCGGACCCGATCACCAATCATTCCTGCGGGATCGCGAATGTCGTCCTGGTCATCGACGCCGTACATGACCGGATAAGCGCCAAGCAATTCGCGGTCCTTTGCAACAACTTTGCCTAAGGCTTCCGCCCAGACCTTCTGGACGTCCTTATTGCTGATTTCGCGTTGCCCGAGTTCGATCTCGGCCTCGGTCAGCTGGCTATCAACTTTTGGTCCAGTGATGCCCAGAATGACGCGATCTATGCGTTCGCCGGCTTCGCGCTCAGCATCTTCGACGGCGAGACGGATCGAGCGTTCGAGCGCCTCAATATCTGTTATTGCGCCGCCATTGAAGCCGCGACTTTGCTGCCGACCGCCCCCCATGAAAGCAAACCCTGCTCGGCTGCCCGGATCAACACGGCCGATCAAACAAGCAATTTTTGAACATCCGATATCAAGCGCAGCAACCACTGTCCCGGCTTTGCCAACTTGTCTTGGTTTCAGTCGGTGTTCGCTCGTGGCCATCAGGCAGCCCCTTCCAATTGACTTGTTCTCGGCGTCAGAAACACGCGGCCAGCAACGCGCAAATCGATAATGCTCAGCGGACGTCGCGCGAGTTCTGAACCGGGTTCCATTCTCGCGAAGAACAGCATACTGGCGGCCAGGCGCTCATCGGTCGGCAATTTCATCACGGCGCCGGATTTCAGAACAAGATCCCAGCGGCGATCGGAAACACGCCGCGCATGATCGACTTCAGCGCGCAGACTTGGCGCCAACGCGAAGGCTTGTTCGAGCGCTGGAACAGCTTGCGCGCCGCCGGATCCGACGGTCTTGGTCAAATCGACGTGATCTGAAACCCGGACGGTCGGCATCACTTGCCCAAGATTGTCGACGACCGTCCAGCGCTCGCCGTCATTCCACAAAGCGGTCGGCTCGGCTGCACTCGCATAGATCATCACCGTGTCTGGCCAAAGACGGTAGACGCGTACTTTTGTGACCAGGCGGGAATCCTCGACACGTCGGCGAATCGTGTGCGGGTCGGCGCGAAACATGTTCTCGCCAGGTTCGATCATTGCTGCCGCTTTGATTTGCCGCGCGGTCGCGGGCACATGTTCCAGGCCGATCACTTCAACCGTCTCAACCGACAGGCCAATCGAACGCGCGGTGCCATCCATGGCGCTGCCCCAGCGTTTGCCAACTTGCGACAAGGACCCACCAAGCATGGCAGCGCCGGCGACAATCAGCGCGACAACCATGACCAGTCCAAAGATCACGGATGAAATTTGCGTACGCTCGAGCACGATATCCGGCTCAGGGGCTGATTTTTTGCCTTTGGCCCGGGGCATGTTTTGTCCTTAAGTCCAATCACCATCTTGATAGGACCACATCGAAACAGATTGCCCGCAACGCTTGATTCGCATTAATCGCTGACTCAACTCAGCTTATCCAAACACCATCAAGCAGACCGGCAATCACCACACGGCGCGATCCACATGCGTACAATTTTGCAGCAAAGTCGTAAAACTCTCTTAAGGTCGGCGGGCTTGCTGATGAATTTTCCGCAACTCACAGGATCAGCGCCATGAGGGACGCTCAGGGCGGGTCTCTGACAAGAAAAATGTCCGATCCGCCTTAATTCAGACAAAAAAGATTTACAGGTGTAGCAAACACCGAGAACGCTTTGTCCGGTCTTCCAGAATTTTTAATAAAAATATTCCCATGCAGGGGTTGTAAGGCTCTGTTACATATGTAACACGACGAGGGTCGGGATCGTACTCTAATCGAGCGTTACTTATGAAATATACATTCCTCGCCGGGCTGCTGGTTGGCTTCCCTCTCCCCCTATATGCACAAACGTCGACGGCGCCCGGCGAGGAAACCCGGACATTCACCATTGCCGATTTTGAACAATTCGCGCCGCGAACGGCGCTGGATATGGTGTCACAGATTCCAGGCTTCAGTATTTCGGGCAGTGACGGCCAGCGCGGCTTCGGACAAGCGCAAGAAAACGTCCTGATCAATGGCCAGCGGATATCATCGAAATCGACCAGTGCGCGCCAGACCCTGGCGCGAATCCCGGCGACGAATGTCGAGCGCATCGAGATTGTTGAGGGCGCCAATCTGGACATTCCAGGGCTGAGTGGACAAGTCGCCAATATTATCGCCACGGCCAATGGCATTTCAGGCACATGGACCTATCGCCAGCGCTTTCGGGAAAATCTGCCACCCGCGCTGGAATGGTTCGAAGTGTCGGTCAATGGACAAGCTGGCACGCTTGGCTGGAATCTCGGCGTCGAAACCGAGCCGGGGCGCGGCACGGCGTCAGGTCGGGAAAATATTTTCGATGGCGACGGAAACCTGACCGAGTTTCGTCAGGAGCAAGGCACATTCATTGCGGACTTTGTCGGCTTTAATGGCGGCTTGAACTGGAAACCCGCGAATGGACACATTGCCAACCTGAATGCCGAATACAATCTTTGGGAGCCGGATGAGCGCGAGACCAGTTCCGCGTTCTCTCCGGATGGGGACTTGCAGCGTCAAACCGTTTTCCTATTCAAGGAGAATGAGTGGAACAGCGAAGTCAGCGGCGATTACGAGCTCGGTTTTGGACCCGGCCGGCTAAAATTTATCGGACTGCAGCGCAATGAGCACAGTCCGACTCGCGCCACATTCTTCGGGTCTGATCTGGATGGATCAAATGTCAGCAACAGCATTTTCGCGCGCGTCGTGGATGAAAGTGAAAGCATTCTGCGTACCGAATACAACCTGACCGGTGCCAACAATTCCGATTGGCAATTTTCGCTCGAGGGCGCGTTCAATACGCTCGAATCAGAAGCTGAGTTTTTCCAGGGCGACACGCTTGGCGCCGTCACAGCTGCGCCGGATCCCATTCCGGATCGTCGGGTCGAGGAAAAACGCGCAGAAGCCTTTGTGACGCATGGCCGTCAACTCGGAAAAGATCTGCGATTGCAAGTCTCTCTTGGAGCGGAGCAATCGGAAATCATGTCTGATGGCGTGAACGGCCAAACGCGCAGTTTCACACGACCGAAGGGCTCTGCCTCGCTGGCCTGGACGGTGGATGAAAAGACCAAGGTGAACGCTTCGGTGACCCGCGAAGTCGGCCAGTTGAACTTTTTCGACTTCATTTCGAATGTCGATCTCAATCAAGGCGACAACCAGACAGGCAATGTCGATATCGTTCCGGACCAACGCTGGCGCCTAGCCTTGGAAGTGGAACGCGATTTCGGATCATGGGGCGCGGTCACAGCGGAAGTGTTCGGCGACGAGATCGAGGATCTGGTCGATCAAGTGCCGATCTTTGACATCAACAATCCAGGCACGATTATTGGTGAAGGCCCTGGCAATATTGATTCAGCTTCGCGCATTGCGCTGGAAGTGGAGGGCACACTCAAATTCGACAATCTGGGCTGGAAAGGCGCACAACTCGAATATGAGACATTCTTGCAAGACACATTTGTTGATGATCCGCTGACCGGCGTGACGCGCGACTTCAATCGCAGCACCATCCACTATTATGAGCTCAATTTCCGACATGATATCCCGAACACCGATTGGGCCTGGGGCATCAATTACGAGAAATTCCTGCAAGCCCCGACCTTCCGCAGCGATGTGCGCGTCGATTTCAACCAGGCGCAGGGATTTGCCTGGGGCTTTATCGAGCATAAGGATCTGTTCGGCATGACCGGATCCATCTTCCTCGCCAATCTGTTGGACAGTGACGAGAAATTGAAGCGCTTGGTCTACGCGCCCGACCGACGCGGTGATATTATTCGTATTGAGGATCGCAACCGGAATTTTGGCAACATTCTCACGTTGCGGCTGAAAGGCACATTCTAAGCGGTTTGAATGCGGCCGATACGGCGGATCTCCCAGCGCAAGTCCACGCCGGAATGATCCAGCACGCGGGCCCGTACCAATTCACCGAGCGCTTCAATATCTGCAGCGCTGGCATCGCCGGTATTGATCAGAAAGTTACAGTGTTTCTCGCTGACCATGGCGCCGCCAACCTTCAGCCCGCGACAGCCGGCTGCATCGATCAGTTTCCAACTTGAACGAGCGTCCGGCGTTCCCGGCGGGTCAGGGTTGGCAAATGTCGATCCGCCGGTTTTGTCTTTGATAGGCTGCGTTTCGGCGCGACGCGCCTGATGCGCGGCAATGTCTTCTGCCAAGGTGTCAGGGTCATGACCGGCCTGTCCTTGCAAGTGCAGTTTGGTAACGACGATATTGCTGGCAAAATCAGTATGTCGATACGAAAATCCGATATCCTTGCGGGCCAGCAGGATTGGTTCTCCGGATCGCGTGACGCCTTCGACAGCGGTTACGATGTCGCTGAGCTCACGCCCATAACATCCGGCATTGGTGCGCACGGCGCCACCAATCGAACCGGGGATTCCGGACAAGAAAGACAGGCCCCCAATCCCGGCTTTGGCGGCGGCTTTCGCGACGCTTAAATCCAGCGCACCGGCCCGGGCCAAAACCACTTCGTCCTGAGCCTCGATGCCGCCCCAATATCCCCCCATCAATCTGATCACAATGCCAGAAATGCCACCATCTCTGACAATCGTATTTGACCCAACCCCCAGCACGGTGACCGGGACGTCTTCAGGCAAAGCGCGAAGGAATCCTGCGAGATCGGCTTCATCGGCCGGCAGGAACAGAACATCCGCTGCACCGCCAACGCGAAACCAGGTATAGGGCGCCAGCGCCGCCTGTGTCAGCAACTTGCCCTCAACTGCAGGCAGTTTCGTTAAATCGAAAGTCATAAGTTCGCCTAGCGCTTGTCAGCCGCCGCGAAAAGAGGTGGCGAACATCGAGGACCCTCACGCCAGCGATTAGAATCGATAACGCAAGCGCATGTTTCCGCGCGCTTCAGCATCAAAGCGCCGGGCCTCATCACCGTAGGTCCAATCGCTCAATCGCGCGGTTTCGGCGGAATTGAGTAAGCCGGCGCCAATCGACGCGTCAAACGTCCAACCGCGTGCCCCTTGCCCTGTGCGCACGCCGACCCCGATGAATGGCGCTTTGTCCTGTTGGGATGAATAAAAACCATGATCCGGGGCCATGTCCATGATGGCGCGATCCATTTGTCGTCCGATTTCAGATCGGTCCTCAGTCGCGCCGACCGCGATCACCAGATTGGGATGCGGCGTTGAGATGAAGGCAAAATTACCAATCCGTCCAGACCGCTCGACAGACACAGCAAGGTCAGGAACCGAAGAGGAAACCGCCATGGCTCTGTCGCTGAACCGCGGCCTGAGCAGAGGTTTCGGCGCTGCGTCCAATAGCGGGTCCGACAATCTCAATCGCAAGACTGGCTCAATGTCGCCAGCCCTGTCCGCAAGAACAGGTAGTGCCGTCGCCAGAATCGCCAGCGAGACGGCAAAAATTCCTCGACCACGCACGTCAGCATCCCTTTGGCCACCAGACCAAGATTATGCCAGACGAGGTTTTACGAGATCGCAGCTTCTGACGGCGAATTCACTGATACCGGTTTACCATAACTGTCAGGGTTTCAGCTTCTCGATCAGCGCATTGGCATGTGCCGAAATGCTGCCCGCGCCCATACAAACGACCATATCGCCAGGTTGAGCGATCTCGCGAAGGAGATCAGGTAAGGTTTCCAGATCTTCAAGCGTCTGCGCCTGTTTGTGACCATGTCCCTTCATGCTTTGCACGAGCGCAGCATGATCAACGCCATCGATCGGCGCTTCGCCAGCGGCGAAAACCGGCGTGATCACGGCAATGTCGGCTTCGCGATAGCATTGCGCAAAATCCTCGAAGAGGTCTTGCAGACGAGAATATCGGTGTGGCTGAGAAATAGCGATCACCCGCCCTTGTCCCTGGATGGCACGCGCCGCTTTCAGACAGGCCATGATCTCTACTGGGTGGTGGGCGTAATCATCAATGACCTTCACGCCGTTCCATTCGCCGACCGGGGTGAAACGTCGTTTGACGCCACCAAAGGCTTTCAGACTGTCGCGCAATTGCTCATTCGTTGCGCCGAGCTCAACGGCGACTGCAATCGCCGCGAGCGCGTTCGAGACATTGTGTTCACCCGCCATGGGCAGGAAAACCTGTTCGATCACGCGTTCAGCCGCATTGAGTTGCGCGCGGATCATCACATCAAAGGTCACGCCGTCTGCTGAGGGCTGCAAATTGACCGCCCGAATATCGGCCTGGCGATTGTAACCATAGGTTATGATTCGTCGGTCCGAGACGCGGGCAACCATGGCGGCGACTTCCGGATGGTCGGTGCACAACACGCCAAAGCCATAGAAGGGAATGTTGCCGACATAAGTGTCGAACGCGTCGCGCAAGGCATCCATAGAGCCATAATGCTCCATGTGTTCAGGATCCATATTGGTGACAACCGCAATGGTCGGGCGGATTTTCATGAAGGTGCCATCTGACTCATCGGCTTCCAGCACAATCCAGTCGCCATCGCCGGCTTTCGCATTCGAGCCATAAGCGTTGATAATGCCGCCATTGATCACTGTCGGGTCGATGCCCGCACCATCCAGCAAAGCCGCAACCATCGTTGTAGTGGTCGTCTTGCCATGCGTGCCAGCCACCGCGACCGTCCATTTCAGGCGAATGATTTCGGCCAGCATATCGGCGCGGCGGACGACGGGAATGCCCGACGCCCGTGCCGCCTGAACCTCAACATTGTCATCCTTGATGGCGCTTGAAATAATCACGGCACTGGTGCCCGCAACATTCTCGGCTTTATGGCCAATATGCACGGTCGCGCCTTTTTCCTTCAGGCGTTTGACATTGGCGCTTTCAGCCATGTCCGAGCCTTGCACCTGATAGCCGAGATTCATCATGATCTCAGCAATGCCAGACATGCCAATGCCGCCGATACCAACAAGGTGAGCAGGCCCGAGCGGGAAAGGTGTGGGAGATGGTTTCATAGCGGTCAAATGTCCAGAGATTGGTTGTAATTGCGTTACCCTGTTCTCATTTACTGAGGCAAGCTTTGCGCCGATGCGTGGCAATGTAAATGTGTCCATAAACCGTCTCTGCCGTTCGGACATGGCAGAATAAAGGAACGAACATGACGATGTATTTAGCTGAATTGAACATTGGTCGATTGCTGGCGCCAACAGACGATCCACGCGTTCAGGAATTCATGGACAATCTGGATTTCATCAACGGCCTTGGCAAGCGTATGCCAGGCTTTGTCTGGATGATGGAAGGCTCGGGCGAACCCGGAACCGGCAATACCGAAGCCAAGATTGATGGCGACCCGCAATTCGTCTCGAATCTCACCGTCTGGAAAGATGTTGAAAGCCTGGAAAAATTTGTCTGGGGCACCGTACACAAGCAATTCTATGAACGCCGAGAGGAATGGTTCGAAGTCCTAAGCGGCATGCATTTTGTCATGTGGTGGGTGCCGGAAGGCCATGAACCAAGCTTGGAAGAAGCGCTAGCCAAGCTGAAGCATCGCGAAACGCATGGAGATTCAGATGAAGCGTTTGGTTGGGACTGGCTGAAAGGCGCCAACATGCACAAGACGCATGGGTGCCGCGCGGCTTAGGGCGACGCAATACCCATCGCCACATCCGCCAAATCCTGCGCCGCCCTGACATTGCCGAGCGCTTTTGCTGCCGCCGCTCTTACCGCCAAATCATTGGCGTCCTCTAAACGCACCGCCAGTAACTCGCCAATTAAATTCGGATACAGATTGTCCTCCAGCAACATGTCAGCCGCGCCGGCATCGACCAGGCCTTCAGCATTCGCTTCCTGGTGATTGTCCATGGCGATCTTCAACGGGATCAGGATCGAGGGTCGCCCCACGGCCGCGATCTCACTGACGGTGCCAGCGCCCGACCGCGCAATCACCAAATGGGACGCCGCAAGCCGTTCCGGCATGTCCGAAAAGAAAGACTGCAGGGTCGCTCTGACATCGACCTTGTCATAGATGGCGCGCACGGCATCCAATTGCTCTTCGCGCACCTGCTGCACGACATGCAAACGCATGCGCAAAGGCGCCGGGATGTGATTGGCAATCGCCAGAGGAATGGCCTCGCCAAGAATGCGTGCGCCTTGTGATCCGCCTGTGATAAACAGCGTGAGTTCGTCCTCTGATGACGGAAATGGAGTATCGCGCACGGCGGCAATCGGAGCCCGCACAGGATTGCCGATCGGGTGATGATTGGCCCCTCTCGGCAATCGATCGAGCCGCTCAAAGCCGGAAGCAACGACGCTCGCCTGGTTGGCAAACGCGCGATTAACGCGGCCAAGAACGGCATTCTGTTCATGGATCAACAAGGGAATACCGAGGCGCCGCCCTGCCGACAAAGCCGGATAGGCAGGATACCCCCCAAAGCCGGCAATCAAGGCCGGGCGCTGATTCTGTTTGAACCGGCGCACCGCCGCATTCACGCCTGCCCGCAATTTCAATGCGGTGCCTGGCAGCGTCCAGGGTTTGCGCATGTTTGGGCTGGCTGCCTTCACTTCCATTTTCCAGCTGGCCGGAAACGTCTCAGCATAGCGCAAGCCGCGATCATCGCTGATCAAACCGACCTCCCAGCCGCGCGTCGCCATTTCTTCTGCAAAAGCGGCGGCCGGGAACATGTGTCCGCCTGTGCCGCCTGCGCCAATCACGACGAGAGGTTTATCGTTCATTCCAGGCCTTCACACTTGTCTGACCGCGCCGGATCAGCGCGAGCGCCAATCCGAGGGTGAGCGCGGTCCCTATCATCGAGGATCCGCCATAAGAGATGAACGGCAAAGTCATCCCCTTTGGCGGGATCAGACTGACATTTACAGCGATGTTTGTGGCGGCCTGAAGACCAAAAAGCGCAAATAATCCGGTCGCTGCCGCGCGCGGATAAGGGTCATGCAGTCGCGCCGCTGCGCGCAGGCCTTTCCAGACAATATAACCGAACACAAAGATCAGACCGATGGCAGCAATATAGCCAAATTCTTCGCCCATGACGGCATAGATGAAATCTGTATGTGCATCCGGCAGCGCGGTTTTGATCTTGCCTTCACCAGGGCCGACGCCAAACAGACCACCGCGCCCAATCGCTTCTGACGCCTTGTCGATTTGATAGGTGTCATACTCGCTAGGATTGATGAAAGAGTTCACGCGAAACCGCACATGCGGCAAGGTCGCGTAGAGCAAGCCCGACAGGGCGGCGCCGCCGCCGGCAAAGATCGCAGCCCAGCGCCAGGGCAAGCCCGAAACAAAGAACGTAATGATGAAGGCCGCGGTCAGCAGCGCCGATTGCCCGACATCTGGTTGCAAGAGCAGGAATCCGAGCGTGACGCAAAAGAAAACCAGTGTGATCGCCGCCCACGGACCGCGCGGATATATTTGCCGCTGCGCCAGAAGCCAACCCGTGAGCACAATCAAGGCCGGCTTTACAAATTCTGATGGCTGCAAACTGAAGCCGCCAAAGCGAATCCAGCGCTGGGCGCCTTTCGCTTCATAGCCAGAGACCAGAATGAAGGCGAGCAAAGCCAGCGACCCGATAAACACCAAAGCAGCGAGACGGCGCGCCCAGACCCGTTCCAGGACGCTGACGCCGACCAGGACGATCACGGCGGCGCCGACAAACATGGCCTGACGCTTGACGAAAAAGAAACTGTCTGAATAGCCAAGCCGCTCCGCCGCCGGTGGACCCGCTGCCAAAGATAATAACAGGCCCGCGCAGAGCAGCACGATGGCAGACATCAGGATCGACCAGTCGAGGCCGCGTTGCCACTCAATCAGACGCCCGGATCCGGTCCGCGGGCGGAGGGCAACTTCGACCATGACGCGCTCCTATACAGCTTCCTTCTGAGGTTCGACTTGTGCCGCGAGCCGCTGCACAATGCCCTTGAATGCATCACCACGTGCTTCAAAATCTTTAAACTGATCGAAACTTGCACAGGCCGGTGACAGTAAAACGATGGGATTCGTCTCACCGGAGGCTTTCGCGGCATCAAAAGCTGCCTGCGTTGCTGCCTCAAGCGTGCCACAGCTGACCGTCTTGGTCTTGCCCTTCAGCGTCTTGGCAAAGTCCGCTTCACTCTCGCCAATCAGGTAGGCCTGATGCACGCGATCGAACCAGGGCTCCAACGGCTTGATGCCTTCGGCTTTTGGGACACCACCCGCAATCCAGTGGACCTTTGGCCAGGTTTTCAGGGCCTGCTCAGCCGCCTGAGCATTGGTCGCCTTACTGTCATTGACGAAGCGAACGCCTTCGATTTCGCCAACCAGTTCCATCCGATGCTCCAGCCCCGGAAAGGATTGAATGCCGGCCATGATCCGTCCCGGCGCAACGCCGAGCGCCTGGCATGCGGCGTACGCGGCCGCGGCATTCTGAAAATTATGTCGGCCCGGCAATGCCTGAGCATCGGCGAGATCGCCAACCCGAATGGCTTGTCCGCCCGTGCTGTCATAGAGGTGCCCATCAACGGCGCTGACCCCGCGAGCGAGACCGAATTCGGAACTGATTTGCACCACGCGCCCTTCGCCAGGGCGCAAGCGACTCATGGCGATGGCCTGGGAGTGCGGGTCATCAATGCCGACCACCGCTACATCGCGCGGACGCTGATTGGCAAAAATGCGTTTCTTGGCCTCAACATATCCCTCCAAGCCGCCATGGCGGTCGAGATGATCCGGGGAAATGTTCAGGAAAACTGCAACATCGCAATGCAGGCTCTCGACCAGATCGAGCTGATAAGAGGACAATTCCAGCACATAAATCGCATTGGCATTGAGCGATGCCATGTCGAGCACACCAGTTCCGATATTGCCGCCAATGCGGACATCACGACCAGCTTCGCGCAGGATATGACCGATCAGGGCGGTGGTCGTCGACTTGCCATTTGTGCCGGTTATGCCAACCACTCTTGGGCGGCCCTTTTCCGGCAGAGCCTGCACGGCGCGGGCAAACAATTCCATGTCGCCGACCACCGGTACATTCATCATCTCGGCCATGCGCACCAGCCGATGCGGTTGCGGAAATTTGTAAGGAATGCCCGGCGACAGAACCAGGGCAGCGAATTTCTGCCAGTCGCGCTTATTGATGTCACTGACAGGGATGCCTTCAGCTTCCGCCTTGGCGCGCGCGACCTCACCATCGTCCCAGGCATGCACGCGCGCGCCGCCCGCAGCCAGGGCTTTCGCAGCGGACAAACCCGTGCGGCCCAGACCATAGACGGCGACATCGCGCCCTGCATATTCGGTGATGGGGATCATGAGTTGGGCGCTACCTCAGTTTCAATGTGGCAAGGCCCGCCAGGGCGAATAGAAGTGAGAGAATCCAGAACCGAACAACAACCCGGGTTTCCGGCCAGTTCTGTTTCTGGAAATGGTGATGCAAAGGCGCCATCAGAAAAATGCGCTTGCCTTCACCGGTCAATTTACGCGTGATCTTGAACCAGCTGACCTGCAGCACAACCGACAAGACTTCGAGCACGAACAGGCCGCCAATCACCGCCAACGCGAACTCATGCTTAATCGCCACAGCGACCACGCCAATCAAACCACCCAGACCAAGCGAGCCCGTATCACCCATGAAGACTTTCGCGGGATAGGCATTGTACCAAAGGAAGCCCATGCCCGCGCCCATCATCGCCCCCATCAGTACGGCCATTTCGCCCGCGCCCGGCGTGAACTGGATGCCAAGATATCCGGCAAAGACAAAGTTGCCGGTGAGGTAAGCGATCAGCGCGAAGGCAGCGCCGGTGAACATGATCGGCACGATGGCCAGACCGTCGAGGCCGTCGGTGAAGTTCACAGCATTGGCGAAGCCAACAATGACGATGCAGGCAAACACCACGAACAAGCCACCGAGCGGGTAGAAATAGTCGTTAACGAACGGGATCGCGACACCGCCTGAGAAAGACGCTTCGTTGCGCTCAACCGAGGTTTCAGGCGCGAAACCGGCAATCCATTCCGCCAGCGGATTCAACGCCCCCCAATCCGCATGACCAAGCGGTGTATGCGCACCGTGCAATCCCATGATGAAAGCCCCTGCTGCTGCGGCAACCAGAAATTCTGTGCCAAGCCGCAAGCGCGCAGAGACGCCGTCCGTGCTCTGTTTGGTGACCTTAGCATAATCATCGAGAAAGCCGAGAAAGGCGTAAGACAGCGATACAGCCAGAACGACCCAGATATATGGATTGCTCAAATCCGCGAACAGGATCGTGCCGAGCAGCAGACCGAACCAGATCAGGAAGCCGCCCATGGTCGGCGTTCCCTGCTTGGCCATTTGTGCTTCAAGCGAAAGATCACGGATCGGCTGGCCTTTGCCCTGACGCGCCCGCAGCACATCAATCAATTTGCCACCAATCAGCACCGTGACCAGAAATGAAGTCACGAGTGCCAGTCCCGTACGGAACGTCAGATAATTGAAAAGTCTTAGCGGCCCTTCTTCAGCGGCCAGCAATTCAAATAGCATCACAACCCCCTGCGGCACATTCTGCGCCGCGGTCCATCACCACTTCGTCTGCCGCAGCACTCTGTTGTCGCTGCTGGTCTGCGAATAGTCCTATTCCGGATGTATTTGCCTTGATTAACAAGGGCCGAAACTCTGAAATGAACCTTTCTTTTCGGTTAGAATTTGTCGGTTGAGACGCCCGGCAAATGACGGACTCTTTTCGTTCTCCAGATTCATCCACAGGCAAACCAAATTGGGGCGCGCGGAGCGCTGCATCGCAAGTCTTTGGCGACAAACAAACTTCTCCTATGAGGCGAAGCGTTTCAAGTCGCTTCGCCTCGCGGGTGAGGGTCGTTTTTATACTGAAAACACGAGAATCTGTGGATGAATCTGCCAGCCAAATCGCAGGCAAAAATGTCACACTATTTGAGGGCGAACGACTATTCATCAGTGCCTCCCCCGAGGGCAGTGCGCGCCGCCTCTTGATCGCTGAACGGGATCACTGAGTCGCCAATGATCTGACCCGTCTCATGACCCTTTCCAGCGATGAGCAATGTGTCGCCTTTCTCAAGGTCTGAAACCGCTTGCGCAATCGCCGCACCGCGATCGCCAATCTCAATCGCCGTCGGCACACCGACCAGGACATCTCTACGAATGGCAGCCGGATCCTCACTGCGCGGATTATCATCGGTCACAATGACTTTGTCGGCGTGCTTTGCCGCGACTTCTCCCATCAGCGGACGCTTGCCGCGATCTCTGTCACCGCCGCAGCCAAACACCACAACCAAGCGACCGGCAGTGTGCGGCCGCGCGGCACGGATGAGCACGTCCAGTCCTGCCGGCGTGTGAGCATAGTCGACAAACACGCCAGCCCCGTCTTTGGTCTCGCCAACATATTCCAAACGGCCTTTGACAGGCTTCAATTGCGCCATACCGGTCGCAACGGCTTGCAAGCCATGACCGCCAGCCAGCGCCAGACCCGCAGCGGTCAGCGCGTTCAATGCCTGAAACTCACCTATCAACGGCAGATCAATCGCTGCCTTCTCGCCACGCCAGTCCAGGAACAGACGTTGCCCGGTCGCTTTCGGCATCAATTCCTCAATTTTGAGATCGGCGCCGCGCCAACCGACGGATACGGTGTTCAGCCCGGCTTCCTGCGCCGCCGCTTCGAAGAAGAGGCGCTGATCGCTGTCAGCGTTGACGACGGCGGGGCAGCCTTCTGGTGCCAACTCACTGAACAGACGCAGTTTTGCGCTGCGATATTCATCCATCGTATTATGATAATCCAGATGATCTTGCGTCAGGTTGGTGAACGCGACCGCGGACAAGCGGACGGCGTCCAGACGGTATTGGGCGAGACCATGCGAGGACGCCTCCATCGCCGCGTGCGTCACCCCATCTTCTGCGAGGGTTTGCAGCGTCGCATGAATCGCGACCGGATCAGGTGTTGTATGGCCGAGATCGATATTTCCTTTCGGGCCAATCGCACCAAGTGTGCCCATACTGGCTGCGCCAAGTCCGGCGCTGGTCCAGATCTGGCGCAGAAAATCAACGGTCGAGCTTTTACCATTTGTCCCAGTGATCGCGACAATGCTCTGTGGCTGGTTGGGATAGAATTTCGCCGCCGCGTCGGCCAGCGCCAGGCGTGCATTGTCAACATCGATCCGCGCCGCCGGGTCTGTGGCGGGCAAGTCTTCCCCCAGTATCGCAATCGCGCCGGCGTCAATCGCTTTGCCAATGAATTTGCGTCCGTCGGTCACCACGCCCTGCATTGCGGCGAAGACATAGCCCGGTTGCACCTGACGACTGTCAGCTGTGATGCCTGTCACCGCCGCTTCAGCCTTCTGGCCTGAATATCCGGGAAACAGTTGGTTCAATCTCATAATGTTGTGCCTCTCCTGTCTGCGACGGAGCGGACTCGCGGCGAAGACGGCACCGGATCATCAAAGCGCGGCTCGACGCCCAGAATGGGCGCTATACGCTCGATCACCCGTCCGGCTGTCGGCGCTGCATTCCACGCAGCGGTCCTGCCACGCCCGTCTCCCGCCTTTGGAGAGTCCAGCACGATCAATACGACATATTCAGGGCTGTCAGCGGGGAATATCGCGGCGAAGCTGCAAATGTTCTCGGTTTCGGAGTAGCCACCCGGGATCGGTTTCTCAGCCGTTCCCGTTTTGCCAGCGACCCGGTATCCGCCAACTTCCGCCCGCGTGCCTGTGCCATCGACAACCGCTTCGCGCAGCATACGGGTCACCAGATCTGCCGTCGGCGCAGCCATGACGCGTTTTGGGCTGCGTTTTCTGTCGGGTGCCAGTAACAGGGTGGGCGCAATGATTTCGCCTGCATTGGCGAGCGAGGCAAAGGCGCTGGCAAAGGCGATAGGCGACACGGCGATGCCATGACCATAGCTCGCCGTGGCGCTATACAATTCGTCAAACTGTTCAGGGATGAGCGGGCGTGCGCTGCCTGCGAGTTCAACCGGTGAACGAGAGAACAATCCGAGCGATCCAAAAAATTCCTGCTGGCGCCGAGATCCCATTTGCCAGGCAATTTTCACGGTGCCGATATTTGAACTGTCAGCGATAATTTCTCGCGGTGTTGGGCGCCCTATGATCGGATGATCATCATGGATCTGACGGCCACGAATACGCAGCGGTTCGCGCACATCAAACCGATCACCTGGCTTGATCGCGCCGGCGTCAAGTGCGCCGGCGACCGTTAACGGCTTGAACACGGACCCAAGCTCATAAATCGCGCCACTTGCCCGATCGAGCAAGGCTGGATCTTGGCGGCTCAACGCAGTCGCCTTATGCGGATCCAGAGGCGGCCAGCTCGCCATGCCGAGCACCTCACCGGACTGCGCGGCCAGAACGACCCCAGCGCCAGCTTCGGCTTCATATTCACCAATGGCTGCAGAGAGCTCTGCTTCGAGGCTGAACTGAACATTGGCATCAATCGTCAAATGGAGCGGCGCCGCATCGTCAGACAAACGATCATCCATGGCATACTCGATCCCGCCAAGTCCCTGACCATCAGCACCGGCATAACCGAGAATATGTCCCGCCAGTGTGCCTCGTGGATAAGCCCGGCGTGATTCCTCGCGAAACCCGATCCCCTCAAGCCCAAGCTCAAAAACCGCCTGACGCTGGCGCGGAGTCACCCCCCGTTCAATCCATGCAAAAGCCCGGTCATTCTGTGACAGCCGCGCAGAAATTGTCGCCACATCCAGATCAGGCAAAACTTTAGCAAGTTCCTCCGCAATCAGCACCGGATCACCGATGGCACGCGGGTCAGCAAACACAGAATAAGCGGTCACGCTGGTCGCCAGTAAATCGCCATTGCGATCAACAATGTCAGCGCGACGCGGCGCGGGCTCCAGATCGCTGACCTGCGTGAGCACCGGATCTGAACCGCCAAGTGCCACGCTCAATCCTTTGACGCCAATCGCGACGAAGACAGCCAGCAAGCCCATCGAAACAATCCGCGTGCGCATACCGCTGCCGCCGAGGCTGATTTCAGATCCGCTCTCAATCCGCATTGGCGACCTCGCGATCTGTTCGCGCATCGGCATCCGCCAATTCCATAGGCGGTCCAACCCGGCCATCCAGATCAACCGAGCGCACGAATTGCTCGGCCCGCGCCGGAACCATGCCAAGCTCTCGGCGCGCAAACTCCTCAATCCATTCCTGGCGAGATCGATGCGCAAACTCCGCCAGTAAATCAGCGTGGTCAGCTTGCGCCTGTTCAATTTGCAGATCTACGGACTCGATTTCAGCAACCGTTTCCTGAGCACCGTACTTGGCGCGATAAAGACTGAAAATCAGCAGCGCCACCACGGCGAGCCCGAAGAAGAAAGCGCGCTTGCTCATATCGCCGCCTCCAACGCCGCCAACGATGGCAGTCGCAATCCTGTTTCGACCGGCTCCGTCCAGGCCGGGGCATCGGTGCGCGTGACAACACGCAATCGTGCAGACCGCGCTCGCGGGTTGGTGGAAAGTTCAGCATCGGTGGGCTCAATCGCCTTGCGTTGTTCGAGCTCGAAACTGGCCGCCGGCCCTTTTTCAAGCTCGGGCATATAGCGCGAGCCGCCGCTGACCATTCCAGCGCGAGTCCGCATAAAGGTTTTAACCAGTCGATCTTCCAGGGAATGGAAGGTCACTACGACCAATCGGCCACCGGCGCGCAAAAGCCGTTCAGCCGCAGCGAGCGCACGCGCGAGTTCACCCAATTCATCATTCACGAACATCCGGATCGCCTGAAAGGTCAGCGTCGCTGGATGGGTTTTCTTGCCGCGTCGCCCGCCAACCGCCCGCTCAACACAATCCGCCAGCTGGGTTGTGGTCGTAAACGCATCCTGTTGACGCTCCGCAACGATAAAATTCGCAATACGTTTGGCTTGCCGCTCTTCGCCGAGCTGACGAAATATCGCCGTCAGATCGGCGGCGGTCATGTGATTGACGACATCTCGCGCGCTGGGCCCGGTCTGCCCCATACGCATATCAAGCGGTCCGTCCCGCATGAAAGAAAACCCGCGTTCTCCCTGGTCGAGCTGAAACGAAGAGACGCCAATATCCAGCATCACCCCATCGACAGCGTCGACACCATGGTTGCGGACCAGCGTATCCATTTCACCGAATCGCCCAAGCAGGGGATGGAGGCGAGGCAGTTGCTCGGCCATCGCTTCAGCCCGACTGATCGCATCGAGATCACGATCAATGCCGAACAGGTGGCAATCCGCCGCCTGCAAGACGCGCGATGCATAGCCGCCGCCGCCAAACGTCCCATCGACATAGGTTTCGCCGTCGCGTGGCGCGAGCGCAGCGATCACTTCAGCGAGGAGAACGGGCGCATGCCCCATCAATCCCCCTCCCCAACGACGCCGCGAATGCCTGTATTGACAAAGGCAGCATTGAACGAGCCCTCAAAATCAGACTGCACATCGCCCAGTTGCGCTTCCATTTCGGCATCGTACGCCGCGTACTGGGATGGCTCCCAGAGATAGAAGCGATCCATGGCTCCGACGAAGATCAGATCCCGGGCAATCCCGGCCATTTCCAGGTGTTTTTCCGGAATTTTAATCCGGCCCGTATCGTCAAGCTTTAGCTCGGCAGCCTTGGCGACGGTGCGGTTGAGAAAAACCTTCCGCGCTGTCGTGTTGGGGCTCAGGCGCAACAAGGTCGCCTGATTCTGCTGCATCAGGGCCTCTCCGCCGCCTTCAAGACACGGAGAGCCGTCCAGTGCGGGGTACAGAAAAACCCGCGCCCCGCCCGCTAAGGCATGGCGAAAAGAGGCCGGAACCGAGACCCGACCCTTGCTATCCAGCGATGTCTCAAACGTCGAGACAAACACGCCCAACTCCCATCCTTCGCCCCAGCCGGATTCTTATGGATCCAGCATGCTCTTTTATGGGATAACATGGGACAGCATGGATTCATATGGGCAACCTGGTGATTCCCTCCTGTCCACAAGGTCGCATTGACGAAACCAATACAGAACAAACCGGAAATATAGCGGAACACGCCCTTTCGCCGGTCTGTTAACTTATACAAAACTCTTTTTTTACAATTGGTTAACCGAATGCACGCGCAGCTAAAAAATTACACTTTTTTCCTGATTTTTTTCCACATCCGCCCCCATATTGGCGGTTGAATCGCGGTTCGCGTGGTCAAAAATACACGCCTTTGCAGCTTTTTCACTTTAGCTCCCTTCCCACATGCAATTACGAGTCGTCATCCTTGCTCTTGGCATCATGACTGCGCTGCTTGGCGCAGCGATGATCCCTTGCTTATTGCTCGACGTCGCAGATGCACGAGCCGAATGGCCGGTCTTTGCCGCCAGCGCGACGATGTTGCTGCTATTTGGCGGCGGACTGATCATACTCTCAGGCGGTCGACCGGAACGCACCGGCGCACGCGAAGCCTTCCTGCTGACCGTACTGGTCTGGGTCGTGCTGCCCGCCCTGGCGGCCATTCCATTCATGGGCATCGGTATGAGCTTCACCGACGCCATGTTCGAGAGCATATCCGGACTGACCACGACCGGCTCTACGGTAATGAGCCAGCTGGAATTTCAACCTCGTGGCCTGTTGCTTTGGCGCGCCATTCTGCAATGGTTTGGCGGGATCGGGATCATCGTCACGGCGATCGCCATTCTGCCAATGTTGCGCGTCGGCGGCATGCAATTGTTCCAACTGGAAAGCTCAGACGTGTCCGGAAAGTTTGTCCCACGCATTGGCGAAGTCTCGGCACAGATCGGCATGATCTACCTGTTTATCTCGGCAACCTGTGCTGCGGCTTACATGCTGTGTGGCATGAATGCCTTCGATGCGGTTGCCCATGCCATGACCACCGTCGCAGCCGGCGGCTATTCGACTTATGATGCCTCGTTCGGCGCGTTCACTGAACTGGCTCCGGCGGCGATCCCGACGGCCATTCTGTTCATGGTGATTGCCGGATTGCCGTTCAGCCTGCTGGCGCTGGCGATGATTCATGGGCGCGTGAAGCCCTTGCTGACAGATCCGCAACCACGACTGTTCATGGGCCTGATCCTGGGCATCACACTTCTGGTGTTTTTCCTGCGCGTACTTGCAGATCAGGATTATGTCATTATCAGCCCGCTCGGCGGATTTATCGAAACCTTGTTCAATGTCGTCTCGGTGATGACGGGCACCGGGTATGCCACAGCGCCTTATGATGGCTGGGGTGAACCCATCGTGATGATTTTCCTGATCACGATATTCCTCGGCGGGTGCGCCGGATCGGCGGCCTGCGGGATCAAAATGTTCCGCCTCGAGATCAGCTTCCGGGCCGTGCTCGCACATGCCCAGCAAATGGTCAGCCCAAACCGCGTCGTCCGCATTCGTTATGGCGGCAAAGTCATCGACAATGATACGCTGCAATCGGTCATGGTCTTCGTGTTCCTATATCTCGCCACATTCGTCGTCGCCGCAATTCTGCTGAGCCTGACCGGCGAAGATCCACTGACCGCAATTTCTGGCGCGGCCACCAGCGTGTCGAATGTCGGACCGGGCCTCGGGCCAGAGATCGGGCCGGCAGGTACGTTTGAGGGCCTCACCGATCGCGGCAAATGGATCTGCGCTACCGCCATGCTGCTCGGGCGGCTGGAATTTACTGCCGTGTTCGTCTTGATGACCCGTCGTTTCTGGCGCGGATAATCTACGCTCGAATTAGAATCCCTCATTGCTCAGACGCGATAAATCCGGCAATAGCACGCCATGGCCGATACTCTGCACACACCGACTGAAGACCTGCACGCAACACTGCTCGACATGGGCAAGCGGGCGCGTGCCGCCTCCGCCCAGCTGGCCAAGGCTGGCAAGGACGGACGGACGAATGCCATTCTCGCCATGGCCGAGGCGCTCATCACGGCTGAGCCAACCATCCTCGAGGCGAATGCGCGTGATCTTGAGGGCGGCCGTGAGAAGGGTCTGACCGACGCAATGATGGATCGTCTGACGCTGACGCCGGACCGGGTTCAGGCGATTGCCGATGCCCTGCGCGCCGTCGCGGACCTGCCTGATCCAGTCGGCAGCGAGATTGCCCGCTGGACCGTGCCGTCCGGGCTGGACATTGCCCGCGTGCGCACCCCGCTTGGCGTGATCGGCATCATTTATGAAGCCCGCCCGAATGTGACTGCGGACGCGGCCTCCCTGTGCGTTCGGTCCGGGAATGCTGCGATTTTGCGGGCTGGCAGCGAAAGTCTGCATTCGGCTATGGCGATTGCCGACGCTTTGCGGGCCGGGCTGCGCTCTGTCGACCTGCCGGAAGATGCGGTGCAATTGGTGCAAACCAAGGACCGTGCCGCCGTGGGACATATGCTGTCGGGCCTGGATGGGACGGTCGATGTGATTGTGCCCCGCGGCGGCAAAAGCCTGGTCGAGCGCGTTCAGGCTGAAGCGCGCGTGCCGGTGATCGGCCACCTGGAAGGTCTCTGCCATGTCTATGTCGATGCCGCAGCGGACCCGCAAATGGCCATCGATATTGTCGTCAACGCCAAGATGCGACGCACCGGCATTTGCGGCGCCGCCGAGACTTTGCTGATTGACGAGAACGTGGCGTCCGGCCTGTTGCCAGCCATTGCCAGCGCGCTGAAAGATGCCGGCTGTGCCCTGGTGGGCGATGATGCCGCCCGGGCGATTTACCCGGATATGAGCGTCGCCACAGAATCAGATTGGCGCACAGAATATCTCGCGCCAACACTTTCGGTTCGCGTCGTCAATGGCATTGACGGGGCGATTGATCACATCACCACCTATGGCACCAGCCACACCGAATGTATCATCACGGCAGACCCAGAGACGGCTGAAAGATTCTTCTCAGACATTGATGCGGGCATTCTCATCCATAACGCCTCGACCCAATATGCGGATGGCGGTGAGTTCGGCATGGGCGCCGAGATCGGCATCGCAACCGGACGCATCCATGCGCGCGGCCCGGTTGGCGCCGAACAATTGACCATTTTCAAATATGTCGTGCGCGGCAGCGGACAAACGCGGCCTTAACCGGGCCCGACCGACAAAGCGCCATGTCTAATCTGCGACCTGCCGCCTTCCTACCGCCAAGCAGCACCCGCGCCCGCATCGGTCTGTTCGGCGGCAGTTTCGATCCACCGCATCGGGGGCATTTGCATGTCGCGCAGACGGCGATGCAGCGACTCGGCCTGGACCAGGTCTGGTGGTTTCCGACCCCTGGCAATCCGCTTAAGGAGGCGCCGAGCGATTATACCGCGCGGTTGCAGGCGGTTGAGGACTTAACCCAACATCATCGCCGCTTTCGTGTCAGCGCCGTCGAGAAAGAACTGAATCTGCGCTATACGGTGGATCTGGTGAAGCAGCTCAGACAGCACTGCCGTCAGGCGCAACTGGTCTGGATCATAGGCGGCGACAGTCTGATGACATTCCATTTCTGGAAGGACTGGCGTGCGCTCACCGAGATGATCCCGGTCGCGGTCGTCGCCCGTCCCGGGTTCGAACGCGCGGCGCGGAACAGTCCATTTGCTAAATTGCTGCACCGGCAGCGACTGCCAGATCAGGCGGCGCGAATTTTGCCCCAGCAAGACAGCCCGGCCTGGGTCTATCTGCCGGCGCCGCTTGAGCCGATATCCTCCACGGCGCTGCGGCGGGCCCGATAAGCTCAGCCCGGATCGTCGATGCGCACATGCGCGCGAATGGCATTGAGTATTTCCATCTCACGCGCACCGCGAACACCGTCCAGCCAATAGCAGAGCACATGTTCATAACTGTGCGCGCCGGTCTCGGTCACGCCGAAGCCGAGCGCAGCCCCCGCACTGTCGGTGCGCTCGAACACCCAACGCGCCTCATAAATGGGCGCTGGGGTCTCTGCGTCGCGATCATGCACGCGCATGCGATCGGTAAATCCTTTTAAGACCAGATCATCATCTGCATGAATTTCCAGCCATAAGAGGTGGTCGGCCTTGGTGGCCAGATCGGGCAATACCTCTTCGACGCCGCCAAGGTCAAACTCTGTCCTTATCCGGCAAAACACCCGCATCACCGGATGATAGAGAATGGTTTTGAGGTCATCATACCGGCCCGGGTCCGCAATCTTTAAATTCTCCAACTCCCATATGTGATGAGGGTCGGGATAGATCTCCCATCCGGACGGCGCCGAGATCTCAATACGGCCGCCAACACTGCGCGTCGCGCTGACAGGTGTCAGACCAAGGGCATCCGGCGCCATATGCGGAACAGCAAAATGCGACGGCGCACCGGGGCCATCTCCGGCCGGGGCGCCGCAGGCTGTGAGACACAAAATCGGTCCCCAAACCAAGCTTCGCATGCCAACATTCAAACATAGCCGAGTGAACAGAAGTTTTGTAAAGCCCGGAGAATTCGCTGCAATGACGCAACCTATCAGACACCAGAGCGAGGCATGACGGATCTACATATTTTCACCACGGGCGGCACGATTGACAAAGTCTATTTCGATGCCTTGTCCGAATTCCAGGTCGGCGAGTCTCCGCTCGACGCAATCTTGCGCGAAGCCAATGTCGGGATTGCATATCAGCTGACCTCATTGATGAAGAAGGACAGTCTGGACCTCACCGATGCGGACCGCACCGCGATCCGAGATGCCGTCGCCGCGACGCCCGCCAAACATATTCTGATCACACATGGCACAGACACCATGACCCAGACCGGCCAGGCCTTGATGGGCATTGACGGCAAGACCGTGATCCTGACCGGTGCCATGCAACCCGCGCGATTGCGCTCCACCGATGCGATTTTCAATGTCGGCTTTGCGGTGTCCGCGGCCATGCTGCAAGCGCCTGGGGTCTACATCGCGATGAATGGCCAGCTCTTTCCCGCCGACCAGGTGCGCAAGGACCGCAAGGCCGGTCAATTTGTGAAGACTTGAAGGCATGTGGCCGGCGCGGACATCGGCCGAGCGCAAAATTGCGGTATCATCCCGGCCGCTTATATCCGGCGTTCAAGAAACTAGCCGCCAATTTGCTGATCGAGACTTTCAGAATAGGCCTCGAGCTTGAACGCCGCCTGGTTGAGGATATTGAGATATATTTCCTGGGTAATGGCGACATTCGTCATTGCGCCGACAATCCTCGGATTGCGGCACAGGTTTTCAGGGGTTCGGAAATCGACCCGATCCAGATCAAAATCCCAATTGCCGTGGCTCAGATCACCACGTTCAGTCACCGAGAATCCGGACTGGGTCACGAACGACAACTCAAACGCCCGTTTTACGGCAACGTATCGCGTCCATTGTCGCTCGATGAAATCAAACTCATCGGCCATTTCAGAAATACGGTCACGCAAATCTGCTGACTCAATAAGCTGTGATCGACCTGAGCCAATAAGCCCGTCAATCGTAGACACAGAAAACCGCGGCGGTGGAAAATCCGTGGCCATCAGTGAAAGCCGCTTGTAAGTATCATTGACCTCCAAACACGCATCCGCATCTTCCAGAAGTTTTACGAATTCAAAGTTGGCTTCGACGGTGTCGGAGTGAACGGTCCGATAGTCAGAAAGAGCGGATTTCAGCTCGGCCGCCTCATCCGCCAAACGTTGGATGAGCTGGCGCTCATCGGCTTTCTGCAGGCGCGCCTCATTCCAATTGGCGACCTGAAGACCAATGAAAACGCCAATCACGACGATCAGGAAATCCAGTCCTACGGCGAACCAGTTTTGATCTTTGACGTGTTTTGTGATGCGGCGAAGAAGCATAACTGTCCCCAAATTCCTGCAGAAAGGACCATGGAATAAAGTAGATACAATGCAAAGCCCAAAGCCGACCTCCCCCTCCCCGCCAGCCGCACGTTTGCGCTTAATCTCAGCGACTGTTGCCGATTCCCCCTAGGCCCTGCTCGCAACGCATGATAAGTTCGGCCACGAAACAACCTTATGGAGCCCCATCCTGCCCGCTGTAAAAACTGAGACGGACTCGGCCCGCGCCCCCTCGATTGAAGATATTCGCGCGTTCTCAGACACGATCATCGCCGCTCTGGAAGATGATAAAGCCGAAGACCTCACCGTCATTGATCTGACGGAAAAATCTTCCCTCGCAGACATTATGATCATTGCTTCGGGCCGTTCGGCCCGTCATGTCAGTTCTATTGCCGAACATCTGGCGAAGAAGGTGAAGGAAAAAACCGGCCAGGCGCCAAAGCTTGAAGGGCTGCCAAATGCCGATTGGGTGCTGATCGATCTCGGCGATGTGATTGTGCATCTGTTTCGCCCCGAAGTGCGCGCCTTTTACAATCTCGAAAAGATCTGGGCCGGCGATAGCGGCCATCGCCCTGACGACGTCTAGTCCAGCTTTATGCACATCACACTGCTCTCAATCGGCAAGCTGAAAAGCGGTCCCGAGAAAGATCTGGTGGATGATTATGTCAGCCGGTTTAACAAAGCCGGACCGGCCATCGGTTTGCGTTCACTCAAATTGGTTGATCTCGCCAGTGGCGGCGGCCTGGATGCCGAAGGCGCGCGGCTGCTCGGCGCCCTTCCGTCCGGGGCGCAAACCTTGCGCCTGGATGAGCATGGGCCGCAATTGAGTTCGGTCAAATTTTCAAACCGGCTGGCAAAACTGCGCGATCAGGGCCAGAGCCAGCTCTGCTTCCTGATTGGCGGCGCTGAAGGCTATAGCGATGCTGTGCGCGCGGCGTGCCCGGAGACGCTGGCCTTTGGCCCGCAAACCTGGCCGCATCGGCTGGTCAAAGTGATGATCGCGGAACAGCTCTATCGTGCGGTCAGCCTGCAAGCCGGCTTGCCTTATCACAAAGCCTGATCAGGATTTCGGCTGCATTCCGAACCGTTTCCAGAAAAATCCATCGACCACCCGTTTCGGCAACAGCATTGGCAGGGTGAAATTGGTCAACTTGTCCGGCACGGGCGCGTAACGGGCTTTCGGTTTCGCGGCGGTCAATGCGGTTTCAATCGTCTCGGCAATGATTTGCGGGTCGAGCCCGGTGCGGCCGCCTTCGAGCATGGTTTCGCTGAATTTCTCAATCGGTTTTGCCCATGGCGAATTTGAATATGGATTGGAGCTGTTTTCAGCCTCGGCTTTGTCCCAGATCGGCGTGCGCACCGCGCCCGGACCGATCGCGATGGCATCAATGCCAAAAATCACCAATTCGCGACGCAGACTGTCTGTCATGCTTTCAACAGCATGTTTGGTCGCTGTATAGGCACCGAGGAAAGGCGAAGCGAGCCGGCCGCCGACGCTGGTAATATTGATGATCCGACCCGACTTTCCCGCAAGACTTTCATCCATACCAAGCAGCGGCGCAAAGGCCTGACTGGCCCGCAGCAAGCCAAACACATTGACATCAAAATGTGACTTGAACTGATCCAGGGGCTGCAAAGCGAGCGGTCCCATATTGGCGATGCCAGCATTGTTGACGAGGCCGGCAAGTTTCTGGCCAGCCAGGGCCTTGCGTACGGTTTCGACCGCCGCGTCGACTTGGTCCGGCTGCGTGACATCCAGCAGGATCGGTTTGATCCGCTCATCGGCTGCGATCAAAGCCGCGCCATCGGCTGACTTGCGGATTCCGGCAAAGACCTGCCAGCCTTGCGCCGCCAGGTGCTCAGCGGCGCTGCGCCCAATCCCCGTGGACGCGCCTGTGATGACGACGGTTTTCATGAAGCGATTTCCCTGATGTGATAATTTCCTATACGCGAAAATATAGAAAATGGTTTAGTTTTTGTCAGCGCCGCCTTCGATCACCTTCAACTGTGGGCGCTTTTTTGGACGTGGCGCTTGTTTCTTCGGTGCCGTGTCGACATCCGACATCTCGCTGGCGCGCACCAGTTCAGGTTTTGATCGCTGTTCTGGCGGTGGCGTCGGGTCAATATCCTCATCAATCTGGCGGACGCGGGGCGCAGATTTTCGCTTGAACCCGCCTTTGCTGCCAAACCGGGGTTTGGCTTTGCCGCGGGCTTTCTTGTCAATCTCGCGCAGTTTGACGTGCTGCAAAGAGGACAGCGCCTCGTCGGCGGCGCCTTTTTCGGGATCATGAAAGGCCGAGCCAAACGTTTCGATGCGCGCTTCAACTTCCTCGAGGAACTGTTTTTCCCAATCGGAAAGGGGCGGGCCTAAACCCTGCTCAGCCAGCATCGCGGCCTTGCGAATCTTGCGCAGGGCCTTGCGTTTCTTTCGCTCATCGACATCGCGCGGCATGCCCTGTTCTAGAGGGTTCCGGCAAGGTTAATCAAGAACTTGGATTAGAGCTCGCCCAGCGCGTCCAGATAGACTTCCAGAATCGCTTCCTGCTCCTGACGTTCCTGCCGGTCCTGCTTGCGCAGCTTGACCACGGTCCGCAGAGCTTTGGTATCGTAGCCGAGCGCCTTGGCTTCGCCATAGACTTCCTTGATCTGCTCAGCGACTTCTTTCTTTTCTTCTTCCAGCCGCTCAATCCGCTCCACCGTCAAGCGCAGTTTGTCGCGGGCGGTTTCGCTCAGATTGTCATTTATCGGCTCGGTCATGGGTATATCTCACGCTGGTAGAAGAATTGGACCTCAGCTCCCTAATCGCAAATGCCAGCGAACGCGAGAGCCAAACGCGGTGATTTGCAGCAATCTTATTCTAACAAGAAATTGAATCAGCTGTGAGTGGACGTTGGCGCGCAGGTTTCTATTTTAGGATGATGATGAAACCAATTGTGTCTCCCCTTGGCCGCCGTACATTCCTGATTGCTGCGCCATCCGCCTTCGTCGCCGGCTGTTCTGGCGCCGGCAGCAATGGTCGCGCGTTTGCCGATACGGTCGCGACGGACTTTTCCGACAGCGAGTGGCGCACGCTGACCGACGCTGAATGGCAGCAAAGACTTGAGCCCCTGGCCTATCGCGTGCTGCGCAAGGAAGCGACGGAACGCGCCTTTACCTCGCCTTTGAATGATGAAAAGCGCCAGGGCGTATTCCATTGCGCTGGATGCGATCTCGCCATTTTTGACAGTGAGACCAAATATAATAGCGGCACGGGCTGGCCGAGTTTCTATGATTACATTCCGGGCACATTGGGCTTCAAGGAAGACAATACATTGTGGATGACAAGGACGGAATACCATTGTGCGCGCTGCGGGGGTCATCACGGTCATGTCTTCAAGGATGGACCGGCCCCGACGGGACTGCGCTATTGCAATAATGGTGTCGCCCTGACCTTTAAGGCGGCTTAGTCAGCGGGCACGATCGACGCTGTCAGCAATCAGACTCTGAATTCACGGCATGATCCTCGCGCCGTACCAACCGCACTTCTACGGCACCTTTTCATATGTCCCATTCTTGCATCTAAGCCGCATCGGCGGCGCACTCTGTTGCGGTGTCCAACCAAAATCCAAACCCGCATCAATCGCCTCGGCAACCTTGGCAGGCGTGATGACATGTTTGGTCGTCTCGGCGGTTTTCTCAATTGCGGGGAATTGAATGACAAGCTTTTGACCGCTCCCGGACGCGTGCTGGATGGTCAGGTCATTCCAGCCACTATTGCCGAACACCGTAAACCGGTACGCAATGCCGAGATGCGTGATCGAACGGGAATTCTTCTTTGCCAGGGCCATGCGCATCTATCCTGATCGCCGCGCCAGAAACTTGCAAGTGCAAGTGCGCGCCTGAGACGCGCTGAAGACAGCCTCAATCTGTCGGCTTTTTCTCGCCAAACAAATCCATTTGATTGGGGTCAACAAATGTCTTGCGCCGACCTTTCTTGGTGCGACCCGACTTAAAGTAAAGATCGTCGGTATGATCCTCTTGATTTGGATCGGGTTCGGGAATGGGTCGCGCCTTGGGTTTTGGCTTTTTCGGCGTCTTGGCAAGCTTCCAATAGGTCACGGCAAGGACCGTATTGCCACTCCCATCCTCATAATTCTGGACAAAACCATGCCCGGGATTCTGTTCCGCCTGTTCGAGAATCTTGGCCAGATCCTTGGCCGCTGGCGTGATCCATTCCGTCTCAAGTGAGGCAATTGCCACATCTTCCGCCAAGGCCTCGGCCTCATATCGCGTCCGCGCTGCGTCCTGTGCGTTTTTCAACGCATCGCGGGCGGTTTTTCCGATGGGATAAGCGTGGCTCATGCGGCTGCAGCTAGGGGGTGCGAGGAAGAGAGTCCAGAGGGCATTTCATCCTCCGCCTATGCCAGAACCGGCTGGCACAAACGCACCGCTGCAAGTCGGGCAAATCTCAAGGTCACAGCTTTGCGGCGAGCAGCAGCGAGTTTCTCACAGTCCGGTTCGCGGATGACTGCGCCGCCATAAGCATCCGCGATGATCAAGCCGGTCTCCTCAGGGATCAATTCCTGCGGGAAGCTCTGCCCAACCGCAAAATAGAAACGATCGCAAAAGGGGCGGTATTCCGGCCATTTTTGATCGCTCTTAAAGTCGGCGATGGAGGATTTGATCTCAACAATTGAAATCTCTCCGCCCGGGCCGATAGCCGCGACATCGGCGCGCCGGCCATTGGCCAGGGTCATTTCCGTCACACCGGCGAAGCCATAATCATGCATCATTCGCAACACCCCGCGGGCAATCTCAGCCGCACCAGGATCGAGGCTTTGTTCCGTCATGGCGCCCTCCCGTTTGTTGCCATAATGTTCCAGGATATGAAGTCACGCCAAAAGGTCAAATGAAAATCCGATAGCATGATGCGATTATCCCAAAATCGCGGTTCTTATCATTGCTGCATCGGCTCAGGGCGCGGCGTTTCGCGTGATCAGCGCCGCCAATTCCTTTACGAGTTTCGCCGCCACACTGCAGGTCATCTCATGGATATCTCGATCGGGATTATATTCGACAACGTCCGCGCCGACGATCTGGCCGGGGATGCGAACCAATAGATCGAGGAGTTCGCGCACATTGAGGCCGCCAGGTTCGTGGTGCGATACGCCGGGGGCGACTGCAGGGTCCAGCCCATCCAGGTCAATCGATATATAAATCGGCCCTGTGGGAATCGGCACACTGTCAGGTGTGAAACCGCGCATAGGGACAATCTCGACATTGAACCGTTCAGCCTGCTCCTTTTGATGCGCATTCAAGGTTCTGATGCCCACCTGGACAAGCCGGTCCGCCAAGCCGTCCTCCATGATACGGGCGAACGGCGTCGCATGAGAGCGCCGATTGCCAAGCAACTCGTCATACAGGTCCGGATGCGCATCAATATGCAAAATCGAGACGGGACCATGGGCATCTGCGATGGCCTTCAGAATCGGATATGTAACGGCGTGATCGCCGCCAATCGAAAGCGGCACGTCTCCGTCTGCAAGACAGGCGCGTACCGCGTCTTCGATCAGGACATCATCCCGGGCGCTGCCGTCCAGTGGCAATTCTCCGGTATCAATAAGCTCTATGTCGACGCCCAGCGCGCCGCCAAGTTCGGTTGCGGTATTGCCCTTGTCGGACGTGATCATTTTCCGAACCAGTGGTGGCGCTTTGGCCGGACCACGCAAGAAACTGCTATTGGCGTCGGTTGGTAAGCCGATAAGTCGAATCCTGGCCACGTCTTTCGTCCTGCATATTCTGGAATGGATCTGTTCTGCTTTGGTAGGCGCAGAATCCGAGTTCGGCCAGTAACAAGCCTAAGGATCCCGGATTGCGATGTTCCGGCGCCTTTTTCTATGAGATCGCCGGATTCGGTATAGAAAAAAGCCCCAACCGTATGGCTGGGGCTTTTTGTCTTTATTCCATTCCGTTCTAGTCGCTCGACAGGAGAGACAGGAAGAATTGGAAGATGTTCACAAAATAGATGAAGAAATTAAGCGCACCGATATTGGTCGCCACAGCCATGCCGCGCTGGTCACCGCCGAGCTGGAAATAGGTTTCCTTCAAAGACTGCGTGTTCCAGGCAATCAAAATCGCCGAGAACAGAGCAAAGGCGCCAGAAATGATCAGCTGCATGGTGCTGCCAACCTGGAAGAAGGCGACGTTCGGGAAGATCATGGGCAGGATGAAGAACAACATGCCGATAATGAACGCGCCCCACAGACCCATGATCGCGAAGGTCCCGATCGGGCCAAGATCACGCTTGGTCGTGTAGCCAAACAAAGACAGGCCCGCAAAGGTCGCTGCCGTCGCCAGGAAGGCTTTGGTGATGACGAAATGGCTCATGCCACCGACATTCAGATTGGCCATCAGGAAGTAGATGCCCATAGACAGGCCGAGACCGACCACAATGCCCCAATAGAGCAGCGCACTGCTGGTTGGGCTTGGATTGCGCATCATGAAGTTCGACGCCAGAATCAACGCGATCGGTGCGAACATCACGATCCAGATGATGGGCTGCGAATAGATAACGGCACTGACCGGTGCGACAGAACCCGCAATGAAGGCGACAATACCAGACACCGCAATGCCGAGGGCCAGCTTGTTGTAAACGCCCAGCATGAAGTTGCGAAGACCAACATTGACGCTGGCATCCATCGTCTGGCCATGGGCCATAGATGTATTGAAATCGTTCATTTCATCCTCTTTTCAAAGGCCCGCGCACGATCGCACGGATTGCCTATATTATGTGGTGTTTTTTATCGCTTTTCAAGAAGAACCGGCTGGTCAAGACAAGATTCTCTACCTATCGCTTTCACGATCAAATATTAAGGAAACACCTATGACAATTGAGCGACGACGTTTGGGACGAACGGATTTGATGGTGAGTTCCTGTTGTCTGGGCACGATGACCTGGGGACAACAGAACACGGAAGCCGACGGGCACGCCCAGATGGATTATGCGCTCGAGCGCGGTGTCGATTTCTGGGACACTGCAGAAATGTACTCGGTGCCGCCATCCGCCGAGACTCAAGGCTCGACGGAACGGATCATCGGCACCTGGTTTCAGAAAACCGGGCGTCGACAGGATGTGATCCTGGCCAGCAAGATTGCCGGTCTGTCAAAACAATTATGGACCCGCGATGCCGATGTCAGTTGGACACGCCACACCAAGGATCAGGTTGATGAAGCGGTGTCGAAAAGCCTCAAGCGATTGCAAACGGACTATATCGACCTGTACCAGCTGCACTGGCCAGATCGCGCCGCGCCATTGTTTGGAAACAAAATGGATTCAAAAGCTTACGGCTACCCGTACGAACCGTTTGAGGAAATATTATCGCATCTTGAAACCCATGTGAAAGCTGGCCGCATACGCCATATCGGTGTCTCTAATGAAACGCCGTTCGGCGTGATGCGATTTCTGGCCGAGAGCGATGCGCGCGACTTGCCGCGCATGGCATCCATCCAGAACGCTTACAATCTGGTCAATCGAACATTCGAGGAGGGCGGACTCGAAGAAGTCTGCGTTCGGGAACAGGTTTCCCTGCTCGCTTATTCACCGCTTGGGCAAGGCTATTTGACTGGCAAATACCGCAATGACGCCTTGCCGGAAGGGTCCCGCAAGCAATTGTTCGACCGTTTGCAGCGCTATGAGAAGCCGCAAGCAGCAGGCGCCATTGAATCCTATCTGATGCTGGCCGATGAGCACGGCATTGACCCGGCGCAACTGGCAATCAAATTCTGTGATACCCGCCCTTTCATGGGCTCGACCATTATTGGTGCGACCAGTATGGAACAGCTGAAAACGTGCATTGATGCCTTCGATTTGGCCTGGTCTGACGAGCTAGAGACCGCCGTCAACGCGCGCCACGCCGAACAACCTTCGCCTTGTCCTTAACCCTACAAGGCGCTGCATTGGTTTGACTTTGCCGGCATCAGCGGGCAATTTTGGTGCGACCTGCTTCAATCATTACAGGAAGCAGTCACAACAAAGGGGAACATCAATGGCAGACGCCTCAAAATACGAAGACAATATCAAGAAATATGCGCGCGGATATAATCAGGCCGCGGCTGAGAAAATCGTGGGACATCTCGGCATCGCATTGCGCAATCGCGACAGCTCTCTGGTTTCGTGCTCGGACAGCACCGAATTGCAGCGGGTCAGAGAAAAATGGTGCCGCGGGAAACTCTCTCTGGCGCAGACCAATGACCAGCTCGACGCTGCCATCGCAAGCGTCTGCGACGCGCTGAAGGATGAAGGCGGGAACAAGTCGCGCGTCACCTTCTATTACTTGCTGGCAGAACATTTCGGCAAACTCGACGCGCTTGCAGGCTAAGTCGCAAATACATATCTGATCCGACAAGCCCGGCCGCGAGGTCGGGCTTGTTTGTTCTGAACCAGGATATCCGACACGATCATGCACAGATTGTTTAGCGCGCTTCCCGTTCCCGATGACCTGGCCGCGCGTCTTGAGGCTTTGTCCGTCGACCTTTACGGCGCCCGGTGGCGACGGCGCGAACACTATCATGTGACATTATGCTTTTATGGCCAGGTGGATGGCGAGATGGCTGAAGAGCTGGCAAACGCGCTTGGCGGTATTCGCGCCCCGGCGATCGCGCTCGAACTGGCGGGGGTCGGTTGGTTTGGGCGCAAAGAGCCGCGCGCGCTATATGCCCGCATCGCCGACAATGACGCGCTCAGCGATCTCGCCGAGCAATGTCGAAAGCTGGCCCGACAATTCAGAGTGAAACTCGGACAAGATCCATTCGTGCCGCACATCACCGTCGCTTATTGCAATCAATCGCCTTTATCGGCCGTCCGGACCTGGAGCGAAGATTTTCAGATCCTGCGCAGCGAACCGCATATTGTTGACCGCTTCCATCTTTATGAAAGTTTCACAGGACATCGCCGCCAGAGCCAATACGTTGCGCAAGCAGACTACGACCTGGCCTGAATTACTGCTGACGCAACTTGGCAGCAGCCGCTGTTGACGCCACTCGTGAAAGGCGAAACAAACACGCATGGCACAACCAGAAAAAAAGCGCGTTTCCTCCCTCTCTCCCGCACAGCGCTATCGTGCCGTCCGCGGCCAATCGGAGTCACTCTGCACAAGCTTGAGTGACGCCGATGCCACCGCCCAGTCGATGCCGGATGCCAGTCCCGCGAAATGGCATCTCGCGCATACGTCCTGGTTCTTCGAAGAATTCATGCTCGCGCCGATCTATGGCGACCAGGTGCGCTTCCATGAGCGGTTCAGCTATTTGTTCAATTCTTATTATGATGCGGTCGGCGCCCGGCACGACCGGCCGAAACGCGGGCTTCTGACCCGGCCAGGCCTGGACGAGATCCTGGCCTATCGTCAGCATGTCGATGCCCATATGTTGCGCCTGCTGAACGAAGAAGACGCTGCGCCCGGATTGCTTGATCTGGGTCTGGCGCACGAACAGCAGCATCAGGAACTTCTGCTGACAGATATACTCCACCTGTTTGCGCAAAACCCTTTGCAGCCGGCACTCAAGCGCGATGTGAATCTTCAAACGGCAAATCTCGAAGCGGCGCCTCTGACCTGGGACACGTTCGAAGGCGTGTTGACTGAAATCGGACATGGCAGCGCCGCGTTTGCATTTGATTGTGAAACCCCACAGCACCCGGTTGTCATCCGCCCGTTCGAGCTTGCCAGTCGGTGCGTCACCAATCGGGACTGGCTCGCTTTCATCGAAGATGGCGGCTATCAGACCCCTGCCCATTGGCTGTCAGATGGCTTTGCTGCCGCCCAGCAGAATGGCTGGCAAGCGCCGCTTTACTGGACCCGTTCAGAGCAGGGCTGGCGCACTATGACGCTGTCCGGACCGCAACGGGTCAATCTCGAAGCGCCGGTCTGTCATATCAGTTTCTATGAAGCCGATGCCTTTGCCACCTGGTCAGGCGCTCGGCTGCCGACCGAACAGGAATGGGAAGTTGCAGCGCGCGACTCTGAGCTTGGCGGCATCTTCGCGGGCAGCGCGTATCTGCAACCTCAAGTCCAGACGGATCCACAGCAGAGATACTATTTCGGCGATGTCTGGGAGTGGACCGCCAGCCCCTTCACCCCTTATCCCGGATATGCGCCGGCCGCGGGCGCCGTTGGCGAATACAATGGCAAATTCATGAACGGTCAGATGGTCTTGCGTGGAGGCTCATGCGCGACGCCGGATGCGCATATTCGCGCCACCTATCGCAACTTCTTTCACCCTGACAAACGCTGGCAATTCTCCGGATTGCGTCTGGCGCGGGACATTTAAAATGGATGATGTATTCGACCCGGCTCCGGCAGGGCCATTGGCGATGTTTCGCGAGGCTGTGCTGAGCGGTCTCAGCGCGCCGCAGAAGACCCTGCCCTGCCAGTATTTCTATGACGAAACCGGCTCGCGTCTGTTCGAGCAGATTACGCAGCTGAAGGAATATTATCCAACCCGCACCGAACTTGCGATTCTGACCGATCATATTGCCGAGATGACCGCCGCCTTGGGCGAGAACGTGCTGCTGGTGGAGTATGGCGCCGGCGCCTCAACCAAGACCCGGATCCTGCTCGATCATCTCAAGCATGCGGCTGGATATGTCCCGATTGACGTTTCAGAGACGTTCCTGCTGCACTCTGCCGAGACGCTGCGGCAGCAATATCCGACCCTTCCAATCTATCCCGTGGTTGGAGATTTCATGATCGAACTGGGCTTGCCTCAATCGGCGGGCGGCACCCCGGTTGGATTTTTCCCGGGCTCGACAATTGGCAATCTCGATGATGATGAGATTGACGCCTTCATGCGCGCCGCGCGGCACTTGCTCGGCGATCAGGGGCAATTCCTGATCGGTGTAGATCTGAGAAAATCTCCAGACATCCTGGTCCCCGCTTATGATGATGCTGATGGCGTCACCGCCGCCTTCAATCTCAATCTTCTAACCCGGATCAATCGCGAGCTTGAGGCCGATTTCGATCTCGACGCCTTTGCCCATCGTGCGATCTGGAACGCGCGAGACTCGCGCATCGAAATGCATCTCGAAAGCCAACGGGATCAGACCGTCACCCTTGCCGGCACAGCCATTCATTTCGCCCGCGGTGAAACCATTCACACCGAAAACTCGCGCAAGTTTGAGCTCAGCCCTTTGATCGCGCAAATGTCGCGGGCGGGCTGGCAACGGGGCCGCGTCTGGCAGGATCCGCGCGATTATTTTGCGGTGATCCTGCTCGAAGCGGCTTAATCCAGCGGTGGCATTTCGGTAACGCTGACCAAGACGCGTGCGATCCGCGCTGCGATTGCCCCGTCACGACGCTTATATGAGCGGGAATTTGGGCATTTGCTCAAATTTCGTGCGGACCTCAAGAAAATATGTGCCTAAATCGCATCGCCAGTGGCTAAACATCGGGCACTCGTATCTTTTGACCTCACCAACCGAAACATCTGGAAGGAACGGATTGATGGGAAAAATGATTTCACGCGGATTAGCCCTCGCAATGATTGCCGGTGCTTTCACCGCCCCCGCCGCCATCGCTGAAGGCGAGTTTTCTGGTAATGTCGCGCTGACCACAGATTATGTCTGGCGCGGCTTCTCACAGAACAGCGAAAACCCCGCCATTCAGGGCGGCTTCGATTATGCCAATGGCGCATTCTATGCGGGGACATGGGCGTCCATCGTCGATTTTGGCGGCGCCAATATGGAACTTGACCTGTATGGCGGCGTCGCTGGCGAAACCGAAGCTGGACTGTCCTGGGATGTCGGTGTCATCGGCTATGTCTACCCGGACGCTGACGATCTCGATTTTGTCGAAGTCTATGGCGGTCTCGGCTATTCGTTCGATGCCATCTCGGTCGGCGGTTACATCTATTATGACCCGGACAATGAAACCGCTTATCTTGACCTGTCTGCCGGGTTCAGCGCCACAGACACGCTCGGCTTTGATGCGACGGTCGGCAATTATCTCGACGGCTTTGACGAGTATACCAACTATTCTCTCGGCGCGACGCTGAGCACGGATTATGTCGATTTTGACCTGCGCTTCTGGGGCAGCGATGTCGACAATGATCCAAATGCAGATGAGCGCGTTGTGCTGACCGTCAGCCGTTCACTGTAAGTTTTCAGACTTCAACCCGCCTCTTGCCCTCCTGTCTGGGCGGGTCTGACTGGCCGCTGCGTAGACCGATCATTCGGTTTCGCAGCGGCTTTTTCTTTGGCCGGCAATGCCGACCCAGCACGAACGGCCCGAAATGCAGGCGCATGCGGGGATTTGGGATCGGTTTTGAGCGACGAGGCGGGTGCAGATTTGCGGTGTCACCATCCCGGGTCGAGCCACGCCCTTTGCGCGATCGCGTCCGCCCCCGCAGAGGCCGATTGCTGGATCGGGCCTTGCGAACAAGGGGCGAGCGCGGTCCCTGGACCCCAGCTTGCGCTGGCGTCGGCGGAGAAGAGGTAGGTCCGGTGTTCAGACACGGCGTCCAGCCAGCCACCCCCGACATACGGTTCCGGACACTGCGTTTCGCCGAGATTATGGACAAAATACCGGATCTCCATGCCTTCATGATACGGCACCCAGGCGACGCCATACTCATCCGGTACGACAAAAGCCCGCTTCCCGGTTGCGGCGCTCCACCGATCAACCCGCCACAAATTGAAAAACAGGATCGGCCAGACATAGACCGGGACCTGTAGATAGTATGGCCAGTGAAAGCGGTGGACGAACATGGGGTCGAAGATAGTCGCCCGCTCTATCCGTCGGATTGAGCCGTCCCGCTGCCCGATCCGGGCCAGCCATTTCGGGTTCGGACACGCCTCAGACATGTGGAATCAGCGACGCGAACCCGCCAGGGCCGAACACTCTGGGCGGCCTGAGGCCCCCTCAGAAAGACGCTCACGGGCATGCATATTTGAGTTCTCTGGTCAGAAGACTTTGCAATGACAACGGTTTGTTCCATGCTTTTAGCCGGAGCGAGAATAAGGGGACTGGCATGCTACTGCGCCGCATCACACAACACGTGAAAGACCAGAACTGGTTCGCTGTCGTGCTCGACTTTGTGATTGTCGTCTTCGGCGTGTTTATGGGCTTCCAAGTACAACAATGGAATGAGCACCGTAAAAATTTATCTGACACGCACGAGTATTTGGCCAGGCTCGCAGCAGACATGGAGATATCGACTGCGCGCAACGATTTTCAAATTTCCACCAGCCAAAACGAAATAAAGCAACTTGATCTGATTTTGTCGTCGTTGAGATCGTGCCAATTGTCCGAGGAAGACAAACCCGCCTTTACGGCCGGATTATACAATATGGGAAAATACGATTTACCGGCTATGGTTATGAGTACAATTGACGAGCTGAACGCGACCGGAAAATTCCAACTCATCGGGGATGTGAGTTTAAAACGCCAAATATCTGAAACGGTGCGGGAATATAATACGACTTTGTCGTTGGATTCTCAATTCTCGGCGCGGACGATACCGAGCGTAAATTATGTCCGCACGCGCGTCAGTTTTTCTTTCGATGAGCATTTCAATCGTCCTGATAAGTTGGACCCCAGCAAAGCGAATTATGATTTTCAACAGCTTTGCAATGATACGACTTTTATCAACGCGATTTCGACCGTGCGTGAAATGACTCTCGCCACTGAGGCACTCAACCGGCTGACGCTTGATAACCAGACAGCGATCTTGGCAGCATTAGCCAAAAATTGAAAATACCGATTGATCAGGCAGCAATCCAATAGATCCGATCAGGTTTTCGACAGAAAACGTGAAAGGCCAGAATTGGTTTTCGAAAAGTCACTTACACGGAGCCGCCGACAAGCGCGCCAGACCAGATTTTGAGCCAGGGGCAGGAAACGCCCAGTCCAGGCTGCGCGCATTGTCGGCGGTGAAATACATGTCTGCGCAACGCTTTGCATTTTATCGAGATTGTTCCATGATCCTCGCGGCAGGGAGGGGACAAGAATGCTGCTGCGTCGCATCACACAACACGTCAAAGAGCAGAACTGGTTCGCTGTAGGGATCGACTTCGTGATCGTCGTGATTGGTGTCTTTATCGGTATGCAGGTCGCGAACTGGAATGAGACGCGGACTGAAAGGGAGCTGGGGCTCGAATATGAACGCCGCCTGATCGCAGACTTACAGCAAGATTTGGTGATGCACGAAATTTCGACGTCGTATTATCAAGCTGTGCTGGAAAGCGCCGTTGATGCCGACTTACTCTTAGCCGCACCCAACCCCGACTCGAAAAGACTGGTTGTGTCAGCTTACCGGGCGAGTGAAGTCCGTAACGAGACGGCCAATCGTGCCACGTGGCAACAAATAGTCTCATCCGGCCATATAGGACTGTTGCCCGAACGTGCGCTTGAGGCCGGGCTCGATGATTACTACAAATATGATCGAGATGGTTGGCTCGTATTCGAACGCATTTTCGATTCCGAATACAGGGAACTCGTCCGCTCAATAATTCCATTGCCCGTACAGCTCGAGATACGAGCTGGGTGTAGCGACGTCACAGAAGGCACCAATCGCATCGTTGGTTTCGTTGAGACCTGTGACATCAATATAGATGATGAAACACTGCTTGAGGTGGCCGAAGCGCTAAACTCATCAGCCGAATTAAAAGCTCAAATGCGTTTTCAGTATTCGCGTATCGCCAGTGGCCTGAGCAATTCACGGGAGAACGTTGCTCTGGTTCAAAACATCTTGGACACGCTTGAAGAGCGGAGGTGACGAAAATGCTGCTGCGTCGCATCACACAACACGTCAAAGAGCAGAACTGGTTCGCGGTCGTACTCGACTTTATTATCGTCGTCGTCGGCATCCTGATCGCGTTTCAGATCACTGAATGGAATGCGTCACGTCAGAACAAAGCCAGTGAAAGAAACTATCTAGAGCGATTGCAAAGCGATATCGCTGCCTTGTCTGAACAACGCTGGCTCTACGATTTTCGGCGACCAACGACGAATGACATCCTGGAGCAATTAACGGAGTTCTTTGACGGCGATGTACCCGACCTTTCGGAAGCTGAGAACATAATTCAAACAGCCGTTACAAACGAACAACTGACGCCTCGACGGCTTAAATCCATGATCTGCAATGCCCTTGATTGGTCGAGCTCCCTTTCAATACCGCCATCGGATTTGCCGACAGCAACCGAATTAGTGTCGTCGGGTCATTTGGAGCGCATTCAATCCGGAGAAATCCGTACCGCGATTTTATCCTATCTGCAGCAAGTTTCGCGATCCGAAAACTACATCAATGGAAGAGCTACAAGCACCCTACTGATCTCCCGCGAATTCCCGGAATACATCAAAATCCGCTATCCAAATGATAAGATAGAACAGGGAGACGAAAACCCTGAATTTGTCTGCGACTATGACGCAATGCGCCAGGACAATCGGTTCGTGAACGCTGTCAACAAAAACAGGGAAGCATACAAAGACTATACTGAGCAGGGCGTATTGCCTGTTGGTGAAAAACTTCGCGAACTTCAGGTGTTGATCGAAGAGGAGCTCAAGTAATGCTGCTGCGCCGCATCACACAACACGTCAAAGACCAGAACTGGTTCGCGGTTGGCATCGATTTCGTGATCGTCGTGATCGGTGTCTTTATCGGTATCCAAGTCGCCAACTGGAACGATGCCCGAACGACCGCGCAAGATGCACAAGAGGCGCGGGAAAGCCTGATCGCGGATCTGCAAAATGATCGAGACGTCTACGCCGTTCGGAGAAAATTCTACCTTGAAGTCAAGGACGCGTCCGTGGCCGTTGAAGACGCGCTGGATCATCAGTCGCCGCAATCAACCGATGAGAAGTGGCAGCTGATATACGATACAGTAAATGCGGCTTCGACATGGCCATTCAAGCCATCCGGACAGGTGTATGATCAGCTATTGAATGCCGGCAAGCTCGGTCTTGTCAGCGATATGCGCATTCAACGCCAGATGCGCGACTACTACCAAGACGCCGCGGCGGAGGCAGGCGTTACCTTCAAATTCGACTCTGATTTCAGGTACGCGTCTCGAAAGCTCATAGACTGGGAACTCCATGACTATCATGCCCTCGGGTGTGGAAACATTATCGGCTCTGATCCGAGCGAAATTATCGAAGACAGCGCGCGCTACTTTGTCGTTTGCAACACGCCCGATCTACCTTCTGAAATCTCTCGAACAGCCGCGCGGTTGCATGCGTCTGAACCGCTGCATGATGATTTGCGACTTCACCTATCACAGCTCGACACGCTTCTGTATTTTATCGAATATCTCGATGACGAGGCGGAAACGCTGATTGAAGAACTCGAGGCACGATAATGCTCCTGCGCCGGATAAGCCAACACGTGAAAGACCAGAACTGGTTCGCGGTTGGCATCGATTTTGTCATCGTCGTGTTTGGTGTCTTCATCGGCATCCAGGTCGCCAACTGGAACGATGACCGGGCAGAGCATCAAATGGAAACCAAGGCATTGATCGCCTTAAAAAAGGAGTTGGAGAGCTCTATTGTTTTCGCGGACGCACGGTCCCGCGCGTATGAACAGGCGACCGAAGCTGGGAAAAGGTCCCTATCCTATATCAACGCCCCTTACGACTGTGGACAGGATTGTTGGTCCATCATCGTTGACTTTATGCACGCGTCGCAATGGCAGGACTTGAATGTGAGCTTTGCAGCATATGAGAATATGCGTGATCGCGGTTTTCCGAGAAACCCCGACATTATCGACGCTGTCGAAGCCTATCGATTGCAGAACATCAACAATGCCAGCACGTTCGAAGCGTTGCCCATCTACCGGTCTCGGGTGAGGCAGCTGATAAATGTGCCCGCTCAAGAGTTTTATTGGGCAAATTGTTGGTCGCTTGTGGACGGGATCGAAGAGTATATCTTGAATTGCCCAGACGGCGTTTCTGCCGAAGCCGCGCGAGACCTGGTGGGCGAAATAACCGCAGATCCTGACATTGAACCTCACCTGACCGAGTGGATCGGCGCCATCGTTTCTTTGCCGCAAACCCTAGGTGATCAAAACGCGGCGGCTCAACGCGCCGTTGACGTGATTGATCAAGAACTGGACCGGCGCTAAACCAAACGCGTGTCTTTTGGCTGTAAAAGACGCAAAAACCGCGCCGCTTGTACGCGCGCCAGCGTTTCAACTGGCGCGCGCTACGTCATTGTTCAGACCGGGCTTAGGTCAAAAGCCACACGCCCGGAGAAGCGTTGCTGGCGCTTGGCCGGCAAGGGATGGAATTGTCCGCCATGGGCATCTCGCAGCAGTCTTTCCAATCCATTCTTGCGCAGAAAGCCTGACCCGCCGGCAAGCTCCAGGGCTTTTTCGACGGTGGCAATGACGGCGTCGGCGCAAATCGTCTTCCGGGCCAGGATGGCGCTCGCCAGTTGTGCGGTCGGAACGAAGGCCAGATCGTCGGTCAGGGCAGTCATGGAATCGACGGCGATCTGGGCCTCGATCAGTTTGTTCTGCAACTCACCATTTAACAACTGAACCAGCGGATCATCGGCGCGGGGCTTGGCTTTTTCCACGGCAATCTCGACAGCGCGTTCGGCGATGCCAACATAGACCGACATGATCAGCGGCATGGCGACGGCGACGATGGTGCTGAACGCGCCATGATACGGACCGCGCGGGCGTTTCAGTTTGACCGCGGCATCCGGCACAAACACATTGTCAAATTTCAGCGTTTGCGAGCCGGTGCCGCGCATGCCCATGGCTTCCCAATCGTTCATCGGGACGACCCCTTCGGCGTTCAAAGGCAGCGGAAAGTGAATGACAGACGGGCCGTCTTCCGGGCAGTCAAAGGCACACGAAGTGATGGCGAGGGCGCCGCGCGGCGAGCCGCTGGCAAATGGTTTGAAAGCGTTGACGCGATAGCCGCCTTCGACTTTCTCCGCCGCGCCATTGGAGTCGAGCCAGTCACCGGCACCGGTGGAGACCAGCACGATTTCATCGTCGAGCACCTTTTCCAGCAGCCCGGCAGGGCCTTTGCCATCTTCGAAATTCTTTCTCGCGGTTCCGACCAGATGCTGGTGCATGGACAGCGCCAAGGCGGTCGACGGGCAATATCCGGCAAGCGTGCGCAAGAAGCGGCACATTTCATTGTAAGAGACACCGGCGCCGCCCAGCTGGGCCGGGACCATGGCGGAGAACAGTTTCTCCTGCTTCAAGACATCATAATTGGCATCAACGAATGTATCATCCGCGTCATGCTGCGCCGCGGTCTTGGCGAATAGCGCGCCCAATCGGTGGGCGAATAAGGTGGGGGTGGAATCAAAAGGCATGGCGAAAGGCTCCTGCGAAATGTGTATCTGAAGTGATGCCTTCACATTGCCGTATAGCATGGATCGGGTTGAGTTCAGCGAATGAAGAAAACCGCTACATAAAATGAAGTAAGCCACTTCACGATTTGTCATTCCCCTATTCGGGCTACAGAATTTGAAGTATGTTCGCGATCAAGCCGTCCATGGGGATGCCCGATGTCATACAAGCAATTCTGTCCGATCGCGAAAGCCACCGAGATCCTGGGTGAGCGGTGGACCATCCTGATCGTCAGGGAAATCCTGATGGGCGCGAGCCGGTTCAGCGAGATCCAGCGCGGGCTCGGCGATATTTCGCCAGCCCTGCTGACCAATCGCCTGAAAGCGCTTGAAGCCAACAATATGGTCATCAAACGCAAAATTCCCGGGCAACGCGGATTCGAGTACTTCCCGACAGAAGCCACGGAAAATCTGTTACCGGTCCTGGTCTCGCTTGGAGAATGGGGACTGACCTGGGCGCGCCATACGCTTTGGGAAGGCGATTTTGATGTCGAGTTCCTGATGACTTATCTCGAGCGCAGCGTGGACCCTGAGAAAATCCCCGGCAAAGAAACCGTCATTCTGTTCAAGTTCAAAGACCTGGCAGAAAATCAGGAACAATCCGACTTCTGGTTGCTCGTCGAAGGCAGCGATGTGCAGCTCTGCCTGAAGGATCCCGGGCGCGACATCAGTGTCTATTTCAATTGTACCGTCCGGACCATGCATGATGTCTGGATGGGGGATCGCACTTATAAAGAGGCCATCGCGGCAGGCGATCTGATCGTTGAGGGCGAGCCGGGTCTGACCCGAAACATTCGCAGCTGGTTGCGGCCCAGCCTGTTCGAAGAGACCCAGCGTGTGCCCGTTCCCGAGCCTTTGCCGACCGCTTTCGCTTAGCCCGGCTTCAATTCAAATAGTGGCATACTTCAAATCCTGAAGTGCACTCCTATCGCTTGTGAACTGTTATGAGCGGGCTGTGTTCTGGCATCTTCTCCCTGTCGCCGGATGGTCCGGTGCAACAAAATTGGAGACTAGAATGCCACTCGTAACAATCGATCTAATCAAAGACGTTTTCACCGCTGACCAGAAGCAGGACATGATCAAGCAAGTCACGGACACGCTTGTCGGAATTGAAGGTGAGAACCTTCGCGGCGTCACCTGGGTTCGCATCAATGAAGTTGAGCAAGGGGACTGGGCGATTGGGGGCCAATGCCTGACCGCAAGCGCCGTTCGTGCCCTGGCCGCCGGTGAAGCCGCATAAACCCTTCCCAAAAAAACCAACTCACAGAGTTTCTTCCCAGAAAGACAAGACCATGAAACGCATCATGAATTTTCTCACCCTCGCTGGATTAGCAACGATCACATTCGCGACGATCATATTTCCAGCCGGATACACGGCCATCGCCATCACTTAAAAGGCCCTGAAGAGGCACTCGTACGCTTGTGCCTTTTTCTGCCCGCACAACGAAAAGCGGCTCAGGTTGCCCTGAGCCGCTTTCATCTATTGTCGTGTAGATCCGTCAGCCTTAGCCGGCAATCTTCCGAACATAATCATATTCGGCTTTCTTCTTCTCGCGTTTCTTGGCGGGCTGGAACGCCACTTTCGCATGCTCTGCGCAGTATGGACCGCTGGTGGACTTGCGTCCGCAAAACGCGAATTTCGGGTCCGCCGGATCGCCAATCGGCCATTTGCACATGCTGTCGCGCAAGGTCAGAATGGTCGCTGCTTCGCCATCTGCCAATGGTTGCGGCGGCAAAGCCGACAGCATCGCAACTTTTTCGTTTGGTTTCAGCTCCGCCTCTGCGGCCACACGCTGCGGCTTTGGAGTCACCACTGAACCATCTGGTTGAATCCGCGGCTTTGGACGCGCCAGACGCGGCGGCCGCTTGACAGGCCGCGACGGGGTCGCCCGGCCGGATAGTCCAAGACGGTGCACTTTGCCGATCACAGCATTGCGCGTCACGCCTCCGAGTTCTTTGGCTATTTGGCTGGCCGAATGACCTTCTGCCCACAGCTTTTTCAATACTTCTACTCGATCTTCAGTCCACGCCATGCGTAAAACCCCGCTCCTTGGCAGCCCCTAGATATTGATGTGAGCGTCGCCACCAGCCCCGCTCTAACGCTATATATCGTATCAGGGGCGAAATGAAACACAAGATGCTGATTACCTCTGTCCACAGCCAATCAATATATAGTAGCAGTTGTGGATAGGTTTTAACCTATCGCCAAAGGCCGAGTCACCTCTTAAATGATCGGTCATGCCTGATTCATCCCATTCTATGCTCTCACCGCCGAAACCACGCGCCTATGGGGCCGTCAACTGGCTTGGCTTGTGGACCCTCTATAAGCGAGAAGTAGGCCGTTTTATGAAGGTCTGGATGCAGACGCTGCTGGCCCCGGTGGTCTCGACGCTGCTCTTCATGACCGTGTTTAAACTGGCCTTTGGCAATCGTGGTGAGCTCAGCGGTGATTTTGCCGGGCTGGATTATAACAGCTTTCTCGCCCCTGGCCTGATTGTCATGGCTATGCTGCAAAACGCATTTCAGAACTCATCCAGCTCCCTGACCATTGCCAAAGTCCAGGGCAGTCAGGTGGATTTCCTGATGCCGCCATTGTCGCCTTTGGAACTGACCATTGGATTCATCTTCGGCGCGGCAACCCGCGGCATTATTGTCGGGATGATTGCGGCCATTGGCATCCATTTCAGCGGCTTGGCCAATCTCTCTGTCGTGCATATCTGGCCCGTCATCTGGTTTGGCCTGATGGCGACCATCTTTCTCGCTGCCATCGGCGCCATGGGCGGTATCTGGGCCGACAAGTTCGACCATCTGGCCGCCGTCTCGAATTTCGTGATCGTCCCCCTGACGTTCCTGTCAGGGACGTTTTACGACATCAATGTCCTGATCGATCCGTTCAAGTCACTGGCCTATTTCGACCCGATCTTCTTCCTCATTGATGGCTTTCGCTATGGCTTCCTTGACGCCGCCAATTCCAACATATTGACCGGAATGATGGTCAGTGGTGGCGTCGCGTTCCTGGCCTCGGCTGGCGTCTGGTGGATGTTGCGGACAGGATACAAGTTAAAGGCTTAGGGCGGCTTCCCGTTATCCCGACGCCCCCGCAAACACCAGACCATGTCCGCGCTTCCCATCCTCACTCTCACAGATGTCCGGCTCGCCTTTGGCGGCAAGCCACTCTTTGAGGGCGTTGCATTTACCCTCGCCAAAGGCGAACGGGCGGCGTTGGTGGGCCGCAATGGCGCCGGCAAATCGACGCTGATGCGGCTGATCACCGGGCGCCATGAACCGGATGATGGCGAACTCTGGATTCACCCGGGCACGATCATCACCACGGTCGAACAGGAACCTGATCTCAGCCAGTTTGAGACCGTTCTCGACTATGCCACCTCCAGCGGCGGCGAACCGTGGCGCGCCGAAGCCGAGCTCGGCCATTTTGGCGTCGACCCGTCGGTCTCTCCGACCATTCTGTCCGGTGGCCAGATCCGGCGCGCTGCTTTGGCCAAGGCATTTGCCCTGGACCCGGATGTCCTGCTGCTGGATGAGCCGACAAATCACCTGGATGTGCCGATGATCGAGACGCTGGAATCACGTCTGATCGGCTATAATGGCGCTGTGCTTCTGGTCAGTCATGACCGACGCTTCATGGAAAATGTCACCACCAATACGCTCTGGCTACGCGATGGCATCGTTCTGAAAAGCCCGAAAGGGTATGGCGACTTCGAGCGCTGGGCGGAGGAGATTGAAGAGGCAGAAATCCGCCAATTGGAAAAGATCAAGACGCAACTGAAAGCGGAGGAACACTGGCTACAACGCGGCGTCACGGGGCGCCGGGCTCGCAATATGGGTCGCCTGCACAGGCTGAAAGGGATGCGGGCCGAAGCCGCGCGGCGCAAGGCGGCGATGGTCGCCCAGAAAGCCAAAGCCGGGATCAGTGCCGAAGACGCCGGACACCAATCCCGCAAAGTGATCGAGACGTTCGGCCTCAGCAAAGCCTATGGCGATTTGAACATTGTCGAAAACCTGGACTTCAAAATCCTGCGCGGTGACCGGGTCGGATTGATCGGGCCGAACGGAGTCGGCAAGACGACTTTACTGAAACTTCTCCTCGGTGAGCTCGCGCGCGATAGCGGCAATGTCAAACTCAACCCGTCATTGCGGATCACCTATCTCGATCAGACACGACACACATTACGGCCGAAGGATACGCTCTGGGAAGCGCTCGCCCCGCAAGGCGGCGACAGCGTCATGGCGCAGGGCAAGCAGCGCCACGTTGCCGCTTATGCCAAGGATTTCCTGTTCAAACCCGACCAGTTGCGACAGGCCGTGGCGGCGCTGTCGGGCGGTGAGCGCAATCGCCTGACCCTGGCCATCGCTTTGGCGCAATCGACCGATGTTCTCGTCCTCGACGAACCGACCAATGATCTCGACATGCAGACCCTGGATCTGCTTGAAGACATGCTGATGAATTTTGAAGGCACACTGATTCTGGTCAGCCACGACCGGGCTTTTCTCGATGCCACAGTCACATCATGTCTGGTGCCACTCGGCGATGGCAAATGGGTCGAGACGGCTGGCGGCTGGACCGACGCTCAGTCGCAGATCAAAGGCACGCCCGGCAAAGCCAAAACGTCTGAGATGAAGTCCAAGGCGGCAAGAGCCAAGCCCAGCGCGCCCAAAAAGGCGACCAAACTCAGCTTCAAAGATCAGCACCGTTTGAAAGAAGTTGAAGCCGCAATGCCGCAGCTCGAGCAGGAAATTTCAGAGCTTGAAATCAAGCTGTCTGACCCGAGCCTGTTCAATGAAGATCCGGAGGCGTTCCAGCAGATCAATGCGCGACTGGAAACCGCGCGCACGGAACTCGAACAAGCCGAGCTGGATTGGATGGACATCGAAGAGAAGAAAGAACAGCTGAGCGCCTCTTAAACTTCGAACCAGCCACGTTCGCGCATCCAGATAATAATCTGATCGGCGGCATCTTCAGCACTCTGATCCACCGTATTGATGGTAATCTCAGGCTGTTCCGGCGCCTCATACGGACTGTCGAGTCCGGTGAAGTTTTTGATCTCACCGGCGCGGGCGCGCTTGTAGAGACCTTTCACATCCCGCTCTTCGGCAACCGCCAGAGGCGTGTCGACAAAGATCTCCACGAATTCGCCATCGGCCATCATGTTACGCGCCATTTGGCGTTCCGACCGGAACGGCGAAATAAAGCTGACCAGAGTGATCAGACCAGCATCACTCATCAGTTTCGAAACATTGGATACGCGGCGAATATTCTCGACGCGATCAGCATCGGTGAAACCGAGATCGCGATTGAGTCCATGCCGGACATTGTCGCCATCGAGCACGAAGGTGTGCTTGCCCATGGCGAACAGTTTCTGCTGCAGCGCGTTGGCAATGGTCGACTTGCCTGAACCAGACAGACCCGTGAACCAGAGCACCGCTGGTTTCTGCTCTTTCTGCTTGGCGAGCGCAACCCGATCCACATCGAGCGCCTGCCAGTGAATGTTCCCGGCTCGCCGCAGGGCAAAATCAATCAGACCAAGTCCAACCGTATTATTGCTCATCCGGTCAATCAAAATGAAGCCGCCGGTTTCGCGATTAGCATCATAAGGATCGAAGGCAATCGGCTGATCGAGCGCCAGGGTGATGACGCCAAAATCATTCAATCCAAGCGTCTTGGCCGGCTTGTCCTGCAGCGTATTCACATCAATGCCAAATTTCAGATCCAGCACGGTGGCAGTGACGGTCTTGGCCCCGATCTTCAACAAGTATCGACGCCCGGGCAGCATTTCGGAATCCGCCATCCAGAGAATGCGGGCCTGGAACTGGTCCGCGACTTCCGCTGGCTCACCTGCCGCACAGATGACATCGCCGCGCGATGTATCGACTTCATCGGCAAAGGTCAGCGTCACCGATTGCCCGGCAATCCCTTGTTTCAGATCGCCGCCATGCACAACAACGCGTTCAATCGTGGTTTCCTTGGCGCTCGGCATCGTCTTGACCCGATCGCCGGGTTTGATCGAACCTGACGCGATCTGGCCTGAAAAGCCTCGGAAATCGAGATTAGGGCGGTTGACCCATTGCACCGGCATCCGGAATGGCGCGCTGATGCGCTGATCATCAACGGGCACCGTTTCGAGATATTCCATCAAGGGTGGGCCTTGATACCAAGGCATATTGTCTGAGGTCTCGGTGATATTATCGCCGGCCAGGGCGGACATCGGAATGGCCTGGATTTCGATGCCGGCAGAAAGCTCCTCGGCAAATTCCAGGAAGTCCTGCTCGATGCGGTGATACACCGCCTCGTCATAATCAACGAGGTCCATCTTATTGATCGCCAGGACCAGTTTGCGAATGCCGAGCGAGCTTGCAATGAAGCTGTGACGGCGGGTCTGAGTCAGCACGCCTTTGCGCGCATCAATCATCAGGATGGCGAGATCTGCGGTCGAGGCGCCGGTCGCCATATTGCGGGTATATTGCTCATGTCCGGGTGTGTCCGCGACGATGAATTTGCGGCGGTCGGTCGAGAAGAAGCGATACGCGACATCAATCGTAATGCCTTGCTCGCGCTCTGCTGAGAGGCCATCCACCAAGAGGGCGAAATCAATATTCTCGCCTTGCGTGCCATGCTTTTTGGAATCGCTCTCAAGGGCGTCCAGCTGATCTTCAAAGATCATTTTGGAATCGTAAAGCAGCCGGCCAATCAAGGTCGACTTGCCATCATCGACACTGCCGCACGTGATGAAGCGGAGCAGTGACTTATTCTCGTGTCCTTCAAGATATGCAGAAATATCTTCCGCGATCAGGGCATCAACGTGAGACATTAGAAATACCCTTCCTGCTTCTTCTTCTCCATCGAGGCAGCCTGGTCGCGATCAATGGTGCGCCCCTGCCGCTCTGAGGATTTGGTCAGCAACATTTCCTGAATGATGTCTTCCAGCGTATCCGCCGTGCTTTCGACGGCGCCAGTCAGCGGATAGCAGCCGAGCGTGCGGAAGCGGACCGATTTCATCACAGCCGTGGCGCGCAACTCTTCTGGCATGCGATCATCATCGACCATGATCTGGCTGCCTTCCCATTCGACCACCGGGCGTTCCGCCGCATAATAGAGCGGGACAATCTCAATTTGTTCGCGGCGGATATATTGCCAGATATCAAGCTCGGTCCAATTCGAGATCGGGAAGCAACGAATGCTCTCACCGGGATTGATCCGGGCATTGTACAGGTTCCACAATTCCGGGCGCTGGTTTTTGGGATCCCAGCGATGCTCAGCCGTTCGGAATGAGAAGACCCGCTCTTTGGCGCGTGACTTTTCCTCATCGCGCCGCGCGCCGCCAAAAGCGACATCGAATTTGTGCTTGTCTAAAGCCTGTTTCAGGGCCTGCGTCTTCATGATGTCGGTGTGGCGCGATGAGCCATGCGTGAACGGGCCAACCCCGGCATCAATGCCTTCCTGATTGGAATGGACGATGAGATCCATGCCAATTTCAGCCGCCTTGCGATCACGAAACGCGATCATCTCGCGAAACTTCCAGGTCGTGTCGACATGCATTAACGGGAATGGCGGCACACTCGGATAGAAAGCCTTCATCGCCAGGTGCAGCATGACTGCACTGTCCTTGCCGACGGAATATAACATGACCGGGTTTTCGGCGACAGCGGCCACTTCCCGAATAACGTGAATGGACTCAGCTTCTAGCCGATCGAGATGGGTCAGGGAGGTCACGGATTGCGCTCGTATCGTGTTCTAAAATATGTCTCGCGGGAGATAGGTTCCTAGGCCCCTGAGAACAACTGGGTTTTGACGTTAGAAATGCTGAAGCACAGATCCTGCCGCAACGTCCAGTCTGGTCTTGTCGCTGTGAAAATGGTCCAACAACCACATATCAGGCAGGAGAGCCCCCGTTTTGACCGACAGTATGCAACAAATTGCCCTCAAATCCTATTGTGAAGGCGCCCCGAAGCCAAGCGATTTTGAACTGGTTGAGAAGGCTGCTCCGGTTCCAAATGAAGGTCAGTTTCGTGTCCGCCACATCTGGAATTCCGTTGATCCCGGCACCCGTTCCCGGCTGTCTGGCGGTGACAGTTATGCGGCGGCCCTGCCCCTCGGCAAAGCCATAGACGGATTCAGCGTCGGCATGGTCGATCTGTCCGAACATGCTGACTATCCGGTCGGGACGAAAGTGTTTTGCGCTGGCGGCTGGCGCACCCACACAATCCAAACCGGCAAGGGCTTTATCGGCAAGATTCCGGACGCTGTTCCTTTGCCTCTGTCGCTGTGGATCGGCGTGCTCGGCGTGCCGGGCCTGACCGCCTGGTTCGGACTGAAATCGGTTGCCAAGTTTGCGGCAGGCGATCGCGTGCTCGTCACTTCTGCCGCTGGACCTGTGGGGGCAACCGCAGGCCAACTCGCCAAAGCAGGCGGCGCGGCGCAAGTGGTTGGCATTGCCGGCAGCGACCAGAAATGTCAGTGGCTGGTCGACGAAGCCGGCTTTGATGCTGCGATCAATTACAAAACCACGCCGGACCTCGACACGGCCATTCACGATGCCATGCCTGATGGGGTCGATCTACTGTTCGACAATGTTGGCAATGCCATGGTCAATCGCGTCCTGCCAAAGATGCGGATGCATGGACGGATCTGCATTTCCGGCCAGGTGGCAGATTACAATCTGACGCCGGAGCAAACACCGGGCATCGTTAACACCAAGCCATTCATCACGCATCGCGTGTTGATGCAGGGCCTGGTTGTGTTCGATTTTGCCCGCGAGTTTCCCGTCGCATTGAACGAGATGGCCGGCCTGATCGGGGCTGGAAAACTACAGCTCAAGGAAGAGCGCTTTGAAGGCATAGATAAAATGCCGGAGGCGTTTTGCGGACTGTTCCGGGGCGAGAATTTTGGCCGCCGCGTTGTACAAGTCGGATCTGAACCCTAGGATCATCTGGAAGTCACGGGAATTCACGTCCCGGGCATGCCGCTGCTTGGGGAGACGGGTTTGACACAGGTCCAGAAATTCATCGCGATACTCTTGCTGATGATTAGCGCAAACTGGCCGGCGCACACGCAATCGGAAACAGAGGTATTTTCTGACCCTCCCGAACTCGGCGAACAAGTCGATCCGGTCTGGCTGGGGTTTGACCCGGAATTCAAACCCTATGTTTGCCCGTTTCATGCGCAAGCTCCGAAATATGATCCGGAAGAATTTGTCTGCGGCTATGTCCTCGTGCCGGAAGACCGGACCAATCCGGACAGCCGCCTGATCAAACTCTCGGTGCTGAAAATCGTCTCGACCAGTGACAACCCAGACCGGCGCGCCGTCATGCGCCTGACCGGGGGGCCGGGCGGTCCGTCGCTCAGCGCCGGACGCATTCGCGCCTATCAAGGCGCCAATACGCGCCAGTTCCGGGAGGCCGCAGATCTGATCTTCTTCGACCAACGCGGGATCGGCTATTCCGAAGCGCATTTTTGCCGTGCCGTACCGCGAAACTTTCAGTTTGGAGTCCCGATCGAAGACGGCGTGCACCGGTCCATTGAAGCCTTCGAAACCTGCCTCGCAGATGCCCGCGCCGAAGGCATTGCCGTTGATGGCTACACGACCTGGCAAAACGCTCTGGATGTTCGGGACATTCGCAAGGCCCTTGGCTATGAGCAATGGACTCTGTTTGGCGTCTCCTATGGGACATCACTCGGCCAGGCCATTCTAGAGGTCGACGCAGGCGGCGTTCGGGCGGCAATCCTCGACAGCGTTGTTCCCGCGGCGCCCCTGGAGACCGGCGGCTGGGGCGCGATTGCTTATGGTTTCCGCTCAGCCCTCGACGCCTTGAGCGCCGATTGCGCCGCCGACAAAGCCTGTGCACGGGATATTGGAGACTTTTCCGACCGCTTCATCGCCGCGTTTCAGGCCTTTGATGAAGACCCGTTGGTGCTGGACGGTTTGGATCCTGGCTCGGCCTTGAACGGGCGGCTGGTGATGGATGGCGACCTTGCCTCAGGCGCCGTCTTTCAAGCGCTCTATAGCAAATCGCTTTTCGCCGATTTTCCGAGCCTGCTGAAGGCCCTCGAGGAGCGCGATGAAGCTGCGCTGCGCGCCTATGTCGAAGTGCTCGGGCGTTCGATCGATCACAATGCCGGAAACGGTTTGGAATTGGTCGCCAATTGCCGCGGCGCCGTCGGTGTCTCAGAGGCACAATATGCGGCGATGCGCGCCGCCGAGCCGGAATTGTCAAAATGGACCGACACGCTGGAATGGGATGAGGTGTGCAAGGCCGTCTATCGCATCGATCCAGATCCGGCGGTAAAACGCCTCGTCACGGATATTCCGATCCTCGTCGCCGCGGGCACCGTCGATCCGATCACGCCGCCAAATTATAGCCGTTCCATCATGTCAGACCTCAGCAATGGGCAATATGTCGAGTTTCCCTATACCGGTCATGGCGCGCTGTTCAGCAATTCCCCAGGCTGTGGTCAGGACATCTGGCTGGCTTTTGTCAACGACCCGATGGCGCCCGTCGACACGTCTTGCATCGCAGCGATGGAAGCGCCGCAATTCCTGACCCGCCTGATCGAAACCAAGGGCCCTTACCGGTTTGCCCGCGGGTTGCAAGCTGGCAACTACCCGTTCGGGGTCATCGCTTTGGCACTGGCGCTATTATTGACCCTCATCCTGTTTCCACTCGGCTGGGTCGCGCGCACGATTGAAGGCACCGCACCGGTCAGTTTTGATCAGGCCCGTCCATTGGCCTGGGCCGGTGCCCTGGTGTCTCTGGTCGCCCTGGGTTGGGCAATCCGGCAAATCCTCGCCACCGCAACCAACCATCCTATGGCCCTGCCGATCGGCGTGATTCCGTCGACTGGTTGGGCGTTCTGGCTGGCCTTGGTCGGGTTCGGACTCACCGCTTATGCGCTTTATCGCGGCATCCGCAGCGCCGGCTTTGGGCGCCACAAGATTGGCGCATCGGCCGGACTGATCCTGACTTGCCTGGCGTCGCTGGGCCTGTTTGGCTTCATCATCTCGCTCGGTCTTGGGCCATTCTGACCGCGTTCCCGCTTGGTCAGGCCTGTTCAAAATTGCAATTTCCAACAAATGTGTGGCCGAAGGAGATCTCGCTATGACCACGCCTTTTGACATTACCCAAGCCCCCTATTCGCGCTTTACATTCGAACGTAAGGATCGCGTGTTGACGGCCGCCATAACCTCCGATCATCCCGTCAACGGCGTCGACGCGGCCATGCATGAAGAGCTGGGCCGGGTGTTTTCAGACCTGCAACGCGACAGTGAGAGCGACATCATCATCCTCACCGGCAAAGGTCGCGCCTTCTGTGCCGGGGGTGACTTTGACTGGTTTGACGAGCAAATCTCTGACCCGAGCAAATTTCGCGACATTGCCTGGGAGGCCAAGCGCATCGTGACCTCGATCCTGGATATGGAGAAGCCGATGATTTGCCGTATGAACGGCGCGGCTGCGGGGCTCGGTGCAACCATCGCGCTGCTTTGCGATATGATCGTCTCAGATGAAAAAGCCGTGATCGGCGACCCGCATGTCAAAGTCGGCCTGGTTGCCGGCGATGGCGGCGCCGTGATCTGGCCGCAGCTGGTTGGCTTTGCCAAAGCCAAGGAGTTGCTGATGACCGGTGACTTGCTGACCGCGCCGGAAGCGAAGGATCTGGGCCTGATCAATTATGCTGTCCCAACCGATCAACTGGATGCGAAAGTCGATGAACTTGTCGCCAAGCTTCAAGGCAATCCGAAATGGGCGGTGCGATGGACCAAGACGGTCACCAATATCCCGTTGCGCGCCCTGGCCGCACAGATGATGGATGCCAGCGTTGGCTGGGAAAGCGTGTCGAATTATCTGGATGACCGCAAGGAAGCGGTTGATGCCTTCCGTGAAAAGCGCAAACCGGATCTCACCGGCAACTGATCAGGCCACAGACTGATACATGGCTTGTAGCAGATTGAAGCCGCGAACATCGCCGACCAGTCCGGCTTCCATCCGGTTCATGACATAGGAGAAGCAAAGCCGCGCATCCTGATCGATCAATACGACGGAGCCGCCATAGCCGCCCCAATAGGCAATGTTGGGATTGGGACCGAGCGGCATCGGCTCAGATGAAATGCCATACCCCATGCCAAATGTTACCGGGATGCCAAGCGCCAGATCGAGGCCGGAGGTTTGCGGCTCGAAAATCGTGCGTGTGCCGGCGCCGGACAGGATGGTCTTGCCGAAGGCGCTACCTTCACACGCCATCGGTGTTTGTGCCCGCACAATCGCCCGGGCATTGCCCTGGCCGTTTGCCGCTGGAATTTCGGCAGCCCGCCACCCGCGCGTGTTTGCGAGCTTGGCATCGACAGCCGGATTTCGGAACGTGCGTGAGCCAATTGTATCATCATCCGCAATTTCAATCGGGGCGCTCGGCGGGATCACATCACTGACGCGTTGGTCAATCTCTTCAGAGGTGCCGATATGGAAATCCGCATCCAGCGGACCGGCAATTTCCTGCGCATAGAATTCGCCTAAAGACTGCCCGGTCACACGGCGCACAATCTCGCCAATCAAATAGCCTTGCGTCAAAGCGTGATAGCCAGACTGACTCCCCGGCTCCCACCATGGCGCTTGGCGGGCCAGTGCGGCCGTCATCCAGCCCCAGTCATACAAGGCGTCAGGGTCGACCGGCTCATCCATGCCAGACAAGCCCGCACTATGGCTCATAAAGTGTCGAACCTCGACCTTATCTTTGCCATTCTGCGCGAATTCGGGCCAGTATTTTGATGCTGACGCGTGCAAGTCGACCTCACCGCGATCGGCCAGAACCAGCAAGCACATGGCCGCCATCGTCTTAGTGCTTGACCAGACATTGACCAGCGTATGCTCTTGCCAAGGCTGGGTTCTGGCTTGGTCCAGATGTCCACCCCAGAGATCGACCACAAGCGCCCCGTCCTGCGAGATCGCCACCGAGGCGCCAATCTCGTTCAAAGCGGAAAAATTCATCTCGAACGCGGCCTTCACAGCCTCAAAACCGGGCGCGCAAGTGCCGTGAATAGGGGGTGCCATCATCTGCCTCCGATCAGCCTTTCCGGTCAGCGTCTTGGGCCGCGGGCGAAAAATCAAGAGGCGAAAGAAACTGCCGTCGGGAAAACAGATACCAAAACCGCGTGCCTGGCAGGACCAGCGCACGCGGTTCGGGGAGGATCGCGGCTATTTAGCTGCTGACGCGAATACCGTCTTTGGTCGCGAGCTGGATCACGTCTGGCGCCGCCAGGCGTTCGACAATCTCGGCGACCATGGCTTTTTGACAGGCCCGCCGCGCCGTGGTTCGGGCCGCGAGGTAATGACTGCCCGTATCGGGTTTGCACGCGGTCCAGGCCTGTTGGCGAATGCTCTGATAGATCTCTGTTGCGGGCGCATCGAGATCGATCTGGATTTCGACCGTATCCGTTTCAGCCGCCATGGCTGGGGTGAAAGTAAGTGCTGTCAGGCTGGCAAACGCAGCGATAAGTGTTCTGGGAGGACGCATGAGTGAGTTTCCTTTTTTTTGGGTCACAACCTCGTTGGCTGTGAGCTGACAAAACCCGATCTCGCCGCCAATCTCTCCGCAATCGCGAAAATGATCGCTCTTTTTCAAATCTGCGAACGCTTTTTCAAATCTGACAAGCGTTTGACCTTTGCCCAATAGTCCCGTATCTCCCTGCCTCTTCGTGGTGATTTGGCCGGTCGGCTTGCAGCCACGTTAAACAAGTCGCTAAAAGGCCGCGCGGATCCGACTCAATGTCCTATGACCGCCTTCCTGATAGCGAGATGAATTGAACGGAGAGGCGCATGCCGATCAAAATTCCGGATTCTTTGCCGGCGCGTGAAACGCTAGCGCAAGAAGGTGTGGCGGTCCTGTCGGACTCTGATGCCATTCGACAGGATATCCGTCCCTTGCAGATCGGACTCCTCAACCTGATGCCGAACAAGATCCGGACCGAGACTCAAATTGCCCGTTTGATCGGCGCCAGTCCGCTGCAGATCGAGATGACCCTGATCATGGTTGGTGGGCACACCCCCAAGAATACCAGCCAGGACCATTTGATCAGCTTTTACCAGAACTGGGACGCGGTGAAGCAGCGCAAGTTTGACGGCTTCATCATTACCGGCGCGCCGATTGAAACCCTGCCCTTTGAACAGGTTACGTATTGGGATGAATTGACCGAGATTTTTGAATGGACGCGCACGCATGTGCATTCCAATTTCTTCATTTGCTGGGGCGCTATGGCGGCGGCTTATCATTTCCACGGCGTTCCGAAACACCAACTCGGCGAGAAAGCCTTTGGCGTGTACCGGCACCGCAATCTTGCGCCCGCTTCGCCTTACCTGTCCGGCTTCAGCGATGATTTCCAGATCCCGGTGAGCCGATGGACGGAAGTGCGCGCCAACGATATTGCCCAGGTTCCAGCGCTCAACATTTTAATGGATAGCGACTTTACTGGCCCGTGTTTGCTTTCAGACCCGGCGGCACGCAGCCTCTATTGCTTCAACCATATCGAATATGACTCGACCTCATTAAAAGAGGAATATGAGCGTGACATCTCCGTCGGAAAGACGATCCGTCCACCGCATGGCTATTTCCCGAATGATGATGTCAGCGCCCCGCCGCAAAACCGCTGGCGCAGTCATGCCCATCTTTTGTTCGGGAACTGGATCAATCAGGTCTATCAGACCACGCCTTATGACATCAATGAGATAGGCAGCTAGACTGCCTCAATGATCCAGGTTCGAGCCGCCACGCCTTCAGATGCCGCTTTTATCGTTGAGACGTATCGGCCATTTGTCGAAGACCATTGGGCCTCGTTCGAACACGCGGCTCCAGACACGGACGAAATCACTGCGCGTATGGCTGCGGCAGGCGAGCTATATCCGTGGCTGATTGCCGAGCAGGATGGTGCGCCCCTCGCCTATGCCTATGCGTCGCCCCATCGCTCACGAGCGGCCTATCTCAGTTCGGTCGACACCACCGTCTATTGCGCGCCGCAGGCCCGGCGGCAAGGCGTGGGCAAGGCGCTGTATCGTGCGCTCTGCGCGACGCTGTCGCAGCAGAATTACATCATGGCCTTTGCTGGCATTGCGCTCCCGAATGATGCGAGCATCGCCCTTCACCGCGCCGCTGGGTTCGAATTGATTGGCACCTATGAACGGGTCGGTTACAAGCACGGCGCCTGGCGCGATACGCAATGGTGGGCCAGGCGCCTCGCGGCCCCGGCCGATCCACCCAAGGCCATTCTCCCGGTCTCTGCCGTCCTTTCTGCATAACCCAATAAAAGGTCTGTCGCGGGGAGACCGCTTCCGCGTTTCCGCCATCCGCTCTAAGGAAACCGTATGAGTTATTTTGCAGACGAACCTGACCATATCACTGAAATTCGCCGCCAGCTTCAGCGCTTCGTGGCCGAACATGCCCCGCGCGACCAACGCCGCGAATGGGATCGCAATTCGACCTGGCCGCGAGAGACCTTCAAGCAGATTGCGGAAATGGGTCTGATCGGCCTCACCATTCCGGAAGAATATGGTGGTATGGGCCAGGACATTATTGGCGCCACAGCTGTGATTGATGAACTGTGTCAGGCCGGCGCCTTCCTCGCCGGGCCATACATTCACGCAGCCTTTTATGGCGGCATGAATCTCTCCGAAAATGGCTCTGAAGAACAGAAAGCCGAATTCCTGCCAAAACTGGCGCGCGGTGAAATGTTCCTTTGCTATGGTCTGTCAGAGCCGAATGTGGGCGGCGACCTGGCCAGCGTGGAGACGCGCAGCGCCATGGAGGGAGACGAGATCGTCGTCAATGGCGCCAAGCGCTGGTGCACCGGCGCCGACTGGTCTGACTATATCTATTGCCTGACGCGATCAGGTCCGCCGGACGCCCGCTACAAGAATTTGACGTTCCTGCTCATTCCAACCGATGCGCCAGGCGTCAGCATGCAAGCCATCGAGCATTCCAATCTGCGCTATACCAAATCCATGGACGTCTATTTCGATAATGTCCGTTTGCCGAAATCTGCCATTGTTGGCGGCGAAGCGAATTGGAACCAGGGTTGGAAACTGCTCGCTGGCCGGGCGCTGGACGTTGAGAAAATCGAGATCACGGCCGTCGCTTATGGCATTGCCCGCGCCGCTGTTGAGGAAGCCTGGCAATATGCACAGGAACGCGAGCAATTCGGCAAACCGATCTCACAGCATCAGGCCATTCGCCACAAGCTGGTCACCGCCCGTACGAAATTGCAGGCGGCCAAGCACATGCTGTATCATGGCGCATATCTGGCCCAGACCGGACAACCGTGCAGCATAGAGACCTCGATGGCAAAACTCTTTGTCGCTGACACCGCGGTTGAGATTGCCACCACCTGCCAGCAGGTGATGGGGGCGTATGCCCTCTCCGATGCCTATGACATGGAACGCCATGTCCGTGACCTGCTCGGCATGCCAATTGTCGGTGGGTCTTCGGATATGCAGAAAAACAATCTCGCGAGTCTGATGCGACTTTAGTCCCGGTCGATGCTATACTGCCGCAATCACCGCAAAAGTTGAGACAATGGAACTCTCCGCCCCTGGCCTCGAAAATCAGATCGTCCGTTTGGAACCGCTCAGCGCCGACCATCGGAACGACATTTTCGCTTCGGAGATTGAGGAATCGGTGTGGAAATGGATGCCAGCATTGCCGGGCGGCACCAGCCTCAGCAATTATTTCAAAGCCATGCTGACGGCACAGAAAAGCGGACACGCCGTGACCTTCGCGCTGTTTCGGCAGAGCGATGACGCGTTTGCTGGTGTGACGGGCTTTAATCAGATCAACAAGATTCATCGCCGCGTTCGCAATGCATTGGCCTGGCATCCGCCGCATTTGGCGACATCAGAACTGTATCAGGCCGGACAGCTGGCTATGCTGGTGCGCGCCCGCGACTGGCGCGCCAAACGGGTGGAATGGCAAGTCAACACGGACAATGATTATATCCTGAAAGAGCTCGCTGCTCTCGCGCCGACGCGCGAAGCTCGGTTCAGAAATTACGAGCGGACCGCCGATGGAATATGGGTCGACAAAGACGTCTTTGCGATGACGCGGACGGAAATGGCGGACACCATCAACCGGCTCGAGCGCACTTTATTTTGAGGCCGGCCGCTTAGCTGACAACAACGTCCAGCCGTTCCATGCCGCGGAAAAAAGGCAAGGCGCGCCAGACAATATCCTGTTCGGGAAGTGACATGTTCGGATACCTCGCGAACAGTTTTTCAAACACGCGCCGGGCTTCGATCCGCGCCAGCGGGGCACCAATGCAAATATGCGCACCGCCACCAAACGAGACATGAGACGGTCTTTTTGTCGTAATATCGAACGCGTCCGGCGCTTCAAATTTACTCGGATCGCGATTGGCCGCGGCCAATGACATGAAGACGGGCTGGCTCTTTTTCATCGGACAGCCAGCCACGTCGCGATCCTCAGATACAATGCGTGACGTGGCTTGCACCGGCGCTTCAAAGCGCAGCACTTCTTCAACAGCCTGCGCCGCAAGGCCCGGATCCGCCTTCAAGGCTTGCATCTGTTCAGGGTGATTTAGAAACAGCCAAACGCCGTTGCCGATGAGATCGGTTGTCGTCAGATTACCACCGACCAGAAGAGCTTGCAGATTGGTCCGCAACTCATCGTCTTCAAAATTGCCACCATCTGCTTGGGCCTGAACCATGTCGCTGATCAGGTCATCTTTCGGATCGCCGCGCCGCGCCTCCATCAATTCGGTAAAATAGGAGTCCAGCTGTTCGCCACAGGCCATCATCGTATCTGTTTCTGCCGCCGAACGCAGTGGATTGAGACTGAGGATGACGCCCTCGGACCATTCCCGGAATTCATCCAGACGGGCCTCATCGACTCCCAGAATATGGGCGATGATCATGATCGGCAGCGGCACAGCAATCTGTTCCATCAGATCGAACCGTCCGGATGCCGGCGCAGCGGCAATGACCTGATCGATCATGTGTTCAATCTCTGGCTCCATCTTCTTGATGCGGGCATAGAACGCTTTGACCAATGGCAAGCGATTGCGCGAATGATCCGGATCATCCTGAAACAGGATGCTGGAGCGCCGCCCGTCAGGATCATCAGGATCAACCATCATTCGCGTCATCGATCCAAGCTCGGCATGCTTGGGGTGGCGCAGAAAGGTGCGATCATTGACCGTCGATCGAATGTCATCATAGCCGCTGAGCAACCAGGTTTTGACACCATGGTCGCGCATCACCGGGCAGTATTCGCGCAAGGCTTTCAGCCGCGGATGTGGATTGTCGCGGGCCTCAGGATCAAAGGCCGAAACTTCCATAATTGTACTCGGTACTTTTGCAGCGTCTGATGCGTCACTCATGGGTCATGCCTCCCTTGACCAAGCGCGGGCCGGCATGAGTGTTGATTGTTATTTTCTGGCCTCATGCCGCGCCGCGATCAGCGGAGACTACTCGAATTTGTTATAGTCGCACAGGGTGTCTCAAGGTCAGCCTGCCTGCGCGAGCGCCAAAGCGCGGACCGCCAGAGCGCCGAGGGAATCGCCGAATTCCTGCGCCAGTTTTGCCACCGCACGCTCCTCTGCAGTGTCGGCATAGGCCAAACTGGTCGACCCTTCCGAGACAGCGCGACTGACCCCGGACTTGTCAGCGTGGGTGGTCAGCGTGGCGTAAGGATAGCCCGTTCGGACATCCAGCATCAGGCCAGACGCTGTGGCTTCGACCTCTACCGTCCGGCTCGGTAAGACGAACATGCCGATAATGGTCAGATCGGCCAGCGCGAACGTATTGGCTTTCTGGTGCTGACTGGAGCCAACTTCATAGGTCACGACATAATCCAGGTGCTGACGCGCCGCGCCGCGGCGAATATTGGCGATAATCGCTGCCGCGCGGTCCATGCCGGGGGCCGCTGGTTCAGCCACCATGGATGTGATCAGCGGGCTAACAGGAACAAAGTCACCGAACGTATCGCCCATATCACTCGCGAGGTCTTGCCAAATCCGGGCCTCATCTGCGGGCAACGCGGTGAGCGTACCATTATGAATGCGGGCGACCCCGATCCGCGCCGGAAAAATCAGATTGGGCTCAATCGCAGCGATCCGGCGCACGTCTTCATCGACATCGGTCGGCGCGCCATTGGCAATCTCATGGCTGACATCATAGCGCGCGAGATAATCGGTGCCGGATGTGGTTTGAAGCGAGGTCGCACACGCGGACACGCTGATGAGCGCGATGGCGCCTAGAACAGGTTTAAGAATTTTCATTGCATCACTCCTTGCTGATGGTGTGAGCGTTTGTTTACAAATGTGTCGGCAATCGGGTCGGTTCTGGGGAGTCTTCGCGGCAAGGCTTGGCTTACGCGCGGGAAGCGCGCGGACTAATCTGTAACGGGAGATTGAAATGACCAGCACGACGCTCGACAAAGCCGAACTGAAAAAGAAGTATGCCGAGGAGCGCGACAAACGGCTGCGTGCCGACGGCAACGCACAATATGTCCGTCTTGAAGGCACCTTTGATGATCTCGCGACGGATCCCTACACACCGCGACAAGAGCGCGACCCGGTCACAGATCACGTCACCTTTGCCTTTATTGGCGGCGGGTTCGCTGGCCTTGTTGTCGGCGCGCGACTGAAACAGGCTGGCATAGACAGCGTCCGAATCGTTGAGAAAGGCGGCGACTTTGGTGGCACCTGGTACTGGAACCGGTATCCCGGGGCACAATGTGATACGGCGTCGATGATCTATCTGCCTTTGCTCGAAGAAACCGGGCATATGCCGACCGAAAAATATGTCCATGCCCCGGAAATTCGTGATCATTGTGGGCGGATCGGAAAGCAATTCGGGCTTTATGAGCAGGCCTTGTTCCACACCGAGGTGACCGGCCTCGAATGGCAGGAAGAGACATCACGCTGGCTGATCAAAACTTCGCGCGGCGATGCCTTCACTGCGAAATATATCGGCATGGGAACAGGCCCGCTTCATGTCGCCAAACTGCCCGGCATAGATGGCATTGAAACCTTCAAGGGAAAAGCCTTCCACACCAGCCGCTGGGACTATGACTATACCGGCGGCAATCCGGATGGCGCCGCGATGGACAAACTGGCTGACAAGCGCGTCGCGATTATCGGCACGGGTGCAACCGCGGTGCAATGTGTGCCGCATCTGGCGCGGGCAGCCGGGGAACTTCTGGTCTTTCAACGCACCCCGTCTTCGATAGATGTTCGCGATAATGCCCCCATCGACCCGGATTGGTTTGCCTCTGTCGCGACTCCTGGCTGGCAGCAGAAATGGTATGAGAATTTTGTCGACAACCAGTCGCAGGGCTTTCCTCAGGAAGACTATGTGATGGATGGCTGGACGGAATTGTCGCGACGCATACGGGCAAAAGTTCAGCAATTGCCGCCGGCCAAATGGACCCCGGAGACTTTGCTCGAAGCCTTTGAAGATGCTGACTTTGAAAAGATGCAGGAAATTCGAGAGCGCTGTAACGCCGTTGTCGATGATCCGGACACCGCCGAAAATTTGAAGGCCTGGTATCGCCAATTGTGCAAACGTCCTTGCTTTCATGATCAATATTTACAGGCCTTCAACGAACCCGGCACCCGCCTCATCCACACAGATGGCAAAGGCGTTGAGCGCATCACTGAAACAGGATTGATCGCAAATGGCGAAGCATTCGAGGTTGATTGCATCGTCTATGCATCCGGCTTCGAAGTCGGCTCGGAATATACTGAACGGGCGGGCTTCGATCCGGTTGGTCGCGACGGCATCGCGTTATCAAAAGCCTGGGAGACCGGCATGCAAACCCTGCATGGATTGCATGTCCACGGCTTTCCGAATGCGTTTATCGTTCAACCCAATCAGGCCGCCTTGCTGATTTCAAATGTCCCGCACAATATTGTCGATCACGCCAATACGATCAGCACCGTGGTTGCCCATGCAGAGGCGACAAACGCGGCGCAGGTTGAACCGACAAAAGCTGCGCAGGATGCCTGGGTCGACCTGGTCCTGAGCGGCGCCGGCATGATGATCGGCAATACCGAATGCACACCCGGCTATTACAATAATGAAGGCCAAGGCGTGACCGAGAAGAACCGGCACGGTCTGGGGCACCCGGCCGGGGCACGTGCTTTCTTTGCGCACATCGCTGCTTGGCGCGACTCAGGGGCGTTCGAAGGCCTGGATTTCAATTGATCGCACCATGGAGTTAAAAGCCACCTCATACGACGTCACCGATGCGATCGCGACGATCTGCTTGAACCGCCCGCATCGCGGCAATGCGTGGACAGGCCGCATGCACACCGAGTATCGCGCTTTGCTGCAGCGCGCGGATCAGACTGAATCGGTACGCGTCATTCTGGTTACGGGGGCGGGCAACCGGTTCTGTGTCGGGGGGGATTCTCAAGCGCTGGACGGACACTCCAAGTCGGGATCATATGATGCTGGCACCGCCCCGGATCTGGTCACACCTGGCAACACCGAATTCGCGCCATTCCGCGAAGACTTCTCTTATCATTTTGCTTTGAAAAAACCGGTGATCGCAGCGATCAACGGCGCCGCGGCCGGTGTCGGCCTGGTGCTGGCGTGCTATGCCGATATCCGCTTTGCGGTCGCTGGCGCCAAACTGACGACCGCGCATGGCCCACTAAACCTGCCCGCTGAGTATGGCTTGTCCTGGCTCCTGCCCCGGCTGATTGGTGGCTCGAGAGCATTGGAACTGCTGATTTCCAGCCGGAAATTTCTAACCGATGAAGCTCATACGATGGGATTGATCCATCAATTGGTCGAGCCCGAAGCCTTGATACAAACCGCGCGCGCTTATGCCCAAGACCTGATCACGCGCGTCTCACCCGAAGCGTTGCACCAATCAAAGCGGCAGACCTACGTTGACTTCCATCGCGATGTCGGTGCTTCCGTGCGTGAAGCCAATCAACTGCTGGACGCGATGGTCAAGCAAGACGACTATAAGGAAGCAATTGCCGCATTTCTGGAGAAACGACCGGCACAATGGACCAGTCCAGATGATGAAAAATAGTCACAAAGACTGGTCTTCCACTGAGACGTCATGCTAAGAATACTCAAAATCATGTATTCCATCATATTAAAATGAAACGATCCTGTTTGCGGTAACAAATAATCTGCAATTCAAAGCCGAATAGCAGCCAAGTATTAGACAAAAACGACTTTTATTTCCTACTCCGAAATCATGAGTACGGACGCAAACGAAAATATTTCGAAACTAGACTTGCTGACACAAGCGGCCGAAATCGTCGCAGCCTATGTCAGCAATAATGCCATCAGCGCATCAGATCTGCCTGACCTGTTGACCACGGTACATAATAAGCTTGGAGAACTCGCCGTTGAAGGCGATGAGGCGCAACGCCCTGATCCAGCTGTGCCGATCAAGAAATCAGTCACTGATCATCATATCATTTGTCTGGAAGACGGCGCCAAATTGAAGATGCTGAAACGCTATTTGCGGACGCGCTACAATCTCACACCCGAAGAGTATCGTAAGCGATGGGGTTTGCCGGCTGACTATCCCATGGTCGCGCCGGAATATGCACGTCGCAGATCCGACTTCGCCAAGAAGATCGGCCTCGGCAAATCTGCCAGCTAAGACATTTCCGTTAGCTCACAATGTCCTTGCCACCTGATGTGGCGTCAGGGGCTTTGTGTCGCTCACCTGCAGCCAGCGCCAGGTCGAGGAAGATCTCGACTTCTTCAAACTCGGTAATATCGAAGTTTGCGGCTTCGAGATGACTTTGAAGTAATTTCATGATTGCCAGAATGCGATCCAGTTGATCTGGTTCGCTCACCCGTTTTTTCATCGCACCACTCTAATTTTATGGCGTCATTCTAAACAGATAGGCGTATCAAAAAGTTTAAGAGAATTGTTCGATGTAAATTGATCGAACGAAAATGCAGTTATTGACTGGATTATGTGGTAACTGTGGGCGAAACGTATTTTTAATAAATAAGACATGGGAGGGTGCAGTATTGTTATCCGAGCGTTTCAACTGGGATAGATTGCGCGTCTTTCGCCTCGTTGCTGAGGCAAAAAGCATGACGTCCGCGGCACGCACTCTGGGGGAATCCACACCCACGGTCAGTCGCCGCATCAATGATTTGGAACGGGAACTCGGAACAAAACTGTTTCAGCGATCGAAACGGGGGGTCGATCTGACCGCCGCCGGCAAACGTTTATTGGATCTCGCCGATCGGATGCAGGATCTGATTGAGACGGTCGGAGATCAAGTTGCCCACACAGATGAAACTGTGGCGGGCGCGATCAAGATCAAAGCCAGTGATGGTCTCGGCCCATACTGGCTGGCGCGGTCTTTGCCGTCCTTCCATCAGGGGCATCCGAATATCCAGGTCGATCTCGAAATTGGACTGGCCACGGACGAGGTCGCCAATCGCGAAGCGGACATCGCCATCGTCTTCGAGAAACCAACGCATCCCGAAATCATCTCACAACCGCTCGGCACGTTGCATTATCTGTGTTTCGCGTCGCGCCAATATGTCGAAGCCAAGGGCGAGCCCAAGACACTTTTCGACTTTCAGGACCATAAACTCCTGATGCACACAGATTACGTTCACCAAATCGAACGCTGGTCCAAGAACATTCGTGAATTGAAAGATTTTGTCGATTATTCCACCATTACGAATTCTGCGACCGCCCTTATGACATTGTGCCAGAACCATGGCGGCGTTGCTGTCCTGCCAAGCTATGTCGCGGCGCTCGATACCAATTTGGTGCCGCTTGGCATGCCGTCTCTGGCGCCCATCGAATTCTGGATCACTTACACAGAGCGCGTCCGCCGAAATGCCGCCGGGATTGCCGCGATTGAGTGGATGCTCTCCGCATTCAATGAAATCGAGCACCCCTGGTTCGCACGGGAGTTCAATCACCCGACGCGGACAACGCGATTGGAAGGCCCGCGCTCTGGCGGCCGCTTGTTGCAGGATCCATCGCGCGCGCGCCACTAGGGCCGGGCTGTCACACACCGACGTGAACAAACCGCGAAAACAACAAGACGTTCTTAACCATACGCGCTAATACAGAGCGTATGAGTGAAGCGATTCGGATTCTCGGGATTGACCCTGGTTTGCGGCACACAGGCTGGGGAGTGATTGACCTGGTCGGGTCGCGATTGAGCCATGTCGGGCACGGCGTCATCAATATCGATCCTGATCTGCCAATGGCCGATCGCCTGGCGGGAATATTTCATGCCATTGGCGAGCTGGTGAACACCTATGCGCCGGACCATAGTGGCTGTGAAGAAACCATCGTCAATGCCAATCCGCGGTCGGCCCTGAAGCTCGGCCAGGCGCGCGGCGCCGCGATGACCTCGCTGTCCTTTCACGGCCTGGAAGTGTCGGAATTTGCTCCGACCGCAATCAAGCGCGCGATTGTTGGCACCGGCAAAGCGGACAAGGATCAGATCCAGTTCATGATTGCCCGCCTGCTGCCACGCGCCGGCAAGATGAAAGCCGATGCCGCCGACGCGCTGGCTTGCGCGATTTGTACCGCTCACAATCTTCCCCCGAAACAGCTCAAAGGAGCCGCAGCATGATCATCGGACGGCTGCGCGGCACAGTCGCTGCGCTTGGCACAGATTCGGTCATGATTGACGTCAATGGCGTCGGCTATGTCGCGCTTGCTGGATCCGGCCTGTTGTCAAAACTGACGGTCGGGGTCGAAGCGGAAGTGTTCATCGAAACCCGCGTGACCGAAAGCTCGATCACCCTGTTCGCTTTTCACAGCGATGAGGAACGCGCCTGGTTTGTACGCCTGCAGGACGTTCCTGGCGTTGCGGGTAAATCTGCCATGGCGATCATGGACGCGATCAGTGCGTCTGACCTGATGGACGCGCTGGCGCTTGGCGATGTCGCAACCATCACCCGCGCCAAGGGCGTCGGCAAGAAACTCGCGGAACGGATTATTGGTGAACTTTCGGGCAAGCCGCCGCCAATGGGCCGGTTCGGCAAATTCGTGGCCGATCCGACCGGCAGCGTCGCCGCAGCCTCAGAGCTGAAAACCGGTGCACGCGGCGAGGCCGTGTCAGCGCTGATCAATCTTGGCTATTCGCAATCCGAGGCCGCGCGCGCCGTCGCGGCGGGGGCGCGTGATGCGCCCGACGCGGATACAGGTACACTGATCAAGGCCGCACTGAAGGAGCTATCTCCCGCATGAGAGACGGCACACTGACCGACCCGGAAATGCAGGCCGGCGAAGCGCTTGATCGGGCGCTGCGACCGCAAAGCTTTGATGATTATGTCGGCCAGGATGAGCTGAAAGCCAATCTGCGCGTCTATGTTGAAGCGGCCCGGCGGCGCAGCGAGGCGCTTGACCACACATTGCTGTTCGGTCCGCCCGGGCTGGGCAAGACCACATTGGCGCAAATCCTGTCCAAGGAGCTCGGCGTCGGCTTTCGCGCCACCTCAGGCCCGGTCATCGCCAAGGCCGGTGATCTGGTCGCCATCCTGACCAATCTCGAACCGAATGATGTGCTGTTCATTGACGAGATCCATCGCTTGCCGCCGGCCGTCGAAGAAGTGCTGTATCCGGCCATGGAAGATTATGCGGTCGACATCGTCATTGGCGAAGGCCCGGCGGCGCGATCGGTCCGGTTGGACCTCAGCCCCTTTACACTGGTTGGCGCGACGACGCGGGCCGGCCTGCTGGCGACGCCTTTGCGCGATCGATTTGGCATTCCATTGCGGCTGGATTTTTACACGCCGGAGACCTTGTCGACCATTGTCATGGCGGCGGCCCGCAAGCTCGGCGCGCCGATCACGGAAGATGGCGCGGTTGAAATCGCCAAACGCGCCCGCGGCACACCGCGGATTGCGCTTCGCTTGCTGCGTCGGGTTCGCGACTTTGCGGAAGCCGATGGCAACCAGATTGATCGCGCCGCCGCCGCCAGCGCGCTCGCCCGGCTACAGATTGATGATGATGGCCTGGACGCGCTCGATCGACGCTATCTCGATGCCCTGGTCAAAACCTATGCAGGCGGACCGGTTGGGGCTGACACGCTGGCCGCGGCCTTGTCCGAAGCGCGCGATGCGGTCGAAGATGTGATCGAGCCCTATCTGATGCAAAAGGGCTATGTCGCCCGCACCCCCCGCGGCCGCGTCGCTGCCCCGCTGGCCTATAAGCGCCTCGGCCTGCCCGCCCCGCAAGCGGGCTCACAAGGCGGCTTGTTTGCCGACGACTAGGCGGGCTTTGCGTGAGACCCGGCGCAGGCGCGGAGTCTGCCGAAACGTGTTATGACCATGGCCAATATGGGTATCTTGTCGACGAAGGCGATATGAGTCGACGATCACGAACGTAGAGTCGACCCCCGGGAGGACAGAAATGCGCGCATTTGTTTGCTCTATTGCTGCTTTGCTAGTTTCAGCTTGCGGGACGCCTGAACCTACCGCCAACGAAGAGCGATTAAAAGCGCAGAATCAGGAAAATTCGGACGCAGCCATCATTAATGCGCATTTCCATTCAGCACGGTTGGGAATGGACGATGGGGCCTATTTACAGACAGTGCTTGAAGAAATGGATGCACACAACATTTCCAAATCGGTGCTTCACATCTCTGAACCGAGTGACTTAGAGGACTGGGTCGATGCCGCGCCAGAGCGGTTTCTCGCTGGACCCGCTTTTCCTTGCTGGTTGAATGATTCAGGCGACCTGCAACTGGAATGGGGAGGCTTGGCCTGACATCGAGTGGATGCGCGAGCACTACAAATCGGGAAAGATGCACGTTATGGGGGAGATGCTGTTCGTATATGCTGGCATCGCCCCAACCGATCCACGCATGGCACCGTATTGGGAAATGGCTGCAGATTTGGATATTCCCGTCGCGGTGCATATCAATCGTGGTCCCCCACCGGATAGCCCTTCCAGACCAACAGGATGCTGTCCGAACTATGATGCGGACCTAGGCAATCCAGCCCTATTGAGGCCGATCCTTGAAGAGTATCCCAACTTGAGAGTATGGCTGCAGCATGCAGGCTTTCCTGCGATGCCGATCTTCGACGATATCGACTACACTGAGGAAACGTTCTCGCTGCTGGCGGATTATCCTAACGTTTATGTCGATATGACAGCGCTTAACGCGGCTGCGCCGCCGCACGTGCACGCGTCCGCGCTACAAGAATTCATTGCCCGCGGGTTTGAAGACCGAATTATGATCGGCACTGATAACTGGGAAGCAGGTCCAATTCTCGAGCGGTATCGATCTTTCGACTTTCTCTCAGCCGCGCAGCGTCGCGCCATTTTGCATGACAATGCCGCTCGCTTTTTCGAGGTCAACTGAATCCGAGTCCTTGGAATTTTGGTATGTCCAGACCGCATGAATAATTGATGATATCGCTCGCAGCGTCCTAAATTCGCCCCACAACAGTCTCTGAGCCAATGTCGCAAAGCGCCCTAACTAGGACGCTCATTTTGATTGGGATCAGAGCGTCTTCACGCCGAGCGCCGTACGATCAATCATCGAAACAGGGTAGCACTTGTGTCTCAAAGTAAGGGTCTTGGTCGACCCAAAACATGTAGTTTACCTTGAGAAACTCCTTGGCGAATGCGTGAAGAAGCGGGACCTGGGAGCGCGTTGTTTGCGCACCTAGTGCTCGATCGGCAAAGTGCGCGTCCGCACCCGTGGACCCGACATAGTTTCCATCCTGAATAGCAATCCCAAGCGGAACGGAATACTCACCCTCATGCATGAGAGTGATCGGATGGTTGAGCTGCGCCCGCCGTCGAAAAAGCAGGTCCGGGGCGCCTAGTCCAACTCCGATTTCGTTGCCGGTTTCATAGATCCCACGCAGGTAGCCTTTGTCCTCCCATGGAAGCCACTCGCCCGGCATAAAATTCGCGTACTGCATCGTGGTTGACGTTGGAAAAGCTGCCTTGAGGTTGCTCATGTTTTTCCGAATCGATGCGGCGTAGACCTCAGGTGAGAATGTCGCGTCCAGCTCATCAGAAACCTCGATTGCTGTCTCTTGAAGGTTGATCCCCTCAACTTCGCCATCAAACTCAGCTCCGAGCGCCTGCAAAAGGGCGTTGAATCTGTCTTGGACCTCGGGGTTCCATCGCTTGGTGATCCATCCGATGGTCTTGCCGTTCGCGCGATAAGGAACGACCCCGCCATCAAAGTCTGGTTTCAACAGGTAATTTGGTACGGGCTTGTTAGCGGCCGTAAACGTGACGTCCTGGAGCTGAATAAACAGGCGTTTGTCCCGAGCCATGAGGTAATCAATATCTGCGCGAATTTTTGAGAAATCATACTTGCCTTTGGAGGTTTCAAGTTGTCTCCATGAGTACATAATTTGCGCGCCTTCGAAGCGGCTGTTTTGCAAAAAAGCATGGTTTCGAATTCGGCGGCGGTCGCGAGCGAAATACACGAAGTGCGTAATGTCGTCGGTGCCAATCGGGCAATCTGCATCCAAGTATGCTTGATAAGAATTTGCGTATTTATCGGCTGGGTTACTCCATTTCGTGTCTTGGGCGTCAACGGCGAAGAAACCCGAAATCAACAGAAGCGTCGCGATCATTGACGTGAAATGGTGGAGCATTTTCGAACGGTCCTTGGTCTGTTCAGTCAGCTCTCCTATCAATTGCAATTCGGACAATATTAAGGTCGACATAATCGGTCATCAGAGTCCTAAATTCACCCCATGTAAGACACCCGCGCTATTTACCCTCCAGACCCAAAGTCGACATGACCAGCGTCCTACCTAGGGCGCTTTAAGTCACCCATTTGACACCGCCTCCAATACCGCGACCGCATGAAGTCATATTGTGTAAATACGTACTTTTCCTGATGCGCGTTTATGTCCATTGGCGCCATAATCCATCTGGATGGACGACAACGACACGCCTCAAAAGCCGACTGAAGCGGAAGAACCGCTGGTTGAGTTCGCGCGCATGCTCTCGGAAAAGTATGGCGACGTGTTTGACGAGCCGATCCCGGAGCGGCTGGCCGAGCTTGTACAGCGGTTGCGAGAGATAAAGTCAGACTAGGGTCCGGGGACAGTCCGCACCGACACCGAAACCCACGCGGCCGCCCCATCGCTCTAGCGCTCCAGCACGTCCTTGACCCAAGGCCCAAGCGGCGAGTCGCCAAGCACGGCCAGCTGCACTTGCGCGGCGGCGTCATTCAACGGCTCTTGTGGACGCGCCACCGGATGCAGCGCCTTGCGCAAAGGCCTGCTCCCTTTTGGCAGGGCGATGATCTCGGCGATTGCGCGCGGGATATCCATCGGGTCTGTGCTGCCACCCCCAGTGCGTGCGCCCATCCCGGCTGTGAGTTCCGGGTATGCCGTCAGCAGGTCTTCGCTGGTGCGGTCCTTGAGCGGCCCGGAATTGTCATTATTGTTCGACCAGATCTTGGTCGGATATCCGCCTGGCTGAATAATGGTGACATCAACCCCATGCGGCACCAGCTCATAAGCCATTTGCTCACTCATCGCCTCAACCGCAAACTTGGTCGCGGAATACATGCCAAACCCCGGAATAATCACCCGGCCAAGCTGTGAGGAAATATTGAAAATCTGTCCGCCGCCATTGGCGCGCATGCTGGGCAAGGCGGCGCGGGCCATCCGATGGCAGCCATAGACATTGGTATCGAAGATCAGCGCGGTCGCTTGCATGTCCTGAACTTCTATCGGCCCGCCGACGGAAATACCGGCATTGTTGATCAGGACATCCAGTTTTCCGTCATTCGCTGCGAGCGCCTGCGCAACGCCGGCTTCGACTTGCGCATCGGATGTGACATCAATTTCGATGACGCTGATATCGAGCCCGTCGCTGCTCGCGAGGTCGCGCAATTCCTGCGCCTCGGGGCGCGGCACATTGCGCATGGTCGCAAACACTTTCGCACCCTGGCGCGCATAATATTCAACCCCAAGCCGACCAAAGCCCGAAGACGAGCCAGTGACCAGAATCGATTTGCCCGACAGATCAGGCGCATCCGCAGCGGCCGCCGCTTGTGCACTGGCGGCCTGTCCCGCCGCGGCCGCGGCCCCGGCACCGAGCGCCAGAACCTGGCGGCGGTCGAGTTTGAAAGAATCGGACATTGAGGTCTCCTGGAGCTGACTGACCGGATCAATGTAAGCGCCAGAATGATCCTGACAATCGCTAACCTACGGGCACCGCTTCAGGCGTATAGTCAGCCAGAAATTCAGCGCTGGGTGGAATCGGCGTGACAACATCAATCATGATCCCGTCTGGCCCACGATAGATGGCGTGACGTTGCCCATGCGGTTCGCTCCGCAAAGCATGCACGACCGCAACGCCTTCGCGCTGCAACCGTGCATCCTCGGCATCCACATCCTCCACTTCCAGGGTCAGAATGACCCCGCGCGAAACGCCGCGAGCTTCTTCGGGGATGGTCTCATGGTCTTGCTGCAAGATGGCGAGATTGACGCTTGGCGTCTGCGCGCTCTGCAGGTGCACATACCAATCGCTTTCAAACATCGCCTTGAAGCCAAAATGCTGTCGATAGAACTGCGCTGTGCCAGGCACGTCATCTGTCTGCAAGAGCGGGTAATATTGTGTCGGGCGCATGTTCGATCTCCTCTTTTAAAAACATACACAGTGTATGTAACATATTTTGCAAAACATGCAATATGTATGTAAGTAGCGATTCATGGCGAATACAAATCCTCGATCAAGCGCCCGACGGACGCAGGCTCAAAGGCGGGCGGAAACGCAAAAGCAATTGCTAGATGCCGGGCGCGCCCTTTTCGTTTCGCAAGGCGTCGCCCGGACGGGCCTGCCCGAAATTGTCCAGAAAGCGGGCGTCACGCGGGGCGCGCTCTACCATCATTTTGAAGACAAGGCCGATCTCTTTCGCGCCATTGCTGAGCGAGAGGCGATCGCAATATCCGAGCTGATAAATGCCCGGACAGACGCCATTGAAGACCCGAATGAGGCGATGATGGTGGGCACGGATGCCTATTTTGATGCCATGCTGGTGCCTGGCCGCGCCAAGATTTTGCTGGCCGATGCGCCCTCTATACTCGGTCATCGTGCGGCACAGGATCTGACCCGTTCAGAAGGCAGCGAAACTCTGCGCTTCGGGCTCGCACGCGCGATACCGCAAGCGAAAGAACAGGACATAGAGGCCTTGACCAACGTGCTCTCCGCGGCCTTTGACCGCGCTGCGCTCGAAATTTCTCAAGGCGGAGACCGAACGGCCTTCACCAAAGCCTTGTTGATGATGATCGAACGCTTGCTTGCGCCGTTGACGAACCGCGACACCGCCTAGCGCAGAATATCATATTTTGATCCCACCTCTTCATATGTGAGCATGCCATCACCACATTTCTTGCGTGAACTCAATCCGGCGACGTCGCAAAAAACGCAAGGACCCGATCAGCTATGTCGGGTTGCAGTCGACGCTTTTTCTCACTTTGTTTGTGGTGTTCATTCTTGAGCGAGTGGCAACCCTATCAACTCTGACGTCTGCCTGGACCTGTGTTGAACAGCGCACGGCGATGTTGGGAGAGACGGCCTTTGATTGGGGATTCTACGACGTCACTATTTTGATTGCCGTGATCGCGATTGGTATTGCAGTTTTGGAGCACGCACTCACGTTCGCGATCGGTTCAACCCAGCGCTCCCGCCGTCGTTGGGGATTGCCCCTGATCAATATCGTCGCGGGATGCGGCCTTCTCGCAATTTGCGCGACGCCCTGGGCTCATTTCAATGTCGGCCACCCCGTATCAGACCGGATTTACGAAGCTCGGTCGCTGATCGCTCCCGATTATGGATTCACGCAGCCTAGCGACTTGATGACTTACCCGGTGAATTCCGCGATTTGGTGGTGCAACTCTGGAGCCTGCGAGGGCGATCGACGCGACACTCGTTCCACTTACCACCATCGTCATCTGCCGTTTTCATATCGTTACGTGGTCTACGTTGAGTGCATGAGTCCAGAATTCAATCTCGCAACCATGCAGGCCATCGGATCGGATATGACTGGGTTTGATGGCGACCGCCGCCGCACGGCGCGCGCCTTTTTTGATCCCGAAGGCCGCTTTATTGGCCCGAATACGAAGTGGTTCACGACGCCGCTCATGCGGTCACAATTGTCGGCAGCAGAAAGGCGTCTTTCGCCCATTTCTTTTGAGGACGCGATGACACGGCTCGCCGAATGGTCTGATAGCTATTACAACCCCGAGGACTTGCCTGCCTGGACAGATTGGGAAACGCTCAACGATAAGATCCAGTCCGGCACGGTAGATTCGATTTATCGCACAGGCGGCCTGGTGATTGGACTGCACCTCAGGGATGGTTCGCAACTCGTCGGAACGCAAACCAGAGCAGGTGATTTGGAACGCGCTCTAGCGGCGTGCGGCTCACAGTGCGAGGATATCTGGTTCAGGCGATAATCGCGTTATCGCCATACGCCACACGTTCCAGAAACAAACCATCTGGTGGCGCCACGGGTCCGCAAGCGGCGCGATCGCGCGCTTCGAGAATCTCGGCCATCCAGGTTTCGGCGCGCCGCCCGCGCCCAACCTCGACCAGGGATCCGACAATCGATCGGACCTGGCGGTGCAGGAAACTTTTCGCTTCAACCGTGACTTCCAGCCCCTCGCCATAGCGCGCGACATCAATCTTATCGAGCGTGCGAATCGGATGCGCGGCTTGGCATTCGGCATCGCGAAAGGTTGAAAAATCATGCTGCCCGATCAGCGCCTTTGCGGCGCGGTCCATGGCCCCGGCATCCAGCTTGTACGGCACCCGCCAGGCGAGGCCCTTATCCAGAGTCAAATCGGCGCGCCGATTGATCAGGACATAACGATAGGCCCGCAGCGTCGCGTTAAACCTGGCACTCCAATCAGAAGCCACCTCTTCGGCCGCGACAACCGCCACCGGCTCGGGACGAAGATGAAAATTCAGGGCATCGGCAATCTTGCGGATCGGACGCGGCTTTTGCAGATCGAAATGCGCCACTTGCCCGGTCGCATGGACGCCGCGATCGGTGCGCCCGGCCCCCTGCATCAGAACGGGCGCGCCGTCGAGCGTTGCCGCCGCCTCTTCCAGCACCTGTTGCACAGATGGCTGACCATCCTGTCGCTGCCAGCCAAAATAGGGGCGACCATCATATTCCACCGTGATCTTGTAGCGCTGCATCGCATCAGGCCCCGAAAGCAGCGGGATAGGTCAGGGTTCCGCTTTGCGGGCCCGCCTCGGTCAACTGAATGGCCATGAAATGCGGGCCGGTCCAGGGCCCACCAAATTGTGCTGCAAGATCGGCGGAAAAGCCAAAGCGCGGATAATAGTCTTTATGACCCAGCAAGAAACAATGACTGCGCCCGGCGCCTTCCATCAACGTCAGGCCAAACCGGATCAGGCCGGCGCCTATGCCACGGCCCTGCACATCCGGTCGGGCTGAAACAGGGCCTAGGCCGCAGGCAATGTCTTGCCCATCCACCTGGACTCGAAAGAACTGAATGTGACCAAGGATTTCACGATCATTATGCGCCACCAGCGACGCCAGACTGTCGCCATCGACAGCCAACTGGCGAATGATCTGTGCCTCCTCCGGCGTGCCGAACGCGGCATCCGTCAGCTCGGTAATCGTTTCCGCATCCTCGGGCGTCGCAGGGCGTATCCAGAGATTATTCATGTAAAAACCGCTCCCGACGGAATCACCAGTCCGCGCAACAAGTCGCCCGCTTCCATGGCTTTTGATCCGGGCTTTTGCGCTTTCAGCACGCGAACGGCACCGCCATCGCCGCATTGCACCAGCAAGGCATCGTCCAGCACCTCGCCTGGCTCTGCATCGCGATGGCCCGCTTCTTGTCGGCTCATCAAGGCTTTCATACGCAGCGGCGTGGTCTCGCCGGCGGGTGTATAATGAAACCAGGCGCTCGGAAACGGCGTCAGGCCGCGAATGAGGCAATCAACGTCCGCCGCCGGGCGGGTCCAGTCAATGCGTTGATCTTCCGCCGTCACTTTGTGCGCATAGGTGACGCCGTCTTCGCTTTGCGATTGCGGCACAAGGTGGCCATCCGCGAGGCCGGCCAGGGATGTGACGGCGAGATCTGCCGCGAGACCGGCGAGCCGGTCATGCACACTGCCCGTCGTATCAAACGGAAAAATACGGGTCTGTTCGGTGGCAAGGATGGGGCCGGTATCGAGACCCGCTTCCATCATCATTGCCTGGACGCCCGTCATCTCATCGCCTGCCATAATCGCGCGATGGATCGGCGCTGCGCCGCGCCAACGCGGCAACAGCGAGGCATGCATGTTCATACAACCAAGGCGCGGTGCATCGAGCACTGCCTGTGGCAGGATCAGCCCATACGCCACAACCACGGCCGCATCGAGATCGAGCGCGGCAAAGGCGTCTTGTTCGGGGGCCTGTTTCAGTGAGCGCGGCGTACGCACGTCAAGACCCCGCGCCTCGGCCCATTGATGCACCGGCGTCGGTCGCAATTTCTTGCCCCGGCCGGCCGGGCGCGGTGGCTGCGAATAGACACAGACCAAATCATGCCCGGCCTCGGCCAAGGCGGCGACGACCGGGACGGCAAAATCTGGACTGCCCATAAACGCGATGCGAAGCGGTTTTGTCATGCCCGCGCTCTAGCCTGAGATGCAAATGGGATAAAGTGCGCTGCGAATTTAAGCTGCACTCTGTTCTTTAAGCCGTTTGGCTTTCTTCACTTTATCGACCGCACGCTGGCGTTTCAAGCGCGACAGGTGATCGATGAAAAGCGTACCCTCCAAATGGTCCATTTCATGCTGAATGCAGACGGCAAACAGACCCGTGGCGACCTCTTCAACCTCAGTGCCATCATAATCGAGATAGCGAATGCGGCATTCGGTTGGGCGTTCGACTTCCTCAAACACCTCCGGCACGGACAGGCAGCCTTCTTCATAAGGCGCCAAATCCTCGGTCAGCGGCAGGATTTCAGGATTGACGAAGAAACGCGGATTCTTTTCCTCATTCTCCTGCAGGTCCATGACAATGACCCGCAACGGCTCGCCAATCTGGATCGCTGCGAGGCCAATACCGGGCGCGTCATACATGGTTTCCAGCATGTCATCCATGAGCGCACGGATCGCATCGGTCACCCCGCCTTCAACCGGCTTGGACACTTGCTTCAGCCGGGAATCCGGCACGGTGAGAATTTCGCGTATCGCCATGGCGTTTCAAGTATGAGCGCAAGGCGCGAAGGTCAATATGTAACCGGTGATCATGAGCAAGCAGAGTGTCGCGATAGCGGACGCTGCAGAAACCGATCGATGCTCTTTGAGGATCACAACCGACCTCAGCACGCATCATCCGTTTTCGGGTACTTTGCGTACAAATAACCGAAACAGGAGTTTTAATGCGGATCATTTTTCTAACTCTGTTCTCGGCATGTTTGTCAGGAGGTCTCGGATTGGCACAAGAACCGGCGTGCAGGACCGTGGTCGAGCATTCAGCCGCGGACGCGCAAAACCCATGGCAGACTGTCAATGATGGCGTGATGGGTGGACTCTCGATTGGCGGGTCGACGCTCCAGGGAGAAACTCTCTCATTCACCGGCGTGACGAATACGGATGGCGGCGGGTTTAGCTCCATCCGATTGGGGATTCCACGCGGATCATTGGCCGGCGCCGACCATTTGAAGATACATATGAAACGGGACGCACGCGCCTATTCGATGACGCTCAGGACCAATGCCCGGTCATTCGGTCGACGCATCGCGTTTCGCAGCGAGATCCTCGGCGCACCAGAAGGCGTCTGGGGCGATGGCATACTGTCATTTGACTCATTGCGCGCATCCATCTGGGGCCGATCGGTTCCGGACGCCGTGTTTGATCCCAGCGAAACCGTTGAGATTGGATTGATCATCTATGATGGCAAAGATGGTCCGTTCGAACTGCAACTGAAACGCATCGAGGCCTGCCAAAGCGCGGTTCGCAGCAAAGCTTGAAGCGCGAACACCCGCGAATTCGGGGCGGCTGGCGGCAGGCGCGCATGACTGCTTCGGCCGCAGTGCCGGTCACGCTTGCTTTTTAGTCTTTGCTTTCTGGATCAGTTCCAGTTGCGCGCCGGTACCGGCATCTGCGGTCACCTCTATCCGTTTCGGTTCGGGCATGGGTTTATCGGGCGGCGCAATCGACAAGTCTTCAAACTTACGCATGGTTGGCATGACCCGCTTGTCGAGTGAACTGTTCATCGCATTGAAATGCCCGACCGAGGAATTCAGAGCCTTGCCGAGCTTTTCAATATGTTCCGCCATTTTCGCTATCCGCTCATATAGCTGTTGGCCGAGCTGCGCCGCCTCACGGGCATTCTCGGTCATTTTTTCCTGGCGCCAGACATATGCCACCGTCTTGGCAAGGCCGATCAGGGTGGACGGCGTGGTGACAATGACATTGCGCGAATAGGCGCGCTCCAACAGGTCCGGCGCATATTCGAGCGCGGCCGCAAAGAAATTCTCACCGGGAATGAACATCGCGACGAAGTCGACCCGCTCATCAAGATTGGCCTGATAGCGTTTCGAGGCCAGGGCATCGACATGACGCTGAACATTTGTGGCATGGCTCTTCAAATGCACATTTCGCTGGGTCGGATCTTCCGCCGAAGCCGCCGCCATATAGGCTTCCAGAGAAACTTTTGAATCGACCACAATCTGCCGCCCGCCGGGCAAGTGAATGACCGCATCTGGGCGCTGACGCCCGTCTTCGGTCTGATCGCTGACCTGTTCATCGAAATCGCAATGCGCCGACAAGCCAGCTTGCTCCATGACATTGCGCAAAGTCATCTCGCCCCACCGGCCGCCGCCTTTCGGGGCCGTCAGGGCGTTGACCAGCTTGCCGGTTTCCGCGGTGTTCCGATGCAGGCTTTCGCCAATCGCTTTGACTTGCTGCTGGATCGCCGATTTGTCCTCGGCCCGGACTTTTTCAATGTCCGCCACACGTTTCTTGAACTCGGTGAAATTCTCACCAATCGGCTTCATCAGCTCTTTCAACTCACCCTTGGCACCCTCACGATGTTTCTCGAACGTCTCATTGGCGAGCTCGACAAATTGCGATTGTGCTTGCTTCATCACCTGCTGGGCAAGGGTGCTGAATTCTTCGCGCTGCTTGGCCGTCTGGCCTTTCAATTCCGCGAGTTCGAGCTTCGCCGCTTCCGCCAGGCCGCGCTGGCGCGCCAGTTCAAGCTCTGAATGATTGAGATCGGTTTCCATATCGGCGCGGGTGGCCCGTTCCCGCGTGTATTGCTCATTCAGGCGATACGCAGCTGCGGCCAGTCCGAGCGCAACAACTATCGCAATCAGGTGAATGAGATCGAGTCCGGTCTCGCCAATTTGAATGATCGGTTCCATGCTTCATCCTATACCCGATTCGGACTAGAACAAATACAGAACCTTGTCGAGTCTGAGTTGGTTTTCTCAGTCTTCGGTTTTTGCGAACCGGGTCGCCAGAAGCCAGGAAAATCCGGTTATCACCAGCGTTGCGCCAATCATCCAGAGGGGATGCGGAATGGCGTAGAGTGTGAACCCGGCCGCGGCCAGCATAACCAGCGCCACGACAGTGGCCGGCCAGGATTTGCGTCCCGACAATAAGACCCCCACCACGCCGCCGCCAAACGTGCCCAGCCCCCAAGCGACCAGAACCGCAATTTTCGCGCCCAGCGGAATCTCGCTCATAATCGCTTTTAGCTGGTCCGGGTCATTCAGATCGACCCCTTCGGGTGGCGGAAAGATCATGTGACCAATGGCTTCCGCGACGAACACAATCGCGATCCCGGCAATCACGCCGGCAATCCCGGCAAATGCAGATCTCATCATTTCTCACCTCCCCAGGTTTGGGGGAGTGTGACCGGCAATCCTCAATCAGGCAAGGCGCGCTTACACGTTGAAGCGGAACAGCAGCACATCACCATCCTGGACGATGTAATCCTTGCCTTCTGCGCGCATCTTGCCAGCTTCCTTGGCGCCGCTCTCGCCATTATTGGCGACATAGTCTTCAAATGCGATCGTCTCGGCGCGAATGAAGCCTTTTTCAAAGTCGCCATGAATGACCCCAGCTGCCTGCGGCGCGGTCCATCCCTCTCGAATGGTCCAGGCGCGCGACTCTTTCGGTCCCGCGGTGAAATAGGTCTGCAATCCGAGCAAGGTATAGCCGGCATGAATGAGGCGGTTCAGGCCAGGCTCTTCAAGCCCCAGCGTTTCGAGGAATTCTGTTTGCTCTTCATCTTCGAGTTGCGAGATCTCGGCTTCGATCTGGGCCGAAATGACAACCGCTTCGGCGCCTTCTTCGGCTGCATAATCGAGCACGCGTTTTGAATAATCATTGCCGTCAGAAGCACTGTCTTCATCGACATTGGCAACATACAGGACCGGCTTGGCCGTCAAGAGTTGCAACATGTTCCAGGCCTTGCGCTCATCTTCGTCAACCGTCGCCCGCCGGGCCGGGCGGCCCTCATTCAATTCTGCCAGCGCCTTGTCGATCAGCGCCACTTGCGCTTTCGCTTCCTTCTCGCCGGAATTGGCCTTCTTGACCCAATTCACCTTGCGTTTCTCCAGGCTTTCCAGATCCGCCAGCATCAGCTCGGTTTCAACCACGGCCAGATCGGCAATCGGATCAACCTTGCCAGAGACATGCGTGATGTCGTCATCTTCAAAACAGCGCAGCACATAGATGATGGCATCCGTCTCGCGAATATTGGCGAGGAATTGATTGCCGAGACCCTCGCCTTTTGATGCGCCTTCCACCAGGCCGGCAATATCGACGAAATTCATACGCGCCGGGATGATCTCTTTCGATCCGGCAATCGCTGCCAATTTGGCCAGACGTGGCTCTGGAACAGCGACTTCGCCGACATTCGGCTCAATCGTACAGAACGGATAATTGGCGGCTTGAGCCGCGGCCGTTTGTGTCAGTGCATTGAACAGGGTCGACTTGCCGACATTGGGAAGTCCGACGATTCCGCATTTAAAACCCATGCTGGTCTCCGAAGAAGTGCTGCCGGGGGCTTACCGTATTTTGCCGCGAACACCAGAGGGATTTCTCTCCTTAAACTGGAATCCACTGGAAAAGCCGACAAGGGGCTGTAAACTAAGCGTTAACTAGGAGGGGACCGAATGGCCCGATATGACGTTTTTCTGGTCAGCACGCTCGCTGATCGGACCAAGGCAGAGCTGATTGTACGCCGTCTTCGCGCCTTGAAATTCAAAGTGCGCCACGACAAGAAACGTGAGCACACAACGCCGACCCCCAAAGATTATCGCGATGCCGACAATGCCCAATCGGTTCTCGTCCTGTGGTCCAAAGAAGCTTGCGACACCAGCAAAAGCGATAGCGACTGGGTTCATGCCATCGCCCATCATGCTCGTTCGAAAGATGGCGTTCTCTTACAGGTCGGGCTCGATAAATCGGTTCCGGACGAACCTTTTGCCAATGATAAAAGATACAGCCTGACAGGCATGGGCCCGCGCAAACTGGTCAATGGTTATTATGATCTGGTCGATGAATTGGGGCGCCGTGATGGGCGCAAGGATCTGCGAGACTGGATCGATCTGCCTGCGCGCGACAAGGACGCCAAGGCAGCCTGGAAAGAGGCCCATCCGACTGATCCATTGGCGCAGGTGAAGTCGCCCGCAGCGAAGCCGAAATCCAGCGCCGCACCCGCTGCGCCGCCAGCTCGAAAAGTCCCGCCCCTGATCATTAATCCACCAAAGCCGACCCCACAGGAACCGCTCGATGTCGGGCGCATCATCCTGGGCGCCGTCGCATTGGTGATCTTGAGCATGCTGGTGATGAGCGCCTCAATGCGCAGCCAGACAGGCTTGCCGGCGACGGCCGGAGCGACCGGCGCCCTTCTGGTCGATCAATGCCCGCCAGGACAGATTCCTGGTTATTTGCTGGACGAGGAAACACGGCCGCCGCTGGAGCCAGGGCCGATCATTGACGATACCAGCGACTAGCCATTATCGGGCCTGTTTCGGGTCATGCTTCGGCGCGGGCGCAAGGCGCATGACCTCAGTTTGAAACCGCTCATCATTCTGCTCAAACAGCAGCGGCAGCGATTTTGAGCAGGCTGCGATCAATGCATCCCGCCACGCCTCATCGGCTTTTGAGAAATCCGACAACACGTAAGGCATGACCCGTGACTTGTCGCCAGGATGCCCAACCCCCATGCGAATGCGCCGGACCTCGGCGCCGACATGCGCGATCATTGAGCGAATACCATTATTGCCGGAATGACCGCCGCCGCGTTTGACCCGCATGCGGCCAGGCGCAAGATCGATCTCATCATGAAAGACCGTGACATTCTCAGCCGACAATTTGTAAAACTTGATCGCGGCCTGCGCCGCGCGACCGGTTTCATTGTAATAGGTTTCGGGTTTCATCAGCAGCACTTTTTCGCTGCCAATTCGGCCTTCACTGACCTGGCTTTGAAACTTTGATCGCCACGGGCCAAAGCCATGATCAGCCGCGATCGCATCCACCACCATGAACCCGAGATTGTGCCGGTTGCGCAAATATTTGGCTTCTGGATTTCCTTGCCCGACAAGAATCTGCATGATCGGCTCTCCGCCTTCCTCATCCCCTGAATCATGAATGGCGGAATGACCGCGAAGCCATCCCGCCACCAAATTGATCAGAGTTTTGATCACTCTTCTGCGTCGTCGCCGTCAGCCTGTTTGGTCGCTTCGACTTCATCCGCTTCTGGCGCTTCAGTCTCTTCTTCCACATCGGCTGCAATGCCGCGACCAACAATCGATGCGATGGTGAAGTCGCGATCTGTAATGGTTGGTTCAGCGCCATCTGGAAGCTTGATGTCAGAAATTTTGACATTGTCACCAATGTCGAGACCGGTGAGGTCAGCATCGAGCGAGTCCGGAATGCTGTCCGCACGCACGTTAAGCTCAACCGCAAAGCGGACAACGTTCAGCGCGCCGCCTTTCTTGAGACCTGGAGACTCTTCTTCATTGAGGAAGTTCACAGTGACTTCCACAGTGATGATCTGGTTCTTCTTGACCCGGAACAGGTCAACATGCTGCGGCTGGTCTGTCACCGGATGCATCTGGATCGATTGCGGGATCACCATTTGCTTTTTGCCATCATGCACGAGCGTTGCCGTGGATGACAGGAATTGACCCGTATTGATCGCCTTGACCACTTCATTCTGCTTGAGATTGATCGCCACCGGATCTTCGCCGCCGCCATAAAGAACGCCGGGCACCATGCCGAGCCGACGGGCTTCGCGCGCGCCGCCTTTGCCAATGCGCTCACGCACGGACACGTTAAATACGATATCTTGAGACATATTCTTTCCTTTCGCCCTGAAGTCCGCCCCAGATCTGAATGGGGTAACAGCCTGACAGGTACGGCCTCGCGCCGCCCTTTCTTCAAGGCGGTGCCTATACGGGAAAGCTGAATGGCCCGCAATACCTAATCATCACGTCACTTGACTCTGCGCGAATTACAGGCGTAGTTTTACACATGTAGCACCCTGGAGGCGATGCGATGGCGAATCCAAACCCGTCCGAACTCGTGATTTTGAAATATCTCTGGAATAGCGGCGCCCGAACGGCGCGCCAATTACACGAAGCGGTGGGTCCCTCACAGGATTGGCAATTGTCGACCACACGGACCGTGCTTGGCCGGATGGAAGCCAAAGGCTGGGTCAAACGCAATGGCGATGTTGACCCTGTCACGTTCGAGCCTTTGCTTGATCGGGTCGAAACGCTCGGCACACTGGTGCGCCACCTGGCTCGAAAAGTTCTCGATATGGATGGCCCTATTCCGGCCACCATGTTCGCCGAAAGTCCGCACCTTTCGGACGATGAGCTTGATGAGCTCGATCAGATTATCAACGCTGCGGAAGCCCGTAAAAACGGAGAATAGAGTATGTCAGCCCTCTGGTTCATCGCGTTTTCGTTGATCTGGACGGGGCTGTTGGCGGGGGGCGCTCGATTTTTGAGCCGGGAACCCGTACCAGCCCGGTTTGCCCACACCATCTGGCGGGGGGCCGCCTTGCTGGCGTTTCTACCCTGGGTGATTGCCGGCGTTTACGCCATCATTCCCAGCCCGATGGCGACGCCGATTCCGGACTTGCCTTATATTGGCGGTGCCGCCGAAGCCCTGTCGACGACCGCCGCCGTGCAAGCCGCAAATGACGCCTCTGCGGTCCCATTCATCGCCATCCTGTTGACCGGTTTTCTGATTGGCGGCTGGTTGATCCGTCTGGCGATCAATGCGCTGTGTCAGGCGCGGCTTCAGAACATCAAGCAATTGGCGACACCGAATGCCACGGTCCGGGCCGACAATTGGGCCCGCAAACTGGGGCTGAGACAGACGCCGCAAACCGCCAGCATTCCGCATGGCTCGCCGTTTCTGGCGGGAATCCGGCAGCGCACCATCTATCTCCCGGAAGCGATTTCGGATCAGCGCGACGCAGACATCATCCTGGCCCATGAATGCACGCATATTGCCCGCGGAGACTTGCTGACCCGCCCGTTCGAACGGCTTGTCGCAGATGTGTTCTGGTTTTCGCCATTCGCCTGGATGATGCGCCGCGAGCTCGACTATTGGCGCGAAGCCGCGACGGATGAGCAAACCGCGCAATTGACCGGGGACAATGTCGCTTATGCCCGCGCCCTGGCGAAAACCGCACGGGTCACCCGGCCGCATCCGACGCAGGCCCTTCCGGTCGCGGCGTTCATCCTGCCGCGCCATGAGACCTTGAAGAAAAGACTGACCCAGCTGCTTGAACGCGATGCCCGTAAACCGCGGCAACGCATGGCCATTCTGGCATTGGCAGCGGGTCTCGTTCTGGCGCCCTTATCACTCGCTCACGCGACCTCGGCGGTCAGCGGCAGCGTCTTCAAACATGCGATTTTCGTCGACTCCTGGGCCAGCGTCCATGTCCCGTTCGGCAAGATCTACTATCCGGGTGAAGACGAAAAGAAATGGCATTACGGCGTTGATATCAAAGCCAAGAAAGGCACGGCCCTGCACAGTCCGGCAGAAGCAAAAGTCTTGTGGACCGGCAAAAAGGACGGCTTTGGATATACAGTCGATATCGAGCTTAAAGACGGTCGCAAAATGCGTTTCTCATCCTTGTACAAAATTCTGGTCGAAAAAGGGGACAAGCTGGCGCCGGGCGATCTGGTCGGCAAAGTTGGCAAATCCGCCGACGGCTCAAAGAATCCGCACCTGCACCTGGAAGTGTTTCAGGATGGCGAACATGTCGATCCGCTCAAGGTCAAAGGTCTGATAGTCTACAAGGAATGTTGCGACAGCTAGTCGAACAGTTTCGAAACGCTCTCATTATTGGCGATGCGGCGGATCGCTTCGCCCAGCAATGGCGCGACCGAGAGCACGCGCAGCTTCTTTGATTTCAAATCGTCATCGGCTGGCTGAATCGTATTGCAGATCACCAGCTCGTCCATTTCGGATTTTTCGACCCGGCCCACCGCATTGTTCGACAGAACACCGTGTGTGATATAGGCGCTGACGGATATCGCGCCCTGCTCTTTTAGCGCCGCTGCGGCATTGCACAGGGTGCCACCAGAATCGCAAATATCATCGACCAGGATACATTTGCGGCCACTGACATCGCCGATAATGTTCATGACTTCCGACTTGCCTGCTTCTGGACGGCGCTTGTCGACAATGGCGAGATCCGCCCCGATCCGTTTGGCAAAGGAACGGGCGCGCACCACGCCGCCAACATCCGGGGACACGACCATTAGATTGCCCTTGTCCATGCGTCGCTGAACATCTTCGACCATGACCGGCAGGGCGACCATGTTATCGGTTGGGATGTCGAAAAAGCCCTGGATCTGGCCAGCATGCAGATCCATGGTCAGCACGCGGTCTGCGCCGGCGGCTGAAATCAGATTGGCCACGAGTTTCGCCGAGATCGGCGTGCGACCGTCGGTCTTACGGTCCTGACGGGCATAGCCGTAATAAGGAATGACCGCCGTGATCCGCTGCGCCGATGCGCGCCGCAGCGCATCGATACAGATTAGCAGCTCCATCAGATTGTCGTTTGCCGGTTTCGATGTCGACTGGAGGACGAACACATCCTCTCCGCGAACATTCTCATTGATCCGGACGAAAATCTCATTGTCGGCGAAATTCTTCACTTCCGCATCAGTGAGCGGACAATCAAGATGATCTGCGATCGCTTCTGAAAGAGGTCGATTCGCATTGCAGGAAATGAGTTTCATGAGTCAGCCGCCTTTGCCCAGTAGCACCTGCCCTCGCATAAAGACGAAGGCTCAGTGAGTCGCAAGGCGAACCTTCCGAGACACCCTGACTTTTATCAGTGCGTGTGACGAAATCTCGACATCTAACCGCGCAGCACCCGCCCCGCGACGGCGTCGAGCTTGGACAGAATGGCGGGATCGCGCGCATCAGGCGCGGTGATCATGGCAAAATCCAGACAGGTCTCAATGCCTTGAGGCGATGGCGTGCGCGGCAGGTCTTGCAGCACCGCAGCGAGCCGGCCTATCGCGGCTTTCGCCTTGGTCGTGTTGGCGGCCATGACTTCAAGGACGTTGGTTACTTCGACATGCGCTTCATCTGCGCGCCAGCAGTCATAATCCGTCACCATGGCCATGGTCGCATATGGCAACTCAGCTTCACGGGCGAGTTTGGCCTCCGGCATGTTCGTCATCCCGATGACATCGCAGCCCCATTGGCGATAGAGCAGGCTCTCGGCGCGCGACGAGAATTGCGGCCCTTCCATTGCCAGGTAAGTGCCACCGCGATGGGTTTTCGCGCCGGCAGCCTGTGCTGCATCGTCAGCCAGTTGTGACAGACGCGAACAGACCGGCTCCGCCACCGAGACATGCGCCACCATGCCGGGACCAAAGAAGGACTTTTCCCGTGCAAAAGTGCGATCAATGAACTGATCGACCATGACGAAATCACCCGGCGCATATTGCTCTTGCAAAGATCCGCAAGCGGAGATCGACAAGACGTCTGTGCAACCGAGGCGCTTCAAGGCATCAATATTGGCGCGATAAGGCACTGTGGTCGGGCTCAGGCGATGTCCCTTGCCATGCCGCGGCAGGAACACGAATTCGACCTCACCGACCTGGCCTTTCATCAAGACGTCAGAGGGCGCACCCCAGGGCGTCTCGATCTGCACCGCTTCTGCGTTTTCGAGCCCGTCAATCTCATACAGACCCGAGCCACCAATCACGCCAATCACCCATTTCGACATACACACTCTCCAAATGCGAAAACCCCGCCCATGGAGCAATCCGGAGCGGGGTCGTCAATTCACGTGGCTGTCATCAAGAGTCGGGCGGGCAAACCGAAACCAATGATAGCGAGGGCGCTTCACGGTCATATTTGAATAGCTCAACCAAGCACCCTGTGTCTTCCGACTCAAAAATCCGTTGACCCGCGCTCACCGACCGCAGCCGGCCGTTTGCGTAAATCTGCACATAGTTGTTGCCTGCAAAGTGAAATGTCAGAGACACTCTTTCTTGGTCTTGAAGCTCAATCGCAACTGTGTCTCCAATCCCGAGTTCGATTTGGTCCTCATTCAGGATGACCCCAGCGACATTCTCTAACTCGAGATCGGTGCCTTTTTCGAAAATTCGCTCACCAATCTGATTTGCTTTTAACAAAATTGCCGATGCAGTTGCGGCTGATTCCGCATCCAAATTGTCCACATTGTCCACTGCGGCAGCGATTTTGGATAAAGAGTCCGAAATCTCTTCCAAGGATTTCGGAGTCGTGTCGCTCATGCTCAAGTACGTTCCGACAACGCCGACCGCCAACGACCCGATCGCTGCGAAGGCGGTCGTCAATCCGCCAATCTTCCCTTCTGCCATTCCCAATCCCCATCAACAAAAAAGGCAGCCTTCTGAGGCTGCCTTTTCTTTTATCGAAATACCGGAATTCGTAAATGTCTAGTGCGCCACATCGCGCCAGATGCGCTTGTAAGAGAACCAGAGCAGGATCGCCAACAGCACCAGGTACAACATCACCGGCAAGGCCAGAGACTTGCGTTGACCCTGTTTTGGATCACCGGCCCATTGCAGGAAATTGGCAACATCATAGGCCATCTGAGACGTCGTCGCTTCCGTGCCGTCAATGTATTCAACGCGGCCGTCCAGCAATTGTGGCGCCATGGCGAGGAACCCACCATAGGGCGCATGGCGTGGATCGCCATCCCATTGTGGGGTCGTATCGCCGGCAAAATACGGATTGTAATACAGACCGGTTGGCTGGGTCAGCGTGCCGACCGTGTCGCCATCGTCAAATTCGATGTAATTGACGTTCAGGCCATCATCGCCGGTCTTGGTCTTGATCTTGTCATCCTTATACCCCGTCATCAGGGAATAGATGTAAGATGCGCCATCGCCTTCAGCGCCGTGACCACGGGCTTTGGTGATGACAGACAAATCTGGTGGCAAGGCGCCGCCATTCGCCGCTTTCGCAGCATTGTCATTCGGGTAAGGCGAGCGGAATTGATCTGCCGGAATCGCCGGACGATAGACAAGATCGCCATTTTCATCCGGTGTGGGATCGAGAATCTCGATTTCAGCGGCAATCGCTTTGACCAGCGGATTGTCATTCGCGTTCTTGTATTCGTCGCTATAGAAAGGGCCGCCCTTTTCACCGAGATTACGGTAGGACAGCAATTTCATGCCGTGACAGGACGAACAGACTTCCTGATAGACCTGGAAGCCACGCTGAACGCTTTCTTTGTCGAGCTTGCCGGCTGGCACTTTCGCAAACGACCAGCCTTTTTCCGGCGCATGTGCATGTTTCGCACCGCCCGCCGCATGGGCAGACAGGCCAAGAGCAATGGCGCCAAGGCCTAGGAGGAGAGGACGGAAGAGTTTCATATCCGTGATATCCTTATTCGGCTGGCGCCGCTGCCGGCGCATCATGTCCAAGAATGGACTGGTGAATAGAGTCCGGCTCACCTTTCGGGCGCTCTCTGAGCCCCAGAACTGGAAGGATAAGCAGGAAGAAGGCGAAATAGTATGCGGTCAGGATTTGTGACAGGACCTTGAACGTGAAGGCAGGCGCCTTCTCGATTGCCATTGAAGCCACACCACCCGCCGCGACTTGCTCATCGCGGAATTGTGCCGCTGGGGCATAATCTTCAAATGTCCGCTGGCCTTCAAGACCTGCCGAGTCGGTATAGCTGACCAGCAACTTGTCTTCGCCCATCGAGATGATCGGATCATCCGGGTTTGATGCGCCGCACCAGCCCAGCAGCAGGCAAGCGACGACAAAGCCCATGAAGAACTGCTTCGCCACAGGGCGATAGCGCATGGATTTCACTTTCGACGTATCCAGCCACGGCAACAGGAACAGAACCGCAATCGATCCGAACATCGCAATCACGCCCAGCAATTTGGCATCCATCGGTCCGATATTGAACGTGATGGCCCGCAGGATGGCGTAGAATGGCAAGAGATACCATTCCGGCACGATGTGTGCCGGCGTGACCAATGGATTGGCCTCGATATAATTGTCGGCATGCCCGAGCACATTTGGTGCGTAGAATACGAAGACCGCGAAAATGATCATGAAGACGACAATCGCGAACCCGTCCTTGACCGTGTAATACGGGTGGAACGGCACGGTGTCTTTCTTGACGTCCTGAACCTCAATACCAGTCGGGTTATTATTGCCCGGTACGTGCAGCGCCCAAATGTGCAGGATAACAACACCAGCAATCATGAAGGGCAGCAAATAGTGCAGCGAGAAGAAGCGTTGCAGCGTCTGATTGCCAACCGAAGGTCCGCCCATCAGCCAGCTCTGGATCGGCTCACCCACCAGCGGGATCGCGCCAAACAGGTTGATGATCACGTTCGCGCCGTGCAGCGACATCTGGCCCCACGGCAGCATATAGCCAAGGAAGGCGGTCGCCATCATCAACAGATAGATGATACAGCCGAGCAGCCACAGCACTTCGCGAGGCGCCTTGTAAGAGCCGTAATAGAGGCCGCGGAACATGTGGACATAAACCGCCAGGAAGAACATTGACGCGCCGACCATGTGAATGTTGCGGATCAGCCAGCCATAAGGCACATCGCGCATGATCCGCTCAACCGAGCCAAAGGCCTGATCGATATCGGCTGTGTAATGCATTGCCAGCACGACGCCGGTAATGATCTGAACGGCCAGACAGATGGCGAGAATGCCGCCAAATGTATACCAGTAATTGAGGTTTTTCGGGGTCGGGAAGTCGACAAAGCTGTCATGTGCCAGGCGCACAATCGGCAGTCGGCTATCCAGCCATTTTTCAATGCCAGTCTTTGGCTCGTAGGTGGACTCGTGTCCGCTCATCGGTCTCAGGTCCTTCCTTAGAGTGAAATCTTTACTAGCGTGGGCGAAACCCACTCATAATCCGGCACAGGCAAGTTCGAAGGCGCCGGGCCTTTGCGAATGCGTCCAGACGTATCGTAATGCGAGCCATGGCATGGGCAGTACCAGCCGCCAAAATCGCCAACGCTGCCTTGCGCCGGGCCAACCGGCACACACCCAAGGTGGGTACAGGCCCCAGACGTCACCAGGATGGCCGGATTGTAAGTCCCGTCCGGCAATGCCACCAGGCGCTCTTCATCCGTTTCCGGATCCGGGCATTTGGACACATCCGTGTTCACTGCCGCTGCAATTTCTTCCGGCGTGCGGTGACGCAGGAAGAATGGCTTGCCACCGATCAGCACGCGAATCTCACCGCCAAGCGGGATTTTCGAAATATCAACTTCCAAACTGGAAGCGGCTTTTGTGTCGCCGGCCGCATTCATCTGATCGACGAAGGGATAGGCCACCAGGCCAGCACCGCCTGCAGTTGCAGCAATCGCCGCAACATGGATGAAATCCCGGCGTTCTTCGTCGACTTGATCCGGGGCCGTTGTGTTGGAATCGCTCACGTCTTCTCTTCCTTCGGCATGACTTTGCAGCCTAAATACACACAATAGGATAAAGCATCATTGCGGCGCAGCGCCGCAAGCCTCCTCCCGTTAATTGTGCCCGCCTAGCCTGCCTCGCGCATGATTTCAAGCGATTGCAACGGCGATAGATGCGACACAATTTCCACCCCCGCTAAGGAGATTTACCGATACTGTCAGTGCTGATCGAACTTTAGCGCTCGCGCTCGACACTCTATAGGACCTGGATAATGACTGAGCTCGACACACGAAAACACCGCGCAGCGACCTGGTTCAAGGCATTGCAGGACGACATAATTGCCCGATTCGAGGCCCTCGAAGACGAGGCCAGCCGGCCGCTTTACAGCGGCGCACCTGGCCGGTTCGAGAAAACCGAATGGCAGCGCGGCGAAGGCAGCGAAGATCTGGGCGGCGGTCGCATGGCGATCATGCGCGGCAAATTCTTCGAAAAAGTCGGCGTCCACTTCTCAGAGGTCTATGGCTCTTTTTCCGAAGCTTTCCGGGCGCAAATTCCGGGCGCCGATGATTCGGATGGCAAATTCTGGGCTTCTGGCATCTCGCTGATCGCCCATTTGCACAATCCGCGCGTGCCGGCGGTTCACATGAACACCCGCATGCTGGTGACCAGCGAGAGCTGGTTCGGCGGGGGCGGCGACCTGACCCCGCTGCTCGATTATCAACGCAAGGAGGATTTTCCCGATACGGTCGACTTCCACGCCGCCATGAAAGCCGCCTGCGATCCTTATGATGAAAGCTGGTATCCCGACTTCAAGCAGCGTTGCGACACCTATTTCCATTTGCAGCATCGCGACGAACCGCGCGGCACAGGCGGGATTTTCTATGACCGGTTCAATACAGGGGATTGGGAGCGCGATTTTGACTTCACCCGGGATGTCGGAAAGCAATTTGCCGAGATCTATCCGAAACTGGCCCGGCGACGGATGAATGAAGGCTGGACAGAAGCCGAACGCGAGGAACAATTGATCCGCCGCGGGCGCTATGTCGAGTTCAATCTGCTTTACGATCGCGGCACGACGTTCGGGCTGAAAACCGGGGGCAATGTGACCAGCATTCTATCCTCGATGCCACCCGTGGTGAAATGGCCTTAACCGTCTGAATCCCGCGTGAGCAAGGTCAGCAAAGCCTCGCGATCCATATCGAAGTCGCTCTCGATCCAGACTTTCTCGACGCGGCGAAGGGCTTTGCCGATGGCCTCGCCTTCGAGGCCCGCAGCCAGCGCATCATCACCGCCAATCGGAAATCCTGGCTCGCGCCAGGCGCGCACCGCAGCGAGCAAATCGCGCACATCGGCGCCCGCCAGCATGGCCCGATCAACGACGGCCTGCTTCCCATGCCAATAAAGGGTCGCCCGCAAGCCCCGCGCGTTCATGCCGACCGGATTAGGCAAATTGTCGGCCGCCCATTGGGTTAGCCGCGCCGATTCATCATTGGAAAGCCGCATTGCCCCTTGTGTTTTTTGCACGGCCTGCGCCGACCGTGGCAACAGCGCCATCAAGCGCAGCATCGGGTCAGACGGCACACCGGTCAGCTGTTCGGTCAGTTCCAGATCGTGCAGCGCCGCGGCGCCATGATGTCCTGGCAGGACGACATCCAGGATGCCGGTGTCAACCATCGCTTCAACGGCCAGACGCGGTTGCGGCGCCATCAGCAATTTCTTCAACTCTTTCCAGATCCGCTCCCGGGCGATCTTGGCCAGCCCATCGCGTTGGCGCTGACATGCCGCGAGGCCTTCGGCATCAATGCCGGCGCCATACCAGGCATTAAACCGGAAGAAACGCAGGATGCGCAAATAATCTTCGCGCAGCCGCGCATCGGCCTCGCCGATAAAAATCACCCGCCCGGCTTCGGCATCCTGATAGCCACCGGCAACCGGGTCAAAAATCTCACCATCGGGCGCGGCATAGAGCGCGTTCAGGCGAAAGTCGCGGCGCTGGGCGTCTTCGGTCCAATCCTCTGTGAAGGCGACGACCGCGCGGCGACCATCCGTTTCGACGTCGCGGCGCAAGCTGGTGATCTCGAACGGCGTGCCATCGATCACCGCCGTCACCGTGCCATGTTCGATGCCGGTTGGAATCGCCCGGATATTGGCCGCCGCCAGGGCCGCCAGCGTCTGTTCGGGCTGCAGCTGTGTTGCGATATCGATATCGTCGACCACACGCGCCATGACGGTATTGCGGACGCACCCCCCGACAAAGCGTGCGCTGTCTGGGCGCGCCGCCTCCAATGCGTCGATAATCTGCCGCGTCGCTGGCGCGGTGAGCCAGTCAGCGTTCAGTCGTTTCAAGAGTTTCGATCGCTTCATTGGCAGTTTCCGGCAGCGCATCGCATGGAATTTTCTGTGCCGGGATCATGCGCCCATCGACGATTTCAGACGGTTTGTAACAGGGTTCTCCGCCAATCCGATCGAGCAGGATCAAGACCAGCCAGCCGCCCAACGCCAACCCCAATCCGGCCCCGAACAAGGCCCGGATCGGCCAGGGTTTGCGGCCGTCCTGTTCGGCTTCGGTAATCGCGATGCGATAAATGCCAAACAGAATAAAGGGCAGGAAAAACAGAACCATTTGTAAAAGTATTCTTGGTCCCACGCGGGTTCTCCTCAGGTCTCGTACAGATTCATATATAGATCACGAATGATCCCAGCCGTCACACCCCAGATGCGAAAGCCTTGCCAGGGCATCTCAATATATTGGCGGTGTTTGCCTTTGTAAAAAGCGGTACCGGTCTGGTGATTGGCCGCATTGAACAAATAGTCCAGTGGCGCTTCAAACACATCGGCGACTTCAGTCGGGTCCGGCCGCGCCTCAAAATCGCTCGGCAACACGCCAATCACGGGGGTGATCCGAAACGCTGTTCCGGTCACATAGGGCGCCGAACGGCCAACCAGATCGACGGTTTGCGGCGCAACGCCCACCTCTTCTTCGGCTTCGCGCAAAGCCGCTGCCACTGCATCGACATCAACCGCATCAACCTTGCCGCCCGGAAACGCCACTTGACCGGGATGAGAGGCCATTGTGTCCGGCCGCTGCGTCAACAAAGCTGTCGGGCCGCCCGGCCGAGGAATCACCGGGATCAACACCGCCGCTGGTCGGATTGTGCTCAAATCATCATCATCGACAAAATCGAGATCACCAACTTCCGGCAATTGCCCGTCACCCTGGATCGGGTCGAGCCGATCACTGGCGCGCGAGAGAAAATCTTCAAGCGTTGTAAAACTCATCAGGCAGCCGGCCCCAGTGCAAAGAAATGGCCGCGAGACCAGACGCCAAGTTGGCCGGCACACCCTTCATAGGCTTCTGACATTTCTGCAAGCTCGTAAAAAACCGGACGCGACAGTTTCGCCTCTAATCCCCCCCGCACAAGCACATATGGGCTCGGCGCCTGTGTTTGCGGGTCCGTCTCGACCCGCAGCGGCGTCTCGGCCCCGGCCGCAACGACGTCACCAAGATTGGTGGAAAAGGCGAGGACCTGCTCAGGCCCCGGCCCGCCGACCCGATCCACGCGGACCGCAATGAAAGGTGCATCTTCGACGTGGACGATGACCTTCTCGTACGGCGTCACGAGATAGATTTCGCCGTCCGAATCCTTGCGCAATATGCGGGAAAACAGTTTCACCAGCCGCTCGCGCTTTATTCTGGATCCTTCGTGCCACCAGGAGCCATCTGCACGGATTTCCATCTGAATATCCGTGCTATTCTGCGGATTCCATAGGTGAACCGGCGGCAAGGGCCCGTCCAGCCCCTGCGGCGCGATCTCTTTCAGAACGTCTTCTAAGGAAATGACAGAATTTCCATTAGATTTCATGTGGTGCTCCGCCATCTTCTCGCCTAGACCTAGTGCGACTGATGTAGATAGTGAAGATGGAGTGCTCATGGCAGAGGACAATCCAGCGATTGTTAAAGAGGCAGAAGCCGCCGGTGAAACGCTTGCAAAAGTGAAAACAGAGATCGGCAAAGCCGTGTTCGGGCAAGAACGCGTGATCGAATTGGCCCTGTCCGCAATCCTGGCCGGCGGCCACGCGCTTCTGATTGGCGCGCCAGGTCTGGCCAAGACTCGCTTGGTCGAAGCCATCGGCACCGCACTCGGCTTGGACAATGCCCGTATTCAGTTCACGCCGGACCTGATGCCAGGCGACATTCTCGGCTCGGAAGTTCTGGATGAAGGCGCGGATGGCAGCCGCGCATTTCGCTTTATCAAAGGCCCGATTTTTACCTCGCTCTTGATGGCTGACGAAATCAACCGCGCCTCTCCCCGCACGCAATCGGCTTTGCTGCAAGCGATGCAGGAAAAGCATGTCACGGTTGCCGGGGTACGCTATGATTTGCCGGCGCCATTCCATGTCCTGGCCACGCAGAACCCGATTGAGCAAGAAGGCACCTACCCGCTGCCCGAAGCCCAGCTCGACCGCTTCCTGCTGAAAATCGATGTTTCTTATCCGGACCTCGACACCGAGCGTCAGATCCTGATCAAGACCACAGGCGGCGAGGAAGAAGCGGTCAGCACCGCCATGTCTGCGGCCGAATTGATCGGCTTGCAGGCGCTGGTCCGCAAAATGCCGGTTGGCGAGAACGTGCTTAACGCCATTCTCGCCCTGGTTCGCGAGGCGCGTCCTGAACAGAGCGAAGATGAACGTGTCCGCCGCTTTGTCGATTGGGGACCAAGTCCACGTGCGGGCCAGGCTTTGATGCTCGCTTGCCGCGCCCGTGCCCTCATCCGCGGTCGTCTGTCACCAAGCCTCGAAGACGTCGAATCTCTGGCGGAACCGTGCCTCGCCCACCGTATGGGCATGCGGTATGACCCGACCGGTGAAGCGCCCGGACTGAACCGCCTGATCGATGATCTCGTGAAGAAAGCGGCCTGATCATGCGCATCGCTGTGACTGTTTCCCTGTTCACACTGCTGGCCGCCTGTGCCCCGGTACAACCGATTTCTGAGGCAGAGAAAGCTGAAATTGATTGTCTGGCCTCGATCACCGTGGTCGAGATCACCGATGCCATTCGAGCTGGCGGCGATCCGGCAGAATTGCAAAAGGTCCCAGCGGAGCGGATCGCGGCCGCGATCGAAAAGCTTGAAGCCAAATATTCTGGCCGCATGGACGAAGCCTATCTCGAATATGACATCAATCACCGGCTCGATAAAATCCAGGACGCCTTGAACAATCGCGACCCGGATTCCGAAGCGATGCAAATCATGAATGAGACTCTGGCGCTCGGCAAATCCTGTACGTTCGGGGGTTGAGCCGAGAGTGATTTCCCTATCCACGCTGCGCGCTGATGCCGAAGCCCTTGCCCGACAATTGCCTGGCCTGTCTTTGCAAGCCGCGGCGGCAGACGTGATTCATCCCGGTGCCGCCGGCCGCAAACGCGCCGGGTCCGGGGAGCAATTCTGGCAATATCGTCGCTATGCTCAGACCGATGCGGCGGACCGTATTGACTGGCGGCGCAGCGCTCGCGGTGACGAATATTTCGTGCGTGAAACCGAACTCGAAACCGCCCGCACCATCCTGTCCTGGGTCGACCCGCATGCCGGCTTTGACTGGTCCAGTGATCCCGGCCGTGAGACCAAAGCCGATCGCGCCCGGATCATTTTGCTGGCCCAAGGCATTGTCTTCGCCAAGCAAGGAGAGCGGATCGGCCTGATCTCCGGCAACCGCCCGCCCAGCCTTGGTAAGACCGCCCCAGACCGCATGGCCGAAGACCTGGTCGGCGGCTGTGTCGCGCAGATCGAACCACCCCGGGCGCAAGCCCTGGCCGTAATCGCCAGCGATTTTTATGATGGCGCAGAGGCCTGGCGGACCCGACTGGCGCCATTGGCGCAGACCTGCAGGCACGGCGTTCTGTTCGCAGTCAGCGATCCGATCGAACATCAATTTCCGTATACGGGTCGAACCAAGTTCAGCCGTCCTGGCAGCACGCTGGATCGCTTGTTTGGACGCGCCGAGACCGTGCGTGACACCTATCTGGAAAAACTCGCGGCGCATGAATCCGCGCTGGCCGAACTGGCCGCCCATATGGGTTGGGCATTGGTCAAGCATCGAACAGATGAAAATGCATTGCGCGGGGCGGCCGCCGTGCACGCAACGCTGGAACAGTTTGGAGGCAAAGCATGACGCTCGGCCCGTTCCTGTTCATGGCGCCGTTGACCCTGCTCGGCCTGATCGCGCTGCCCATCATCTGGTACATCTTGCGCGCCACGCCGCCGAGCCCGAAACAAGCACAATTGCCCAGTCTGAGATTGCTGGAAGATGTCGATCCAAAAGAAGAAACGCCATCACGGACGCCGTGGTGGATCCTGCTTTTGCGCCTGGGCGCCGCGGCGCTCGCCATTTTCGGTTTGGCCCAGCCCATCTACGCCCCCAATGCCAATCCGAACGCAGACACGTCCGGCCCCGTCCTGGTCGTCATTGATGATGGCTGGACGAGCGCGCAGCGTTGGGGCGAGTTGCGGTCTGCTGCATTGTCAGCGCTTGACAGCGAAGCGCGCGATACGCCGGCTCACTTGCTGCTGACCGCGCCGCGGGCGCTGCCGGTTGATCCGTCCGAACGACTCGATCGCGCCGCGTTTGAGGCGCGGGTCCGGTCTTTGCAGCCACAGCCCTGGATGATTGACCGCGACGACGCCTTGGCCCGGCTGACCGAAAGCCAGTTTCGCCCAGGACGTATTTTGTGGCTGACCGACGGGCTCGACCCGGACTCCAGCGCGCCCTTTGCTCGCGCCCTGGCCGCGCTTGCACCGCTTTCGATTTACGCCGCACCGGCGCGCGGACCGGTGGCGCTGACCCGATTGCGCGCCGATGCGCAAGGCGTCAGTCTGTCAGCAGCACGCATCGCGGCCACCGAGCCCTCTAATCACTTCGTCTCAGCCTTGACCCTGGATGGCGCGGCCCTCGCCACAGCGGAGCTGAATTTCGCCGCCGGTGAACGTGACGCCGCCGCAAATTTCACGCTGCCGCCGGCGGCCTTGTCCCGCGTGGCAAAATTCCAGGTCACCGGATCCGCGACCGCAGGCACGGTGTGGCTGTGGGACAGTGCAGATCGTTCGCGCCGGGTCGGCCTGGTCAGCGGCGACAGCACAGCCCAGCCGCTCCTCTCGGACATCCATTATGTCCGCAAGGCGTTAGATCCGTTTGCCACCATTTCCGAAGGCGAGTTGACAGATCTCATCGCCGAAAACCCGGACGCCATCATTCTCACGGATATCGGTCAGATCGATCGCGATGCGCGAACCGCCGTCACCGACTGGATTGAAGACGGCGGTGCCTTGATCCGTTTTGCCGGGCCGCGAATGGCGGGCCCGCAAGTGTCCGAGCGCACTGATGATCTCGTGCCTGCACCCTTGCGCCGGTCATCGCGGGCGATTGGCGGCACACTGACCTGGGAAGACCCACAGCCACTCGGGACCTTTCCCGATACCTCGCCCTTTGCCGGTCTGACACCGCCGGAAGATATTCACGTGCGCCAGCAAGTGCTCGCCCGACCCGGACCGGAACTGGCGCGGCGAACCTGGGCGCGACTGGCCGATGGCAGCCCGCTGGTGACCGCGGATCGCCGCGGCGAAGGCACTTTGATCCTGTTCCATGTGACCGCCGGGCCGGATTGGTCCGATCTGCCTTATGCCGGGGTCTTTGTCGATATGTTGCGCCGATCAATCGCCGCTGGACGGGGCGAAGCGGTCAGCGATGAAGAAGGCTTGTATACGCCTGCGCTGACGCTCAATGGCGCCGGTCGCTTGTCGCAGCCCAGCGCTGGCGCAACGCCCCTGCGCGCCGCGGATTTTGGTGCGATTTCACCGTCTGAAACTCATCCGCCTGGCCTCTATCAGGGCCCGGCTGGCACCCGCGCTCTCAATGTCGCGCCGGAATATTCGCCGGTCGCCGTGACCAACTGGCCGGCAGCGGCCACGCTCCTCGGCGATGCAGACGCGCGGACGATCCGGTTTGGCGGCGTGTTACTGGCCATCGCGCTGGTCTTGCTCTGTCTCGATCTGATCGTCGCCATGGCGCTTGCCGGACGATTGCCCGCTTTGGGCCGGGCAACCACCGCCTTGGGTATTGGCGTCTTCGGCACGCTGCTGATCCTGCCGCAGGACGGCCTCGCGCAAAGCAGCTTCGGGTCATCGCAGTTTGATGATCTCGACAAGGAAATCGCGGCCGCTCTGGAAATGCGCCTGGCCTATATCGAGACCGGTGATGCGCGCACAGATCGCGCCACCAAAGCTGGGCTGGAAGGGCTGAGCCTGGTCCTGTTCCGACGCTCCAGCGTTGAACCAGCGGCGCCGCACGCGATCAATCCGGAAACCGATGCGCTGGATGTCTATCCCGCTTTATTCCTGGCCCTGCCAGAGACCCCGGAACCGTTCAGTGAACTCGCTGTGGCGCGGCTCAACGCCTATATGCGCAATGGCGGTGCTCTGTTCATTGATACAAGACGCGGTGGATCGGTTGGCGGTGGCAACAGTTTTGACGGCTTGAGCGAATTGCTGCCGGGTCTCGACACCCCGCCGCTGACGCCTGTGCCCGACGATCATGTGCTGACGCGGTCCTATTATCTGATTCAATCCTTTCCTGGACGCTATGAGAATCGCAATCTGTGGATCGAAGCGACCGGCGCGGCGGAAAAGACCGAACGCCGCGGTGATGGCGTCAGTCGCCTGTTTGTCGGCGATGCGGATTATCTCGCGGCCTGGGCCGTCGATGACCGCGGCCGCCCGCTTTATTCAGTCGATGGCGGTGATCTGCAACGCGAATTGTCGATCCGCTTTGGCGTCAATCTGGTCATCTACATCCTGACTGGAAATTATAAGGAAGATCAGGTCCACATCCCGGCGCTGCTCGAGCGTCTCGGCGAAGATGAGGGCGTCGGTGATTTTGATGTTCAGGACGGGGTCATTCCATGATTGAGGCCTCCCGCCTGTCCTTTGATCCATTGATCGGCTGGCCGCTTTTCTGGGCGCTGACAGCGATCTGCGTGATCAGTCTCCTGGTCTATGTTGCAGCATTCCGCAAAGCTTGGCTGACCCGCGCCGCGGCCGCCGGGTTTGGTCTGCTCGCTTTGTCCAATCCGGCGATTGTGGAAGAAGAGCGCGACCCTTTGCCATCGGTTGCTGCGATCGTCGTTGACCGGTCAGACAGTATGCGGTTCGGCGCCCGCGAGACCATTGCCTCAGATGCCCTGGCGGCATTGCAAACAGAGCTGGAGGCCAATCCAGCGATTGATCTCAGGCTGATCGAATCCGAAACACAAGGCGACGGCACCCGCCTGATCGGCGCGCTGGAAGGCTTGATGGCCGATGTCCCGCGCGATCGCATCGCTGGTGCCATACTGATCACAGATGGCCAGGTGCATGACCTGCCGGCCAATCTGTCCCGCATTCGCGAATTGGGGCCGGTCCACGCCTTGATTACCGGCGATCCGGATGCCAGCGATCGCCGCATCACGCTGGTTCAGGCGCCGAATTTCGACATTGTCGGCGATCAAGCTGAATTCATCATTCGCATTGATGACCCACAGGGCGGCACGGTGCCGCTGGCCTGGTCGATGAATGGCGGACAGACGCAGCGGCTCAATATCGAAGCGGGCGAGGAGACCCGCATCCTGATCGAGGTTGAGCGTCGCGGCGACAATATTGTTGTCTTCGAAACCCCCGAAGGCGACCAGGAATTGACGCTCGCCAATAATCGCACGGCGGCGACCATTTCCGGGGTTCGCGATGGCCTGCGCGTCTTGCTGGTCACGGGGCGTCCGAATGCCTCAGGCCGGGTCTGGCGCGACCTGTTGAAATCCGACCCCTCCGTGGATCTGGTCCACTTCACCATTCTGCGCCCACCCTATAAGCGCGATATCACGCCGCTTGAGGAAATGGCGCTGATCGCGTTTCCAACCGAGGAATTGTTCGAAGAGAAACTGGACGGCTTCGATCTGATCATCTTTGACCAGTATGAGCGTCGCGGCGTGATCACCATGAGTTATCTCGCGGACGTTGCCCGTTATGTCGATGATGGCGGCGCCTTGCTGGTGATTGCTGGTGAAAGCTTTGCCGGCCCGGCCAGTCTGGCGCGGACGCCGCTGGCGGGCATCCTGCCGGCGCTGCCGACCGGCGAGGTGATTGCCGAAGATGTCGAACCGACTTTGTCCGACGAAGGTCTGCGCCATACGATCACCGAAGATTTTGCTGGCCTCAGCTGGGGCAAGTGGCTGCGCTATATCCAGGCTCGCGCCGACACAGGCGATGTCTTGATGCAAACGCAAAGCGGCGCCCCGCTCTTCGCCGTCGACCGGGTCGGTGATGGCCGTGTCGCGCAGCTTCTGTCCGACCAGATCTGGTTATGGGCGCGCGGTTATGATGGCGGCGGCCCGTTCTCTGACCTCATTCGTCGATCGGTGCACTGGTTGATGAAAGAACCCGAATTGGACGAACGCCAGCTGCAATTGCTGGCCCAGGGCGACACCGTGCGAGCCAATCTGCGCACGCTGTCTGATCGCGCCGCGCCGCTGATCATCGAGACCCCGGATGGCAGTTTCCTGGAACCAGACTGGCGCGTTGATGGGCCTGGCAGCTATAGCGCCGAAGTGCCTGTGGATCAGCTCGGCCTGTACCGCGCCCAGTCCGGCGGTCTGGAAGCTGTGGCGCTGAACGGCCCGGCCAATCCACGCGAATTCGCGGCGCTGGAAGCCACCGGCACGGTCCTGCAACCGCTAACCGAAGCCTCAGGCGGCGGCATCTACACACTCGAGCGTCCGGGCCAGGTGCCGGACATCCGCATGGTCGGCCGACGCGCCGCTGCGGATGGCGGTAACTGGCTGGGCCTGCGCGAACGCGGCGCTTATGCCGTGCGCAGCTCGACCAGCTTGCCCCTCCTACCCGGACTCCTGGCCATCGGCTTGATCTTGCTGGCCCTGCTGGCCGCCTGGCGCCGCGAAGGGCGATAGCGCTGCGCTACGGCGTCGGCGTGGAGGTTAAGGGGCGGTTGTGAGCGGCTTAAATCGCCGTAAGAAGGACTCTGATAGTGACACCGTCAGATGTAAGGCTTTGCATTTTTTCGACTTTGTTCCATGGTCTCCACGAAAGAGAGTGGGGACAAGAATGCTTCTGCGGCGCATCGCTAAACACGTCAAAGATCAAAACTGGTTCGCGGTTGCGCTCGACTTCGTCATCGTCGTCGCCGGTATCCTAATCGCGTTTCAGATCACGAATTGGAATGAGGCGCGGGTTGAAGCAAAACGCGAACAGGTTCTCCTTGAACGCCTGCACCTTGATTTTGAGGGGATTGTAGCGTGGGGCGACAGAGCCATGCCATGGGTCGATGATGCACCCGATAACGTTAGCCGGCTGATCGACCAAATCCGATCCGATGCTGAACCCGAATTCGATGACGCGTTCCGCCGATCCGCCCAGGCAAGTGTTTTTATTTATGCGGCATTTGAAATGTCTCCAACCTATCAGGAGCTTGTTTCGACTGGCACTCTATCGCGCATCAGCAACCCTGAGCTGCGCGATACGCTGGCAAGTTATGGACGCAATAGGGACGCCGAACTCATCGTCACAGAAGGCTTATATGCCATCCAGAACAAAGGCGTTATGCGTGAAGCGATAAGATTTCAGTCGCTTGGTGATGATCCTGACATTTCATTTGACGAAGAGAACAGTGAAATCACACTACCCATTTCATTCGATTGGGAAGCCCTGAAAATGACCGAGCCGCATTTGCATGTGATTTTGCAAAATCAACTATATGTGCGCGGATGGAAGCAAGCCACCTATAAGGATGCACGACGGGTATTGACGCTCCTTAAGGAGGAATTAGGGGTGCCCGCCGACCCCGCAGTCGACAACGCTGATACCGGGAAGCTTCACTAATGCTCCTGCGTCGCATCACCAAACACGTGAAAGACCAGAACTGGTTTGCTGTTGGGATAGATTTCTTCATCGTTGTCGTTGGTGTCTTCATAGGTATGCAGGTCGCCAATTGGAATTCCGCAAGTGTTTCGCAGCGCACCGAACAAGCTTTGTTGTTTCAACTGCATGAGGAGATCGTGAAAGCGGAATTGGAACTGAATTCCCCTCGCGTCGATCCCCCTGGAGTTGATGAACGAATAAGGCTTTTCGTGAGCGCCTTCTTTCGTGATCCAGCTGATGTACCAGACGAAGAGCTTTGTGATGTCATAACGGGTGTGAACCAGCTACCATACGTTATCGGCACAATGAGTGCGGTTGAAGAGTTGGTTTCAACGGGGCGCTTAAGCCAGCTCAAAGACAAAGCTCTGCGCGAGTCGATTACGGAGTACTATGAATTGAGCAAAGTTGGCGCTGCGCGATTGCCGGAACTGAGGGAAGCTGCGGTAAACTTAGAGCTCGCGTTTTCGGGGTACATTACTCTCAGCGCGTTTATCGACGATGTAGGCGAGGTCCGTATTGACACCGAATGCGACGTCGATGCGATGCGTGCCGATCCGGCCTTTCTTAATGCGCTAGCGCGAAACGTCGACACATATGACGCTTGGCGTAGTCGGATCGTGGTCCGGCCAAAAGCGGCGCTCGCGGAGCTTCGCAAAAATACGGAACGGGTTCTCGGCATCAAGCCGATGACAGATAGTTCATCATAATATGCCACGCATTAATCACCCGAATGATCAACTCGGAGAGACTTGAAATCACCCCACAATAGCCTCCGCGCCAATGTCGCGAAGCGCCCTAAAGCAGACACTGACAATGACACGCTCAGACGTGAGGCTTTGCATTTTCTCGACTTTGTTCCATGCTCCCCCACGAAAGGGATTGGGGATAAGAATGCTGCTTCGCCGAATAACAAAACACGTCAAGGATCAGAACTGGTTTGCTGTTGGCCTCGATTTCCTCATTGTCGTGATTGGTGTTTTTATCGGTATTCAGGTGGCAAACTGGAATGAAGCGCGCCAGGAAAGTTTGCAAGCGGATTTAGCTATGGAACGTATAGTTGAGGACATCGCTTCGGCGCGTGAACTCGCGGAGGTCGCGCGAACCACCAATAATAAGCGGTTGACATTCGGAACAGAAGTGGCTGCGTTCATAGAAGGACAATCTAACGAAACCGAGCCAACATCTGCGCATTGCGACGCTCTGGCCCACCTCCACAATTGGTCGGCTTTAGACTCTGCCATCGCCTCATTCGACGAGCTAGTGGCAACGGGACAAACCGCTCTTATACGTGAAGATCGTATCCGCAGAGCATTGACTCGATACTCCGTCTCGCGTGTCAGGTATGACCAATTCGTGAGTGGGGCAGAAGGGCTAGGTCGGGTCCGCTTACCCAGCCAGTTTCCTAAATATTTCACCGTTCAACTCACGAAGACTGAGGCTGGAACGCTCAATCAAAAATTTGAGTGTGATTTTCCGGCAATGCGGGGAGATGCAAGCTTTCGGGTCGAACTGGCGAATATGCTATCGGCGATAAGTTGGTATGACCACAACCTCGCAGAGCATCAAAAAAAGTTGTTCGGCGAATTCAGCCGAGAGTTGGAGCAGCGCTAATTTAAAATAGTTTCGTATTGGAGCTGAAGAACTCTAAACTAAGCGTCCTAAACTCGCCCCAACACGGTCGCTGGGATGGGTTTTTTTCGTGTCCATCACGGTCAGTTCGTATTTTGCTCATCCATCAGGGCACGAGCTTCATGCATACAAAGTTCGGCCGGGCTGGCGACCGTGGTGACGTAAGAGGCATTTGGAATAATGTATGACAGCTCAGCGTCGGGATCGCTTGTAACTGGCTCGGCACCTTTGAGAATGGAATTGAGCTCAACCCGCTCCCCGAGCTCGATCATTGTTTCTTGCTCTTCGACATCGTCGTCATATCCGGTTCCCCAGTGCTGGCTTAGTCGGGTCGCTTCCGCATTCCAAAAAACCAGTTCATCTCCATCAAAGCTGTCGGTTTCCAGAAAGGATAAGAATGACGGTGAGGCATCGGACTCGACTGCCATATTGATGTAAGCAATGCACTTAACGGCATGCCACACATCGGGCTTGCGCTCTAACTCGCCTAAAGCGTGCGCCTGAACGGAAAAAGCGAGACTCAGTGCTGAACATGCCAAAATTCTCATCGCGAAATTCTCTCAATCTGTTTCGTTCAAGTTGATGCATCATCACCGGGAAATCGCAATAGTCCACGCTCCGCTAGCATCCTCAATGTCGCAATGACGATGCCACCCAGAGCGGCAAGAGATGTTGTCCTGGCTCGATCATCCGGCCCGTGAGGTGATCATTCGCTACGGTTCAGGTCCGCTTGAAACGCGCCGACGATCCGCCGCGCAGGTGCCCACTTAACGCCTCTGCAGACCCGGCCAGATCGCGCACCATGACGCGCGTCATGTCTTGCGGGCCAGGAAAGGTGAAGCGGTCTGGCGCCACTTGTGCGAACCCCAATTCCCCGAAATAGATTGGCGATCCGATGATCACCGCGGCGCCCCAGCCGGCTTTGGTCGCCGCTTCCAGCGCTTCGCCGGTCACGGTCAGGCCCAAGCGTTGACCCTGAAAACCAGGATCGATCGCCACCGGTCCGATAAACACAGCCGGCACATCCGCCGCGCCGACTTTGATCGGCCAGACGCGGCACACGCCAATCACTTTCTTGGCCGAAACGGCGATGCGTGAAAGTTCCGGCAGCGAGGCATTGTCTTCGCGCAGCCGCTCCGCGGTCTTGGCAAAATGCCCGGGTCCGAATGTGCGATCATATAGCGCTTCAATCGCGGCGGCGTGCTGGGTCGGCGTCTCAGGGATGATTTCTATCATGGCGCGCGGTCTTTAGCCGACCCGGCCTGAAACGCAATAAATATCTAATAAGTCCACCGCGACAGCTGGTCCCGCACCGCGTCGATAAAGGCCAGTGGTTGGTCGAGCAACACATGATGCTGGGCGTTCGGGATCGACACCATGTCCATGTCCGGGCGCAGGCCGCGCATATACTCCCAGATGCGATCGGTCACCAATTCGGAGTCTGCCCCGCGCATCATCGCCACCGGACAGGCCACGTCTGCCAGCATATTGGTCGACATTTCGCTGAACTCGAAATTGACAAAAATGCGCGGATCAAATTTCCAGACCCAGCCGGATTGGCCGGTTTCGGTCTCAACCTGTTTGAGGCTGTGACGGGCAATATAGTCCGCGATATAGTGGTTTTCACAGGGTTGCGGCGGCGCCAGTCTGAACCGGGCAAGCGCTGCGTCCAAGCTCGCATAGGCGCGATTGCCCCGGGCCCGGCGCGGCGGCCCGTCCCATTTGTCATCCGGCGGACGAATGCCGCTATCAACAATCACAACGCCGGAAAATCTCTCAGCATGCTTGCGCGCGGCATGCAGCGTGATGAAGCCGCCAAAGGAATGCGCGATGATGACAGGTTTGCGTCCGTCGGCGAAGAGACCCGCATCCTCGCAGACGGCAAGCTCTTCGTCAGCAAAAGACGGGAAGCTATACATGTCGCGCCAGTCGCTATCGCCCATGCCTGAAAAGGTCATTGAGATGACGTGATAGGTCTCGGCCAATGCCGGCGCGATAAAGTCATACCAATGCGCATGCGCGCCATTGCCATGGGCCAGAAGCAATCCTGGCTTGGCGCGGTCACCATAGGCCTGATAGCGCACACGGGTGCCGGCAACATCAACGAATCGTTCTTCATAAGGGGTGGCAATTGCCGCTTCGAACCAGGCCGGTGCGTCGGGTTTGGCGCCGCGATAGCGCGCCAGCAGATTAGCCTCTTGCGGGCTGATCGGTTTGAGATCGTCGGCCATGGCTTAGGTTCTCTTCTCGATGACTTTAAAAATGCCAGACCCGGTCATCAGCGTTTTCTGACCTGTCCAGATGCGGCCTTCCACGGTGTGAATGCCATCAACCACCGACAGCACGTCGCCGCGACCTTCGATCCAGGAGCCGTGTTTGGCGCCAGACAGGAAATCGCAGACCAGGCGAATGGTCACCCACCAAGTGTCTTCGTTCTTCTCGACCGCAGCCCCCCAGGCCATATCGGCAAAGGTCATCAACATACCCCCATGGGCATTCATCATGCCATTGGTGTGATGCTCACCGACCCGAAAGGCACGCGTCAAACCATCGGCGTCGCGTTTTTCGAACAAAGGTCCAACTTGCCGTCCAAACCCCCGGTGCCAGGGCAGCGGCGTGTATCCGTCGGGGATATCGTAGATCTGTTCTTTGGTTAGATCATCACTCATGGCGTCTCACATGGCGAGTTATGCAGCTTGCGGCAACCCCTCACGTTGCGGGATTGGCGGCCAACCAGTTGAGCGTCAGAATTAGGCCATTGGCCGAAGCATGGGCGACGATCGGGACGATGATCGTGCCGCTTGCCAGGCGCAAAATAGCGAATCCAACACCACTCAGAAACACTACCAGCATCGCCGCAGGCGAGTATTGCAAATGGCTGAATGCGAAGGCGAAACTCGACAGCACGACCGCCCCGACGGGGCTTAGTCCGCGCGCAATCAGCGCTCCGAGCGCGACGCCGCGAAACGCCACTTCCTCAACAATTGGCGCCATCACGACCGAGACAAAGATGAAGGCCAGCGTCCAGTTTTGCGGGCGCAGGACATCCCGATTAACCTCGCCGCTATATTGCCAGCCCTCTTCGGTCATGAAGCTGTCGACCACAATGTTCGGGACCAGTAAGAATAGCGGTCCGAGCATCAGCGCAACAATCAGCCACCCCGGCGTCGTCAGCATCTGCCCGGCAAACGGCCCCGCGCCAAGCCATTCAGACCAGGCGCTCATCACGGCAAACCAGACCGCCATGGCCAGACACGAAACCAGCCACAACGTCTGATAAGCCTGAACTTCCTGTGGGGTACCGGAATCAAAGTCAGGGACGAACTCAAGCGCGAGCAAGGCTGCGCCGGTCAGGAACAGAACCGGGGCCAGCACCGCCCAGAAGAATGCCATGACCGGTTCGCGCGCCAGGGCCATTGGTGTTTGATACGGCCCGGTCATCAAAATCCCATCATCTTGTGTGCTCGATCTCTTCAACACCGCGCCAAAGCGCGCCGGTCTGATCCAGCTTAGTGCAGAACCATGCAGTCCAGGTTAACTTGCTCACCCGGAAGCCGTGTTTTCAAAGAGCGTATGAGGCCCGGAAATCAGCTGTCTTCAGCTGGACGCAAGGCAATCAACTCATCGGTCATGCTGTTAATCTTGGCGTTCAGCGCTTCGACAGAGCCATTGTTCTGATCCAAGATGGACAGGAATTGTGCCTGCTGTTCGATGGCCAGCCAGATCAGGTTGCCCTCTGCATTGAGGGCGACATCAACGACCTGATATTTGCCGCCGCGATTGAGCACCCGCCAGCGGACTTCCAGTTCCTGGCCATCAGCACGGACAATCTCAGTGTCGACAATGGAGTCACGGGCATTGCGATCCGTGGACCCGGTGACTTTCACGTCCTGACCGCGATATTCGTTGAAATAGAACTCATAAACGGCGAGCGCGTAGGACCGGAACGTCGTCAAATAGGCGTCCATCTCTTCTTCCGAGAAACGTTTGGCATATTTGCCGATGACAAATTTTGCGACCGCGTCAAGATTGGTGAATTCATCCATATAGGATTGAAACTGCTCCCGGCGCTCTTCGGGCGTCTGGCCTGGCGCATTCAGCGACGCCAGCACGTCATTGGCATTGGAGCGCACATATTCTTCGGTCTGCGTGTCAGCAAATGCTGGCATCGCCACGGCAGCCAACATGGCTGAAGAAAGTATCCACTTACGTATCGTCATCATCATTCTTCCTGTGACTCGAATTCCTCTTCATCGCCGAAATCATAATCATCGAAATCTGGCAAATCCTCGAATGGGTCTTCTTGCTCACGGCCGTCACGGATCGCGGCGGCTCTTTGTTGTGTATAATTGCGCCGGAGCGCAACATAAGGCTCGGGTTGATCGCGCAGCACTTCAACTGCCTCGATCAGATTCTCGCGGACGGAAACGATGTTTGCCACCCGGAGACCGATCCTGGTTTCAGTATCACCATCAAATTGGGCATAATTGAGGGGGTCAAACGCCGCATCGACGCCGAGGCCGGCCACATCGCGCAGATTCGAAGATCCCAGGAAAGGCAGAACCAGGTACGGACCGTTTGGCACGCCCCAAACGCCGAGCGTTTGCCCGAAATCTTCTTTATGTTCAGGTACATTCAAGGGTGTCGCAACGTCCAGAATCCCCGCCAGTCCAAACGTTGAATTGACCGCAAATCGCGAGAATGTGTCGATCGCAGCGCCAGGTTTTCCTTGCAGGATCGTGTTGGCAAACACCACCGGCTGATTGAGATTGGTCAGAAAGTTCGACACACCGCCGCGAATCGGTTCGTTGGTCACCGCCCGATAGCCTTTGGCGACGGGCTCCAGAACCACCCGATCAACGCCATCATTAAACGCATAGATTTGCCGATTCACCCCTTCAAGCGGGTCATAAACCGCGGTCGCGGAGACCTCTTCGCTCGGGCTTGTTGCACATGCAGCTACGGCCAGGAGTGAAATTGAAAGTACACTCGCAAATCGCATTGATCCGGTCCTTCTCATCGGCAGGCGATATGAGGGCGGATATGCAACAAATCAAATAAACCTAATGTGAATATTCCGACATCATCAAAAACTGTTGCCAAGCGAGCACATGAATCGGCACCGAAATTGCCTCTTGCAAATCATATAAATGATCGTTTATATGATTTATGACCTCCCACGCGGATCAGATTGTTGATGCCTTAAAGGCGGCCGGAGAGCCGACGCGCTTGCGCATTCTTGCGCTCTTGCGGCGCGGCGACCTCGCTGTGGGAGAGCTGGTTCAAATTCTCGAGCAAAGCCAGCCGCGATTATCGCATCATTTAAAGACCCTGACCAATGGCGGTCTGGTCGAGCGGTTGCCTGAAGGGTCGTGGGTATTCTATCGCGCGCGCTCCAAGGGATGGGCGGGACGCCTGTTGAACGCAGTGTTCGCAGAGGTGGATGTTGAGGCAGCGCCATTTGCCGAGGATGCCGAGGCGCTGCAACGGGTTCGCCAGACGCGCGCGGAATCAGCAGAATCCTATTTCTCGAACATTGCCGAGGACTGGGATCGCCTGCGGGCCCTGCACTATCCAGAAACAGATATTGAAGCGGCTATTCTCGACCAAATCGGAGATCAGACATTTGACCGGATCGTCGATCTCGGCACCGGTACAGGGCGGATACTGGCTTTGCTGGCCCCGCGGGCCCAGGAGGCCGAAGGTCTCGACTTGTCGCATCACATGTTGACCGTGGCGCGGGCCAATCTCAATCGCGCGGATGTGCGCAATGCACGCGTGCGACAGGGGGATGTGACAGCGACCCCATTTGACGCCAACAGCGCCGATCTGGTCATGGTTCATCAGGTTCTGCATTATCTCGAACAACCCGAAGACGTCCTTGCCGAGGCGGCGCGCATCCTCAAACCGGGTGGTCGATTGCTGGTCGTGGATTTCGCCCCGCACGATCTTGAATTCCTGCGGGAGAGCCAGGGTCATAGACGCCTTGGTATCCGCGAAGAGGATATGATGATCTGGGCCGACGCGGCCGGACTGGCCATGCAGTCCCCCACCCGTTTCGATCCCCCTGCTTCTTTGGACCAGGGCCTCAGCGTTTTGATCTGGACCGCCACGCGGCCAGCCAATCAACAGGAACAAGCCGCATGAACACGCTCGCCGTTGCCGCACAGCAGGACACACCTGCCCCGAATGTCTCGTTCGAGTTCTTTCCGCCAAAGTCGGACAAGATGGAAGCCAAGCTGTGGGAATCTGTGGCGCGATTGTCGCCAATGGCGCCAAAATTTGTCTCGGTGACGTATGGCGCCGGTGGTTCGACGCGCGATCGCACACAAAAAACGGTCGCCAAGATTGCCCAAGACACACCGCTGGCGCCAGCGGCGCATTTAACCTGTGTCAGCGCCACCAAAGAGGAAGTGCTGCAAGTCGCCTCCGATTTCTGGGCGGCGGGCGTACGCCATCTGGTCGCGCTGCGCGGTGATCCGCCGACCGGCATGGGCGAAAAATTTGAGCAGCATCCGGGCGGCTTCAAAGACAGCGTCGACTTGATCCAAGGCATTCGCGACTATGACATCGCGCCGGGCGCCCGATTTGAGATCAGCGTTTCCTGTTACCCAGAGCGCCATCCCGACAGCATGGGCTGGGACGAAGACATCGCCTTTCTCAAGGCCAAACAGGATGCCGGCGCCGATCGTGCCATTACGCAATTCTTCTTTGAGCCGGACGTTTTTCTCGAGTTTCGCGACCGCGCTGTCGCCGGGGGTGTGACCATGCCGCTTGTCCCGGGCATCATGCTCCAGCCAAATTTTAACGGCCTCGCCCGAATGGCCAAAATCGTTGAAGCCAGTGTGCCGCAATGGCTGCATGATTTGTATGAGGGCACGGAAGACGATCCGGCCACGCGTGAATTGATCACTGCCAATGTCGCAGCCGAACTCTGTCACAAATTGTCCGAGCACGACGTCGACGATTTCCACTTCTATACACTCAACCGCGCGAGCCTGGCGATTTCGACCTGTCGTCTGCTCGGACTGAAACCGAAAGCGCTAAGCATATGACCGATCGCACCAACCGCATCGCCGCTCTCCACGCTGCCGCCAAAGAGCGCGTCCTGATGCTCGATGGCTCTTGGGGTGTGATGTTCCAGCGCATGGGCCTGGAGGAGGCCGATTATCGCGGTGACCGCTTCACCGCCGACAAATATCCCGGTCAGATGAAAGGCAATAATGACATTCTCTGCCTGACCCGGCCAGACCGAGTGACCGAGCTGCACGATGCCTATTTCGACGCCGGCGCGGATATTTCAGAGACCAATACATTCTCGGCGACGACCATCGCACAGGATGATTACGCCCTCGATCTGCAATCAGTGATCGACATCAATCTTGAAGGTGCCAAGCTGGCGCGTGAGGCGGCAGACCGCTGGACCAAAAAAGAACCGCACAAGCCGCGCTTTGCCGCCGGCTCGATCGGACCGCTCAACAAGATGCTCTCCATGAGCTCTGACGTGAACGACCCCGGCGCGCGCGAAGTGACGTTTGATCAGGTCTATCAGGCTTATCGCGAGCAGACTCAGGCCCTGAATGAAGGCGGGGTGCATCTTTATATGATCGAGACGATCACCGACACGCTGAACTGCAAAGCGGCGATCAAAGCGATTATGGACCTTGAATCCGAAGGACTGGAGAAACTCCCGATCTGGATTTCAGGCACCATCACGGACCGGTCCGGCCGGACGCTTTCCGGACAGACGGTTGAAGCGTTCTGGAATTCTGTGCGCCATGCCAAGCCGTTTGCCGTCGGCTTCAATTGCGCCCTCGGTGCCGACCTGATGCGGCCGCACATTGCCGCTATTTCGCGGGTTGCCGATACGCTGGTCGCGGCCTATCCAAATGCCGGTCTGCCGAATGAAATGGGCCAGTATGACGAGGAGCCGCATGAAACTGCCGGCGAAGTCAGCCAATGGGCGCAGGATGGCATCGTCAATATTCTCGGCGGCTGCTGCGGCACCACGCCTGAACATATCAAGGCGATTGCCGACTCGGTTCAGGGCGTCAAACCGCGCGACCCAGCGGCGAGTGAAAACACGATGCGCCTGTCTGGTCTCGAACCGTTCGAACTGGCATCATAGTCAGCATCTCAGCCAACCCGGAGGCCGCCCATGAAAGTCTATGACAAACTCGACGACCGCATCATCAGCTTCATTGAGAAGCAGAAAATGTTCTTTGTCGCCTCAGCGCCGCTCTCGAGCGATGGGCATATCAATCTGTCGCCGAAAGGCTATGATGCCTTCAAGGTGATTGATGACACGACGGTCTGTTGGCTCGACCTTGGCGGTTCCGGCATCGAGACACAGGCGCATGTCCAGGAAAATGGTCGCATCACCATCATGTTCTGCGCCTTTGAAGGCCCAGCCAATATCTTGCGCCTGTTTGGCACCGGCGAAGTGGTCAATCCGCACCATGCGGAATGGGACGAGATGCTGGCGCTATTTCCGGGCTTTGAGCGCGCGCGCGGCGTTTTTAAAGTGAAGCTCAATCGCATTCAGGACAGCTGCGGCTGGGGCGTGCCTTTCTATGAATTCAAAGGCGAACGCGATCAGCTCACCCGTTATGTCGATAACAAATCGACCGAAGAATGGGTGGAGAGCCGCTATGCCAAGAACGCGGAAAGCATTGATGGCCTGACAGGCCTGGTTCGGGAGGACAGCTAATGACCTATATTGACGGATTTGTCGCCGCGGTACCGGCGGAAAATAAGGACGCTTATCTTGAGCACGCGCGGGTCACAGGCCCGGTGTTCAAAAAATATGGCGCGCTGCGCATCATGGACAATTGGGGTGATGAGGTGCCGGATGGCGAGGTCACGTCTTTTCCGATGGCGGTCAAAGCCAAGCCCGGTGAAGTGATCGTTTTTTCCTGGATCGAATGGCCCTCTAAAGAGGCCCGCGACAAAGGTATGGAACAGTGCATGGCCGACCCGATCTTCAATGATGAAGATATGACCATGCCGTTCGATGGCCAGCGTATGCTGATCGGCAGCTTCGAGACGATTTTGGAAGTTTAGAAAAATGGAATTTTTTGATGGGTGCTTGGGGACATAGGTCGTTCGAGAATGACGACGCGCTCGATCTTGTTTGGAGCGTGGAGGAGCAAGGAATCGGTGCAATCGAGGTTGCGCTCAAAGGAGCGTTGATTCCGCCGGGCGATTACCTGGAGGCACCTGAGGCTAGTGCAGCCATTGCGGCCGCTGAATTCGTCGCCGCCAAAAAGACTGGAAACGCAGATCGACTTCAGGGTGAAAATATAAAGCTCTTAGACTCGTTCGATGTTTCTCCGAAACTGATCGCCGATTCCAAAGCAGCAGTGGGAAGGGTGCTCCAAAACTCTGAACTTCGCGAGCTTTGGACTGAAGCAGACGATTTTAGCGCCTGGCACGATGACGTGCTACTGCTCTTAGAAAGATTACAATGACCACCTCCGCCTCCCAGAATTTTGTCAATATTGGCGAACGCACCAACGTCACCGGCTCGGCCCGGTTTCGGAAACTGATCGCCAATGGCGACTATGCGACCGCGGTCGAAGTCGCGCGTCAGCAAGTTGAGAATGGCGCGCAGATCATCGATGTGAATATGGATGAAGGCATGCTGGACGGCGCCGAGGCGATGACCACTTTCCTCAACCTGATCGCCGCTGAACCGGACATTGCCCGCGTGCCCGTGATGATTGACAGTTCCAAATGGGAGGTCATCGAAGCCGGTTTGAAATGCGTGCAAGGCAAGGCCGTGGTCAATTCGATCTCGATGAAAGAGGGCGAAGACCAGTTCCGCGAGCAGGCTCGAAAATGCCTGTCTTATGGGGCCGCTGTCGTGGTCATGGCGTTTGATGAAGTTGGTCAGGCTGACACCGCCCCGCGCAAGATTGAAATCTGCCAGCGCGCCTTCAAAATCCTGACCGAAGAGGTTGGCTTCCCGGCCGAAGATATCATTTTCGACCCGAACATTTTCGCCGTCGCGACCGGGATTGAAGAGCACAATAATTACGCCGTCGATTTTATCGAAGCAACCAAGGTGATCCGCGAGACCTGTCCGGGCTGTCACATTTCCGGGGGGCTCTCTAATGTGTCTTTCTCGTTCCGCGGCAATGAACCAGTGCGCCGGGCCATGCACTCGGTCTTCCTTTACCATGCCATCCCAGCGGGCATGGATATGGGCATCGTTAATGCCGGGCAGCTCGACATTTATGACGAGATCGAACCGAAACTGCGCGACCTGGTCGAAGACGTGATCCTCAATCGCAATGATGAGGCCACCGAAGCGCTGGTCGATTATGCCGAACAATTCCGTGGCCAGAAAGGCAAGTCCGCCGAAAAGGATATGTCCTGGCGCGAAGCGGATGTGAACAAGCGGCTCGAACATGCCTTGGTCAACGGCATCACCGAATTCATTGAAGAAGACACCGAAGAGGCCCGCGCCGCCGCTGCCCGCCCTCTGCATGTCATCGAAGGTCCGCTCATGGATGGCATGAACGTGGTCGGCGACTTGTTTGGCTCCGGCAAGATGTTCCTCCCTCAAGTGGTGAAATCTGCGCGCGTGATGAAAGCCGCCGTGGCCTATCTCGACCCGTTCATGGAAGCCGAGAAAGAAGAGCTCGGCACGGTTGATGTCTCAAATGGCAAAGTCCTGATGGCGACGGTCAAAGGCGATGTGCATGATATTGGCAAGAATATTGTCGGGGTCGTGCTCGCCTGTAATGGCTATGACATTGTCGACATGGGCGTCATGGTCCCGTGCGAGGACATTCTCGCCAAAGCCAAGGAAGAAGCGGTCGACATTATCGGCCTGTCCGGCCTGATCACGCCGAGCCTGGATGAGATGGTCTATGTCGCCCGCGAGATGCAACGCACAGGCATGAAACAGCCTTTGCTGATTGGCGGCGCGACAACCTCGCCAGCGCACACCGCGGTGAAGATTGACCCGGCCCGCGACAATGGCCCGACCATTCACGTCACGGATGCAAGCCGCGCTGTCGGCGTCGTTTCTGCTCTGCTTTCCGACGAAGATCGTCCGCTTTTTGTCGAAACTGCGCAGGCCAAATATCAGCGGATGCGCGACAGCCGTGCGGGCGGCCCACCAAAGCCGCGCCACCCGATCAATGTTGCGCGCAGCCATGCCCATAAGTTGGCAGCCCCGACCCCGCAGGCGCCAAGTTTCACCGGGACCAAAGTGTTCGAGGATTTCGACCTGTCAGAGCTTGCCCGCTACATTGACTGGACACCCTATTTCTCCAGCTGGAATCTGGCTGGGCGGTTTCCGCAAATCCTTGACGACAAGATTGTTGGTGAAGCCGCGCGGGACTTGTGGCGCGACACTGAGAATATGATGCAGCAGATCCTCGGTCAGGACTGGTTCAAGCCAAAAGCCGTGATTGGCTTCTGGGGTGCGGCACGCAACGGCGATGATATCAAACTTGAGACGGGCGACACGCTGCACACGCTGCGTCAGCAAATGGTCAAGGACAATCAGCGCGCCAATTTCGCGCTTTCAGACTTTATCGCCGAGGCTGGCGATCATGTTGGCGCGTTTGCCGTCACGTCGGGGCCTGAGGCCGAACAGATCGCGAAACGGTTCGAAGCCGAGGCGGATGATTATTCCGCCATCATGGTCAAGGCGCTGGCCGACCGGTTTGCCGAAGCGATGGCTGAATACATGCACGAACAGGTGCGCAAATCGCATTGGGGCTACGCCGTTGATGAAGCCCTCGACAATGCGGCGCTGATCAAAGAGACCTATTCCGGTATTCGCCCGGCCCCCGGCTATCCTTGCCAGCCCGACCATACCGAGAAAGAGACATTGTTCCGCCTGCTCGGCGCTGAGCGGATCGGGATGGAACTGACGTCCAGCTGTGCGATGACGCCGGCCGCATCGGTCTCAGGCCTGTACCTTGCGCACCCGGAAAGCGTCTATTTCGCCGTTGGCCGCATTGAGCGCGACCAGGTCCAGGATTATGCCAATCGTAAAGGCATGGACTTGCGCACAGCGGAACGCTGGCTGGGACCTATCCTGAATTACGACCCGGCAGAAAGTGACGTGGAAGCCGCTTGAGCCGAGGCCCTCAGCGTATCCAGCAGGAATTCTCCATGCTTCTCTTCATGCATAGAGTCTTGTCCGTTGAACCAGACGCAGATGGCGCGATCTTGCTTGACCGATGCGACCGTCATCTTCGGCCCTCCGGATCTTAGCTCGACCACGTCTCCAATATTGAATGCCATTTGAAAAACTCACCGATGCGGAGGTCGCCACAGGCGACGTTGATATGAACTGCCAGTATAGGTGAGAAACCTTATCCGACTCCCGAACGGATGAGACACTGGGAAAGAAATAGACCGGGCAGGATGCCATCATGACTCAAACCATTGCCTCGATCGCTTTGATCGTTCCGGACTATGATGCCGGGATCGCCTTCTATGTCGACACGCTCGGCTTTGATCTGCTCGAAGATACAAGGCTCAGTCCGAGCAAACGTTGGGTGCGCGTGGCCCCGAAAGGCGCTGATACAGCCCTATTGCTCGCCTTAGCAGACGGACCGGAGCAATCCGCGGCTATCGGCAATCAGACGGGTGGGCGCGTGGGCTTCTTTCTACACACCGACAATTTTCAACGTGACTATGAGGCGATGCAGGCCAAAGGCGTCACGTTTCGGGAACCCCCGCGCCATGAGGTCTATGGCAGCGTCGTGGTGTTTGAGGATCCGTTCGGCAATTTATGGGACCTGATTCAACCAAGTTCAGCATAATCATCCTGAACAATGCGCCACTTCAAATCATAGCGCAGTTCGAAATCCGGCACCAATACCGTATACGGATTGGCTGTCACCTCGTCATGGGAATCCGGTTCCCAGAGGATGTCATAAGTGATTTTGTGCCATCCATCATTCTCGGCAGTGTAGGTCTTGATACCCGAAAAATCATCGCTGCGTAGCCAGAGATAATCATGGTCTTCAACCATGCTCCCCTGCAACACGCGGCTCAGACGCGTCCGGTAAATGGAAACGCTTAACCCACCTCGTTCCGCCAGAATTTCATATTCCAGCTCAATCGTCTGCCCGGCATTGAGCCAGACCTTGTGGTGGTTGAAAGGGGCGCCAGCCGCCGCGCGGAACCCGGCCCAGCCATGCCAGCGCGGCGTCGAGACACCATAGGTTGTACCAACCCCGCCGCGGACCCAGCCGAGGCTGGCATAGCCGAACGCATGCGGCGCCTTGCCCTTAGCATAAGGCAACGCAACCCACCCGAAGCCGACAGCAAGAATGGCGGCGATGAACACAGCGAGAAATTGCTTCATTCGAAAACGCTACCGCAAATTGGCAAATCTTAGATAAATCGGCGCGCTCGATTTGGCGGCATCCCAAAAACCGTTGAAACGCAGCCTATTTCACGCCTCGTTAAGCGTGTCTGGTCATGATTGTGTATGCGACGAGGGGTCCGCAAATCGTTTATTAGCAGCCTGTTTGGCGCGCTTGCTGTATTGCCAGCAACAGGACAGGCTTTGTCCCTGGATCTGGAAGCGATCAAGATCGAGGCTGTCGGCGCCAGCTTTCAAACCATTCCGCTGATCAATACTTACAGCAATGCGGTCGTCGTCTGCACTTACAATTTGCGCTCAAACTCCGACAATGATGCCACGGTCCGCATCAGCAATGTACAGTCCGACCGCTTTGATGTCCGCGTTCAACGGTTTGAGAACTCATCCGCTTTCACGCCTTCGGATGTGCATTGCCTGATCGCCGACGAAGGCGTCCACACGCTCGACGACGGACGCGTGATCGAGGCGCGAACGGTCTTGTCAACGGTGACAGCAGGCAATGCGGCCGGCTGGGCGACTGCAAACTACACCAATGTCACCGGTCTGGTTACAGGCGGGCATTCATCTCTGGTCATTCTCGGCCAGGTCATGAGTTTCAATGATAGCCAGGCCAGCGTTTTCACATCCAATAATTGCAACAATCGCGGCGCGCCCGCGACCCTCAGCAATATTTGCGTCACCAAGCATATTGGCATGATCAATGACACCCGGCTGGCGGAAACGCTGGGCTTCATCATCACCGAACCCGGCACTGGCAGCGTCAATGATGTCGACTATGCGTTTGCGCGCGGGGGTAACTCGATTGCGGGCACTGGCAATTCACCGCCTTATGCCTACGCCGTGAGCGGTGATTTTGACATCGGCATTGCTACCATGGCGGCTGAGAATGGCGGTAATGGCGGCTGGGCCGTTCTCTATGGCAATGACCCGCTGCCCAGCAACGCGATCAACCTCGCTGTCGAAGAAGAGACCGTCGCGGGCGACACGACGCGTCGCCACATCAATGAAGAACTCTATTACGGCGTGTTTCGCAACAATCAGACAGCCAGCCTGAATGTCGTCAAATCAGCCACTGTCTCGCCGGTTTCAACCGCGGCCTTTGCCATTCCAGGCAGCGATATGCTGTATACGCTGAATGTCGAAAGCGTCGGAACGGCGCCGATTGATGAAGATTCGCTTTTCCTGGTCGATACACTGCCAACGGAAGTTTCATTCTATAATGGCGACATGGACGATGGCGGGCCGGAAATCGGAAGCGTCCAGTTCGCCGCCCTGTCTTCAGGCGTAACTTTCAACGAAGCGAGCGATCTACGGTTTTCTGATGTGGCTGCAAAACCCGCCAGCGTTTCAGACTGCACCTATACGCCCGTCCCCGGCTATGATCCGGATGTCCGCCATGTTTGCTTCTCTCCGAAAGGTCAGATGCTGGGCGGTGCGATCCAGCCGAACGCCGAATTCTCCTTCACATTCCGCGCCCGGATAGAATAACGCGCGCAAAAAAGGCGGCGCCCGCAAGCGCCGCCTTTCGCAATTTCGATTCAGCTGGAAGCCTAGTTCACGTCAAACCGGTCCAGGTTCATGACCTTGTCCCAGGCCTTGATGAAGTCACGCGTGAAGCGGTCCTTTGAATCGCTTTGAGCGTAGATTTCCGCAACCGAGCGCAGGATCGAGTTCGAGCCAAAGACCAGGTCCGCACGTGTGCCGGTGAATTTCACCGCACCGGTTTTGCGATCCTTGCCCTCAAACACTTCCTGCGAGGCGTCGCCGCTCCACTCATTCGCCATATCCAGGACGTTGACGAAGAAGTCATTGCTCAGCGTGCCGACTGAGTCGGTGAATACGCCATGGTTGGATCCACCCGCATTGGCGCCGAGGACGCGCAGGCCCCCAACAAGAACGGTCATCTCTGGCGCTGACAGCTTGAGCAGCGCGGCTTTGTCCACCAGAAGCACTTCCGTCGCACGTGGGTCATCGCTCTCATTATAGTTGCGGAAGCCATCCGCTTTCGGCTCAAGCACATCGAAGGAGTCGACATCGGTCCAGTCCTGCGATGCGTCCGTACGGCCTGGCGTGAACGGCACAGAAGCACCAGACGCTTTCTCGATCGCGGCGCAACCGCCAAGGACGATCAGATCGGCCAGCGAGACTTGCGTGCCGCCGCCATTGAACGCGGTCTGAATCTCTTCCAGCTTGGCAACAACAGCCGGAACGCCAGACGACACATTGATGTCCCAGTCTTTTTGAGGGGCCAGGCGGATGCGCGCACCATTGGCGCCACCGCGCTTGTCAGAATCGCGGAAGGTCGATGCCGACGCCCAGGCCGTGTTGACCAATTGCGATACCGACAGACCGGATGCCAGGATCTTGGTCTTCAACTCGGCGATTTCAGCATCACCGATGACAGCCCCGTCTTGCGCTGGGACCGGATCTTGCCAGATCAGGTTTTCCGCTGGAACTTCTGGACCGACATAACGGGATTTTGGTCCCATATCGCGGTGGGTCAGTTTGAACCAGGCGCGAGCGTAGGCGTCCGCAAACTTGTCCGGATTGGCCAGGAAGTCCGCAGAAATCTTGGCATAGTCCGGGAACAATTTCAGCGACATGTCCGCTGTGGTCATCATCAATGGCTGGGTCTTCGACGGATCGTGTGCCATTGGCGCTTCTGGTGCGCCTTGGCCAGGCACAGGCTGCCACTGAACATGACCGGCGGGGCTGGTGACTTTTTCCCAGTCATATTTCAGCAGGTTTTCGAAATATGTCATGTCCCAGGTGTCCGGCGTCGGCGTCCACGGGCCTTCAAAGCCAGCCGTGGTTGTATCGTCGCCTTTGCCTGAGGCGTGACTGTTCATCCAGCCAAAGCCCATATTCTCAATCGGGGCGCCTTCTGGCTCAACACCGACCAGCTCTTCGGGGCCGGCGCCATGGCCTTTACCGAATGTGTGACCGCCCGCGACCAGCGCCACAGTCTCTTCATCATTCATCGCCATGCGCGCGAAGGTGACACGGATATCATGCGCTTCGGCGAGCGGATCCGGGACCGCATCCGGGCCTTCCGGATTAACGTAAATCAGGCCCATCATCACAGCGCCGAGCGGCGTGTCGAGTTTGTACGCATCAGCATCTGCTGCATCATATTTGCGCTGACCATCATAGCGGCTGTTCGGGTTGCCAGAGGCGGCAAGCCATTCCGCTTCCGGGCCCCAGTAGATATCTTCTTCCGGCTCGAACCAGTCGGCACGACCACCTGAGAAGCCAAACGTTTTCAGGCCACATGTCTCCATGCCAACATTGGCAGCGAGGATCATCAGGTCAGCCCAGGAAATCTTGTTGCCGTATTTTTGCTTGATCGGCCAAAGCAAGCGGCGGGCTTTGTCGAGATTGCCATTGTCCGGCCAGCTGTTCAGAGGCGCGAAACGCTGCGAACCGGAATTCGCCCCGCCGCGGCCATCATAGGTGCGATAGGTGCCGGCACTGTGCCAAGCCATGCGGACGAAAAACCCGGTATAATTGCCATAATCAGCTGGCCACCAGTCCTGGCTGTCTGTGACGAGATCCGCGAGGTCTTTTTTCAACGCCGCATAATCCAGAGACTCAAATGCCTTGGCATAATCAAAATCATCTTCCAGCGGGCTGACTTGCGGCGCATTCTGGTTGAGGATTTTCAAGTTAAGCTGTTCTGGCCACCAGCCTTTATTGGCAAGGTCGCCGCTTTTGAAATTGCCGTGCACCGGGCATTTCATGTCATCAGCCATAAGATCTCCTGTCATTTTTGAATGAGTGTTGAGTGTGATTACGCAACTATGCTGCAGAGGTACCGCGCCAAGGCATATTAATCCAATTAATAATAGCGCTACCCCCTAAAGGTTTTAACTATACGGTGTGTCCTGATAGGCGAGCACAACTCGCGCGGGAGGATAAGTTGATTGCACATGTCTGTGACAGCGCCTTTACTCTTGGTCTCGGGCTTGCGTCTGTCCTTAGGATAGACCTGCATATTTCGCTCAGGAGGCGAATACTATGTCACTATGGAACAAGGTTCTGGCTGGAATCGCTCTGACTTTCGCGTTCAGCGCGCCCGCTATTGCCGATGGCACGCCGGGTCAGCGCGTCAATCGCGGCCCAGCGCCGGTGCAAGCGCATCAACCGGTTCCACCTGAGCCTGGCTGTTACTTGATCGAAAACGGCAAGGCCTGGTCTTGTCCAGCCCGGCCGACCAAAGCGCCAATGAAACAGGTCCAGGCCAAACCGTGCTGCGGCACTGTCACGCGCACCGTTGTCAAAGAACATGCCCCTGTCATCACCAAGCGCACGGTGACGCATCGCAGCGCTCCGCCGCAACGCACCGTCACCCGCCGCGCCACCAGCACACGGCGTACAGCGCCGCCACGTCGCGTCGCGACTCGGAGGGTTGCGACGACGGAGGTCCGGCTCGACACTGCAAGCTTCTCAGGCGGCGTTGGGAATGGCGTCGATGGCGGTTTCTATGGCGGTGGAGGCACCGTCTTCATCAGCAGCGGTCGATCTTATTCAGGTGTGCTCAGCCATGGCGCCTCGCGCTTCACATTCCGCGGAAATCGCGGCGGCAAACGCCGCGGCGGTGGTGGTGGCGGTTGTGGTTGCATGGGCGGCGGCGACTAACCGCTCTGATCACCCCAATAATCCAGATTGGCCAACAGGGTCTGTTGCAGGCGCGCTTTGCTGACCATTTCCAGATCGGTTGGAAAGGCAGTGCGCCGGGCCATGACCTTGGCGAGATTGATTAGGATCAGCAAACGCTCCTGCAAGCGCGGCCGCAAGCCGGGCAGGATGTTGGCTTCGACCGCTTGCGGAGGCATCAATTCAACGCGGTCCAGATCTCGCCCCCGCGCATCGGCAAATGGTCGACCCGTCTCCATCATGTCTTCGATCGTCAACGCTGCGCCGCCCGCGGTCAGCCAATAGGTTCGCCCCCATTCCGGCGTCGCCACCACGCGCGCAATGGCCTCAGCGACCCAATCCACAGCGACAAAGTCACAAGGTGACTGGCGCGCCACTGGCAGGATTGGCAAGCGCCCCTTCAACACCGTCGCGATGAACAGGTGAAAGCCCTGAAAACTCGATATCCTGCCAGTTTGGGAATGCCCGGCAATGATGGAGGGGCGGATGATGGTCCAGTCGAGCCCGCTGGCGCGAACGACATTTTCTGCTGCGCGTTTTGAAGCAACATAGTCAGACGCCACAGGCGCGACGGGTCCATAGACTTCTGAACAATAGGCCGTCGAGATAAAATGCAGGGTCGCACCCGCTGCCCTGGCGAAGTCGACGATGTGCTGGACGCCAGAAATATTGGTCGCACCAAGCTCCGGCACCTGGCCGCTCATATCCGTAATAGCGGCGCAATGGACAATTGTATCGACCTCTGCGCACAGCCCGGCATAGTCCCGCTCACCCAGTCCGAGTTTCGGATCGCGAATGTCTATGGCGACTTGCCGCGCCGAGCGCTCCGGGCGAGCGCGATGCCGGGCGAGAATAAGCCGGTCTTGCCGCAAAAGCGGCGCCAGTTCCTGACCAATTACGCCGCTGGCACCAGTGAGAAGGATCATCGCGTTCGCCCCATGCCGCCATTAAGCGGGCACGGCGTCGCGGCACAAATCAATCAAATGTGAGCGCGGTCAGAAGGATCGGTTCAGCGACCCGCAGCGTTGCTCATACATCTGGACAGCGGCGGGCATCCATTGGCGGAAATTTTCGGCTCTTGTCTCCGATGCCGGGTGGGTGCTCATCCATTCCGGCGGGCGTTGTCCACCGCCAATCTGACCCATCCGCATCCACAATTCCGGCGCCTCGCGCGGATCATAACACGCGCGCACCAACAGCTCGAGACCAATCTTATCGGCTTCAGTCTCATGATCGCGCGAGAACGCCATCAATCCGCCTTGCGCCGCCATCCCCATGGCCTGCTGGACCATGCGGGCCTGGCCAGGATCCATATCGCCAAGGCCAAGACCAACCGCAACTGTGCCCATTTGCGCGAGGCGTGTATTGCTCATCCGTTTGGCGCCGTGATGCGCCAGCGCATGACCAATCTCATGGCCCATGACCACTGCCAGTTTGTCGACATCGGCAATGTCTTCCAGCGTCACCCGGCCATCCGCATTTCCGGTCACATCGAGAATACCTGTATAGACTGCAACATAGCCACCAGGCAGGCAGAAGGCATTCGGCTGTTCCGACTGAATAACATTGAAAGTCCAGTCAAATTCACGCGCCACTGGCTGAAACTGATAGCCGGCGGCAATATAGTCTTCTTCCATCTCAATCGCCGCGATGCGCAGGCGTTCGCCAATTTCGTTGACCGTGTCATAGACTTGACGCCCGGCGAGATCACAGCTTGTCGCGCCGCCGCTGCAAATCACATTGCGGCCTTCCTGTTGCAGCATCTGGACATAGGATTGCGCGCCCAGCTGTGTCGCCTGCTCGATCGAAATCGTGTTGAACTCTTTCTTGCCGGAATACGGGTTCACTTCCTGGTTCGAGAAATAGTAGATGGCCAGGCCAATCAGCCCGATAATAATAAGCCCAAAGCGTCCACCCGGCATGGCTCTGCCTCCCGTTTCGAAGTCCCTATACTCCTGCCTTAACCCTAAGTCCGGGCGCAGGAAAGAGCGCCGGCCCAGCCCCGCTGCGGATCGCATTGCCGGACTCTGGCGTGACGCGTAAGACTGACGGCAGTTTGGAGGCCCAGCGATGACAGTCGAGATCTGGTTCGAATTTGCCAGCACGTATTCCTACTTGACGGTGTCGCGAGCCGAAACCGCCTGCCATCAGGCAAAGGTCGATTTCGAATGGAAGCCGTTCCTACTTGGCCCGGTCTTCCAGGCCAAGGGGCTGGACACCTCGCCTTTTGTCCTCGACCCGATCAAAGGCGCTTATATGTGGCGCGATGTGGCACGTCGGGCAGCGGGCTTTGGCTTGCCCTTTCAACAGCCGCCGCATTTCCCGATGAATGGCTTGTACGCGGCGCGGCTTATGATTGCGGCGCTCGGCGAACCCTGGTGCGGCGACTTTGCCCGCGCTGTGTTTCAGGCACAGTTCGCCCGCGGCGAGGACATCTCCAAGCCAGAGACTCTCGCCGCCGCGCTTCAGGCTTGCGGTGTCGCGCCAGCGCCCTGGTTTGACGCAGCCCAATCGGAAGCCGTCAAAGCCAGTTTGCGTCAGTCTACGGCCGAAGCGCAGGCATACGGCCTGTTCGGGGCGCCGAGTTTTCGGGTCCAGGGAGAGCTGTTCTGGGGTGATGACCGACTTGAGGATGCCATTGCCTGGGCGCAGGAAAGGCGTTGACCCGGACTGCGCCGCCCGGCAACACTGTCGCGATGACGGACCCTGTTTCGCCAAGCGCGGCCACGCCTGCCTCTGAACCCACCTCGATTTGGGATGTGCTCAGCGAAATGGCGCTTTACGCCTCGACGGCCTTGATCATCACGGGCTTGATCCTGCCTTCGATCTGGAAACCCAACACGTTTGGCTTTGGTGGCCAGGAGTATAATCTCTATGGCATCGTCCAGACCCTGTTCGAGAGCGGCCTGCCCTTTCTCGGCCTGGTGGTGATCTTCTTTTCCGGCATTTTCCCGCTGGCCAAGACGATCACCGCGGCGATCATTTTCCGCCAGGGCGCCGAGCCGAGCCCGAAACTGGCCAGCCTGCTGAATATTCTCGGCAAATGGTCAATGCTGGACGTTTTCCTCGCTGCCTTGCTGATCGGGATCAGCCAGATCAGCATCTATATCGGCTTCGAAACCCGCGCTGGCCTGTATTATTTCGCCGCCGGCGTCCTGCTCAACAATGCCGCGACCATGCGGCTGACATTTACAAAGCTCAAATAGACCCTATTTCACGCCGCATGACCGATCAGACCCCGCAACCGAAACTCGACATTCGCATCATTCCTGTCACGCCTTTGCAGCAGAACACCTCGCTGATCTGGCACCGCGAGACCATGGAAGGCGTGTTCGTCGATCCCGGCGGCGAGACGGATCGCCTGATGGCCGCCGCCGAACAGTTTGGCGTCAAGATTGTCGCGGTTTGGCTCACGCATGGCCATCTCGACCATGCTGGCGCCGCCACCGCCGTCAAAGAGCGCACGGGCTGTCCGATCATTGGCCCGCACAAGGATGATCAATGGCTGCTCGATGAGATTGAGGCGCAAGGCGCGAAATATGGCATTGCCGACGGTAAGAATGTTCAGCCGGACCGCTATCTCGACGAAGGCGACACGCTGACCCTGGGCGGCGAGACTTTCGGCGTCACCCATTGCCCCGGCCACACGCCGGGCCATGTCGTCATCTATCACCAGACGGGTCAGCTGGCTTTTGTCGGCGACGTCCTGTTCCGCGGCTCCATCGGCCGCACGGATTTCCCGAAAGGCAATCACCAGCAGCTGATTGACAGCATCGTGACCAATCTCTGGCCGCTCGGCGATGGCATGCGCTTTGTGCCGGGACATGGCCCGATGAGCACGTTCGGGCAAGAGCGGAAGGACAATCCGTTTGTGGGCGATGCGGTGTTGGGGTGACTAGGCGCCCAGCAACAGATCGCCTTGCTTATCTTCATCAAGTCGAATTAGCCCAACGAGTAACCACTGGTTTTTTGTTCCGTGCGTGACGTTACGACGGCTGTGAGTGCTAAACGCCATCGCCAAGCCAGCATTGAAGTACTGGTCTTCATACTTTGATTTTATCGTTGAGATTGCTTTCTTATGTCCGTATTCCCGCTCAAACCTATTGTATGCGGTTGATGTTTCCCAATCATCGCACTCATGGTTTCCGCGGGTTCCATCTTGATCGACCCATTTCGCAGAGAACTGAACGGGGCATGGCTCAAGCCGCTTTGCTTCTTTGTCAAAAAAAGAAAGTTGATCGGCCAACACCGCATGCTTCCTGCGCTCCGATTCAATCTCAGAATCCGACTTAACATGATGAGTAATTTCGAGTTTCTGAGGACGTAAGAGCGTAAGCGATTCATTCTTTTCATTGGCCTCAGAGAATGACGCCCTCACCAAAGGGTTTAGAATGCGGGCTCGTTCCGAAGGGCGAACACTGGCACCAACTTTCACAGAATCTGGATCTACCTTCTGGCTCTCTGAGCGTCGATCGTCTGGTGAGGTTGTGAATTTGTACTTGATCCAGTCCCAACGTTTAAACTTTTGATCGTCTGCAAGAATTCTAAACGGCACAGGATATTGGCGCCGCCACTTTCCATCTCTGCCGACGCCCGCACAACAAACTGTTTCAAAGTACTTACTTGATCTATGCGGCTGCGCTTTCACTAGTATGAAGCATTCGTCGTCCGCGCTTTGAAATTGGCTCAATTTGTTGAACCCCCAGGTGCCTAGTTTTAGTCCCCATTATTGTCTCTAAACGATCGGAAACGATTTTTCTATGGCACTCTTTGTGGTTTCGTTCGTAGCACATTAGGCAAATATTGTTATCCTGCGACAATTGCCTTAGTTTCAACATGGCTTTTTTCGCCGCTTCTGTCTTCAAAACTTCGTTAAAAATACGCTTGAACGAAACCATATCTCCACGACGAGCAGCTTCGCGTCCTGGTTTGGGGTCACCGAGTTCACGAATATGAACATAAGAGATTCCAGCTTTTTCAAGTCGTTGTGCAAGTGCGGTTTTTGAAAACCCTTTTCGCCGCGATTGAGCTCGCTCTCGAATATCGACAAGCACTTCTACTTCGGCGCGCTGCAGCGTTCCGATGAAGTCTTCAAGTTCTGATCGTTCGTATCCTATCGTCGCAATCACAAGCAGCTCCTTTGTCGACGAAAATGAACATGGGTCACTTCGATTTGGTTAAATCGAAGGTGGTTCGAATCAAAAGTAAACCACACTTGAAATCGCAGTTATCACATCATCTGCCCGGAGAGCTTCAAAGCATCGATCGCCCCTAGTGCTAAATATAAGGGACGAGTTGGAGTGTTTTCTGCCTTAACCAAACAGATCAGCGCTTTCCCAGTCACGAGGCCAACCATCGCAATGGACTGCTCCATCGCGTTGGGCAATCCCGAGTGGGAAGACCGTCTCGCGGAATCACCCATTCTCCGCAGACGCCAGCGAAAGCTGGGGTCCAGAGACCAGAAGTCCCCACAAGATCAGAAGCGCCTTCCGTCCATGGATTCCTGCTTGCGCAGGCATCTGCGGAACAATGCGTTACGCGCACAGCCCCATCCCGCTTGCCTCGACGTGACGGCTTCCGCTGTGCGGCTTAGATCTTAGGCCTGTAGCGACAAGAAATGGGCGGAGACGATGTATTATAAAGACCTGCAAATCGCGCGCGAACAGCTGACCGGACCGGGCGGTGATTTTGAGATCATCGAAACCGAGATCCTGGGACAGCGCATCCGGGACTTCAAAAACCGTCCGAACAGCATTCGCGACATCTGGGTCTCGACCGCGCAATTCGCCGACCGGGACTACATTGTCTATGGCGACGAACGGATCACCTATGCTGAGGCCCATCGCATTGCGGGCAGCGTCGCAGGCTGGTTGTTCGAGCGCGGCGTGCGCCCGGGAGACCGAGTGGCGATTGCCATGCGCAATTATCCGGAATGGATGTTGATCTATTGGGCCTGCACCTCGATCGGTGTCGCGGTGGTCGGCATGAATGCCTGGTGGACCGAAACCGAAATGGCGTATGGCCTGAATGATGCTGAGCCAAAATTTGTCTTCGTCGACGCCGAACGATTGGCGCGAATCGAAAACAATCCTGAGATTGATCAACCCCCGGGTTTGATCGCTGTCCGGGTGGATGAGGTGCGCGACGGCATCACCGACTGGGCCAGCCTGATCAGCGAGACCCGGCCATTGCCAGAGGTCGATGTGGATCCGGATAGCGATGCCTGCATTTTCTATACGTCAGGGACCACCGGCTTCCCGAAAGGCGCACAGCTGACGCATCGCGGTTGCGTCGCCAACCTTCTGAACATGCAGTATGCCGCGGCCTCATCCATGCTGGCCGTGCAGCGCGCAACAGGGGTTGAGCCGCCGGCTAATCTTCCCGTGCCGGTCGCCTTGCTCACCACGCCCCTGTTTCATGTCACCGCGAACAATTGTGGCGCCTATCGCGTGACAGCGGTCGGCGGCACGATCGTACTGATGTATCGCTGGGATGCCGGTGAAGCGCTGAAATTGATTGAACGCGAACGCGTGACCTCCGCAGGCGGTGTTCCGGTGATGGGGCGCGAGCTCATCAATCATCCGGACTTCGCAACCACAGACACGTCGAGCCTGATGGCGATTTCCTGTGGCGGGGCGCAGGTGCCGCCGGATCAAGTTCAGAAAATCGACGACCAGATTGAAACCGCACGACCGGGGACCGGATATGGGATGACGGAAACCTGCGGGATCATCACTTCTGTCAGCGGCGACTTTTTCGTCGACAAACCGGATTCTGCTGGCCCGGCCATGCCGAACTTCGAAGTCAAATGCGTCAATGATGCCGGTGAAGCCGTTCCGGTCGGCGCCTTGGGTGAATTATGGGTCCGCGGATCATCTGTGATCAAGGGCTATATCAATCGGCCCGAAGCCACGGCGGAAGCGATCACCGATGGCTGGCTGCATACTGGCGACATTGGCTATCTCGACGAGCACGGGTTCATCTTTCTGGTCGATCGCAAGAAAGACATGGTGCTGCGCGGCGGCGAGAACATTTATTGCGTCGAAGTTGAAGCCGCAATCTATCATCATGCCGCGATTGCGGAGTGCTGTGTGTTCAGCGTCCCGGACGAGCGTTTAGGCGAAGAAGTTGGCACTGCGATCTATTTAAAACCTGGCACATCTCTCACTGAGGATGAGCTTAAAGCCCATTGTGCCGACCGTCTGGCGAAATTCAAAATTCCCCGCTTCGTGTGGATTTCTGATGCCCCATTCCCGCGCAATGCGAGTGGGAAATTCCTCAAACGCGAGGTGCGGGACCAGGTGCTCAATCAACGCTGAGGCGGATTTGACTCTTGGTGAATCCGCACACACCCTTGTTTCTCATCCATTCGAAACACCACAGCCACCGACCAGATCATCGCAAAGGAACACCATGAAAACGTCCTCAATCTTCGCCGCTCTGGCTTTGGGAATCGCCGCCTGTGCAACCGCGCCTGTCGAGAGTGCAAGCACGGAAACGTCCGATGCGTCCGTGTTGCCAATGATCACGATCTATCATCTTGAGGGGCGCCGCTCCGAACGGATCGTCTGGCTCATGGAAGAGCTGGGCCTGCCATATGACTTGAAATATGTACGCGGTGATTTGCGTGGTTCGATGGCCCTGGTGCATGCGTTGGGGCACGAAATGCCGATGGTGCCCACTGTCGTCATCGAGGACCAAATTCTGGTTGAATCCGGCGCGATCATTGAACTGATCTTGTCGCGCTACGCCGCCGGCGAATTGGCGCCAGACATTCTGAGTGAGGACTATCCGACACACCTGATGTGGATGCATTATGCTGAAGGTTCGCTCGCCGCGCGCCTGTTCAGCGACTATCGCGCATGGCGAACAAATCCACCGACAGAGCGCTCAATGTTTGTCGACAGCGAAGCCGTCGTGCAGTTTGCAGAGAATCACTTGGCGGCCAAGCCCTGGTTTGGCGGGCAGGATTTTTCATCGGCCGACATCATGATGCTGTTTCCGCTCAATGTCGCCATGGGGCTCAACCTGGTCGACGAAGCACAATTTCCGAACATCGCTGCCTGGCAGGAAAAGGTCCAATCTCGCCCCGCCTACCAACGCATGCTGACCGCCGCACGTCCTGATGGGATGATCGGCAGATTGCCACCCGTCAGCGTTAGACCGCCATCAGAACGCGGGTCACGATGATCGCGCCAGCGTCGAGGACACCGCTGTGAAAGCGCCTTGTGGCTCCTGACTGCGTGACCATGACAGAGACCCGCTAGGGTGTCTCAGGCAGCGCTCTGATTTCAACGGTTCCACCCGCCTCAAATACGGGATTTCCAGCAAGCATCGTTTCAGCGTGATCGAAAGTCTCAGCCTCGATTTTGAGGTATCCGACGATGTCATCAGAGACCTTGGCAGGGCGCCCAGATCCTCTAAAGCTCCGACCATTCCCGACAGCGCTGCCTGCTCTCATCGCGCCCATGGAAACCAGGGTTTCGATGTATTTACGCCAGCGATCTTCCGAGACGGGTTTGCGCGTGTCGGCGTGCATGAGAAATAGAAATTCAGCCATGTCGATCACCTTAAGCCGCGACGTTGGTCCAGCGCCTAGTCCTGCCAAATCCCATGCTCGATACCGCCGAGGAAATAGATGGCAAACGTCCCTTCGCCCGGGATCGGCGTCGCGCGCATGGCAAATTCAGCACCTGCGGCTTCTGCTGCAGCGATCGCCGCTTCAATATCGGTGACCAGAAGGTAAGGCCGCACGACGGGGGCTTCGTCTGGACGCATCGGTCCACGCACTGAAATCCGCCCGCCGCCGGTCAAAGCCGCGGTGCGGGCATTTCCAAGCATGGCAACCGGCTCACTGAACGTGACGCCGTGCTGGGCCGCGAGCGCCGCGCACGTGGCCTCGGCCTCTGGTGTGACGATTTCAAGATATTGAACCTGCATGACGCCCCTCATGATTCAAGATGGGTTTTGATAATGGCCCATCTAAGCATAAACACGCTTTGACGTCACATTCGCCCAACAAGGCAAATTGCAACTCTTTGTCAGGATTGCCGCGTCCCATTCGTCTCAACCCCAGAGACACCAGAATTGGAGAATTGAATGTTTCGACTGACTCACATCCTGTTTGCGGCAGCGGCTTTGTCTGCTGCGCCGATGGCCGACGCACAAACCGACCACGCGCAACGGCTGGGCGACTGGCACAGTGCCTGCGATGCCTGGGGCGTGCCAGCAACGTGCACATCGCGGTGGCAACAGGGGAAGCATGACCAGCATCTGGTGCAGGACTATGCCATCGTTCGTGCGGTAGACGGGGTGCAGATTTTTGCTGGTCGCGGTCTTTATCGCATCGTCAACGGCAAGGTTGACGGGTTTTGGGAAGATTCCCGCGGCAAAATTCTGTCTCTGTCCGGGACATATGAGGGGAACGTCCTGAATGTCGTCTGGGGCGAGGCTTCAGATGAAATCGGACGTTCCGTTTATACCCTCAACGATCGCGGCATGCGCGCGGTCGACTCGGTGCTCACCGAAACCGGCTGGCGGGCGTTCATGGCGATTGATTATGCACGCGCGGAATAAGGCTTCGGGCTTTACTCGCTAAGGCCCTGCGGACAGCCATTCCAAACGCATTCGCGCAAAACGGCCTCCCAGACGGCATATCCCTGCACGTTTAGATGCAGGTTGTCATAGCTGAGATCAGCACGCATCTCACCATTCTCTGCGCGCATTGCCTGTGCGAGATTTAGAAACACAAACGGGCGGTCAATGGCCGCTTGGCGTAGAGATCGGTTGACGTCAGAGATCACGGCATTGCCTGGGCCACCGCGCGGCAGAATGGACAGAACATAAAGCTCTGTATCCGGTAGTGCCGCCGTGAGCGCGTCGGTCACTTTGAGGATATTGTCACTGATCCGATCTGGATCATCGGTGTAGTTGGTATCATTGGTGCCAATCAGCAAAAACAGGCGAGCAGGCCGATTGCGCGTGATCTGATTGAGACGCAGCAGCACCCCTTCCGTCGTATCCCAACCAATTCCGTGATTGGCGAGTTGCAGATTGGGGAACATGGTCTGAAGGGGTGCGCCCTCCGTGATGCTGTCACCAACAAACAGGACCCCTCCCTGCAGTACTGGCAGCGCTTCAATCTGGTCAAGGCGGCGATTGACATGATCATGCGCCCGCGGCGTCAGGCCCGACCAGAGCACACTGCCAGTTGGCCGGTCAGCAGCAATATCGGCATCCATGGCAGGATCGGACAAGGACGAGCACGCCGTTACGAGGCTGACCATTATGGCCGTTATGGTTGCACGCAGCATAAGTATCCTCCGTTAGGGGCGTGGGCCGAACTGTGTCGTTCCCGTCTCAAGTGTACGCCAGGCATGATGGACGAAATCGACAAGCAATGGCCGCGTGTCGCGCGGATCGATAATCTCTTCGGCATAGAAGGCTTCGGCAGTGCGGAAAGGCGAGGCGATGGCGTCAAAGCGTTTGTACAGGCTCTTGAGGTAGGCGTCTTTGTCTTCGGCTTCGAGAATTTCCTTGCGATACGCCGCCTCAATGCCGCCCGCCATGGGCAACGAGCCCCAATCGCCACTTGGCCAACAATAGCGCCATTTGGCTTTCGAGGGATTGAACATAGCGCTTCCAGCCAGGCCATAGGCCTTACGAATGACCACCGCGCATATCGGCACGGTGGCTTGATACACTGCGGCCATGGCGCGCACACCTTTGCGCGTGACCCCGGCTGTTTCATGTTTGACGCCGCAGGCGAAACCCGGGCAGTCGACGAAATGGACCACCGGCAAATGGAACGTCGAGCACAGATCCATATGGCGGGTGACCTTGTCGCAAACATCCGCGGTCCAGGCGCCATCGAGAAAGAAAGGATCGCCGGCGAGAATGCCAACCGGATGCCCGTCAATGCGGGCGAAGCCCGTGACGATGCCGCGGCCCCATTGCTCGCCAATCTCGAAGAAGCTGTCTTTGTCGACGGTCGCAGTAATGATCTTGCGCGGTTTGTACGGCGTCTTGCCATCGTCTGGAACGATAGAGATGAGGTCGTTTTCCTTGCGGTTCGGATCATCGCTGGTCGGCGTGACGGGCGGCAATTCGTGCACTGAGGATGGTAAATAGGACAGAAAGCGGCGCGCCGCTTCAAAGGCATCGGCCTCGCTGTCGACGACGGCATCAACGGTGCCGTTTCGGGCCTGGATTTGCCAGCCGCCCAGTTCCTCCTTGGTGACGTCCTCGCCAAGCGCCCGTGTGACCGGTGGTCCCGCGACAAAAACCTGTGACAGTTCTTTGACCAGAACCGAGAAATGACTGGCGGCCAGTCGACCCGCTCCCATGCCAGCGCACGGGCCCAGGCCAAGCGAGACATAAGGCACTTCGGACATCCCGGTGACGATAAATTCCCAACCGGGTGTTTCCGGAATGTAAGTGCGTGGATCCTGTTCGAACATTTTGATCGAGCCGCCGCCACCGGTACCATCAATGAGCTGCACCAGCGGCATCCGATATTCCTGGCTCTGTTTCAGGGATTGCAAGAGTTTGCCGCGGATCGACGCGTCGGCCGCGCCGCCTCGAACGGTAAAATCGTCACCGAGGACAAAGACGGGTCGATCGTTGATCCGCGCCCGTCCAACGACAGAATTCGACGCCATGAAGTCTTCCAATTCTTCATCGGCATTGTAATGCGCCCGTCCGGCAATCTTGCCAATTTCGTGAAAGCTTCCAGGATCGACAAGGAACGCCACACGCTCGCGAACCGTCAGTTTGCCCCGACCTTTTTGACGCGAAACCGGTTCGTCGCCCCCCATTCGTTCCGCCAGACGTTCCCGACGGCGCAATTCTTCGATAGATTTTTCCCAAGACATAGCTCTGTTTCGAAACCTTCCGTAGCGGCGGGTCAAGGCCAAAAGCTTGTCTTGATTTAGAACCCTTTTTCCAGTTGCTGCAGTTTACGTAAGCGGTACCCTTGCATCGCCCTGTCAGGCCTGCTTTATCAACACCAGGAGCATTACACAGGGAGGCTTCCTCATGGATCTCGCAGAACTGACCACCAAAGCTGCAGCAGCTGTTGCAGGCGGAGACAGCGGTTTCGCCAAAAAAGTAAAGTTTGACTTCGGTGACGTCGGCAAACTGTTCATCGACGGCACCGCCGGCGTTGCAAACAATGATGACGCAGAAGCGGACGCGACTGTCAAAGTTGACTGGGACGATTTCGGCAAGCTGGCTTCTGGCCAAATGGACCCAACCATGGCGTTCATGCAAGGCAAGCTGAAAGTGCTCGGCGACATGTCTGTTGCGATGCAACTGCAAAGCATCATGAGCAAGCTGTCATAAGCTTGATCAGTTGATGATTTGATTGAAGGCCTCATCCGGCTTAGACGCTGGATGAGGCTTTTCACGTTTTGGACCACAGAATGCTCGAAAACTATCCAGATCGCATTGTAGATGTGCCCAGCAATCCGCGCCCGGAAGGGGCCCGGATCATTTGGTTTGAGGGCGTTGGCGGTCGGCGTTTGCGCGCCTGCCTGTCACCGGCAACGGCCGAGACCGCTCGCGGCACTTGTATCGTTTGTCCAGGACGTACCGAATTCATCGAAAAGTATTTTGAAGTCGCGCGGGAACTTCAGGGCCGTGGTTTCGCGGTTCTGATCATTGACTGGCCAGGACAGGGCCTGTCGCAACGCCTGCTGGACGATCCCCAGAAGGGACATATTGATCGGTTCGAAACCTTTATGGGCGCTTTGCGCAACGGGCTGGATGCAATGGAAGAGTTGCCCCGACCTTATGTCTCTTTGGCCCATTCCATGGGCGGCGCGATAGCCTTGGCCGCGATTGGGCAAGGACTCGTACGGGTTGAAGCTGCAGCATTCTGCGCGCCCATGTGGGGGCTGCCGCTGGGGCGCGTTCAGCGCTATTTCATCTGGGCGATGCGGGTGATGGGGCGATCCGATGATTTCGCACAAAAGCCCGGACCTCCTGAGAAGTTCGAAGAGAATGTCGTCACTTATGACGAGCGACACTGGCAAATTAATCGCGACCTGACAGATGCCGCGCCAGAACTCTCGCTCGGGCCAGTGACCTGGGGATGGTTGGGCGCATCTCTCGACATCTTCAATCGAATTTCCAAACCAGAAGTCTTGCGCGCGATCGACATTCCGGTTTTTGTGGCGAGCGCCGCAGATGAAAAACTCGTCGACAATCGATCACATGCGCATGTCGCCAGTTATCTGCCCAAGTGTGAGCACATCACCGTCGATCAGGCGATGCATGAAATCTTGATGGAAAAGCCCGACAAGCGCGCTCAATTCTGGGCCGGTTTTGACCGCATGCTGGAGCGGGGAAACATTTAAGGGCTTAGTCAGCCTTGAACCCCGCATCCTTATGCGCACCATCGCAGAAGGGTTTGTTGGCGGATTGACCACAGCGGCAGAGAAACGCCTTGCGCCCAGACCAGGCCTTACGGCCTGACCCGGCGCGGATGCTGAAATTGCCACTGACTTCAATCGGGCCATCGGCATGACGCTTAATCTCAAGGGGACCGCCGGCTTCAATCTCGGCCAGGCCCGTTTCTCCGACCGCCCCGGCATCCTGAAATACCACGTGGCGATGAGAATTGTCGCAGAACGGCTTATTCTTAGACGCGCCACACCGACACAAAGCGGCTCTGCGGCTGGCGCTGTACATGTCGTCGCTGGCACCATCAATGTCGAGGTCGCCAGAGACATAGAGCGGACCATCATTGGCGACATGAACCTCATTCTGATCCGGGGCCGTTTCGGTGACAGCCTGACCGTCCTGATCACGCACCGCGAGGGCCCCGGTCGGACACCGCGCGACAATCTCTGCGATATCGGTCTGTTCCGCGAGATTGGGGTCACACCAAGGATCACGCCCGCCCACGAACAGGTCTCCTTTGGCGCGGCCGCATTCACCCACATGAATACACAATCGCCGATCCCAAGTCACCGATTGAGCGCTGCCTTTATACTCAAAGATCGTGGTCTTGGACATGATCGGCTCCTTTGCGGCGCGATGGATTTAGTGAGCGTTGGCTTCAGATTGCAGATGCGTATAGCTTTCAATGCCGATGCGTTCGATCAAGTCGAACTGCGTCTCGATATAGTCAACATGCTCTTCCTCATTGGCCAGGATCTTGCCGAAGAGGTCACGGCTGACATAATCGCGAACTTGTTCGCAATGGCCCATCGCATCACGCAAAAGCGGGATTGCATCCTCTTCAAGCGCTAAATCACACTCGAGAATCTCTTTCACACTTTCACCAATGCGAAGCTTGCCAAGGTCTTGCAGGTTGGGCAGTCCGCCCAGAAACAGAATCCGCTCGATCAACCAATCGGCGTGATTCATCTCCTCGATGGATTCCTTATATTCATATTCGCCCAGCTTGCTGACACCCCAATCTTTCAGCATCCGCGCATGCAGGAAATACTGATTTATGGCGGTGAGTTCGTTCTTCAGCGCTAAATTGAGAAATTCAATGACTTTTGCGTCGCCCTTCATTGCGGCCACTCCGTAAGATTACCTAGTGCAGGCGAAAATAGTTCAGGATGGTGAGAAATCAAGAAAATATTCAATAAAAACAATTGACTATGATAGTGCGAAGCATTTGCAAGGCGACTGACAATCACTCTCATGCGCGGCTTGTAACCGAGCCGGAAAAAATCATTGAATTTCACCGGACTAGAGGCCGCGTTCGCAGCCTACTCCTGAGCGGCAGTCCGCATCGCGTAAATCGCGTCCAGCTGATCATCCATGGCGGCTGCCATCATAACGACGCTCTCAACCGATTTCAGAAACCACTCCTGATCGATATTGGCGAAATCATCTGTCGGCTTGTGATAGTCTGGATGGTCCTCGACACCGAAATAGATATGCGGAATGCCGGCACGAAAGAAGGCGGCATGATCAGACAGCAGTGTCCAGTCATCGCGCCCATTGCCCGTATCATATCCCATTTGGAGGGTCACAGGCGCGCCCTCCGCGACAGCGGAAACCATCGGCTTTAGCTCTGGCCAATGATGCGTGCCAGATGCCCACAAGGTGCCATTGTCACCCCGCGACAGCATATCGAAATTGAGGTTCAACGCGACGGAGTCCAGGGCCTTATACGGGTCTGCGACAAAGGCGATCGCGCCGCCAAGACGATCCTCTTCAGCGTCAAAGGCAATCAGTATCACATCATGTTTTGGCGGCGTCCTGGAGAAATATTCCGCAATCGACAGCAACCCGACAACGCCTGATGCATTGTCATCGGCGCCATTGTAAATCTCTCCGTCAATCACGCCGACATGATCATAATGCGCCGTGATGACCATCGAGATATCGCTGTCAGATGTGCCGGCAATTTCGCCAATCACGTTGACGCCGCGCTTGGCCGGCGATGAATCTGTGCCGGTGTCAGGATCTGCGAATGTGCCATATGTAAAAGGATGCTCAAAATCTCCGCCGGCCGGCGTGACGCCAAGGGCTTCCAGTCGCGCGATGATCATGTCCCGTGCCCGCGCATTCTCCTCTGTTCCGACCTTGCGTCCCTGCATCTCATCGGCACTCAAGGCCTGCAACATTTCGAGCGCGGGTTGAGGCGAAAATCCTGCTGTCTGGTGGTCAGAACCGGATGTGCAAGCGACCGTGCCGAATGCTGCCATAATGCCCGCATAGAATTGCAACTTCATGCCATTCACCCTCTCAATCTCTGTCTGCCCTACAATGCGCAATTGTATGTGAATCGCCACAAAATTTATTTTGATCCAGTTGTCAAAGCCAAGCGTAAAGCATTTCAGAGAGTTCAAACTCTCTTCGCATTGGACGGCGTGAGACGTTTCCTCCCTCCCAGTGTCCGCCCCAATGCGACTCTACTTTTGGTCCACCGGAATAATATGCGCTTCCGCCATATATTCGGTGGACCGCATTTCATGCAATCGACTTGCCGTACGTTGAAACTCAAAGCTCCCATCGCCTTTGGGATAGAGATGCTCCGGTTCGGCTGCGGCGTTCGCAACCAACTTCACTTTGGCTTCATAAAGCGTATCGATAAGCGCGACAAAACGTGCCGCCTCATTCCGCTTACTCGGTTTGAGGACCGGGATATTTTCAAGCAGAATTGTGTGAAATGTCGCCGCAATGGCACGATAATCTTCGGCCCAGAGTGGTTGCGCACAAAGCTCTTCAAAGGTGAAGCGCGCAACCCCTGCCGCCTCACGGGTCACCGGCACCTTGCGCCCCTTTACCGTCAACACGCAGCTTTGCGGCGTTGCACCAAGGGTCAGGCGATCAAACGCACGATCCAAAGCCGCTACCCCGTCCTCAGCGCTGTACCAGACGGGCGCCTCCGTCAGTCGCTCAAGACGGTAGTCGCGTTCTGATGCCAGCTCGAAAATCTCTGTCTGGGCTTTGAGCAATTCGATGAACGGCAAGAAAAGATGACGATTCAGGCCATCTTTGTACAGCGCGTCAGGGTGTCGGTTGGACGTCGCCACGACGGTTACACCACGCTTAAACAGGTCCTCAAACAGACCTGCCAGGATCATCGCATCAGCGATTTGAGTGACTTGAAATTCGTCGAAACAGATCAGTTTGGCTTCAGCAGCGAATTGTTTGGCAACCGGATATATCGGGTTGCTGACATCGCGTCTTTTTCGCGCTTCATTCAACCGATCCTGGACGCGCCCCATGAATTCGTGGAAATGCACGCGCATCGCTTTCACCGGCGCCTCGGCATAGAACACATCCATGAGCATGGATTTTCCGCGTCCGACACCGCCCCATAGATAGAGTCCGCGTACGCCTTTCGGCTTGGAAAACCAACCGCCCTTGCCGCCTAATTTCAGTCGATCGAGGACGTCATCCAGCTTAACAGCCGCATCCATCTGTGCAGGATCGTGCGTTAGCGCGCCAGATTGTATCCGGGCCTCAAGGAGTTCTGAAATCACACCCAAACTCAGCTTCCCCCCAATGCGCGAGCGACTTCACTGGCGAAATTCGAAAACGCACCCGGTGCGATCAGGATCGTCACGATGATGCCGGCAAGGGCACCGCCGAGATGCGCTTCATGTCCGATCGTCTTGTTTTCGCGTTGCGCCAAAATCGCCGATCCGACGAGAAACAGCACGCCAATCAATACTGCCGGCATGAAAAACGGGATGGGGAAAATCATCAACGGCTCGAACGGGCGAAACAGAATGAAGCTCATGACCACACCCGACGTGGCGCCAGAGGCCCCCAAAGCGCGGTAAGATTCCTTGTTCTTATTCTCCAGAAGTGCCCAGGCATTGCCGCCGAGCAGCGCGGCAAAATAGACAATCAAATAGCCGATCGTCCCGAGCATCTGCTCAACATCCCCACCAAACCAGAACAGCACATACATGTTCACGAAAAGGTGGAGAAAACCGCCATGTAGAAACCCGCTGGTCAGCATGCGATGCCATTCGCCGCCGCTCAGAATCGGACCGACATGAAACAGATTGCGATTCATAAAGTCCGGATTCGACAGGGCAAACAGACTGGCGATGACATTTGCCGCAATCAGCAAAGAGGTGACCGGGATGAGCATGAACTGATCCATTTAACCGCCCTAGCCTATTGCGGTTTCAACTGCATCCCGTTTTATCCATGAAAACAGAATTTTATGCGCGTCAGAGCAAACGTGCGAAAGAGAGTTCCGGATGCCCATACGTACGCTTTGGAGCGCGATCATCGTCTTGGCCACCATCGGTATCGTATCCGGATTGTACATGGGCATGGAAACGCTCGCGCCAGGCATTGATGGTGGTATTGCCCGGAAATTCCGTCTCTACACGTTCGCAACGCATCTTCATGGCGTGGCAATGGGGCTCAGTCTGCCGGTAGCAGCCATAGGCGGGCTGACTTGTTTTCTGCTGGCGGACCGCAAGATTGCAGACGCCGCCAAGCTGGCGCTCAATCTATGCGGCTACGTGATGATCAGCCTGGCTTTTGTCGCCCTGGCTTTTTCCGAGGCTTTGCAAGCCTTTATGGCGTCGTACGATAATCTGGCCGTCCCTGCCGCGAGCGCGATCTTGGTGCTTTTGCTGCTATTGCGTCATCCGGATCGCAACGCGTCTGCCGTCCTGTTTTTCGGGGCCTGCCTCGTTCCGGCATTATTCTACGTTGTGGCAACCCAGGGGGTGTTTTCGTCGGATGCTGATTCCATATGGGCGGATACGCATGTCGCGACCGGCTTGCTGCACTTGATCGGATTGGGTCTGACCCTGCTCTTTTTTGCCTGCCTAAGTGTCTGGAGCTATGCCAGAGGCGCGCGCCTGAATCTCTGGATCACAGCGGCATATGTTGCTGGGCTTCTGGTCATTGCCCGTTTTCATATCGCCGCGCACATATCTGCCGGTCTGGCCGGGATGCCCCGGGGCTATGCGGACTATCCGCAGAGCTTTGCGCCAACGATGTCAGTGGCGACCTGGACCGGATGGCTCTATACCGCGGTCCTGATCGCCGGAGTGGTCCGCTTCATCTACGCTTTATGGTCGCGCGACCGGAGCAGCGCGGCCGACGTGTTTTAGATCAAATTCTTGTACAGATCGGGGCGACGATCGCGGAAAAAGCCCCACGCCGCGCGCTCACGATCGAGATGATCGAGATCGAACGTGGCGGAGATGATGCCTTCTTCCTGACGGCCCAGCTCAGTGACAATCCCGCCAGCCTCGTCGGCGATAAAGCTGGTGCCATAGAAAATCTGCCCGTCCTCGTCGCCCACTCGGTTCGCCGCAATGACGGGAATAACATTGCTGACCGCGTGCCCTTGCATCGCCCGGCGCCAGCGCGCGGCTGTGTCGAGCGTCGCATCCTGTGGCTCGGCCCCGATCGCTGTCGGATAGAGCAAGATGTCGGCGCCGAGCAATGCCATCGCTCGCGCGGCTTCTGGAAACCATTGATCCCAACAAATTCCGACCCCGATACGCCCTTTCTGAGTGTCCCAGACCCGAAACCCGGTATCGCCAGGCCGGAAGTAAAATTTTTCCTGATACCCTGGCCCGTCTGGGATATGGCTCTTGCGATAGACACCAAGCGCCGTACCATCCGCATCAATGCTCACGACGGAATTATAATAGGCCGGGCCGTCCTTTTCAAAAATCGAGACCGGGATGACAACAGCCAGTTCCTGCGCCAGCTTTTGCATAGCCAGAACCGCAGGATGCTCATGCCAAGCATGCGCGGTGGCAAAATGAGCTTCGTCCTGAGATTTGCAAAAATAGTGATCGCTAAACAGTTCCGAAGGCAGGATGATCTCAGCGCCCTGGTGCGCGGCGCGCCGGACAAGGTCAGCCGTCCGAGATATGTTGGCGTCCGGGTCGCCTTTTACGAAAGCCATTTGCAGGGCTGCGACCTTGATCTCTCGTTTCATGCCGCGATCTCCGACAATGCTGGGATGTGTTGACTCATACAATGAAATGCCCCGCCACCCGACAGAATATTACGCGCCGGTAAAGCAATGATCTCATATTCAGATAGCGCGCATTGCAACGCTGCGACAGCGAGCGGCGCATATCGGTCCTCATAGACCGGCATGAACACATGACCATTGCTGAGCAGGAAATTGACGTGGCTCGCGGGGATCGGATCGCCCGATTCATCATCAATTCGGCCCGGAGACGGAATCAGGATGACGTCCAACCCGGCAGCTCGCAATTCCGCTTCTATGCCCAAATAGCGATCTGCATTCGGGTCATCTGACCCAGAAGCAGATTGGCAGACGACGCGTCCCGGACCGATAAAGCGCGCGATATTATCGACATGCCCATCGGTGTGATCGTTGCGGAGCCCGTCGCTGAGCCAGATGATCTGATCCACGGCTAAGGCCTGCTTGAGTTGGATTTCTGCAATTGATTGTGTCCAGCCCTGATTGCGATTTTCGTTGAGAACGCATTGCCGGGTCGTCAGCAATCGCCCATCGCCATCAACGTCGATGGCGCCGCCCTCGAGGATGAAATCATGAAATTGACGTGGCAGTTTTTCAACGCTCGCAATCCCGCCAGCGGTCATCGTGTCACCCGTCATGACAAATTTCCCGCCCCAGCCATTGAACTGAAAATCGTGCGCCACGTGTTGAAGGCCGCTTTGGGCAATCACCGGGCCGGTGTCGCGCAACCAGATATCCCCTGCTGGCAATGTGTGCAGAGTCACCCGTTCGGCACGGATTTCTGTCTCAAGCGCCATCCAGGCGCTGCCATAGGCTTCGCGCGATCCGCAGGCAATCTTGACCGGCGTGATCACACACAAACTCTGTACAAATACGGTAATTTCGCGGCGCGCGGCTTCAAACGCTGTGCCCCACTCGCCGCGCAAATGCGGCCAGCCCACCCAGACGGCTGACTGCGGCGCCCATTCGGGCGGAATATGTTGGAGCGGATCAGTCATCGCCGCGCCTTTGCCACAGCTGCTCGAAAAGCTCAAAGAAAAAGGGCGGCACATTCTGCGCCGCCCTTTCCCAACAGTTAGCAGTCTAACTTAGAATTCGTACTTTATGCCGAATTGGATTTGCCACAGCGACTGCTGGAGATTTTCCAGGTTCTTGATGTTGCTGTCGCTGTTCAGGTTGAAATACTCATACTGACCGTTGACGATTTGAGCAGACACAACGTCGCGCTCATACTCATAGCGGGTCCGCTGAATCAGACCTGCATCTTCATCAATCAGATTGCCGAGGTTTTCAATGTCCATGAACAAGAGTGTCCGATGGCCATCGGCGACACCAGGCAGCTCCTGCTGGAGACGGAGGTTGACGATGGTTGACCACCGAGAATTGTCGCCATTGCGTTCAGCAATACCACCCCGGTACTGAGACAGCTCTGAGCTATTGATATAGTCAAAGAAGGCCTGCTGCTGCGCTGCGTCGCCGCCGAATGAAGTCGGTGCGAAGAGCGGATCAGTTGGACCAGATGGCACGTAGAGCAGGTGACCTGCATCATCGACGCGGCTCTCACGCGCACAGCGACCGCCACCAACATCGAACACACAAGAGTTGTTCTCAGAGAAGGAGTAGCTGTAAGGCTGACCCGACCGGCGATAGCCAAACAGTGTTGCTTTGGTTGGGAAGTTCTCGATGAACTCTTTTTCCCAGTTCAAGCGCAGTTTGAACTGATGCTCGGTTTGGAAGTTAGACGTCCCAACGCGTGGCTGCTGAAGGTCAAATCGTACAGAGTCTGAGTAGTTCGAAGACGCTGTTGAAGACGTTCCATAACCAATATCGTTGATGTCCTGGTTGGTGTAGCTGACGTTCAGGTCAAAATCACCAACATAGGTTTCCCAGTCTTTCGCAGCAGAAAGCGCGAACAAAAGGCTGTGCCCCTTATCAGCTGATCCAACGACCAGTGCTTCCGGACGAGAACAGTCATAGACCCCGCGACCGTCTGGAGCGACTGCAACTGGATCCTCACAAGTCTGGTTGAACCAGTATGTGGCGTTATCCAGCTTGTTGTAGAGCAGGTCCGCAGACAGCAACCAGTCTTCACCCAGGAATGGAATGTCGGTGTTGTATGCAACGCCGGCATTCAGCTTCCAAGTCGTTGGAATTTCGAAGGACGGATCCAACGCATTGACGGAACCATCTGGTGCCGTGCCGGCCAGTTCAGCCAGCGCATCAGCAGGAATGTACTGACCCGTTGCGGCATCTGGCGTGGTTGGAACAGCGATCGGACCATTCCGCGAAACATCGTCGGAGATCACACCGTCATTTGAGTAGCTGTTGGAAATCCAGACGCCTGGAGAACCACCCGAGAAGCGACCAAAGCCAGCGCGAACAGTCAGGTCACTGGTCGGTGTCCAAATCGCGGAGATCCGCGGCAGGATGACGTCCAAGCCGTCAATATCGCCATCATTGTAGAAGCCATAACGGTCAAAGAAGTTCTGATTACGACGGATTTCGCCATCGGAGCCGTAATAGTCATAACGCAGGCCCGCATCGATGGTCAGGTCGGAGCGGATATCCCAGGTGTCCTGAACATAAAGCGAATTGTAATTATAACCCCAAATCGCACGCAGATCATTCTCATCGTTTGTGACTGCGTTGTTATATGTCAGGCGCGAAGCGGTCGCAGCTTGCAGATCTGCGATGCTGTCGAAACGATAAGACCCTTCAGAGTTTTGAGCGAACAGGTTGTCGACATCGACTTCTTCCCGCTCGAAGCCCGCTTTTAAAGTGTGATTGCCGACAACATATTCAGCCACGCCTTTAATGGTGAAGAAATCCTGGTCGAGTTGGTTTCCGTGACGGAACCGGTCTGGTCCAATCGACAGGAAGCTTCCGGAATCCAGAGCGACTGCAAAGTTCGGGAACTCGGCGCCATTCAGAGAATCCTGACCGGTTGCCTGTGTCGTGTAAGACATTTTGAACTGGGTCGAGAAGTTTGGCGACCAATCCGAGAAGATGTGACCAACGAAACTTTCAACTGTTTCAGAGCGGTCATACCACGCAGAAGACGCACCCAAAACATCACCAAAGACGGTGAAGTTGTTACCAGATTGCTCGGCAATCAAGTTTCCTTCATTGCGCAAGTAAGTCAGTTTCAGACGATGGTCGTCATTGATGTTCCAATCGACGTTGGCAAGGATCTTCTCTTCCTCGGCGGGCGCTTTCGAGAAGCCGCCAATGTCGAAGCCCCAAATGCCGGAAACGATTGATCCGATTTGATCAACATCAGCCTGGGTGACACCAGAAAACTCGTTGAGGGCGCCTGAGCCAGCTGGGCCGCTGAGCAGTGGTGCTGTCTCTTCGAACTTCTCATACGAGCCAAAGAAGAACAGTTTGTCTTGAATGATCGGGCCGCCAAGCGTGAAGCCGAACGTCTTCTCTTCGAATGTCAGGTCAAGGTCGTTACCAGCCAAACGATCGCCAATCAGGGAATCGTCCGTGAAGGTGTAGAATGCAGACCCATGGAATTCATTCGTACCTGACTTGGTCACGGCGTTGATCGTACCGCCAGTGAAGCCGTTAAATTCAACGTCGAATGGCGCGGTCTGGATTGAGAGTGACTCAATCGCGTCATAAGGAATCGGCGACCGCTGCGTCGGATAACCGTTTGCGTTCAGACCGAAGCGATCGTTCAACGCAACACCGTCAATCGTCAGCGAGTTGAAGCGGTTATTGGCGCCCGCGATGGAAAGCTCTTTGTTACGCGAATTGTAGTTGATCGCAGCAAATGGGTCGAGCAAGGCGGCGTCCGAAAGATCACGATCGATCGATGCAACTTCGCCGAGGGCTTCAACACCCAGTGTTGTGCTGAGGCCTTCATTGCTAAACCCTGCCAAAGCGCTTGAGCCGGTCACAACGATTGTGTCCATTGTGCGCGCGCCTTGCACCGTTACTGGCAAAGACAGCGTCTGATCCAGAGTCAGGTACAGATCGTCAACCTGGACGGGTGTGAACTCACCGCCCGAGATCGCCACCGTGTAAGGACCACCAACGCGCAGACCACGTGCCGAGAACACACCCGAGGCGTTCGTCGTCGCCGTCGACGTCGTGCCCGATGGCGCGTGCGTTATCGTCACGGCGGCGCCAGGAACGGCAGCGCCCGCATCATTGGTCACCTGACCGCGAATACTTGAAGTTGTGACCTGAGCCTCAGCCGGAGCGATGATCGCTGCGGTCATGATGGAGGCGGCGGCCACACCGGATAGGAGTTTCCAGTTGGACATGAGTTTCCCCTCAAATTGCCACTAAGCAGGCCGGGCAGGATGACCCGAATGCACTACTGCGCGTGCCATTAGAAGTTGCGGATTACAGAAATGTGACAGTCTTGTTAGACATCTGTGAATGCACTGACTCAATTGGTTGGCATTGCAAATAAGCCACACATGCGCCGGAGGGTTTATGTCGCCTCGGAAGGCGCGTATGGGTCCTACATGACCTCTGACCGAGCGCCAATCGATCGATACACTCAACTCGCAATCGCAATAATTGCTGGGCTTCTGGCCGTACGCATCGTTCTAGTGATCGTGTCACCGCTGGAGCTTTATGCCGATGAGGCGCAATACTGGCGTTGGGGACAAACCCTCGACTGGGGCTATTACTCAAAACCCCCGATGATTGCCTGGATGATCCACATTTCGACGGGAATCTTCGGTGATTCTGAATGGGCGATTCGATTCTTCGCACCGGTTTTCCACGCCATCGCCGCGGCGCTGCTCCTAATCTTGTCCCGCCGGATGTTCGGAAGTCTTGCGGGTCTGTTCACCACCATCACCTATTTGATGATGCCAGGAATCATTCTTTCGTCCGGCGTGATCTCTACCGATGGTGTGCTGTTTCCGTTCTGGAGCTTGGCTCTGTATCTGTTTTGGCGCTTGCGCGAAAAGGATCTCGGCTGGTCCGGATCCATACTTCTCGGTCTCGCCATCGGCATCGGGTTTTTGTCGAAATATGCGATGCTCTATTTCGCCATTGGCATTGCCCTCACAAGTTTGATCGATCCACCGACAAGAAAAGCCGTGTTCAGCCCGAAAGGCGGCACTGCGCTCGGCGTGGCGGGTCTGGTCTTTGCGCCGCATCTGATCTGGAACGCCGCCAATCAGTTCAAGACGGTCAGTCACACCGTGGACAATGCAAACCTTGGCGGGGAGCTCTTCAATCTCGATCACTTCCCGGAATTTGTCGGCGATCAGATGGGCGTATTTGGCCCGGTTTGCTTTGTCGCATTGATTGCCGGCCTCCTGTTTCTGCGCCCGAAGCCGGAACTGGCGGATATCGGCGATGCCGCTCATGCACAGATCGCAAAAGAACGCTGGCTCGGTTGTTTCATCATTCCTGTGATTGTTATAATTGCCGTGCAGGCGGTGTTGTCGCGCGCGCACGCCAACTGGGCGGCGACAGCCTATCCAGCGGCAAGCGTTTTTGTCGGCGGATTTTTGACCCGCGCCCACGGCTGGCGCCCGGCCTATTGGGCCGGCATTGCGCTGCAAGCTGCCGTCGGCGTCTTGGCGGTCACGCTGGCCCTGGCGCCACCCAGCTGGAGCGCTGCCATGGGCCGCGACAATGATCTCAAACGGGTTCGCGGTTGGGAAGATCTCTCGCAACAATTGGCCGCTGAAATCGAGCGATTACAGCCGACGGCGATATTAGTGGACGAACGCGAAATCTGGCATGGTCTGGACTATTATTTGAGAGATCAGTTGGACGTACCGCTGGTCATGTGGCGCTACAATCCCAGCCCGAAAAGCTTCGCTGAAGGCGTCGATCTCGCGAAGCTCGACAGCAGCCGCGTATTGGTCGCCAGTTACCGCTCACATTTACGGCCACGAATCCAGGCAGATTTTTCATCGTGGAATGCTGAAGGACTTGTCGGGGTCGATCTCGGACATCGTTCCAATGGCTGCCCGTTGCGCCGCGAGTTGCGTCTTTATCTGACCAGCGATTATCAACCTTTGCCGCGCGATCGCGCCTGGCTTGAACAGTTCAAAATCCAAGCCCAGGATGGCAACCTCGTCGACTCGCACATTGATCAAGCCGAGCGTTGTCCTTAAGCTCAGACCCGAACTCATTCTCCACAAAAACTGTTTCTTCCCATGGCCATTTTGAAAGCCATTCTCGGCCCGACCAATACGGGCAAAACGCATTATGCCCTCGATCGCATGATGGGCCACAGCACAGGCATGATTGGCTTGCCTCTGCGTCTATTGGCGCGCGAGGTTTACGACCGAATTGTTGGCGAAAAAGGCGACCGCGCTGTTGCATTGGTCACCGGTGAAGAACGCATTATCCCTGACAGGGCGCGGTACTGGGTCTGCACTGTGGAATCAATGCCAACCGATATCAGCGTCGAGTTCTTGGCGATTGACGAAATTCAAATTGCCGAAGACGAAGATCGCGGGCACGTCTTCACCGATCGAATTCTGAATGCCCGCGGCACGCAAGAGACCCTGCTACTCGGCGCCGAAACCATGCGTGATGTGCTTCGAGATCTCGATTTCGACATTTCAACCGATATCCGTGAACGCTTCTCGACCCTGTCTTATGCCGGGCAGAAAAAAATCACCAAACTGCCAAAACGCACGGCCATAGTCGGATTCAGCGCCGACAAAGTCTATGCCATCGCGGAAGTCCTACGACGACAGAAAGGCGGATGTGCCGTCGTCATGGGCGGGCTCAGCCCGCGGACGCGCAATGCCCAGGTCGCGCTCTATCAATCCGGAGAAGTCGATTATCTGGTTGCCACAGATGCCATCGGAATGGGCCTCAATCTCGATGTTGACCGCGTCGCATTTTCGGGTCGCTCAAAATTTGATGGGCGTCGGCATCGTTGGCTGAGTTCTGCGGAAATGGGACAGATTGCTGGGCGGGCGGGGCGCTTCCGCGACAATGGCGAGTTTGGCGAAACCAATGATTGTCCGGCTTTTGAAGACGACCTCATTCGTGCCATCGAAGATCATTATTATGATCCAGTGGTCGATCTGATCTGGCGCAATAGCGATCTCGATTATCGCTCGATCAAGACCTTGATTGCCAGCCTTGCCCGCCCGAGCCCGCACCCAAGCCTCCGACAAAACCCGCATGGTCTGGATGAATGGATCCTGCGCCGGATGGCGGAGGACAGCTCCGTTGGTCCTGAGGTGCGCGGGTCACGCAATGTCAGACGTCTTTGGGACCTCGCGCGGTTGCCGGATTTTCGGAAAGCCGGGCATGAAGGACATGGACGCTTGGTCCTCGGTCTGGCTGAGACGTTGACCGATCCAGACGCACGCCTAGGCGACACCGCGATGGACGAACGCTTAAAAGCCCTTGATCAAACCATCGGCGATATCGGCCTATTGCAGCAGCGCTTGGCGATGATCCGAACCTGGACTTACGCAAGTTTCCGACCTGACTGGCTTGAAAATCCTGTCTATTGGCGCGAAAGAACCCGGGACATCGAAGATCGTTTGTCGGACGCGCTGCATGAAGCGCTAACACAACGCTTCGTCGATCGGCGAACAACTGCCCTGATTGCAGGGCTAAAAAGGGAAGATCTCTTGAGCACTGACGTATCTGAAACCGGGGAAGTCACGATTGAAGGACATCTGGTGGGCAAATTGGTCGGCCTGACCTTTGAGCCGGATGCAAGCACTTCGGACCTTGAAGGCAAGACGCTGCGCAACGCGGCGATACAGGCGCTTGAACCTGTCATTGCCGAACGCCTCAAAGCCATTTCCGGTGCCCCGGAATCAGCTCTTGCTCTCAACGAGCAGGCACAAGTGATCTGGAATGAAGCGCCGATCGCGCAATTGGTGAAGGGGCCACATTGGCTGGTTCCATCAGCGCAACTGATCGGCGGCGAAGACGCAGAAGCCCATCAACAGGACGCCGCGCGCACGCGCGTCAATGAATGGCTGGGCGCCGAGATTCAAAAACGCTTGCCGACTCATTTCAAATTGAAATTCTCGCCTGATGAGTCGCCTTTGGACGGGTTGGCGCGAGGTCTGGCGTTTCGATTGCTGGAAGGCGGCGCCGCATGTGATCTGCGCGGTGAAGATCGCAGCTTGTTACCCGGCCCGGATGATCGCGGCAAATTGAAGGAAGCGGGCATTCGCTCTGGCCGAATCGCCGCGCATGTTCCGGACGCCCAAAAACCGGCCTCACAAAAATTGATCGCCTTGCTGCAAACCCTGGCCGATGGCCGCGACCGGAAGATCGCACCTGAAGGTGCTGGCAGCTTTGAACTTGATGGATCTTGGCCGGATGAAGACCTTGCCGCCCAAGGTTATCTGCGGTTCGGCAAGCGCGCGGTGCGGGCAGACCTGGCAGAACGGCTCGGGTGGGAATTGTCGAAACGCCGCAAGGAAGCCGATCAGGCAAAATTCGAAATTCCGCCAGAGCTGGCCTCGATGGTGTCATGCCCATTGGAGGACTTTCATAATGTTCTGAAAGGATTCCGGATTGCACCTGCAGAAAAAGATCCTGAAACGGGCGCCGTAAAGCTTTGGCGATTCCAGTCGAAAGCACATTTGGACGCGCAGGAACAACGCCGGGCGGAACGAAAGCAGGCGCGCGCAAATGCGCCGAAGAAAGGGCCGCGCAAAAAGCACGAGCGTCAACACGGGAAACGCCCACATCAAAGCGGCGGACAACGTCGGCCCGCCCGTCGGGAACCGGATCCGGACAGCCCGTTCGCGGTGCTTGGCGCGCTCTTGCCTGACAAGCCAAAACCAAAGCCTAAGAAGCGCAAACCCAAAAAACCGAAGCCGGACGTTGCGCCCAAAGATGCTGCACCCGAAACGCCGGCCTCACCCGCCGCCGTCACGAACGATACTGGACCAGATACGTCATCTGCGAATGAGTGAGCCAAGCACCGAAATTCGGGTTGATATCTGGCTGTGGCGCGCCCGCTTTTTCAAAACGCGCGCGCTGGCCACTGACTATGTCAGTCGAAAAGGCATTCGGATTACCCGCAACGGTCAAACCCGAAAATCCACCAAAGCCGGGCAACGCATAGAGCCAGGGGATCTCCTGACGTTTTATAAAGCCAAGGCGATCGAGACGGTTGAAGTGGTGCAGATCGGCGACCGGCGCGGACCAGCTGCGGAAGCAGCAGGGCTTTACAGACGCGTGATGCCCGGCGCATAACGCAGTCATGCTAGGGTTTTTCAAGAATCTATTCAGTAGCGATGGGCCGGAGCCACCGGTTCGGGACCTCGATCCCTATGAAGCGGCTGCGGCGCTCCTGGTCGAAGCCGCGCTGGTCGATGGTGTCTATGCCAATCTCGAAAGCGATATGATCGCCGAAATTCTGGTCACCAGCTTCAATATGGACGCTACACGCGCAGATGAAGTGTTGTTGAATGGCGAGCAAATCGCCGAAGACGCAACCGATACCCATGCGCTGACGCGGCACGTCAAAACCCTTCCAAAAGCCGAACGCGCAAGCGTGATCGAGGGGCTTTATCGCGTCTCTCTGGCAGATGGAGAGGCTTGTAAATACGAAGAATCTTTCATTCGACATGTCGCCAGTCTGCTTCACATTGATGATGTGACCCGCGCGCATGCCCGAAAAAGAGCAGAACTAAACGCACCGTGACAGTCCAGTGCATTGACTTGTCCTTGCAGCGAAGCCATGTGCTGCGCTGCATTATCAATTTCTGAGTTCGCAAATGACTTATATCGTCAAGGATGCCTGCATCCGCTGCAAATACATGGACTGTGTTGAAGTCTGCCCTGTCGATTGTTTCTACGAAGGGGAAAACATGCTCGTCATCCATCCGGATGAGTGCATTGATTGCGGCGTCTGTGAGCCAGAATGCCCCGTAGAGGCGATCACGCCGGACACCGATGATGAACCCGATGCCAAGTGGCTGAAGCTGAACACCGAATATGCGAAAGTGTGGCCGAACATCACACGGATGAAAGAACCGCCAGCGGACCGAGAAGAATTCGCCCAAAAAACCAACAAGCTAGCGGAATTCTTCAGCCCGAACCCAGGCGAAGGCGACTAAGCTCTCGAAGCCATTGGCCATGGCGGCGTTGACGGCGCGCGCAGACATGCGAACAATATCTTCAGCGCAATCTTGGAGTGGCCAATGGTCAATTCTCTTCTTCTCGGCGCGGCAGCCGGGTTGGCGACATTTACTGCAGTCATCCATGTCTTTGCGGGCGGACCTCGAATTGTGCGTCCGCTTTTGGCCGCGGACCTGGAGCCGCAGATAAAGTGGTTGTCTTATCTGTGCTGGCATCTCGGAACGGTCAGCACATTATTCATTGCAGCCGGTTTCGCAGCCAGCGTGCTGGATCCAACCAGGACAGATTATGCTTGGATCGCCATGTGCGGTGCTTTGAGCTTTGTAGCGGTTGCCATTCTCGTTGCGACAAAGTCAGGTCTGCCACTGAGACGCATTCCGGTTGTACCGATGTTCAGCCTGGTCTCGCTCCTCGGCGGCATCGGTCTCCTGATCTAAATTCTGATTGGTGCCCGCTCGCCGAGCCCCCAACGCAACAGATCGATTACATCAAAAGCCAGTGAGATGCCGATAATCACGGCTGCCAGGATCAACCATCGTGAGAACAGCGTTTTGTGATAGGTTTTCCATCCCCGCACGGTGATGATGTAGATCAAAGTTGGCGTCCAGAATAGAATATGCCCAAGCCCGAGCAAACGGGTGAACCCGAACATTGAATAGGCGACAATGGTCCCGATCATGCCGAGGACCACGCCCAACAGGATCCACCGCGCTTCGCGATAGGAAAAACTGAACGGAATCGCGAGCGCCAGAATAAGCACCATCGCATTCACCCAGATTATAACCCAGGTGGGGCTGTTGGCGTTCATTTCGGCGAGAAACTGGCTGAAGATCTCCATTTGAAACCCTTAATTGGCGGGACACTTCTACCTTAGAGCGCCGCGCCAAAAACTATCAAACCAAAATAGGGCTTCGAAAAAGCGAATAAAAGTTACTATTTCTCGAACAAACCACTCAGATCGGCGAACGCTTTGAGCTCGATGGCATTCCCTGACGGATCGCTGAAGAACATGGTTGCCTGCTCACCCGGCTCGCCAGCAAAGCGGATATAGGGCTCGATGATGAATTCAACGCGCCCTTGCAAGCGTTCGGATAGGCCTGTCCAGGTCGGCATATCGAGCACCAGACCAAAATGGCGGACCGGCACGTTCTGGCCGTCCACCCCGGACGTTCCCGTCATCCCGCACGCTTCGGGTGCGAGGTGAGCAACAATTTGGTGGCCGAAAAAATTGAAATCGACCCAGTCTGCGCTGCTGCGTCCTTCGGGACAGCCAAGAAGCTCCCCGTAAAAGGCGCGTGCGGCACTCAAATCATGAACGGGAAAGGCCAGATGGAATGGCGGCATCGGTCTGAACCCCTCAAAGGTCGACATAGAAAAAGAACGGCGTTTTGTCCGGGTCGTAAAACCCGAACTCGTAATTGCCCCACGGTTTATCCTCAAGTGGGGCAGAAATGAAATTGTGCGCTTGCCACTCCTGATAGAGAGCCTCCAACGCGTCGCGGCTCTCCAACCGGATACGCATCGCCATAGTCTGCGTCGTCTGAATTTGATCTGGCGTAAAGGTTTGCAGATGAATTTCCAATGTCGCCCGCTCTACCCCTGCATAGGAAGCCTGAGCGACGTCCTGATGATCGATAAAGCTTAACTTGAACCCAAGCTGTCGCCAAAACGCGAGCGACCTTGGCAAATCCGTTGAGGGACAAACGGGGGAGACGGCAACAAACATTTGCGCCAATGTGGACGCGTTAGCGCGTTCCGAAAAGAGCCCGTGAAAAAATTATCAAGTCTTCTGAAAGAGCCACGAAAGGCATATCCATGCGCTCTCTGATTCTAATCTCGCTTATCAGTGCCGCCAGCGCTGCCGGACTCCACGCCAATGCCGAGCAAGCGAAGCCTGACATGTTGGCTCCGATCGACTTGTCCAGTCCTGAAATGACAGCTCATTCGATGATGCGCGCGATGTATCAAGGCAACGGCGCCATGATTGACCAAGTGTTCTCCGAAGGCGCAATTTTGCGGCGCGTGACAGACGCCGGCGAGTTGCGACCCGACGGACTAAAACGCTGGCGCGATTGGGTCGATACGCTCGACGTGGGAGATGCGCATGAAGAAATATTCGATGTCCGGGTTGAGTCTTTCGGAACCCTCGCAACCGTCTGGGCGCCCTTCGTGATCACATTTGAAGGCGAACTTGTTGGGTGCGGCGTCAACCAGCTGACCATGGCGAACCAAAACGACACCTGGAAAATCGTGTTCGGAATGGACACGAACGCCCCCAAAGGCGAATGCGCGACTTTCAAAGCCCGCCACACGACGATGCTTGATCAAGACACACCCGGCGGCAAGGATTAAGGCATCACCGAAACCGCCGTCTGAGACGCACCAGGTTTCGGCTTAGCCAAGTCTTTGCAATCTGCGTACCGTCATCAATTGGCATCCAGATAGATCTGACTGCCCTTGCCGCGAAACTCTCGGCTTTTCTCTTCCATGCCAGCCCGCGCTTCATCGGCCTGACGTTGCAAATCAGCCTTTTCATTGTCGCTCAGGCCATCGGCATAATCGCGGACCTCGGCGGTGATTTTCATTGAACAGAATTTCGGCCCGCACATGGAACAGAAGTGCGCCACCTTATGGGCTTCCTTCGGCAATGTCTGATCGTGATACTCGCGCGCGGTTTCCGGATCGAGCGATAGATTGAATTGATCTTCCCAACGAAACTCGAAGCGGGCCCTGGACAAGGCGTCATCACGGATTTGCGCCGCCGGATGTCCCTTTGCCAGATCCGCGGCGTGGGCCGCGAGCTTGTAGGTAATGACCCCAACTTTGACATCATCGCGATCCGGCAATCCAAGATGCTCTTTCGGTGTCACATAGCAAAGCATGGCTGTGCCGAACCATCCAATCATCGCGGCACCGATACCTGACGTGATGTGATCATAGCCAGGCGCAATATCGGTGGTCAGCGGCCCAAGCGTATAGAAAGGGGCCTCACCACATTCTTTCAATTGCTTGTCCATGTTCACCTTGATCTTGTGCATCGGCACGTGACCGGGCCCTTCAATCATCACCTGACAGCCGCGCTGATGAGCGATCTTGGTCAGCTCACCCAGCGTTTCCAGCTCGGCAAACTGGGCTGCATCATTGGCATCGGCAATCGATCCAGGCCGCAGGCCATCGCCGAGGCTGAAGGTCACGTCATAGGCCCGCATGATGTCACAAATCTCGGCAAAATGCGTGTAGAGGAAGCTCTCTTCATGGTGCGCCAGGCACCATTTGGCCATGATCGATCCGCCACGTGAAACAATGCCTGTGACGCGATCAGCGGTAAGATGAATATATGCCAGGCGAACGCCAGCATGAATGGTGAAATAATCCACACCCTGTTCGCATTGCTCGATCAGCGTGTCGCGATAGACTTCCCAGGTCAGGTCCTCGGCGACGCCATTGACCTTTTCCAGCGCCTGATAGATGGGCACAGTGCCAATCGGAACGGGTGAGTTTCGGATGATCCATTCACGTGTGTTGTGAATGTTCCGCCCGGTCGAAAGATCCATCACATTGTCGGCGCCCCAACGGGTTGCCCAGACCATTTTCTCGACTTCTTCCTCGACCGATGATGCAACAGCGGAATTGCCGATATTGGCATTGATTTTGACCAGGAAGTTGCGACCGATAATCTGCGGTTCGAGCTCAGGGTGGTTGATGTTGGACGGGATCACCGCGCGGCCGCGGGCGATCTCATCGCGCACAAATTCTGGTGTGATGAAGGGCGGGATCTCTGCACCAAAGCTCTCCCCCTGCGCGATCTGCGCCTCGGCCTGTTCCAGCTGTTCCTGACGCCCGAGATTCTCGCGCTCGGCGACGTAGATCATTTCCTTGGTAATGATGCCTGCACGGGCATATTCAAATTGGGTGAGCGGCCCTGCCCCCGTACCTTTAAGGGGTTGATGCCGGACCGGGAATTCGCGCGCGAGGTATTTGCCGCTGGCGCCGCCATTGTCTTCTGGTCGAACTTCGCGACCTTGATAGGATTCGACATGTCCACGTTCCAGCACCCATTCGGTACGGTGACGCGCCAGTCCTTTCTCGACATCGATGGTCACGCTAGGGTCGGAGTACGGCCCTGACGTATCATAGACTGGAACAGGCGGTTCATTCGCTGTCGGGTGCAGATCAATCATGCGGCGGGGCACGCTGAGGGACGGATCTGCTTGTGGATGAGTGAACACTTTGCGGCTCGATGGCAATGGGCCGGTAGTGACCTCCGGGGTCTCAAACTCGGACTGATCGATCGGTTTGTTCATGGCTTCATCTTTCTTGAATGATAGGTCAGCGCCATCGCGATACAGTGGCGCAAGGCGGCGCGCGGAAAGGGTTGGTTGAGTGGGATACGGAGTTCTCGGTTTCCGACAAAGACCAGGGGGGCTGAATAACGTTCGCGCCACGCATCGATCAATGTCGTCTGGCAATGGACAAACAGGCTGATGTGCTCGCCCGCATCATCCCAACCGAGCCGAATGGTGGTGCCGCTTCTCGGTGCCTCCGTGAGAAAGGAGGGCTGCCCCCATTTCAGGGTTTCGCGGATCGATCCGGCTTCTGGCAGAGCGCTCGCGGTCTCAAAGATCAGGTCTCGTAGACAGGACAAGGCATTCGCCGCTGCCGGCGGACACGCGGCCATGACTTGAGCCACGTCAGGTGGCGGGGCGGAATTGGTGGCTGTCAACGCCAAGTCTTCTCTCCGTTCCTACGCCGGTTCCTGTCCTCCCCAATGAAGGATGTAGCCGGATCAGGTTCTAAGGGTGCTCGCTCGGAGTATAGAGCGATCTCAGCGCATGCCTGGCGCGCCCCTCGGATATAGAGAAACTATTGTGCCTCAGCCCTTTTGGGAAGAGCTGAATTGACAAAGTTGATTTCGCTATATAACCTAATGGTTATGAACATGGAAATTGCACACCATTCCGAGGCAAATCTGGACGCCGTTTTCGCCGCTTTGGCGGACCCGACGCGCCGCGAAATTCTCAGCCGCCTGGCCGATGGCGAAGCCACAGTGAATGAAATTGCGTCGCCATTTGCGATGAGCCAACCAGCGATATCAAAGCATTTGAAAGTGCTTGAGCGAGCTGGGCTGGTGACCCGCACAGCAGACCAGCAGCGACGCCCTGCCCGGCTCAACGCCAAACCGATGCGAGATGCGGTCGACTGGCTCGAGGCGTTCAGGGGGTTTTGGCTCGGCAGTTTCGATCAACTCGACGATTTGCTGGATGATTTAAAGAAAGACTTGAAGGATTGAACATGACCGAACGGCCTGTCTTCGTGCTCGAACGCGACTTTGAGGCACCGCGCTCCCTGGTCTGGCGGACTTGGACCGAGCCCGAGCTTCTGGCGCACTGGTATGGGCCAGGCGTCGAGACTGTGATTCATGCGCTTGACGTCAAGCCCGGAGGGCGTTGGCTCAACGAGATGAAGATGGGCGAGACGTCCGGATTCCAAAAATCGGTTTATACCGAAGTCGTACCGCCCGAGCGCCTTGTCATGCTGATGTCCACGACGGACGCGAATTGGGAATTGGCGCCCAATCCGATGATGCCTGACTGGCCGGCAACTTTGCTGACCGTTGTCACTTTCGAAGAGCAGAATGGGGTGACGAGGATGCGGCTGGAATGGTCTCCGCACGAAGCCTCTGATGCGGAGATTGCCTGCTTCGCCAACGCGGTCGAAAATCTCGGCAAAGGCTGGGGCGCAGGTATGGAAATGCTGGCGAAAATGCTCGCCGAACTGCAATATTGAGGCATTGGTTCGCAGCTCAACGGGGTGTCGTCAAATATCCAAACGCCATGTCAGTGACGTGTTCAATCATGGTTTCGCCATCGATTTTGGCGACCTCAAGCAAGGTATCCTGCGGCATCAAAGCGGAGCGGATAAAGATCGTGTTGAAAAACACACCAAGCATGCGTGTCCCCAAATCGGCATCTTGCAAAGTGATCTCATCCTCAAAAAGTTCGAATAGCAATCCAAGCGGCGCGAAGCTGCGAACCACCAGAGCCGGCCAGTCGTCACCTTCCGCCTCTGGATGCAGCCGCGCATAAGTGTGCACCGCGCGCAAAATGTGACCGCTTTCCTGGGTTTGATAGTAGACGGCCTTGGTCGCCTCATAAAGCGCCGCGCGCAAACTTCCCATGGCAGCGAACGCGGCCCGTGTATCCTGCGCTTCTGCGATCTCTAATTGCGATTCCACTTGGGTGCGCCAATAGGCGAGTAGCGCTTCCAGAAACGCCGTCTTGTCCTTGAAGTGCGAATAGACCGAACCAACCGCAACCCCGGCTTCGGCAGCGATATCCTGAACCGAGATATTCTCGAACTCATGCGTTCTCAGCAAACGTTCAAGCGCTGACATCAGCTTTTCTCGCGTGCGAATGGCACGGACTTGTTTTGGTGGATTTATCGACATCAGACTCACCTGACTCAAAATTGAACTTGAATTCAGATTCATTTTTAGTATATTTCGAGCATGAAGTTAAGGGCCAAAGGAGCCGCAAATGCCTTTTCTCAGTGCTGATAGCCTATCTCTTGTGGATATCTTGTTCATCGCGATCATCATCCTCGGCTTGCCGATCGAGTCGCTTCTCAATCTGAAAAAGGGCCGGGCTGAGCTTGCCTCCGGAACACCTGGAGCGCGCATCAAACTCTATTCGCAAACCATATTGCTGCTCTGGGGCCTCGCTATTCCGACCGTAATCTTATGGGCTGCCAGCGGGCGTGCCTGGGACGCTCTCGGATTTCAGCTTGTCGGTGGTCCAATGGCGATTTCCGGCTGGTTGTTGGCAGCACTGATCGCCGGCTTTTTCCTGGTCCAGTATAGCTCGGTCACAAAATCAGCCGCGGCGCGGGAAAAGTTTCGCGATGATTTCGCCAAAAACACTTTGATGTCCAATTTCATGCCTCACACAGACGCGGAAAGGCGGATATTCAACGTTATGGGTATTTCGGCGGGGATTGCCGAAGAAATCGTGTTCAGGGGATATTTGATCTGGGCTTTCTCGCTATATTTGCCGCTTTGGGCGGCAGCACTCGCCTCCCTATTGGTGTTCACACTCTTGCATATTTATCAGGGCGCATCGCAACTGCCGTTGATTTTCTTGTCCGGCGCAGCGGTCACTTTGGTGTTCTTGTTGTCTGGGTCTTTGTGGCCAGCAATCGCGCTGCATATTTTTGTCGATGTCATCAATAATAACATGGTCTGGAAAGCCCGCGGCGAAACCGTCCAACCCTTGCAGGCCGCGCCGTCTGTTTGAGACGCACTGGACGGCAAACCTGTTTCGTCTACTCTGACCTCAAGAAACAGCGGTTGGAGGGGACAAGGCAATGAGCAATCGGCTCGCCGATCTTCGTGTCATGCTGTCTTATGCACGAGCCGACGCAGAAGCCTTCGCCAGCGAATTGGCGGATGGTCTGGAAGCAGCAAATTTCGATGTCCTCCTCGACCTGCATGATATTGAAGCGGCAACGGATTGGCAGGCACGATTGCGCGAAATGATCCGGTCTGTGGACACTTTGGTCGTCATCATTACGCCCGGCTGGATCGGTTCAGACCTCTGCAATTGGGAATTGGAAGAAGCGCTGCGCCAGAACAAGCGCATCATCCCGATCATACATATAGAACCTGACGACGCGCCGCCGCCGCAGGAGCTCAGCAAGCTCAACTATATTTTCTTCGACGACCGCCAGTCCTTTGGCACCGCGCTCAAACAGCTGGCGCCGGCCTTACGGGTGAACCTCGCATGGATTCGAAACCACACCCACTATTCCGAAAGCGCGCGACTCTGGGAGGCCCGAAACCGCGATCCTGCGATGTTTCTGCGCGGTGCGGAATTGAAGCGCGCGCAAGAATGGCGCGATCAACGCGAAGCGGAGTTTCCGGAAATCTCGGTCAGTCTGAGCGAGTTTCTCAATCTCAGCGCAGAACATGAAACCCAGCAGAACGCCGTCAAGAAGCGATCGACATCGTGGATAGTTGCTGTGTTCCTGATTGTTCCGACGGCGCTTGCCATCACCAATGGCTATACTTTGTGGATGAACTTCGTTCGCCTCGAGGGCATGGCAGATACCGACTTGAGGGCTTTTCTGGAATTGCTGGCCTGGTTGATCTTCATGGACAATCTGGCGCTGGCGATCATCATTTGCGGAGTCCTGTTCTCGTTCGGTGGTCTGTGGCTGAGCAAAAATCTGTCGACGCCGGTTCTGGCCGGAATCACCGCTGCCATTCTGATTTCCGCGTCCGCCGGCTATTTTGTCATTCGCCATGTTGCGATCGATGTCGTCGTCGCCGCCAACGCGCTGGACGAGGCGGCAGCTGAAAATGCATTCGAACTGGACCCTTGCTCGCCGACAGTCAGACGCGCTTTTGACCGTTATCGGGCCGCGGCAGACAGCCCGGAGCGGGTCGAGAATGTTCAGATCTGCGCGCCGCATGCGCGATCCGTCCCGATCGTAAATTCTTGGACAGAACGCGTCGGGCCAACCCAATACATCCCGATATTTGTCTTATTGGTCTTGCCGCTATTAGGGCTGATTATTTGGCGACTGATCCGCAGCCTTACCCGCCGCAATCGCCCGCCGAGCCCTTAATAAAAACCGCATTTCTGTTAACCATTTCCTGACATCTGCGCTTGAGATTGGCCGGGATTGATTCTCGATTCTCTGGAGACCGTAAAATGGCAGATGGTATGGCGCTCGCCGCGTCCCCCGCCGATGTAAAATCCACCAAGTCGCGCGCAAAAACCAAACGCCGCAAGGTTAAAGTGGATTTCTGGGCAACCGATCTCAACACCGCGGAAATCGGCATTATGAAGCGGACCCAAAATGAAGCGGCGTCTGATCAATTCACCAAGGACATGGAATTGTATGGTCAAACCGTTGTTGACGGCAAACGGGAAGCGTTGATCGGGTACCGCCAGGAACTTTGGGATGCCAGCGAAGGTTTTGATCGTCGCCTGGTCATCAAATTGTTCTCGGAATCCCTTGGCTGGCGCGGCAGTGCGGAAATGATGCTGGGCCGGTCTCTGCAACTCTCTTTAAGCGCCGGCGGCGAGGCATTGCCAGTCTTCTCGATCAATCTCGCCCGGCATGATCAGTTGATCCAGCTGGAACGCGTGGCATCAAAATGGCCATTCATGCCCGAGAGGTTCAGCTTTTTCATTCAAAACAAAACCGAAGTGAAGTTCTACACATTGAGACGTCATTTGTTCTGCATCGGCGCCGATTACAGCCTGTTTGATCAAAAGGGCCGCAAGATCGGCGTTCTTGATCACCAGCTCTTCAATTTGGGGGGCGCCTGGATGATGCGCATTGATCCAGATTTTCGCGATCGAAAACTGGAAGCTGTTCTCGAATTGATTTGTGCCGTGTTGAAATTCAATGGCGCGGGTCGCAAGCACGTTAAGAAGCTGTCGGAACAGGTTTTACGGGGCAAATTGAAGGCCGATCTCGATCACGATGAAGAGGATCTTTATCGCAACCCAAGACGCCGTTAGAGCGGTTTCTGGATGACCACACAGGACTGGCGATACGGCCAAATCATCCAATAGAATTTCTTCATGGATCGCTTCCAGTTGGTCCATCCCAGGAATGGGAAAGGCAAACGCAAAATTTGCCGATAGATAATCCATGGGCGTTTTTTGAGATTGTCGCGATACGACCCGACATCGATTATCTGCTCGACCAAGACGTCATGCGGCGCTGAGATCAATGCGCTAATTTCCTGCGGCGTCGGGCGAAACATGGTGTCGATGGGATCGCGGTGATGCGGATAGCTGTTTGGAACCGTAATGACCAAACGCCCACCTGGTGGAAGCAGGCTGAAACACTTATTGGCAAACTCACCTGGATCGAGCACGTGCTCGAGAACATTGTTGCAGAAAATCGTTCGCGGTGCCGTGGCCTTGATCTCTTCAAAACCTTCATCTTCCAGAAGGTTTGCCGAAATATCGATGCCATCACCTTGCTGCAGATCGGAATGAATCACGGATATTCCGCGGGACATGAGTGGATCAAACAAATCGGCCTGAATGTACGGTTTTTCTTGCGTGCGGAATGCCAGGGTCTGACTGCCAATGTCGAGAATGGGGCTCAGCTCCGACGCCGGAAAAGCGCGCAATGCTTGTTCAATCCATTTCGCTTCGAGTTTCTGCACGAGCCGCCCCTGCCCTGCTGCATTGTCAGGTCATAGGCCGCGATACCATCTTCAGTCTCAAAATCACAAGAGCCGGACTGGCATTATTCTCACGTCTGAGCCGGATATTTCTTACAGCAGTACGCTCTGTTCGTTCTTGCTCCAGCCGACAAAGACCTCATCACCTCGTTCGATCACCGGACGTTTTATCAAGGTCGGATGGGCGGCCAGAAGCGTCATGGGATCGGCGTTGCGTTCATCTTCCGACAGGGTTCTCCAAGTCGTCGAGCGCCGATTGATCAAGCGGTCCGCGCCCGCTTTCGAGAGCCATTTGAGGAGAACTGTCGGCAAGTCCGCTTCGGATCTGATATCGATGAAGGTGACGTTCTTGTCCGCCGCCTCCAGTGCCTTCAGCGCTTTCTTACACGTGTCGCAATTTTTCAGTCCATAAAGCGTCAGCGGCATGCCAGTTCCTCGATTCAGGCTAGGTTTGGTCGTCGACATAAACCTCGCCGTCCAGATCGTCGAGTTTGGATTGCAAGTGCGCGCGAACATCCTGCACGGCTTGATTGTAGATCCCAGGACCTAAAGTCTTCAGCATGAGATCCAGAATTTCACGTGCGCGAAAATCAGACAGAGACTCGTCAAACTCGCTCTGAAACAGGCTCTGCAATTGGCCGATCAAACGATCGCGACGAGGTTCGGAAAGCGTGATTGTTTTCATTGATCAGGGACCGGTTTCATAATACGCGTTTCGCCCGGTGTATGAAAGAAATCCCGGCCGGTCACAAACAAGTCTGCCGGCAAGTCTAAGGGCACGTGAATTCCGGTTGCCGTGGTCGTATTCAATATCGAATCCACAAGTGTTCTGCCGGCATCGGAAAGAAAGAACCAATACGGCGGATAAGCGGCGTCCGTCCGCACACTCTGCCAATGTTCAGCATGGGGCCGGTAATGCGCCTCATCCGGATCGGCATCGCCAAGATGCATCACAGTCGCGCCATTGGCGAGTGAAACCCGCCAAACCAGATTGGAAACGTCGGCGCGTCCCGGCCATCCGGCATGTGGAATGCGCACAACATCAATTTCCAGGTCGCCTTCAGAATACCGCTTCGGCGCATCCAGGCGTTGTAAAGCAACCCCCGTTACACGATCAAATATCGCTTCATTGTCGGCCTCTTCTCGCATCGCCGCAACCGCCTGGTCTGGCGCGTAGAGGCGCACCTCAGCGTGTTGCTCGAGATAGGAGACAACTTCGCCAGCCGAAAAATGATCGGGGTGCATATGACTGATAAAAATGGCGTCGACATCGTCGTAGGGCGCGTCCCCCGCCATCAGGGCCTGGCGCATAGGTTCGGGCACCAATTGATAGATCCCGAACCCGTTCGGAAACAGAGGGTCGAATAGAATGGTCGTCTCGCCATCGCTTATCATCACCCCTTCATTTCCGAGATAGGTCGCCTCGGTCGGGTCTGATGGATGTGCGTGTGCTCCGAGCCATCCGGACAGCGCCAGCATTAGCGTTAATAGCGTCCTGATCAAATTCGCGACCTCCTGACGACGATTGTTAAGCCAGTGTAAACGCGCAAAAGCTATTGCCAAGGGATGAGGAGCGAAACTCGCCAGCTATCGGCCATGGCGGTCGCATGCGTATTGGGCGCAGGCCCGGCATGGGCTGCGCCTGGAGACATTCTGCTCCAGGATAATTTTGATGATGGCGCGGGCTGCACAAGTTTGTCGCCCGTCTGGACTGTCTCAGACACCAATCTCGCAAGCACTTCTACACAAACCTCCAATTCCGGTGCTTGCTCCGCATTCACGCGCGGAGATGTGGTGACGATTACAGGCCCCGTGATTGACCTTTCGACAGCGATTGGCGCGACCTTGACCGCCTGGTTGAGGCAGGGATTGGATTCCTTCAGTGAAGACGTCGATGCGGGCGAAGACTTTGTTTTTGAGTATCTCGATGCCAGCGCCGCCTGGATCCCGATTGAAACGCTCGCCGGAGCCGGACCCAATGGCGAGATAACGAATGTCAGTCTGGACTTGCCGATCGGCGCCTTGCATGCGGGATTCCAGCTTCGCTTCCGGCAAACAGGCGGCAGCGGTGGCCCGCCCGCAAATAGCGGTATCGGGTACGATTATTGGCATATCGACGATGTGCTTTTGGTTGAAACCGGGACGGCGCCGCCTCCAGAGTTACCGTCTGGCATGGGGGTCGGCTTGTGTGAGCGGTTTGAAAGCGGGTTCGGAAACTGGACGACCACGAATGCGACCCGCGCCGGCATTAATACGGATACATTTCAATCCGCATCGAATGCCATGTTCCTGCGCCACGATACTGTCACTGCGACATCCATCGCTTTTGATTCTTCCGAGCTGGGTGAGATCGAGGTTTGGGTCAGACGTGGATCTGATACATTCAGTGAGAACCCCGACAATGGCGAAAATCTAACACTGCAATATCTGAACGCCACAAACGTGTGGATGACGCTTGAAACCTTCCTGGGTAATGGCACACCGGGCGAAGTTTTCTCGCGAACTTATGCCGTGCCTGAATCTGCTTTGCACGCCAATTTCCGCGTCCGCGCCAATTATAATGGCGCCAGCGGATCAGACTTTGATTACTGGCATCTGGATGATTTTTGCTTCAATCGCGCCACGCCCGATTTTGTCGTCACGAAATCCGTCGAAATCGAAAGGGATCCGATCAACGATACGAGCAATCCGCTTGGCATTCCGGGAGCGTGGGCCATTTACGCGATTCAAGTGACCAACACTGGTCGCGGCTCTGCCGACGCGGGCACGATCGCGATTGGCGATGCGATTGACACGCAGACGAGCCTATTCACCGGGGATTTCGACGGTTTGGGCTCACCGTTCGAGTTCATCGATGGCGCTGGCGCCAATGTCAGTGGTCTCAGCCTGAATTTTTCGACGCTTGCAGATGGAACTGACGGCATCACGTTCAGAAATAGCGGCGGGGCCAGCATCACGCCGAACGGAACCTTCGATCCGGTCGTCGCGAGTTTCAATCTCGAATTCGACGGTGCGATGAATGGCGCCGTTGGTGGCGCAACGCCGAGCTTTACCATTCGGTATCGTGTTCAAGTCGAATAATTAGTCGACCACACCAACAATCGGTCCCAGGTCCGCCCCGAGCTCATTGCGGTCGATTTCAGGCGCGTAGATCCGGCTTACCTGCCCGTCCAGGAATAAGGCATTCGGAACCTTGATTTCATCCCGAAACAACGTTGCGAATTCGTGAAAAGTCACTGCCGCGTCGGAGATTGCAAAATGTACGGTTCGCCCGTCTGCGCTCACGCCGACGCCATTGCGACGACGATGTGATGTGCCATCCGGGTTCAGGCCCGGATGCAAGCCGCCATCAATCACCAGCATGGGTCCGGATTGTGTCGCATAGATGGGGTCGAGGCCTGCATCCAGAAATGCCTGGCTCTCGGAGACGCCAGCACGTTCAGGCGTCAACCAGAATACCCCGTTCGGCTTTAAATGAAAGTTGCCAGGCCCGTCATTGGTGTTGACGTTGGCTTGGTCACCGAATTGATCGCGATAGAAGCCAACCGGACGACGGTCATCATGATACATGCCGCCATTCATCGCGAAAATCAGCGTCTCTCCCTGTTCATCGAGTTCGCGCTCCAGCGTGCTGAACTGGAAGTATGGCGTCCCTTCGGCGTCGCTGTGAAACAACCGGATATCGTGTTGCGCAATCGCGAATGAGCAAACCGAATAGGCGTCGCCTTGATGTTCGATCGTACGGCAATTCTGGATCGCGCGACTCTCCGATTCATCCACGGAACTGGGTGCAGGAACGCAGGCTGCCAGCAATGTGGACACAAGGATAATGACCCAGATCAGTGGCAAGTTTCTGCTCCTGTAAAATCATCGCGCCAACCCATGAGCGGGTAAGAATGGCGTGGTTCGCGCCGCCAATCAACGAAGTCTTCATGCTCATCTGTCATCACTGATAATTGGTGATAATGTGGGTAAAATTATGAACAAGGCGATGGCGCTGCCCGCCCGGGCCTTTCGGCAATCCATAACTCAGCTCGGCGCAAGCCCCTATATTGCTGCCGTTTTCCTATCTGCCGCCCTGGTGTTTCTGGTCCAGCCAATGTTCGCGAAAATGGCCACGCCCCTGCTCGGCGGCGCACCAAATGTCTGGAACGTCTCACTGGTCTGTTTTCAAGCGGCGCTCCTTTTGGGGTACGCCTATGCCCATTTGCTCAATCATTTTGTGCGCGCGTTGCGCATACAAGTTTTTATCCATGCCGGGTTGCTGGCATGCGCCGCGCTTGTCCTGCCGTTTCAACTTTCAGGCGCCCTTGGCGCCCCAGACCCGGCGCAACCGACATTCTGGTTAATCGGCGTATTTGCTCTGTCTATCGCGCCGCCATTTGCGGTCATTGCAGCCACAGCCCCGCTGATCCAAAGCTGGTATAGCCGCTCTGGCAGATCAGACGCCCACGACCCCTACCATCTTTACGGCGCCAGCAATATTGGGTCATTAATCGGTCTCATCGCCTATCCCTTGCTGTTGGAACCGCTTCTGCCAGTCGCCGCGCAAACGCTGAGCTGGTCTCTCGGATATGGCGTGCTAGCCATTCTTCTCTTGGGCTCGGGTATGTTTGCTCTATCGACAGGCAAGGGTCGGCCCCCGGCGGTCGCAGAAGACGACACATCCATGATCAGCGGACCTGACACCGGTCCTTGGCAACAAAGGCTGAAATGGCTGGCTTATGCCTTCGTACCATCCAGCCTGCTGGTCGGCGTAACCACACATATCTCAACGGATATTGCCAGCGTTCCGTTTCTGTGGGCGCTGCCCCTGATCCTGTATATCAGCTCGTTCATTCTCGTATTTTCAAAGCGACCAGCGCTCAATCTTACGCAATCCAATCGTTTGCTGCCACTCGCCATTGCGACCGGTGTCCTGGCATTATCGCCAATCGTCAATGTCGGTCTGATGATGTCATTGGTCACGCATCTCCTGATCCTGTTCCTGGCCGCCATGGTCGGTCACGGCGCGATGGCAGCCGACCGGCCACAAGCACAGCGCCTGACAGAGTTTTATCTGATCATGTCATTGGGCGGTGTTCTGGGCGGCGCGTTCAATGCGCTCTTGGTTCCGGTGATCTTCAATTCCGTTATTGAGTATCCATTGATGTTGCTCGCCATTCTGGCCCTGCGCCCTGGCCTGCGCTGGATGGGTAAGGGCCGCACGCGCGTATGGTCGGTCGCCGCGTGTGGCGCCCTCGGCGGCGCACTTCTGCTACATAGCGCATTTGGCAATCATGAATCAGCGCAATTCAGCTACCGCATCTTGTCTCTGCTTGCGATCAGCGCGATCATCATGTCGGCGCACAGCAAGCTTGGCCCCATGATCGCGGCGGCTTGCGCATTCGGTATTAGCGCACTCGCCAATCCAGCTGGCGCGGGCATCGCGGATCGCAGTTTCTTCGGCGTTGTCAAAATCCTTGAAATCGGGGAGTTTCGCGTTCTCAAACATGGAACGACTCAACACGGGTCGCAATTTCTGGACGCCGATAAGGCACTGATCCCAACCACCTACTATGCCGAAGAGACGCCGATCGGCCAAATTTTCAGCACGCATGAGCAATCCGGCAATGTCGGGACCGTCGGGCTCGGAACGGGATCCGTCGCTTGCTATGCCCATCCCGAACAGAATTATTTTTTCTATGAGATTGACCCTCTCGTCGCAAAATTCGCAAAGGACCCCGAACATTTTTCGTATCTCTCGGAATGCGCGCCTGACGCCCCGATCATATTAGGGGATGGCCGCCTCAACCTGGCGGCAGAACCGGAAGGCAAGTTTGATCTCCTGTTGATTGATGCATTCAGCTCAGACGCCGTTCCGGCGCATTTGCTGACGGTCGAAGCGATCGACCTTTACCTGTCTCGACTGTCCGAAGATGGGCGTTTGATTATGCATATTTCCAATCGGCACATGGATCTCAGCAAAATCGTCGCCCGCATCGCCACCGAGCTGGATGTTCCGGTCTTGTATCAATTTTATGTTCCAACCGAGGACGTGGCGAACAAATTCGCGGTCAGCGCCAGTCAGGTCGTGGTCCTCGCAAAGTCCGAACAAGCCTTGGGCGCACTGGCCTCTGATCAACGCTGGAGGCCGCTCGAGTCCGATGGAAAGCGCGCGTGGAGCGATGATTATTCAAATGTGATCGGCGCAATTCTGGCCAAGCACAATTGATACGTCTAACCGCGCGCGGCCCGGGCCAAATCAATCCAGCTTTCGACTTCTTGCTTGCCAACGGTGTTTTCCCCGCCCCACAAAACCCGTGCACCTTGTGGCGTGTCGAGGAAACTGGTGGCGGCATTCAGCACTTGCTTCGCGGATGCTTTTGACAATTCGTCGACGGATCGAATGCCAGCGCCGACGAGGATCTGACTGTCCAGCACCCTTAAGCCAGGGGCATCGACCATCAGTCGAGTCTGGTCCTGCCAATCCGTCAGTGTACCCGACTTGATATAGCGAACATTCAGGGCAGCCGCGGTGGCGGCAGCATCTGCGGATAACAGATCACCGATCGTGTATATATCGACTTGCTCAAGCCGGCTTGCCGTTTTCGGACCGATAGACGGCGCATCAACGACAGGCGAATCGAGCGTCAGTCGCGGTCCGCGCGCGCCCTCATTGGAATCTTCCTCATCGTCCTTCGCCGCCGTCGGCTCGGCGATCGGTTTCGCCGCAACCAACGGTGCTTCAACTGCTTCATCGACGGGAGCGATTGAAATATCGGCATCCAGTTCCGTCTCTGATTCAGTGCTTTCTTCGGCATTCAATTCCGCGAGCATGGCTTCGGCCGGAGACGACTGCTCTTCCACCGTTTCTGGTTCCGGTTCAGGCGATATGCTGACCACTTCGGCTGTCATGGGCGGGGCTGCGGGAATCGGTATTTCGTCGCTGGCGGCGGGCGCAGAAACGATTGGCTGCGGGTCATCGAACACTTCCGTATCCGTCGGCACGGTTGGTGTTCGCGCCGGCGTGACTGCGTTTGCGTCCGTTACCACAGGCACCACTTTCAACTGATACTCGACCGGGTTTGGATGTACCGGCAATGGCACGTGCTTGGTGCCAATTGGACGGATTGGCATGGCATCCAGCCATTCGATCGGCTGCCTTAGAATGTGTTTGCAATGCAAAGCCCGGATTTTCTTATCGTCGTCGGGAAGCGTCTTGATGACTTTGCCGGTCTCGACAAATTCCTCATACATGGCTTGAACCGTCTTTCGGTCTTTGGCGTCTGCCATGCGTTTGGTGATGCGTCGAATGGGTATGTCCAGAGCCGCAAAATAGCCTGGTAGATCAAGATCGACTTTCGGCGGTTTCACCGCCGCTTCCGCAAACGCCCGCTCAAACAGGACGGCGACGCCAGCCGTGGCATAGGCAACCAGATCCGCCAGTATATCCAACAGGGTCTGATCAAGACCTTCAGGTGGATTGGCAACGCCTTTGTGAAGATCATAGTGATCGATAAATGTCTGATAATGCGGGTTCGAATATTGCGCGCCGGCCAGGACCATATCTGCGACGAAGCCGGTTTCAGATCCGGCATGAACATGCGGATATCCGCGCACATCAATCAGCGCCTTGATCGTGTCTCGCGACTTCGCAATCGACCATTCAAGCGCACGATGCATGGCACCTTCTTCCTCGCTCTGTGCGGTATGGAAAGGTTGGATCGGATCGGCATAATAATGAGTCAGAACGCCAAGCGCATACGCTGCTTTCGACCATTTCTGCTCGCGCATTGCCGCAACGGCCTTGCCGTACCATTCCATCGCTGCATCGCGCGCGCCGCCCCACTCGCCTTCTTCGACATGCAAGACATGGTTCTGGAAGTCCTTGAATTCCTTGTCTGGCGCCTTCGCCCCTTTGAGCAGGGATGTATGGTGCTTGAGCAGCAGATTCTTCCAATCCTGTGCATGCTCGCCCCCGAGCAATTGCAGAGCGTCAAAAGCAATATAGTGATGTGTCGAGCGACACCGATGCGCGATGATAACGAGCTCGAGCAAATTCATGGTCAGCCCCCTGGCGGCCTTGATTGAACGGCCAGCTCTAGGGTGATTTGCGGGTTACACAAATGTCACTGCTGCGTGACGGCTGCCGTCCAGATGGTTAATGTTTTCCTGACATTTGCGCCGGAAGGGTTAACAGCCACTTAACCTTTGTGCACCGCGACCGGCTTCTATTTGACGATGGCCTCAAAAGAAATCGAAAAGCTCGGATCTGCAGTGCCATCAATGCGTTGCCGCATCGCGCCATCCAAAGCGAAACGGACATGCGTGATCGATGCGTCTGCGCCGTCGCCATCCGGGGTCGGTATATAATTGAACGTGCTGCCATCTGTCGAAAAGCTGACTCCATCCACCACACTTGAGGGGTCGATCCAATTCAGGCTGAGATCCGACGCCGTGGGCCCATCTGAGATCGAGAACGCATTCGCGCCCGCCACGACCAACTTAACGTCTGAAGGCAGCTCATCGGTCAATACGATTGTGCCATCATCGAGACGCTGTCCTTGATTGGTGACATTGATCGCATAGGAGATCACCGACCCAGGAAGCGCGAATGGCGATGCATTGCCGAGCGCGTCCGAAACGATCGCAACAGACTTGCTGGTGACAGGTTGGCTCGAACACGATTGCGCCGGCAACGTCGCGACCGTTACCGTCGTCACGACGCAACGGGTTGCGCGCATTGAAAAATTTGCTGTCGATAAGTCTTGCCAAGCGCCGCCAGGCGCACGCGCTTGCCAGCCCACAGCGCCATCGCAGCACCCTTCGAATCCCAGCGCCTCATAACGATGCCAGCCAGGACTCAACGCGATCGATCCTTCCAATGTCTCAGCGGTATTGTTGAAATTATTGGCCCACCACAAATCATCATTCCATTGCTGCTCAAGTTCGGTTTCACGAACATAGAGATGCCCGCCATGACCAAAATCAGCGCCATAACGAAAGCTCCACAATCCAGCTGTCGCCGGCGTCACTTCAACCATAGCGCTGATGCACCAGCCATAATTCCCATTGGCCCCGCCTAGGGCGCGATTATTGAGACCCGACACGGAGTTTCTGACATCGTCATAGACGTCAGACACAGCCGCGGCGAATGCGGACCGCGCGCTGGCTGCGTCAACAGGGTCTGCAGCGCTGACACGCGACCGCAAGCGCAAGCCAACAGTCGGAAACACAGAATCAATGTCGCCGAGCGAAACCAGCGCGCTGTCCCCATAATAGATGTGTACGCTGGTTGAGCTCAGCGCCGCCAGCGCGGGCAAACGAATGTAGACTGTGCCCGTGCGCGTCACCGAATCCCAACCCGTAACGATGTGATCGACCGGCGTTGTATCATCACTGGCCAGGACCACACGGACATCTGCGCCGTCCGGCGTAAACACATAGTCCGCCGGGTAATCTGTGGCGGCTAGATCGATCCGGATTTCATCTGAATGACCGGCGGCACCCGCCGTCAATGTCACCGTATTGCGGTGGGCATTCAGACAATCCCAGGCCAGTGCCCCTGGAGTCCAAGCCACCAACGCAACCGCAAGCCATAAGCAACGCATCATGAAACTCGCCCCCCTGCGCGTTTCTAGCACCGCATTCTTTCCTCGCGATTAAAGTGCTCAAGTCTTGCGTTTAATCGGTCGCATCAGACCTTCTTGCGCAACACTGGCCACCAATTGTCCGTCGCGTGTGTAGATCGACCCGCGATTGAAGCTCCGCGCGCCGCCCGCATACGGACTATCCATCGTATATAGGTGCCAATCGCTGAAATTGATCGGCGCATGAAACCACATTGCATGATCAAGACTTGCCGACATCAATTCCCCCGTCATCCAGGAGATGCCATGCGGCCGATTTCCGGTGCCGAGCAACGACATGTCGGAAGCATAAGCCATCAAGCAATGATGCAACCATGGCTGTTCATCAATCTCGCGCCTGACACGAAACCAAAGATGCTGAATGTCGCTCACCTTTTCGGGTTGCAGCGGATCGAGCGGATCAATTTCACGAATTTCAATCGGACGCGGCCGAAGGAAATGCCCGCGGTGTCTTTCCGGCAGTCGCTCGGCAAATTTCTTTCGCCATTCAATGCGATCATCGAGCTCTTCCGGCAGCGTCACATCTGGCTTGGTATGCTGGTGATGCCAGCCATCTTCCAGTTTGTGGAATGATGCCGCCATATTGAAGATTTGCTTGCCATGCTGAATGGCCACAACGCGCCGCGTGGTGAAGCTGCCACCATCGCGCGAACGATCAACTTCATAAATGATCGGGATCGATGGATCTCCTGGGCGCAGGAAATAGGCGTGCAGAGAGTGACAGGTGCGGGTCTCTGTATCCACGGTTCGATACGCAGCGACCAGAGATTGGGCGATGACCTGCCCTCCGAACACACGCTGATTGGTCTCGTTTTCCGGGCTTTGCCCTCGAAACAAATCAACTTCCAGGCGTTCAAGATCCATCAAATGTAGCAAATCGCCAACAGGATCAGACATTTTCAGACCTCTTTCGGAATAATTATTGCTGCGCACGGTTTAACAGCTATGCCAGATACTGGAAACGGCGACACACGCAACCTAGGTGTCGTAAAGAAATCAGTGGGTTGGAAACGAAAGGCGCGTAGAATGGGGTTTGTTGAAACCATCAGGCGAGAGGCGAATACGCTTCTCACTCTGCAACGAGTAAAAAAGTGGACAGGCGATATCGATCCTGAGTCTGCCAATCTTGTTGCCGATGATTTTGAATCGGTCGTCGACAAATACCCGAATAATGTCGCCTGGCGATTTGAGAACCAGCTGACGACATATGCGGAGATGGATGCGCTCGCCAACCGAATGGCGAACTGGGCTTTGGGTCTGGGCTTGCAGCCCGGTGATGCCGTTGCGCTGTTCATGGAAAACCGGCCTGAATACGTATCGATCTGGTACGGCCTATCCAAGATTGGGGTTGTCGTCGGGCTGATCAACCACAATTTGACGGACAAGGCTCTGGCGCATTGCGTCAATATCGCGGATGCGAAACTGATCATCACCGGCCAGGATCAAGACGATGCCATCCAAAGCGCGGATGGCCTGTTCGAAGGAGATCCAAAAATCTGGTCTTATGGCGGTAGCGTCGGAAATAATCTGACTGCGGCGCTGGCTGGCGCTTCGGAGCAACGTCCCGCACGCACGCATCGCGCAAATTTGCGCGGCAAGGATCTTTGCCTTTACGTCTACACATCCGGCACGACCGGATTGCCCAAAGCCGCGCGCCTGACTCAGGCCCGCACACAGGGCATGATGCGCTCATTCATCGGCACCAACAAGATCACATCCCGCGACAGAGTTTACATCACTTTGCCTCTCTACCATGGCACTGGCGGCCTGTGCGGGGTTGGCCAGGCGCTTATGACAGGCGCCAGCGTCATCTTGCGCAAGAAGTTTTCTGCCAGTCAATTTTGGGATGATGTCACCGACCAAGGGGCGACGGCGTTTGTGTATATCGGCGAACTGTGTCGCTATCTGGTCAATTCTCCTGCCCATCCGAAGGAGCGCGCACACACCTTGCGGACGGGCTTTGGCAATGGGCTACGTCCGGATATCTGGGAAGAATTCCTCACACGGTTCAACATTCCGCATGTCTGCGAATTTTACGGCTCGACCGAAGGCAATGTCAGCTTCTTGGGCTTTGATGGGAAAGTCGGCGCTGTCGGCCGTATCCCGAGCTATCTCGAGAAAAGCGTCTTTGGCCATGTCGCCTTTGTAAAATTCGACATTGTCGAGGAACAACCCATTCGTGGGAATGACGGATTCTGCATCAAAGCGTTGCCCGGAGAACCCGGCGAAGCAATTGGCAAAGTCGGCGACGATGCCCGGACGCGATTCGAAGGCTACAATGATGAGTCAGCGACACAGAAAAAAATCATGCGAGATGTGTTTGAAAAAGGGGACATGTGGTTTCGCACCGGCGACCTGATGTCCAAGGACGAGACAGGCTACATCTATTTCATAGATCGCATTGGCGACACGTTCCGCTGGAAGGGCGAGAATGTTTCAACCAATGAAGTCGCAGAATTCGTCGCCAAAGCCCCTGGCATCGCCACCGCCAATGTCTATGGCGTCTCGGTTCCGGGCACGGATGGACGCGCCGGCATGGCCGCCATCACCACGGACGGCGAAGTCGACTATGACGGCTTATACGCTTGGCTGAGCGAGCACCTGCCGAAATATGCAATTCCGATTTTCATCAGAATTCAAAAACAGGCCGAAACCACGGGGACGTTCAAGTATCGCAAGGTCGAGCTGGTCAAGGAAGGCTTCAATCCGGAAACCGTGGATGAACCGCTCTGGTATTTTGATCCGGACACCAAGAAATACGAGCCGCTGACAGCGGATGCTCACGAGACCATTCGCTCAGGCGCGGTGAAATTCTGATGCGCCGGATCATCGCTTTATCCGCGAGCGCATTGGCAGGCGTATTGGCCGGGTGCAACGCTCAATCGGCGCCGTCCGCGAGCGCTGAGTATTTTGAGCGACTGACACAACTTTGCGATGGCAATGCCTATGCCGGACGTTTGGTCAGTCAGGATGATGCCGATGCGGACTTTGCAGACGCCGAGATGACAATCGGACCAGCCAGCTGCACCGGCCTGATGGTTCGGGTCCCTTTTCGCGTCGGCGAGGACCGGTCGAGAACTTGGGAGATCACACGGACCACAGACGGCGTTCGACTGAAGCACGATCATCGCCACCGCGATGGCAGCGAGGATACGCTCACCCAATATGGTGGCGACAGTGCCGGAATCTCGACCATCGATCGACATGATTTTCCAGCTGATCAGGAAACCAAGGACCTGTTTATTGCCGAGGGCATCGAGGTGTCGACACAGAACACCTGGACGGTGGAAATCGAACCAGGTCAAACCTTCGCTTACCAAATGTCCCGTCCGAATCGACTGTTTCGCGTCGAGTTTGATCTGTCGGAGCCGACGGATTTGCCGCCTCCGCCATGGGGCGAACACCCAATCGAATGACCGAAGCGCAAACCCCGTCTGGTCGTGTTCTGATTATCGCTGGCTCTGACAGCGGCGGCGGTGCAGGCATTCAAGCGGACCTGAAAACGGTTACCATGTTGGGTGGCTACGCGATGACGGCGATCACAGCGATCACGGCACAAGACACCACGGGCGTACATGGAGTCTGGCCTGTCGCCCCGGATGCCGTACGCCAGCAAATGCGCGCCTGTTTGCAGGATATCGGCGCTGACTCGGTCAAAACCGGCATGCTCGGCTCAGTTGAATTGGTCGATCACGTCGCCGAAACCCTGGATACATTTGCCCGCGATGTGGACCGTGTCATCGACCCGGTTATGATTGCGACATCAGGCGACCGCTTGATTGACGAAAAGGCTGTCAGCGCGATTGCCTCAGTTCTCATCCCGAATGCCGTTCTTGTCACTCCGAACGCTCCAGAAGCAGAAATTCTGACCGGAAAGGCCGTCGACGGACTGAATGGGCAAAGGCGCGCCGCGGAGGCGCTGCTTAAGCGCGGGGCCAGAGGCGCGCTTGTGAAAGGCGGACACGTGCCCGGACAGACGATTCATGATGTTCTGCAGACGGAGCATGGCGAGTGGATTTTTGAGAGTGAGCGCATAGACACACGTTCGACGCATGGAACCGGATGCACGCTGGCCAGCGCCTGTGCAACGAAGCTTGCACTGGGCAACAGTGTTGCAGAGGCGGTTGAGTCCGCGCGGATTTATCTGCACCAAGCGATACTTCATGCGCCAGGCCTCGGATCCGGGCATGGTCCCGTTGCGCACAATTGGAGCCTCGATCGCGAAACAGAATGATCAGCAAGACTGATCGATCGCTTAGAATTCTTGGTTTGTGCTGGCGCATCGCTTGTGACAGCTATCATGGCCTGAACAGGAGGCCCCCATGGCGACCATTCCATTCGCACAAATCGACGCGTTCGCAAGCCAGCCATTTGAAGGCAATCAAGCCTGTGTGATGCCCCTCGAAAGTTATCTGCCAGATGACACACTTCAGAAAATCGCAGCCGAGAACAATGTTGCAGAAACCGCATTCATCGTGCGTGCTGACGAAAACGTATGGGAGTTGCGCTGGTTCACGCCCACCGTTGAAGTCCCATTGTGCGGGCATGCGACTCTTGCGGCGGGGCACTACCTTTATACACATGCCAGCTTTTCCGGCGCAGCCATCACTTTTCGCACGCGCCAGTCAGGAGACCTGTTCGTGTCGCGTCTCACAGACGGCCGATTGGAAATGGACTTTCCGGCGCAGCCAGTGCGCGAAGTATCGATGGATGCTGACATCAATCGGGCACTCGGCAAAACACCCGCGCGCGTTTTTGCCGGACCATGCTTTGTCGCGCTGTATGATTCTGCGGCGGACATCATTGCGCTCGAGCCAGACCTCGAGAGATTGAAATCCTTGGGGACAAGCGATGGCAAGTGGGGTCGCGGCAATTTTGGATGTCTCGCGCTCGATGGTGACAAGGTCGATGTGACAAGCCGATTCTTTGCCCCGGGCAGCGGCATTCCTGAAGACCCTGCAACGGGGTCGTGGCACTGCCTGATTTCGCCTTTGGTGGCTGATTTGACCGGGCGGTCGGAGGTGAAGTGTTTTCAAGCCTATCCCGGGCGAGGCGCCAAGATTGAAACCCGGCTAGAGGGCGACCGCGTTAAGCTTCGCGGCGAAAGCGTCACTGTGATTGAGGGCGTGTTCAAGCTTTAGTTGCGATTGCATTTGGCGTGCGCTGAGACAACCAGACACCGCCCAGAATCAGCGCGAATGCGAGCACCGCATTCCAGCTCTGAATTTCGTGGAACGCGATGTACCCCACCACAGCCGAAAAGACGGGAATGGTGTAACCGGTCATCGACAGGAAGGTTGCGCTCGTGCGTTTGATGAGCAGCATGTACACAACGGACGCCATTGCTGTCGGTCCAATGGCGAGGCCAATCACACCCGAAATCGCGCCCGCGGAAGGCGTCAGCGATGTAAAGTCCACAAACAACAATAATGGCCACGAAGCGACCGCGCCAAAACAGAGAAATCCCGCTGCGAAAACAAAAGGTGGGATATTCCGCGCGTATCGGGCGGTGATGGTCGACAGCGCGTAGAAGGCAGTCGCCATCAGACACATCGCTTGCGCGAGCACGCTGGCCGACCCAAAAGACGTCACCGCTTCCGGTCCGAACAGAACCGCGACGCCGGCAAATCCGACAGCAATCCCGGACGCCTTGCGCAGATTGATGCGGTCATCCTGAAAAAACACATGCGCCAACACAGCAACGAATAAGGGTGCGGCAGCGACATAAAGCGCGGCCAGGCTGGAATCCACGGTTTGCTGAGCATTGGTGATCAACAGGAATGGGGCTGCGGTACCGAGGATACCCATTACAGCCATAGCCAGCCAATCTTTCCAGCGGCCAAGCGGCGGCCAATCCTGTTGGCTGACTTTGGCTGCGATCAACAAGACGAAGGCGCCGGCGGTCAATCGGATCGGAATGATAAATTCTGGCGGAAAGCCAAATTCAGGACGGGCTTGGCTGACCGCCAGCCGGGTGAATCCATAGGCCGATCCCCACAATGCGGTCAGCACTGCAAACATCAGCCAGTCAGTCGGAGTGCGTGAGTCTCGCAGCATGGTCTGGCCGGACTAATGAGACCATTGGTCAGGTCAAGAGACGAAACCGGAACCAGGTGCGCTGTCCTACAGATAAAATTCTGCCAATCTATTGATGAAATCAAAACTAATATTTGATGTATATATACTTCTGTGAATTAAGTATACTGTATTGCATAATTTTGATTATATAATAAATCGTATTGATATTGGGGGCCTAGCCTTTGCGGAATCTATCTTGTCTGGGTCTCGCTCGACAATCGCATTCATTTCTGACCCCGGTACCGTTTCTGAGCTGGAGCCGTCAACTCGCAACACGGTCGAAGCTCTCGATCAGGCAAGTGCGCTCGGTATCAATGCCATCACGGTCCGAGAATGGCTGAACCTGCGCGTGCCCCAAAAGGGTGCTGATCTGGACGACTATTGTCGCCTTATATTGAACCGCAGAATGATCCCGACCGGCCGGGTTCAAGTGATCGAAAAAGGCGCTTGCGAGAACAGCGATGCAATCCGGCTCGCCCGGCCCGATCGCCGGGCCTTGTCTTCAGATCGCCCAAAGATCGTGTTGACCGATCAACTCCCAACTTCAACCCATCGACCCTTCATTTCCTGTTTCAGCACGGCACCAGGGATCAAGGTCATTCAGAGCTTTGCACACCTCAGCGAACATTACCTCCAGTCGAGCGCGATTGAGAATTTCTGCATATTGGGCGCTGGATGGAAGGGGATTGAAGCGGCAATCGCGCTGCTGGATGCTGGCTTGCCGCACGACAAGATCTGCTGGGTCAAATCGCGAGAGCCCTGGGTGCTGGCCGCCCCGGCACCGTCAGCCACGCCGCCGCATTCCCAGCTCGCAACCACCAGTTTGCAGGCAAACTTGACGGCAATGGCGCATGCTCAAACCCAGGATGATTTGTGTTTTCGGCTTGAAGAGGCGGGCATGTTGATGCGCCTGTCTGAGCATCAGGCACCGTCCTATTTTTTACCTCATGTGGTTTCAAGAAAGGACGCTCATCGGCTGCGGGCGATTGCACGGGTCATTCGCAAGGGACATGTGCATGCCATCTCTAAAATTGGCATGGTGCTGACGCGTGGGATTGCTCCAATGCCAGACAAGACACTTTACATTGATTGCACCGGTCGGGGTGATGCCAGCCGCGCCCCTAATTTGGTTTTTCAACCCGGAAAAATAAACTTGGCGGAAATTCGCCTCTGCCACCCCAGCTTTAGCGCCGCGATGATCGGAGCAATTGCTTGCTCAAATCAGAGCGATGCGGAACTGAACAAAATGTGCGTTCCGATCAGCGGCAAAGGAATAGCAGATCGACTGCTGACCAGCATCCTCAACCATCATGCCTGGTTAAGAAGCCCGGACTTGAGGCGGTGGCTGGAAAAATCTCGGCTTGACCCATTATTGCAAAGAACAGCCTGGCGATTGAACCATAGCGATCGCACGCCACAAGATCTGAAACCCATTCGCAGCATCCTGCCGCGAGTCATCATCAATCTTGAATCCATGATTCAGCGTGATCAGGATATGAATCTTCAGGTAAGCTAGTGCAGCGTGTTGGAGCCATTGGCGGTCAACAGACGGGCTTGTTTAATCCAGGCTTCTCGCGCGACCCGGCCCTTCGACGCCAGATGATCATCGATCCACAGCGCCTCCGATGCAGACCAGTTCGCGATCTGCTTGAAGTGAAAAACGCCAATCTCGTTCAAGCGTCGCGACAATTTGGGACCAATCCCTTTAATCCGGGTCAAGTCGTCAGCTTTGCCATAGAGCGCGGCAAGCGTCTGCGGACGCTGGTCTGTCTTGAGCGCCGCGACGGATTGGGCTGTGTTTGCGAGAAGGCCACCCGGTTGACGTTGCAGTTTATCGTACCAGTCGACCAGCGCTGATCCTGCCATACTGTGCGGCAAGTTCATCCAAGTGGGATAACTTTCCAACAAACGCGCTGTGTTCTGCCAATGCCGCAAATTCATATCTGAAAGCGTCCGCAGCAACTCGCTGGCCAGCGTTTCGGCATTCGAGTCAGTCGCTTGGGCGCGCTGGTTGGGACTGCTGATTTGACTCATCATGATCTGACCGGTGCGCTGGGAAAAATCGACCCATGTCTGGACACTGGCTCGCCAATACCCCCAGGGCGACAATGGCAAAGGCTCATTCGGCAAATCACGTTTTTTCATCAAGCCACCCAGTTTATGCTGCAGCGCACAATACCAAGCTCAACGGCGTCAGGCAAGCGCCAGCATTTCCTAAGCGCGAAAAGCAGTCTAGGAGCAATTTATGGCTGCGACTCTGAACGGAAAAGTATTGGTGTTTGACTCTGGAATGGGCGGCCTCACAGTGGCCCGTGAGATTCAAGCCTTGGCGCCGACTTTGGCCGTCGATTACGCCGCCGATAGCGGTTTTTTTCCGTATGGCGACAAATCTGATCAATCTCTGCGCGACCGATTGCCAGAAGTGGCAAAAGCGCTGTGCCAGGTGGCCAGACCAGACGTCTTCGTGATCGCGTGTAACACCGCCAGCACCCTAGCCCTGCAGGATGTCCGTGCGGCATTAGACATTCCTGTGGTTGGCACCGTACCGGCGATCAAGCCAGCCGCACAAATGACGCGGACGGGCACGGTCGGACTGTTAGCAACCCCAGGAACAGTCAGACGCGCTTACACAGCCGATCTGATTGACGAGTTTGCCGCCGGGGTGAACGTCATATTACACGGGTCGATTGCATTGGTCCGGATGGCCGAGCAAGTCGCATCAGGACATCCGGTGCCGCTCGAATCATTCAGGATTGCGCAATCTCCTTTGTTTGAATCGGCAGGCGGAGACCAGATCGATACGGTGATACTGGCGTGCACGCATTTCCCGCTGATCAGAGGCGAACTCGCTGCGACGGTGCCACACGCTGTGAACTTTATCGACAGCGGGGAAGCCATCGCCCGGCAGACCTTACGCGTTCTCGCGGACGCGAAAGGTGGTCGAAAAAATGGCGGGAATGTCTGGGTCACCAGCCCGGTCAACGGACAAGGCAGATTGGTGGAAGTCTGCCGCCGCTTTGGATATGTCGATGTCCACCAAGTAGCGATCTAAACGGTCGCGAGAAACACCGATCCACATGCAACTGTCACACAGACACCGTAAATCGTCTTGCAGCGAGCAATCATGGAGCGCCCTTTGCGTGTAACCGCTTCAACATTTCTGTTCTTCATTTTGGCGGCATGCGGGCCGAGCATCGATGTATCCGCAATCGATGAACAGGACGATGCACCGCCGATTTATGCGATCGGAAATTCGCAGAAGATCAAAATCGTCGGGTCCTCCACGGTCGCGCCATTCGCAACGACGGTGGCCGAGCAATTTGGCGCCAGTTCGACTTATGAAGCGCCAATCGTCGAGACCACTGGGACAGGTGGCGGCTTCAAAATCTTCTGCAATGGCATCGGTCCAGAGGAAGCATCCATCGTCAATGCTTCGCGCAGGATCAAGCCGGGTGAGCGCGATCTGTGCGCCGCAGCGGGCATTATTGATCCGCTCGAAGTGAAATTCGGTTTCGATGGCATCGTCCTGGCAAATAGCAAATCAGGGCCGGATCTAAGTTTGACCAAAGCGCAGATTTACCTCGCATTGGCCGCCAACCTGCCAGATGGGCAAGGGGGGTGGTCCAAGAACCCAAACCGCACGTGGAACGATATTGACCCTGCTCTACCCGACACCCGGATTCTTGTTTCAGGGCCGCCGCCAACGTCAGGCACACGTGATGCGTTCGCTGAAATCGCGCTGGAAAATGGCGCGCTTGCGCTGCCGCAAATGCAAGCCTTGAAAGAAGTGGATCTCGCGGCGTTTACAGCCCGCGCGCACGAAGTCAGAAATGACGGCGCCTGGATAGATAGCGGCGAAAATGATAGCTCGATTATCAACACTCTGTTGCGCAACGAAGATGCTGTCGGCGTTTTGGGATATTCATTTCTTGAGCAAAACCTTGATCGCGTGAAGGCGGCAAAGATTGGTGACGTTGATCCGACGTTCGAAAATATTGCGAGCGGCGAGTATGGTGTGTCGCGCAGCATGTATTTTTACGTAAAACTTGAAAATCACGCGATGGTGCCTGGACTGGTCGCTTATGTTTCTGAGTTCACAGAAGAGGATGCGTGGGGTCCAGATGGGTATCTGGTCGAGAAAGGTCTTATCCCTCTCCTCGCTGAGGACCGGGCGCAAGAACGCGAAATGGCATTGCGCTCGCTCACAGATCTGAAAAATCCACCTCTGTCAGAGCGTGTCCCGTCGCCTCCACAAAACGGCGCAGATCCCGCTGACTGATCGCCGTGGTGGCGGTGTTGACCAGAGGATGAAAGTTTACCGTGTCGAAACGCAACAAAGCCGCATCAGCAATGAATCGGACTTTCTGGCTGCCATCATTCATCAAACCGAATGCTGTCACGGATCCCGGTAAGACACCAAGATGGTCATACATAAGTTCAGCACTGGCGAATGAGAGGCGACGCGTCCCGATCACCTTGTGAAGCTGATTGAGACGCAATTGGCTTTCAGCCCATGCCGATATCAGCACCAGCACGCCATCCTTGTCTTTCATAAACAGGTTTTTCGAATGACCACCGGGCATCGAGGCTTTCAGATCGCGTCCTTCATCAACCGTAAAAGTCGCTTCATGCTGCACCGTTTTATGGGCAATTGCATGCTGATCCAGAAATGTGAATAAGTCAGTTGGGCTTGCGGGCATAAGGGTCATGGGGCAGGAATCTGATTCTCGGTCAAGTCCGACATGAAGGAAACAAAATGCGTCTTGAATGCTACAAAATCTATGACATCGCCCCGGAAATCGTACCCGGGCGTAGCACCCGAGACTGGATGGATGCGTTTCCGGACCGGCAACCTTATCGCTGTCTTCCGCTTTCTATGGCCAACTCGACTGGTTGGGAAATTTTGTGCCCGATGGATTTAAAAATCAGTTGGAATGGCGGCCCGGGAAAGAATGACATCGATTTCAAGACACGCGGCGATCCTCGTGCCATTCCATCCTTTGCCGATAGCCACTTTCAACGCGGCATTGTCACGTTTCATACAGGCCACCTGTTCCGCACGCCGCCGGGGTGGGGACTCATGACCATGGGCGCGCCGAACTTTTTCATCGATGGAATCGCGCCGCTCACCGGATTGGTCGAAACAGACTGGCTGCCTTTCCCGTTCACAATGAACTGGCAAATGACACGCCCCGGGGAGGTCATCTTCAAGCAAGGTGATCCGTTCTGTTTCATCGTGCCGATCGAACACGGCAAACTTGAAGAGATAGAACCTGAACGGAAACTTCTGAGCAGCAATCCGGATCTGGAAAAGGAATTTCATGGCTGGGCAGAAAGTCGCGGCGACTTTAACAAGAAGCTCGGATCGGGTGACGCAGAGGCGGTAAAAGCGGGATGGCAGCGTCACTATATGCGCGGCGAAAAACAGACCGGTGACAAGATAGACAGCCATGTGACGAAGCGGCGGTTGAAACCGCCAAGAGATGTTTAAGGCATATTGCCTTGATTCAGGTCGCGATTTGGCCGCGATTGATCGACATCCTGATTGAAAGTGGAGGCATTCATGCAGGCAAAAACTATTCTTTTTTCCGTCGGCCTTTTCGGCCTTGCCGCATGTGGCGGATCTGGAGGAGATTATGAACGTTCGCCCGCTGCTCCGGCCCCCGCGATGAGCGAACCGGCCATGGACCAGGCTGTGATGGGCAGCCTCAAATCAGGCAATCGAGGACTGGATCGCGCCATCGATGCCGCGCCGCAGGAGAATGACGGTGGCGGTGAGATCGGCACGCCTTCCGCGGAACAATATATCGCCTACAGCCATAGTCTTGGCATGACGCTGCCCAAAGGCGGCGTTGAACCGATGATGGCGAACCACACCAATGCTTGCCGCAACGCGGGCACCTCGGTCTGTATCGTGATCAACTCCAATGTTTATAGTCAGGAAGAAGACTATGCGTCTGGCAATCTTTCGATCCGCGCGACGCCTGATTGGATTGATAAATTCCTCGGCAGTGTAGACGAAGAGGCAAACGCGGCGGGCGGCGAGATTACGCAGCGATCGACGCGCGCCGAAGACCTGACCCGGCAAATCGTCGATACCGGCGCGCGTCTTGAGGCGCAAAAAACCCTTCAGACCCGACTGCTCGATCTTCTGGAGCGTCGTGATGGAAAGCTAGGAGAATTGCTCCAGATCGAACGCGAGCTGGCGCGCGTGACCGGCGAAATCGAGAGCATCGAAGCGCAATTGAATACGCTTCGTCTACGCGTCTCAATGTCGTCGCTGGACGTAAATTATCAGACCAAGGTCCCTGCGTTTAGCGGTTCTAGAGAAAACCCGTTGGGCCAGGCGTTTGGTGATTTCTTCTACAACCTGTCCGGAGCGATCGCGGCGGTGATCACGGCTTTCGCCGTCGGTCTGCCCTGGATCCTGTTGCTCGGTCTGTTCTTGTGGATCTGGCTGAAACTGATCTGGCCGCGTTTGCGCGGTAAGAACAAGAAGAAGCCGGTGAAAACGAGCTAGCGCCCCTGAACGTTGAGCAGAGCATGCCCGATCACGGCCCGCAAATAGTCTGGGTCGAACGGCTTGGCGATCAGATATGACGGTCCCTCATTCGTCGTCGACAAATACTTTTCGGGGTACGCCGTCACATAAACAACCGGAACATTGTCCGGCAGCGCCATATCCCGGACGGCGTCTGTCCCCATAGACCCGTCCGCAAGATGGATGTCGCACAAGACGATATCCGGAGTGTGCGCGTCGCACAATTCGACGGCCTCCGACGCGCGCGTCGCAACGCCAATGATCTTATGTCCAAGGCCTTCGGCGATGCGCTTAATCTGAGCCGAAATCAGCGGTTCGTCCTCGACAATCAACATGCGCGTTGCGAGCGACTCGGCAAAATCGTTTTGGCCAATTTCTAGCAGCGTTCGAAATTCCTGATCGTTTACCTGCAACACTCGACGCGCGGCCAGTTCCGGAAACCCTTCTACGGCGATCAGGAGAACCGCACGACGCGCCTTGGCGTTCGGCGAGGTTGCAAGATCTTCCAGCTCTGCATCCAAGAGACAGAAGACGCCTTCGCGGTCGTATCGAGAGGGATCGAAATCGCTATCCAGGGCACGCTCGAGAACAAGCTGCAACACCCGTTCAACGCAAGCATCTCCCGCCGCCGTATCCCCCGTCGCTGCCCGCGCATATCGGCGAAGATACGGCACCAGCGTTTCGATCCGGTCAGCGATATGCACGTCGAGGAACTCCTGGCACTGTCAACTGCTTAATCCTTATTGACCTGATCCGAATTTCGCGACGATTAACGCGCATGAGGGAACGCATTTCAGGGATCGGATGATTGGCTGCCAAGCGACGGAAATCAAGCCAACACACGCATGCAAAGCGCTCACTGGCGGACAATTCGCGCTTGGCTGAACTCGGCAAAGCCCTGAGAAAGAAGTATTCTGATGTCGAATCCGAACCGGTTCCGGATCGATTGCAAGTATTGATTGAAAAATTGCGAGACGCTGAAGAAAACAACTCTCAGGACGATTGACCAGAACGAAACACAACTTCGTCTGACACAACTTTGATTGCCACCTGGAACCGTAGTTTCAGTCCATCGGGCGCAAATTCTCGTATGACATGAATATTGGGCATCAGCTCGAACAATTGAAATCCAAATCCATCGGCAATTGGCGGCGTCACACCATCGACACCGGATTCGATCCAGTTCACGATCAAAGTGTCGTTTCGAAGGCTCCACGCGATGTCCAAACGACCGGTTGGTGACGTTAAAAACCCGTATTTCGAAGCATTGGTAATCAACTCATGGACAATCATTGAAGTGTCTTTGGTCGCCTTCACGCTCATCTTGAAGGCTGGCCCTTTAAGCGTAATGCGATCGAGCACCGGTCCAGCATAGGGAACCAGTTCGGTGCGGCAGATCTGTTCGAAATCGAGCCCTTGCCAATGCGATTCTGAGAGCGCAGCAAAGTTTCGGCTGATCGCCGCGAGACGGCCCGAGAAGCTGGTCAGGAATGACTCAATATCCCTGGACGCCAGGCCAGTATGCTCCGCCACCGACTGAACCACAGCAAGCGTGTTTCGAACGCGATGATTAAGCTCAGCGTTGACCAGGTCGCGCTCAGTTCTCAATTTTTCGCGTTCGGTGATATCTTCGGCGCGCTGCACCAGATATTCGACGTTACCCGCATCGCATCTGACTGGAAACTGAGACGTTTGCCAAACTCTGTCTTCAACTCGTCCGTCAGGCAGCTTCAGCTTGTATGGTTGCGCGTCCATTTGCACGACTTCGCCGGCAAGTGTGCGTTTGAACGCACTCAATATCGGCTTGATGCGGTCTGGCGTATCCGGAAACACATCGAACACATATCGCCCCAGCATGTCAGACTTGTCGCGCTGGACGGACCGACAATAGGCATCGTTCGCATCGACGAATCGAAGCTCCGTGTCGAGGATCATGGCGGCATTGGGCATGCCGTCGAAAATGGTTTTGTGTAAAAGTCGGCTCATCGCTGATAACCATAAGCTGAGTCTTCGACGCGTCGACGCAATTTCGTGTTCGACATGGCCGCACGCGCAGACCCATAAAATGCGGCCCGGGCGCGCATTTTCAGTCCACAAATAGACCCTGATGTGCCAAAAGCTGGTTCTGGTGCAGCGACCGCAGCTTCAGCTGGAATTCTAAGGCGAATTGGCGGTTCGCAGATTTATCGATTAACTATAAACCCCACTATAATAAAAGGATTTCATGTCAGACTCTTAATTCAAAGTCGGTGAAATTCTATGCTAGCGAACGATCCAATCCCAGGAGATTGGTATGAGAGCTCAAGTAAGACAACGAACTCTTTTGATCGCAAAACATGCGACGATCGCAACGCTGACCTTGGTTGCAGCCGCTTGTGGCGGCGGCGGTGGCGATGGCAGTTTGCCTGAAGCGGCATCCAGTCTGGTGCCGACCTCTCCGCCACCACCACCGCCACCACCTCCGCCGCCGCCCCCCCCCCCTCCTCCTCCGCCGCCGGCCACGACGGGCACCGGCGCCAATGGCTTGCCGATTCCCGCAGCTGCGCCGGCTGGACCGGATTTCCTGCCGCAAGGAAAAGGCTGGAGCATGGTTTGGAATGATGAGTTTGACGGCACTGAACTCGACCGCAGCAAATGGGCGCCTGAGAAAAGTTGCTGGGGCGGCGGCAACAATGAGCGTCAATGCTATACGGATCGCCCTGAGAATGTTGACGTTGTAAATGGCCAGTTGCGGCTGATGGCTCTGGAAGAGAATTACACTGCCGAGAATTTTCCGCCTGAGTTCAACGAGACTCCCGTCAGATATGTGACGCAGGAATACACATCCGGAAAAGTGCGCACGCGCGAACTCGCGGACTGGAAATATGGTCGCTTTTCCGCACGCATGAAATTGCCCGAAGGCCAAGGCACCTGGCCTGCCTTCTGGATGATGCCGATCGAAGACTATTACGGGCTTTGGCCTCTATCGGGAGAAATTGACATTATGGAAGCCGTTAATCTCGGCGCGTCGTGCGGACAATGTTCCAACGGACCATATGAAGATCGCGTGGCCGGGACCATCCATTTCGGTAACTCGCGGCCCGCAAATGATAATTTCGGCGATGCCAGCGGTCTGCCAAATGCCGCGAAGCCGCAGGACGGCTACCACGTTTACACGATCGAATGGGGCGAAGGAAAGATCCTCTGGTATGTTGACGACCTGCTCTATTTCGAAGCCGATCGGTCGCAATGGTACACCGTCGCTCCGGAAGCGTCGGGAAACATCAATGCCCCGTTCGATCGCAATTTCTACATGATGTTGAATTTCGCGGTCGGCGGCAATTATCCGGAAGACACCAATGAAATGCGGTTTGAACCGTCTTCATTCCCGGATCAATTGTTGGTCGACTGGGTCCGGGTCTATCAATGTGACGCCGATCCAGAAACCGGACGGGATTGTATGCAGCGATAAGATGTATCGCTCCCTGAAGCGCGCGGCCTTCTACTCAGGCGCCGCAGTCTTCAGCGCCAACGCATGGAGCTCGCCGCCCATTTTGCCCTGCAGCGCCGCGTACACCATTTGATGTTGGGCGACGCGGGATTTGCCGCGAAATTGCTCTGAAACAATCTCGGCCTGCCAATGATCATTGTCTCCGGCGAGATCGGTGAGTGTAATCTTTGCCTCTGGAAAGGCTTGGGTCAAAAAGCCTTCCAGAGTTTCGCGGGTCATTGCCATGATTTAAGCTGGCTCCGGTTCGCCGCCAAAATCACCGCCTTTATCCTTACGGCGCTTGCCAATAACTGGCACTGCCGCGTTTGGACGAGGTGGTTCATCAGGCTCATCCGGCCGCTCTGGTAACTTGCCATCATTGATCAAGGCGCGGATTTCATCGCCGGTCAGCGTTTCATACTCAAGCAACGCTTCGGCCAGGGCCGCCCATTGGTCACGAAACTTGGTCATGATCACCCGGGCATCATCCATGCCCTGCTGAATCAGCTTGCGCACCTCTTCTTCAATCTTTTTCGACGTCTCTTCAGACACGGAAGAAGACTGAACCAGTTGCTGACCTAGGAAGACTTGGCCCTGGTCTTCGCCATAATCGACCGGACCGATCTCATCCGACAGACCCCAGCGCGTGACCATGGCCCGCGCGAGGCGTGTGGCCTGCTGAATATCCGAAGCGGCACCAGCTGTGACCGCATCATCACCGAACTTTTCCTCTTCCGCGACACGGCCACCCATGATGATGGCCAAGCGCGATGTCATTTCAATTCGGCTCATCGACAGTTTGTCGTCTTCTGGCAACTGCATCACCATGCCGAGCGCACGGCCGCGCGGAATAATCGTGGCCTTGTGAACCGGATCGGCTTTCGGCACTTTCATGGCCACGATGGCGTGCCCGGCTTCGTGCCAGGCGGTCAGTTCTTTTTCATCCTGGCTCATCACCATCGAGCGCCGTTCAGGACCCATCAGGACCTTGTCCTTGGCATCCTCAAACTCCGCCATGGCGACCACGCGCTTACCGCGCCGCGCCGCAAGCAAAGCGGCCTCGTTGACCAGATTGGCGAGATCAGCACCTGAAAATCCGGGAGTTCCGCGAGCAATGATTTTTGCATCCACGTCTTTCGCCAACGGGACATTGCGCATGTGCACTTTCAGAATTTTCTCACGTCCGATCACATCCGGATTGCCGACGGTAACCTGACGATCGAATCGGCCTGGACGCAACAGCGCTGGGTCGAGAACATCCGGGCGGTTGGTTGCGGCGACGATGATAATACCATCATTCGCCTCAAACCCATCCATCTCGACGAGCAATTGGTTGAGGGTCTGTTCCCGCTCATCATTGCCGCCGCCCAGTCCCGCACCGCGGGATCGACCAACCGCGTCAATCTCATCGATGAAGATGATGCAAGGCGCGTTGCGTTTGGCTTGCTCGAACATGTCGCGCACACGGCTAGCGCCGACGCCGACAAACATTTCAACGAAATCAGAACCGGAAATTGTGAAGAAGGGCACGCCTGCTTCCCCGGCAATCGCGCGGGCGAGCAAGGTTTTACCAGTTCCTGGAGGACCGACGAGAAGGGCCCCTTTAGGGATCTTACCGCCGAGGCGTTGAAACTTGGCTGGATCCTTCAGGAAATCGACGACTTCTTCGAGCTCTTCTTTTGCTTCATCAACGCCGGCGACATCATCGAAAGTGACCCGGCCTTGTTTCTCGGTCAGCAATCGCGCCCGAGACTTACCGAAACTCATTGCACCGCGGCCACCGCCGCCAGCCTGCATCTGCCGCATGAAGAAGAACAAGATTGCGACAATAAAAATGATCGGCAACAATCCCATAATCAGATCGCCGAGATTGAACCCTGTATCCGGATCATCGACAACCGACGGCACATCCAGTTCGATCATCCGCTCGCGCAGCGCGCCAAGGTCCTGGCTCTTCTGCGCAAAAATGCGTTCATTGTTCGTTTTAACGGCTGTCACCTTGGTCGGTGTGATCACCACTTCCCGCAATTGCTGGCTTTCAGCCAACTCATAGACCTCAGAAATATCGACTTTCTGAGCCCCCGCTTGCGACGGGTTACTTTGCATCACAGCCAAGAGGCCAAGAAGGAGCACTGCGATCAGGCCCCAAACCGCGAGATTTCGCATATTCATTGATCTGTCCAGACGTTAGAAGAGTCAGTGAGTGACAATATAGGGGAAGGATTTCATGAAAACGACTCAAATCGTGTCAATCTGTGCCATAAGCTTCACCTATGACTGCAAATTGTACGCCAGAAGGCGTCGTGTTGAGGGATAATCCATGAAGGATGCATTGAAAGTCTACGGCCCATTGGCGGCTGTAATTCTGGTTTTGCTGATCATCACCATGCGCTTCGTCGCCCCGCCTCCTCCGATGGAGCTGCGATTCGCTGCGGGCGGCGTCGATGGCCAGTATTACGCGTTGGCGCAACGCTATGCGGATGCCCTCGCCGTTCACGGCATTGAGGTGGACGTCCTGGAAACAGCCGGCACGGTTGAAAACTATCAGCGGCTCGCGGACGGCACAGCGGATGTGGCCCTATTGCAGGGTGGCATTGCCGGCAGTGTAGAAAGTGCCGTTGTTGAATCTCTTGGCGGCGTTCTGGCCGAGCCATACTGGATATTCGTGCGCGCTGACAGCGGGGCGGCGGACTTTGGCGATCTCAGCGCAGGCGCGATTGCCGCTGGCCCTGTCGGCTCCGGAACGCGCGCAATGACAGAGCGGCTTCAGACGGAATGGGGGGGGCAATGGGCCCCACTGGATCCACGCTCTGGCGGCGCCGCCGCGAGTGCAGTGATTGCCGGCGATGTGGATGCCAGCGTGTTCACGGCGTCTGTCGATGCGAGCTATGTTCAACGCCTGTTGCGGGATCCGGCCATTCGATTGATCGGTGTGCGTCGCGCACAAGGCCTGGCCATGCGAGATCCGGCGCTGGCGCCTGTGACCTTATATGAGGGCGTGGTCGATATGGACCGCAATATCCCAGCCGCCGACACCTCCCTCATTGCCGCCATTGCGCAGCTTGGCGTCCGCCAGGACTTGCACCCCGCATTGCAGGCCGTGTTGCTGGAAACCGCTGAGCCGTTGCATGATGTCGGCACAATGATTACGCCCGGCGGCACGTACCCAGACGCCAATCAGACCGATTTGCCTTTGTCTTCCGAAGCCCGCCGCTTCTATCGCAAGGGCCCGACATTCCTACGGCGCTATTTCTCGTTCGGATGGGCCAACTTTCTTGAGCGCGCCTGGGTGTTCCTGATCCCGCTCATCACACTGTCCATCCCCTTGGTCCAAATGGCACCGCCGGTCTATCGCTGGCGCATTCGTCGCAAAATCTATGTCTGGTACAATGACCTGCACGACCTTGAGCGTCGCGGCTTCGACGCGGCTGATGATGCCACTCGCCAACAAGTATTGTCAGACATTCAGGCATTACAGAACGAAGTTGGGCGGGTCGAAGTGCCTGTGTCTTACAATGACGAGCTTTATCACCTGCGCAGCCACATCAACTTTGTTGAGGCCTTGATCGCACGACAAGCGGCGAAAGCCTGAACCGGCCGCGCCGTTTAGCGAACGAACGCAGCACTGGCTCTGTTTAGGTTTCGTCACCCGACGGTTGACCCTCTGAATGTTGACCAGATCGTCCACTCCATAGATAGTTCTGAAAAAGAACCCAAGGAGGATTGCATATGAGACCGGTATGTCTTGTCATCGGCGCTGGCGCCGGAATTGGTGGCACAGTCGGGGCAAAATTCGCGCGCGAGGGCTATCACGCAGTCCTCTGTCGGCGCAGCGACCAGCAAGGTCTCGATAATCTGGTCGCTGGCATCAAGTCCGATGGCGGCGATGCGACCGGAATATTGCTGAACGCGATTGACGATGACGCGATCGAAGACACGATCACACATATTGAAGCGAATATCGGGCCGATCGAAGTCGTGCTCTTCAATCTCGGGGCTCAGATTGGCGATCGCCGCCTGGAAGATACCAGTTACAAGGCGTTTGAAATGGGGTGGCGGCTCGCCACATTTGGCCTCTTCCGGGTTGCCAAGACGGTTTGCCCGCTGATGGAAGATCGCGGCAGTGGCACCATCCTGGTAACGTCTGCCACCGCGTCCGTGCGCGGCAATCAAGGCCAGCATTCCCACGCCGCGGCGATGGGTGGACGGCGCATGCTCTGTCAGTCCTTGAACGCGCAATATGCGGCGGCAGGCATTCATGTTGCGCATATTATTGTGGATGGCGCTGTCGACGCGCCTGACACCTTGGGCAAAATGCTTGGCGCAGAGCGCTTTCAGCAATTGCGAGAAACCCGCGGCGCAGAAGATGGCTTATTGCAACCGGCACGCATGGCCGAGACCTATTACCACCTGGCAACCCAGCACCGATCCGCTTGGACTCACGAGCTCGATTTACGCGCCTTCTCGGATGTCGCCTGGTGGAACCACGTCTGATTGCCGTTGGGGTTGAGGGCCGCGCCCGCCGCGCGACATAGGCAGATCCTCAGTGTTTCCTTGAGTCCTTGTTCCGGCGCAGGATGACAGGCGCGACACCCATCAGAACCAAGCTCGCCAGGACACACCAGCCGCTCATGAACAGCATCTGCGTCGGAAGACTGGTGCCGCGGTCGATCAGGTATCCGGTCAGCCCCGGTCCGATCGCGGTTGCGGCAACGCCGGCGGCGACGGCAATCGCCCGGACCGAACCGAGATTCTGAACCCCGTAGACTTCTGGCCAGAGCGCGCCAATCAACGGCGCTGTGAAGCCATAGCTGACCCCGACCAGAAACATGAACGCATAAATCCCCCATAGCGGGGTCAGCAGGCCGACCGCGAGACAGGCGCAGCAGAGTGGAATGAGATAGAAAGGCAGCAGGCGGATGGCGCCATGGCGATCAATCAATTGGCCGCTGATCAACGAGAACACGACGGTCGTGATTGCCATGATTGGAAACGCCGCAGCAAAGGCCAGCTCATTGTATCCGCGCAATTCGACGAGATAGTCCTGGTGAAAGAAAATTGTTGTGCCGATGAAAGGTGGCGCCAGGACGCCGACCAGCAGGGCGTAGAAGATCGGATCTGCCGCGACTTGTGCCACGGTTTTGTCAGGCCCTGTGCGGGCGCTGGACAATTCTGGATCATTCAATCGCGGCGCGCGCTCAATGCGCCAAAGGTAAAGGATCATCGGTAACGCGAAGCCGATCAGTAACCCAGCCGCGATCAACCAACCAGCTTGCCACCCCAACGCAACCGCAATCACCGCAAACGATACCGGCAGGATCGCTTCACCGGTCTGATGACCTGGCACAATCAGCGATGTCGCGCGGCCGCGATTGGCAACATAGCAACGACCAATTTCCGTATAGGCAATGTGCGTCATCATCCCCTGACCGAACAGCCGTAGGGCGTATAAGGCAACAATCAGGAAGATCAGCGAAGGCGCGAAGGCGAGTAGTACGCAGGCAGCTGCCAATGCGGGAATGACGAACCGCGCCACTTTCCAGCCCGGCATATGATCGAGCACACGCCCGAGGAACGGTAATGTCAGCGCACTGCCAATTGTCGCAATCATATAGATGCCGCCAAATTCGCCATCTGTGAGATCAAATTTGGCGCGTAATTCCTCGCCAGACAGTCCAATGAAAAAGGTCTGTCCGAACGACGAAAACACGGTCAGTAGGAAACCGCCCGAAATCCAACGCAAATTGTCTCGCAAGAAAGCCAACATCGCGCCGCTATGCGCGAATTGCGGGAATGAGGAAAGCAGAATGACGCATTCCGTCACAGACAAAGGCGCTAGGCGGCAGCATCGCATGTCGCTATATGGCCGAGTATGACACCGCGCGATAAAATTCGTAATTTCTCCATCGTGGCTCACATTGACCACGGGAAGTCGACTCTGGCCGATCGCCTGATCCAGCAAACCGGAGGGCTGACCGAACGTGAAATGTCAGAGCAGGTGCTCGATTCGATGGATATCGAGAAGGAGCGAGGGATCACGATCAAGGCCCAGACGGTGCGCCTGGATTATCAGGCCAAGGATGGTGAAACCTATACGCTCAACCTGATGGACACCCCCGGCCATGTTGACTTCTCTTATGAAGTCAGCCGTTGCCTCGCGGCGTGCGAAGGCTCACTTTTGGTCGTCGATGCCAGCCAGGGCGTTGAGGCGCAGACGCTGGCCAATGTCTACCAAGCGATCGATCAGGACCATGAAATTGTCCCGGTGCTCAACAAGATTGATCTGCCCGCAGCTGATGCGGAGCGGGTCAAAGATCAGATCGAAGAGGTTATTGGCCTCGATGCGTCCGATGCGGTTGAAATCTCGGCCAAGACCGGGATCGGCATTGAGGATGTGTTGGAAGCGATTGTTCAACGCTTGCCAGCCCCGGAACATGGCGAAGCTGATAAACCGCTAAAAGCCGCTCTGGTCGACGCTTACTACGACCCTTATCTTGGCGTCGTGGTGATTGTACGCATGCATGATGGCGTGCTGAAAAAGAAAATGAAAATCCGGATGATGAAAACCGGAGCGACCTATGACATTGATCGCGTTGGGGTGTTTAAACCCAAGCCGACCGATGTCGATGAACTGGGCCCCGGCGAGGTTGGATTTCTCGTCGCCTCGATCAAGGAAGTCGCCGATTGCGCCATCGGGGATACAATCACCACCGAAAAAGGCGGCACCGATGACGCATTGCCCGGCTATAAGGACGTGCAGCCGGTCGTCTTTTGCGGATTGTTCCCGGTTGATGCGGCCGATTTTGACGATTTGCGCGCGGCGATGGGCAAACTGCGTCTGAATGATGCTAGCTTTACCTGGGAAATGGAAACCTCTGCGGCCCTTGGCATGGGGTTTCGTTGCGGCTTTCTCGGCCTGCTACACCTTGAAATTATTCAGGAGCGGCTGAGCCGCGAATTCGATCTCGATCTGATCGCGACGGCGCCAAGCGTGGTCTATGAGATGACCATGACTGACGGCACCGATATCGAGCTGCACAATCCGGCGGACATGCCGGATGTGGTCAAGATTACCGAGATCCGTGAACCCTGGATCGAAGCGACGATTTATACCCCAGACGAATATCTAGGTTCCATTTTGAAACTTTGTCAGGACAGACGGGGTATTCAAAAGGAACTCTCTTATGTTGGTGGCCGTGCGCTGGTCAAATATGAGCTGCCGCTAAATGAAGTCGTGTTCGATTTCTATGACCGCTTGAAGTCGATGTCTCGTGGCTATGCGAGCTTTGATTATGAGATTGTCGGACACCGCGCCGAGGATCTGGTGAAGATGAACATCCTGGTCAATGACGAGCCCGTGGACGCCTTGGCCATGCTGGTGCACCGCGCCCGCGCTGAAGGTCGCGGGCGCCAAATGTGTGAACGCTTGAAGGATCTGATCCCACGCCAGATGTTCAAAATCCCAATCCAGGCGGCGATTGGCGGACGCATCATTGCCCGCGAAACCATCTCAGCTCTGCGCAAGGACGTGACGGCGAAATGCTATGGCGGTGACGCCACCCGGAAACGCAAACTTCTGGAAAAGCAAAAAGCCGGTAAGCAGCGCATGCGCCAGTTCGGCAAAGTCGAAATTCCGCAAGAGGCTTTTGTCGCTGCGTTACGCATGGATGGCGATTGATCAGCCTCGGCGCCAAGCGGTCGCCGGTGGATCAGGGCATTCAAGACGCGGCCGGGTCAGTTTTCGGCGCGGCCGCAAACAAGAAGCGTTGATAGAATAAGGCAATTCCGATCAGCGAAGCACCTAATCCGATAAAGCTGAGTGCACGCGCGGCGCCTTCCAGCGCCGCCATATCCACCAGAAAGACTTTGACAATGGCCGCCAGAAGGATGGCCAGTGAGGCATAACGCGGTGCCCGGCGACGACGGTAAATACCCCAGGCCAGAAGCGCGGCTGCGTACCCAATCCACGCTGGACTGTAAGCCCAGCCGAAGTCGCCATAAAAGATCTGCATGGCTGGCCCGCCAAATCCGCGAGCGACTTCAAGCGAGACCCAGCCGAAGCCAAGCAACATCGCAGCGGCGCTGGCCAGCGTCGCTTCACTGTGGCGCGCAATCCGTCTCAGGCCAGCGGCATAGGCGGCCAATAATAAGGCAGGCATCGCAAACCCGACAAAGAGCAGGTTGAAGATGGGAAGATGACCCACCTGTTCCAGGCCGATATGCGTCAATGCCAGCATGACCGAGCCTGCGCCGATGACGGCTGCAACATATTCGGCTGTTTTGAACATCCAGGATCTGTCGCTCAAGCGCCAGGCAAAGCTTGCTGCCATGCCGAAATAGGCGATCGCATAGGCCGATGCTTCGCCAATGCCTGCAAACGGGCCATGCAATGTCCCACCCCCGGCAATGTGGCGAATGGTGAGGCCGACCAAAACGAAACCAAGGATCATCGCGCCCGCCTCAAAGGCCTGGCGTTCCGCCTGGTACACGCTGAGCAGACGCGACCCAATGAACAGCGCCGCAATCGATATGACAAAGCCCAGCGTCATTGAGTTCCAAATTGGAATGCTGGAAACGGCATCTGGATCAATGAAGCCTGGTCGCACCAAAAGCGCCACGGCCAGCGCCGCTGCAGCCGCCGCGCCATAGCGGACCAGCGGCAAATCGAAACGCAGATGCACCATGGCGATGCCGAGTGCGACAATTGCCATAGAAGCGCCGAGCCAGAATCCGCCAAATACCAGGAATGGCGCAAGCGCAATACTGAGCAAGGCGCCCAGGGCATAAGCAGCGCCCGCACCGGGATGCTTCTCGAAAGGCGGGTCTTCGCGATGCAGTTGGTCCAATACAGCGCTGAGCGCGACGGCGATGAACAGCGCCGCCAGGCCCCAACCGAAATGTGGCTCTAATCCGCCGTCTCGCCAGAAAGCGATAAATAACGCTGCGGGCGGCACCAACGCTGCGGCCAACGCCATCGGAGTTCGCAAGACCTGGTCACGCATCACGGTCGATCCGATGCCACCAAAGCCGATCGCGCTAGCAATACAGGCCCAGATCAAGGGCGGTTGATCCACGGCCCATAGGGCGAGGCAGATCAATGTCACCGCGCCAGCAATGGGGGCGATCAACGCATAGCCGGGTCGTTGCCAGGCAACAAACAGGCCGAGCCCACTCAGCAGCGCCAATGCGGCGGCGTCGATCGGTCCCGCGCCAGCCTGAAGGCCCGTCAACAGGATCAAGCCTGAGGCCAACCCCCAGAAGACATAAGCGGCGAACTGGCTCGATCCGAACCCGGCCGCAATATATCGCGGGTCGAATTGGTTTTTCGGCAGTATCAGATCACGCTTGGCATCCTCAGCACCGAAAAAGACGCCCATCCCGGCAAGTGCAAGGGCATAGGCCCCGACAGCGAGCGGCGTGATCGTGTCATTGCTGGCACTGGCAACCAGGCCCCAGAACCCAGCGCCCGTGACCAGGATCCCCGTCAGCCAACGCCAGGCCGTCAATCGCACCAACGTCAGGCCGGCGCCTGTGACGATCGCAAAATAAGGCAAGATGGGCAGCACAGAGCCGCCATCCGCACCCGTCAGAAGCGGCGCCACATAAGCGCCGACAAGCCCTGGCGCGGCCAAAGCAGGACCAAATCGCGTCGACAGGCCGACCGCGAGCGCCGAGATCCCGGCGATGAGGACAAATGCGGCCAAGGGTGAGACGAACTGATAAAGCAAGCCCGCGGCAACGGCGCTGCCATAAAGCGATATCAAACTGGCACCCGCAATCACATGCGGCACAAACCGAACCGCGTTTTCGGCATCCTGCACCGTCTTCAATCTTTGTGCCCGAAACGCCGCTGCGATCAGACCCGCGCCAAGAAACGCCGCCGCTATGGTTCTTTGCAACGGCCCAAAATAGCCTGCATCAATCGCCACCCGGACCAGGAATAAGCCACCAAAAGCGAGCGCCAGCCCGCCAGCCCAGACCATCCAATTGGCCGCGATCAGCCTTTCCCAATCGCGCTGGGGCACGGGCTTTACAGGTGCCGAGGCCGCTTCAGCACGGATCGTGGTGCGCGGCACCGCTGTCGCCGGTTCGGTCGCGGCCGGACCGGACCATGGTGAGGGCGCAACAGGTGGCTCAGGAGGACGGGAGACGGGGTCTGGCCCCGGTGCAGCCGGATGGGGCTGCGCCTCGCTTGACGCTTCTGGCAATCCATCATCAGGAGGTGCCGCTTCGATACGTCGCCGCAACCAGGCTATCTCTGCCCGCGCCTGCTCCAGGTCCCGATTGGCGCGATTGGCATTGTTCATTCCGATGATGCCGAAGACCGGACCAACAACGATCCAGATCAATACCAACGCACCCAAGACTGCAAAGCCTTCCATAAAGGCCTCCATGAGAACTTAGTGAGCGTTTACTCGCAATTTTGAGTTTCGTCAAACGATTGCTCGCTCAAGGTGACGTCGATAAACATGTGACCGCGCCGTTCGAATATTTCGCCATGTCTAACATCCATTTGATCAACGCTTCCGTAAAGAGAGTCTGGTAACTTGTGGAATTCGCCACTATGTTCCCAATATCGCCCTGAGGGTACAAACTCCGGGCGGGCGTTAAGTCCAGATTTGGTAGGATCCTTGAATGGGTGCCTCCAAGTACGGCTCGACCTCCGTCCCTCAGACTAAGGAATACCACTATGGCCATGGATGCCATCACCCCTAATGACGAACTGACGCGCGGCGACGAAGTTGAACGCCCGAGCATGGAAGAAGCCATGGATGCCGTGCGCACTCTGTTGGCCTGGGCTGGCGACGATCCCCGTCGCGAAGGCCTGATCGACACCCCGAAACGGGTGGCCAAAGCCTATCGCGAATTTTTCGCCGGCTATGAAATGGACCCGGTCGCCGAGCTGTCGCGCACATTTGAAGATGTTCAGGGCTATGACGATATCGTCATGCTGAAAGACATTGATGTCGAGAGCCATTGTGAACACCACATGGTGCCAATTCTAGGCAAGGCGCATGTCGCTTATATGCCGACCCATCAAGTGGTTGGAATTTCGAAAATTGCCCGCGTCGTCGAGATTTTTGGCAAGCGCCTGCAGACCCAAGAAACAATGACGGCACAAGTTGCTGATTGCATCACCGAGGCCCTGCAACCGGCAGGTGTCGCGGTCCTGATTGATGCCAAGCACCAGTGCATGACGACGCGCGGCGTTCACCATAAGAATGTTGCGACGATCACCACCCAGTTCACGGGTGTGTTTAAAACTGACAAAGACTTGCGAAATCGCTTCCTGCGCTTCGCGGATCAGTAAACCGATCTTGACCTTCCCTGAGCTTGGCCGATGATGGGCAAGTTCAGGGAGGGCGATTTGGATCTCAATACGGCAAAACCGACAATATTCCTGGCCACGTCTGATGCCGCGGCCGCGCGCAGCTTTTATGAAGGTGCGCTCGGTCTGACATTAACTGCCGATGATCCCTATGCCCTGGTTTATCAACTGGCCGGAACCGAGTTCCGATTGTCCAAGGTTCCAAACCATTCGCCCTTGCCCTTCACAGTCCTGGACTGGCAAGTGCAAAGCATTTCGGACGCCCATACACGACTGGCGGCCAAAGGCGTTGAGTTCACGATCTATGATGGCATGGGACAGGATGAGAATGGCATCTGGACCAGTCCCGATGGCGGGGCACGCATTCTCTGGTTCAAAGATCCTGACGGCAATGTGCTCTCAGTCTCGGAACGAAAATAGCCCTACATTTGCTGCGCGGGTAATCTTTTGTTAACCATGGCTAAGCCGATCACAACACGGGATTGGCGCATATAACCATTGGAGGATGGCCCCATGAAGAAGTTTGTCGCTGCGATTGTTGCAGCAGGATTTATCGCAGCCCCGGCATTTGCCGCATCCATCACCATCTCGTTCGCCAGCGATGAGGGCAGCACACAGGTTTGGACGTTTGATGGCGAAGGCACCGCGACCGTCGGTGAACTCAGCACCTCCTATACCTGGGACGAAGACGCGAGAAAGCTCTGCGCCGACGTGCCGGATCAAGGCGAAGTGTGCGCGACGTTTGATTCAGTGGCTCAAGCTGTCGGCGAGAGTTCCGCGTATACGCTTTCAACAGGCGGTACGGGAACGGCAACGATTACGGCTATGGAAGAGTAGTCAAAATTTCTATTCAACGGATTGCCCGGGGCCACGCCTCGGGCTTTTTGGTTGACGCGGAACCAAAATACCCTTATTGTTTATCAATAAGAAGGATCGCGCTCATGCATGCAGAAATTGTTCGCCTCGGGCTTCACCAAGTCGATATCAAAATCGTTCAAGGCGATGATATGCATGTCTTGCAATGGCGCCGGAACCTGTTGTGGGATGAAGTTCTGTTGAATGGCAAACGTCAGGCCCATTCGTCCGGCTTCTTTGGTCGCGAGAAGGTCTATGGTCTCGTCTTTGGCGCCGATCAGGATGGTCGCAATGGCACGCAGGTGATGCTCTTGCTCGATCCATCTACCGAACACGCAAATTGGGGCATGTCGCAGCGCTTGAGTGGTGTGCGTCTGGAATCCAAAGATGGCCCGATTGTTTCCTACGGCTCACTCGACCCGCAAGCGCTCCAAAAACCCGCCACGTTTGCCGATTGGATGAAAAAGACCATGGGCATGGAATGGGGCAATTAGGCCAGCCGAACACGCCCTGTCAGGTCTGACAGGTTTAACACCTCCGACAAACCTCGTTTGATGTGCGTGCCGCACGGTGCGCGCAAATGCTGAGGATGTGAATGTGTTTAGATCGGCTGTCCTATCGAGTCTTGCTGTAGCGATCGTTCCACTGGCCGCACATGCCGACAAGACCTGCCTCGTCAGCAAATTTCAATATTACGATAAGGGCGGCTACATCGCCAAAAATTTCACCATCCGAAACCAGCAAACCGGCGATGAGCGCGGCGGCAATGCCGGGCTTAGTGAAACGCTGACTTTTGTGATCAAAGAACAAGCCGGAATATCGGAAGGCAATGAAGTCTGGCTTGAATATGTCGTCGTTGACGTCATCAATCACCAGATCTCCTGCCGAAAAAATGGCACCAAACTGGTTTTCGATTCAGCCCGCGGCAATACCTGGAATTACAAATCCAAAGGCTCTGCCTCGGACGGTAATCGATGCCGCTTCGGTGACAATGACTGCATTGAACCGTGATGGATGGGCACCCGCACCGCAAAACAAGAAAGGCGCCGAACGATGGCTCGGCGCCTCTTACTTGCGGTCACAGGGAAACGTGATTAGCGACCGCTGACCAAAGGACCTCTGAGAATAAAGGTATCATTCTGGACCGACACGAGCACGTCCAGCGCAGCAGATTCTGCACCCTTCAAATTGCCGAAGCGAACACGCGGCATGGTGCTGCGCGCGAGCATTTCACCCGAGGCAGAATCGACCAGACCCCAGGCGATGACTTGCCGGTTGCGATCCGCCAGCGATGCATTGAGAGGTTGCGATCCCTTCGCCGAGACCGGAATGGCTTGGTGAAAGTCGCCTTCCGCCGCAGCGAAGACCTGAACGACATAGTATTGGCCAGCTTCTTCAACGACGCCGATGCCGACATCCGTAAAAGAGCTGCGCATCATATTGTCGGTGCTCAGCTGGTCGAGTTTGATCTTCTGGTGCACGGCTTGCCCATTTGCGGTGGCCAGGCTGACCGTCACGTTTGAGCCCGACGCGCCAACCAGCATGGTGCGGTCAAAGGCGCGAATGCGATGCAAATGATCGCGCCCCTCATGATCGACATGATCGGCATAAATACGAACCGACATATCCAGCGCGTGGGCCTGCGCGGCCATGTCGAGTGACGCCCGGCGGGTCAAAGGCGCCAAGCCTTGCGCCGCGCGATCGGCGTTCAGTGCAATGAACAATTCGTCGGCAACAGTTCGGTCCAAATTTTCTGCAGTGGCAATACAATCGGACGCCTCTACGACATAAGAGGCGAGGTCCATGGAATACCCATCTTCAAGGCTGCAAGACCCTGTCGCAGCGGCGGCGGTGCCTGAAATTACTGCGCCTCCAGCGGCTGCAAAAGCCAGCAGCAGGGAGGATTTAAGCATGTCATATTTTTGTAACATGCCGTCCATTTACGGTATATGACAGTAATGTGTCAAATAAAATCGTCAGTTTTCGGACGTATTATAATCCAAGCTCGGACTATATTAACCAAAAAAGCCGCCCCATTAGGGGCGGCTTTCTGAAAAGCTGAATAGATTCAGCGAGCTAGAAGACTAGTCCTTGGCTTCCGGCTCGACTTCTTTACCACTTTCCTGATCGATATTCTTCATCGACAGGCGGACTTTACCGCGGTCATCAAAGCCCATGAGTTTGACATAGACTTGCTGACCTTCAGAGACGACATCTTTCGGGTGTCCGATGCGCTCATTGGCCATTTGCGAGACGTGTACCAGACCGTCTTTCGGGCCGAAGAAGTTCACGAAGGCGCCGAAATCCTTGATCGACACGACTTTGCCTTCATAAATCTCACCCACTTCTGGTTCTGCAACGATCTCTTTGATCATCTGCAAGGCCTTATCGATGCTCTCACGATCGGTGGCAGAAACCTGGACCGTGCCATCATCATCGATGTTCACCTTGGCGCCAGACTCATCAACGATGCCGCGAATGACTTTACCGCCTGAGCCAATGACTTCGCGGATCTTGTCTTCTGGAACCTTGATGATTTCCATTTGCGGCGCATTGTCTGCGAGCTCGGTACGTGCCGTGTCGAGACCTTTGGCCATTTCAGCCAGGATGTGCGCACGGCCGCCTTTGGCCTGCTCGAGCGCGGTTTCCATGATCTCTTTGGTGATGCCGGCAATCTTGATGTCCATTTGCAAACTGGTCAGGCCTTTTTCGGTGCCTGCCACTTTGAAGTCCATGTCGCCGAGATGGTCTTCGTCGCCAAGGATGTCAGACAGAACAGCAACGCCCTCATCATCCTTGATCAGACCCATCGCGATGCCGGAGACGGGGCGCTTCAACGGCACACCCGCATCCATCATCGCCAGCGAACACCCACAGACGGTCGCCATAGAGGACGAGCCGTTTGATTCAGTGATCTCTGAGACCATGCGGATCGTGTACGGGAAATCCTCATGCTCTGGCAGAACCGCCCGCAGGGCGCGCCAGGCCAGCTTACCATGTCCGGTCTCACGACGGCTGGTGCCGCCCATGCGTCCGGTTTCACCGACTGAGTAAGGCGGGAAATTATAGTGCAGCAGGAATTTCTCTTTGCGCGTGCCGTCGAGCCCATCGATGAATTGTTCATCATCGCTGGTGCCGAGCGTTGCGACACAAATCGCTTGGGTTTCACCGCGCGTGAACAAGGCTGAGCCATGTGTGCGGGGCAAGAAGCCAGCTTCCGCTTCAATTGGGCGAACCTGGTCGAGCGAGCGACCATCAATCCGCTTACCGGTCTTGATGATGTCGCCGCGAACAACTTTCGCTTCAGCTTTCTTAAAGGCCGACTTGAACACGTTTGCGTCCATGCCGCTTTCGTCTTCTTCGGTCGCGACCAGTTCAGCTGCTGCTTTTTCGCGGGCTTCACCAACAGCGGCTTGGCGCTCAAGCTTCTCAGTGATCTGATAGGCCTTAGAGAGATCCGCACCGACCAGATTCTGGATCGCCGAAAGCTCGGACGAGAGGTCCTCCGCTTCGAACTCAAATGGCTCTTTCGCTGCCGCTTCGGCCAGCTTGATGATCGCGTCGATCACCGGCTGCATGGCTTCGTGGCCCGCCATCACGGCGCCGAGCATGACGTCTTCAGACAGCTCTTTGGCTTCTGATTCCACCATCATCACGGCGTCATTGGTACCGGCAACGACCAGATCGAGCTCCGACTCTTCGAGCTCTTCGACCGTCGGGTTGATGACATATGCGCCATCCTTATAGCCAACGCGCGCGGCACCGATTGGGCCCATGAACGGCGCGCCTGACAGGACCAGCGCTGCAGAGGCACCAATCATGCCCAGCACGTCCGGATCATTCTCGAGATCATAAGAGACAGCGGTCAGAACCACTTGAACTTCATTCTTGAACCCATCCACGAAAAGCGGGCGGATCGGACGGTCGATCAGGCGAGACGTCAGCGTCTCTTTCTCTGTCGGGCGCCCTTCACGCTTGAAGAATCCGCCAGGAATGCGGCCTGACGCATAGTATTTTTCCATATAATTGACGGTCAATGGGAAGAAGTCTTGTCCTGGCTTCGCGGACTTGGCGAAGGTCGCTGTCGCGAGCAGGCAAGTGTCCCCATAGGTCACCATAACGGCGCCGTCGGCTTGACGGGCAACTTGGCCCGTTTCGATTTTTAGTGTCCGGCCGGCCCATTCCAGCGAGACTGATTGCTTATCAAACATACGATTTGCTTTCTTTCATACATACGAAAAACCCGCCTCGGCCGAATGCCAGGGCGGGTCGATGTGAGAGCCTACCGGCGAATGCCGAGCTCTCCGATGAGCGTTTGGTAACGCTCTTCACTTTTCCTCTTTACATAATCGAGGAGTTTGCGTCGGGTGGCGACCATCGCCAGAAGTCCACGACGCGAATGGTTATCTTTCTTATTGTCCTGGAAGTGTCCGGTCAGATTGTTGATCCGTTCTGTGAGGATCGCCACCTGGACTTCAGGGCTACCCGTATCACCTTCGGTGCGGGCAAATTTCTTGATCAGTTCAGCTTTACGCTCTGCAGTGATCGACATCGGCATACTTTCATTTGTCGCCTTGCGGCGGGTTTCAGATATGGCCTTCTGGCCGGAGTTTTGAGGGAGGGCGGCGCCGGTTCAGCCGCGTCCGGGATGTCGTCCAGACGGGCTAGAGGAGCGCTTAGCTCGCTTCAAGCGGGGCATTTGGCACATTTGGTTGCATTTGGAAAGGCCTAGCGTACCGCTTGTTCCCGCGAAGGCACCTATAGCCCCACGGCCGCCAATGCATCGGTCTGTGACGCGGCCAGCTTCTCTTCGCTAAACCCGTCCAAACTCTCTTCAAACAAACGATGATAATTCAGCTCAGCCCCGAGCCGCAAGTAGGCTGCGCCCAGGCCAATGGCAGCACGGTCCATGAACACGAATTCGCGCGGCACCGTGACGGGGCCCTTTTCTTTCAACAATTTGCGGACGGAAAAGGCTTCCTTGCGCCCATACTCACCCGGTTTCACGCCATCCGCGACGCTGCGCACGCGGTCGTCAATCAGAGGCCCGTATATGAACTTCGCCCAGATGCTGAGCACTTCCACCAATTCCCGATTGAGGCCCTTAAAGCCCCATTTCTCAAATGCCGCATAAATCGCGTCGAAATCATCCGCGAGCAAGCCGCGATACAGATCGACCACACCCCCGACAAAGCTGACCGGAAAGATTCGGACACAGCCAAAATCCAGCAGATTTAGCCCCTCTCCTTCCCGGGTGACTTGATAATTTCCCAGATGGGGATCGCCATGGATGACCGCGGCCTGCGTGAAAGGTTGCCACCAGGTCCAGTAGAGGTGTCGCGCAATCGTATTGCGCAGCGCTTGCGGAGCGTCTTCATAAGCATTGAGACGCGCGCCGCTGAGCCAGGTCATCGTTAGCAAACGATCCGTACTGAGCTCTGGCACAAGGTCTGGGACGTCGACATAATCAGCATCCCGCAACAAATGCCGATACAGCGCCATATGTTTGGCCTCGCGGGCATAATCGAGCTCTTCGCGCAGCCGATCGGTGATTTCTTCGACCACTTCGGTCGGGTCGACGGAACCATCAAGCCGTTTGAACATACCGAGCAGCATTTTCAGCTGCCCGACATCACTTTCTACGGCCGAGGTCATATCCGGATATTGCAGTTTGCAGGCAACCTCTCGGCCATCATGCAAAGTCGCACGATGAACCTGGCCCAGACTGGCAGCATGGGCTGCTTCTTTCCCAAATTCCGCGAATTTGCTCTGCCAGTCAGCGCCAAGCTCGGCCCGCATGCGCCGGCGCACAAATGGCCAGCCCATGGCCGGAGCTTGCGCTTGCAGCTGACTAAGATGCTCAGAATACTCTTCGGGCAAGATGTCCGGCACGGTGGAGACCATTTGCGCCACCTTCATCAGCGGGCCTTTCGACTTGCCGAGGGCCGCGGCCAGCGCTTTGGCAATCCGTTCATCGCCTTTCTCGCCGCCAAACATGGCATTCGCCGCAAAGGTCAGGCCCGCACCAGACAGATTGGTACCCACCTTCACGGTCCGTCCCAATCGCGCCGACAGGCGGTTGCGTTCAGGGTCTTTATCGAGGTCTTGCGTGTCGCTCATCGCCGCTTTCTATCCTGTTTCAACAGATATAGGGCCAAAAGCGCAGCCGCGAAGAGGAGAAGGAGTCGCGGGGCACGCAGAACATGTCTATATTCCCGGCATGACGGGACCGAATCGCAAGCTCAGCATCTCAGAAATGGCCGCGGCGAAAGCCCCAGTGGCCAAAACCGATGCCGATTATCTCACCGGGCTCAATCCGGAACAGACAGAAGCCGTTCTCACCACCGAAGGGCCACTGCTTGTGCTTGCTGGCGCCGGCACCGGCAAAACTCGCGTGCTGACCACGCGGCTCGCACATATCATCGCTTCCGGCCTGGCTTATCCCAGCCAGACCTTGACGGTAACCTTCACCAATAAAGCCGCACGTGAAATGCGCGAACGCGCCTTGAAGCTGACCGGCGAGGCGGGAGAAGGTCTGCGCTGGCTTGGGACATTTCACTCCATCTCTGCGCAAATTCTCAGACGGCATGCTGAATTGGTTGGCTTGAAGTCCTCTTTCACCATCATCGATACCGATGACCAGGTGCGCTTGTGCAAACAGATTATCGAGGCCGCAGAGATTGACCCGAAACGCTGGACGCCGCGCTATCTGGCGGGGCTGATCGATGGCTGGAAGAACCGCGCCCTGTTGCCGGACAAAGTCCCAAGCGATGAGGCTTATCAATTCGCCGACGGCAAAGGGATTAAGTGCTACGAGACCTATCAGAACCGGCTGAAGGTCCTGAATGCCTGCGACTTTGGTGACTTGCTGATCCATAACATCACTCTGTTTCAGCAGAACCCGGACCTGCTCGCCGACTTCCATCGCAAGTTCAAATATATTCTGGTCGATGAATATCAGGATACCAATGTCGCCCAATATCTCTGGCTGCGCCTGCTCGCTCAAGGCAATTCAAACATTTGCTGCGTCGGGGATGATGATCAATCCATCTATGGCTGGCGTGGCGCGGAAGTCGACAATATCCTGCGTTTCGAGAAAGATTTTCCAGGGGCAAAAACCATTCGACTGGAACGCAATTATCGCTCAACCGAACCGATCCTGGCGGCGGCATCTGCGGTGATCTCTCACAATAAGGGGCGGCTTGGCAAAACGCTGTTTGTCGGGGGTGACTGGGCCGGCGACCCGGACGCCAAGAAAGTCCAGGTCCGTGGGCTGTGGGATGGCGAAGCCGAAGCCCGCATGGTCTGCGATGAGATTGAAGCCTGGATCGCCAAAGGCGGCAAGAACGCCTATGAGGACTGCGCCATTCTGGTCCGCGCTTCGTGGCAAATGCGTCTGTTTGAAGAGCGTCTGATCATTCTCGGTATTCCGTATCGCGTGATTGGCGGCCCGCGTTTCTTTGAACGGGCGGAAATTCGCGATGCGATGGCCTATTTGCGCCTGATCCGTTCGACCGATGATGACCTGGCGTTTGAACGCGTCGTCAATCAACCGAAACGCGGCGTTGGCAACACGACGGTGCAGAAGCTGCAACGCTATGCTCGCGATGATGGCCGCAGCCTGTTCACTCTGACGCCGATGGTGTTGCAGACCGATGAGATTAAAGGCCCCGGCAAGCGCGGTCTGACCAATTTCATCGAACAGATCAACCTTTGGCGCGACCGCCACAATAATGGCATGAGTCACACGGATCTGGCGCAGACGATTCTCGATGAGTCTGGTTATACGGACATGTTACAAAAGGATCGTAGTCCGCAGGCGCAAACCCGGCTCGACAATCTCAAGGAGCTGATCAATGCGATGGGCGAGTTTGAGAACCTGACCGGGTTTCTGGAACATGTCGAACTGGTCATGGATGCGGGCGGCGGCTCGAATGGCGACGAGGTCCAGATCCTGACCTTACATGGCGCCAAGGGCCTGGAATGGCCCCTCGTCTTCCTGCCTGGCTGGGAAGAGGAAGTGTTCCCTTCCCGCCGCAGTCTGGATGAAAGCGGCATGAAGGGCCTCGAGGAAGAACGTCGCCTGGCTTATGTCGGCATTACCAGAGCGCGCGAAGTGTGCCGGATTTCCTTCGTCGCCAATCGTCAGATTTTTGGCCGTTGGCAAAGCGTGTTGCCAAGCCGGTTCGTGGATGAACTTCCGCATGACCATGTCGAGGCGGAGGCCGAGACCGGCTATTCGTCCCTGCCCGGCAGCGAGGATGGCTTCACAGGCACGGTTGAAGATCTCGGCGAGCGGTCCAATTACACTTCGCCCGGCTGGCGGCGCCTGAAAGAGAATGCGGGACGCTATGACTCAAGCCCCGTCATAGATGGCAAAGCAACCCTAATGGCGACCGAGACCGGCCATTCCGGCTTCAAACTGGGCCAGCGCGTGTTTCACGAGAAATTCGGCTATGGCAAAATCATGGATGCGAATGGCACCAAGCTGACGGTGGCGTTCGAGAAAGCCGGGTTGAAGAAGGTGATTTCGACTTTCGTGACGGGGGTTTGATCTATCCCGCGGCGTTCAGCGCCTGATCCAGGTCGCGGATCAAATCCGCGGCATCCTCGACGCCAATCGACAGCCTGACGGAGTCCGGCGCCGCGCCAGCTGCCACCTTCTGCTCATCGGTGAGCTGACGGTGTGTTGTCGAGGCCGGGTGAATGACCAGAGACCGGGCATCACCGAGATTTGCGACATGGCTGAACAGTTCGAGCCCGTTCACAAATTTCACGCAAGACTCATAGCCGCCTTTCAGCTGTACCGTGAACAAGGCGCCTGCGCCTTTCGGACAAAGTCGCTCGGCGCGCGCTTTGTAAGGTGAACTGTCGAGACCGGCATAAGTCACCGATGCAACCGCATCATGGCCTTCCAGCCATTTGGAAATTTTCTCGGCATTGGCGACGTGCTTATCCATGCGTAGGGACAAGGTCTCAATCCCCATCAGCGTATAGTGCGCGCCTTGCGGATTCATGGTCATGCCGAGATCACGCAGACCAATCGCAATTGAGTGGAAGGTGAACGCGGCCGGGCCGAATGTCTCATGGAATTTCAGGCCATGATAAGCCGGTTCCGGCTCGGTCAGGGACGGAAACTTGCCCGCCGCCGTCCAGTCAAACGTACCTGAATCAACAACGGCGCCGCCGGTGACGGTGCCGTTGCCGGTGAGGTATTTGGTCAGGGAATGCGTGACCAGCGTGGCGCCATACTGGATCGGATTGCAGAGATAGGGGGTCGCAGTTGTGTTATCGACAATCAGCGGCACTTGCGCGGCCTGAGCGATCTTGGCGATGGCCTCAAGGTCTGTGACATAGCCACCCGGATTGGCAATTGTCTCGCAGAAGATGGCGCGGGTATCATTGTTCACCGCCGCATTGACCGCATCAAGATCATCAAAATCAACAAACGTCGCGCCCCAACCGAAGCGTTTGATTGTGTGCGTGAACTGCGTGACCGAGCCGCCATAAAGACGGGTCGAAACGACGACATTCCGGCCCGGTTCCATCAGAGGAAAAAGCGACATCAATTGCGCTGCATGTCCGGAAGAACAACAGACGGCGCCGGCGCCGCCCTCGAGCTGGGCAATGCGATCGCCGAGCGCGCCGACTGTGGGATTGGTCAGGCGAGAATAAATATAGCCGACTTCCTGGAGATTGAAGAGCGCCGCGGCGTGATCTGCGTCACGGAAGACATAAGCGGTTGATTGATAGATCGGCACTTGTCTTGCGCCTGTGGCCGGGTCGGCCACTGCGCCAGCGTGGATCTGTTTGGTGTCAAAACCGAGGTCTTGGTCGCTCATCGTGTATTTCCTCCAGCATATCTGCGGAGGTCGTAGACCACCCGTCGAACGGGCTCAACTAAAACCTAAGTTTAGTGTTTGGTCGCTTCGTCTTCACTGCCAATACCGTCCCAGAATTTCTTCACGCGGCCCATGAAGCCTTCTGATTCCGGATTGCAATCCTTACCCGAGCATTCGCAAAATTCGCGCAGGATTTCTTTCTGGCGTGCGGTCAGGTTGCGCGGCGTTTCAACAAACATCTCGATATAAAGATCGCCGGTCTGATGATTGCCGCGAATGCTGGGCATGCCTTTGCCGCGAAGACGCAGCTTGCGGCCTGTCTGCGCGCCTTCCGGGATGGTGACGCGCGCGCGGCCGCCATCAATGGTCGGAATTTCAACTTCACCGCCGAGCGAAGCCGTCACCATGGAGACCGGCGTGCGGCAATACAGGTTCGGGCCATCGCGCTCAAAAATATCATGTTCATCAACATTGACGAAAATATAGAGGTCGCCTTTCGGCCCGCCTTGCGCACCAGGTTCGCCTTCGCCGGACAAGCGAATACGCATGCCCGATTCAACACCCGCCGGAATTTTTACCGACAGATTTCGATCTTCTTGAACCTGCCCTGCCCCGCGGCAGGTCTTACACGGATGACTGATCACCTGGCCTTTGCCATGACAGCGCCCACAAGCGCGCTCCATCGTGAAAAAGCCCTGTTGTGCGCGGACGCGGCCGGCGCCCTGGCAGGTCGGACAAGTTTCCGGACTGGTGCCAGGTTCAGCGCCAGAGCCATCGCAAGTTCCACAATCCACCGCTGACGGGACATTGATTGTGGCATCCTTGCCGTGGAAGGATTCTTCCAGCGTAATGTCCATATCATAGCGCAAATCAGCACCGCGCTGTGGACCGCCGCGCCGGCGTCCGCCGCCACCAAATGGATTTCCGCCAAAGACCTGGCTGAAAATGTCCTGGAAAATATCGTTCGGGTCACCGCCGCCAAACGGATTTCCACCGCCGCCGCCCATGCCATTTTCAAACGCCTGATGCCCGAAGCGGTCATAGGCCGCTTTCTTTTCCGGGTCAGACAGAACCGCATAGGCCTCGCCGACCTCTTTAAACATGGCCTCTGCTTCGGCATCATCCGGATTCTGGTCCGGATGATACTTCATGGCCAGTTTGCGATAGGCGCTCTTGAGGGCCTTTTCATCCGCATTTCGGTCGACACCGAGCACGTCGTAATAGTCGCGTTTGCTCATTTAGCGGCTTACCTATTGTTATACTCACTCGCCCGCCAAAGTGGGGAGGTCCGGGCCGAAGTGCAAGCCCTGGACCTGCTCCCTTAGCCTGCCTTTTTCACATCCGTATCTTTAAGCACACGGTCGGCGATCTCTTTCGGCACAATCATCAGCGTTTCGCGAAGGGTTTGACCCCATTCCTTGAGCATTTCCGTGGCGCGCGCGGAGCCGGTCCGGTCGCGATGGATTTCGAGCATCATTTCGAAAACATCGATATGTTTCTGGTCCATGTCGGCGAGGGGATACCAGTCAATCGCGTCGGGGTTGGCAACATGCTCAAATTGGCTCTCCGGATCCCAGATATAAGCAACACCGCCGGTCATGCCGGCACCGAAATTGTCCCCAACTGAGCCAAGAATGGCGACACGGCCGCCGGTCATGTATTCGCAGCCATTGGCACCACAGCCTTCAATCACGGCTTCAGCGCCGGAATTGCGCACCGCAAAGCGCACACCGGCCTGGCCGGCAGCATAAAGATTGCCGCTGGTGGCACCATACAGGCAGGTATTGCCGATAATTGTATTGTCGCCTGCTTGATAAGACGCATCCGAAGGCGGGCGCAGTTGCAATGTCGCGCCCGATAGACCCTTGCCGACATAGTCATTGGCATCGCCAATCACGTCGAGCAGCAGGCCTTGGACACTGAATGCGCCGAGCGACTGGCCGGCACTTCCCGTCAGGCGAATGTGCAAGCGCCCTTCCGGCAACGCTTTCTCACCAAACTTGCGAACTATGGCGGAACTGCTCCGCGCGCCAATGGATCGCTGCACGTTCTGCACTTCATACGTGAGCTGCATTTTTTCGCCGCGGGCAAAGAACGGTTCGCCATCGCGCAAGATTTGAGCGTCCAGCGTGTCCGGGACCTCTTCACGATGGTCAGGCTGATATTGTACCGCAGTCGCCGTATCGACCTGCACCAGAAGCGGATTTAGGTCCAAATCATCAAGATGCGGTGCCCCGCGCGAGACCTGAGCCAATAAGTCCGTCCGACCAATCGCTTCATCCAGAGAATTCAAGCCAAGCGAGGCGAGGATACGGCGAACATCTTCGGCGATGAAACTCATCAGATTGATGACTTTGTCAGCGGTGCCGGTGAATTTGGCCCGCAAAGACTCGTCTTGTGTGCAAACGCCGACCGGGCAGGTATTGGAATGACACTGACGCACCATGATACAGCCCATTGCGACCAAAGACGCGGTGCCGATGCCATATTCCTCTGCGCCCAACATCGCAGCAATCACGATATCTCGCCCGGTGCGCAATCCGCCATCCGTTCGCAAGGTCACCTTGTCGCGCAAATTGTTAAGACTGAGCACCTGATGCGCTTCGGCGAGACCAAGCTCCCACGGCAAACCCGCATATTTGATGCTGGTTTGCGGCGAAGCGCCCGTACCACCAACGCCGCCAGCAATCAGAATGACATCTGCTTTGGCTTTGGCCACGCCTGCTGCCACGGTCCCCACTCCAGATTGCGCAACCAGCTTTACACAGACGCGGCAATCGGGATTGATTTGCTTCAAATCATAGATCAGCTGGGCCAAGTCTTCGATGGAATAAATATCGTGATGAGGCGGTGGGCTGATCAGGGTCACGCCTGGCGTCGAATGCCGGTTCTTGGCGATGAATTCTGTCACCTTAAAGCCAGGCAGCTGCCCCCCTTCGCCTGGCTTTGCGCCCTGCGCCACCTTGATTTCAACTTCGCGGCAATGGTTCAGATATTCCGCTGTGACGCCGAACCGTCCAGACGCCACCTGCTTAACGGCGGAGTTCATATTGTCGCCGTTGGGGAGCGGTCGGTAGCGGTCACGCACCTCTCCACCTTCGCCAGACACGGACTTGGCGCCAATCCGGTTCATCGCGACATTTAGCGTGCCGTGCGCCTCAGGGCTGAGCGCGCCAAGCGACATGCCAGGCGTGACGAAGCGCTTGCGAATTTCATTGACCGACTGAACCCGCTCCAGGGGTTCTTCGGGACCAGCGGGTTTGAAATCCAGCAAGTCCCGCAGCTGAATGGGTTGCTCGCGATTGTTCACCGCATCCGCATATTTTTCGAACACCGCGTAATCGCCGCGATCGCAGGCAGCTTGCAACATGTGGATGAGATTGCCATCCAGCGCATGCGGCTCGGATCGCGCGCGCAAGCGATAGAAACCGCCGACGGGCAAGGCCACCACATCCTCGTCAAATGCCTCTTCATGGCGGGTGACAGCATTCTCTTCGATACCAGCCAAACCCAGCCCCGAAATGCGACTTGCTAGTCCCGGGAAATAATCGGCGACCAAAGCGCGAGAGAGCCCAAGCGCTTCGAAATTGTAGCCACCGCGATAAGACGAAATGACCGATATGCCCATTTTGGACATGATTTTCAGCAGACCCGCCTCGATCGCCTTTTTGAAGTTGAGCACGGCTTCGCCCAGACTGATATCACCGAGCAGGCCACGGGCATGGCGATCTGCGATCGCGTCCTGCGCAAGATACGCATTGACGCATGTCGCGCCGACGCCGATCAGCACCGCAAAATAATGTGTATCGATACATTCGGCTGAGCGCACCGTGATCGAACAGAAGGTTCGCAATCCTTGCGCGACGAGATGACTGTGTACCGCGCCGGTCGCCAAGATCATCGGAATGGCGACGCGGTCATCGCCCTGAGTCTCATCCGTCAAAACGATGTGCTCTCGCCCGGCTCGCACGGCGTCTTCCGCTTCCTGACGAATGCGCGCCAGAGCGTCTCTCAGCGCCCGACCATTGCCGGTGCTCTGACCGAGATCAAAAGTGCAATCGATTTTCTGAACGCTATCGCCCAACATGCTGACCAGGCGCTCATGCATCCCGGTGGAAAGCACCGGGCTTTCGAGCACAAATACGTCCTGCTGGGTTTCATCCGTGGTCAGGACATTGCCGAGGTTCTTGAACCGGGTTTTCAGGCTCATCACGCGATCTTCGCGCAATGGATCAACCGGAGGGTTGGTGACCTGGCTGAAATTCTGGCGGAAGAAATGCGACAGGGGTCGGAACTTTTCTGACAGAACCGCCACCGGACTGTCATCGCCCATAGAGCCAATCGCTTCTTTGCCGTTCTCGGCCATTGGCGCGAGGATGAGTTCCAGCGTTTCAAGCGTAAACCCTGCGACTTTCTGGCGACGCAGCATGGTTTCTGTATCAAACTGGCGCGGCTCTGGCCCGGGACCGATCTCAGGGTCGAGGTCGCGAACATTTTTGAGCCAGTCTTCATAAGGGTGCTTGGCGGCGAGCTCATCGACGATTTCGCCATGCTCGTAGAATTTACCATTCTGCAAATCTGCCGCGATCATGCCGCCGGCCTGGACGTGGCCGCGGCGCACGACATCATGGCCGGATAGCGGACACATGCCGGTCTCCGAACCAACAGCGAGAATGCCGTCACCGGTCAATGCATACCGCAGAGGCCGCAACCCATTGCGGTCGAGCCCGGCCACGGCCCAGCGACCGTCATAAGCACAAATCGCGGCCGGACCGTCCCAGGGCTCCATCACGGAATTGCAATAGGCGTAGAGCGCAGCGTGTTTCTCGGGCATGATGGAAGCCCGCTTTGACCACGCTTCAGGGATCAGCAGCGCTTTCGTCATCGGTGCCGTTCGACCCGCCTTGCACAAGATCTCGAACACCGCATCCAGGGCGCCGGAATCCGAGCTGCCTTGCGGCGCGACCGGCTTCACATCGTCGACATAATCTCCGAACGTCCCAGAGACCATTTTGATCTCATGGCTTTTCATCCAGTTGAGATTGCCGCGCAGGGTGTTGATCTCCCCATTATGCGCCAGCATCCGGAATGGCTGCGCCAACGCCCATTGCGGGAACGTGTTGGTGGAGTAGCGTTGATGATAGATCGCCACGGCACTTTCAAATCGCTCGTCTCGCAAGTCGAGATAGAAATTGTCGATGTCCTCGGCGAGGAACATACCCTTGTAGATCAATGATTTATGGCTGAGCGAGCAAATATAGAAGCCCGGTATTCCGGCTTCTCGTGCCCGCCGTTCGATCCGGCGCCGGCAGATGTAGAGGGCGCGTTCCAGTTCTTCCGGATCGCGTGCGCGATCATCGCGGAACATGATTTGCTCAATTTCGGGACGGGTGTCCTGCGCCTTTTGACCAATGATGGAGACATCTACGGGCGGCTGACGCCAGCCATAAATATAGAACCCGAAATGCAGGATTTCCGTTTCGACAATGGCCCGCGCGGCCTCCTGCTGACCGAGATCGGTGCGCGGCAGAAATATCTGTCCGACACAAATCGGATCTTCGGTGGGCTTGTGGCCACAGCGCGACACTTGATAGCGGAAAAATTCCTGCGGCACTTCAACCCGAATGCCGGCGCCATCACCGGTCTTGCCATCGGCATCAACCGCGCCGCGATGCCAGACATTTTTCAGCGCCTTGATCCCCATTTCGACAATTTCCCGGCGCGGCTGACCGTCCAGAGCGGCGACCAGGCCGACTCCGCAGGCACTGCGCTCATCTTCGGGATTGTAGGCATGCCCGTCGATCAACCGTTGACGATTGTCGAGATAGTTGCGCACAAAATCAGTCATCATTCTGTCCTTGAATCATGGCGAGAAACTCCGGCCCCGTATAACGCGGCTGGGGTCCGGAGAATTCGTAATAATCGGGTTTTTCATCGACAAAGATCTCTTTGCAGATCTGCAAGCCGGCCGGCAGTTCAAACACGCCTGCGCTAATCGACCAGAAATTGTCATCATCGTTCAGTTTGTAGAAGAGAGATGCGCCGCAGGTGTCGCAGAAGCCGCGCTTGGCCCAGTCAGAGCTTGCATACCATTTCAGCGTGTCTTTGGCAGCGAATGTGACCGTGCCGCGAATGTCCGCGCCAACGAATGGTCCACCATTCCAATTCCGACAGGTGGTGCAATGACAGACGTCAATTTCGTGAATATCCTCGACTTCAAACTGCACACCGCCGCAAAGGCATTTTCCTGGATGGGGCATAATCTACTCCGCGGCGACTTTGCGCGCGCGTTCAGCGGCCCGCATGGCTTTGTGCATGTGCTCTGCCGCCTCGCGGCCATCGACAATCGCCCAGACGACTAAGGACGCCCCGCGGACAATATCACCGGCCGCATAGACGCCTGAAAGGCTGGTTTCCATTGTCTTGAAGTCGACCTGGATGGCGCCCCAGCGATTGACGCGCAAGGCAGATTCTTCGAACAGGACGGGCAAGTCTTCCGGATCAAAACCGAGTGCCTTGATCACCATGTCGGCTTTCATGTCGACCGTTTCGTCCGTTTTCTCGGGCGACTGGCGCCCTGACGCATCAGGTGCACCAAGCTTCATACGGCGCACTTTCACGCCATTCACCTTGTTCGCTTTGGTATGCAGCACGGCTTCCGGCCCAGACAGCCATTCAAATTTGACGCCTTCTTCTTCAGCATTCGCGACTTCGCGTTGTGAGCCGGGCATGTTGGCGCGATCGCGGCGATACAGACAGGTGACGGATTTCGCGCCTTGGCGCACGGCTGTGCGCACACAGTCCATTGCCGTGTCGCCCCCGCCAATCACGATGACACGCTTGCCATGCGCATTGAGCGAACCGTCTGCAAAGGCCGCCACTGTATCGCCAAACCCGACCCGATTGGACGCGGTCAGGAAATCCAGTGCGGCATGGACACCGCCTGCGCCGACACCCGGCACTTTCAGATCTCGCGCCTTGTAGACACCCGTCGCGATCAGCACTGTATCATGGGTGTCTCGAATTTCACTGAGCGAAACATCCTGGCCGACATCGCAATTAAAACGGAATGCGATGCCGCCATCTTCCAAGTGCTTAATCCGACGCTCAACGATGCTTTTTTCGAGCTTGAACCCCGGAATGCCATAAACCAATAGCCCGCCGCCGCGATCATATCGATCATAAACGGTGACCTGGTAGCCCTTGCGACGCAGCTGCTCAGCAGCGGCCAATCCACCAGGGCCCGCGCCGATAATGCCTGCCGATTGAGTCCGTTCGCGGGGCGGCTTGATCGGTTTGATCCAGCCTTGCTCCCAAGCGGTATCGGTAATGTAGCGCTCTATCGATCCGATCGTCACGGTGCCGTGGCCGGATTGTTCAATCGTGCAAATGCCTTCGCACAGTCGATCTTGTGGGCAAATCCTGCCACAAATCTCTGGCATATTATTGGTTGCGCTCGAGGCTGCATACGCCTCTTCGAGCCGATCCTCGGCAGCCAGTTTCAGCCAATCCGGGATATTGTTGGACAGCGGGCAGCCTTGTTGACAAAACGGCACCCCACATTGGGAGCATCGGGACGCTTGAGATTTGGCGGCTTTTGCAGCGTAGTCGCCATAAATCTCGTCAAAGTCACCCTTACGCGTTTTCGCCGAGCGCTTTTGCGGCATTGCACGTTCGACTTTTATGAATTGCAGCATGTTTTCTGCCATTTCGTGCTCCTGCAGACGGAGAATTGCTTATGAAATAGGGTTTCTCCCGCCACAAGAGGAAAATTTGCCGAATAATATCAAAATGATATTTATACGTCTGAACATGTTCAGTTCCTGTGGAAAATCCACTATCCCAACATAATATTTATCTCATTATGATACTATTTATTTCTGGGTGCGCATCAGGTTGATTTATGTCAGACGCGGGTGACCAATTCTAAGAACGGACGTCAAATGTCATTTCTACAACTCGCCATCATTGCGATTCTGCAGGGCATTACCGAGTGGCTGCCGATTTCTTCGTCCGGGCATGTGCTTCTAGCGGCCAACATGTTCACGCTGGAAGGTCGCGATGAGCTGCTGATTAACGCGGTCTCAAACCTAGGCACTCTGGCTGCCATGTTGATCTATTTTCGCAAAGACGTTGCCGCGGCCTTGGTTGGCGGGTTCGAATTGCTGGGCGCGGGATTTCGAAATACGCCGTTGTCCCGCGGGGCTCAACTGGCACTTTGTATCATCGTCGCAACACCGATCGCGCTCGTCGCCGCCATCGCTCATGAAATGTTTGTTCCAGAAACTGTCCAAGCGCAGTTGCGCTCGGTCTGGACCGTCGCAGGTGCGACCATCGGTTTCGGGTTGTTGCTCTGGTGGGCCGACGTCGCAGGCGGCAAGACCCGAACGGAATCCGATATGACCCTGGTCCACGCCACCGTGATCGGCGCAACCCAAGCAATCGCTGCGATCATTCCAGGCACAAGCCGATCAGGGATAACGATGACGGCGGCCCGCGCACTTGGCTATGAACGCACCGAAGCAGCCCGATTTTCAATGCTAATCGGCGCCCCTATTCTCGCAGCGGCTGGTCTTTACGGAGCCTTGGGTTTGCTGGAGGCCGACCCGAGTGGAAGCCTCGTCACGCTGCAAGACGGTATGATTGTCGCGGCGGTTGCATTTCTGTCCGGCATTGCGTCCATCCATGCTCTGATGCTGCTGTTGAAGCGAATGACATTTCTGCCCTTCGTTATCTATCGTTTGATATTAGGGGTCGGACTAATTCTGGCAGCTCCGGTTCTGGGGCTGATCTAAGGATCGGATCAGGTCCATTTCGGCATCTGAATTGCAGTTGCTCGAAGTGCAGCATTTTTTTAAACCAATGCCGGGGACGTCAATTCGATCGACCCGGTCGAGGACAGAGTAAGAGCCAATGAGCAATACTATCTCGCTGATGGATCGCGTGAATTTCCGACTGGCGCGTGTTCGCAACCAGAATTTGCGGGACAGTGTGTTACAATCGCCTGTCATCAGCTTCTCGTATGACGACTTCCCGAAATCAGCGATTGAAATCGGCGCAGTGGAGCTCGAGAGACACGGTTTCCAGGGCAGCTTCTATCCGGCGGCCTCTTTTTGCGGCGCGCATGAAGACGGGCAGGCGTATTACACTGAGGCCGACATTCAGTGCCTTCGCGAAAAAGGGCACGAGATCGGATGTCACACGCACGATCATGCCAATTTGCTGCGCCTGAACAATCAGGACATAGAAGATCAATTCGAGCGCAATCAGGCCTTTTTCAATGACCTGACGGAATCAGAGCGGTTTGTTTCAATGGCTTACCCGTTCGGCAATGTTTCCCCGCGGGTCAAGAAAGTCGCTCAGAAGCGATTTCCGGTCTGCCGAGGTGTTTGGAGCGGGGTGAATACCGGCAAGATTGACATGGCCTTGCTGAAAGTCGTCGGTCTCGACCACCATCTGACACCAGAGCAAACACGAGCCTGGATCCAGCAGGCGCGTGATGAGAATGGTTGGCTGATTTTCGTCGCCCATGACATTCAGACCGATCATACGCCATTCGGGGTTCGACCCGACACATACGCCGAAATCGTCAGCCTGGTCGCGGACTCTGAGATTGAAGTCATGACGATACGTGACGCAGCCGCGAAAGCCATTGGCGACCCGTCTCTGGCCATGTCGCCATCTGGCACAGGAATGGCATGCGCCTGAGGCAGTGAAAACGCTTTGAAAGTCTGACCGATGCCGAATACTCAGCCAACGCTGTCTGTGATCATCACCAGCTATAATTATGAGTCCTTTATCGCCACCGCGATCGACAGCCTGCTCGCACAAGATCCACGCCCTGAAATCATAGTCGTCGATGATTGTTCAACAGACTCATCGCGTGACATCATCAGTGCCTATGGCGATCAAGTGATCCCGGTCTTCCAGGAACACAATCAAGGCCATGGCGGTGCGTTCAATGCCGGCTTTGAGAAAGCTTCAGGCACCTTGGTGATGTTTCTCGATGCCGATGATTTCATGCTGCCTGGCGTAACAGAGCGAATTCTGTCGAATTACAGCGCTGACACTGCGATCTACCATTATCGAATGAAATATGCGGATGACGAGGGAAAGCTTTGGGGCTGTCACCCCCCGATGGAAAGCCCGCTCGCCGATGGCGATCTATCACAACAACTCCGGACCGTGGGCGATTATCGCGGCACGATCACCTCTGGCCTGGTATTCTCGCGCGGCGCGCTTGAACAGGTTCTGCCAATGAATGCTGAAAAGTATCGGCAAGGCGGCGATGGCTATTTGACAGCCACTGTGCCGCTCTATGGCCCGAGCGCCAGTTTCGATGAGCCAATGTCCGCTTATCGCCTTCACGGGGCGCAGCATTCCCAATTTGCCAAAGCCTATGCCAAACGCGCTCGATGGCGCCTGGCACACGCCTATGAGCGCTATGACTCGATCAAAGATCATGCGGCGCGGCTTGGCCTGTCAGTGGCTCCGGATCTTGGGGCAGCCGATGCCGGAACCATCAAAGAGCGCCTGATTTCTTTGTTGTTTGAAGCCGAACAGCATCCTTATCCTGAAGATTCGATCCCGGCTTTGGCCAAGCAGACGAAAGCCGCCTATGCCGACACGACTAGCGGCCCGGGCGCCTTGATCCAATCCATTTGGTGGATGCTGTTTGGTCTGGTGCCTGCCGGCGCAAAACAAACGATGATGAGCTGGGATATTGATGCCGCAGCCCGTCCGGGCTGGCTGCAATCAATTGGTCGAACATTGCGGGGTCGCTCAAACGATTAAGCGTACAAGGTCTTGACCAAGTTGTCAGAGTTGAGACCGGACCGGCGCTGCCGGACTAAGCCGCGGATGCGGTCGATGGTCGGGCCACAAGTGTTCCGAGAAACTTTCGTCGTTCGCGTCCAGCAAACGCAGCGCCCGCGATAAAGAAGAGTGTCCCTTGCGCATCAAACGTGCCCCAGAGCACGGTCTCGGTGAATGTGTGGATCATGCTGACCAAGACGATAATGGCGAAGGCCGACACGACCATATCAGGATCCTGAAAAACCTTCCCACCAATCGTCCAGACCACCCAGATCAGAGATATGATGAAGAAGGTTAGACCGACATATCCGAGATGCACGCCAACCTCCAAATAGGAATTGTGGAATGTAAGCTTGGTGCCAAATGGTTTATGATCATTCTCGTTCAGCGTTTGCGCGACGCCGCTATCATAATACCAAAACCCTTCCATTCCCCGTCCGAGGACCGGGTTTTGTTCAATCTGCTCCGCCGCCGCGGCCCACATCGCTGTCCGGCCGGTCAAGGTGGAGTCTTTGCCGAACATTCCTAGAAAGTTGTCCAAGACCGCCTGATCCACGAAGACGAGCCCGGCATAAGCGATTGCCAAGGCAAAGCCGATGCCGAGGAAAAACAGCATGAGCCGCATATTCTTGATTCGGCCGAGGTCCAGAAAGACCAACCGCGCCATCAAAATGATCAAACAGGTCGCCATCAGGAAAAGCAAAGCCGTGGTCGAGTTCGCCATGACTGTGATGAAAGCCATAATCATAGAGAACAAAAACGCCGGCATGCGGATCAGAGGGGACTCTGCTTTGTCTAATGCCATTGAGAAACAAAGGATGAAGCCCAGCAGCATGTGCGTCGCGAGATTGTTCTTGCTGCCATAAGGCCCGCCCAGGTCCATCGGGTTCGGTGTGATCAAGACAAAGAGCGAGGCCAGCATCGCGGTGAACATCATACATCTAAGGATTTGCCTCGGCGTATACCGTGACGCGATGATGATGATGATCAGCGTTGACGTGAGATACAGGAACGCTGTGCGCAATGCGGCGTCTGGAAACGGCGCCCAGAAGACCGACAATAGGCCGAGAATCTGCAGCGGCAAAAGCCAGAATGACCGCGCTAGATTTGCGCCGATTGTTCGTCCATCCAGGACCAGAAAGCACATGAAATACAGCACGAACAGGTATCGTAATGCCGATATGGCACCGCCTTCCAAGGGCAGGAAGGTAATAACAAACCAGAGGACCAACAGGGCTTGTTCCCATAGCTTTCCACCCTTGAACGGCAAGTACACCGCTCCGAGTGTCTGGGTTGGGGTCTGGGCCACGCTGGCTGTCATATTCGCTTAGAACTCAAAACTCATCGCTTGGGGAGCAAGGATCGTGCCGCTTTTAACCCAAAAAGCCCAGCTCAGAAACCGCAAAAAAACGACTGAATTCTCAATAATTTGGTGTGTCCTGACACTTTTTTGGTGGCGTCTTGGCACTTTCGTCCTTTTATTAGCTGTCACGAGTCGAAATGTGAGGACCACTGGTCCGGCCAATCTGATCGGGTGAGCAATGGCACGCAGAAAAGAGAAGAAGAGCGAAAGTCTCGATATTCGTCTTCCCTATGAGCAAAAACGCGAATTCATGGAAGCAACGCGAAGTCGCGGCGAGACAGCATCACAAGCTCTCAGGCGTTACATTGCAGCCTATATCGAGGATGCCAGACTGGCCGAACAACCAAATACGGTCCAGGAGATAAGCATGACCCTCGCTCGACATCGTTTCAAGACAATCGCAACTGCCGCTGGCGCGGCTTTAGGCGTTTTTTCCGTCGCCGCTTTGCCTTCAGCTGCAGATTCTGAAGTGTTTGACGCCCTCGATAAGAACAGTGATGGCGTCATCACTGAAGGGGAAATAGCCCCCGGCCACGACGCCGACATTATCGCCAAGCTCGATACAGATCTTTCAGGAGGTGTCAGCCGCGACGAGCTCGCAGCCGCCGGCAATCGAGTGGAAATCATTCGAACCGAAGACGAATTCGGTGCGGGCGGAGAGACCATCACCAAGAAAACGCTCAAAATCGTGGATTTTTCCAACGAGGCTGGCGGCGACATTCATAGTGAGATGAAAATCGAGTCGAACAAGAAAGTCGTCGTCAAACGGATCAATTCCGGAGATGAATTGTCCGAAGCCGATCTCGACGCTCTGATCGAAGAGGCGCTATCAGAGGCCGGCATGGACAATGAAGAGGTTGAAATCATCATCAAGAAGGATTTACGCGAGCATGTCGAAGATGCCGAATAAGTCCTGGTGATGCGAATAAAAACAGCCCGCCTTCATCGGCGGGCCGTTTTGCTATGGCAATTGGGTCAGCGGGTTTTCAAACGTTCCCTTGGGGCGAATGATTGTCACTGTGTCCCCATCGACCAGTATTTCGGCCGGCATGGCATGGCTGAGGAATCCGACCGGACTTGCGCTTAGACCATATGCACCAGATTGCAGGATCGCCATGACATCGCCGACTTCCGGGCGTGGCAGAACGGTTTTGCGGCCATATGTGTCCAAAGGCGTACAAAGCGGTCCAACAACTTTTTGCGGCGTGTCGCCGCTATCTGTAAGGCGGTTCGCGAGAATAACTGGATAGTCTTTCTTCAGCACTTGTCCGAGATTGCCTGAGGCCGCCAAATGATGATGCATACCGCCATCGGTGATCGCAAACACTTCGCCATATGATTCTTTCACACTGGTGACACGCGCGGCGTAAAGCCCGCCGGGTCCCGCGAGAAAGCGCCCTGGCTCCACCATCAGATTCAGCGCCGCGAGCTCTGAATCCTGGTCGATTGTTTCCAGCAAGGACGTGACGCCCAGTGCGACTTGTTCGAGATCAAGGTGCTTGTCAGACTGAACATAAGGCACACCGAGACCACCCCCAAAATCCAGGGTCTTCAAAGCAGCACCCATACCGATCAGGCGCTTGGCGATTTGCAATCCATGCGTCCATTGTGTGATCAGCGTTTCTGCATTGAGAATTTGCGTGCCTGCAAACAGATGTAGCCCGTGCAGGTTTAGCGATGGAATGGCCTGGAGGCGCGGGACAACATCTTCGAGATAAGCTTCGTCGAGGCCGAATGCAGCGGGACCGCCGCCCATACGCATGGCGCCGCCTTGCGCTTCAGCGGCGGGATTTACTCGGATCGAAACGTTCAAAGTGGTGTCGTGTTTTTGCGTAATCTCAGCGAGCCGGTCGATTTCCTCGAATGACTCAATGTGGATTTCGCCAATGCCATTCTCGATGACATATTCGAGTTCTTCATAGGTTTTGCCGGGACCCGCAAAGAGAATGCGGTCTGGATCAGCGCCCGCTTTTCGCGCCCGAATATATTCGGCTGCGGAGGCAATCTCGAGTCCGGCACCTTCAGCGAGAAACAGTGCGAGAATAGCCGGGTTTGGATTGGCTTTGACCGAGAAAAAGACGTCGAACCGTGGACCGAGTGCGCTGCGCAATTGCTGCAATCGTCCTCGCATCTGCGCCGCGCTATAAACATAAAGCGGGCTGCCATAGGTGGACACGAGATCGGTGAGAAGGTGGCCTTCAACATCCAAAACGCCGTCGCGAACATTCCAATGATCGTTGACCACTTTGACGGCCAAATCAGAGCCGTGAACGGGTGCGGAAATATCATCTAATGCCATAATCTACTCTTTTGTCCCAATTAGCTGCGTTCAGCAGTGAGCAGCTTTACATTGACCTTGCCGTTCGGTGTTTTCGGCAGCGCCTCCAAGATCTCAATCTGTCTCGGTACCATATAGTTTGGCAAGTCCTGACCGAGTTGTTTCAACACGGCCCGGGTATCGACGTCATTGCCGTCTTTGGTCGTGACGATCGCGTGGACGCGTTTACCGATCGTATCGTCAGGAATGCCGATCACCGCTGCCTGGGCAAAATGCCCCGTCGCCATCAGGGCTTCTTCGACATCGCTTGGGCTGATGCGATAGCCAGACGATTTGATCATCGCATCATTGCGCCCAACAAAGTACAGATAGCCTTCTTCATCGATGCGCACGAGATCACCAGAGTAACAAACCAGGTCCACACCTGTATGATCTTCCTTCAACGGATTAGGACGAATGACTTTTGCCGTCGCATCCGGGCGCTTCCAATAGCCCATGGACACAGTCGGACCGCGGTGAACCAGAATTCCGGTCTCGCCCGGCTGCGCGAGCTCACCATTGTCCTTGACGACCATCATTTCACATTCGGGAATGGCCTTGCCGATGGAGTTCGGTCGGATCGAAAGCTGGTCCGGCGGCAGAAATGTCGACCTGAACGCCTCGGTCAGACCATACATCAGGAAGATTTCAGTGTCGGGCAACAGCTTGCGCAATTGCTCAACCGTCTTGGTTGGCACGGCGCCCCCCGAATTCGTGATGTAGCGCAAGCTTGGTGGCGGCGATTCCTTTAAGGAAGGGGCGCTACCAATCAGGATCGCCCAGACGGTTGGCACACCAGCAAGACCGGTAATCTCATGCTTTCTGACCGCTTTGATAATGTCCTCGCCGAACCGGAAGCTGACCAGAACCAGGCTGGCAGCTTGCTCAACGCTGGATATCAATTGGTTGAGTCCGTAATCGAAACTGAATGGCAGCACCGCTGCCAATCGGTCTTCAGATGTTATCGATAGATATTCCGAGACGATGCGTGAACCAGCCAGTAGGTTGCGGTGCGAAATCATCACGCCTTTCGGACGGCCTGTGGAGCCTGACGTGTACATGATTGCGCCAAGATCTTCGCCAAGCTGGACGTCCGCAGGACGCGCGACCTCCTGATCCAAATCAAGATCATCGAGGAATAGCAAATCGCAGCCACCCAGGTCTCCGAGCTCTTCCGCTATGGTTGCAAACTTGGCCTGTGTGGTGATCAGAATGCGAGCATTGCAGTCTTCAATAATGTGCCGCACCTGAGGCGCTTTTAGCAGTAGATTGATCGGCACAAAGACACCGCCAGCGGCACTGGCGGCGAAAATGGACCAACATTCTGACAATTCCTTCGGCAGATAGATCGCGCAACGATCGCCTGGCTTCAGTCCCTTGGATTGAAGCATACCGGCCAGCGCTGCCGTTTTACGACGAAACGCTGCATAATCGACCTGTGTATCATTCTGGATCAACGCCACCTTGTCATCAGGTTGGCCATTCCAGAGAAGGTGATGAGTCAGATACGGGGTCATGTTTAAGCCTTAGATAGAACCAGCTCAGAGAGTGTGCTCAGGGATTCAAAATAGTCCGGAAGAAAGTCATCATCGGTCATCTCAATGCCGAAGCGCTCCTCCAGGAAATTCATCAGGTCCAGAATACCCAACGAGTCGATTTCGCCATTATCTAGCAATGGCGTTTCGCCATCGACATCGACGCCGTTAAAGGCTGGAAATCTCTCTTTGATGAAGTCTGCTGTGTCTTTGACAATCACGTCTTTTGACAAGGTGGTGGTGTCCGTCATGACGATCTCCATGTAGTGCGCTTTCTGCAATAAATTCTGATTGAAACCGTCTCTTAAACGCCGAGAATCGGCTTTTCCGAGTACAGGTAGTCAATGCAATCTTCAGGCCAAGGCCCCTTTACGTATCGGGCTAATACTCCGCGATCCCTGTATGGCAACTTAACCGCTGTGGATTCTGGTAATCCACACTCAATTAGCATCACGCCGCGCCACCACAATTTGCGTGCAATGCCGGGCAAAGCTCCGACCAGCAGGGTCGTGTCGGCGGCATATAAAATCTCCGCTGTGCGCAATACATGTTTTCGGGTCACAACTCGCAATACGACAGGCGAAATACCGGTCTCGGTTTCGATACCGAAGACCAGGCAACCGATCTTGGCGTGATCCTCCAGCGTACGCTGACTCAAGCGCGCGCCCGACGCCTTCGCCAAGGTTGCAGCCTGCCCGACGACGCGCAGAGATGGTAACACACACAGGAGATGAAGCGGGAAAACAGCGTGGCGGTGATTGAGGGATTCATATCCACTCTTCAATAACACCTTCTCGACCGAAGCGGTGGGGGTAAAATCCGTGAATGTCTTACCCGACTGATCGCAGATCTGGCGCAGCATGGTCGGCGCGAACAAACGGTATTTGTCGCGCACATACCAGGAAGAACAATTTACCGCCCGACCGTAACCGTCCGTTTGTATCGGACTATGAAACGTCAGCAGAACGGCTTGACCGTCATCATTCTTGCCGCGCGTGATATAGCCAAGCGGTTCAGCAAACGGATCATCGACCAGAAGAGACCATCGCTCCAAACCTCGATTCCAGAAGTCGGGCGTCGTCTTGTCAAACCCCTCGCACAGCAGCTCCACAGCTTCCGGCCAATTGCTCTTCGTAATCGGATCGTGCCGCATGGCGTCGTCCCTGTTTCCCACCTCGGATCGCCTACCGCACAAACGCTCTGATGGCTATAAACGCGCACAGATCGACGGACGGAAACGACGAATTCAATTCTCGTGCGCGGAGAATGCAGGTTCCATGCCCATTTATTGGGCGTCAACCAAGCGACTCAAGATCAGGCGCTTTCGCTTTTCTGGTGGTACTGCCCATAAGGTCTGAAGCGATAAAGGTAACCGGGCACAATCGCTTCGATACTTTCCAGGTCGGTAACCCCGAGATCCGCCAAAGTCAGCGCGCCCTCGGTCACAACATTATCTGTCTTTAGCAGTTCGACTTGATTGCCCGTGATTGGCGGCGCCCCAAGAATTCCTGAAGACAGCGGCCAGACATATCGAAACAACGTGCCGATCGCCAAGCCCATCGGTTTGGCAACAAAAAACGGGATGGGCAAAGCGAACCGCTTGCGATCAATGGTTTCACCGATGAAATCGTAAATCTGCTTGAAAGAATAAATACTCGGACCGCCAAGCTCATAGGTCTTGCCTCGGGTTTCAAGTTTCTCAATCGCGTTGGCAATGGCTTCGGCGACATTGCCGGCATAAACCGGTTGCACGCGCGTGTGCCCGCCGCCAATGGCCGGCAGGAACGGCGCCAGCGTCGACAAGGGATGCGATGCCAAAGCTGCGAACCGGTTGAAGAACTCATCTTCAGGACCAAAGACCAACGATGGACGCAAGATTGTCGCCTCGGGGACCAAAGCCCTGACGCCCGTTTCAGCTTCGCCCTTGGTTTCGGCATAATCAGCGCTGGCTTCAACGTCAGCACCAATCGCAGAGACATGGACTAAATTGCTTACACCGGCCTTGGCACAGGCTTCGGCAACGTTAATCGCGCCATCTCGTTGTGCGGCCTCAAAGCTCTGTGGCCCTTTTTCATAGAGAATACCAACCAGGTTCACGACGGCATCGGCGCCATCAATCGCAGCTTCGATCGAACCCGGATGCCGGACATTGGCCTGAACAATATCGACCCAGCCAGGCGCGCCTGCTAATCGGACATCACCGGCGAGGTGCGGGCGGCGCACAGCCACACGAACGCGATAGCCCGCTTTGACCAGGGTGCGAGCCGTATATCGGCCAATGAACCCGGACCCACCAAACAGCGTGACTAGACCTTTTGCCATGGCAATATCTCCAATGGGCGAGAGCTTTTTTCTTGCCGCGCTTTGATCATGCTATGGCAGATTTGTCTATCGGAGACGGCATTTCGGTCCAAAATGCCGCGCAAAGCACTGAAAACATGAAAGTTTGCACATTAAACATCTTTCATCCTGCGCGAAATTAGGTCCGTCAAATTTCACGCAAATCGTAATGAATGCAGGCGAATCGGCCAGATGAAACAGCGCCAGAATCAAGCGATTCCCACCTGTGGATAAACCTGTGTTCAAATTCGTTAATCCAATGTAAGTGGCCCCCCGCAGTATATTGAGAAATATACCGCAGAGTTGGCGAAGAACGCCGATTTTTGAATGCTCAGAAGGGGTATAAAGCGATGAGATCGCGAAAGTTTAAATTGTTCGCACAAAGTGCGGCAATTGCTCTGACAATTGGCCTCACCGCATGTGGCGGTGGCGGCGGAAGCGCCGGAGACGGAACGGTGGTGAGCCCCGATAGTGGGTCCTCACCACCGCCGCCGCCTCCGCCTCCACCGCCGCCTCCACCTCCCCCTCCTCCGCCACCGCCGCCGCCTCCGCCGCCGCCTCCCCCACCGGCCGGAGAGCGCGCTGCCATTGGTGGCTCATTTGACACGCAACAATCGACGGCGCTGTTTTTGACCAGAGCGACGTTCGGGCCGACGCAATCTGATATTCAGAATCTGACAGGCACGTCGCCGTCGGACTGGATTGTCAATGAGTTCAACAAACCTGCGACGCTGAACCTTGACTATGTGCGCAGCGAAGTAGCCCGCACGAATAGCTGCGCCGCGGACGGCGGAATCAATTGCGAAGTCAAGCAGATCCCAACTTTCTCATTCTGGATCAATGCCGTGCGGGCCGATGACCAGTTGAGACAGCGCGTTGCCTTCGCTTTGTCGCAAATTCTGGTGATTTCCGGGCGCGAACCAGAGGCTCTTTTTGAAGTCCCCGAGACCATCGCTCAGTACCAGGATGTGCTGGTTAGAAACGCGTTCGGCAATTACCGCGATCTGCTCGAAGACGTCACCTATTCTCCGGCCATGGGCGATTACCTTACCTATTTCCAGAACGCCAAAGCTGACCCTGATACAGCGCAAATGCCAGATGAAAATTACGCGCGCGAAATCATGCAATTGTTTTCGATCGGACTGGTCGAACTTGAAATGGACGGCGACCTGGTTTTGCAGAACGGCCAATCGGTCGAGACCTATACCAATGACGATGTCACAGAGCTGGCGAAAGTGTTCACGGGCTTGAGCTTCAAAGGCGGTCGTTTCTTCTTCGATTTTCCGACATTGCCATCGGATGCGACTTACTCGCCGATGCAGGCTTATGACGAGTGGCATTCCGAGCAGGCCAAGACATTTCTGGGCACGACGATCCCGGCCGGGACCAGTGCCGAAGAGAGCATCGATATTGCTCTCGACACCCTGGTCAATCATCCGAACACGCCGCCTTTCATATCGCGGCAACTGATTCAGCGTCTGGTGACGAGCAACCCTGAACCCGACTATATTGAACGCGTTGCGACCGCATTTGCGAATGGCGCCTATACGCTGCCAAACGGCGTCGTTGTCGGCGATGGCCGCCGCGGTGACTTGTCCGCGACAGTGGCGGCGATCCTGTTCGATGCTGACGCCGTAAATCCGAACAATCGCAATGATGCTCAATTCGGCAAGGTGCGAGAACCGATTTTGCGCTTCACCCATTGGGCGCGAACATTCAGCGCGAATTCTGTGACGCCTGTGAACACATTCCCATTGTGGAATACCAGTGATGGTAGCGCGCTTGCGCAAGCGCCTTACAAGTCGCCATCCGTGTTTAATTTCTACCGGCCCGGCTATGTCGCCCCCGGCACTGAAACCGGGTCTGTCGGCTTGACCATGCCGGAAATGCAATTGGTCAATGCCAACACGCTGTCAGGCTATTCCAATTTCATGACCTATTTCATTTTCGGTCTGGCTGCGGAACAGGAAAGCGGCGCCGATGCCAGCAGCTTCATCCCGAATTATAGTGATGAACTGCCCCTCGCCAGTGACCCGACGGCTTTGATCAATCACCTCGACCTTCTCACCAGCTATGGGCTGACCACCGAGGAGACGAAAACCCAAATCATTTCGTTTATCGAGCGGGTCCCGCTCACCGATGCGAACGATCCCAATTATGACGGCGCTGACCTGCGCGTGAAAATGGCCGTCCTGATGATGATGACCTCGCCGGACTATCTGGTCCAGCGATAGGAGATGACAAGAATGAGCACCACACGCAGAGCATTTCTCACCGGCGCCGGCGCCCTGAGCGCAGCCTCCATGGCGGGCATCAGCACATCGCTGTCGGCATTTCAAGCGCATGCCGCAAACACAGGCGGATACAAGGCGCTGGTCTGTGTCTTCCTACTGGGCGGACTGGATAATTATGACACGGTTTTGCCTTACGATCAGAGTTCATATGACTCTTACGCGGCCATTCGCGGCCCATTGTTGAGTCAGTATGATGGCATTCAAGGGGGATCGACGCGGGCGCGAAATCGCTTGCTGCCGCTCAACCCATCCAATGCCAGCCAGTTCGGGTCCAGGCAATTTGCCCTGCCTGAAGAGCTATCCGGCATTAAGGGCCTGTTCGATAATCAGAATGCGGCCATTGTCGGCAATGTCGGCCCGCTTATCCGTCCCCTGAATCGCCAACAGTACGAGAATGAATCTGTTGAACAGCCCAAACGCCTGTTTTCACACAATGATCAACAGGCAACCTGGATGTCGAGCGCGCCAGAAGGAGCTCAATTTGGCTGGGGCGGAAAATTTGCCGACGCAGCGATCAATAGCGGCGCCAATGGCGGCAGCCGGGATTTCACCACAATCACCAGCCTTGGCAACGAATTGTACCTGACGGGTCAGCAAACCCAGCCCTATCAGATTGGGCTAAATGGAGCGCCCGTGGTCGATGCGCTCGACATGTTTGCCGGGTCGCGCAGTTCCAGCGATGGCGAAGCGCGCTATCAGATCCTGCGGGAACATTTTGAAGCGATTCAGTTCAATTCTCCGAACCTGATCGAGCGCGATATTGCCAATGCCATGCGCTCGGCCCTGTCGACGAATGAGACGTTCAATTCGGCGTTGCAGACCTTACAGCCTTTCTCGACCTCGTTTGGAAACAGTTTTCTCGGACGCCAGCTCGGCGCGGTCGCCAACACGATCGCCATTCGCGACGCCTTGACGGTCAATCGACAGGTTTTCTTCGTCGCAGTGGGCGGATTTGATACGCATTCCGGGCAAGTTTCCACGATCCCGCGCATGCAACGCGAAATCGACGAGAGCGTCGTCGCCTTCCATCAGGCGATGCAGGAACTTGGCCTCGGCAATGACGTGACTTTGTTCACCGCGTCTGATTTCGGTCGCACATTGATCGTCAATGGCGACGGCACGGATCACGGATGGGGCGGCCATCACTTCGTCGTTGGCGGCGCGGTACAGGGCGGCCAGATCTATGGCGACATTCCGCCTTATGAATTGGGTCATGATCTTGATGCTGGTAAAGGGCGCCTGATCCCGACCACGTCCGTTGAACAGTTTGCCGAACCGCTGGGCAGATGGTTTGGATTAGACGACGCGGAAATATCCAGCGCGCTACCAAATCTGTCCAATTTCAACAGCGCCAAGCTGAGCTTCGTTTGAGGTCCGCTTAGCGGGTCACGACCGCACAGTCGTGATCGCCTCTTTTCCGGCTCGCTTCTGGAACAAAGATTGCTTATGAGGACGTGCGGAACATCGTGTTCCGCACGTTTCCTTTTATAATTTGCGCCTGGCGCTGGGTGAGAACCGCACGATGAAAATCCCGACATTGACCATCGTGAAGTCTGTGGCCTGGAATTCGGTTGGAAACATGGTCGGCATCATCTGCACGCTGGCCTCACTGATGATCATGTCGCGACTGCTGACTCCTTCGGACTTTGGTTTGTTCGGGATCGCCATGGTCGTCCTGTTGATGACGGAAGGCTTTTGTTATGGCGAAGCGCAGGATTCGCTGATCCAACACGAAAACACCACGTCCAAGCATATCAATACGTTGCATTCGGCCTCGACCATTATTTCGGTCAGCGTGTTTGCCAGTTTGTTTTTTCTCGCGCCGTCTCTTGCGGCTATTTTTGATCAACCGGATCTGGTACCGATCATTCGCGCAATCGGGTTCATTCTGCTTGTCGGACCATTGAGCGCGACCAGCGCAGCTCTGCTGATTCGGGAGCTGGAATTCAAGAAAATCACTGCCGTTGATATTGCCGGAACCGTCATCCCTGCGATCATTGGTGTCACCTTGGCTTTTTATTTGCGCTCCGCCTGGGCCTTGGTCTGGCTTGAACTCTCGCGGCGCATCATACGTTGTCTGATGTTTACCTGGTTGGCGCGATATCGACCGCGCTACGAGTTTGATTGGCCGAGCCTGAAAGAGCTGTTCAGTTTCGCTGGCTATTCAACATTGCTGGGATTTGCGGTCGCGGTTCAACGCGCGACGCCTGGCGCGATCATCGGCTGGGCGATGGGCACGGCGCCGCTCGGGTTGTTCAACATGGCTTTGCGGTTTTTCGAACAGGCCCGCCAGGCCTTGATTACCCCGTTCGCTGCCGTCGCATTCCCAGTCTTTTCAAAAGCTCAGGCGACGCGTGAAGAATTGCATCGGGTGATCAAGGATTCCTCGACCATTTCCATGTATCTGATCTTGCCGGCTTTCCTCGGCGCCCTGGTGCTGGCGCCGCTCCTCGTCCCGCTACTGTTCGGCGATCAGTGGATTGGGGCCGTACAAACAACCCAATTGGCGCTCCTGCTCGGACCGCTAACGATGATTGAGGACATCAATAACAATCTGCTCAAGGGCATTGGCCGACCCGTTCTGGTCGCGCGGATCACAATCATCAGCACACTCTTTACAGCCACTGGTGTGTTCCTGGTTTCCGGCTTCACCATCGAAGCTGTGATGTGCGTGCTGATCGCTCAGAAAATTCTCGCCCTGACCCTGGCCACGATCATGGCCAAGCAATTTGCCGGTTACAGTTTTTCAGATCAGTTCCTGCCGCTGCGGCTTCCCGCCCTCAGCGCCATTTCGATGGCAGCGATCGTTTGGGCGGCAAAATCGGCTTTACCAGCGCATTTCCCGGCAATTCTGCAAGTCGGTATTCTTGTCCCGGTCGGCGTGATTGCCTATTTGGCACTTGTCCGCATTCTCGCGCCGGATGTCCCGCGAGCTGCAATCGACTTGCTCAAAGGGGCGCGATCAGCCTCCTAATTCGCGGTCGCGGCAAGTCGGTGTTTTTTCAGTTCCGGGACTGAAAGACAGACAACGATATTGCGCTTTCGCGCCGGGTTCGAATTGCGCATGACCATGCCATTGCGGCAAACTGCCAGTCCACATATTCATCATGATCTTGGACGGCAGTTGCGGCACATGCTCCGGCACGTCCAGCCGATGAACAATTTCGCCATTCACGTACCAATGGACGTAATCCGGTTGCCAGTCGAAACCATAAAAATGAAATTCCTCGCTGGCGTCGAAATCAAGCTCATGCCGTTTCGATCCATACGATTTTCCGGATCGGAAGACATTGAACTCAACATGGCCGGTTCGGTTGCCAACGAATTCAATATCGACTTCGTCATGCACCGTGCCGTAAAATGGTCCGGTATACGTAAACATGGCTGAGACCAGACCGGAGCCATCCGCGACCTTCATCTCAACTTCATAATAGCCAAAATGAAAGGTCGGATTTGTCGACACCTCCGAGGCATCCCAGAACCAATCATCTGGCGCCCAGTCTTCCTTGATCTGTATGCTCAGATCCATGCCTTCTTCAGAAAAGCTGACACTGCTGGCACGAAAATCATTCTTCCACTGCCCGGTCGGGACATCATGATCTGCGACATACCATCCCTCACCAACTTCCTGTTGTGTGAAGTCGATGAGAAAGGCCTGATTGGATTGCAGCGGCGGATGAATGGGCGGCAGCGCCGGAATCTCCGGCTCGACCGGTTCTTCAATGGTCGGCTCCGTTTCGGCATGTTCGGTGGAGTCAGTTTCGATGGCGGACTCAGTCGCTTCAGGCTGTCCGCAGCTGGCGCACAATCCAAGTGCCAAAATCGCCACTGGCGTAACTCTCAATAACATTTCTGACGCCCCTTTTTTGTGTCAGAGTCAGCCGACCGCCCCACGTCCGTACCGATTTTGAATTTCCCGCGCCTTACCTCGCAGGCCACGACAGGTCTACTCAACTCTTGTCTGGGTTGAGCGCCCCTTTTTGAAAATCTCCGGAACCGCCCGCAAGATACAGAATGCGAGCATCATGCCTGCTGGCCAATTCAGAACCAAATCTAGATCGATCATGGCCAGCACAGCAAATCCAAATAGCAGGAAGAGTGTCCGAACCAGCTGGCTCATCAGAAACTCGATGTCGCCGCCAGCTCGGCGGACGGCATACAGGGACCAGGTTCGCACGATATGCGCATAGACCAGGATTAGTCCGGCCGCGCTGATTGGAAACAGCGCCAGAAAGCCAAGATACTTCACCATATGCAGCGGCGCATAGATATAGACGCGCCACACCAAAGGGGCTGCGTTAAACGCCCAAAATATGATCCGTGCGAGCACCATGATGCCCATCCACACAGCACTCAAAATGGCGATATTTTGCCAGGCAGGATAAGCAGTTGAGAGGCCAAGATGCGACATGGCAAGCGCTCGATCTTGCGCGCCGAGCACCACAAAAGCCACGACGGTCAGCGCCAGAGCGTAGATCCAGGCATGTGGAAACAGCCTGTATTGACGGTGCTTGAAATAGCTTTTTGACAGTTTGGGCTTGGTTTCTTTTTGCTCGCCGACCCGGTCATTCTCAGCATAACCCAATTCATAACTGAGGATCATGGCGAGAAACAAAAGAACCAGGCATGCCCACAATGACAGATTCCAGGCGAATGCTGCGAGACCGAATGCAAGCAAGACGATGGGCAATTCCTCAAGGATGACCTGCTTGATGAAGAAGCCCGGCGTGCGTTTGATTTTGGCCGTGTAGAAGAACGGTATGTAGGGCTGACGATAGGCGTAACTGTCATGGTCGGCTTCGACATGTACTGTCTGGCCAACCGCCGCCGCAATGTCTGCATCATCTTCAAGATTGTCCGTCATCAATACGTCCTCAGCACCGGGGATGCGTCCATGCGTTTCAAGCATGGCCATCTTGCCAAGTCGACGGTCTTTCGGGCCGGAATCGATCGTGGGTGCAACTATTTCGCAAGATGCGAACGCGGTCTCCGACAAGAGCGCTGAAATAATCTCATGCGAACCGAAACTGACAATGGTTATGTCCTCTCTTGGAACAGATGCGAGCTGATCGACGATATCCTCATTGATCTGTTCGGCGGCGATCGCTGGCGCAAGCGCTCTGAACCGCGCCAAGGAGAATGGATTGAGCAACCTCAGCGCGCGCAACTTCAATGCATCTTCCCAGATAAAGCGCGTGCGCGCGCTGGCGCCAATCAGTTTCAAGCCGATGCTGATCACGGCCAGGATCGGCCAGATCAATGCAAATGGTCGGGCGGTCCTCAGAAACTCTTGCGTCGAGTTTGAGCGTAGCAATGTGTGATCAAAATCGACATAGAATCGCGGCGTCGAAGACATGTCTGCTTGGCTCTCCAGATCGGGATGGTCCGTGCCGGTATGAATTTGATTATTCACAACACTATCCCAAGATGAAACATAGATTTTGACCTTGCAAAACTGATAGTGTTTTTCAAACGCCTAATTCTGGCATCGATTTCGCAGAATAATCGCGGCGTGCCACACCTCAAAACACAAACTTCGCTGACGGAAAAGAAAATGCGGGATCAGTCCGAAGAAAAAAATAGTTCTGCCTCCATCGTCGCCGTGATTCCGACCTATAATGAGGCCGCACATATCGAAACCTGTGTGCGTTCTTTGATGGCAGGTATTGAAGCGACGATTCCGATCCTCATCGTTGATGGCATGAGCACCGACGGCACCCAGGCCATTGTCGAGGGCATGAGAACCGAGTTTCCCAATCTGACCCTGATAGACAATCCGAAAAGACTGCAATCAGCGGCACTGAATCTGGCCGCTCAACACCCGCTTTCCGCAACCAAATCGTTCATGGTGCGGTGTGATGCACATTCGATTTATCCGATCGGGTTCATCCAATCGGTTGGTGACAGGTTGATGTCTACGAAAGCCGCCTCTGTCGTCACCGTGATGGATGCCATTGGCTCGACCTGTTTCGAACGCGCGAATGCCTGGATCGTCGATACACCTTTAGGATCAGGCGGCTCAGCGCATCGCGGCGGAACCAAATCTGGCTATGTCGACCACGGTCATCATGCCGGATTTGACCTTGAATGGTTCAACCGGATTGGGGGCTATGATGAGAGCTTCTCGCACAATGAGGATGCCGAGTATGATCGCCGCCTCACGGAAGCGGGGGGCAAGATCTATCTCGACGCCGATATCCGCATCGAATACGTGCCGCGCGGATCCTTGATCAGCCTGGCCAGGCAGTATTTCAATTATGGCAAAGGCCGAGCCCGAACCACGGTCAAGCACAAGGCGCCACCAAAGCTGCGACAATTGCTACCCGTTGCCGCATTTCTGGGTTGTGTGTTGGGTTTGCTTATTGCGCCGATCTTCCCGTTAAGTATAACGGTCCCTGGGACGTACACCATGCTAGTCGTGCTTGTATCCGCCTATTTTATGGCGGCCAAAAGTTCGATGTGCGGAATTTGGGCGGGACTTGCGATGGCAGGAATGCATTTGTCGTGGGGCGCCGGTTTTTTGGCACAATTGCTGCGTATCGTCACAACGAATTCGCCTTTGTCACGTCAGCACACCAATCATAGCACTCAGAACCGGTGATTATTAGAAAGACACAGAATAATGTCTCAGATGGTTAGTTTAGAAATTTCACCGGACGCCCTTTCAGGCGGTGAATCGACAGCAGAGAACATTTTCCGCGATGTGAAGTCGATCGTGAACCTCGCCTTGCGCCGGTTGATGGTGATTTCGGTCACGGCGGGTATCATCTTTACATTGGTGGCCTTTGCGACCTTCACACAGACGCCAACCTATGTGTCGCGCGCCACGGTGATCGTCGACAGCACCCAAACCAACGTTATTGACCTCGGGGCTGTGTTGAGTGGCGGCGGGCTCAGCACCGCAGTCATCGACACCGAAGTCCGAGTCATGGGTTCAAAAGCGCTGCTCGCCAAAGTTGCGATCAATCAGGATCTGAAATCGGAGCCAGAATTCAATCCGACATTGATCGAAGATAAAGGCCGAGGATTGATTGGTGGCATTCTGACATCCGTCGGTCTCGGAGCAGCGGAAGAAGAAGAAGAGCCGCTCACTGACGCTGACATTGAGGAGATGGTGCTCGACAACCTGATGCGGCGCATTCAGGTGGGCCGCGTTGGCACGACCTATTTGATGGAAGTGAAAGCGACGAGTACATCGCCTGAAATGGCTGCGCGCCTCGCAAACGCTGTTGCAGATCAATACAGTATCGAACAACTGGAAACCAAACTCGAGGCGACAGAGCGCGCCACGACCTGGTTGGCTTCAAAAGTCGAAGTCATGCAAGATGAAGTCCGCGCCAAGGAAATTCTGGTGGAAGATTTCCGCTCATCCTCAGGCCTGCTGGCGGCGCAAGGCGCGACGTTGACGGAATCCAGCATCGCCATGCTGCAGCAACAGAAAGTCGAAATGGAACGCGATGTCGCCATGGTTCGCGCCCGCTACAATAGCATGCGGCGACAAATGCAGCGTCCTTCGGGAACCGAGGCCTTGAGCGAAGTGCTCGACTCCGTCGTGATCAATGAATTGAAAACGCAACTGGCGAATGCGCGCCGGCGTGTTGCGCAGTTGGAATCATCCTTGGGCGATCGCCACCCTGATCTGGTTTCGGCCCGCAACGAAGTCTCAGACTATAATCGACAGATTTCAGCTGAGGTCACACGTATCATCGAAAACCTGCAAGTCGAAGTCGACGTTGCCGAAGACCAGATCGCTGGAATTGATCGCCGGATCGGTCAAGCGCGCGCCAATCTGACTCGCAACAACTCGTCACAGGTTCGCCTCAACGACCTCGAACGAGACGCCGCGGCAAGCCGGGCAATCCTGGAAGAATTTGTGTCCCGTTTCCGCGAAACGCGCGAACAGGACGGCCTGATTGAATCGGATGCGCGCATCCTCTCTGCTGCGTCCGTACCGGAATCACCAGATTCTCCGAAGAAGCTTCTCAACCTGATCATCGGCATGATGCTGGGCGGAATTTGTGGCTTTGGTTTGGCCATCATTCTCGAGATTTTCAACAATAAGATCGCGTCGATCGAGGACATTGAGCGCAAGTTCGGTTTCCCAAGTCTCGGGGCTGTACCGCTGATCAAGTCGATCCGCTTCCTCGGCTTTGGCAACAAAATCCCGGCCGACTTCCTGGTTCAGAATCCGCTTTCAGCCTACGCAGAATCAATGCGCTTCATGCGGGCTTCAATTGCCATCGCGGCGATGGAGGATCAGACCAAAACCGTAACCATCGCCTCATCGCTTCCAGATGAAGGTAAAACCAGTCTGACACTCAGCCTTGGCCGCATGGCCGCGTTGTCGGGCGAGCGGACACTGGTCATTGATGGCGACTTCCGCCGTCGCCAGCTCACCTCGTCCGCAGGCCTCGATCCCGAAACCGGTCTGGTCGAGTATCTTCTTGGCGAGTGCACGCTGGAAGAAACGATTTATCGCGAAGAGTACACAAATCTCGACCTGCTCGCGTTGACCCTGAACGGACGCCAATTGCATGACGTGTTCGGGAGCCGAAGCTTTGACAAGCTGCTGGATGAGCTCAAGCAAATGTACGATCTGATCCTGATCGATACAGCGCCTTTGCTGCTGATGGCTGAAGCCGGCGTGATTGCCAGCAAGACCGACAAGACGATCCTGATCGTGCGCTGGATGCGGTCACGCCGCACCGCCGTCCGTCGTTCCCTGGAAATGCTTAAGGGCATGAAAGCAGATGTGCTCGGGGTTGCGCTGAACATGGTCGATCTGACCCGCAAGCGTCACCATACAGAAGAGGCAGCGAACAATTCAGCGTATCGCAAATATTACTCAAGCGAGCCGCGTATGGATTGGATGCCTTGGTCGAAAAAGAAAGTTAAAGTCGTTCCATACGCTCCTGCAGTGACCGAGAACAGCAATGACAATTATGACAATTCGTTTGCTCAGATAAAGTCGGCGCTGAACGAAAAGGGATAGTGGTCTGAACTCTGCATTGGACGCGCTATGAACCAAAGCGGGGAAATCATGAGAGTCGCGTTCTTCGGTCACGATGCCTATGACGCCGCCATTCGGCGGAGGATTAAGAGCTTTCACGATGACGGTCTGAGCGTGGACGGTTTTATGATGCGCCGCGGCCCATTGCCCGAAACCGCCTGGACGAATTACGATCTTGGCGAGACCCGACCCGGGGCGTTCATTCACCGCGCCAAAAGCATCTTCTCAGGTACCAAACAAGCGCTGAAACATCGTGAAGCTTTAGCTGCTGCAGATATTATTTACGCCAGAAATCTCGATATGATGGCGGTCGCTGTTCGCGTGAAGAACAAATTGAATCTCGACCTTCCAATCGTTTATGAATGTCTCGACGTTCATCGCCTCCTGTGTCGAGACGATTTCATCGGATCAGGATTGCGAGGCCTCGAACGACGCCTCTTGCGCGCCAGTTCAGCGCTGGTTGTCAGTTCCCCGGCATTTCTGGAACACCATTTTGAGCGTCATTACGCTGGCACCTATGACCCGGTGCTGATCGAAAACAGATTGACCGATTCCTTCACGGGCGGTGAACGTCCCAATTTGAAACAGATCGAACAGACGGCGGTCACAGCAACCCCTTTAAGATTAGGTTGGGTTGGCGTTCTGCGATGCCAAAGGAGTCTCGATCTGTTGTGCGAAACCGCGCGGCGTCTCGGGCCCAAAGTGGAAATACGCATCCACGGAATTGTCGCGGAAACCGAAATCCCGAATTTCGACGCGCAAATTGAGCCGCATGCCAATATGCGCTTCTTCGGGCGTTATCGTGCGCCAGAAGATCTTTCCGAGATTTACGGAAATCTGGATATTGTCTGGTCTGGAGACTTCATGGAAGCCGGGTTCAATTCGGTTTGGCTGCTGCCCAACCGGATTTATGAAGGAGGCTATTATGGCACGCCTGCGGTCAGCCCCGACCAGACGCAAACCGCGCAATGGATCGCTGAGCATGATTGCGGCTTCGCAGTTGCAGAGCCATTGGAGTCTCAGCTTCCGCAAATGGTTGAACGCTTGGCGTCTGACCCCTCGCAAATCGAGGTCTATCGGCGCCAGCTTGCGCGCTTGCCAATGGACGTTTTCGTCCAACCGGCTGGCTTGATGCGGACCACATTGGAGCGCGTCGTGGCAAGATATCGCCAACCACCACAAGCATCGACCCATTCCCGCTTGGAAGCGATCTAGTGGGCGGCGCGTAGTGTGATGAGCAACCAGGTTTCCATCTGTATCTGCACCTATCGCCGAGAGGCCGTGACAGACGCCATCCGGTCGCTTGGACAGCTGGAAATTCCAGCTGGCTGGACGGTGGAGATTGTCGTGGCGGACAATGATATCGAGCCCTCTGCGCGCGACTATGTCGCGGCGGTCGCTGCCGAGATTTCGATTCCGGTCAAATACTGTCACGCGCCCAAGCAAAACATCTCGATTGCGCGCAACGCTTGCCTGCAATCTGCGCGCGGCGATTGGGTCGGTTTCATTGATGATGATGAAACTGCGTCTAAAGGCTGGCTGAAGGAAATGATCGAGGCGACGCAGAGCCGTCAACTCGACGTCGCGTTCGGGCCGGTCTGGGCGCGCTATCCTGACGAGACTGAAGATTGGCTCGTCGAAGCCGATTTTCATTCCACCCGCTGTTCAGACGATGACGGTTTGATCACTGGATATTCGGGAAATTCCTTTTTCAATGTTCGTCACCCTGCAATTGCACAACGCCGCTTCAATCTGAAGCGCGGGCGCACCGGCGGCGAGGACACAGAATTCTTCCATGAGTGTTATCGCGCTGGCGCCAAACTCGGTTATGTCGACGGCGCCGCCGCCAGTGAACCGGTCCCCGAGGACCGCCTCAATATGAAGTGGCTGGCGAAAACACGATATCGCTCTGGCGTCACTTACGGCAAAGTCATCAAGTATCGCGGAACGCGGTTCCAGAACGCGATGGGTGCCATTTCATCCGCCATGAAAGCCGGCCTATTATTGGTCGCGTCGGCGCTGCCGTTCAGAACAGCAGCCAAGAACCGAACGGATTATATTCGAGCTCTGTTTCACCTCGGCACAGTGAACGCATTCTTTGCCGCGCGCGAGCAAGAGATGTATGGTCTCGAGGTCAATCCAACCTCCGCGACAGAGACCGGATCTTAGTTAACCACTTCCAGACAGCTTCAGTCTAAAACCTCAGATCATGCCGGTATTTCGCTCACCGCCTCTGTGTCGGTGAACATCTGTGAGGAAGAGGGTCCCGACTATGACTGATGACAGCCAATCTGAAATGTCCGTCGATGCGATGGAAGCCATCGATGGGTTTCTGGAGGCATTACGCCGCGAGTTGCATTCCAATCCTGAGCTCACCTATCGCGTGCTGAAGGCGCTGCCGACGCAGGTCCATTTCCTGACACAGGATGCCGTCAAGTTCGTCAATCCGATCGAATTGATTGCAGACCAGCCGAAAGAAGTCGCGCTGGAACGCCTGGATGGATTCACGCCTGCAGAGCTGAAGAAAATGGCGCAGGGGGCCAACCTTGCGAGCAGTACCGACCTGAAAGGTCTGACCAAGGATCAGATCCTGGATATGATGATCAGCCGGGCGCAGGCCAAAATAAACGAGCGCCGGCTCTAGGAACCGGCGCTCGATCGCATAAAAATGGAATGGCAGTTCCGTTTTACATTGCGCCCCTTGAGAACAGCAGTGCAGGAATGGTTTTTGCCACGATCGCCATATCCGATCTCATCGACCAGTTCTCTGCATAAGCACGATCCAGTTGGACGCGCTGATCATATTCCGTATCGCTGCGCCCATTGACTTGCCACAATCCGGTCAAACCCGGACGGACAGCCGCATAGCTTGGATAGAATGGGCCATACTTCTCGATTTCTGATTGCACGATTGGTCGTGGACCGACAATCGACATCTCGCCACGCAGGATGTTGATCAGCTGCGGCAGTTCGTCTAAAGAAGATTTTCTCAGGAAACGACCCAGCGGCGTGATGCGCGGATCATTCTTGAGCTTTTGCGTGCTTTCCCATTCGCGACGCGCTTCAGGGTCACGCTCCAGCAACAGACGCAATTGCTCGTCCGCATCCATAACCATGGTTCGGAATTTATAGCATTTGAAGGTCTCACCCTGGAGACCGATTCGGCTTTGCGCAAAGAAGACTGATCCGCGTCCTGATGATTTAATCAGTATCGCGACGATCAGCATAATTGGAAACGCAAATACCAGTCCCACCAAAGCCAGTATTACGTCCATTCCTCTTTTCAGTATGCTTGATACGCTTGCATGTTCGGATAGTTTTTGCTTTCCAACTAGGTCCGGCGCTGCCACGCGGTTAATTGAATTCGACATTCTGTCTAAGTCCCCACAACTCTAAAATAACGTTACTAATGTGTTAATGAACACAATAAGTGTCTGCCTACACGTTTAACGAAATCGCACAAGCGGATTCCCCTGTGGCGGGAGGAAATCTGTGAAATTTTAAAGATATAAACATTGGTAAGAAAGTGAACTCTTCCGTTGTCAGATCGAAACGACGCTCTAATCTCCTATCGAGACACTAAAAAGTGCGCCAGTTTAGCTATGCTGAAAGCGAGAAGGTGAATGGAAATGAAGCCGGGACAACGTTGAGTTTGGTGTAGGTTTTCCAATACTCCCTGTGCGTGGGACAATCGATATTATTATCTCACCGAAACGGGGTGTTGAAGCACCAAGCCGAGCGCGTGCATTCCGAGCAAAGAGCCGACCAATGACCAGCCAGCTGGCATGAGAGTCCGAATTTCCGAGCCGCATTATCAAAAATGAAACATTCTCATACTCAAAACGATAACGAATAGAGGGCGAACCACATGGACAAAACGGCTCATTACCGCACTCAATCCGTTCTGCGAGAATCGCGAACCAGTGAGGTTAACCGTAATCAAGACTCCGCGGCCTGGCCGCTCTGGATAAAGTCATGGTTCTTCATCCTCAGCTCAGTTGCGCTCTGGGCTGGCATATATCTTGCGGTCAGTTACTTTCTGTGACCGGTGAAGCATCAGCAATAAAGGGTTGAAATCTAGCCGGTTTGTAAGTTAGCTCGTTCAGTGGCGGACGTGCTTGAGCTGGAATGGCCGGGTAGATGAACTCTAAAGACTTCAGAATTTGGGACTTGGTGCCCAATTTGTGGAATAAATTGCGTGAGCGATTCATTCCGCGCGAGCCAACACCGCCGCTCCCGCCAGCAAAATCTGAATCGACCTTCCAGCGCCTCGACACATTATCTGTCGCGCGGCTGCCGATCGCAGAAACATTCGACGCGAATACCGATCTCGAGCATCCCGGCGGCATCGAAAACGGACAAACCGTTTACGCCATCGGGGATGTGCACGGTCGTGCCGATTTGCTGGAAAACCTGATCACGGCCGTGCGCCTGGACAGCTCCGACGGGACGTCGCCAGCAACCATTGTTTTTCTCGGCGATTACATCGATCGCGGGTTTCAATCCAAGCAAGTCATCGATTTGCTCTGCCAGCTGCAGCAAGGATCGGAATTCGACACAATATTTCTGAAGGGCAATCACGAACAAGCGATGTTGCGGTTTCTAGATGATCCGGCAATCGGCCCGGATTGGTCTGCATTCGGCGGCCGCGAGACCCTGATTTCCTATGGCATCATTCCGCCGCGCAATGTGCAATCCATCGATCAATGGCGTGATGCACAGCAATCTCTGAAACAATCTATTCCAACCGATCATGTTGATTTTCTGGAATCACTGCCATCGCATCATCAGATCGGAAATTTCGGATTTGTGCATGCCGGCATTCGCCCAGGTATACCGTTCGCAGAGCAAACCGATGAAGACCGTCTGTGGATCCGGGAAGTGTTCCTGAATGCGTCCAATCGAGAAGATTTGTATATCGTCCACGGTCATTCGCCCGTGGATTCGCCTTTTGTCGATCACCGCCGGGTCAATATCGACACTGGCGCATATTTCACAGGGACGTTATGTGCTTTGAAGCTAACGAATTCGAGCATGTCGTTCATAACCAACCATTCGCTAGATCAAAGGGAGTGAACTGTTGACCAGCTTCATCAAGAATAAAATCTTTCTTCTTATTGGCGCCCTGCTCGGCTTGATGCTTGTCACAGGCTGTCAGTCCTCTCCGATTAGTGGCGCGGAACCATCGGTTACGGCCGAACGTGAACGCGCCGGTGAATACCGGCTCGGCACAGATGATGAGGTCCGGGTGACGGTGTTTGGACATGATGATTTGTCGGGTCAGTTCATTGTTTCGAATGCCGGGACTGTGTCTTTGCCTTTGATTGGCGAAGTCGACGCTGCCGGATTGACCATCCCGGAATTCATCACAGCGACCGAGACCAAATTGAGCGAAGGCTATCTCAGAGAACCGCGCGTATCCGCGCAGGTCCTGAATTTTCGGCCTTATTATATTCTTGGCGAAATCAACCAGCCGGGTGAATATCCATATTCAACCGATCTGACGGTCTTGAAAGCCATCGCAACGGCAGGGGGATTCACCTATCGCGCCAATAAGCGAGAAGTGATGATCAAGGAAATCGATGAGAATTCAGAACGCAAAATCCTGCTGACGCCGAACACGGATATTCAGCCGGGCGATACGGTTCGCGTTCTGGAGCGCTTCTTCTAAGACGCCTGGTCTTTTGCGCAGCAGCAATTTGCTAACGGGTTTTGTGTCATAGAAGATGACACAATTGGGGAAACCACGGAGTGTAAATCCCATGAACATTAGAGTAACCGCACTAATCGCAGCATCGTGCATAACGGGATGGGCCACAGCCAACGCTCAAGTGGAGTCCATAACCTACGATCAAAACAGAGTCTTTTATGGCAGCTATTATCAAGGCGCTGACGTCGCGAATGAAGAAGCTGATAACTTCTTTATCCGGGACAGATACACCGCAGCGGACGCCCGCTGGCAGCGCGGATATGATCCTGAGCCCGTAAATCTTGGACCATTTGAGGTCAGCCCATCGCTGGAGCTCGGCCTGGCAAATAGCAGCAACCTGTTCCTGATTGACGAGTCTCAACCCGGCAGCCCACCCGAAGTTGATGATTCAAACATTCGTGTGGTCGGACAAGCGTCCGCGCAAACCACGTCCTCTCGACATATGTTCGGCTTCGACGCGATTGTCGAAAATGAGTCCTATTTCGATACGTCATCTGAAGACGCCACAGAATATGGCGTTCGCGGCTTCGGGCAACTGGATCTGGGATCATCCTTCGCCATTGCCGGTTCTGTCGCCTATCGCGACGCCCGCGAGGATCGGACGAATATTGGCAGCAACATTTCTGCGGCTGAACGGATTTCGTTCCAGAAGACCGGTGCAGAAGTAAACTCGGCCTATGAGTTTAACCGCGTACGCTTGCGTTTGCGCGGATCAACCGCGACTTATGATTTTGATGATGTCCGCTTCACAGATGGCACGTCGGTCAATCTCGATGTCCGTAATTTCGACGAAAACCGTGTCGCGGCCAGCGCCGAGTATGCAATGAGCCGCGACTGGGCCATTGTCGGCGAGCTTGAGCGCGTTGAGCGCAGCTATGACCAACTGACAGCGAATGGCATCAATCGAGATACCACAGGTGACATCATCCGCATTGGTACCAATTTCGAATTGCCAGCCAACTTGCGCGGTGAAGTCAGTGCCGGATATCTTTCATTCGAGCCGGATGATCCAACACTGCAAACCGAAGATGGTTTGGCACTTTACGCCGATGTGCAGTGGTTCCCGACTGAGTTGACAACGGTTTCGACCTTTGCAGGCCGCGATGTCGCCGATGCTGGCGGCGTGGAATCACCCAATGTGCTGGTCACGCAGTACGGCATAGGTGTCGCCCACGAACTTATGCGCAATGTTGTTCTGTCTGGTGATGTCACGTTCGAAGAGCGCGAATTCCCAGCGGTGCCTCTGGTGCGCCCTGAACGGACCGACGAGCAAGTTGGTTACGGTTTTGGAGCCACCTGGAAAGTGAATCGCAATATGCACCTCCTCGGGGGCTATCAGTATACGGATCGCGATTCCAATTTCGAACCGTTTGATGAATCCAGAATTTTCATAACCTTGCGCCTATTCCCATAAATTAGGAACGCATCTCCCATATCAGAGGGGCATGTTGGTGACAGCATGCCCCTTTTCTTTTGCGCAAATCCAGGTTTCTAACAGGCCCAGTTCAGGTTCTTCTGTTCGCGCAATTATGCCTCGTCCGCAGACTCTCTCTTTCAATATTTGTCTGATGTGCCATTAATCGAAGATTGGGAGCGAGACCAAATGCCAGCGACAATCGCAGCGGTTGCCAACCTTAAGGGCGGCGTCGGAAAATCTACAACCACATTGATGCTGGCAGACGGACTGGCATATTACTACGGCGCTGAAGTTCTCGTCGTCGACATGGACCCACAAGCGAATTCCAGTCAGATGTTGCTGACTGATCGCGGATTGCAGATGGCCTTCAAGCAAGGCAAAGGCGTCCACCATTTGCTCAATCAGTTTATGGAAAGTGAGCCGCCAAACATCGCCAATCTGATTCTGCCCAACGCCGTTACGCTCGAGGAATTGCGCAAGGCAGAGGAAAAGGATGCCCGCGCAGGGTGGATTTCTATCCTACCGGCCCACACGCAATTGCGACTCACCGAGATGGAACTGGAAGAGAAAATCTACACCAAAGGCATGGCTCCCAGTCGTCTTGCCAGCTATCTCGCCGGTCATATCGAGCAAGCGCTTGAACCTTTGACGGCGCTGTATGACGTCATCCTGATCGACAATCCACCCTATCTGTCGCCCCTGGCGCGCGCGGGCCTGTCAATCGCCAATCAATTCATCACACCGACCCTGGCGGATTCGGTGTCGATCTGGGGCACAAAACAGTTCTCGGATTGGGTCACAAACAATATCACACCGCATTTGGCATCACGAAACTTCGTTGTGATCACACGGTTCAAGAACACCCGCTATGCCCGCAACGCAGAGGCGGAATTGAAGGAAATTTATCTCAAGGATCGCACCTTCGGGCCGACCATTCCGGAATCTGTGCAAGCTTTGAGTGCCATGGACCGCCCGGACCTCGATAGCTATGATTCAATGCGCAACAAATATGGTCGCCTGCGCGGTGACGTGAAGCGTCTGGCGGAGAGTTTCGCACACTTCCTGGCCAAAAATGGCGATGGCAGTAAGCCACGAATGATTCGCGACTAGGCCGGAAGTCCGCGAAGAGAATCTTTCAATTTTTGCAGATCTTCGGGCAGCGCTGACTCAACAAAAATATCGGCGCCCGTGATCGGGTGCACAAAACCTAGGCTGGCCGCATGTAAGGCTTGTCGCGTCAGCTTTCGCGCCAGGCCAGTGGCCAAATCAAATGCATCGCCGCGGCCAAAGGCCTTGATGCCACGATGCCGTCCGTAGACCGGGTCGCCAATCAGAGAACAGCCCAAATGCGCCATATGCACTCGGATCTGGTGGGTGCGTCCCGTCTCGAGCCGACATTCAATCAAGGCTGCCGCCGGCCGGGCTTCGACCTTGCTGATCGTGCCAAATGTCTCAAGCGACTTGTAATGGGTGATGGCACGTCGCCCATCGCCATCGGGGACCACTGCCATTTTTTTGCGGTCACGCGGGCTTCGCGCGATATCTGTTTCGACGCGCCCCGCCGCTGGCCGCGGCGCCCCGCGGGTGAACGCCAGATACGTGCGCTTAATGTCATGACGCGCGAACAGGTCTGACAGTCCTTTGTGGGCCGGTTCGGTTTTGGCCACGACCAGTACGCCGGTTGTATTCTTATCGATACGGTGGACGATCCCCGGACGTTCTACGCCGCCAATACCGGGCAAGTCTCCGCGGCAATGGTGTAAGAGCGCATTGACCAATGTGCCTTGCCAGTTTCCCGGCGCCGGATGCACCGCCATGCCCGCGGCTTTATCCACGAGAATAAGGTGTTCATCTTCAAACAGGACGGACAGCGGTAAATCTTCGGGTTCCGGCACCGCCGCGATCGGTTCAGGCATCCGCACAAGATAAGCACGGCCGGAGACCACAGGCATGCGCGGATCATCGCGCAAGACATCCGTCCCGCCGGTCGTCTCAAACACGCACCCCTCTTTGATCAACGTTTTGGCACGCGACCGCGACAAGCTCTCAATCTGCTCGCTCAAGAATCGATCAAGGCGGGTTCCTTTATCGGCATCGCCTGCTAAAGCAGATAAGACTGTCATAAGAACCATATATACCGACAGATGCGAGAAGGTCATGCTGCAATCGCAATTGCGGCGCTAAGAGGAGAGCCCGGAAAATGGGAAAGCTAACACGCCGTGGACTATTGGGCGCCAGCACCGGCATTCTGGGATTGGCGGCGTGCGAACGCGATCCCATTCTGGAGCCAGAATCACGAGTCACGGTGAGTCCGGATGAGCGGCCAGCCTATCCCGGCATGGTCAATTTCATCCATGGTATCGCTTCCGGCGACCCACTGCCTGATAGCGTCATTCTTTGGACCCGGGTGACCCCTGATGCTGCCTTTCCGGATCTCGCTGTCCCGGTCAGCTTTGGCGTGTTCTCAGACCCGGAACTGCAGCAACCGGTCAAATATGGTCAATTCTACGCTTTGCCAGAACGCGACTATACGGTGAAAGTAAATGTCACCGACCTCGACCCCGACACAGTTTACTATTTCCGGTTTGTCGCAAAAGTCGCGTCCGGGGATGTTGGCTCGCCGGTCGGACGAACAAAAACCACGGCGGCCGCGGGTGAGACGCCTGTGAAACTGGCGGTTATTTCCTGCTCTAATTATCCTTTTGGCCGGTTCCACGTCTATCGCGACATCGCCAATGCTGCAGAACTTGATGCTGTCGTTCACCTTGGCGACTATCTCTACGAGTATGGCGTCGATGGTTATGGCGGCCGTATCGGTCAGGGCATTGACCGCAATCATGAACCGCCTTTGGAAATCGTCTCTCTCGACGATTACCGTACGCGTCACGCGCAATATAAAACCGATCCTGATCTTCAGGCAGCGCATGCTGCAGCGCCGTGGATCTGCACTTGGGACGACCATGAAAGCACCAATAATTCATATCGAAACGGCGCTGAAAACCACAATCCCGAAGCTGGCGAAGGCAACTGGTCCGATCGCAAGCAAGCCGCGGTTCAAGCCTATCTCGAATGGATGCCCGTGCGCGATCCGGAAGTCGGAAAAGCCCGTGAGGCGCTTTATCGTCGCTTTGATTTCGGTGATGTCGCGTCGATCATTTGCCTTGAGACCCGTCTGACCGGGCGGTCGGACGAGATTTCCTGGTTCACTGAATTGGGCGGGTTGGAAGCAAGCGCAATACCTTTGGCGGCGATGAACACAATGGTCCGCGTGCAGGCGCCTGAGCGCACCATGTTGGGCGCTGCGCAGGAAGCGTGGCTGAATGAGGAACTGAAGGACTCAACTGCCCAGTCAAAAACCTGGCAGGTCTTGGCCAATCAGATCGTCATGGCGCGCGTCCGGCCGCCAAATTTCACCCAGACCCTGACCGATGCCCAGAAGGCGGCCCAGGATGTCGGTTATATTCAACAGCTCATCCCGTTCAGTCAGCTTGGGCTTCCGTTTAATCTCGATGCCTGGGACGGTTTCCCGGCGGCGCGAGACCGGCTCTATGCCAGCGCAAGAGATGCCGGCGCGCGCCTCATCACGTTGACCGGCGATACGCACACGGCTTGGGCGAACACGCTGGTTGATGCAGACGATCAGCAACGCGGGGTCGAATTTGGCTGCACCTCGGTCACGTCACCCGGGCTCGGCACTTATATCAAAGAGGTGCCGGACCTCGGTGCTCAATTTGCCGACGCCAACCCGGAAGTCGACTTTCACGACCCGTTCGATAATGGTTGGATCCTGGTCACATTGAGCGCCGACGAAGCCCGCGCGGACTTTAAGAAAGTCAGCGATGTGACGCAGGAGACCTATACGGCCACCGAAGTCGCATCGTTCGTTACAAGACGAGACGGCGATGGAATGACCGCCCTCGAAAACGTCTAAGACGCGTCGCCGCGGCGACACTCTTGCTCGCTTGAAAAATCCATGCTGTCTCACCGGCATACGAGACAGATGATGGAGGACGCTATGGGCGTTTTGGATGGCAAGACCGTTTTGATATGCGGCGGCGGCAATGGGATCGGCAAGGAATGCGCTTTATTGGCCGCGCGCGAGGGCGCGAACGTTCTGGTCAATGACCTCGGCGGCGCGCTGACTGACGATGGCGCATCGTCCGGTGATGCTGGTCTTGCCGAACAAGTGGCCCAGGAAATCCGCGAGGCCGGTGGTCAAGCGGCATCCAACTCAGAAAGCGTCACCGACATGACCGCGGTGCAGGGCATGATCGAACAGGCCAAGGATACGTTTGGCGGCCTGCACGGCATCATCAATCCGGCCGGCATTCTACGCGACGGCATGTTTCACAAGATGAGCGAAGATGATTGGAAGTCGGTTATCGATGTCCACTTGCATGGCTCTTTCAACGTCACGCGCGCGGCGATCGAACATTTCCGCGAGCAGGAAGATGGCAGCTTTGTTCTGTTTACATCAACGTCGGGCCTGATCGGCAATATCGGCCAGGCCAACTACGCTGCGGCCAAGATGGGTATTGCCGGTCTGTCGCGGATCATCGCGATGGAAGGCGCGCGCAAAAATGTCCGCTCAAACATTATCGCACCCTTTGCCTGGACGCGAATGATCGCTTCGATCCCGGTCAAGGATGAAGAGGGCGCCAAGCGGGTCGAACGCATGCGCACAGGAATGCGCGCCGACCAGGTCGCGCAACTCGCGGTCACGCTATGTGCCGATGGTGCCAAACATGTCTCCGGTCAAATCTTCAGCGTGCGCGGCAATGAAGTCGTGCTGTTCAATCAACCGCGCCCGGTGAAATCCGTGTCACGAATGGAAGGCTGGACGCCGGAATCACTCATCGAACAAGGGTTTAGCGCGATGGAAGGCAGCTTCACAGATCTTGGCGCTACAACCTCTGTGTTCCCTTACCCGCCAGTCTAAGCTATCCCGGCGATCGGAGAGATCGCAATGCAAGACAACACGCCCGGGCAAGCCGTCGAACAAGTCGAAACCGTGCCGGAAGGCGCGCAAGCGATGACGCTTGTGCAGGGTCCGGACGGCACTTTCTATCTGGTGGCAGAAGCGGCCGAAATCCCGGCAGAGCCCGTGGTCGAGACCACGCCAGAAATCGCCACCGGTTTGTTCGCTTGGGTCGACCCGATCGTCCAGGATCCGATGGGCTGGGCGCAAGCAAACTTACTGAACTCCGAAATCCTCTGGCCTTACTTGCTGCAAATCGGCGTCATCTTCGGGGCGCTGGTCCTCGGCGTCTTGGTCGGACCAACCCTTCGACGCTGGGTGATGTCCGGGGTAGAGCGTCTGCCGGATAACATACGACCGATCGCGCAAGACACGGTGCCGCGATTGATACGACCTGCCATCTGGGCAGCGCTGCTCTATGCCAGCCAGGCAGCGATGGCTGGAGGTAGCACAGACAGCACGCTGGTTCGGATCGCTTCATCCTTGTCCCTCGCCTGGTTGTTGATCCGTTTGGTGACCACCTTTCTCCCGGCCGGCTTTCGCAAGCCCGCAGGCTGGGTCATCTGGATCTTCGCCGCGCTTTATGCGTTTGGCATTCTTGACGAGGTCATGACCTGGTTGAGCAGCATCGGCCCACCATTCGGTGATCGCATCATCAGCCCGGTCTTTGTTGTTCAGGCCATTGCGACGGTGGCATTGTTCATGTTCGCCGCCAATTGGCTCGCCGGGAAGCTCAAAACCCGCGTCGACGAATTGCCGCAAGTCGAGCCCTCGCTGCGAATACTGATGGGCAATGCTGTGCAAGTCGGCCTGTTTTTCGGCGCCGCACTGCTGGCCATGGCAGGGCTTGGCATTCCATTGTCAGGGCTCGCTGTGCTTGGCGGAGCGATTGGGGTCGGCCTCGGCTTCGGCATGCAGCAAATCGTCGCCAATTTCATCTCTGGTGTCATCCTGCTGACCGATCGCTCGATCAAGCCCGATGATGTGATCGAAGTGGATGAGACTTATGGCGTGGTGAAATCCCTGGGCCTGCGATACGCCTCGGTGATTACGCGCGACGGTAAGGAACATCTCATCCCGAATGAAATGCTGATCACCGACAAAGTCGTGAACTGGTCATACTCAAACAAGGAAGTCCGGGTGAAACGGCGCCTGCGGGTCGAATATGAAACCGATTTGCGCCAGGCTGTGGACCTTGTGCAGAAAGGCGCCATGGAAACGGATCGCGTCCTCGCCCGCCCGGCGCCGAAATGTCTGGTCATGGAGTTCGGGGATGAAGCGATTGAAATTGAAGTCCGGTTCTGGATCAACGATCCTGAAAATGGCGTCTCGAATGTTTCATCGGCGGTGATGCTGAACATCTGGGACAAGTTCCGTGAAGCGGGCATCGATATCCCGCTGCGCCATGAAGACATTCTGATCACGCCGGGCTCGACCTTGAAAGTCGAAATGGTGAAAGCCACTGAATCAGAAGATTCCTAGCCCAGAAACCGGCCTTTCCGGACCCGATCGATCAACAGGACAAGTCCGCTCAACACCATGGTGAGCCCAAGAAAAGCCGCCAGTTTGAGCCACCAGGAGTCGATGCGATCTTCGCCGGTGACATCCAGAATGTGAAACCGCCACAGGATATCAAAGATCCGCCATTTGGTGGTGCGAACGGTATGAATCTCTCCCGAGACCGCATCAATATAGATGCGTTGCTTGCGCGGTTCGTATTCCAGGACCCATGCCGGCAAGGGTCCGCCATATTCACGCAACGGATTTTCGTTGATCAGATAAGACACTGTCAGCGTGCCCAACCCGTCCGGCTTATCGTCAAAACGTGCCACAAGCGCCTGCAAATCCTCGCCAGAGAGGGGCGAACGCACCTCGCCCGTCATCGCATCGACCATTTTTTGGTTGGCATCCGTGCGCACCATCCAAACCGGTTGATCGAGAAAGGATTTCAACTCCAAACCCCTGACAGGCGCCGATTCCCGCGACATGACCTGCTCCGCGGTGATCGCGATGGACATCTCCGACAGGTCACCATGATCCACTGTCGGGCGCCAAGGATCACCGCGGATTTCCGTGATGGGATAAAGTGAGAAGAACAAGCCGCTCGCCGTCCAGGATAGAAGCAGGGCGCCAGCCACCAGTCCGACAATCTTGTGTAAGCGCGCCGTGCGCCGAGCCTTGAGCGACATGGTTGTCCCCCTCTGATCCGGCGACTAGCTCGCACATTCCGGCATGAGAATAAAGCGTCGTCATGCGGTAACGGGACGCTTTGCCTCGCTCCGCGAAAAAATAACAAAAGAGTCACAATTACCCTATTGACCACACTTGTAGTCACCGCTATTGACCACAACTGTAGTCAAAAGGTGAGATGATGAGTCTGCAAATCACTCCTGCTGAATTGGAAATCATGAAAGTGCTGTGGAAACGGCCTGGCATCGGCGCGTCGGAAATTGTCGACGCACTTGATGGTGAACAGGACTGGAGTCCTCGCACGGTGAAGACCTTGCTGTCGCGTCTGGTTGAGAAAGGCGCGCTCAACACCAAGGCGGAAGGACGGCGTTATCTTTACCGCCCGCTGATCGCCAAACGTGACTATCAAAAGAAAGAAGCCGGACAGCTCATCGATAAGCTGTTTGGCGGACGTGCCGCACCCTTGGTGGCGCAATTGGCTGATGCCCGCGGGCTCAGCAATGACGATATCGAAGAACTCGAAGCTTTGTTGGGGAGACTGAAGCAATGAGCTGGACCGAATTTCACCCATTCATTCAAGAAGCGACCCTGACCACGCTGGCTGTAGGCCTCCTGGTTCTGTTGGTTCTGGTCATTCGTAAGCCGTTTGCGAAACGCTATGGCGCCAAGGCAGCCTACCTCCTATGGGCCTTGCCACTTGCCCGTTTCGTGACCCCGCCGCTGCCTGGAAACTGGTCGCTGGCAGGACTGCTTGGATTTTCACGCCCCACACCGGTAACGCAACCGACCAGCGAGCCAACCATCATTGTCAACGCCGACGACACGGTCGCGCCAATTGAGATGTCGTGGTCTACGCCCGTTGAATCTGCTGAACTTGGTGCCGTGCCGCCTGTCCTGCCGTCCTATGAAGAATTATCGATCACGGGCACGCCGGCCGCGGACGCGCCCGCGTCTGTGACCGAAATGGCAGCGCCTGCCGGAACCAGCTTGCTAGAGGCCACCCTGGCCCAGGCTCCCCTGATCCTGACGTGTGTCTGGCTCACCGGGGTGGTCCTCTGGCTTGGACGCTCGCTATATCAGCAACGCCAGTTCCTGGAATTGATCGCAGCTGATTCAGAGCCCGCTGAGCCAGCCACGGTCGCCGAGACCCATCGTATTGCCAAGCAGCTGGGCATCAAACGCGTGCCAGATGTACGCGCCAGCCTGTTGTGCAGCGGCCCCCTGGTCACAGGTCTGACGAAGCCGGTCATTCTTCTGCCAATGTGGTTCGAGGACGATTATGAGGCGGCTGAGCGTCGTGATGCCCTCGTGCACGAATTGATGCACCTCAAGCGCCGCGATCTCTGGGCGTTCCAGGCCGCCCGTATCGTCGCAGCCACGCAATGGTTCAATCCTCTCGCTTACACGGCGCTGCGGGCATTCCGCACCGATCAAGAAGCGGCATGTGACGCCGACGTGATCGCTCGCGCCAAACTGTCTCCTGCCGCTTATGGCCGGACCCTGGTCAAGGCCGCGCGCCTTGCCCGCCCTTCGGATCGTCGCATCGCTGCGGCGAGCCTCACCCTCGCTCATCCCATAAAAGAAAGACTAATAATGATGACGCACCCTACTCCCACTCTGCGCAGCCGTTTAATGGGAGGCACGCTTGCTGTCGCCCTGGGCGCCGGCGCAATCTTTGCCACCGCCTCTTGCACATCTTCTGTTGCTCAAGAACTGGAAGGCGCTCCACAAGAAGAAACGACTGTGACCACTGATGGCGAAAATGTCTTCGTCATGAGCGGCGACCATGACATGAGCTTTGCGGTGACAGTCGACGGTGAGACCTTCTCCTTCGACATGTCGGATCTGCCGCCAATGCCACCAATGCCAGCGATGCCGCCTTTTGATGGCATGATCTTCGAGCAGAATGGCAACAGTTTCCATATGGAGTTCGACACAGAAAAGCTCGAAGCCATGGAGGACAGCCCTGAATTCGCTGAATGGGAAACCAAGATGGAAGCCTGGGGCGAGGAAATGGAAGTCTGGGGCGAGATGGTCGAAGAGCGGGCTGAAGCCTGGTCGGAGGAAATGGAACCTCGTATTGAAGCCTGGGCCGACGCACAGTCTGATCGTTGGGAGAACCAGATCGAACTGATGGTCGAACGCGCAGAGCGCGACGCGGAACGCGCTGAGGCGCATGCTGATCGTGCGCTCGAACGGGCAGAACGCGACAGAGAGCGCGCCGAAGCCCGCGCCGAGCGAAAGAATCGCTGGGTCTGGTCCCGCGGTGAAGGCAACAATGCTGGCGCGTATGACGGCGTCACTTCGCCAGAAACTCGGGAATTCGGCACCAAGTCGTTTAGCAAAGTCGAAGTCGGCAGCGGAATTGCCATGGTCTATTCTCAGGACCCGAACGCCTCGGTTTCCGCCACGCTGGAGCGCGGCAAATGGGACCAGATCGACATCAAGGTTGAAGGCGACACGCTGATCGCCAAGAAAAAGAAGAATGTGAAATGGGGCCGGTACGGACCGAAAATCACAGTCTATGCGGCATCACCAAACCTGACCTCGGTTGACGCCTCTTCTGGCTCCGCATTCCAGGGCAATGTTGTTGCTGGTGACCTCGATATAGATGCCTCCAGCGGCGCCTCGCTGTCCATGGAAGGTGCCTGCAAAAGCCTGATCCTGGATGCGTCTTCTGGGTCAAGTATCTCGCTTGACAAGCTTGAATGTGAGAATGCGAATGTCGATGCCTCGAGCGGCTCTTCAATCCGCGTCTTCGCGTCAAAAAGTGTCGACGTTGATGCCTCGAGCGGTTCGTCTATCTCGGTAAGCGGCAAGCCCAGCGATGTCACCACGGACAAGTCGAGCGGCGCCTCAGTCCGCATTCGCTAGACCATAAAACCCACTCTCCTCCCTGGAACCAAACGCACAGGTTTCTCTTGAGAGTGATAACCCCGCCTTCTGGCGGGGTTTTTTATGGTCCTGCCCACCCATACCGTTTGTGCATAATTGAATTCAGGCGCGCCGCGCTACTCATGTCAGTCTGAGATGCCATCTTGGTCCCAACGTAACAGACTATGGAGGCTCTCATGATTGAGATCAGACGCTTTTCCGACCTCGGGACTTTTGAGAATGACTGGCTGGACGCCCATTATCACTTTTCATTCTCACATTATCACGACCCGGCCCGCATGGGGCACGGCAAGCTGCGTGTCTGGAATGATGACACGATCAAACCGCAAACCGGGTTTCCACCGCACGGTCACCGCGACATGGAGATCATCACTTATGTTCGTTCCGGCGCCATCACGCACGAAGACTCAATGGGCAATAAAGGCCGGACGCAAGCTGGCGATGTTCAGGTCATGAGCGCGGGGCAGGGTATCCAGCATTCTGAATGGAATGCGGAACAGGAAAACACGACGATATTTCAACTATGGATCGAACCTGATGAGACCGGCGGTCAGCCGGATTGGGGCGCCAAGGCATTCCCGAAAGGCGACCGCTCTGGTGCATGGGCCGTGCTGGCCAGTGGACACGGCGATGCGGACGCCTTGCCGATCCGACAAGATGCCGTTGTGTTGGGTGCAACGCTAGAATCCGGCCAACGCCTGAGCTATGATCTCAAGGCTGGACGGCATGGCTATCTCGTCCTCGCCGCGGGTTCGATCGCGCTCAACGGCCAGATTCTGGAGGCCCGTGACGGCGCGGCGATATTCGGGGATACCTCGTTAACGCTGGTAGGGCGGGATGACGCAGAAATCGTGCTGGTCGATACAATCTAACGCCCCCCTCGCAACCGTGTGATTGGAACAAGATAGAATTTTGCGCTATATTCTATCTTGTTCAGTTCAAAAAAGGAGCCTGCCATGAAAACCATCTTTGCCGCCATCGGCGCACTTGCGATCTTGCCAACCGCTGCCGCAACAGAGGTGGCAGTGACCTATAGCGATGATTTTGCAGAGGAATTGTCTGATAATTATGGCGAACGCGAAGGCGAAACTTTGACTGAGGAAATCATTGAAGACCTGGATCGCGCATTTGCGAAAGCCGGCGTCGAACCGGCCCGTGTGGACGTGCTGATTGTTGATGCAAAACCAAACCGACCAACGATGGAGCAGCTCTCTGCCCGCCCCGGCCTCGATTCGTTCCGGTCGATTTCGCTTGGTGGCATGGAACTGGTCGGTACGGCTTATGATGCCGACGGCAATATCATCGCATCTCAGGAATATGGCTGGTTCGAGAACAATCTCCGCGATGTTGTCGGCTCAGGTGTATGGACCGATGCCAATCGCGCGTCCCGTCGCTTCGCCAGCAAAATGGCCAAGCAGCTCGGCGACAGCTAACCTCGATCACCCGGATATATCTCGCGGCCATCGACTTCCAGTCGGAACAGGTCGGGTCGCGAGTAATGTCCGGCGGGATCACTGGCGACTTTACAGGCCCGCGCCAGGGCCAGGTCGGCATCTGCGACCAATAGGCCTTCCTCTTCCGTGAGCACGCCGGCGACAACTTCTCCGCGCGGATCTATGATCGCTGCGCCGCCATTGTGGTCAAACTCATAAAGCGACTGAAAACGCGCTGGAACATGATCCTTCATGCGCAATCCAGCGGAGCAGATCACCCAGGCGCCAGCCTGGCTCGCAAATGCCCGACTCAATAATAATTGCCGCGCCCAGACCGGCTGGCTTGGTGCCGTTTCGGGTTCGCGCCCGGGCCAAGCTGCGACATGCACGTCGACGCCCTGTGCCATCAACGCGTAGGCAGGCAAGACAGCATTGTGCTCCCAGCAATTGAGCGTCGACAATCGCCCCCAGTCGCAAGCCACAGGTTTCAAGCCTTTGGCGTCGCCATCCCCCCAAACCGAGCGTTCGTGATGTGTCGGTTTGAGTTTACGATGGCGATTTCGAATCTCACCATCACGGCCGATTGTCAGCATTGTGCAGTATAATGTGGCTTCGGTTTGAGGGTCGAGTTCGTTGACCCCGATGACCAGTTCCGAGTTGGCGCGCTTTGCCGCACGGCACAGCGCCGCGACTTCGGGGCCATCCAAACGAACCCCATTCTTCAACAGTTCACTGGCCGCACCCCACCAGATGTCAGAGAGTGGACTGTCAATGAAGAAGGGATAACCCGGTAACCAGGCTTCGCCAAAAGCGATCACATCAGGGCTCTGTTGCGCCGCTTTATCAATCCAGGTCAGAGCGCAGTCCAGGCTGGCTTGCTTATCAAACAGAACCGGAGCGGCCTGTACGGCGCACAATCGAACAATATCAGTCATGCTTCCCGATACGCCGGATCCTTCCACCGAGACAAGAGGCTCACGCAAACTGTGATCGCAAATATCGGTCTCAGATCAGGAAGGCATTGCGCAAGTGCGCCACTTCCGATGCCCCGACCCCGAGCGTGTGTTCGAGATAAGTGTCAATGCTGCCGGATTCGCTGACCATAGAATTCAGTGCCGCATCGAGGAACTCAACATCCACTCCGACGAATGGATGATAGACATCATCGGCATAGTCCTTGCCGATATGCTGATTGAACATACGCGCCATTTCCGGCAATCGCTCAGACACATTCGCCGCCTGATTGGTCAGATCATAATCGGAATATATCGTCTCACGATCGACCCCCAACACATGATGCGTTAAAGCGCAGAGAATACCGGTTCGATCTTTGCCCGCCGCGCAATTCACCACAGCAGCATCATTTGCGCCGAGCGTCGCGAGCGCCTCGAACCATGCCGAGAAAGATTCGACGTGCTGTTCCTTAAACGGCGCGGCGCGATAATAGTCGACCATCCAACCATGCGCTTTCGGGGCATCAACGGCGACTTCTGACAAAAAGCGTACATGTGGCGCTTGTGTCGCTGATCCCTTGTCACTTGAAATCACGCGGACCCCATTGACGGGCCAGCGATGACCATGGCGTTCGCGCTCATCCGGCCTGCGCAAATCCGCCTGGACCTTGATATTATAGGCCGAGAGCGCGGCCATATCCGCATCGCTCGCTTCGCCAAATTGAGCCGACCGAAACAGAACACCCGTCCGGATCTGTTTGCCACCAGCACCTTCATATCCCCCGAAATCTCTGAAGTTGCGAATATTCTCGAATGTCTTCACACGATTCTGCATCGCCGGTTCCTCAATCGCTTTGCCGGTGAGTTAAGTCGAAACAGCATTCTCGTCCACGGTGACGCAAGGCGAGCAGCAATTCGCTTTGTCTAGTCGAACACGTTGACATCGTGACGGCCGGTGAAGGCCAATTCGCGGAAGATCGCTGCCCCTAGGAATATTCCGAGCACTGTCATCGCCGTATCGATCACGGAATCCAGGACCAGCCCGAGGCCGGGCGCGCCCGTCTCGCTCGAGAGGCCCGAGAAAATGAAAATCAAGGAGAACAGGATCACACCCGCAACATACAGGAAATACACGCCGAAGACCGGCCAAAAGTGGTTCCGCACATAGTCGAAACTGGCGCTCAAAGCCTCGATTGGCCCCTTCTGCTCGGCCAACATGACTGGCATCGCGATGCTCCACAGAATCGCCAATGCAATACCTGGCAAAATCAGCATCAAGGTGCCCAATCCGATTCCGATGCCACTCAGGAGGGTCAGCATCAACAAAGCCGGATACCGTTGCCCCGCTTCCTGAAGCACATCACCCGGCGCCGATCCGTCATCGCGCAATGCGACAAGATATATGACGCCGATAAAGAACGGATCGGCGAGATAGGTCGTGCTGAACAATCCCATGCCCTGATTCAAGCCGATCATATGATCGAGCGTGAAAAGGCCAAACTTCACCAGCGCCCAGACCGACGCAAACCCGGCGATGCGAACGCCATCGCGATCTAGCAACCAAGCCCAGCCGCGCAAGACCCGTCCAAAGTCGAAGGAAGTCGGTTCCGGCAGCATTAGCGGAAGGGGGGTTCGTCAAAGGCGCGAAGTTTGCGACTGTGCAGCTTAGCATCGCCGCTGGCGAGCTTTTCCAGAGTTGCGACACCAATCTGCAAATGCTGACCAATCGATTTTTCGTAAAACTTATTCGCCGCGCCCGGCAGTTTGATCTCGCCATGCAGCGGCTTGTCCGAAACACAAAGCAGCACGCCATACGGCACGCGCAAGCGGAATCCATTGGCCGCAATCGTCGCACTTTCCATATCGATGGCGATGGCACGAGACTGGTTGAATCGTCGCGCACTGTCTGTAAAGCGCAGCTCCCAATTGCGATCATCCGTGGTCACAACTGTGCCGGTGCGGAGACGTTTCTTCAATGTTTCCCCGGTTTCACCGGTGACGTCTGCCGAAGCCTCCTGCAATGCCATCTGCACTTCGGCAATGGGCGGGATTGGAATATCCGGTGACAACACGTCGTCGAGCACATGGTCATCGCGCAAATAGGCGTGGGCAAGGACATAGTCGCCAATCGCTTGACTGTGGCGAAGACCGCCGCAATGCCCGACCATGATCCAGCATTCAGGTCGCAGGACCGCCAAATGATCCGTGATCGTTTTGGCATTTGACGGGCCGACCCCAATGTTGACCAGCGTAATGCCTGCGCCATCTTTTGCCGTCAGATGATACGCGGGCATTTGAAAGCGTCGCCAAGGCGCATTGTCGATTTGCGCCCGGGCGTTTTCGGTCGATTTGTCGACCACAAGTCCGCCGGCAACCGAGAGCTGTTCATATCTTCCGCCGGCCTGGAGCTGTTCCAAACCCCAATCCACGAACGCGTCGACATAGCGGTGATAATTGGTGAACAGCAAGTAGCGCTGGAAATGCGCTACGGGTGTGCCGGTATAATGCTGTAGACGCTTGAGCGAGAAATCTGTACGCGGCCCGTCAAACAAAGCCAGTGGTCGATGATCAAAAGGTTCGTATAGCTCACCGTCCGCAATTTCATCGCCAATATCGCTCAGCTCTGGTGCCGGAAACCACTTCGCCAATTCGGCAGGATTGATTTCGTCCAGGCCGCTGGCCTGCCCCTGTTCCCAGACATAGGCATAAGGAATTTCAGCCGTGGATCGCCGTATCTCAACCTCAATATCATAGTCTCGCAAAAGCGGCTCGAGCTGTTCGGTGAGATAGCGGCGATAGAATTCAGGTTGAGTTACCGTCGTTGAGTAGGTTCCGGGTTCAGACATTTTCCCAAATGCCCGGGAAATTGGCGGTGGCGGTCCGTCAGGATTGTAGCGAATAACCAATTCAGGATAACAGAAGGCGCCATTCGCGCGGGCGTCTGGGTCCGGTGTCTTGCCTTCGTGAAGGTAGTCTTGAAGCGCCGCACAGAGGGCATCGACGGACTGCGTGTAGAGCTTTTCCAGCTCGCTTATTATGTCATTTGGATTTTTTAGTTTTGTCATGGCCTCCTTTGGCGCAAAGCCGTTCGTGGGTCAACGTTGACTGAAACCAGGTCACCGGGCCTTGACGCGATAGATGCGCACGACACCTTCGGTTTCCGTCAGTCCATCAACAGGTTCCAACCAATCGGGAAAATCATCCCGATTCAACCTTGCGGCCAATCCGTCTGGCCAGATCTTTCCGTAGCGATTGGTTTCGCCGAGTCCCCGGCAATACGCCAGATGCGTCGCGCCCATCTCGACCAATCGCTGTTGCGCCTGTTCGGGATCACCAATCAACACGAGATTTGCGCGTTCGATGCCGAGCACGTTGCGATGGTACGGTCCGACAAAGATTTCGTGTGGGGTGCGGAGCAGGATCGGGATGCCCAGATCGATCGGTGAATGAACACGCATGGCGGGCATCGCCGCGACGGTCTCATAGTTCTCGGGCTGCACACAATTTGTGCTCAGCGATTCTGCTTGTCCGGGTTCAGGTTCGACCGCGAACAGAGCGTCGCCAGCGGCGCGCCACGCAAATGGCGATAATGCCACCGCCATGATGGCGAAACCCAACACGGCCATGACGCCGCCGCGCGCGCGCCAATTGTCAAACAGAACGCCTGCAAACCACCCGGCACCAATTACGGCAAATACATGTGAAAAGGATTGTCCGCGCAACTGCCACATCGTGGCGAGGGTCGCCAGCACGAGCAGCAACAAACATCCGATCCGGCTCAGCCTTTGCTCCGGTTTGGCTTGCGCAATCATCCACACCGTCGCGAGGCTGGCCATGGTCAGGAAACCATAGACCCAAAGTGCCCGATCCATTTCGCTTTCCAGCAGCTGTGGCAGCGTTTGTGCTTCCGCCACAGCGTTCAGCCAGGACACGCGAACGGAGTCCGGCACCGCAGCGTATGGATCACCAAAGCATGCCGGATTCACAGCGATGAAAACTGCCAATGTCAGCGCCGCTGCGCCGGCACCCGTGATCAGCCGCTTTGGCCAGGAATCGAGCCAGCCACAAAACACGCCCAACAAAGTCAGAAACAATCCACCACATCCCAAGGCCGCCCAATGCGAATGACCATAGGCATCGCAAACCATTCGCCGCGGCCCGAACCCAGGCGCATCCAGACCATAAAACACAGTCGAAAACGCCATGAGAGACAATCCAAGAACCGCCAAGCGAACGCCTTCCAAATGACCGCGCACGACCCAAAACAAACCAGCTATGGCGATCAATCCGACGACATAAGGCAGCGCCTCGACGGCAATTGAGAGCGCCGCAGTCACACATAGGCCCAGAATGAACCCAGAGCGCGGCGACATCTGTTTCGAGACGATGGCCGAAAACCCGCCCAGGATCAGCACAACCACCAGGCCGTGATGATCGATCCGACCTGGCCAGAAATTGTAGAAGGCCGCGGATCCGAAAAAGAAGAACAGACCACAGACCTGACCCATCGTCCCGACGCCGAGACGCTGCATGATCATGCACAACAAAATCAATGTGGTCGCCAGTAACGCAAGCGGCCATATTCCGACAGCCAAGGCTTCGGCTGCGCCCTGCCCGATCAATGGCGCCGTCAACCAGATGAAGCCGGCAAGGAACATGTCAGGCAAGCGCGACCAGTGCATCTCGCCCGCTTCGGGCGTGAGCAGCCGCGATTGATCGACATTGAACCAGGATTGCCCAGCCAACAGATCGCGCACTTGCTGTAACCGCATCATGTCGTCGAGCCCGGGCAGCACCCCGGCGAACAGGTCAGAAAAGCTCTGCGACAGAACGCCGATCGCCAATAACCCACTGGCCCATAACGCCCATTTGCCATCGCCAAACGGGCCGCTGCGTCCGAATAATGAAGACACCATTAGGAAATTTTTACCTCAGCCTTACCGGTCTTTAAGCTTAATCGAGCTATCACATATGGAAGTTACCGAAAGGCTTCGACCATGTGGCAAGAGGCTAATGCCCCGCGGACCGTCCCGATTGCAGAGGCATCGTCTCCGCGCATCGCGGTGACGATCCCATGTTACAATGAAGCTGTGACGATTGCGAAAGTGATCGAAGATTTTCGTCAAGCACTTCCAGGTGCCGACATTTATGTCTTCGACAACAACTCGTCAGACAATACCGCGCAAGTGGCACGCGATGCCGGCGCCATCGTCCGCTCTGAACACCGTCAAGGCAAAGGGCATGTCGTACGCCGCATGTTCGCGGATGTCGAAGCTGACATCTATTTGATGGTCGACGGCGACGACACATATGATGCCGAAATCGCCCCGACCCTAGTTGAATTGTTGAAACGAAACCACGTTGATATGGTGGTCGGAACGCGCGCCGATGTCACCAAGGATGCTGGCCGCGAAGGCCATGCGCTTGGCAACAAATTGTTCAACAAAATCTATGGCCGCCTCTTCGGCAAGCAATTCTCAGATATCTTTTCCGGATATCGCGTGTTCACGCGTCGCTTCGTGAAGTCATTCCCAGCCGTATCGAGCGGATTTGAGATCGAGACTGAAATGTCGGTCCATTGCAGCCAATTGGGGATTCCGACGCTTGAGCGACCGACCGTTTATGGCGTTCGTCCAGAAGACAGCCAATCGAAATTGCGGACCTTCCGGGATGGGTTTCGCATTCTCGGCATGTTCGCCATGTTGGCGAAAGAGACCCGCCCAGCCGCGTTTTTCGGCGCCATTGGGCTTGGCCTGACAGTGCTTGCCGGAATGCTCGCGATCCCCTTGATCGCGACTTATGCCCAAACCGGGCTGGTGCCGCGACTTCCCACCGCAATCCTCGCGACCGGATTGGTCGTGACCGCAACAATCATGGCAGTTTCGGGCTTGATTCTGGACAGTCTTGCCCGGGCGCGGATTGAAGCGAAGCGCGCGGTCTTCCTGAGTTTCCAGAATCCGGACTGGAATAAATGAGCCTCCAATTCCTGGGGCAGATCGGTCGTTTTGCGGGCGTTGGCCTTCTCGGTCTGATCGTCGACATCGGAATCACACTGCTGCTTATACGCACCGGCATGGACCCGCTGGCGGCGCGCGTGCTGGCAATTGCGCTCGCCATGTTGACGACTTGGCGACTAAACCGCGCCCTGACCTTTGGCGCCAGCACAACCAGTCAAACGAGTGAAGGCTTGCGATATTTCCTGATCGCGATGTCAGTCGCCGTCGTGAATTACGCGATTTATGCGACACTTCTGTTGAGCATCCCGACACTTTCGCCGGCTTTGGCCGTTATGATTGCTGTCGGGATCGCAACCGGCCTCTCGTTTTGCGGATACCGCTTCTTTGCGTTCAAGACCGCCGCTTGACGACATGCCCCATTTTGCGGCCCGGTTTGGCGTCGCGCTTGCCATACAACGTCAACACAGAATCTTTCAGTAAATCTTGCGGCAAGGCCAGTGCCTCGTCGCCGAGCAGGTTGGCCATTTCCACATCATGAAAACGCGTGACATCGCCCAGCGGCCAGCCGGCCACCGCGCGAATATGCTGCTCGAACTGACCGGTCGCACAGGCTTCAGGTGTCCAGTGACCGGAATTGTGCACGCGCGGCGCAAACTCATTGGCCAAAAGCGAACCATCCTGCAAGACAAAGAACTCAAGCGCCAGAACACCAATATAATCGAGCGCATCTGCCAATGCTCTCGCGGCTTTGCAGGCGCGCGCCGCGACCTCATCTGAGATCCCCGCAGGCAAGGTTGATGTGCGAAGAATACCATTCACGTGCGCATTTCGGGGTAGGTCGTAACAGATTGACTGGCCGTTCACATCGCGGGCGATAATCACCGAGACTTCGCACTCGAACGGAACCATCGCCTCCAGAATGCACGGCGCATGCGCAAGCGACTTGTGCGCCGCTTCATAATCGTCGCCAGCCTCCAGCCGCGCCTGGCCTTTGCCATCATAACCATCCCGGCGGGTCTTCAAGATGCCGTGCCCGCCAAACCGCTCAATCGGTTCAGCGATATCAGTGGCTTGATCCACCATGGCGAACCCAGCGGTTGCAATGCCACAGGATTGCAAGAAGGTCTTTTCGACCAGCCGGTCTTGTGAAACTTCCAATGGTTGCGCACCAGGCCGCACGCAAATCCCGGCGGAAATCAACGCTTTTGCGGCGCTGACAGGAACGTTTTCAAACTCATAAGTCACAACATCGCAGGTCTTTGCCCAGGCCAGCAGGGCCGATTCATCATCATAGGCCCCAATCGTATGGGTGGCCGCGACCCGCGCTGCAGGACAATCTTGTTCCGGACAGTAAATCGCCACATCAAATCCGAGCTGTGCCGCGGCGCCGGCCAACATTCGACCGAGCTGACCGCCGCCCAGAATACCGATCATTGCGCCAGCTTCGAGGGCGCTCATGTTTCAGGAATATCCTTGACCGACGCCGTTTGAGTCTCACGAAACGCGTCTAGTCGGTTCGCCACGGTCTCATCCTGAAGCGCGACCACCGATGCCGCGAGAAGACCAGCATTTGCCGCGCCAGCCTCACCAATCGCGAGTGTTCCAACCGGAATTCCTTTCGGCATTTGGGCGATCGAAAGAAGGCTGTCCATGCCATTCAGAGCCCGCGATTGCACGGGTACGCCAAGCACGGGCAAAGGCGTCATCGCAGCCACCATGCCTGGCAGGTGCGCAGCACCGCCGGCGCCAGCGACGATAACCTTCAATCCCCGGCTTTTGGCTGTTTTGGCATATTCACTCAACCGGTCCGGTGTGCGGTGCGCAGAAACAATTCTCGCTTCGTATGTGACCCCCAGCTGATCCAGAATCTCACACGCTTTTTGCATGACGGGCCAATCGGATTGGCTGCCCATGATAACACCAACGACGGGTGTCTCGCTGTTCGAGGTTTGGACCATTGGCTTCCCCGCTTCAAAGCGCGCAACATAGGAACCTTCCTTGCTGCGTCAACCATGTCTCCACTAGGCGTTGCAGTCCATATCGACTAGACTTTGGAGATGGTGGAATCAGCTGAGCATAGCCGTGATCTGAGCGAGCCCGATGTGCGGCAGAAAGCCCGGCAAGACCTGGTCTCTGCCATCGGGCTTGATCCGACAGCATTACCGCGAAATGTACGCGCCGCGATGGAAGCGCTCGCAGGGGAAGTGCTGAGCCTGAGAGAGGATCGCGAACGGTTGCGCCGGGAATTGGACAATGCGGCGCATCTGGCTGATCGAGATGCCCTGTGCCCGATTTTCAATCGCCGGGCATTCGAGCGCGAAGTCACACGCGAAATCTCGCTCGCAGAACGATATGGGACACCATTGTGTCTGATTTTTATCGATCTGGATCGTTTCAAACTCATCAATGATCGATTTGGCCACCCGACCGGCGACAGGATCATTCAGCATGTCGCGCAGACATTGCTGGATAATGTCAGACAAAGCGACATTGTCGGGCGATTGGGCGGGGATGAATTCGGCATCGCGCTGACGCATGCCGAACTGCCTGATGCTCAATCGAAAGCGCTGAGTTTGGAGAGCATTATCAGCAGCTTGTCGGTTCGAGATGCCGAGAATCCAGACCTGGAATCAGTCCAGCTGGGCGCCTCCTGTGGCGCGGTGCTCTGGCAACGTGGGCGGGATGCTGCAAGCCTGATCGGCGAGGCAGATGAGACTATGTTCCGGCGCAAAAACGAAAAAAAGCAGGCGCGTTGACCAAGCCGCGCGCAAGATTTTTTTAAAATTGAGAAACATAGCGCCCGCGTCGTGACTCTAGGTTCAACCTATGGTTATCTGTTGCCATAAAGACACAGAGATCATTTCACCAAGAAGGAGCATGCCTATGTCACTGCAAGGTCGGATCGAGGAACTCACCAAGCGACATGCCAAAATCGATGAAAAGATCCACGAAGAACAAAAACGACCGTCCGGCAATGACATAATCATCAAAGATCTCAAGCGACAGAAACTTAGGCTTAAAGAAGAAATTGGTATGCTGCGCGCCAGTTAGGCGCTGATCGGCTCGCACGCGACCCGGCCAGCTCTTGAAGATGAGTTGGCGGGAGCGCACACATGGACAAACCAGTTACCCTGATCATCGGGCTCGGCCAAACCGTTGGTGACGCTGTGGCACGTCGATTTCTAGACGAAGGGCACGCTGTGTTGGCGGTCGACCCGGACGCCAAACTGCTCGCGGAACTTGAAAAAACCGCGGGTGACAAAATCGCTTATCACCACGGTGCTGTTCATACCAAACTTGGCTTGCGCAACGCCATGGCTGCGGCGCTGGAAAGCTACAGCTTTGTCGATAATGTCGTATTGATACCACCATTGCCTGATCCAGATCGATTGCTGGATCTGGACATGGAAGACTTCGAGACCGTGTTGATGAAAACCGCGCGTGGGGCGGTGCAAGCCTTACGGGTTTTTGCACCTGAATTGATCGCAGAACGCCCGGAGACTGAAAACGCCGCCGATCGCTCGCGGCAAACCGGGACCTTCACATTCGTCTTGTCTCTGGGCGCGAAAATGGCGCAGCCAGGCTGGTTTAGCGAAGTGGTTTCACAGCACGCCATTCTGGGAATTGTCAAAGCCGCTGCGATTGAGCTCGCCGAAGAAGCTGTTCGCGTGAACGCGATTGTCGCGCTGCGACCGCGCGCGGAGGGGCGAGAACCCTGGTTGAAAGATCGCACCCCCATGGGGCGCCCATCACTGGCGGAAGAAATCGCTGAAGCCGCCTGCTTCCTGGCCAGCCCCAACAGCGCCATTATCACAGGCGAAGCGATCACCCTGGATGGCGGGCGTCGCTTCTTGTCTGGTGTTATTGAAGGGGATGAAGACTAGCGTCTCAGCCGCTTATTTCGGGTGACAGATCACCGGCATCCACGTGTAGCCTTTGACAAAGGCCCCGGATGTCAGGCTTGGCTCGTCCAGCACTTCGACATGGCTGAAACGTTCCATGATCTCTTCCCACAGGATGCGCAGTTGCAGCTCGCCCAGGCGGTTGCCGACGCAGCGGTGAATGCCAAAGCCGAATGACAAGTGATTACGGGCCTGTTTGCGATCAATAATCAGACGGTTCGGATCTTCATCCCAGAACCGTTCATCGCGATTGCCAGAGACATACCACATCGCAATTTGATCGCCCTTCTTGATCGTCTTGCCATGCATTTCGACATCTTCCAGCGCCGTGCGACGCATGAAGGCGAGTGGCGTTTGCCAGCGAATGACTTCTGAAACCATGTTCGGGATCAAAGATGGATCATTCTTCAGTTTGGCATATTCGTCAGGGAACTTGTTGAGGCCATAAACCGACGCCGTCATCGAGTTGCGGGTCGTGTCATTGCCGCCAACGATCAGCAGGATGACATTGCCGAGCAATTCCATCGGCGTCATGTCCTTGGTTTTCTCACCATGCGCCAGCAGGCTCATCAGATCATTGCGCAGCGGCTCTTGCTGCTTTTTCTGAAACAATTCCATGAACGTGCCGAGACATTCCATCAATTCGGCGCGCCACTGTTCTTCGCCGCCAGGGCAAATATCGGGATTTTCACGATTGGTAGTCACGTCCGACCACCGGGTCAGCTTACGCCGGTCCTCGAACGGGAAGTCGAACAAAGTAGCGAGCATCATTGTGGTCAGCTCAATCGACACTGTGTCGACCCAGTCAAATGGCTCGCCCACTGGCACCGCATCGAGGATTTCTTTGGTGCGGCTGCGAATCAACGGTTCAAAATCCTTCAGCATATTCGGCGCCACAGCAGGCTGGACCGTTTTGCGCTGTTCGGAATGTTTTGGCTCATCCATGGCGATGAACATTGGCAATTCGAAGTCTTCAATTGGCTCGCCGAGAACAATGCCACCATGCTCCCAGCTGGAAGAAAAGCGCTTGTGATCAATGTCGATCTTCATCACATCTTCATAGCGGGTCACTGACCAAAACGGTCCGGCGAAGCTATCTTCTGTCCAGTGCAAGGGATCTTGATCCCGCATCCGTTTGAACAATTCCCAATACGCGCCTTTACGCCAGATTTCGGGATCAATCAGGTTCATCTCATCCAGTGGAATCGTCGACGTGTCCGGAATCGGGGCATCAAATTCCAGATAACCCGGATGCAGGGGTTCGCGCATCGTAATCGTCGGACGTTCGAGATTATGGGGAATCTTGGTCAGCGTATCAGCCATGTGTTGCCTCCGTGAATGCGATCGCTCTTTGTCGCAAATTTGACGTTCGCGTCAGCGTATCACAGCTGAAATGAAAAAACTATGACGCATGCGTCACTTTTTTCATTTTTATGCTGGATGACGTTCATTTCGCGCGCGCCAGATTGCAGTTTCGAGCGCGGATTTGAGCGTTTTGCGTTCGTCTGGCGTCAGAAACCGGCCAATCACCCAGGCTTTACCTGCATGCGCCAGCTTAAGTTCACTCGGTCGCCGATCGGGGAAATCAAGGTGCACACGCGTGAATGCGGTTGGCAAGCGGGCTTCACGTGGCTTTTGGCCCGGTCGGGTATGCAGCAAGTCAATCTGTTCCGCGGTGACGCGGACCCGTGTTTCCTGTTTCAGCGATCGAAAACTCCATTGAAAGGCGAGCCAGATCACCAAAGCGTCCAAACCGAAAAACCCGATCACTGGAAACGCGCCCATCGATACGAACGCCAATCCCGCAAAGAAACTCATCGCGACCACCACCGCCATAACCACGGCAAAGGCGCGCGGACTAAGCGAACGATTGGGCGTTAGCGTCGCATCAAAATAGACAGTTTCGGCATCCAAGGTCATGTTCGAAAACATAGGTCAGATATCCACCATGAACACAAGCGCGGTGTCGTGTCGCAAGAATCGGATTTCCAGCGCGCATTAACTGCCCTAGATAACCGGCATGGCAGCAGCAAAATCATCCTCAAGACGCAAACGCGCGCCCCGAACCTTTGGTAAGGAAAAGGCCGCTGACCTGTATGCACGATTGGCGAAAGATCGCCCAAACCCAAAAACCGAGCTGAATTTCGTCAATCCGTATACACTTGTGGTCGCTGTCGCGCTGTCGGCGCAAGCGACCGATGTCGGAGTCAACAAAGCGACCAAGGATCTATTCAAGGTCGCCGACACGCCAGAGAAAATGCTGGCGCTCGGCCTCGAAGGGGTCGAGCAGCACGTCAAGACAATCGGCCTGTGGCGCAACAAGGCCAAGAATGTCATCGCGCTCAGTCAGATGATTCTGGATGAATTTGATGGAACCGTCCCGCAAACGCGAGAGGAACTGATCCGCCTGCCTGGCGTCGGACGAAAGACCGCAAATGTGGTCCTGAACGAAGCCTTCGGACAGCCGACCATCGCCGTCGACACGCATATATTCCGCGTCTCTAATCGCACCGGTCTCGCGCCGGGAAAAGACCCCGATCAGGTCGAAGCCAGTCTGGAACGCACGACACCGGACGCGTACAAGCTTGGCGCGCATCATTGGCTGATCCTGCATGGCCGCTATACCTGCGTCGCCCGCAAGCCAAAATGCTGGGACTGTTCGATCCGTGACTTGTGCAGGTTCAAAGAGAAAACACCCGACCCGGCCAAGACCTCTTCGCTGGGCCCGAAAGCGCCGCGAAAAGCAAAGGCAACAAAGGTTTAGGCTTGCGCTGCGCGCGCTTCCCGCCTTAAAGCCGAAACATGCTCAAGACGCGCATCATTCCCTGCCTGGATGTCAAAGATGGCCGCACCGTCAAAGGTGTGAACTTTGTCGATCTGCGCGATGCCGGCGATCCGGTAGCGCTCGCCAAGGCGTATGATGCACAAGGCGCCGATGAACTTTGCTTTCTTGATATCACAGCAAGCCATGAAGGCCGGGGCACACTGCTCGACGTGGTCAACGCAACCGCCGAGCAATGCTTTATGCCGCTCACCGTTGGCGGCGGCGTGCGCAGCGCCGACAACATGGTGCAATTGCTGCGCGCCGGGGCCGACAAAGTGGCGATCAATTCGGCTGCGGTGGCTGATCCTAACGTGATCTCGCAGTGCGCGGCAAAAGCGGGCAGCCAGTGCGTGGTCGTCGCCATTGATGCCCGAAAGACCGGCGATCACTGGGAGATCTTCACCCATGGCGGCCGCAAGCCAACCGGCATTGATGCCGTCGACTTCGCGAGACTGGCACAGTCAAAAGGCGCCGGTGAAATCCTGCTGACCAGTATGGACAAGGACGGCACCAAATCTGGGTTCGATCTGCCATTGACCAAGGCCGTCACCGACGCCGTCACCATCCCTGTGATCGCCAGTGGTGGGGCAGGTCGCGCTGAAGACCTCGCGCCTGCTGTGCTTGAAGCGGGCGCAAATGCGGTCCTCGCAGCATCGATCTTCCATTTCGGAGAAGTCAGTTTAGAACAGGCGCGCGCTGCCTTATCAGCAGCCGGCGCGCCCGTGCGCCCGCTTTAGGAGGTCAATGCGATGACCAAAGCCCCACTCGGAAATGTTCAGGCCCTGGCCGACTTGATCGGCTATCTGGCCACAACGATTGATGATCGCGCTGGCGGCGACCCCAAGGATTCCTATACGGCCAAATTATTGTCCAAGGGTCCCTTGCATTGCGGCAAGAAAATCGCTGAAGAAGGCGCTGAACTGGCGCTTGCCTTGGCCGCAGAGGGCAAAAGCGAGAGCGCGGCAGAGGCAGCGGACCTGATCTATCACATGATGGTTGGTTTACGGGCCAAGGGCGTCACCCTGGACAGCGTCGCCAATGCCTTGCGTAAACGCCAAGGCCTTTCCGGTCTCGAAGAAAAGGCCGCTCGACGCGACTAATCTTCGCCCGAAGAATCTACTCAATTTGCGGGAGCCAGATCGTCATGAGGCTTCCTAATTGCGGGTTTTGCTTGGACGCGTATAATCACGCCATGCTTCGCGCCTTCACATCTCTGCTCTGGATCATCGCGGCGCTCGCCCTTGGCTTCGAGGCTGTGGCGCAGCCTTGTGATATGAGCCCGGAGCGGCCGATGCCGACCACGCACGAGATGATGTCCGACATGCCATGTCACGATCATAAGTTGCCGGCGCAGGGCACAGATGAGACGCCTCCCCATCACGACACTCAGAGCTGTTGCTGCACCGCGTTGCTCGGCAATGGTGTAACGACTGACGCGCCGACCCTGAGCCAGCCCATTCCGGGCATGACGCTTTGGGCGATTCCGATGCCGGATGCCGCCAACAGTATTCTTCTTGAGCACGACCCACCGCCACCGCGGGCCTGATCCTTTCGCGAAAGGATCAACTCAATAAGGAAACTCAACAATGAAAAGCATCCAATATGCAGGCCTCGCGCTTGCGATTGGCTTTGCCGGTTCGATACAGTGTGCTGAAGCCAGACCTGTCTCGTATCCCAGCGGATGGACCGTGATGCAGATGAATAATGGCGATATGTCTTCGATTCATGTGCATTACTCCCCGACCTATTCGGACTCTATCGGACTGTACTCAGAGCGAAATTGGGACGCCGACTGGCACTTTACCGGCGTTCAGTACAATCGCTTGGTCAAACGCTGGAACCGCGCCGGATCGCAAGCCAATCTCTATTTCAAAGTCGGGGCCGGGCAGGCTGACCCTTTCGGTGACGGCGCAGATGTCGAGGCGGCAGGCTTTGTCGGGCTTGGCGCGGATTGGGAAACGCGGCGCTGGTTCGTCGCTTATGAAGGCCGCGCTTATGATCTTGGCTTCACCCAGGATGCGCGGCAATCAGCGCGGATCGGGATCGCGCCCTATATCGGAGACTATGGTGATCTGCACACGTGGCTGATGCTGCAGGTAGAAAACCAACCGGAATCTGAAACGCCAACGACGCTCACCCCGTTGGTGCGCTTTTTTTATGACGTTCAGTTGCTCGAAATCGGGTATACTCCCGAAACAGAAGAGCTGATGCTGAACTGGATTGTCCGCTTTTAGAAAGGATCAGGACAAATGAAATCTCTATGTCTCGCCGTTTCGGCGACCCTATTCGCTTTTGCATCTCCGCTCGCTCTGGCCGAGAATGAACGATCTGCAGAAGCGACGAGTTCGGCACAAACTCTTGTCACCGCCAAAGTGAATGGCATGGTTTGCGACTTCTGTGCCCGCGCCGTGACAAAAGTGTTCGGCAAGGAAGCGGCTGTTGAAAACGTGCACGTCGATCTCGATAATGGCGAAATCCATGTGACCCTGAAATCAGGGACAGACCTCAGCGACGAACGAGTCGCGACGCTGGTCAAGAAATCAGGCTATGATCTGGTCTCTATCGCGCGTGACGCTGCATGACGACGCTTCAGGATGACGTGAAAAGCCCGAGTGTGCTGCCAGCCACTCTGGCTCTGTTCACGTCCGCAACCACGCTGATCTGTTGCGCGTTGCCCGCCATGCTGGTCATGGTCGGCATGGGCGCGGTTTGGTCCGGGGTGATTGGCGCCGTCCCGGGGATTACCTGGTTCGGAGCCAATAAGGGTCTTGTCTTCGGGGTCACCGGACTGGTGCTCGCAGTTTCCGGCGCCTGGCAATGGCACGCTCGCACCTTGCCCTGCCCTGTTGATCCGGTGAAGGCTCAGGCGTGCACACGCTTGCGGCGGATCAGTTGGACCCTGTGGGGGATCAGCGTCGCGGCCTTTGCCTTGGGCGGCTTTTTCGCATTCTTCCCGGATGCTGCTGCGGCGCTCTTCCTCTAAGGCAGATCTGGACAAAACGCCGCCGGGCGTTCACCGTTTCAAAAATTGACGCGGAGGACGCCCGGATGGCAAACCCACATGACGTAGCCCTGACAGGATATCAGCCTAATCTGCAGGGCTGGTTCGACTATATGATGGGCGGACACAGCAAATCGCTCCTGCTCGAAATGCTGCATGACGATGTCGTGTTTCGCAGCCCGGTCGTGCACACGCCGCAAGAAGGCAAAGCGATCACGTTCGCCTACCTGTCGGCGGCCGGCAACACTCTGGGCAATGGCACTTTCAAGTACACCAAAGTGTTTGATTGCGGCGACAAAGCCGTTCTCGAATTCGAGACCGAGATGGATGGCATCCAAGTCAATGGCATCGACATGATCGAATGGGACTCGGACGGAAAAATCACGGATTTCAAGGTCATGGTTCGGCCGCTCAAAGCCATTCAGACCGTGCATGCGGCGATGGGTAAGATGCTCGCCGAAATGAAAGAGAAGGCTTGAAGGCGCCAACGCTCCTGACGGCGCGGTTGCAATTGTCGGCGCCGCAAACATCTGATTTCGAAGAATTTGCCAACACCTGGGCAGACGAAGAAGTCGTCCGATTTGTCGGTGGGCAACCTCGCGACCGACAGGATTCCTGGCTTACATTGATGCGCAATGCCGGATTTTGGGACTTGCTCGGCTATGGACCCTGGACCGTGCGCGAGCGCGAAACAGGCGATTTTGTCGGCGATACAGGTTTTGCTGACTATCACCGCGGTATGACGCCGGACATATCCGGGTCTCCCGAGGCGGGTTGGGTCTTTGCGCGAAGACATTGGGGCAAAGGCTATGCGACAGAGGCGCTCACCGCCACGCATGCTTGGCTGGATCAACATCATCCAGGTCGGTCGGTTTGCATTATTGAACCCGATCATGCCGCCTCGATCCGGGTTGCGCAAAAGCTCGGTTATCGGGATTTCGAGAGCTCCGACTATAAAGGCGAGCCGATGCTGATCTTTGAACGTTACAGCCGCGAAACCTAAAAAAGCTAGCGATTTGAGCGAAGCGCGGCTATCTAGGCGACATGGTTACGACATATCTCGACTTCGAAAAGCCGCTCGCTGAGCTTGAGACTAAGATCGCCGAGCTTGAAGCCGTTGCCGCCCAGGAAGGTGGCCCGCAAATCAATGATGAGCTGAAAAAGCTCAAGGACAAAGCCGCCAAGCAATTGAAAGACACCTATGCGTCGCTCAATCCGTGGCGCAAGACGCAAGTCGCCCGGCACCCGGAACGTCCGCACTTCACCGACTATATTGAAGGCCTGTTCGAGGAATTTCAGGAACTCGCCGGCGACCGCGTCTTCGGCAATGATGAAGCCGTGATTGGCGGGTTGGCGATTTTCAACGGACAATCTGTCGTTGTCATCGGGCACGAAAAAGGCCGGACCACAGAAAGCCGTCTGAAGCATAATTTCGGCATGGCGCACCCGGAAGGCTATCGCAAGGCGGTCCGTTTGATGGATCTCGCCGACCGGTTTGGACTGCCGGTCATCTCCTTCGTCGATACCGCCGGCGCCTTTCCAGGCAAAGCTGGCGAAGAGCGCGGCCAGGCCGAAGCCATTGCCCGCTCAACAGAACGCTGCCTGACCCTGAAAGTGCCGATGATCTCTCTGATTATTGGCGAAGGCGGCTCGGGCGGCGCGATCGCGATTGCTGCCGCCAATCATGTCCTGATGATGGAACATTCCATCTATTCCGTGATTTCGCCGGAAGGGTGTGCCTCAATCCTCTACCGCGATGCGGCGAAAGCCAAAGATGCCGCAGAGGCGATGAAAATTACGGCCAGCGATCTGAAGAAAATGAAAGTCGTTGATGGCGTGGTGAAAGAACCGATTGGCGGCGCGCACCGGGCCCCGGACAAAGCCATCAAGGCCGCGGGAAAAGCCATCGACAAGGCGCTGCAATCTCTGCTCGAACTGAGCGAACAGGAATTGAAAGTGCAACGCCGCGAGCGCTTCTATGCGATTGGACGTGAAGGGCTGAATTAGAAAATAGATCGCGCCTGCAGCTTAGTCTCGCAGACAAGACACAAGAAAAAAGGGCGGCCCGCGGGCCGCCCTTTTGCTTTGTTTGGCTTCGCTTCAGCCTAGTTGCCAAGGCCGAAACGCTTGGTCACGCTGATCTTGAACGTCCGCCCAAACGGATTGTGTGTGTAAGGGTCATAGTTCAAATCGAAGGCCGCAAATGGTGGATCTTCGTCCGTGATATTCACGACTGAAAGGCCAACATCGAGATCCCACTGTGATTGCCACGTGTAAAACGCGTCAAACGTGGTCTGGCTATCGATGCTTGCGCCAACGTTTCCTCGAGATCCCGCTGGACGCTCATCGTCATACGAGTCTGTATGCCGCATAACACCCCGGAGGTTGTGATCCCCGAGAGCGTAATTGGCTGAAACATTGGCTTTCCATTGTGGCAAAGACCGCGAGAAGTTCGAACGGTTGAATTGTCCAACCCGGTCACCACCTGCGATGCTCACACCGGCAATATCGAAGTCGCCGACATCATACTCGATGATGTAAGTTGTATCGAGCCCAAGCTCGAATTCACCACCGCCGAGATCCCAGACATTTCCAAGCCGAATGTCGACACCAGATGTTTTGATATCGGGGCCGTTCACGACGTTTGCGCGAATTCGCTCGATACCACTTGCAGCGGGTGCTGCTGGGTTAGCAAACGTGATGCGATCAAGCACCCCGCCTGAGGTCTCACCTGCGCCAAGTGCTGCGATCGCCGCGTTCACAATTGCGTTCTGGTCTTCAACAATGATCGGATCAGAGAAGTCGAAATTGTAGTAATCGACCGATGCCGTAAACCCGCCCGTCTCAAACAGAGCACCAAGGTTGAAGCTGAAGGCGCTTTCAGGAGCGAGATTGGGGTTACCGAACTGATCAACCGCTTTAAACGCACCGGTCGGCGCGATGAATTGAAGCGTGGTTCCAACGCCGCCCAACTGGTTCAGTGTCGGTCCACGGAACGAAGTTTGAGCAGATCCGCGCAGCGCCAGATTGTCATTGACTTGCCACTTAGCCGCAACTTTCGGGTCAAATGTTGAGCCGACTTCGCCGCCGTAATCTTCGTACCGCATCGCGGCTTGAACATCGACATTGTCAAAAAGTGGAATCTGGAGCTCGCCAAATAGAGCATAGATCGTTTGTTCTTCGTCCTGAGCGCTGCCGCCCGCGAGGAAGCTGAACGGTCCAGTCCCTGTTGGTCCCGGCGTGATGGCCAGGTTACTGACAGCATTCGGTGTAACCACGAATGTTTCACGTCGGACTTGGAAGCCGACTGCGTAGCCAACAGAGCCACCGGAAGCTTCAACGTTGCTCTGGCCCGAGACAACACCGTCAATCACGAACAAGCTCGTTTCACGATCGTCGCCGACCTCGTCCGTCAACCAATCCGCCAAAGTCTGTGAATTCGCCAAGGATGGATCGAATTGTGGGTTCGGTGTTCCGTCAATGGCGTTTGCAGCAATCGCGTTGGAGAATGGATTGTAGTATTCACAACCGCCCTGTCCCGCAACCGCACCTGTTGGAACGGCACCAGTAATCGGATCCGAACACACACCAAAGCCTGCCAGAGCGTTGATGAAGCCGAGGGTGTAGGAGTCATTCGTGTAACGCGAACCTTCGGTAAGCGAGTAAGTCGCGCCCAATTCCCAATTTGCGCCATTCTGGAATGTGCCGGTCAGGTCACCTGAAAGGCGATAGTGGTCATAGGACCGCGTGCCTTCTTGTGCACCACCTGTGCCGGGGAACCCACCCCAACCGAAACTACGACCGAAAAATACGAGCGGCTGCAGTCCAAGTCCGCCCGTTCCCGTTACCGGATCATATGGAACTGGCGCTCCACCCGTGAGCAACGGTGAGAAGTCCGTAAAGGTTGCAGCAGCCCAAGCCGGGTTATCAGCAATGTATTGTTGCAGGCCTGGATGCGTAGGGAGAACAATATTTCCGAATAGAGCTTGCGGAGGATAAGATGGGGATGTTTTCCACTCGGGAACGTCCGTATAGCCATAGAGACCTTCAAGGTGGAATTCTACGCCATTGCTGAACGTCCGGTTGTACTCTGAGAAGATCTGATAGCGTTCTTCTTCTTCAACCAAATTGTCGAACTGGGTGAATTGGAAGCGGCACAAGACGCCACCATCTTCGCCACCAAGCGTCGAGCATTGGTCATCAGAGTTGGCAAATGCGAGCGGTGTACCGGCCGCTGCAACACCTGGTCCGATATTCGGGGTAGCTACAAACGAGCCCGGGTTACCAATGGTCGACCAACCGCCAACCGGGTTGTCTGCAAATGGCAGGATTGCCCAGTCTTTCTCAAGCAATGGTGCTTCGCTACGGAACTGGTAACCAACGGAAGTCACCCAGTTCCAATTATCGCCTTGGAACCCGTAGGCAGCGCTGACATCGTACTCGCCGTCCGTGCCTTCAAATGTCTGGTAACTGCCTGAGACTTCGAAGCCGTCCAGGTCATCGCGCGTAATGAAGTTTACAACGCCAGCAATTGCATCGGAACCGTAAAGCGCCGCGGCGCCGTCTTTCAATACTTCAACTCGCCCGATCGCTGCAGCAGGGATCATGTTCGTATCAACGAAGAGCTGCGCTTGCTCACCAATCGCGTAAGGCGCAGGCGCTTCACGACGACCATTCAGCAAGACCAGAGTCCGCGCTGGCCCGAGACCACGCAAGTTGACGTTCGATGTCCCTTCCAAGCCGTTTGAGGCGAACTGATTGGTTTGCCCATCAACACCTGACGAGACGCCAAGATTACGGATCAATTCGGTAATCTTTGGGCTGCCTTCGAGCTTCAAGTCTTGCGCCGTCAAAACGTCGACTGGCAGCGCCGCATCTTCCGGCGTGCCCGCGATGAATGACCCGGTGACGGTCACCGTGCTTTGACGTAGCTCATCGCCACTGTCTTGGTCCTGCGCGAGTGCCGTCCCGCCAGCCATCATGGCTGCGAGCGACGCACTAAAGACCAGTTTTCTTCCTAGCGTCATATTTTTCCTCCGTGAATATTCTAAGCCGCCCCATCTCTTGTTGCGGACAGGCGTCTTCTCCACTCTATTTTGATGAAGACGTTGTTAAAGGGTCGATTTATGCTGCGGCGCAACATGCGCATCTTGACAGCGCTCGACATTCGCTGGTTTCGTTGCGTATCGAAGAACGATAATGCTGATTTTCTCTGTCCAAACCGCCTAAAACACGCTTAGACGCCTGCATGACCGTGCCGATTGAGCAAATATCTGCCTTCTTCGCAGATGCAGCAGAGCCTGCGTCGTTTCCACAAGCTGTGTTGCGCTTTCGCAACACGCGCTGGGCTGAGAAAATCGGCTTCCGCGAGGGAACAGAAGGCCCCTGGATTCGTCACTTCGCTGAGTTCGAGCCACTGCCCGGAAATCTGCCGCAACCTTTGGCGTTGCGCTATCATGGTCACCAGTTCCACGTTTACAATCCGGATCTCGGGGATGGCCGTGGATTCCTGTTCGCACAAGCTCAGGATACGGCCGGGCGATGGCTTGATCTCGGCACTAAGGGGTCTGGTCAAACCCGCTGGTCGCGGCAGGGCGACGGCCGCCTGACATTAAAAGGCGGCGTCCGTGAAGTTCTGGCCGCGTCTTACCTGGAAGCCCTCGGCGTCAACACGTCGAAAGCGTTCAGCCTGGTTGAAACCGGCGAAGAATTGCATCGCAATGATGAGCCATCACCGGCACGCTCGGCCGTCCTCGTGCGTCTCAGCCACAGTCATATCCGTTTCGGAACATTCCAGCGCGCAGCTTATTTTGACGACGCTGAAGCCATGGCCGCTTTGATCCAGCACGTTATCGCGCATTATCATCCGGACTGTGCGGACGAGGCGCTTGGCAAGGCCACGCCGGCTCTGTTCGAACGGATCGCACAGCAGACCGGCAGAATGATCGGGCAATGGATGGCTGTCGGCTTCGTTCATGGCGTCATGAACACCGATAATTTCAACATTACGGGCGAAACGTTTGACTTTGGCCCTTGGCGCTTTTTGCCAAAAAGCGATCCAAATTTTGTCGCGGCGTATTTTGATCAACAAGGACTGTACCGGTTTGGTCGACAACCAGCCCAGGGCCTGTGGGCTCTGCAGCAATTGGGCGGCGCCCTCAGCCTGGTCGCTGACTCAGATGATCTCACGCAGGCGCTGGGGGCGTATGAACCGGCCTATCAGGACAGTTTTGCCGCCCACACGCTGGCCCTCTTAGGCTTGGAACGCCGCCCCGTCCTGCGCGATGACTTGCTGTTCCTGCAGAATTTTTATGGCTGGTTGACCGAAACGGGGGCAAATTGGCCGCAGACCTTTTTTGACTGGTTTGGCGGCGAGGCGAGCGCCACGCGCGCCACCAACGGCCCACAATCTGAATTGTACGCGACGCCCGAATTTGCCGCGATCCGCTCTGAGTTTGAGGCGCGCAATAGTGATCGGTCAGAGCGCCTGGATCACGCATATTTTCAGAATGACCACCCCGTAGATTTATTTATCGAGACGGTTGAGAAGTTGTGGGCAGAAATTGCTGATGCCGACAATTGGCAGGCCTTCGATGCCCACCTGCGAAAGATCGAATCCGCGCGCAATGCTTATGCGTGGACATGAGACTGATTCACCGCAGAATGTAAAAAGAGCGGCTCCCCTTTCTGAGAAACCGCTCTTCTGATCCCTGACGTATGGCCTGACACTGGCCCGTGGAAAGGGGGGGACGCAACACAGGTCTTATGATTGCCGAGCCCGCCAAGGATGTTCGTTGTTCGATCCCGCGAGACAGCAAGTCCGGCAGGGTTTCAAACAAGGTCTGGGGCTTCGCCCATGTTTGTCTTTTTTGATCTTGGGAAAGACGGTCGACGCTTCTGCATCGGTCATTGAGGTTTTATTAACCCTAATAGATGGTTAATTCAATACTGAATTGGTTAACAAAATCATGGTTTTTGTTAACCTTTATTGAGCCGGCAGCAAATGATCGGTGAATAAAACCCTGGTTCACCGTGCCAGACCTGCAGCGCCAAAACCATACCCTCGCGGCATGCTTCGCTGCGCCGCAGCACAGGCTTGATGACTTTGCCGCCATCCGCACCTAGTTTCCAACAGATTGTAATGGGAAGCGCGGCATGGATGGTTTAGCGGAAATGAAATCGGATCACATCCTCGACGGTTTAACCGACCTTCTGCAAGACGCTGTCAGCGCCACCGATCGCTATAAGACGGCGATCCATTCCCGCGTCAGCAAAATTCTTGCCCCAGATGGAAAAATCGATCGCGCCGCGTTTGCGGCCAATCAGCATCTCGCGCATGGCTATGCCTGGATTGTCACATATGTGGAAACGCTACGGGAGACCGCCAATTGGGCAACCCGCTTAAGCGAAGAGAGCACGTTCGGCGACCTTGAAAGCCTCTTGGCGCAAATCCTGTTCAGCAAGTATCTCGCGGATCTTGTCGGCGGTGTGCCGATGAATCAGGGTGAGACCATCCGACCTCATGAATTGGGCGCGCTGGACGATGTCGAGGCCTTGTTCCAGACCGGCTCTGTTCGGACCCTGATCGAGCGCGGCTTGACGCCGGACACGATGGCAGCGGCGGCCGCATTCCTGCCTGACAGCCTTGGCCGCGCCACGGTCGAGCAGACGGGCGAAGATGAAACCATGAGCATGATCCGGGATCAGTTCCGGCGCTATGCGGATAATAAAATTGTCCCATATGCGCACCACTGGCACTTGCAGAACGATTATATCCCGATGGATGTGGTCGATGAGATGGCAGAGCTTGGCGTATTCGGTTTGACCATTCCAGAAGCATTTGGCGGCCTCGGCATGGGAAAGACCGCAATGTGCGTGGTGTCGGAGGAACTCTCGCGTGGTTATATTGGCACCGGCTCGCTAGGCACCCGTTCGGAAATTGCGGCCGAACTGATCCTGATTGGCGGCACGGACGCGCAAAAAGAGAAATACCTCCCGGCGATTGCCAGCGGCGAGATCCTACCCACCGCTGTGTTTACGGAGCCGAATACAGGCTCTGATCTTGGGGCGCTTCGTACCCGCGCCGTGCGCGATGGAGACGTCTACAAAATCACCGGCAACAAGACCTGGATCACTCATCCGGTCCGCGCTGATCTGATGACTTTGCTGGCGCGCACCGATCCCGCCACCCGTAATTTCTCCGGCCTGTCGATGTTTCTGGCCGAAAAACCCCGCGGCAGCGACGCGAACCCCTTTCCCGCCGACGGCATGACGGGCGGTGAAATCGAAGTGCTCGGCTATCGCGGCATGAAAGAGTATGAAATCGGATTTGACGGCTTCGATGTGCCCGCGGCCAACCTGCTCGGCGAAACCGAAGGCATGGGTTTTAAACATCTCATGGCAACCTTTGAATCAGCCCGCATTCAAACCGCGGCGCGGGCGGTCGGCGTCGCTCAGAATGCCTTTGAGCTCGGCCTGCGCTATGCCTTGGACCGCAACCAATTCGGCCAACCCATTTTCAAGTTTCCGCGAGTCGCAAACAAGCTGGTCATGATGGCGGCAGAACTGGTCGGAATTCGGCAGCTGACCTACTTTTCCGCGCGCCAGAAAGACCAGGACAAACGCTGCGATCTGGAAGCCGGCATGGCCAAACTGCTCGCCGCCCGTGCAGCATGGTCCGCAGCCGATAATGCTTTACAGATCCACGGCGGCAATGGTTTTGCGCTCGAATATCCGATCAGCCGGGTGCTTCAAGACGCGCGTATCCTTAATATTTTTGAGGGCGCTGGTGAAGTCCAGGCAATGGTCATTGCGCGGCGGGTCATAGCTGAAAGCAACTAATTCTCGCGCTTGCATCAGAGCGAATTCTGACGTCGAAATTTCATACAAATTTGCGCCTCGGCGTAAGCGATGTCTTCGTTAACTCAGAGTAAATTAGCGTCCTGCGTCTAGGGGACAGGACTGATGGTTGCGTTACAGAAGCTGAAAGCGTTTGCGAGAGATTGCAGCGCCAATGCGGTGATGATTTTCGCCCTCGCGGCGATCCCGATTTTCGGAATCGCTGGCTTTGCGATCGACATGAATCGCCAGCACACTTATCAAAAGAAAGTCCAGAGCGGGTTGGATTTCGCGGTCGTCGCGACGGCCCGTTATGCCTTGAAAAATCCCAGCGCAGATGACGGCCAGCTGAAGATTGTTGCTCAGGACTTCTTCGATGCTGAAATCGCCAATGCCCCGGAAATCAATCTTGGCAAAATCGACTTCAAGCGAAATGGTGACCTGGTTACGCTTGATGTCACGGGCGATATGCCGACCAGCATCATGCAGATCATGGGCACACAGAAAATGCCGCTCGGGACGCAAGCGGCCGCCGTCTTTGGTGAGCCATCTTCAGCAGAGATCGCGCTGGTTCTGGACACCTCCGCCTCGATGGCCGGATCAAAGCTGACAACCCTCCGCGTCGCTGCCAACGATATGGTGGACACGTTGGTGAAAGCCAATAATTCAGCCGTGAAAATGTCGATTGTGCCATTCGCAACCTATGTGAATGTCGGGACTTCAAAAAAAGGCGAAAGCTGGTTGCAGGTCCAACCAGATGAGACCAGCAGCAAAACGCAATGCTCGATTCCGAATTCTTGGTACAAAAAGAACTGCAAACGCGAGTCCTATAGCTGCACACGAGATGGCGTAAAGAAAACCTGTAAGCGCTGGAAATGCGATCCTGCCAAGAAAAAGAATGCGCCAAAAACCTGCAAGAAAAAGACGACCAAGAAAAACTGGTATGGCTGCGTGAAATCGCGCCCTGACCCTTACAATATCAAAGACAGCAATTACGCGTCGCAAAAAGTCGTTGGCTTCGTCACGACCGGCTCATGGGCTTGCCCGACTGAAATTCAGGAACTGACCAATGTTCCAGGTCAATTGAAGGCGACAACGGCGAAACTCAAGGCCAGCCAGAACACCTATATCGCCACCGGATTGACCTGGGGCTATCGCACACTGACTGCGAGCGCGCCATTTAGCGAAGGCACGGCGTCCGCCGCGATGAAAGCCAAGAATGGGCGCAAGGCCCTGGTTCTGATGTCGGATGGCGAAAACACCAAGGCGCCGAACAATAATGGCTATCACAATAATGGCAGCAAAACGAAGGCCAATGAAATCACTGAAAAAGTCTGCGAAGAGATCAAATCGAACGATATTGAACTCTACACCATCGCTTTTGAGATTACGGATACGGCGACCAAGGAATTGCTAAAACGCTGTGCGACAAGTGCCGACTATTACTATGACGCAAAGAATAGCGCCGACTTGAAAGCCGCCTTTGCCCAGATCAGTGATGAGTTCCGCGATATCGCCCTGGCGAAGTGATTCCAGTTTCGCGCCCTGCGCTCACGTCTTATTAAGGCGCGGCATGGCATAATCATTCAGATTGTTCGACGATGAAAGTGGTCCACCATGCGTGTCTTGCCAGTCTTGATAGCGGCTCTGGTCTTCACCGCCCCTGCCCTCGCTGAAAAGCCTCAACCTGAGGCGTCAGAGGTGAAAATCACCTATGAGGCCGACACGTATCGTTTTGGCGAAATTTATCGATCCGTGCGCGGCACCAGTATCGAAGTCTGCGCCCAGATGTGCCGCGGTGACGGAAATTGTGCGGCCTGGTCTCTCACGCCTGCCACGTTTCAAATCGGACCGCGCTGTGAATTGAAAACAGCACCTGGTGCAGCGAGTCATCGTCCAGGGGCTGCCTCGGGGATCTCGGAATATTGGCAAATGGATCCAAACCGGCACGCTGATATGCGCTATCGAACATCTGTCCCGGCGAGCCGGCAACCCGCCGCGGTGCCGCTGGATCAATTGCGCCCCTCCCCTGTGCCACGCGTCTTTGGCGATCCACCGCCTGTACGTGAGCCTGAACTTATGGGCGGCCCAAAAACCCGTATTTCTGCGGTCATGCGCCCTCCAGCCGCACCGACGGCCACCGCGCCGGACGTGATCATGGTGCCAGCAGCCCCCGCTGCCGCGGCCCCGATGACACAAACTGTGCAAGCGCCCACCGCGCCGGTCACCCGCGCACCAAGCCAAACCGTAGAAGTGTTGCGGGGACCTGCACAGGGCTCAGCACCGAACTATGTCAAACAGCCTGCACCAGCAGAACCACATCCACTTTATCGCGCGCCCAAGCGGGCGTCCGCGCCAGCCAATTCCCGGACCGTGTTCAAAGACCCGTCCCGGCGCGCCGCACCAGCGCAGCCTGTCGCCGCTGACTATAATGCTGTGCTCAAACGCGAAAGTCAGACACCGACCCCACAGAAAGCTGCTGCAACGCCAAATATCGAGCCTGTCCAGCGAATTCCGGCGCCGCGCGCGCCTTGGACCGAACGCGTCGGTAACGCCCCTGACTATTCCGTCGGCGGCAGTAATTTTGTCCCTGGCGATGAAGATGCGACCGCCGGTTATGTCGAAGGGGTGCCCGAGGCTGGCACCTAATCCCGTTTAGGTTTGCCCGATCGCGCTCGTTTAAGTTCGATTTCGCGCGACTTGTCGCGATTGGGTTTTGCGCCGCCACGTCCGACAAAACTGGGACCCTTGCGGATCGGCTTTCCGGATTCATCGGTCACCCGTTTGGTCCGCGGAGGCAAAGACGCCGCAATCAGCGCCGCACGCTCTTTTGCTTTCAATGTCCGCCATTTGCCAAGCGGCACATCACCGAGTTCAAGCGGCCCGATCCGAATGCGCTGCAAGTCGACCACACGCAGTCCGACCAGGTCACACATTCGGCGAATTTGACGCTTGCGCCCCTCTTTCAGGATGAAGCGCAAGACCTGTCCGTCTTCACGCGTCACCTTTGCCGGCTTCAAGCGTCGATCATCAAGACTCAACCCATTCCGCAACAGGGTCAGGCGGCCATTGGTGATCTCGCCTGACACTTCGACCAGATACTCTTTTTCCAGACTGTGTTGTGGCCCGATAATTGCTTTCGCCAGAACACCATCATCTGACAGTAAAAGCAGACCGTGCGAGTCCTGATCGAGCCGCCCGAGCGGGGCCAGACTGGCATGTTTCGCAGGCCCACGAGATCCATCTGTCGCATTGCTGGTCTTGAGCAAGCGAACCGCTGGAATTTGATTGTCCTCGGGTTGCGCCGAGACATAATCCACCGGCTTGTTGAGCAGGGCGGTGAATTTGCTGGCAATGGCGCGCTGGGCATTTTCCGCCAGTGTCAGCGTCTGGCCAGGCTCGATTTTATGGCCCGGTCGCTCAATGCGTTCGCCATCGACAAACACACCGCCGCCCTCAATCAGGGCTTCGGCTTCGCGTCGCGAGCAAAGACCCAGCTCTGCCATCCACTTATTCAGGCGCACCGGCGCATTGCCGCGATACTGATGTTCATCTGCCATGGGCGCTCGTGTGACCGCGCATCGGCCGATCGTCAATCGAGAAATGCCATATTCGGATATTCCCTTTTGCCCCGACTCCCTGCTAAAGGCGGGCCAAAGCTTCAGGAGTGGCCATGAAAACCGCCGTCATTGTCTTCCCCGGATCGAATTGTGACCGCGACGCTGAAGTCGCTTTGCGCCAGGCGACGGGCCACGACCCGGCCATGGTCTGGCACAAGGATGGGACCATTCCAGCGGACACCGACCTGGTCATGGTGCCGGGTGGCTTCTCGTACGGCGATTATCTGCGCTGCGGGGCGATGGCGGCGAACAGCCCCGTGATTTCGCAATTGCATGCGCATGCCGAACGCGGTGGGTACATTCTGGGTGTGTGCAATGGCTTTCAGATTCTTTGCGAAACCGGCCTCCTGCCGGGCGCCTTGATGCGGAATATGAGCCTCGATTTTGTCTGCAAACCGCAACCCTTGAAAGTCGAAAGCGCGAACAGCGCGTTCACAAGCGCTTATTCGCGCGATCGTAACGTCGTCATTCCGGTGGCGCATCATGACGGCAATTATGTTGCTGACGACGCGACGCTGAACCGGATCGAAGGCGATGGCCGGGTGGCGTTTCGCTATGTTGGCAATCCCAATGGCTCGGCCCGTGATATTGCCGGCGTGATCAGTGAGAATGGACGCGTCATGGGGATGATGCCTCACCCGGAACGGGCGATTGGTGGCCATGAAGGCGGCACCGATGGCATTGGCGTGTTTGAGAGCTTGCTCTCGGCCGCATAAACGCGGCGATTTTCAATTCCTTGGATTGACGCTAAGCTGCCCAGATCTGGGAGGATGAGGGCATGAGCTATTTACAAGAAACACAAGAGGCGGGGCGGGAAGTCTTCCCTGACCTGGCAAGGGCTTGGGCGCTATTTGGGATCGCTTTGGTCAATGTCGGTGTCATGTCCTGGCCGATGATGACGGGCTATGGCGAGGCTGGCTTAGCGACCGGCATTGATCAAACGCTTTTCTTCATTGTCGCTGCCCTCTTCATGTCCAAGTCCTACACCTTATTCTCTTTCATGTTTGGCGTTGGGTTTGCCTATCAAATGCGGTCAGCCGAACAGAAGGGTGTCGGGTTTGCGGGGCGCTACTGGCGGCGCATTTTGGGTCTGCTTTTTTTCGGCCTGCTCAATATCGCGTTCTTGTTTCAGGGCGACATTCTGGTCATGTACGCCATCCTCGGATCGTTGTTGTTCCTGTTTCGCAAGTCGAGCCCGCGCCTTCTCTCCGGTTGGGCACTCTCGGTTTACGGCTTACAAATCCTCATCGTCTGCTTGGGAGCGCTGGCCATGTGGGCGGGCGCGACCTTTGACGCCGAGGCCTTCAGTGCTGAAATCGCGACGATGACGGAAAATGCGGACGCCGCCGCAGAAGCGTTTCGGACTGGAAGCTTGGTGGACTCGATCAGCCAGCGTTTCGCGGATTGGAGCCAGGTGATTACGTTCGGCATGTTCATGCAAGGCGTTGGAGTGTTCTCATTCTTTTTGTTCGGCCTGTCTGCAGTTAAACGAGGGACCATCTCCAATCCCTCCGCGCCATTCTGGAAACGCTGCCGACACATCTTCCTGCCCATCGGCTTGGCCATCAGCGCACTTGGCGCCTGGTTTGCCCTCCAAGCGAGCGGGTCCATGGACCCCGTCATGATGCTCGGCATGGCATTGATCATTATTGGCAGCCCATTTTCGACCGCAGGCTATTTGGGTGTGATCGCAAAATGGGCCGATGCGCCGAGTGGGCCGATCAAGACGTTCTTCGCGCGCGGGGGGACATCCTCTTTGACCGCTTATCTCATGCAGGGGCTGCTCCTGTCCTTGATCTTCAACGCCTATGGGTTGGGCTATTTCGAGCAAATCGGCGCTGGCGGTGCGATTGCCATCGCCGCGGCAGTTGCGATTTTTACCATCGCTTTCGCCAGTCTCTGGCGCACAATGTTCAAGCGCGGGCCGCTCGAATATGTCCTGCGCGGCTTCACTTATCTCGGTGCGCGCTGATCCGGCGCAGAAACGCTCTAGCGAATCCCTGAGACAAGCGCTAAAGCGCGCGCATGACTGACACATCCGCAATTGTCGCCGCGATGCAGACTGTACAGGACGACACGTCCGCTGCTGAGCATGGGATCAATGCTGAAGAGTGGGATCGCCTGATCACCCGGCTCGGGCGCAAACCCAACCTGGTCGAGCTCGGCATCTATTCGGTGATGTGGTCAGAGCATTGCTCTTACAAATCCTCGCGCCGCCACCTGTCCAAGTTCCCAACCAAGAACAAGCATGTCATCCAGGGCCCCGGCGAGAATGCTGGCGTCATCGATATTGGCGATGGCCAGGCGGCGATCTTTAAAATGGAGAGCCATAACCACCCGTCTTACATCGAGCCTTATCAAGGCGCGGCGACCGGCGTGGGCGGCATCCTCCGCGATGTCTTCACCATGGGGGCGCGCCCGATCGCGCTGGTCAATGCGCTGCGCTTTGGCGATCCCAGCCACCCCAAGACCCGCAGCCTGGTCGCCGGCGTCGTCGCCGGGATTGGCGGTTATGGCAATTGTGTCGGCGTGCCGACCGTGGCCGGCGAAACCGAGTTTCACGAGGGCTATAATGGCAACATTCTGGTCAACGCGATGGCCGTCGGTCTCGCTGATCAGGACAAGATTTTCTATGCTCGCGGCGCGACACCCGGCAATCCGATTTTCTATGTTGGCTCGAAGACCGGACGCGATGGCATTCATGGCGCGACCATGGCGTCCGCTGAATTCTCTGAAGGCGATGAGGACAATCGCCCGACCGTCCAGGTTGGCGACCCGTTCACAGAGAAGCTGCTCATCGAAGCCTGCCTCGAATTGATGGCGACTGATGCGATCCAGGCGATCCAGGACATGGGCGCCGCTGGTCTCACCTCATCTTCAGTCGAGATGGCGGATAGCGGCGGCGAGCATGGCGAAGGCATTGGCGTTGAAATGGATCTCGACAAGGTCCCGCAACGCGAGACCGGCATGAGCGCCTATGAAATCATGTTGTCCGAAAGCCAGGAGCGCATGCTCATGGTGCTCTATCCCGACAAGATCGAACTGGCGAAGAAGATTTTCGACAAATACGACCTGGACGCGGAAGTGATCGGCATGACCACGGAGAGTGGTCGCATGGTTCTGAAGCAGTTTGGCGAAACCGTGTGCGATATTCCGGTTGCGCCGCTGGCCGAAGACGCGCCGAATTATGACCGGCCCTGGGTTGAACCACCGAAGCGGGCCGCGCTCGATATCAGCCAATATCCTGAACCTGAAGATTATGGTGAGGTGCTTCTGAAGCTTATGTCCTGTCCGGATATGGCGTCGAAACGCTGGATCTGGGAACAATATGATCGCCATGTCATGGGCGATACGGTCGACAGTTCGCAAAGCCAGGGCAATGCCGCCATCGTCCGCATTCACGGGACGAGTAAGGCGCTCGCCATCACTTCCGATTGTACGCCGCGCTATGTCGCCGCTGATCCTTACGAAGGCGGCAAACAGGCGGTGGCGGAAGCCTATCGCAATCTCTCCGCAGTTGGCGCCAAGCCGATCGCGATCACCGACAATCTGAATTTTGGCAATCCCGAAAAGCCAGAGACGATGGGCTATATCGTCAAGGCGATTGAAGGCATGGCCGAAGCCTGCGGCGCGCTCGATTTCCCGGTCGTATCCGGCAATGTCAGCCTGTACAATGAGACCGACGGGATCGCGATCCCGCCAACACCGGTCGTCGGCGGCGTCGGACTGATCGAGGATGTGACCAAGATTGCGACCCTAAAAGGGGCACAAGACGGAGATGTGCTGGTCCTGATCGGTGAGACCCAAGGGCATATGGGCGCATCGCTTTATGCGCGTGAGATTTTGGGCCTGGACGGCGACCAGGCCGGACCACCGCCTGACGTGGATCTGGCAACTGAACAGCGTAATGCGGATTTCGTGCGCGAATTGGTCGAGCAGGGATTGGTCAATGCCGTACATGATGTCAGCGATGGTGGAATCGCGTGTGCAGCGGCAGAACTGGCGCTGGCGAGTGGGGTTGGGGTCGAGCTAAACCTCGATGACCCCGCCAATGACGATAATAATGGTAAGTTCTCTGCGCGGTGGGCACAAATACTGTTCGGCGAAACCCAGGGACGTATCATTATCAGCTGTCCGCCTTCGAACATGGCACGCATCGTGGAGGCCGCCAAAAGTAAAGGTATCCGCATCACCGGAGATGGTTCTTACGGCACGGATCCACTTGGAGCATTTTCGAAAGACGATCGCGCAAGTATTCGGATTAAAGAAGAGGAGTTTCGAAACGCACTCGAAATACCCCTCTCCCGTCTCCGCAACGCTCATGAGGATTGGCTGCCGACTTTTATGAGTGCGGTGGATTAATTGCTCAATTCAGCAGCCCGCTAAATCAGCTCATAATCCTCAAGCTTCACCTCAGCGACCGCCGCCGCGTAATCGCGCGTGTGTGACGACCAGTTCTGCGTGATCTTGCCATGCTCATTCTTGTACCAGCTATTGCATGCCGGGTCGGCCCAGACGGTCTTGTCGAGGTCGGCCTGCACCTGGGCATTGAACCGGTCCTGCGCGTCGCGCGTCGGCACCATCGCAGCTTTGCCGGCGTCGCCAAGGCCATCCAGCGCCTTCACCGCATACTCAACCTGACGTTCCAGCATGAAGGTGATCGCATTGTGGCCGAGATTGGTGTTCGGACCATACAGGACAAACAGGTTGGGAAAGTCTGACACAGTGATGCCAAGATAGGCTTCTGGATAATCCTTCCAGACCTCGTTCAGATGCTGACCATTGCGACCCTGTACATCGACGGACCAACGCCAGCCCGTGGTCTCAAAACCTGTGGCATAGGCGATCACGTCGAGATCATGGTGTGTCCCGCCTGCCGTTTGGATGCCCGTCGAATCTATGGTCGCGATGCCATCGGTTTCGAGTGTCACATTGTCTTTCATCAAAGCCGGGAAATAATCGTCCGAGATCAAGATGCGCCGACAGCCAATCGGATAATCCGGGGTCAGTTTGGCGCGCAGGTCCGTGTCAGGCACCTGGCTTTCCAGCTGATTCATCGCAATTCGGTGATATGCGGACCGGCCTTCCGGCGTCCATTTGAAGGCTTGCCAGAAAAATGTGTCAGCTTGCTCATAGATGATCTGGCGGTTCATCGCGCCAATTTTCATCGCGAGTTCAGGGTCGGTGCCGAGCAAGGCGCCTTCTTCTGCGCTCATCGCAATGTCGCGGCGCGGTATCACCCAATTGGGGCTGCGCTGAAACACGATCAATTCGCCGACTTGTTCAGCCAGTTCAGGAATGATCTGAACGGCGCTCGCGGCGCAGCCAATTATGCCGACACGCTTGCCTTTCATCTCAATCGAGTGATCCCAGTTCGCCGAATGCGTAATCGCACCCTCGAAGTCATCCTTTCCGGCGATCGCTGGCCAGTTTGGGCGATTGAGTTGGCCGAGCGCCCCAATTACGGCATCACCGGTATAGGAGGCGCCACTGGCCGTGGTCACGGTCCAGCGTTTTGCCGCTTCGTCCCAGACCGCGCTGGTCGCCTCATCATCCAGTTTGACGTTTGGACGCAATTGATAGCGATCGGTGATCTCTTCCGCATAGGCCTGAATCTCGCCGCCTTGCGGATAGGCCCGGGTCCAGTTCACGCTTTGCGCAAAGCTGAACTGGTACAGGGCAACCGGCACATCGCAGGCGACGCCGGGATACGTGTTCTGCGCCCAGGTGCCGCCAAGGCGGTCCATTTTCTCAACGATTGTGAAACTGTGTCCGGCTTCTTGCAGCTTGATCGCTGCGCAGAGGCCGCCGAGGCCTGCGCCGATGATAATGACATGCTTGCCCGCCATGGCTGGTTCTCCTCCGTCGTTTTATTGTTTTAACGATAGGATGGCGGAACCTGACCTTAAGGCAAGGGTCACCCTGGGAGAGGGCGAACAGACTTAGCCGGCTTGCAACCCGTCACGTGCCGGGTTGCGCGGATAGACGCCAAGAATTTTCAGCGAATTGGAAAAGAAGCCAAGCTCCTCGAGCGCTAATTGCACCGAACGGTCATTTGGATGACCTTGGATCTCGGCATAGAATTGTGTTGCGCTGAATGACCCTTCGAGCTGGTAGCTTTCCAGCTTTGTCATGTTCACACCATTGGTGGCGAACCCGCCAAGCGCTTTGTATAGGGCCGATGGTATGTTGCGCACCTGGAACAGGAAGGCCGTCATGGTCGGGCCATCCTCTGGCCCGAGATCGAGCGGTTCTGGGGCCATGATCACAAATCGCGTCGTATTGTGCGCCGCATCTTCAATATCATTGGCCAGAATTTCGAGCCCATATTCTTGTGCCGCCAAGCTCGGTGCGATTGCCGCAGCGGCGGCATCGCCGCGTTCGGCAACCTGACGCGCAGCGCCTGCTGTGTCCGCAGCCGTCTGGGCCTGGATACCATGCTTGCGCAAGAAATGACGGCACTGACCCAGCGCCATGACATGGCTATAGGCCCGTTCAACCTGCTCCAGTTTTGTTCCCGGCAAGGCCATCAATTGAAACCGGATTCGCATCAGATGCTCGCCAATCATGTGCAAGCTGGTGGCTGGCAATAGGTGATGGATGTCGCCGACCCGACCGGCAATCGTATTCTCGACCGGGATCATAGCCAATTGTGCCTCACCGGATTCGACAGACGCGACGACGTCTTCAAATGTCCGACACGCCATTGGCTCAAAATCCGGATAGACGTCATTGCATGCAATATGCGAATTCGCGCCGCGTTCGCCCTGATAAGCAATCTTACCTTGCGCCATTCATGGCCTCCAATCTTGCCGAATCATCCGTATTGATCAATCCGCTGGGGTTGAAGATCTGGTTATCAGACCTGCGCGCTTTCGCCGCTGATAAGCTTAACGCGCGATCTGCCACATCTGTATATATTGATCGCGAACGCATAGCGTGTCAGAAGGCGCGCGCAAGAGTTGGAAATTGAGGGATCACCTATGGGCGAACTCGGACTGAATAAGATTTTCGGGGCACTTTTGGCTGTCGCCCTGGTCATCATGGGCCTGAAAGAAGTCTCGACCATCGTGTTTGGCGGCGGGCATCACGCCCATCACGAATACGAATCACTGAATAAGTGGGCTGAATCGAACTTTAAGGGATATCGCGTCAACATTGCCGAAACCGGCGGTGGCAGCATCGTGCCTGAAGAAATTTACGACCTCGGCGCACTCCTGCTTGGGGCCGATCTCGCACGGGGTGAGCGCAGCTTCAAAGCCAAATGTGCGTCCTGCCACACTTTGGAACAAGGTGGCTCAGACGGCACTGGCCCGAACCTCTACGCGACCCTCGGCGCAGCCAAACAGAGCCATGGCGATTTCGCTTATTCCGGCGCACTCGGCAATACGGAAGGCGATTGGAGCTGGGAAAATATGGATGCCTGGTTGGAAAACCCTGGCAGCTATGCCCGCGGCACCAGCATGGCTTTTGCCGGTCTGAAGCGCGATGACGAACGCGCCAGCGTCTTGGCTTACCTTGCCTCTTACAGCCCGGATGCCCCTGCGCAGCCTGAACCGCTGCCGGAAGTTACCGCGGAAGGCGATGCTGAAGAAGCGGCAGGCGATCTCGCGGAAACGGACGAAACAGTCATTGATGGCGGCGAAGCCAGCCCGGCGGAAGACGCCGCAATTGCTGCCGAAGCGGCGGCTGATCAAGCCATTGAAGAGGCCGCCAATGCCGGTACGGACGCGATTGCTGACGCGACCGTCGCTGCTGAAGACGTTGTGGAAACCGTGACCGAAGCCGCAAGCGATGCTGGCGACCAGGTGTCCGACGTGGTCGAGACTGTGACAGACACCGTGGAAGACGCATCTGACACTGTCGAAGACGTCGTTGAAGAAGTTACGCCGGAACAGCCATAAGCCAGGCCGGCTTCACACCGCGCAACCCATCCAGATCGATACGGCGAGCCCCAAAAGGCTCGCCGTATTCCGTTGCGATCCGCGCAATCGCGGGCAATAGAGGCTCCTGAATGGTCCGCATGAATGTGCCATTGGCGTGTAGCAGCGTATCGGTGTCGAGCATGATGCCGCAATGTCCCTTCCAGGAAATCAGGTCATTGCGCTGCAGTGTCCCCGGCATTTGCCAGTCTGAAATGGTCTCACCGAACCATGCCCGTTGCATGTCACTGTCGCGCGGGACCGAGATCCCACAAGCATCAAAAGCGATTTGCAACAGGCCTGAACAATCAATACCGAGGGCATCGCGACCGCCCCAGAGATAAGGCGTGCCGAGAAACCGCTCAGCAACGCTGGCAGGGTCAGTTTCGATCACATCGATCGGTGAAACCAGATGATCAACAATCCAGCCGGCCCGTTCAAATCGAAGATACCGCCCTTCGCGCTCACCAGTTGCGCGCAATCGTGCCCCAGCCCCCAGCACAAAATGGGGCGCAGCCGTAATCTTCGGTTCCGCATAAGTATGCAATCGCGCCACGGTCACACGATGTGTGGCTTCAAGCGCGGGTGCAGACAGCGCGTCCATCAGCGCCCAGCCGACATAGCCATCATGCTGACACTGGACCAAGCCAAATGCCCCCATTTCATGATGCAAGGTGACGATTTCCCCGAACAAAGCCTGGCTGACCTGCACGGCATCATCGTGTGGTTCCGCACGTAACGCCGTGACCCCCGCACTGACCTGCATCAACGTCCGGTCGCCGCCTTCTGGCAAGCGCAATCGTTTATCATCAAAGGGCAGCATCTGTTACCTCGCTCAGTTCGCGATCACAGATATAGACTGAAAACCAAGGAATTGTTTAGGCGACCGCGCGGCCAAGGTTGGGAGTGTCGCCGTCTATATCGCCGGCTTCTGCCGCCTGAATGCGTCCACCAAACGCGCGCAACCAGTCCATGCCCTGCGTGGTGCGTTCAATATGGACGCTGCGCAAATCGTTCTCATCCGGAATGCGCTTGATGAACAGATTGCGCTCCAGGACATCCAAGGCCCGGGTCACAGCGGGCTTGGCAATATTGAGATGATTGGAAAGCCCGCGCACTGTGTGCGGGCCAGGTGTCAGCGCGACCGTCATCAGAACCGCTTGCTGACGCGCTGTCATATCCGACTCATCGCTGCGCACATAGGCCGTCAACGCACACCGCCAAAGGTCTAAAGCCTGCCGTTGTGTCATTGCCATTTCGCTCACCTCAATTTCGTTTGATAAGCGAATCAGAATCCGATTTGCGACTCGCGTAAAGAGTCCAGTTAAACTTTTTAGGTGGACAATCCGGCGCCCAGACTTGGCAGGCCAAACATCGCCAGTTTCAGACTTTGGGCAATGCGCTGCGCGCGCTGCATGAAATATGAAACCGTCTCAGCATTCGCCGACAGGTCTTGCACTGTTTGTTCAAACAGGCCGAGCCAGATCGCAAAATCTTCTTCAGTCACGCCCTGCAGCGCTTGGTGCACGGGCACAGGTTTACCGGAATAACGTCCCGAATTCAGTGCCACAGACGACCAGAAATCCTTCATCTTCGGCAAATGCTCGTTCCAATCCTCAACCGCGCCGTTGAAGATCGGACCAAGTCTGGGATGGGCCAGAACGCGCTGGTAGAATGTTTCGACCAGGCTTGAGACAAACCCCTCATCAATGCCAAGCGTTGCCGCTTGCGCCTGGATTTCAGCGCGTCTCTCTTCGGCGCTGCGAACGCGATAGGTCATGCGGCAACCGCCTCATCAAAACGCCCGGAGCATGCGCTGAAGCATGCTCCGGAACTATACGGAATAATCCTTAGAAGTTCAGGACTTTTGCATACCGAACATGGGGTAAGGATTTGAGCTGTTTGACCAGATCCGTGGAGGGCTGGCTATCAATACCAATCAGCGCGATCGCTTCGCCGCCCGCATCGGTCCGTCCGAGATGGAAGGTTGCAATATTGATCTCTTCCTTGCCAAGCAGGGCCCCGAGTGAGCCGATAAAGCCGGGCTTATCGAGATTGTTCACATACAAAACCGTGTCATTGAAATCGCCTTCCAACGCCATGCCTTTGACCTCGACAATGCGCGGTTGACCGGCAATCAAGGTCCCGGCGAGCGAGCGCCAACCCGGCTCTGGATCATTTTCGGTGCGTTTGGTCAGGACCTTGATTCGGATGAGACTGTCATAGACCGGGCTGTCTTCGGTTTTGGTCTCAGCCAGTTTGACCCCACTTTCCTGTAAAATGGCAGGCGCTGACACCATGTTTACATCGCCGCGCGACGCGCGAAGGAGCCCGGCAAGGGCAGCCGCTGTCAACGGTTTGCGATTGAGGTCCGCAACTTCACCTTCATATTCAATCACGACTTCTTCGAAGCCATAATCACTGATCTGACCGGCAAACAGGCCGAGATTTTCCGCCAATGCGGCAAAGGGTTTTATCCGCGGGGCCTCGTCAGCAGAAATCGATGGCATGTTCAGCGCATTTGTGACCGCGCCGGTGAGCAGATAGTCGCTCATCTGTTCAGCGACTTGTAGCGCCACATTCTCCTGCGCCTCGGCCGTCGCGGCGCCGAGATGCGGCGTCGCGATAAAATTCGGTGCACCGAACAGGACATTGTCCTTGGCCGGTTCTTCAGCGAACACATCAAACGCAGCCGCCGCAATGTCGCCAGACTTCAACCCTTCGGCAACGGCGGCTTCATCGACGAGACCACCGCGCGCACAATTTACCAGGATGACGCCTGTCTTGGTCTTGGCCAACGCGTCAGCAGACAAGATGTTTCGTGTCTGCTCGGTCAAAGGCGTGTGTAAAGTAATGACGTCCGCCCGCGACAGCATCGCGTCGAGATCGGCCGCCTTCTCAACACCCAGCTCAAGCGCACGTTCTTCGGTCAGGAAGGGATCATAGGCCAGCACTTTCATTTGCAGACCTTTGGCCCGCTCAGCCACGCGCGCGCCAATATTTCCGCATCCGATCATGCCAAGCGTCTTGTAGGACAACTCGGTTCCCATGAAGGCTTTCTTCGGCCAGTCGCCGGCTTGCGTTCCGGAATTTGCCGCCGGGATCTGACGCGCCGCGGCAAACATCATGGCGATCGCATGTTCGGCGGTCGTGACCGCGTTTCCAAACGGCGTGTTCATGACCACAACGCCTTTGCCGGTGGCCGCCTTGATGTCGATATTGTCGACCCCAATCCCGGCGCGCCCGATCACTTTCAAATTGTCTGCGGCCGCAATCACATCCGCGTCCGGCTTACAGGCCGAGCGCACGACCAAGCCGTCAAATTCGGGAATTTTCGCAATCAGCTCATCCTTGCTGAGGCCAATAGCGGTTTCGGTTTCGAGACCCCGATTGTGGAAGATTTCCACGGCAGCTGGGGCGAGTTTATCTGCAATCAGAACTTTAGGCATCTGTATCTCCAAGGCGCCAATCGGCGCGATCTAATCTGTGAACAAGGCAATCATCGTCTTCAAACAGACGACGTTCGAGGGGACGAAAGCCCAGGCGCTGATAAAAGCGATGGGCGTCCGTGTTGGAATTCAGAGGATCGATAATGATCGCTTCGACATTGGGATTCGAGAAGGCGCGATTGATGGCAATTGTCATCATTTGCCGACCATAGCCTTTGCCGAGACAGTCTTTCTCGCCGATCCAGATGTCCATGGCGCGGAGATTTGGCGGACAATCGCGCCCCCAATAATGAGTTTGCTCCAAAGCTGGATCAATCACCTGCATGGCGCCAATTGGACGACCCTCAATCTCAGCGATAAAATAGGCACTCGCTGGATCATCATTGCAAATCTCTTCTACCCACTCAGCATCCTCGAACGCTGTTTCGGCGTTCGGGTCGTCGCTTGTCGCGGCGATCACGTGCGGCTCGTGGTCCCAACGCTCAAGATGAGGCACGTCCGCTTGTGTGGCAGGTCGGAGTATCAAAGACATGGGCAGGACCCGCGCGCTTAAAGCGCCGCGAGTTCTTGTGCGAAAGTCCAGTCGAGCCATGGCGTCAGTTTGGCGACATCACTTGGCTCTACGGTCGCACCGCACCAGATGCGTAGCCCGGGGGGCGCCTTGGCATAACCATTGGCGTCGAAACAAGCATCTTCGTCTTCCAATCGCGACATCATCCGCTTGATGAATGCCCGCTGTCCGGCTTCGTCCAGTTTCTGGAAAGTTGAGTGGACAATCGAGAAGGTCACGCCGGAATTCGAGCGCACATCATCGGCGGCACACAGGAACTCAATCCAATCGGTCTTCGAAACCCAGTCGGTGAGAACTTCCAGAGATCGGTCCGAACGTGCTTTCAGGCCCTGATATCCGCCGCATTCCTCGGCCCAATCCAGCGCCTGAAGATAATCTTCGGTGCACAACAGGGACGGCGTGTTGATGGTGCTGCCTTCAAACAAGGCCTCATTCAACTTGCCGCCTTTGGTCATGCGAAAAATCTTGGGCAAGGGACGGTCCGGTTTGTAGCTCTCCAGGCGTCTCACCGCATTTGGTGACAGGATAAGCATGCCATGAGCGGCTTCACCGCCCAGCACTTTTTGCCAGCTATAGGTCACGACATCGAGCTTTTCCCACTCCATATCCTGCGCAAACACAGCAGAGGTCGCATCGCAAATCACGACGCGGTCTGGGTTTGGCTTGATCCAGTCGGCATTCGGCACGCGCACACCTGACGTCGTTCCGTTCCAGGTGAAGATGATATCCGCATCGTCGCGCGCCTCCTCGAAGGGCGGCAGGACGCCATAATCGCCGACATGGATGTTGCAATCATCGAGCTTCAGCTCATTCACAGCATCTGTGACCCAATCCTTGCCGAAACTTTCCCAGGCAAACACATCAACAGCACGATGGCCGAGCATGGACCACATGCACATTTCCACCGCGCCGGTATCGGACGCCGGAACGATCGCAACGCGATAATCGTCTGGCAGATCGAGAATATCCTTGGTCCGCTCAATCGCCTGTTTCAGCTTCGCTTTCGCGGTGGCAGAGCGGTGCGAGCGTCCAAGCGCTGCGGTTTCCAGTTTTTCGAGAGAGAAACCCGGGCGTTTCGCCGTGGGTCCTGAAGAAAAGTGCGGGCATGCAGGGCGCACGTCCGGCTTGGCGACGTCAGTCATCTGTTTGTACTCCTATCCTTACAGATAGGCTGGCCCTCGTTGGGGAAGGCTGGCCCACCGCGCATATGGCGCAGTGCGCGAGCGAACGCAAGGCACGAATCTGTGACAGACTGAACCACCGGGAAATCCGTCGTCGCCGAAAGATCGGGCCGGCGGCATCGGCGAAAGGATTATCGCGCTGCTGGACGGCAATGCCCAGGCTGGCTAGCATCTCCGGCAAAACGGGGAGGTGCACATGCGCTGGTACCATCTTGCGGCGGTGTTTGTCCTGATCGCGGCGGTCGTAATCTACTTTTTTGTACAATCCCGATTGTCGGCGCCGATTGTCGGAGACGCGCAAATCGAGCAGCTGCGTGCCGCCGCGAGTGCTGAAGATGAGACTGCATTCTCATTCCCGGCCGTTCAGGCCGCAGATTTTCCTGCGGCCAATCCGCTGAAAAATGTCTATTTCGGCGACTTGCATGTGCATTCCAACTTGTCCTTCGACGCCTATATTTTCGGCAATCGTCGCACGCCAGACGCCGCCTATCAGTTTGCCAAAGGTGAAGCGATCGAGTCGCAAGTCGGCGAGCGGATGCAGCTTTCCGTGCCGCTCGACTTTGCCGCCGTCACCGATCACGCTGAAGGGTTTGGGCTCCAGCGCCAATGCGCCGATCCATCGAACGGGTCATCCCTGAAAGCCTTATGCGAACAATTGGAGCGCCCCAGCGCGGCCCTGTTTCTGCGCTTGCGCGCCTCCGGTGTGGAACGCCCGCCGCGCCCGGTGACTGAGGATCTTGTCGATGATGCGGAACAAGCGGCGGTGTATGCGCAGGAAACCTGGGCAGATGTCGTCGCAGCTGCAGAAATGCACAATGAGCCTGGCCGGTTCACAACCTTTGCCGCGTACGAATATTCGCCGCCTTTGCCGGATCGTGGGAAGATCCATCGCAACGTGATTTTTCGCAGCAGCGATGTCCCGAGACGCGCCGTCTCCGCTTATGATGCGCTGACCGAAATCGATCTTTGGCAGCAATTGGCAGAGTCGTGTTCCGGGTCGTGCGCGTTTCTGACCATTCCGCACAATCCGAATAAGACCTGGGGACTGGCCTTTGCCAATCAGACCATTGACGGCGACATCTATACCGCTCCTGATTGGCGCTTGCGCGAAACCTATGAGCCCCTGGTTGAGATGTTTCAGGTGAAAGGCAATTCCGAATGCGCATTGGGTCTCGCGACGACGGACGAAGAGTGCGGCTTTGAGCAATTCTTGCCGCGCTGCGAACGGGGTCAGGTGACAAATTGCATTCATCCGACATCGATGGCGCGCGACGGTCTCAAGCGCGGTCTGGAGCTGGACGCTGAGCTTGGTTTCAACCCGCTGGCTTTTGGCATGATCGGCGCCACGGACACGCACAATTCAAATCCGGGCGACACAGAAGAATGGGACTGGCGCGGGGCCACAGGTCTGTTCGGCGCGACAGCCAGAGTTCGCACCGGCCCTGGGCCTGGCGGTGAAAACCGCGTGCTTCCAACCAATCCAGGCGGACTTGCAGCGATCTGGGCGCCGGAGAACACGCGAGCCGCCTTGTTTGACGCCATGCTGCGAAAAGAGGTCTACGCAACCAGCGGCACGCGGATCCGTTTGCGCCTGTTTGGCAGTTTTGAATTTGAACCTGATATCGACAGTCGGGTGAGCTTGCTTGCAGATGCGTATGAGACCGGAGTTCCAATGGGGAGCACACTGCCGGCCCGGGATGCGCGAGATCCGAGCTTTCTGATCTGGGCCATGCGCGACCCGATGAGCGCCCGGTTGGACCGCGTTCAGATCGTCAAAGGGTGGACGGAAAATGGTGAGACGTTTGAATCTGTCCAGGATGTGATTTGCAGCGATGGTCGCCTGGTCGATCCGGCGACGAAGCGGTGCCCCGAAACCGCGGCGGAAGTGAATTTGAGCAATTGCGCGTTCGATGCCGATTTCGGGGCCGACGAACTCAAAGCGCATTGGGTCGATTCAGACTATTCGCCGGAACAGAACGCCTTCTATTATGCCCGCGTGGTGGAAATGCCGACCTGCCGCTGGTCGACATATGACAGTTTACGACTTGGCCAGGCGCCGTCGAATAAGTTTCCGGCAACGCAAACCGAGATGGCCTGGTCGTCACCGATCTGGATTGCAACAGAATAAGGCCGGTTCGGCTGGCCAGGCTGAGCGTGGTGCGCAGATTTCGGCGGCCTTTCCCTGGGCTTTTAGCGCGCTGAAAAATTTTTCAAGAATTTTTTTGATCCACCCCTGGAAGCCACGCGTAGAAAGTCATGAACACACCCTTAACGGGTATGGGAGGCAAAATGACGACCACGAGCCTGAGCAGTGGAAATCCGGATCGCAGCTTTGTTCGCAAGGCGATGAAAGCCCCAATGCTCGAAGCCGAGCATGAGCTTAACCTGGCGCGTCGATGGCGGGATCATGAAGACGAACGGGCCCTGCATGAACTGACCACCGCATACATGCGTCTGGTCATTTCCATGGCCTCGAAGTTTCGTCACTATGGCTTACCGCTCGCCGATCTTGTTCAGGAAGGGAATGTTGGCCTGATGCAAGCGGCCGCCCGGTTTGACCCCGCTCGCGCAGTGCGATTCTCCACTTATGCTGCCTGGTGGATCCGGTCTTCAATTCAGGATTACGTGCTGCGCAACTGGTCGATCGTTCGCACCGGCACCACGGCAGCGCAAAAATCGCTTTTCTTCAACCTGCGCCGTCTGCGTGCCAAGATTGATGATACCGGCGATGCGGTCATGACGGCAGAGAATAAGAAATGGGTGTCAGAGCATCTGGGCGTGCCCGTGCGTGACGTCGAAAATATGGCATCACGCCTGTCTGCTTCAGATCGCTCGTTGAACGCCCCGCTGGCCACCGATGGCGATGCGCAATGGCAAGATCTGCTCCCCGATGAAAGCGCAACGCCAGACCAGGTGGTGATGGAAGAACGCGACAATGCCAAGCGAAAGGCGTGGATTGCCGAAGCGCTGCAGGTTCTGAATGAACGCGAAACCCTGATCATATCAGAGCGCCGTCTGACCGATGATAGCGTCACATTAGAGGTGCTGGGCAAACGTCTCGGCATTTCCAAGGAGCGAGTGCGCCAGATCGAGCATCAGGCGCTTAACAAGCTCCGCAAGACGCTGACCAAGATGGTTGGCGACCCGGAAAAGGCGGGCCTGATCCCCGCGACATAGGCTACAGGTTCACCGTCCCATAACGGGGTCGCAAGTCATCCCTTGCGATCCCGTTTTGCCATTCCCACATGCAGATGAGACGGGTTGCCGCTGAGCGGGACCCAACCAGAAAACCATATGCCGCGTGAGTCGATCAGCGGCCGAGATCTGCCTTTGAAAGGGGATGCGAAATGAATTTCGATACCTATACAGAGCGCGCCCAAAGCGTGCTGCAAGCTGCCCAAACCACTGCGCTCGCCAATTCCAATCAGCTATTCCTGCCAGAACATATTCTCAAAGCCATGCTTGAGGATCGCGACCAGCTTGCCGTGAATCTCATTCGCGCCGCCGGCGGCCAGCCCGAGCGGGTTGTGCAATTGCTGGATGATGCTTTGCGCGCCGTTCCGAAAGTTTCAGGCGGTCAAGGCGGACTGCGCCTCGATCAGGCGACAGCGAAACTCTTTGCCGATGCCGAAGCCGGGGCCAAGAAAGCGGGCGACAGTTTCATCACGGTTGAGCGGATGTTGATCGCGCTGGCTGGCTTGAAAAAATCCAAAGCCGCCGAAGCCCTGACACACGCAGGTGTCACCGCCAATCAGTTAGAGGCCGCCGTCACCCAGCTTCGACAAGGCCGAACCGCTGACAGCGCCAACGCCGAAGAAGGCTATGAAGCGCTAAAAAAATACACCCGCGATCTGACCAAGGATGCGCGTTCGGGGAAGCTTGATCCGGTCATCGGCCGCGACGAGGAAATCCGGCGCGCCATTCAAGTCCTGTCCCGCCGGACCAAGAACAATCCAGTCCTGATCGGTGAACCGGGCGTCGGAAAGACGGCCATTGCCGAAGGCCTGGCGCTGCGCATCGTTAATGGTGATGTGCCTGAAAGTCTCAAAGACAAACGTCTTCTGGCATTGGACATGGGCGCCTTGATCGCCGGTGCAAAATTCCGCGGTGAGTTCGAAGAGCGCTTGAAAGCGGTGCTGAAAGAAGTCGAGCAGGCGGAAGGCGGGGTGGTCCTGTTCATTGACGAAATGCATACGCTGGTCGGAGCTGGAAAGACCGATGGCGCGATGGACGCCTCCAATCTGATTAAACCGGCGCTGGCCCGCGGTGAGTTGCATTGTCTCGGCGCGACAACGCTGGATGAGTATCGCAAATATGTCGAAGGCGACGCCGCTTTGGCGCGCCGGTTCATGGCGGTCTATATTGATGAGCCGACCGTCGAAGACACAATCTCCATCTTGCGTGGCTTAAAAGGCCGATACGAAGCGCATCACGGCGTACGGGTCAGTGACAGCGCCATCGTCTCGGCTGCGACCTTGTCCAATCGGTATATCACCGACCGGTTCCTGCCTGATAAAGCCATCGACCTGATGGATGAAGCGGCTTCGCGCCTGCGCATGCAAGTGGATTCCAAGCCGGAAGAACTGGATGAGATTGACCGTCGACTCTTGCAGCTCAAGATTGAAGCTGAAGCGTTGAAGAAAGAAAAAGATGATGCGTCCAAGGATCGCCTGAAAACGATTGAAGGTGAAATTGGCGAGCTTCAAACCAAGTCAGACGAGTTGACCACCGCCTGGGCCGCCGAGAAGGACAAGCTGAAAGGTGCCGCCTCGGCAAAAGAGGCGTTGGATCGGGCCTATGCTGAAATGGCTGAAGCCCAACGCGTCGGCGATTTACAAAAAGCCTCCGAGCTCAAATTCTCGGCGATCCCAGATCTCGAAAAGCGAATCTCGGATGTCGAAGGTGGCGAAGATACAGGCGCCGATGATGGCCTGGTCTCAGAGGTCGTACGACCGGATCATATCGCGGCTGTGGTCAGCAAGTGGACCGGCATACCGGTCGACAAGATGCTGGAAGGCGAACGCGAGAAACTGTTGCGCATGGAAGATGCGCTGCGGGCCCGCGTTGTCGGACAGGAAGATGCGCTGCAAGCCGTCTCGAACGCGGTGCGCCGCGCACGGGCGGGCTTGCAAGATCCCAACCGACCGATTGGGTCTTTCTTGTTCGTCGGTCCGACCGGCGTCGGTAAAACCGAACTGACCAAGGCGCTCGCCGAATTCCTGTTTGACGATGACAGCGCGGTTCTGCGTCTCGATATGTCGGAATTCCAGGAGAAGCATTCGGTCGCACGTTTGATCGGCGCACCGCCCGGATATGTCGGGTATGATGAAGGCGGCGTACTGACCGAAGCTGTGCGACGGCGGCCTTATCAGGTGGTGCTGTTCGATGAAGTTGAGAAAGCCCATCCTGATCTGTTCAACACATTGCTCCAGGTGCTCGACGACGGGCGGCTGACCGATGGCCAGGGGCGCACGGTTGATTTCAAGAATACCGTGGTCATCATGACTTCGAATCTCGGCGCAGAGGCGATTGCCAGCGGCGATGAAGGCGCGTTGTCGCCGGCCCAGCGCGACGCCGTCTCAACCGCCATTCGCGCCCATTTCAGGCCGGAATTCATCAACCGAATTGACGAAACCGTCTTCTTCCAACGCCTTGGCCGCGGTGAGATAGACCATATTGTCGACATTCAGATGGCGCGCCTTGGCGGCTTGCTGAAAGATCGCAAGATGACGATCACCTTGTCAGACGCTGCCCGTAACTGGCTTGCCGATCGCGGCTATGATCCGGTCTATGGCGCCCGCCCCCTGAAGCGCGTCATTCAGAAAGAGCTTCAGGACCCGCTGGCGCGATTGCTGCTCGAAGGTCGCATCCATGATGGCGAAGCAATTGCCGTCGATGCCGAGGCGGACAGCCTGACCATTAATGGCGTGCCAAATGATTTCGCCAAAGGCGCGGCGGCCTTGAACTAGACGGTGAAGACAAAAGCCCCCGCTCGATCAATTGAGCGGGGGCTTTTTTTCAGACAGTGTCGTGATTATGGCGCTGGTGGCACTCCCACCGTCGCAACCACGAATTCCGGTAAGTTTGCATCGTCCTGTCGGATCGCATCAATGCGGTCTCGCTCGACTTCGAACACGTCGAAGACGGCTGGGTCCATGGCCAGTTTGCGACCGGTGGGCAGTTTCAAGCGCATCGCGTCGACGGCTTTGCCATTCTTGTAGACTTCATAATGCAGGTGCGGGCCGGTTGAGGCGCCGGTTGAACCGACATAACCGATAATCTGACCCTGTTTGACACGGCGACCGCTTTTGACACCTCGGGCATAACGCGACAGATGCGCATAGGCGGTCTTATAGCCTTTGGAATGGCGAATGCGGATATAATGGCCATAGCCGCCATAACGGCTCGCACGCTCGACTACACCATTGCCCGCAGCATAGATAGGTGTGCCCCGGGGCGCAGCGAAATCGGTGCCTTTGTGCAAACGGGTGTAACCACTGATCGGGTGACGGCGTTTGCCAAATCGGGATGACAGGCGAGCGCCATTGATCGGCGTTTTCATCAGAAACTTGGTCGAGCTTTCGCCATTGGCCTGGAAATAGTCGGTGATGTTCTCATCCGGCGTATTGAAACGATAGAACGCCTTGTTCACCGCCTTGCCATTCAGGGCGGCGTAAAGAACATCGCCGCGGCGGATAACATTGCCGCGCTCATCGGTCATCACGTTGAAGACCATTTCGAATTGATCACCCGGATGCACTTCACGCTGGAAATCGAGATCGTAAGCAAAGACCTGCGCAAAATCGACGACTTGCTGGTCCTCTGCGCCGAGCGCCTGGGCGTCCTGATAAAGGCTGGTTTGGATGCTGCCGCGCACAGTTAATGGGCGTGCAATCAAGCGTGAATCGAGCGCCATGGCTTGATAATCGCCAGACGGTGTTCGTTTCGCCAACAGCCGCCGGCCCGCTTCCAGATTGATGCTCAGGGCGTTCAACTCGTCGCCAGCGACATGGGCTGTGACCTCGAGACCCGGACGCACGCGGCGAGCATCAAGCAATTCATTGCTGGTCAAGCTGAGCAGCGCGCGATGGCCATCATTGCCCGGCAAGTCCAGTCGTTTGATGACGTCTGAGAGGGTTTCCCGGCGCTTTAGCTTGGTCGGACGGACATCCAGCGCCGCCGCAGTGCCAAAGTCTTCTGGTCCAATCGCCATCGAGGCCAAGCTGGCGACTTCGACCGGCGCTGGCGCCGGGGCTTCGGGCGCCGGTGTTTGGCTGCCGACAACGAACATGGCTGCCGCTGCCAGTCCAATCACGGCTCCGGACGCGATCAAATAGCGCTTACCTTCAGACATCGTTTTTAACACGTTGGTTTACTCCCACGGCGCCAACTGGGTTGGCGCACTGTTTCTACAGCCTTCTGGTGCAACGCTTTCAAGAATTGTGCCGTTAAAGACTTAATAACCAGTTCCCGCGCGTGGCAAGGTTTTCCGACCTGTTTTCAGGTTTCATTTCAGTCATGATCGCTCAACCAGCGGTCTGTCTCCCTGCCAAATCCGAAACGGGTTCGAATTTTAAATGGACATTGCGCCCAGGGCAGCTAGGTCGGATCCATGACATCGACACTGCTGCTGATTTTCCTCGCCATTCTGGGCTTGGCGCTCACCGCCTGGGGTGTTGCATCGATGTGGGCTGAGCTCGGCGTCAACATGACCCTGCATGGCTGGATCGCCTATGGCCTTGGAGTCGTTGTCAGTCTGGCTCTGGCGGGCGGCTTATTCTTCTTATTGTTCAAGAGTTCGCGCGACGGTTATGACGACATTGATCGTCCTGAAGATCTGAACGATTAGACACGTCAAATCGCAACGAATCGGCTACAAAAGCCCGAATCGATTTTTTAGGGCTGACACATGATCGAACCTTCCCGTCTCGCAGCATTCATTGCTTCGCGCATCTGCCATGACCTGATTTCTCCCGTCGCATCGGTAAATTCGGCGCTCGAATTGCTCGAAGAGCCTGGCGATGCCGAAATGAAGGCGCAGGCAGAAAACTTGCTCCACAATGGTGCAGAATCGGCGGCAGCACGCATTCAATTGCTGCGTTATGCGTTCGGGTCGGCCGGTTTGTCCGATACGGCGGCGGATCGACATGAAGTCAGATCGATCGTCGAGGGCTTTATGAAAAGCCATAAGCCGAGCATCGAATGGGACATAGAAACGGACCATTTTAGCTGCGGCCATGCCCGCGTGCTGATGAATCTGGTGATCATGGCAACAGCCGCAATTCCGCGCGGCGGCGTGGTCGTCCTGCAGGTCCGCAATGACACAGACGGCCTGAGCATTGCCGCCATCGCCAAAGGCCCGAAAGCGCGTCTTTCAGACTTCACCCATTCCGCCTTGACCAGTGAAACACCTGAGGAGGGCTGGTCGGCGCGCACCATCCAACCGCTTTTTGCCAAAATGGTCGCGAATGACCTGTCAGGCGACATTGCAGCGACCGCCGAAGACGAACAAGTCACCTTCCTGGCCAGCGGCCTGCGGGCGGAGGGCTAACGAGCTGTTAAGTATAATTCACCCATACTCAACCACAGATTTTACCAAAGGCATTGCCTGACGGGGTGGCTATGAAACACTGTTTGATTGTTGATGATTCCAGAGTGGTCCGCACCGTTGCTGGGCGCATCGTCAAGGACCTATCCTTTACCGTTTCCGAAGCCGCTCACGGCGCCGAAGCTTTGGAAATTTGCCGCAAAGACATGCCAGATGCGATTCTCCTCGACTGGAACATGCCGGTGATGAATGGACTTGATTTCTTGCGGGCTCTGCGCCGTGAAGATCGCGGAAAAGAGCCTGTTGTGGTATTCTGCACCAACGAAAACGATTCAGAACACATCAGCGAAGCCATCCGGGCTGGCGCGAATGAGTATATTATGAAGCCATTCGACGCGGAGATTGTCGAAAGCAAATTCGCAGAAGTTGGGCTTGTCTGAAGCGAAAAATTAACAAAATAGCGATTATCGTAAACTTTTACGGGAATCCCGGGTCGAAGCAAAATGCAAGAAAGCACCTTTAACGAACTTGCTGATTTGGCATTACGCACGACCGGGCAGCACATCCCGGCCTCGAAATCCTATTTGATGGAAGCCCGGCTCAGCAACATATCCAGACGTGAAAGCTTCGCCACGTTGGACGATTTGGTACATTGCCTCAAAGCCCGCCCGAACCAACGTTTTGAGCACGAAATCGCCGCTGCATTGACCAGCAAGCGCACCCATTTCTTTCGCGAGAAAGACCTGTTCGAACAAATTATTGGACAGGCGCTGATGCAGCGTTTGAAACAGTCCACAACGGGGCGTCTGCGCGTCTGGTGCGCCGGGGTTTCGACCGGGCAGGAAGCCTGGTCTCTGGCGATGCGTTTACGCGAAGAAGTCGGATCGCCGCTGGCGAGCGCCGATATTGAAATTGTCGGAACTGATGTGTCGACCGTTTGTATCGAACGCGCCACGCAAGGCACTTATGGCCATTTTGAAGTTCAGAAAGGCCTGTCAATTCACCGCCTCATGACCAATTTCACGCGCGAGAATTCCGGCGACTGGACAATTGGCAAGGACTTGCGCGACGGAGTCACATTCCGACGTCACAATTTGCTTCATCCGGCACAGGATCTCGGGGCGTTCGATTTGATCTTATGTGCCAATGTGATCAGCGATGTCGCCAAGGCGGCACAAGTGGATATTTTGACAAATCTCTCACGGCAACTTCTGCCGGGTGGGTTTCTGTTTGCGTCGGCAACGGAGCAAATCGAAGGCATCAGTCCGACCATCAAACCTTCGCGTGACATGCGCGGCGCATTTGAACGTGACACCGCTCACCGCAGCACCGTCGCCGCCTAGAATAAGAGCCTTTAACGGCCACACACCCAAGAGCATCACATCTTCCTGAACGGGGACTGCATTGCACCCAGTAGGAGAGATTTGCCATGGGACCGATTACCGCCTTTACTTCCTTTTTTGCACGCTATTTCGACGTTTACGGTCGATCGAGGCGGTCTGAATTTGGCTGGATGGTGCTCATCCACCTGACCGCTATGGTCGCCCTTTACATGGTAATTCGCGTCTTTGAAGATGGCACCGTTTCGACCGCGCATGGCGATCTATCTGCCGTCTCTTCACTTCTGATTTCCGCCACCAGCCTCGTCTGGATTGGCATGCTCATCCCCTGGACCACCCTGACGGTTCGGCGGTTTCACGATATGGGTCAGTCCGGATGGCTGGTGGCTTTGTTTGCTGGCTTGTGGATCATCCCCCCGATTGGCATGATTGGATCCGTGGTGCAGTTCTTCTGGATCCTGTTTGGCGCAGGCACAGCTGGATCAAATGCGTATGGCCATGATCCGCGGTTTTCGGGCGGATTGGAATTCAATTAACGGCCCCGCAGAGCCGACATTAAGGCGTCGAGCGGCCAATCCATAGATCGCCCGCGTCGGCTGATGCCGGGCGGGTGCATTTAAGGTCGTCCTCTGATATAGGCGCGGCATGAAAGTTGCGCTCGACCTGACCCAGACAAAAGATTTGCCGCCTGTGCCGAAATCACTCGCCGGCATGTCGCTGCCTGCGCTTAAGGCTGAAATGGAATCGCTCGGTGTTGCCCCCAAGAAAGCGGGTATGCGGGCCAAGCAAATCCGGCGTTGGGCGCATCATATGGGCTGCCAGGATTTCATGGCGATGACCGATGTCGCCAAGGATCTGCGCGAAAAGCTCACCGTCGCATATCATCTCAACCGACCAGACATTGCCGATCATCAGGTTTCGGTCGATGGCACACAGAAATGGCTGGTCCGCTTCCAGCCGGGGGTTGAGGGTGAAAGTGTCTTCATTCCGGATGTAAGCAAATCTGGGGCGCTCTGTGTTTCCAGTCAGGTCGGATGCACTTTGAACTGCACCTTCTGTCATACCGGAACCCAGAAACTGGTCCGCAATCTGACCGCGCAGGAAATTGTCAGTCAGATCCTGATTGCGCGTGACGCGATCGGGGAATGGCCGGCCAGCATGGAAAATCGGCGCCTCACCAATATCGTCTTCATGGGGATGGGCGAGCCGCTCTACAATCTCGACAATGTCGCTGAAGCCATCGACACGATCAGCGATGGTCACGGCGTAGCGATCGGCCGACGGCGCATTACGGTGTCGACCGCAGGCGTGGCGCCGAAAATCCCGGAACTGGGCGAACGGACCGGCGCGATGCTGGCCATTTCGTTGCACGCCGTGCGCGATGATTTGCGGGACGAGATTGTCCCGATCAATCGCAAATATGACTTGCAGACCCTGTTCGAGGCGATCCGCGCTTATCCCGATCTGGGCAATTCCAAGCGAGTGACATTCGAATATGTCATGCTGAAAGGCGTCAATGACAGTCTGGCCGAAGCCCGTGACTTGGTGAGATTACTGCGCGGGGTGCCGGCGAAGATCAATCTGATTCCATTCAATCCCTGGCCTGGCAGCCCCTATGAATGCTCAGACTGGGAGACGATTGAAGCCTTTGCCGAAGTGGTCAATCGCGCCGGTTATGCGAGCCCCATCCGCACCCCGCGCGGGCGCGATATCTTTGCCGCCTGCGGCCAATTGCGGTCAGAAAGCGTGAAGAAATCTGCCGCCGAGAAACGCCGCGAGGCGCTCAACCAAGCCGGTTAAACCGCCCTGGCCCCGCGCACCAATCGCCCGGGCCGCGCCCCTGTGGCTTGCCCATGCCGTTGGATCACCTGACCCGCAACCAATGTGGCGTCATATCCATCTGCTGTTTGCATCAGACGGCGTCCGCCAGCCGGCAAGTCATGGACAATATGCGGCGTGTGCAGAGTCAGCCTGTCAAAATCAATAATGTTGAGATCGGCGCGATAACCGGGTTTGAGCAGGCCGCGATCGTTCAGTCCGACCCAGGTCGCCGTGTCATGGCTCTGCCGTTTGATGAGAAATTCAAGCGGCAATTTTTCCCCGCGCGAACGGTCGCGTGCCCAATGGGTCAGCAGCGTCGTCGGGAAAGAGCCATCGCATATCATTCCGACATGCGCCCCGCCATCAGACAGACCGGGCAGACTGGCCGGACTTTCCAACATGGTCTTGACCGGGTCGAGACTGCCCTCGGCATAATTCAGGAAGGGTAGATACAGCATGCCGCGGCCATCATCTTTGAGCATAAGATCAAGCGCCACTGCTTCCGGTGTCGATCCGCGCGCGGTCGCGATGGCCGCGACGGTCTTGTCAGCCGTCGGTTCATAATCGGGGGGGTCGCCGAGCACGAACATTTTGCCAAAACTGCGCAAGATGGATTTCACAAAAGGATTATCTGCATCCGGTTCGTCGCTCAGCAAACGCGCCCGGAAATCCGGATCGCGCAGTGTTGCCAGGCGGATCTCGAATGGCTCATTGGCAATGCTTTGATAGAGCGGATGACCGGAAAAAGGATTCAGGGTGAGCTCCAAACCGAGCAACAATCCAACAGGACGTGGGCCAACCTGTGCCCGCATGTTCAAGCCGTCAGTCACCGCCGATTCAATGGCGGCCAATAAGTGCTTCCAGCCATCCGGCGCGACGTCAGCCTGAGCCAGTGAAACCGATAAAGGGCGACCAGAGCGTTCGACGATGCGGCGCAACATGGCCGCTTCTTTTTCCGGATCATTGAAGTCAGAGACGAATTGTAAGACGCCTTTGCCAGCTTCGCCGAGCGCCATGGCAATGCCGGTCAGTTCTTGCTCTGACGCTGTCAGCGTTGGCGTGGGTTGGCCATCGGATGTGCGATGGTTCAGCGTGCGAGACGTCGAGAAACCAAGCGCGCCCGCCTCGACAGCGGATTTGGCCAAAGCCGACATGGCTGCGATGTCGGCTTCCGTCGCATCCTCGCGATTGGCACCGCGGTCGCCCATGACATAGACGCGCAAGGCGGCGTGCGGCAGCTGCGCCCCAAAATCGATATCAAAAGCGCGCTCGGTCAGACTGTCGAGATAGTCCGGAAAGCTCTCCCAATTCCATGGCAGGCCCTCGGCAAGGACCGGGAAAGGAATATCCTCAACCCCTTCCATGAGGCGAATGAGACGATCATGATCGGTGTCGCGCACGGGGGCAAAGCCGACACCGCAATTGCCCATGATCGCGGTCGTAACACCATGATTGGACGACGGCGACAGGGCATCGCCCCAGGTCACCTGACCATCATAATGAGTGTGAATGTCAACAAAGCCTGGCGCCACCAATCGGTCTTTGGCGTCGATCTCCTCAGCGCCGGTGCCAGAGATCGGTCCGACCGCTGCGATCCGGCCCTTCTGGATGGCAATATCCGCCTCGCGCCCTGGCGTGCCGGCGCCATCGACAACGAACCCGTTTCGGATCACCAGATCATATTCAGCCATGCGCGCCTCCAGAATGGCCGTCGACTGTGCCAGCCACAGGCGCGCTGTCAAACCTGTCGCCGGGACAGGATTAGCGCAACCCAAGCCGCTTCAGCGGCGATCCGATCGCGCCTGCCACCATGGCGGCGAGCAAAGGCGGGGCGGGCCAGATCCGGCTCAAAGGTGCCGCAAGCCAATCCCGCAGCCAGGGTAGAAATCGATTGTCGCCCTGGTAGACCGGCGTGAACATCCAGGTCATGGTCTGATACAGTCGCACATGCAGCTGCCGCATCTTCAAGTAAGAGCTGAGCGCTTGCGGCACATCTGGGGATTGGCGAATGGCCTGCGCCAGCGCCCAGGCATCCAGCAGCGCCATATTCGCGCCTTGTCCCAGTTGCGGCGACGCGGCGTGCCAGGCGTCGCCAATGCGCGCAAATCCGCGCCCCGCGACCGGCATGCGCGCCGTGTGATGGCGATAACGCGCGAAGGTGAGATCGTCATGTCGCGAAAACTGATCGAGCAGGATTTCCGTTTCCGGCCATAAGGCGACGGCGTCGGTTTTCCAGGCGTCCAGGGACGTGTCTCGCCACGCCGCTTCCTGATCGCCGCGGATCGACCAGAAATAGGTGAGTGTCTCTGGCGCCTGTTGCGACAGCCGCCCGGATGGCATCACGCCGGCCATCTGGCTGGCATTGCGGTAACGCTGTTCCAGGGCCGTCGCATCGAACGGACTCTGCGCCGGCCAGGGCAGCGTGGCCCAGAGCGCGCCATAAGGCAGGTCCACACCGCGATCCGCAGGCGTCAGGCGCGACCGTGCGCCATGCGCATAGACCGCGAGATCCATTTCCGACACACGCCGACCGGTCTCCAGAATGAGCTCTGGTTCAGCTTGGCTGACCCCCGATACCGGCGTGTTCAGCACCAGCTCGGCGCCGCTCTCTTCGGCCGCACGTAACAGCGTCTCGAAGACCAGGCCGCGCTGGACCCCAAGTCCGTACACGTCGTCGCGCCATTTGCCATACCGCACATCCAGAACCGGACGCTGCGAGGGTATTGTCAGGCCCCATAGGCGCTCAATTCGCGTGCCCAACCGATCCAGCTCAGTCCGCAAGCCGAGCTTCTCCAGAACCGCCAGCCCCGTCTGTTGCAACATCAGACCCGATCCGATCGGCTTTGGCGTCTCAAACTGGTCGAACACACGGACATGATGGCCCTGGCGCGCCAGCAACGCGGCCAGCGACAATCCGCCAATCCCGGCGCCAACAATGGCGATTTCGAGCTGCTTGGCCATATCGCCACCCTGCGACGCTGCGCGATGATTGTCACCGGGGCAAAAACTTCCTACCTGACGAGCATGACTAAGACGCTCAAAATGCTCGCTGCCCAGCTCAATCCGGTGGTCGGGGATATCAAAGGAAACAAGGCACTGGCCGAAACGGCTTATGCCGAGGCGACGGATAAAGGCGTTGATTTGCTGATTCTGTCCGAGCTTTTCATTCTCGGTTATCCCGCCGAAGACCTGGTCTTGAAGCCGGCCGCTGTGGACCATTCCATGGCCGCCATTCATGCGTTGGCAGACCTGACCGCGACCGGCCCGGCGATTTTGATTGGCGCGCCCTGGGCGGCGGATGGCAAATTGTTCAATTCCATCCTGCTGCTGCAAGGCGGCATCATTCGCACCCGCTATGATAAGCGCGAATTGCCGAATTACGGCGTGTTTGACGAGAAGCGTATCTTCGATGCCGGTGAAGGCGAACACGAAACGGTCGAGATGAATGGCATCCAGGTTGGCTTGGCGATTTGCGAAGACATTTGGTATGCGCGGGTCCCGGCGGCCTTGCATGCGGCGGGGGCGGAAGTGCTGCTGGTGCCGAATGCCTCGCCTTGGCGCCGCACCGTCAATGCCGAACGGCACTCGACGTTCTCGGCCTGGGCCAAGACCGGCGTGCCATATCTGTTCGTCAACCAGGTTGGCGGACAGGATGAGCTGGTCTTTGATGGCGCCTCTTATGCGGTCGACCATGATGGCACGGAACATCAATTGCTGGGCGATTTTGTCCCGGGCACAGCGGTGGTGACATATGATGGCGACGGCCACCGTTTCGTACCTGCCGATGACCCCGCCAAGCTGACCACAGGTTGGGAAGCGGAATATCGCGCCGCGACGCTGGCGCTCGGCGATTATGTCAATAAGAACCGGTTTCCCGGCGTCGTGCTTGGCCTGTCTGGCGGGATTGATAGCGCCCTGACCGCAGCCATGGCGGTCGACGCCCTCGGTCCGGACCGGGTCTGGTGCGTGATGATGCCAAGCAAATATACCAGCTCGGACAGTCTTGAAGATGCCAAGGCCTGCGCCGAGGCGCTGGGCGTCCGCTATGACAATATCAACATCGCCCCGGGGGTTGGCGCATTGGACGAAATGCTCGGCGACACCTTTGCCGAAACCCAGCCGGACACAACGGAAGAGAATATCCAGTCGCGCTTGCGCGGCCTGACCCTGATGGCGCTGTCCAACAAGTTCGGTCATATGGTCGTGACGACCGGCAACAAGTCGGAAATGGCGGTCGGCTATGCGACCCTCTATGGCGATATGTGTGGCGGCTATAATGCCCTGAAGGATTTCTACAAAACCGAAGTCTTCGCGCTCTCGCGCTGGCGCAACACGGCGGTGCCGCTGGGCGCGCTTGGCCCAGGCGGCGAGGTGATTCCGGACCGCATCATCACCAAACCGCCAAGCGCTGAACTGCGCGAGGACCAGAAAGACGAAGACTCGCTGCCGCCTTATGAGGTCCTGGATGATATCCTGCGCGGTCTCGTTGATGGCGAAGAGGATCTCGACGACATCCTCGCCCGCGGGCATGACACCGCGACCGTCCGGCGCATCGAGCATTTGCTCTACCTCGCGGAATATAAACGCCGCCAGGCCCCGCCCGGGGTGAAAGTCGGGTCGAAGAATTTCGGACGTGATCGACGCTATCCGATCACCAACCGCTTTCGCGATGATTGAGGCGGATCCGGCGGCGCCTTATTTGATGCCGTAATGGTCGCGAAACTCTTTTTGCCCAATGCGGGCATCTTCATCGACGGTTTTGACCGCGTCGCGCTGCCGCAGTGTTTCAATCAGGGCGTCCGCGCCGGGGAGCTCAGCCGACAGGTCCCAATCAAACACAATCCGGGCGACGCTGGACGCCATCGGGAACGTGTAGAGAAACACAAAGTCGGCATAGGTTAGGGTCTCCCCGAACAGATACGGCGCGAAACCCGCTTGCCGTCGCAAGGCGGCGATGCCGCGTTCCATGATCGGCCGCACATCTGCTTTTGTCTGCTCCGGCGTTGGGCCAGCCCCAAAGAATGCTTCTCCGTAACAGCGCCGCGCCGGCAGTTCCAAATACAATTCAGTGTATTTTATCAGCTCCCGCACGCGTGATTTATCAAATGGATCGGCCGGGTAGAAAGACGGGCCGCTCTGGGTTTCATCAATATAGTCCAGGATCACCGCGGTCTCGCTGACAAAGCCGCGCTCGGTTTCCAGAAATGGCACTTTTCCCATCGCGCTCTTGGACAGCATGTCCTCGCTTTGACCGGTATAGACGCGCACATCTTCAAACGCGGTGCCTTTCTCAAGCAAAGCGAGTTTGACCATGTTGAAATAATTGGAGGCGGGAAATCCGTGGAGTTTGATCATTTGGGTCTTTCTATCCTGAAAGGCTGCGGCGGACCGAGCGGTGCCGCGCACATTAGTCAATTCACCCGGGATCACCAGAGCGCATCAAGTTCAATGTCGATCAGGCCGGCGGGCCTCGAAACCCGATCGATTTTCTGATGGTCCGGGTGATCGCCCGGGAAGACGCCGATTTCGCGCGCAAAGTCGGGGCGACATATCTTGAAGATAAGACCCGCGTCCGACGCTGGATTTGAGTCTGGCGTTGCGAGCAAGAGGAGACGAAACGGCGAGGGTCGTCAGAATAGGTTTTTGTGTTTAGCGTCTGATTATGGATCGCTTTTCTTTTGTAATGGTTCTGTTCTCGATCATCGTTGGTCTAGGCATTACCGAACTTCTCAGAAATGTTGCTCGTCAAATCCAGCTGAGCCACCGAACTAAGTTCTATTGGGTGCACGGACTTCTGGTCATCGCTGTTTTCGTTGCGCTATTACAGCAATGGTGGGAAGGATGGGATCAGAGAAATGTCGAAGCCTGGTCGTTTGAGGTCATGCTGTTGATGTTGGGAGGCCCCATCGGCCTCTACATCATCACCCACCTTTTGTACCCTAAACAGCTCGACGGCTTGGACCTCAAGCGTTTCTACTTCGAAAGTCCGCGCACGCTTTACGTGATTGCCGCCGCAACAACGATAGTCGGTACCGTTTATCGCCCAGTGGCATTTGGCGATACAATCATAGACCCCGACAATGCAGCGTCCGGGATTATGGTGCTCATATTTCTTTTGCTGGCTGCGACGCGCCGAGAAGTCGTTCACACGATCTTGGTTCCGATCGTTCTCGCGGCGATCTTACTCGACGTGTTCATCTTTATCCCAACCATTGAGTAAGGGCGTTGTTCCTTTGTCTAGTTCCCAAGAACACGACCACTGAGCGAGCAAAAGGAGACATTCGATTGACGCTTTCTCCAAAAGAGATTGGTGGTAAGACGGCATCTCGCAAAATTCGCAAAGGTCATGTGAGCTTCTTGTAAAAAGTCACATTCAGTCCATCTGAAAAAAATCGCGAAAGTGTATCGACACGACCCGTTTTACAAATCATAGCCAAGCTCACTCAAACGCTGTCGCGCGAATCCATTGCCTTGATTAGCAGCGAGACGGAAAAGCCGCACGGCTTCGTTGAGATCTCTCTCTAAACCACCTCTACCTTTCTCATACATGAGCGCCAGATTGGTTCGCCCCAGCGGATGCTGCCGTTCTGCTGCCAAGCGATAGTATTTCACCGCGTCTCTATCGCTTTGAGGTAAGCCACCTTTTCCCTGCTCAAAGAAATAACCCAAGTTGTTTAGAGCGAGCGGCTCGCCGAGCTCAGCCGACAATTGGTAGAGCCTTGCTGCTTCGAACTCGTCTTGGGGTAATCCGGCCAAGCCGTTGTCATACATGTACCCCAAATTCACCAAGCCAAGAGCGTTTCCCTGTTCGGCAGACTGACGATAAAGGCGAAGCGCCTCGTACTGGTTTTTCTCCAGCCCCGCCAATCCAGCAGAGTACATGTAACCCAGGTTGGCTTGCCCCAATGCGTCGCCTTTAGCGGCTGCCTCTTTGTATAAGCGGAGCTCTTCCCTCTCGTCCGGCGCAAGTCCTCCGAGGCCGGCGCCATGCATGAATCCAAGATTTGCTTGTGCTGTCGCGTTCCCCATCTCCGACGCTATGGTCCACAGACGAACCGCTTCATGGAGATCCTTTTTAACTCCGCCAATTCCCATATTGTAGGCCCACCCGACCTCAAAAATTGCTGCGGCGTCGCCCGCCTTAGCGTTCGCCCAATGCTCTCGAAGATTCGTAGAAATGAGTGCAGGTGGTTCGCCAAGATCCTCGACCAACTGATTGTTAATCTGAGCTTGCGCGTGATTGTCCGGCGTTAGTGGCTTTCCTAGTGCAAATTGAGAAAGGGTTGGCGCGCCAAAATTGCGCCAATCCTCATCTATTTCCCGCAGACGGTTGAAATTCATTGATGGATCACGCTCTATTCGCCTCGCGAGGTCTGCAAGCAGACGATCCAGTACATGGCTGCGGGGTGCGCCGTCCCATTGAGTTAGATTGATCGTATCCGAAGCTGCGAAGCGTTCGGGTAATGGCGCGCTCTCAATCCAACACGGCAGGTACTTTCCCATCTCAACAGCACGAAGTGCTTCCTTCTGCACCCAGTCGCTTTCCACAGACCGGGTACACCATAGCACGATGACCGCTTTTGCATTCGACAGTTCAGCCATAATGTGAGGCTCATAAGCCTCTCCTGGGACCAAACCGTAGTCATACCAAACGTCATAACCGTAAGCCTCAAGCACTTTTGACAAGTGACGAGCGGCGGGCCTGCGCTCACTTTTGTACGAAATGAAAATATCTGCCAACGCGTTCCTCTCCGCTTCTTCAGCTACCATGTGTAAAGTCAATCGCGCAATCTTGACCGTGCAAACGTGTACAATGCAAGCTGACACGTCCGATAAGACTTATCCGCAGAGATTGGCCTCGATAGAGCGCCATTTTCGCGATTGGAGATGCGGTCTCTTGTGTAGCATATTAAGCGACATCGAAGCACATCTCGTACCGGGAAAATGAGTTGCATGTCCGCTCATGTCCCTAAGCGGACAACAACATAACTTTGGATTGATCGTTCAATCCATTTGTCCGCGTTTTATTCTTGGTGTCATTTGTCGATGGCGATTATTAAGCGCAAGTTTCCCCCAATATCCCAAGTTTCCAGTAACGCCTGTGTTCCAAATAGTTGGTCACTCAAGAACTGACCATCTCAGCCAATTAAATATCGTCGGACAAGTACGATTCCACGAACGCTTCGGCTGCAGAAATTCTCTCATCTCCGACTTGTTCTGCCGTTACAGATCTAATCTCACTCAGCGCTTCGAGCGCAGCTGATTTCCCCAGACCCATCATGCGTAAAAGTATGAACGTTACGTAGCCAGTACGGTGAATGCCGGCCGAACAATGGATGTAAATCTTAGGATTTTCAACGCCGGTAAGTGCATTATGCAATTTGAGAATGTGGTCTCGCATAGGCGTTGAATTCAAAGTGTCCAAACCGCCTCCTGTCACTGGCAACCAGAGCCACTCGCACCTCATCTTGGAACACATTTTTTCTATTCGCCAAGGTTCTTCTTTTTCGCCAAGCAAGGTGCAGCAATGCGTTAAGCCCAGTTGCGACAAACGATCGATCGATTTTTTGCCTGGACGAGGGCCGATTACAAGACGAGCTGGCGTGAGCATTTCAAGCATACCGTAATCTATGCAACGGTTCCTGACCTTTGAGAAGTTCGAGCGATTTTCATGTTGACACCTGATCCGTTAGTCGCATCTGAGATTAGAAATCGAACGTTATTATTCGGCGTCAAATCAGTCTTCTTCTTTAGCTGTAATCCCGGAGTTTACGCAGCACTTATTCGGGACCGAAGTCGTCTGGGTCTGGGCTCTCCGCTGCGGTGCAGCCGGGATGACAAATCATGTTTCGCGCACTGTGAATGTCCGCTCCTCACACAATGCAGAAGTTTGATAAGAGGTCCGAAGGTGTGACTGATGAATGGATATCGATCGATCGACCTACTCTCAGAGTCCTCGCCGAATGTGCCGCTCGATTCTTCGCGCGATGACAGGGAGCCATCGTCCGCGTTCAATGTCTGTCATCTGACCGGTTTCGTGTTTAAGTTTTTGACCAAAAACCTCGCGCATTCCAAAATCCGGACATTCTGCGGACAGGAAACCGAATCTGTATCGCACGTATCCAACTTTTTGGTCACCATCGTAAACTTCGTACTGTTCTGGGCTTTCCGGGCCAATCTCGATGAAATTCAGTCTGCCGATCATGATGCGACTGTTCATGGAGATCGGCGGCGACCAAATAATGAACCGATAAACTGCGCCCCGGTAGCTCCTCCGCCCAGTATTCGGCCTCCTTTTTAAGCTTGCTCCAGAGCGTTTTCGTTCCGAGCTTTGCAAGTAGCGCATCCAACGCCTTCGCGCTTGCATATCCCATTATCATTGGCAGTGGTTCAAAGCCGGTCATACTCTGTATATTTTGCAGTTCGGGCAAAATATCCAGTTCAACTTCTGGATCAACAAAAGCTAAATTGAAGGTACGATCCCAATGTCTGCTTCTAGGAACTTCCCGCCCTCCAACGAACGTCCCTCCTTCGGATCAATCCCACCCCCATTCCCCGTCTCAATCCCCGCCCTGTGAAACCGGGGTATACTCTGGCCTATCTCTCCTCAGATAAGGCGTGTCCGGAACGGCCAGACAGGAGGAGGGAGCAATGGCCGCGTCGGCTGGGCTTGAGGAGCTGTATCTCATTTCCGGTAACGCATCGGGTCGGACAATAAATCCTGGTGCCCCACGGGCCAGGCTACGAAAGATATAAGACGCAGAAACGCCCCCCGGCGGCGCCTGGTCCAGGTGATCAGGGCCTAACGTATGAAAACAGACCATTGCAGGCGCGCTTGGGACAGGCGCTCAAAAGCCTCTCCGAAAGGAAGGCCATTCGTTTCGCGTGTGCTCCTAAGCGCGCCTCGCCTTTTATCCCCTCAAGGGCCGACGCCCTGTGAGGCGATTTGGCATGCGCGGGGGGTTAATCCTGCCCCATGCCGGCAATCGCTTCGGCCACCGCGACGGTCCGTTCGGCTTCTTCCAGGTGCAAAAGCTCGGTCATTTTGCCATTCACTTTCAACACACCTTTGCCGGCATTGGCCGGATCGGCAAAGGCCGCGATCACGGCCTTGGCCTGATCGACATCGGCGGTGTCCGGGGCGAAGATGCGATTGGCGGCCTCAAGCTGCGACGGATGGATCAGGGTCTTGCCATCAAAGCCCATGCGCCGGCCTTGCTGGCATTCGGCGGCGAGGCCGTCTTCGTCGCCAATGCCATTGAAGACGCCATCAATGGCGATGAGGTCATAGGCCCGCGCGGCGGCCACGCTCAAGCCGAGCGCGGTCTGGAATGCGGTGCGCAGGGGCGGGTCATTGACGCCGCGCAATTCCTTGGCGAGATCATTCGTGCCCATGACAAAGGCGGTGAGACGGGTGCGGCCAACCGCTTCGGCAATGTCCTGAATGTTGAGGATCGCCTTGGGCATTTCAATCATCACCCACAGCCCCATCGTGTCCGGGGCGCCGGCGCGGCTCATCGCATCATTGAGACGGTCAATGTCGCCGCCATCAATCACTTTCGGGGCCAGAATGGCATCCGGCCCGGCCGCGACGGCGGCCTTCAAATCATCCAGCCCCCATTCAGTGTCGAGGCCATTGATCCGGATCACGACTTCGCGCTGGCCATAGTCGCCAGCCTTGACGGCAGCGCACACGGTCTCCCGGGCTTCGATCTTGGCCTCCGGCGCGACCGCATCTTCCAGGTCGAAGATCAGGCTGTCCGCGGCCAGCGACTTGGCTTTTTCCAGCGCGCGGGAATTGGCCCCTGGCATGTAGAGGCAGGACCGGCGAGGCCGGTGAGCAGATGCGGGCATTATGTGTCTCCTTGACGCACGAGATCGAACGCGACACGAGTGCCCGTTCCCGCGTTCGAAATCAACTCTTGGCCCAGGGTTAAGCATGACTGATCCGATTCAATTTCGTCCCGCCCATGCCGCAGATTATGACCTGCTCGGCGAAGTGATTTTCGATGCCGTCCACAATGGACCGAGCCAGTATTCGGCGGCGCAATCGCGGGCCTGGGCACCGGCCCCAAAACGTGGCCCGGACTGGCACAAACGGCTCAGCCAGCAGCATGTCATCGTCGCCGAGCAGGCTGGTGACGTGCTCGGCTTCATGTCGATCGCACCCGGCGGCTATATCGACTTTGCTTATATTCGACCCGGCGCCCAGGGGCGCGGCCTGTTTCGGCGCCTGTTCACCGCCATTCTCGACGTCGCCCACGCGCAGGGTGAAACCGCGCTTTCAACCCATGCCAGCCTGATGGCGCAACCGGCTTTTGCGGCCATGGGGTTCAGCATCGATCATCATGAGACCGTCGCGGTGGACGGGCAGTCTTTGCCGCGTGCGCAGATGAGCAAAAAACTATAAGAGAGACGCCATGACTGATTTTCCCATTTCCGGCTTCACCGCCCCGGGCTTTGAGCCGGTCTTAGAGACGTTCGAAGAAACATTCGCCGCGGACGAGGAACTCGGGGCCGGGTTTGCCGCATATCTGGATGGCGAGCCGATCATTGATCTGCGCGGCGGCTATGCCGATCGCCGCAAGGAACGCCTGTGGGATGAGCGCACCATTGTGCCGGTCTACTCGACCACGAAACCCATCGCGGCTTTGGTCCTGGCGCGGGTCATTGATGCCCTGCCCGCCGGCTATGAAACGCCGGTCGCCGACCTCTGGCCGGACTTTGGCGCGCATGGAAAAGACACGGTGACGATTGCGCAATTGGTGTCGCATCAGGCGGGTCTTCCCGGCTTTGTCGCGCCGGTCGATCCAGCCCTCTGGCTCGATCCTGAGGCGTGCGCTGCGGCGCTGGCGCCGCTGGCCCCGCTTTGGCCGCCAGGCACGGCGCATGGCTATCACCCGCTCAGCTGGGGCTATTTGATTGGCGAAGTGGTGAAACGCATCGATGGACGCAGCCTCGGCACGATCTTGCGAGAAGAGATTGCCGGTCCGGCGCAAATCGATTTCCAGATCGGCACACCCGCGGGCGATCATGACCGGGTCGCCGAGATCATGCGCCCCCGCGCTCTGCCAGAACTCGGCGATTTGAATGACGCCACCAAGGCCGCGTTTCTGACCAAATGGGCCGCTCCGGATCGCGGCGGCGCGATCTGGCGTGAAATCGAGATTCCGTCGGCCAACGGGATCGGGACAGCCAGCGCCGTAGCGCAGCTGTACGGAATTTACGCGCATGCCGGCATGCTCGGTGGCACACGGGTCATTTCCGATGCCGCATTCGAGGCGCTGACGCAAAGCCGAGTCAAAGGCCAGGATCTGGTTCTACCTTATGTGACAGAGTTCGCGGCCGGCGTGATGCGCAACAATCTCGGCCTGTACGGTCCAAACCCAGAGACGCTGTGCCATTCTGGCTGGGGCGGGTCGCTGGCGCTCGGCGATCCTGATCGCAAGCTCAGCGCCGCTTATGTGATGAATCGCCAATCCAACCGTCTGCAAGCCGATCCGCGGGCAACGCGCCTGGTGAATTCACTTTATGGTTGTTTATAGCGCAATCGCGGATTGAATCTCTGAATGAGACTCAAATTGGCACGCTGATTGCTCCGTGTGTTTCGAGTTTGGAAGCTCGAACTCTCCGATTATGCTTATCTTGGACCCGGCCTCTGTGCCGGGTTTTCTTTATCTGACAGAGCTTGCGGCGCGGGCCAGGCGCCGGGCTTTGGCCTCGCCCATCAAACTATCAATGGTAAACACCAGCAAGGCGGTCCAGATGAACGCGAACGCGGTCGCATGGATCCATCCGAAGGCTTCCTTGAACACCAGGACCGAGATCAGAAACTGCAATGTCGGGCCGAGATATTGCATCATGCCAATCGTCGACAGCCGCAATCGCTTGGCCGCAATGGCGAACAGGATCAGCGGCACCGCGGTAATCGGACCGGCCGCGAGCAAGGCTGGAATATCCCAGCCGCCTTGTCCGAACCAGCGCCCGTCCGGCTGCCCGACAAACCACCCGAGCCAGATCATCGCCAAAGGCGCCAGCAAAGCGGCCTCGACGACGAAACCGGCACGGCTATCGACGTCGACTTGCTTACGAATGACCGAGTAGAATGCGAATGTCAGGCACAGGACCAGCGCCACCCAGGGCAAATAGCCGAGTGCGCTGGTCATCACCGCCACCCCGATCGCCGCCAGAAAAACCGACATCCACTGCGCGGGCCGAAGCCGCTCGGAAAAGAAAATCGCTCCGATGACCACATTGATCAATGGGTTGATATAATAACCAAGGCTCGCTTCCATGACGCGCTCCTGGCCAACCGCCCAAATGTAAACCAGCCAGTTTATCCCGATCAGGAAGGCTGAAACCGTCAGCCATAAAACGTGTTCGCGTTTCAGCGCGGCGCGCAGCTGCTGCCAGTTTCGCGCAATCACAATCAGGATCAGTCCCGTCGGCACAGACCAGATAATCCTGTGCGCCAGCATTTCTTCTGGCCGGATATGTTCCAGCGCCCGGAAATAGAGCGGCAGACAGCCCCAAATCGTGTAACAGCCGAGGCAACAAAGAAATCCAAGACGCAGGGTCGGGGTCATGCCGCGGGCAGTATCGCTTTTTGGATCACATAGCCACCCGGTGTTTGTGGTCTTTGTCTTGAGAATTTCTCGCGCAAAAAACCCGGCCCTGTTCAAGGCCGGGTTTGTGAAACTGTCGAATGGCTATTCGATTTAAAGATCGCCGCCGCCCCAAAGCACTGCATATTCTTCGCAATGCACCAGGACGCTGTTGAAATCATCGAGATTAACGCCGGCGGGCACTTCATATTCCTGCACGCCTTTGGTCGATTTCAGTTCACCAATATTGATGGCGCCATTCACTGCGGTTTTGCCGGTGACGTCTGAAACCGTTTGTGGCGACAGGAAGATTTTCAGATCCGGGCCGTTGGCCGCGCGGAAATCCTCGCCAAAGACGATGAAGGTCTTGTCGCCCCGCTGCACGACTTCCCATGCGCCTTTCAGCTTCTTCTTCTTTTTAACGAACGTCCCAGATGGCAGTTCAGAACCGATCGAGACAGAGGCGGTAGCAGTTTCCGCAAAAGCGACAGGCGCGGCGACGGCAATGCCCGTCAGGCTCAGGGCGAGGGCGGCAGCAACAGGGGATAAACGGATCATGGTGAATTCCTTTAGAGGTTCAAGAATTTGATGGCCGGGTTTGGCTTGACCGCTATTTAGGCGTCCCCCTGCGCACACACCAATCACCGCTCTTCACAGGACCGTGCGCGGCGTGTGAAGCGATGAACACACACCGCCACGTCTTGACTAAAGCGTGTCGCTGATGTGCGTTGCGAGCGCGATCGCCTGCGGACGGGGACTATGGAAACAGACGATAGAATCTATCGCGCCTTTATCAGTTATTCCCAACAGGATTCGATTTGGGGGCAGCGTCTGCATCGCTGGTTGGAATCGTATCGTCTTCCTGCTGGTGTGATCGCCGAGGCAGAAGGTCCGGTCAGTCTTGGACGGTTCTTTCGTGACGAAGACGAGATGCCCGCCGCCGCGGACATCGCGTCTGTGGTCGAGAAATCCATATCGCAATCCGAAAGCCTGATTGTTATTTGTTCTCCCCGGTCCGCATCCTCCGAATGGGTGAATGCCGAAATTGAGAGTTTCCGGAAATTGCGCCCCGACGGGAAAATTTTCGCCTTCATCATTGATGGCACCCCAAACGCGGACGATCCGAGCGAGGAGTGTTTTCCAGCGCGGTTCAAGCGGCGCTCGTCCGGGGCGCTGGGCGACAGTCTGCCAATCGAACCCTTGGGCCTCGATATTCGCAAAGACGGCAAGGCCCGCGCCACGGCGCGGCTCGCTGCCGGATTGCTCGACCTCGATTTTGACGCGCTCTGGCAACGCGACCGGCGGCGGGCAGCGCAGCGACAGAGATGGCTGATCGGCGGCATGGCAGGCCTGACTGCGGTCTTTGCTTGTCTGGCAACCATCGCGGTGGTTCTGGGACTTCAGGCACAGGCAAATGCGCGCGAGGCACGCGATAATCTCGCCGCCTTCTTTGCCGAACGCGCCTGGGAGAAACTGGCAGATCAGGACACACTTGGCGCAGCGCGGTACGCACTGTCTGGCATGCATCTGTCCCCAAAGAATTCCCGCCTCTATCACTCCGCCCTGAGCGCGATTCTACTTGATACTGGCGAGCCATTCCCACCGCTGACACATGACGGTGCGATCTATGCGGCGGCGTTCTCTCCGGATGGCCGCCAGATTATCACTGGCAGTAATGATGCGACCGCAAAGATCTGGGCCCGCGAATCCGGACAATTGATCAAAACGCTCGACGCGCACACCGCGCGCGTTACATCCGCGTCCTTCTCACCCGATGGCAGCCATCTGATCACAGGCGACCTGGAGGGTGGATTGCATCTCTGGGAGACAACCAACTGGCAGCAGATTGCCCGGCTCAATGGTCACACAGACAGCATTCGCAGCATCTCTTTTGCACCGTCTGGCCTGACTTTTGTGACCGCCAGCTGGGACGGGTCCGTGCGCGTCTGGCCGCTGCAGGACCAAGCCGCCGGCGCGCGCGTTCTGATTGACCTCAGCCAAGAAGCATGGTCGGCGGAATTCTCGGCCGATGGGACGCGCATCCTGTCCGCGCACAGCGACGCCACAGCGCGGCTTTGGGACGCGACTTCAGGTGAGCTGCTTGAAACACTGGAACAGCATGAGGGTGATGTCTTTCACGCCACCTTTTCACCCAATGGCGATACCATCGCAACCGCCAGCGTCGACGCCACGGCGCGATTGTGGGACGCACAGACGGGCCGCCCTGGGCCCATACTCAGGGCGCATTCCAATACGGTCTTTCGGTCCTCCTTTTCCCCCAACGGACGGAACCTGGTGACGGCAAGTGGCGACAATCGCGCCATCGTCTGGGACGTCGCCAGCGGTGCCAAAAAGTTTGAACTTCAGGGTCACAACCGACAGGTTAGTGATGCCCGGTTCTCTCCAGACGGGACGCTCCTCCTGACGGTCAGCGACACGGCCATTCTATGGGATGCTGAAACCGGCCTGCAGGTTCGTGAACTCGCGGCGCACGCGGCCCGCGTGCGTGTCGGACAATTCTCGCCGGATGGCGCGACCATTCTCACGGCCAGCCAGGATCACACCGCGCGAATCTGGAAAACGCGCGGCAACCTGATCGAAAAGTACTCAAGCGGTGACAAGACTGTGACCTTCGCGGAACTCTCCAAAGATGGAACTCATCTGGTCACCGCGGGCTCCGATGGCGCGGTCGAAGTTTGGGATGTTGCGTCCGCCGAACTCATCCAGACCATGAACAAACATCAAGCAAGCGTCTCAGGCGTCGCGTTTTCTCCGGATGGAAATTTTGTCGTCACCGCCAGCCAGGACAAAACGGGAAGAATATGGAACTGGCGAGATGACGTGATCGTTGCCACACTGGCGGGACATACAGGCGCATTGTCCAGTGCCTCTTACTCCAAGGACGGACGATTCATTGTCACCGCCAGCAGCGACCAAACGGCGACAATCTGGGACGCCGCAACCGGACAAGCGGTCACCACGCTGCACGGCCACACCGATCTCGTGCGCGGAGCCGAATTCTCGCAAGATGGGACGCATATCATTACCGCCGGACATGACCGTGTCGCGCAATTATGGTCCGTTGAGGGCGGCCCGGCGCTGGCCGCGCTGGAAGGTCACGCGCGCAGCATTGGCGCCGCGGCGTTTTCCAATGATGGCATGCGTATCATTACCGGCAGTGATGATGGCACCGCGCGGATATGGGACACTCAGACGCAAAAAATCCTGGCGACACTGTCGGCCTCAAAAGGCGGCGTTTCTATGGTCCAATTCTCTCCGACCGATCGTCATGTGGTGACGGCAAATCTCGATCAAACCGTGAATATCTGGGACGCCGCTGACGGTCGCTTGCTGCGCACCATTGCCGGCTTTGCTTCGGATGTCCGCAGTGCAACTTATTCTGCCGATGGCCGCGCCTTGGTGATTGCCAGCGCCGACGGAACGACCCGGCTCTGGGACGTCTCCAGCTTCGCCCGCTCGTGGGACGACCTGACCGATCTCGCATGCCGTCATTTGCTGGCGCCGTCAGCGCGGGCCTTTTCACAAGTGGAAATCGATGCCGATCAATTGCTGCGGGCAGAATGGCCGAGCCCCGATATCGATGTCTGCACAGGCACAGAAATCGACATCGAGGATGGCCATGGTTCGCACCACCCGTGACGCTTAGTCCGGACGCGAATTCGGTCGCGTGGTTCCACCCGTGCCGCCCGTATCCTCATCGGCTTCACCCGCGGAATTCAGAACAGCGCCATCGTCAGCCGCGCCGGCTTCCGCCGCCATGCTCGCGGCCGCCTCGCCTTGGGCTGCGGGTTCAGCCGCGGCGGCCTGACCTTCGGCTACAGCGTCGACGGTCTCTGTTGCCGTTGATTGACCGAGATCGGCCTCAACTGAGGTGGCCTCAACCGCCACAGCCTCAGCCGCGACGGCCTCTTCAGACACGTCCGGATCCGACTCGTAACGAGCCAGAACCTCATCGATGCAGGCCTCATCGCCTTCGCAAACATCCAGTTCGAGGTCCAACAACTCGTCGAGAACGGCATCAACTTCCGCTTCGGTTACCTCGACCGGAGACTCCAGTTCTTGCGCCATGCTGACGAGGCCTGTCGCCCCGAACATAATGGCGGCAGCAGCCAGACTTTGCGTTACTTTGCTCTTCATGGGTCACCCTTCCCTAGGTTTTGACCAAGCGCGATTGCGATCGGCCTTCTCATTATATTTGCGCGCAGACGGCTCTGCGCGTATCGTCTATTCCAGACCGGACATGCCGTGTTGCAGACGCATATCGATCATCTCGTAGCAGACCGTAATGACGTAACGGTCATCCTCTTCAAAATCGGCGGACACCGTGTTGAAGTGGAACGTGTCCTCTTTGAACCGCCCCCGGCAATTGATCGCCTGGATCGTGGTTTGATGGGTCAGATTGTATTCGGCTTCGATGTCATCTTTCAGATCTTCGAGAATTTCGCTTCGGATCAGGAAATCCTGGGCGTAAAAGGTCTGTTCATTGGCGTCCGCGTAAACGATATCGATCTCGAGACCCATTTCTTCGGTCTGAGCCCGGAACACCTCGTCAATCGCATTGTCCATTTCGATATAGCGCGCTTCGCAATCGGCATCCGCTTGGACAAATTCCTGCAAGTCGGAAAACCGCTCCGGGTCGCTGCCATAGACAAGACAGACAATGTCCAGGGCGCGATCCTCCGGCGGCGCATGCGGATCGTCGATCCCGGCCTGGGAATCGACTTGCAACCAGCCGGCCGCGGCACTTAGAATTTCGGCGACACCATTGTCATCATTGGCATCCGGCGCCAGCAAAACAATCGCAAACTGATCGGCGAAATCTTCCAGTTCGCCTTTCGACCAATACGGGTCGGTCTGCATGCCTTCGAGTTGGTGCATGAGCAGATGCCCGCCTTCATGATAGGCCACGAAACGCACAAAGCCGGCAACGAATTGCTCCGTTTCATCAAGGTATCGGGGTTCGGGTTCCTGCGCACTGATGCCAGGCACCGCGATCGCGCCGAGCATGACGCCACCGATCACACGGCCAACCCTCTCACGCATATCCTACCCCGTCTCTCTCCCCAGCACAGGCAAGTGACCACAGGAATGAACAATTGGCAATAAGCGAGCCATTTGGTGCCCAGAAGAGGACTCGAACCTCCACGTCCATAAGGACACTACGACCTGAACGTAGCGCGTCTACCAATTCCGCCATCTGGGCACGAAAATGGAATGGCGCGTATACAAGCGAAATCGCGCCAGCGTCAACGGCCAATATGACCGTCAGCTGCGACGCTGGCGCGCTCTACGCTATGCCCATCTAACCGGTGCGAGAAAATCCGCTCGGTTGCATCATGGCATAGAGCTGATCCTTGAGCATCATCCGCTCGCGGCGCAGGGCCAGTTCAGTGACGTCGCCGACCGGTTCAATCCGCTCTTCCATGCGGTGAATGGTGCGATTAATGTCATGATACCGGTCGGCCAGTTTGGCGAAATGCGGGCTGGTGCGTTTGAGCTCGCTGATCCGGTCTTTCTCGGTGGGGAAGTCATCACTTAATTCATGCGGCGTGTGGCTCATGGCAAATCGGCTCCTCTGGGGTCTTGTGGACCAGAGGAGCCGATATTCTGACCGCCGTCACTTAGGGGTTTTGCTTATGCCGCGGCGTTATTCGGGATCGCCCTGGCGCAGGATTGTGCGCTTGCCAGCATGATTAGGAGCCGAGATCACGCCCTCTTCTTCGAGACGCTCGATCAATGTCGCGGCCTTATTGTATCCGACTTTCAGACGCCGCTGGAGGTAGCTGGTCGAGGCCCGCTTGTCGCGCAGGATGATGGCCATGGCCTGGGCATAAAGGTCTTCATCCTTGTCGCCCGTGGAAGTGCCAAGCATGGCGTCCATGATCGCACTGCCTGTGCCTTCTTCAGGCTCTTCCAGAACCTCCGGATTGTAATCCGGCTCACCGCCATGGTCGCGCAACCAGTCGACCACAGCCTGCACTTCTTCATCCGAAACGAACGGACCGTGGCAGCGTTTGGTTTTCACCCCCGCGGCTTGGTACAGAAGATCGCCCATGCCGAGCAATTGTTCGGCGCCCTGCTCTCCCAGAATGGTGCGGGAATCGATCTTGGTCGTCACCATATAAGAGATCCGGGTCGGGAAGTTGGCCTTGATCGTGCCGGTGATGACATCGACGGATGGGCGTTGAGTCGCGGTGATCAGGTGAATGCCGGCGGCCCGTGCCATTTGCGCCAGACGCTGGACGCAGCCTTCAATCTCCTTGCCGGCCACCATCATCAGATCCGCCATTTCATCGATCACGATGACCAGGTTGGGAACATGATCCAGGGGCAGAATCTCGGTCTCATATTGGGGCTTGCCGCGATCATCAAAACCGGTCTGGACCTTGCGGGTCAGGTGATCTCCGCGCTTGCGATACTCAGCCGCTTTCTTGTTGAACCCCGCGAGATTACGCACCCCGGCTTTTGACATCAGCTCGTAGCGCATTTCCATCTCGCGCACCGCCCATTGCAGCGCCAGGACCGCCTTTTTGGGGTCGGTGACGACCGGTGACAGCAAATGCGGGATGCCTTCATAGATGCTCAGTTCGAGCATTTTCGGATCGATAAAGATGAACCGACATTCTTCCGGCGGCAATTTATAGATCAGGGACAGGATCATTGCATTGACGCCGACAGACTTACCCGACCCGGTGGTGCCGGCGATCAGCAAGTGAGGCATTTTCGCGAGTTCGACGACGGTCGGCGCGCCGCCAATATCCTCGCCCAGCGCCATCGGCAGAGCGGCTTTGCTCTTGGTGTAAATGTCATTGTCGAGCAGCGAGCGCAGATATACGGTCTGACGCTCATCATTCGGCAGTTCGATGCCGATCGCATTCTTGCCCGGAACGACGGCAATTCGGCAAGAGACCGCACTCATGGAACGCGCGACATCATCCGCGAGCGAGATCACACGCGCTGATTTGACACCCGCTGCCGGTTCAAGCTCGAACAAAGTCACAACCGGGCCAGGCCGGACTTCGCGGATACGTCCGCGCACGCCGAACTCACGCAGCACTTCGGCAAGCCGGTTGGCCTTGGCGAGCAACGAGTCCTCGTCAATCTCGTTGCGCTGGGTCGGGGGCACCTGCAACAGATCCAGCGGCGGCACTTTGCGTCCGCGCGCCTTGCGATTGCGCTTCACCTGCGGCTTCGGAATGGTCGCCGAGCGTGGCGCGGTCACGGTCACCGGTTTTGCCGGAGGGGGCGCCGGCGGCGGAATGTCTTCGACGATGGCATCTTCAATGTCGACGTCCTCGACCGCACGGCGATTGGATTTCGGTTTCGCGCTGCGCATGATTTGTGTCTCTTCAGCGTCCTCATGCCGGTCATCGCGCCGGGCGCGCTTGAACTGCAGACGCCCGAACAGTCCGCCAGCCTGACGTGCGGCGCGTGCGCTGGATTTGGTCGCAGCGGCTTGCAACAGCCGGGCATCGCCGCGTCGGAAGCCAAGCGCGGCAAAGGCGCACAACAGCGCCAGAGCGCCAGCGACCAGGCCGGACAGCAGTTCTGGCATGGGCAATAGCAAAGCCTTGAACGGCATCGCCGCAAGATCGTGCAGACCGTCACCGACCATGCCGCCAAGGCCAGCTCGAAGCGGCCAAGAGGTTGGCACAGGCCATGCCGCAAAACAGGCGGCCGAAAGCGGCACAAACAGAAAACCGAGCAACCAGCGACGCACTTTCGGCGCGCCGATCAAAACGGTGCGCATCGCCCCGCCAATCATCAAAGCCAGCCCAGCCACCCAGGCCGACCAGCCAAGCAATTGGCGCATCACATCGGCAAACACCGCCCCGCCAGAGCCAAACAGGTTTTCAACGCTGCGATTGGTGGCTGCGTTCCAGCTTGGATCAAGCGGATCATAAGAGCCGACACTACCACAGATGAAGACGCCGATCGCAAACGCCAGGGTGCCGGATACGATCCGCCAGACCGGGTCTGAGACCTCTCGCATTTGGGCCGCTTCTGCGATTGAATTTGCCATAATCTACACTCCGGACTTCTACGGACGTTCTGAACCAAAAATGAAATTACAAGCGCGGCCTTAAAACGGCGCTAACGGCCCTGAAATTGCCAAAAAGAAACCCCCGACGCGTGAGCATCGGGGGTAAGTCGGGAGGAAACGCTTCCGAACTTGGGAAGCGTAGGATTGCCCGCACCGGAACACCGGCACGGGCAAACTGATTAGGAAGCGAATTCCGGGTAGGCTTCCACGCCTGTGTCAGCGCGGTCGAGGCCGAGTTGCTCTTCCTCTTCGCTGACACGGACACCAATGGTCAGTTTGAGCAGCATCCAAACCGCCGCAGACAGGCCGGAGACAACCACACCGGTGAGAACAACACCGACAAGCTGGCCGACATAGCTGACCCCGATTGCGCCTTCAGCATCCGCTGCAGGCGGCATGATGGCATTGCCGTAAGACGCAGCAACAATGATTGTGCCCCAGATGCCGCAGACCAAGTGGGCCGGGATGGCGCCGACAACATCATCAATTTTCAGCTTGTCGAGCAGCGGCACAGTGAGAACAACCAGGACACCCCCCACAGCGCCGATCAGGACGGATGCGCCCATGCTTGGTGCCAATGGCTCAGCGGTGATCGAGACCAGACCACCAATTGCACCGTTAAACGCCATGGTCGGATCGACTTTGCCTTTGTACAGCACGGCAGTCAGGATCATCGCCGACAATACCCCGCCAACCGCAGCCATATTGGTATTGGCGAAAATCTTGGCCACGGCATTGATGTCGTCAAACGTCCCTGCAGCGAGTTGAGACGCGCCATTAAAGCCGAACCAACCGAACCATAGGATAAACGTACCGAGCGCCGCCAAAGGAATGTTTGATCCGGGCATCGGGTTCACGCGGTCGCCGAAATATTTACCGGCCCGTGGCCCGATAATGATGGCGCCGATGAGAGCCGCCCAGCCACCGGTGGAGTGCACAAGTGTGGATCCAGCAAAATCAGAGAAACCCCATTCGCTATCAAGATAGCCGCCGCCCCATTCCCAGGAGGCAACGATGGGATAGATAAAGGCGGTCAGAACCGCCACAAAAGCCAGGAAAGACCAGAGCTTTACGCGTTCTGCGACGGTCCCTGACACGATCGACGCAGCGGTCGCGACGAACACCATCTGGAAGAACCAGTCGGAACTTGCGGCATACCCTGTGTCGAGACTTTCTTCGCCGACCCAGATGAAATTCGGGACACCGATCAAACCGCTCAGGATGGTGCTGCTTGGATAGGCCATATTGTAACCAACCAGCCAGAACATCAGACCCGCGATCGAGAACAGAGCGATGTTCTTGAGCGACTGCATGGATGCGTTCTTCGACCGCACCAGGCCCGATTCGAGGCAAAGAAAGCCTGCGGCCATGAACATCACGATCAGCCCGCCGATCAGGAACAGATAGCTGCTATCGACATACGCACTGACCGCGCTTGCTTCTTGCGCATGCGCGGCAAGACCCGCCATGCCTGCCAGCGGCAGCATGATTGCGCTCCGCTTGGCTGTTTTCATCCATAAACTCATTGCCCGTTATCTCCCGCAGCTCTGGTTAGTTGACGAAGGCCAACAAAGCGCGTGCCTAAATTTCTGCCAGAATTTAGAAGATGTTCATCTGCACAGAGCGAGCCCGTGACCAAAATTCGTGCAGCGTGCGACCCAAACGCCCGTTTGTCCGTCAGGCATGGACCCCGTCCGAGAGACTTCATACATGGGGATCATGACAGATCGAGTTTTTGACGCGGCGATTGTTGGCGCAGGCCCGACCGGGGCCACGCTGGCCTTGGGATTGGCGCAGCTGGGACTCGATGTGGCTCTGATTGATGCGCGCGATCCAGCGGCTGAGCCGAAGCCGGATGGCCGAAACTTTGCCATTGTTACGGGCAGTTGGCGTCTACTGAAATCCATTGGCATTGCCAACGCGCTGACTGAATCTTCGCAACCTCTGATGGGATTGGAAGCGATTGATGGCGGCTCGCATTATTTTGGCCAGCCATCCGTCTTGTTCACCCACTCGGATCTGGACAGCCCTGATCCAGATGAACCATTGGGCCAAATGGTCATGGCCGAACCGCTCCAGGCGGCGCTCGACGCGGCGATTGCAGACGAAACGCGCATCTCAAGTTTTGCTCCGGCCCGGTTCTCTGCCGTCGAACAAGACGCACACCGCGCACTGATCACGCTTGAAAGTGGCGCGCGGATCGCCACACAGTTGCTGATTGGCGCGGATGGCATGCGCTCGCCGGTGCGTCAGGCCTTGGGCATTGCCACTGAGGGACGCGACTATGACAAGTCTGTGTTTACGGCGAATGTGAAATTGAGTGCGCCGCATGATGGCATCGCGCGACAATTGTTCACGCCGGAAGGCCCGTTCGCGACATTGCCGCTGAAAGGCGATCGCGCGAATCTTGCCTGGTACATGCAGCGCGGCGCTGCTGAAGCGCTCGCGGCGATGCCAAAATCCGAGGCGGAAGCAGAGCTCAATAGCCGATTCTCAGAGTTTGCCGGACCGATGAAAATTGAAGGTCAGGCCGGATCGTATCCGCTTGTTCTGCAACTGGCGACAGAGATCACATCGCAGCGCGCCGCCCTGATTGGCGATGCAGCGCGACGCGTGAACCCCCTGGCCGGGCAAGGCCTCAATCAAGGATTTCGCGATGTCGCGGCGCTGTTTGAGATTGTTGATGAAACGCTGCGCCTTGGCGGGGACATTGGCGGACCGTTCATGCTCGACGCCTACAGCCAGGCCCGACGCTTTGATGGCAATGGCACCGCTCTGGCGCTGGATGCGATCGACCGACTATTCTCAAATGATTCAATGCTGACCAAACCGGTTCGAACGCTCGGACTGTTGGCCGCGTCAAAATTTGCGCCGCTGCGACGGTTTCTTGCTCAGAAAGCTAGTGCGACTGAAACTGGCGTCGCCGGTCCGATGGCTGACGGCTAGGCTGTTCGAGCCAGAGCACGCCGGAATTATACAGATAAAGAAAGGCATCGGTTGATTCCTGCGCCGCTTTGTCAGCCAGTTCCCCGGCCATACGTCGATTTGAAATCCGTTGCATAATCGCCAGCCCGATGATCGGCACACACGCCCACCAGGCAACGAAGAAGGCGCTCAGAACACCTGCTACCAGCATGATGTCCGACACCAGGTCGAGCAACCAAATGCGATTGGCATAGTGCGATCCAAGCCGGCGCAGAACATCCAGACGTCCGTGCAAATAGTCAGCATCCAACGCCCAGGTCTGATCCGGCGTCGCCGCGATCCGGACGGTCGTACGTCCATCTTCATCATGGGCATGGGAAAGGGCTTTTGCTGACATTCTACGCTCCGATCCTTCGGACCCTAGCGTGAATGATTTAACGAAACCTATCCCAGCCTCTTCATGACCGAGCTTTAATGGAAAGCGCATGCAATCCTGAGTCGAATTCAGGTTGAAGCACGTCCATGACGGCACGCTGCATGGCGACACGCGATAAACCTTCAAATGCCGACGAGACAATTTTCACTGTATAGTGTGTTTCGCCTTCTGGTTGCGCCCCGGCATGACCGGCATGTTTATGGCTGTCATCAATGACTTCCAGCGTACTTGGCGCAAAAGCTTGTGACAAACTGTGATGAATTCTCTCAGATCTGATCATTAGTTCTGGTCTCTTTAACCCGAAGCACCTATGTTACCGCGCCTATGGATGACGCATATAAATATCGCCCTAAGTTCACAGATATAAGAGTGAAACCGCCGGCCGACGAGACTTCGCGTGAAAAAGCGACGAAGTCACGGGTCTGCGACCACCCGAGCTGTGACCTCGCTGGCGAGCACCCCGCCCCCGAGCGCTTTGGCGATGGCAAGCTGTGGTTCTGCCAGCGCCATGCTGCGGAATATAATCGCAGCTTCAATTTCTTCGACACAATGACCGAAGAACAACTCAAGGCGTTCAACGAGAACGCCAAGTATGGGTTCAAGCAAACCTGGAAATTTGGCGCTGGCCCGATGGGCGGCGACAAAGCTGGAAAGTCGCATGACCCTCGTACCTGGCGCGGATCTGAGTTTTTCCAGGACGCCGCCGAAGCCCGCGAACAGCGACGCGCCAATCGGTCAGCCACCGGAATTGCAAAACGCGCCCTGGCCGAACTCGATCTGGACCCTGACGCGAAGGCGCCGGAAATTCGCGCCCGCTATGCCGAATATGTCAGACGCTTCCACCCGGACTCGAATAGTGGCGATCGCTCATCAGAAGAAAAACTGGCGAAAGTCATTCGCGCCGGAAAAACGCTGAAAGCCGCCGGGTTGATGAAAGACTGACCTGGCCGCTTGCCGAAACAGAAAAATAAGAGCAATTTCAATGCATGGAAGAGACGCCAAAGCTCTCATACGCGGCCTATTTTGATCATCCGCTGAAACGCGGGATGGTGCGCACGATTGAGCGACTCTCGGGTCAGCCCTATTTGCAAAAACTGTATGAGACGTATCGCGCCGATCTCCGACAGGAGCCTTTCTTTGCCGCCGCGATCAAATTGCTCGACCTGGATGTCGAGTTCAGTTCGCGGCGATTGGCCGAAATTCCCGCCACCGGGCCGCTCGTCATCGTCGCCAATCATCCATTCGGAGTCCTCGACGGGTTATTGATTTCCTGGCTGATATCGTTGCGGCGACAAGATTTCAAAGTCCTGACCAATGCCGTGCTTGATGGCGCACCAGAGGCCCGCGAATGGCTTTTGCCGATCGACTTTGCCAATACGAAGGAAGCGCGAGCAACCAATATCGCAACCCGCGCGGAAAGCCTTGAACGCCTCAACAATGGTGAGTGTATTATCGTGTTTCCGGCGGGCGGGGTCTCAACCTCTCCGACCCCGTTCAGTCGATCTGCTGTCGATGACACCTGGAAACCCTTTACGGCGAAGCTGATCAGTCGAAGCGCGGCGCACGTCACGCCGATTTTCTTCGAAGGTCAGAATTCGAGACTGTTCCAATGGGCTAGCCATATGTCGATTGAGCTGCGACTGGCCCTGATTTTCCGCGAAGTGAAACGCCGAGTTGGCACAGCCATTCCGGTGCATATTGGAGAAACGCTGACGCCTAGCGTGCTGGCCAATGCTGGCAAGCGCCAGGAATTGATGAACTTCCTGCGCGACCAGACCTATCAAATGGCGCCGCGCCAACAGCAGGCCTCCATCGCTCGCGCGCACAAACGATTCCAGGCCTCAAAGCCCGGCATCTTTCACTGACTCAGGGGATGTAGACGGTGTACACGACCTCGGCTTCGACATCGAATGTGCCATCGCTGAGATCGATATTGCCGGTATTCCAGCGATAATCGAGATCAAATCGTACAGACTGATCCGCAATCGTGCCGGCGCTGGCCGCCGTCCGCCGATTACCGCGGAAAATGTCGCCACCGCCGGACAGAACCGACAGGCGTCGATAGCCGCCCCACTGCACACCCGACCGGTTTGTATTTCCGGAATGCGGGTACTGCGCCGCGGCCCCAAATGCCAGGCCATCATCATTGCCGGCTTGGGTCATCCGCATGCGCAACCGGATGAGATTCAGATCCGCCGGGTCACCAATCGCTGTGGCGTCCACATCAATGTTAAACGCGGCATTCGATGCGACGAAAAAACTGCTCAGGATGTCGCTTCGAATGGTGCGGACATCTGTATTGGCGCCGATTCTGAATGGGTTAAGGACGTCTGCCGACGAGGTGAAGCGATCCCCTTGCCGTGTGGTTTGGTTGCCACTGCCGGGAATGTTCTGAATGCGCAAAGTGGCGCCCGTGCCATCGGCGAAAGACTCGTCGAGCGCATCGAGCGTTCCCGTCACAACCGTATGCACATCCGTACTGATCAGATCCGCACTGCTGCCATTGGCGCCGACCACAAAGTCAGACACGATCGGGGTCGATCCCGTTGCATCCGCTGCCCAGACAATCGCGACTCCATCGACATTGAAGTGCGCGCGGTCAATCGTATCCGGCGCCGCCGGGACGGAGACGCAAAACATCGTTGCAGCGCTGGCTGCGCCCAGGCGCATCAGCGCCGGTCGAATGGATATAATTTTCGCCCTCATTCCGGGTCATCTATCAGATCTCTGTTCGAATACGGATAAGCCAATCCATCCAATTTTATCGAAATTGCTGTCTGTTTGGACCGTCAGGGGCTTGCTTTTTTGGCGCAATCGACGTCATTGGCGCGGGTCCTGATTTAGGAGTTTCAGACATGGCTGGTGTTGTGGTTGTCGGCGCCCAATGGGGCGATGAAGGCAAAGGCAAGATTGTGGATTGGCTGTCGCATCGTGCAGATGTCATCGCCCGGTTCCAGGGCGGGCATAATGCCGGGCATACATTGGTCATCGACGGCACGACCTATAAGCTCAATCTGTTGCCGTCCGGGGTCGTTCGCGGCGGCAAGCTTTCGGTGATCGGCAATGGGGTTGTTGTCGATCCATGGCAGCTCCTGTCTGAGCTCGAAAACATGCAAAAGGCCGGCATCACGCTGACGCCAGATGACTTGCTGCTCGCGGAAACCGCTTGTCTGATCCTGCCCTGGCACCGTGATCTCGACGCGGCCCGCGAGGGCGCCGCCAGCGACAAGGCCAAGATTGGCACCACCAAACGCGGCATCGGTCCGGCCTATGAAGACAAGGTCGGCCGCCGCGCCATTCGAGTCGCCGACCTCGCCGACGAAGCGGCACTCGATCAGAAGCTTGAACGTTTGATCGCGCATCACGCGCCCTTGCGCACAGGCCTGGGCCTTGAGGCCCCGGATGCGCAAGCCTTGAAAGCCGAATTGCTGGCAATTGCGCCACAGATTCTGGCGTTTGCTGGGCCGGCCTGGAAAGTCCTGGGCGAAAGCCAGAAACTCGGACGGCGCATTCTGTTCGAAGGCGCACAGGGCGTTATGCTCGATGTCGATCACGGCACCTATCCGTTTGTCACATCGTCGAATGTTGTTTCCGGACAGGCCGCCGCCGGCACAGGTCTTGGGCCGCGCGCCGTCAGCTATGTGCTTGGATTGGCGAAAGCCTACACAACCCGGGTCGGCACCGGTCCGTTCCCAACCGAATTGTTCGACGATGTCGGCCAGGGGCTCGGCGAACGCGGGCATGAGTTTGGAACGGTAACAGGTCGCGCCCGCCGCTGCGGCTGGTTTGACGCGGTCATGGTGCGCCAGGCCTGCGCTGTGTCTGGCGTCGATGGCCTTGCCCTGACCAAGCTCGATGTCCTGGACGGGATGGCGGAAATCAAAGTCTGTACAGGGTATCGTCTCGGGGATGAGTTGCTGGATTATCTGCCTGCCACCGCGGCGGCGCAGGAGGCCGTGGAACCGATTTACGAAACCATGCCCGGCTGGAGCGGATCCACGCGCGGCGCGAGATCCTGGAATGACTTACCAGCTGAGGCGGTGAAATATGTCCGTCGATTGGAAGAATTGGTGGGCAAGCCTTGCGCGCTCGTTTCCACCTCGCCGGAGCGCGAAGATGTTATTCTGATGCGGGACCCATTCGAGCAGCGCTAAGCCAAGACGGTCCTAGAAAGTCGGCATTTGGCCGGTGGCCGCCCAGGGCATGCCCACCGCAAGAATGACGCTGATGATCAGACCGATCAGGGCCCGGCCGGCGTCCGAGCTTGCATCCATCAAGGCAGCGCCACGGTCGCGCAAGGCGGTGACAAAGGAAATCGCCATTTCACGACCTGCAAGCAGACCGAGGAAAACCCAGGTCGTGCTCATCGGCACGTCATTGAGTTCTTTGAAATAGTATAGAACAATCGCGTAAATCAGGTCGACAATGGTCGCCGCGCGAATGTCCGTCGTGTGCGTTTTCGACAGCACAATCTTCTGGATCTCACCCCCGCGGGTCTTGAAGATGTAAGCCATCATGGCGGCCATCAGCATCGCGCCGCCAATGATCACTTCCGGTTTGAACACCATCATCGTGATCGCGCCGCTTTCATCAAAAACGGGCTCGCGCGGCATGAACACAAAGATATTGGCAAAATCCTGCAACAACCAGGTCCACCACAGGAATCCGGTCGTCGACCATTGGAACACCGTCCAGATCGGATGCAGGCGCTCGTCTTCATCGCGCGTACGCCCGACCCAGACTTCCCATATCCGTGAGATGAGCAGCCAGACCGCAGCGCCAGCGGCAAAGGCGACAACATAGCCGGTCAGGGATTTGATCAGCATCGAGCTCATCACCCCTTCCGTGGCACCGCCACCGGACAGGGCGAACACCGTCAGCACGAGGAATGTGGTCGAAACCGGAATGCCGAACCGGGTCAGGAAAAGCAAAACCATGGGCGGCAAGGCGTGCCACCATTGAATGCCATTTTCAGGAAACGGAATCTTGTTCAGCTTTCCGTCTGCAATGTCCCCGCCGCCATAGAATAACTGGAACAGCAAGGCCGCGACCATAATCCCTGCGGCAAACAACCAGAGCACCCACCAGGGACGGTGTGAGTTTGACGCCAGGAAGGTGCCGAGCGTCTGGATCGAATCGTTTGCGATAACGGCATAAGCGGCGAAAAAGAAACCGATCAGGGCGAAAATTTCATAACCGGCAAGTGTCATGTCGGCTCCAAAGAGTGCCCGGCAAAAGCCGCTTGCAGGGACCGCTAGCGGATTAAGGATTATTGATCAATCATCAGATCGGACATTTCACCAGTTAAACGCAGTTGCGGCGCACCTATTGTGCAACCCAGCCGCCATCCATGCTCAGCACCGCGCCATTGATCGCATCAGCACCCGGCGAGCATAAGAAGACCGAGAACGCGCCGATTTGTTCTGTGGTGACGAATTCCTTGGTCGGTTGCGCCGCCAGCAACACATCGCGTTTGACCTGGTCTTCGCTGATACCCCGAGCCTTGGCGGTATCCGCCACCTGCCCTTCGACCAGCGGCGTGTAGACATAGCCCGGGCATATCGCATTGCAGCGCACACCCTGCTCGGCGCCTTCCAGCGCGACCACTTTGGTCAAACCGGCAATGCCGTGTTTGGCGGCGACATAGGCTGATTTGAACGGCGACGCGACAAGCGCATGCGCAGACGCCGTGTTGATGATCCGACCCCAGCCTTTCGCCTTCATGCCGGAAATCGCCATCCGCGTGGTGTGAAACGCCGCAGACAGGTTCAGCGCGATGATCAGGTCCCAGCGCGAAACGGGAAAATCCTCGATCGGCGAAACGTGTTGGATGCCGGCATTATTGACCAGGATATCTGCCCCGCCAAAATCACGCGCGACATAGCCCATCATACCTTCAATCGCATCCGGATCCGTCAGATTTGCGCCGGAGAACCCAACCTTTACACCATAAGTATCAGATATTTCCTGCTTCAGCGCATCTGCTTCTTCATCGCTGGCCAAACCACTCAACACCACGTCAGCGCCTTGTTCTGCGAGCGCTTTTGCAATCCCCAATCCAATCCCGCTGGTCGATCCGGTGACCAGAGCGGTCTTTCCTTTGAGCATTTTGCGTCCTTTCATCTTGAGTGCAGCACCAGGCTTCGTTAGAGCAATTGCGGGTGGGTTAACAGGCGAGATCAATTATTATGACGGCAACGCTCGAATCTTTCCGACAAGGCTTTCCAGATTTCCTTCTGATGACGGGCACCGCGGGCCTGTTACTGCTGGTCGCGAGCACCATCTATATCCTGCTGACGCCTTGGAAGGAGCTGGCGCTGGTGCGCGGCGGAAATGGCGCAGCGGGCCTCGCATTGGCCGGCGCGATTTCAGGTCTGGCCATTCCAATTGCGTCTTGTCTCGCTTCCAGCCTGACCTTGGTCGATCTGATACTTTGGGGCTCAGTTGCCTTGCTGCTGCAATTGCTGACTTATCGCATTATCGACATGATCCTGCGCGATATTCCGTCACGAATTCAGAATGATGAAGCTGGCGCCGCCATTGTGCTGATCGCGGCCAAGGTTTCAGTTGCGATGCTGCTGGCCGCTGGTTTGTGGGATCCTAATATCGGACGCATGTAGAGGAGCTTCCGGCAATGATGAGATGGATACCGGATTGGGTCATTTATGCGCTCGTCTTAGGTGTTGTCTTATACGTGGTGTTCTCGGGACGAACCGATGACGCGCCGCCACCGCCGCCTGAAGCGATCCAGGAAGAAGGGGCCATGCTGCCGCCGCCATCGGCTTTTGATGAGCGGGTTCTGGTGCAGGTGACGGCGCCGAAAAGCGGTATCGGTTCCGCCTTTGCAATCAATGATGACGGCCAATGGCTCACCGCGCGCCACGTCGTTGATGGCTGCAACAATGTCGCGCTTTTGGTTGCCCCTGGACAATACACGCCAGCGGCCCGCGTCGTGGTTTCGGAGCAATTCGATCTGGCTTTGATCGAAACCGGGACCAGCCGGAATCCGGCGCCACTCAACACCAATGACGATTTGCGGGTTGGCGCTTACGGATTCCACGTCGGCTATCCACAAGGCCGTCCGGGCGAAGCAGCCTCGCGCCTGCTGTCCCGGTCCAATCTCATCTCGCGCGGGCGCAGGAGCAATAGCGAATCGGTTCTGGCCTGGGCAGAAACCGGGCGCACGCGCGGATTAATGGGCTCATTGGGCGGGCTAAGCGGCGGACCTGTCTATGACGAGAATGGCAATGTTCGCGGCGTCATCGTTGCTGAAAGCGCGCGCAGAGGCCGGATCTATACCGCGGCACCGGAAGCCGTTGCAGAATTCATCAAGGCCACGGGCGCGGATGCACTCGGCGGTTCATCAAGCGAATATTCGACCAAGACTTATGGCGAGAAAGCCGATATTGCGCGCCGTGATCTGCAAGTCGTCAAAGTTGCCTGTAGCGTGGATGAATAAGCCGTGAGTTTTGCTGACCGTTTGATTGCTGCGACCCGGCGGCACGGGCCGCTCTGCGTTGGCATTGACCCGCATGCGGGCCGCATTCCGATCATGTTTGGCGGCGATACGCCAGAAGGGCTCGAGAATTGGGGCATCGCCGTCATCAAAGCCGCCGCAGGTCGAACCGGCATTGTGAAACCTCAAGCGGGTCTGTTTGAACGACATGGTTGGCAGGGCATGCGGGCGCTGGCTAATGTCTGCGCTGCCGCCAAGGATCATGACCTTTTGGTGCTCCTCGACGCCAAGCGCGGCGATATTGGGTCGACGGCGGAAGGCTATGCGCAGGCTTATCTGTCAAAGGATTCGGCATTCGTCTGCGATGCATTGACCGTCAATCCCTATATGGGTCTCGACACGCTGGAGCCGCATGTGCGCACCGCCGAAGAGTCTGGGAAAGGCGTCATTGTGCTGGCGCGCACCAGCAATCCTGGCAGCGCCGACTATCAAACCCGCGACCTTGAAGGCGCCCCGCTTTATGCCCGCGTGGTCGAAAGCCTGGCGCCGATGATGGCCCGCCTGACCGGCGCCTCCGGCTGGTCCGGGCTGATGCTGGTCACGGGCGCGACCGGACCGGATGAAGCCCGTAGATTACGCTCACTGGCGCCAAATGCCTTATTTCTGGTACCTGGCTATGGCGCCCAGGGTGCCGGCGCCGCAGAGGCCATGGCAGGATTTGTACCGGCGCGAGATGGCGCCAATCGGCCTGAAGGCGGCTGCGTGAATGCGTCGCGATCCGTCACCTTTCCGGCCGGCTCAGAGACCGCGCCCACGCCCGCTGCCTGGCAGGACATGATTGCCGACGCGATCGACCGAGCGCAGAATGACCTCAATCAGGTGCCGGTGTCGACCTAACCCTTGACCAAGACGGTCAGGTCCTCAGGTTCGCCAATCACCGCGACATGATCGCCGGGCTGCAAAACTTCTTTAGGCGCGGCGATGATAATGTCGCCATCGCGCTCGATGATGGCGATCAAGCAGCTGCCCGGTAAATCTATTTCAGACAGCGGGCGCCCGACATAATCCTGCAAATGACCGAGATCGGAGATTGGCGCATGCAGGAAATGATCATCGCGCATCAGGATCTCATTCATGTCCTTATCGGAATTCGCGGCAAGCCAGCGGCGTTCGAAATCGAAAGACTGAACCACTTCCGCCAAGTGACCGGCGAGCCGAAGGTCCAGCCCCGCTGGCTTGCGGGGGCAAATCAGCATCATGATCGTATGAATGCCCGCCGCGTCAGACATCTCAAGCGCAGCCTGATCCGCAAACCGAAAGACCACCAGTTCGGGACTGGAAAGCGCATCATGGCTACGATAGGCGAGCAAAACATGCTCGCTCAGCGGATGAAGCGTTGCGTTGCCCGTATCGAACACACTGTCCATCACGTCCTCATCAATACCATAGGCAGAGTGGCCGATATTCTTGACCTCATCGATCAGCATTTCGCGCGTATAATTGCCGTGCGAATAGGAATGCACGATGCAGCGTGCGATCAGGGCTTCGTAAGTCAGATTCTGTTTTTGTGTGCGATCATGAATGATCGTCATCAACTCGCGTTCAAGCCCTTCATACCGCATTTGACCCAGCCGCTCATGAACATGGTAGATGGCGCCGCGACGAACCAATTGTCCCGACGCATAGAATTGAAACCAGAGCGCGCAAGCAATGGTCAGCATGCCGGTAAAGCCGATCGCCAATATGCCCATTTCGACGATCAACCAGAATGACACCAGAATGCCGAGGATGGGCAGCCAGGGATAGAATGGCAGACGATACCCCGGTTTATAAGTCGCAATCCGACTCTCGCGCATGACGATCACGGCGACACTGACCAGTCCGAACAGGAAGAGCTGAAATGCCGATGCGAGCTTCGCCACGGCTTCAACATTGAACAAGAGCAGAACCGCAATCATCGAGAATGTGGTCACAGCGATGGAAAAGACCGGTGTGCCAAACCGACCAATCTTGGCAAATCGCGCAGGCAACAGTTTGTCTTTGGCCATCGCATAAGGATAGCGGCTGGCTGACATGATACCGGCATTACCGGTCGACGCGAAGGCTGCAATCGCGGCGACGACGATCAAGATAACGCCAAGATCAAACGGCCAATGCCCAACAAAACCGCGACCGGCATCGGCCACCGGCGTGAGGCTTCCATATAATTGTTCAACCGGAAGAATGGTGATGATGACGATCAGGCCGAACGTGTAAATCGCGGTCGCGGTCAGCAGCGACAGAATCATGCCGAGCGGAATGTTCCGATCCGGGCTTTGCACTTCTTCTGCGACACTGGCGACTTTTGTCAGACCGGCATAAGAGACGAAAACCAGGCCGATCGTGGCGACAAAGCCAACCGTGCCAGTGGTAAAGAATGGCTGCCTTTCCGCATTCGGACGCAAGCCATCTGAAACGCCCGTATGGGCGAGACCGAGAATGACAAAAGCCGCGAGAATCACCACCAGGGTCGCCACCAACAGGCGTTGCAGGAGTGTCGTTTCCTTGGCGCCGACGGCGTTGATCAGGCCAAAGACCAAAGTCAGGATGACGGCCAGCACCAGAATTGGAACATCCAGATACAGGCTTAAATACGCGCCCATACCGACCAGTGCGAAGGCGCTCTTGAACACGACCGCTACCCAAGACCCGAGCCCCCCAATCGTCCCGAATAAGGGTCCAAGCGCGCGATCGAGAAAGTAATAGGTCCCGCCGGCCTTGGGCATCGCGGTTGACAGCTCGGCCATGCACAGCATGGCGGGAATGATTAGAAAGCCGGCCAGCAAATAGGCGAGATAAACCGAGTCACCGGTATAGCTGGCGGCGATTCCCGGCAGCAGGAAGAAGCCCGAACTGAACATCGCACCTGTGGATACGGCGTAGACATCAAACAGTGTCAGGTTTTTCTTGAGCTTATTCTCGCCAGTCATGACCTATCCCGCCCATGTTTGAAGCCTCAGCGTCGCGATATAAGTCGCACGGCCCCGGGCGCCAGACTTTTCTCAGCCCGCGACATTTAGGGCCTTTACCCTAACTTTCCGCCGCGTCCTGTCTCGACAGGTGCCATAATTCGCCTAGTGTCTGGGCGCAGATAACGGCGCGTCAGACGCCATTCTAAGTGAGGAAACAAGGAAAGCGCTTATGAACCCGCTCCATTTGGCGGCCCTGGCGGCCGTATCCACAATTGTACTGGCTGGCTGTTCCGGCTCGCAAGGGAATGAATCGCCCGCACTCGAGGCCGAAACACCCCCCGCAGAGATTGTCAGCTTTGCGGCGGTTACGGATGCCCGGCTGGACAATGCCGCAGCCACTCCAAATGAGTGGCTGAGCTATGGCTTTGACCGCGAAGAAACGCGGCATTCTCCGCTCACCGCAATCACAACAGAAAACGTCGCCGATCTTGGCGTCGCCTGGACGTATGATCTCGCAACCAATCGCGGGGTGGAATCAACCCCGATCGTGATTGATGGCGTGATGTATGTGACCTCTGCCTGGTCGGTCGTGTACGCGCTCGATGCGGCCACGGGTGAAGAGCTTTGGGTCCATGACCCAGACGTCGATCGCGCGGTTGGCGTCAATGCCTGCTGCGACGTCGTTAATCGCGGGGTCGCGGTTTATGACGGCAAAGTTTATGTCGGTGTCATTGATGGCCGCGTGCAAGCTCTTGATGCTAAATCTGGCGCGCTGGTCTGGTCGCAAGTGACCGTCGATCAGTCCAAGCCATACACAATCACTGGCGCCCCGCGTGTGGTCGATGGCAAGGTTCTGATTGGCAATGGCGGCGCGGAACTTGGCGTCCGCGGCTATCTCAACGCGCTGGATGCTGAAACCGGCGATTTGATCTGGCGGTTTTACACCGTTCCCAGCGCCGACAAGCAGCCAGATGGCGCCGCGTCTGACAGCGCGTTCGAGCAAGTCGGCAATGTGACCTGGGGCGATACAGGCGCGTGGACGACAGATGGCGGCGGCGGCACCGTCTGGGATTCGATCATTTATGACGAAGTGAATGATGCGGTCATTTTCGGTGTCGGCAACGGATCGCCCTGGAATCAGTCACTTCGCGACCCCTCCGGGCTCGACAACCTGTTCCTGTCTTCGATTGTCGCTGTCGACGCGGACAGCGGTGAATATAAGTGGCACTTTCAGACGACCCCAGGCGACAACTGGGATTATACCGCCACTCAAACTCTGATCCTCGCGACCCTACCGCTCGGCACCGATGGCGCCGATCGCCGCGTTGTCATGCAGGCGCCAAAGAATGGCTTCTTCTATGTCATTGATGCCGCAACCGGCGAATTCGTCTCTGGCAACAATTATGTTCCTGTGAATTGGGCAACTGGACTCGATGAAAATGGCCGACCCGTTGAAGTGCCTGATGCGCGCTATGCTGAGATTCCATATTTGCAGACACCCGGTCCGCTGGGCGGTCACAACTGGCATCCAATGGCGTTTAATCCAGATGTCGGCCTGGCTTACATCCCGGCGCAGGAAATCCCTCAAGCTTATGCCACAGACCCGCGATTCCAGGACAATTCCTCAAAATGGAATACCGGCGCAGATTTCGCAGCCGGCGTGCCGCAAGTCTTGCCAGGTGAGGTCACCAAGTTTCTCCGGTCCGGCCTGAAAGGACGCTTGATTGCCTGGGACCCGGTGGCGCAAGAAGCGCGCTGGACAGTGGAACATCCTGGTCCGTGGAATGGCGGCGTCCTCTCAACTGCAGGCGGGGTCGTCTTCCAGGGTAAGCTGAATGGCGACTTTGTGGCCTATGATGCTGCCACCGGCGAAACACTGTGGTCGAGAGACGTTAAGTCCGGCGCAGCGTCTGGCCCGGGCACGTTCGAAATAGATGGCGAGCAATATGTCACCATCACGACCGGTTGGGGGTCGGCTTACTTACTGGCCACTGGCGCAATCGCGGCCCCTGAAGCCGTGCCACCGTCTGTCGGCAAAGTCGTGACCTTCAAACTGGGCGGTGAGGCAGAAATTGCCGATATTGATGTCGCCATGGTCGACCCAACGCCAAAAGCTGACGAGTTCGGGACCGATGCGCAACTGGCAGAAGGCCTCGTGCACTATGCGCGCAATTGCACCGTTTGCCATGGCCCATTCGCGGCGAGTGCAGGGGTTTTGCCGGATCTGCGCTGGTCGACCTATTCGTCGAGCGCGGATGCCTGGAAGGGCGTTCTCGTGGACGGCAATTTGCAATCTATCGGTATGGTCTCATTCGCAGATGTTTTGTCTGACGATGAAGTCGAAGCCATCCGCGCCTATGTCGTGCAGCAGGCGCACAATTCCGAAGGCCTTGCCCCGGATGGCGGCGAGTAACTAGCCAACAAAAAGACCAAGTTCTTTTTGTTTCTTCTTGGACAAGCCATCGGCGACCAGCCGGTGGCTTGTTTCGATATAGGTTTTGAGGTCAGGATCCTTAAGGCCGGGTTCGGCATAATGTTGAATCCACTTCATCCCACGCGACGCCAGATACGGCGCCGGTCGCAAGCCTGGTTGTTCCTGCAGGATTTCATAAGAAAGCGGCGTCACTTTAAAGGTCACGGCGAAGACGTTTTCGTTGCCCCAGCCTGCCACGGCAAACACTTTGCCGCCAACTTTCCAAACATGGCTACCGCCCCATTGCACCACCCGACTCGTCGCTGTCAGCGTCGCACAAAAGTCATTATACTCGTCCAGGGTCATAAAAATATGATGCCAATAAATCGTCGGCTCTTCAATCGCCGACCGTTTGAGGTTACGCTAACTTAACGCCGGAAAAGGGACTCATTATGCACATCCTCGTCGCACTGCTGGGCATTCTGGGTTTTATTGCGGTTTGGTACTGGCGCCTGAAAATGTTGCGCGATGCGGCACAGGACGGTCGCAAAGCGATTGAAACCGTCGCCAACCTTCCTCGTAAAATGCGGTTCAAGAACAAATCCGGCAAAGGCGGCCTCGCGATTGTCGATGACCCGCGCGAGGCCGCGGCGATCTTGATGCTGGAAATCGCGCAGGCACGCGGCACGCTGACAGAGCGTCAGGAAGCGGCCATCCGGGGTGAAATCATGCACCATTTCGAATTTCCGGAAGGCGACGCAAATGGACTGATTTCGCAAGCAGGATGGCTGTCCCGGAATGCCGGAGCCAGCCATGTCGTGATGTCGAAGATGACGGACTTTGTACGCAACACGCCAGGCATGACCGGCAAGGAACTGGTCGATCTCGATGGGATGCTGGTGACCATTTCTGAAGCCGAAGGCGACCCGACAGAGAGTCAGCTCGACCTGCTCACCATCTACCGCGAGAAAACCGGACTGCGGGTTTAGCTTTGCCTGTAACCGGATTGCGCTAGTTCCTGCGCAAACAGGAGCAAGTGCTATGCGAGCAATCATCGTTGGGGCTTCGGGGGGTATTGGACACGCCTTGACGACGCAGCTCGCTGAACAGGACGAGGTGGAGCAAATTTACGCCCTGTCCCGCGCCGGCACGCCATTCGATTGCGCGAAAATCGAGCCCCATTGCATCGATCTTGAAGACGAAGACAGCCTGCGGTGCGCGGCGTCGAGAATCTCCGAAAAAGGCGCGCCAGACCTGATCATAATCGCCTCAGGCCTGCTGTCTGATAGTGAACATCTGAAACCCGAAAAATCCCTGCGCCAACAAGACCGCGCTGCGTTTGAGCGGGTGTTTGCGATCAACACAATTGGCCCCGCCCTGGTTGCGAAACACTTCATCCCAATCATGCCGCGAAACAATCGGGCTGTGTTCGCCGCCTTGTCCGCGCGGGTCGGTTCGATTTCAGACAATCAAATTGGCGGCTGGCATGCTTATCGCGCGGCCAAAGCCGCCTTGAATATGCTGATCCGCAACTATGCCATCGAACAAGCACGGCGAAACGATCAGTTTATTGCCGTCAGCCTGCACCCGGGCACCGTCGACACGGACTTGTCCAAACCGTTCCAATCCGGCGTGCCCGCAAAACAGCTATTTTCTCCGGCTCAATCGGCGGCATACTTGCTGACTGTGATCGAGCAGCTGACCCCTGAATCGTCCGGGAAGGCCTTTGATTGGGCGGGCACGGAAATCCCGGCTTAAGCGCCGCCGAGATTAGCCAGCACCTCAGACGCATTATACGCATTCGGATTGTCCGGTTTTGCGCCGGGCGCGGTGACGATTTCCATGACATGCTCGACCGGTCCGGAAGATCCGCCCCCGAGCGGCAGGGAAATGCCGACGCCAACACCGACGCTCGACCGGCCAGAATTTCCGGTCGCGCCGCCGACAGAAACAGATGTACCACTGCCCCCTGCCAGTTCGCCCGTGTCACTATAAGCGGTGACGATCTGGAACCAGTCATGGCCCTGTTCCACGGTAATCTCGGCGGCCCGGCGCAAGGCGCGGCTGCGCGCCAGCTCCATCGTATTGTCTTTATAGGTGATCCGGAATCGATTGTTCTCGATCGGAAGCACGGAATATCCCTTCGCCCCATCATTTGCGGCTGGGCCGTAAGGAACGCTGGTCGCACAGGCGCCGAGCAGCGCCAGAGCGGAGATTGCAAGCCACGTTTTCATCATCAGGGTCCTCGTCGGTTATGACACTTGTCCTGAATGTCATCATAGGACCGCGCACGGCTTTCGCAAATTAACCCTTCACGTGAGCGCCGCCACAGGGTGTGAGTCGAATTGCTCGAGCCGCACATTCCGACTGCGACGGGCCGGTAACCTGAACAGAACACAACTCAGGATGAACAGCCGCCAACACATTACAACGAGTTCATTCAGGTTGCCCCCTGTAATGATGATTGCAGGACGGGGGGCAGAGGCGGTGGTTCGCAGTCACTGACATCTGCAGGCGTCCGACCGCGGAGATTGATGCGCACGTCCGTAGGCGCGCTCAATGGAACGCGAAGGTGTCTCAGAAAGAAGGCACAGGGACGGGCGGCGTTTTAAAGGGGAGCGCTGCCCGTTCAATCTTCTGAATTTGGATCCGCATGACGACGACCGAAATCCGCTTCGGCCGTATCCAGCCCGGCATCGATGATCGCGGCGCGAATCCCACGCGCCCGCGAAAATTCTCGCATCAACATCTCGCCATCTCCCCAGCGAATGGCGCGCTGCAATGCGGCAAGGTCTTCGCTGAACCGGCCTAATGTTTCCAGGACCGCATCCTTATTGGTGAGAAAGACATCGCGCCACATGGTTGGGTCGGAGGCAGCGATGCGGGTAAAGTCACGAAACCCCCCGGCAGAATATTTGACCACCTCGCCCTGCTCGACGCTTTCCATGTCATAAGCGGTTGAGACGATATTGTAGGCAATCAGGTGTGGCAGATGCGAGGTGATGGCCAATACCCGGTCATGCCGCGCAGGATCCATTGTTTCGACCCGCGCGCCGAGCCGTTTCCAGAAATTCGTCAGCTGCGCCACAGCCTGATCATATCCCGTGCCTTGGTCAGGCAGCGGGGTCAGGATATGCCAGGCATCTTGAAACAAGCTGGCAAACCCAGCTTCTGGACCGGATTTTTCCGTGCCCGCAATTGGATGGCCCGGGATCAGGTGAACGGTCTCAGGGCAATGCGCCGCCATGTCTTGCGCGGCTCTCGCCTTGACCGAACCGACATCGGTCAGGATAGCGCCGGACTGCAAATTCTCAGCAAGCTGTTGTGTGACGTCAGCAAGGACACCGACGGGTGTACAGAGAATCACGCAATCCGCGTCCACCACGGCCTCTGCCGCGGTGTTGCAGACAGCACCATGCACCACCCGTGACGCCCGCATTCTTACGTCTTCAGAGGCATCCCAGAGTGAGACTCGCTCCGCCCCGCCAAAGGCATGCGTGGCATGGGCAATGGACGACCCCAACAGGCCGATGCCGATGATGGCAACTTTATCGAAAACGCTGTCTGTCATCAGCTTGCAGCAAACCCCTCAATCGCGGCGATCAAGTCATCATTCTGCTCGACCGTCCCGATGGAAGCTCTCAGACAGGTTGGCAGGCCGTAGACATTGACATCGCGAATGACGATCCCGCGTTTGCGCAAGTATGCATCTGCCTCAACACTGGTGCGACCCTTTTCTTGCGGAAACTCGATCAACACAAAATTGCCGACGCTCGGAAACGTTTTGAACCCGGCTTTTTCTACCGCATCTTTCACACGCACCAGCTCGTGCTCATTGTGATCGGCGGACTTGGCCTGAAATGCATCGTCATTAATCGCTGCGATTCCCGCGGCCTGCGACACGGCGCTGACATTGAAAGGACCGCGCGTGCGGTGCAATGCATCGATCACATTCTCAGGGCCGTAAGCCCAGCCCAGCCGCAAAGCCGCCAGGCCGTGAATCTTGGAAAACGTCCGGGTAACCAGAACGTTTGCCATTTCGCCCGCCAATTCCATGCCCGCGCTATAATCATTCTTGCGCACATATTCAGCATAGGCCCCATCCAGCACCAGCATGACATTTTCCGGCAAGCTGGCGTGCAATCTCTTCACTTCTGAATACGGAATGTAGCTGCCCGTCGGGTTGTTCGGGTTGGCCAGGAAAACGATTTTGGTGTTGGCATCGACCCGTTCAAGCATCGCGTCGACATTCGTGGTCAGATCGGTTTCAGGCGCGCTGCGTGTTTCTGCACCGGCTTGTTGCGCGATCAGGCGATACACCAAGAATCCATGTTGGCTTTGCACAATATTGTCGCCAGGACGCAAATAGGCGCGCCCGAGCAGCTGGAAAATCTCATCTGACCCGGCGCCGCACACAATACGATCCTGTTCGATGCCATATTTCGCGCCAATCGCGTCGCGCAACGCGGCGGCGGAACCATCCGGGTAGAGCTCCATATGTTTGGCAGCTTCGACCACAGCCGCTTGCGCCAGCGGGCTGCACCCCAGCGGATTCTCGTTGGACGACAATTTGTGTGCGCCGACGAGTTTCTGTCCGCCTTTGTAAGGGGTTATTTCCAGAATGTTCGGCAATGCTTTCGGGCCGGTCATCGAGGTCTCCTTGATTGAGCACGTGACCTGCCGGGAACAGCGCTGAAAATCAAGCCTCTGTGATGGATTGAAATGCATCCGCGAGCGCAGAAGCGCTTGAAAACGCGGCTTCCACTTTGCTGCCCAGACACCAATCGCCGCACGCGGCAAGGCCGAGATCCGCGTCGAGCAAATAGGGTTTGCCGGCGGGTTCGGGCGTGGAGGCGTATCGCCACCGGTGTAAAACTTGATGCGATGCCCCGGCGAAATCGGTCCCGGCAAGATCCGATGCGGCCTGCAACAGCGTGTCCTGAATGGTCGCACGCGGATCTTCTAAATGCGCATCCGCCCAGACATTGGTAGACTGAATCAACACGCTGAACGCGGCGCCGCGCTGGGGCTTTTGCGAGTTCACAGCGATCCATCCGACCGCACCCCGGTCAGACTTAAGCGCCTGCCATGGCAGCGCAATTGGGGCGTCAAAGCCAAGCATCAGCGCGAAACAGCCGCTCATTCGGACTGCGTCGAGCGCTGGCATTTCGGAGAATTCTGCTGGCATTAATCGCGCGGTTTGCTGCGCCGGCGCAGTTGAGATCACCCAATCGAAGGGTCCGAGACCCGCGCCTTGATCGGTTTCGATAAACCAGCCGTCTTGCTGCTTATGCAAATGCGCAACCTCGACCTGTGTGCGAAGATCAATTTTGTGTGCCAGCCATTTGCAAAGTGCATTCATGCCCGGCTGGGCGACATATTTCGGTTTGTCCGAAATCCGCGCATTGCCCTTCAACGTGATGGCCGGGGGCCAGGAGGCAATCATTTCGCGCGGCGCCAGCGACTCCAGAAATGCCTGAAAGCGCGGAGTCTCTGCTGTGAAGTATTGCGCACCATGATCGAACGCCCACGGATCGGCTCTCCGCGTCGACATCCGTCCGCCCGGGCCGCGCGCTTTTTCGAGAACAAGCACATCATGTGCGTCAGACAGGCGCCGGGCCAGAGTCAGGCCGGCAAGACCCGCACCAATAATCGCGATTTTCATGGTCAGATCCTGAGCTTACCCGCGAGTGACATAACGCACCGCACAGCATTGCCCAGTCATTGAGCGGATTTTGGTCAGGGTTTAGCTGCCAATCGCCTGTTCATTGCGTTCGCCGGTGCGGATCCGAACAATCGTTTCCAAATCGGCAACAAACACCTTGCCGTCGCCTATCGTGCCGGTATTGGCCGCCGCCGTGATGGCTTCGACAACACGATCCGTTTCCGCCGCGCTGCAGGCCACTTCCACTTTCACTTTTGGCAAAAGCCGAACCTCATATTCAGCGCCGCGATAGACTTCCGTCTTACCTTGTTGACGCCCATACCCCCGGACTTCTGAAACCGTCAGTCCCGAAACATCCGCGTCTCCGAGCGCGTCAATCACCGCATCCAGCCGGCTAGGTTTGAAGATCGCTGTAACTAATTTCATTTGGCCCGCCTCCGATTGCAGTCTTAACACTACCCGTATCGGCTTGGATTGTAACGTCAATTGCCGATTTTTCTCTGGGTTCAGAAGGGCTGGGTCCTGCCAATTTTCTAGGCATTACGGGTTTCGGTCTGCCTGCCTTTACGGCTTTCGTGACCGGCGCAGCCGCGCTGCCGCTTGGTTTCGAGTAGAGCCGTTTCACAGCTTCGACCAGAACCACACCGCCTAATCCTGGCAAGACAAACTCGCCGGCGCGCTCCCAGGAACTGGCCGCGCCAGTGATGATGCGCCAGTCCAGTGGCGGCATATGCACTGCCGTCGTCGACGCGGTCACCTGAAACAGGCTGTCATTCAGAAACCGGACCATCTGCCGGCGCGTCCAGGGCCGGCCATGACCGAAGGGTTTGCTGTCCACCAGTGACCACATGCTTCGGCGATTGGTGACGGCGACGACAATCCGGCCTTCTGGGGCGAGCACGCGCCAGGCTTCGCGCAAGAGCTGGCGTGGGCTGTCGGCCTCTTCCAGGGCGTGAAGCAGGAACACGCGATCAAACAAGCCTTCGGGAAATGGCAATCGCTGTTCCGGCGCCAGGCAAAGCGTCTGACCGCGCGGCGATAGCAGACGCGATTCGCCAATTTCTTCTGGCACGACGCCAATACAGCTCGCGGCGTCTTCCTGCCAAAGCGGCAATAAAGGCACCGGATACCCCACGCCGAGCACCCGTTTTCCGGCGCAATCCCCCCATAGGGCGGTCATCCGCTCTGACATGAGTCGCTTCGCGGCAAGCCCCAGCCGGGACTGATAGAAGGTTTCGAGGGTTGCCGCGGGCTGGCGCATATGGCTCTAATCTTTCAAACTGAAATCACCAGAAGAGATGGGATCATGCTGACCATACATCAATTCCCCTGCTTGAATGATAATTATGGCTATTTGGCCCATGATCCAAGATCGGGCGAAACGGCGGCCATAGATACGCCTGATGCCGACAAATACCTCGCAGAAGCCGCTGCGAAGGGTTGGACCATCACGGCGATCTGGAACACGCATTGGCATCCCGACCATGCTGGCGGGAACCTCAAGATCAAAGCGGCGACGGGTTGCACCATTTACGGCCCGCAAGGCGAAGCGGATAAGATTCCGGGCATCGACCACCCGCTTGGGGGTGGCGATCAGGTGAAACTCGGCGCGATGATCGCTGATGTTGTCGATGTGCCCGGGCACACGCTGGGACATATCGCGTATCACCTCGCCGCGGCCGAAACGGCCTTTGTTGGCGACGCTGTTTTCGCGCTTGGCTGTGGCCGGGTGTTTGAAGGCGACATGCCGATGATGTGGCGGTCCATGCAGGCCGTGAAAAACCTGCCCCCGGAAACCGTTCTATATTGCGCCCACGAATATACGCAGGCCAATGCCCGTTTCGCAGAGACCATCGAAACCGGGAATGAGGCCTTAAAGGCTTATATTGCCGAAATTGACGACAAACGCGCGCGCGGCGAGCGGACGGTGCCAATGTCGCTGTCGCGCGAGCTGGCGACCAATCCTTTCCTGCGCGCCGATCATCCCGAGCTGCAGGCCGCCATGGGTCATCCGGGTGACGCCGCAGCGACTTTTGGAGAGATACGCGGGCGCAAGGATCGATTCTAATGGCCGCACTGTCCGGCGATCTGGGCGCCAATGAGATTATTCGCCTGCTGAACATGCAGCCGCACCCGGAAGGCGGCCATTATGTCGAGACCTATCGGACCGAGAGTGCTGAACGCGCTGCGTCGACAGCTATCTATTATCTGCTCCAAGCCGATCAGGTCTCGGCCTGGCACCGGGTGGATGCCGATGAACATTGGCTCTGGCATGCGGGTGGGCCATTGGCGCTGACCCTGTCACCGCCAGATGGCAAAGGCGCGACAGCGAAGACTTTAGGGCCGGATCTGCGGGTCGGGCAATGCCCGCAAATGACCGTTCCTGCCAACCATTGGCAGACCGCAGAGACTCTGGGAGCCTGGACCTTGGTTTCGTGCGTGGTGGCGCCGGGATTTGAATTTTCAGGATTCGAATTGGCCCCAGCCGATTGGCGCCCGAGCCTTTAGCCCCTCGCGACGACTCCCTTTCAGTTTTGATCTGGGTGCAGAGATCGACCCAGGATGTGATCGCTATTGCCGATAACATGCTGGCTGATCCCAACAATGAGAGGATCGGGTGCGCGCACGACATGGTTGTCCTTATTGGGATAATCGAGCGAACTCAAAAAATGCTGCATGCAATTGATGCGGGCTCTTTTCTTGTCCGAAGATTTGATAATCGTCCACGGCGCATCGGCCGTGTCGGTATAGAAGAACATCGCCTCTTTGGCTTCGGTATAGTCATCCCAACGTGACAGCGAGGCGCGGTCAATCGGGGACAATTTCCAGTGTTTCAGAGGATCGTGCTCTCGCGCCACAAACCGCTTTGCCTGCTCGTCTTGAGTGACTGAAAACCAGTATTTGAACAATTTGATTCCTGATCGCGTCAACATCCGCTCAAGGTCCGGGACCTGGCGCATAAATTCGAGGTATTCACTTGCCCGACAGAAGCCCATGACCCGTTCGACGCCTGCCCGGTTATACCAAGAGCGATCAAAGAACACGATTTCACCTTCTGTCGGCAAATGCCGAATGTAGCGCTGAAAATACCATTGTCCGCGTTCGGTTTCGGTCGGTTTCTCGAGCGCGATGACCCGCGCGCCGCGTGGATTCAGATGCTCTGTGAAACGCTTGATCGTACCGCCTTTGCCAGCCGCGTCACGTCCTTCGAATAAGACGACAATTTTCTGCCCGGTTTCTTTGACCCAATGCTGGACTTTCAGCAATTCAACCTGAAGCTCCGCTTTGTGGCGTTCATACGCTTTGCGGCGCATTTTATTCTTGTAGGGATATTCGCCATTCTCGAACAATTGGCGGATACGATCCGGATCATGGCGTTGCTGACCAATATTGGGCTGCCTTGTCGCCCCCTGCTCTTCTGGCATTTGGTCCGGCGCGTGTCCGTTCGTGAGCCCCGTATCCGTCATAGCCATCCTCCCCTCAAGGTTTGTCGATCCATCAGACTAACCAAACCAAACGCCTGAAAAATATGGGAATGCCCTTATGCTTCACGCTGAAGCTGGGAATTCATCCGCCCGATCTTGCCATTTCAGCTCAGGCTGGTCACAGTCGGACAAAAGGCGCATTGGGAGGCGGCGAAGATGATCAAACGAGTGGGTCTTGGCGTGGGCGGTGTTCTGATCCTGCTCATTGGCATCATACTGATTCGAACCTTCAATTATGGCGGCGCCCCGCAAGACATTCGCGACATCACCCTGCCCGAGGTCCCAGACTTCGATGCCAATACGGCCGCACAGCATTTAAGCGAAGCGATTCAGTTTCCGACCATCACCGTCGCCCCGGGGGATCCGCGAGTCGGCCAGGAAGGGCCGTGGCTCGATCTTCAAGCCTGGATGGAAGACACGTATCCCGCCTTTCACGCAGCGGCGTTGAAAGAGACCATTCCGGGTGGTTACAGTCTGCTCTTCACCTGGCAAGGCAGCGACACGGCGCTCGATCCGCTTTTGCTCATGGCGCATCAGGATGTGGTTCCGGTCAATATCGGGACCGAAAGTGATTGGGACGCCCCGCCCTTTTCGGGCGCGATCCAGGATGGCTATGTTTATGGTCGCGGCGCGATTGACGATAAAGGATCCATGGTCGGTCTACTGGAAGCCCTGGACGCGCTGGCGCGCGACGGGTTCCAGCCCAAACGCACCGTCTTGCTGATGCTCGGCCATGATGAAGAAGTCTCTGGCTCTGGGGCAAGCTCTGGGGTCGAGCTTCTGAAATCCCGCGGCATTTCACCGGTCATGGCTCTGGATGAAGGCTTCATGGCGGTTGAAAACAACCCTCTCACCGGTGGCACAGTGGCCTTTATTGGCGTCGCCGAGAAGGGCTATGTCACGTACACGCTGACGGTGACGGCCGAAGGCGGGCACTCTTCTACGCCGCCCCGAAACAGCGCCACGGTGCGGTTGTCACGCGCATTGGTCGCGCTTGATGAAAACCAGATGAAAGCGGATATGGACTATCCCCTCGTCTCCGGTTTGTTCAAGGCAACTGGCCGCGACATGCCTTTTGTTCAACGCATGGCGTTTGCCAATCAATGGCTGTTCGGTGGATATTTGAAAGGGGTGCTGAGCGGCGAACCCGCGGCGAATGCGATGATCCGCACCACAACCGCGCCGACCATGCTGACCGGATCGGCCAAGGAGAACGTCCTCGCACAGCGCGCCACAGCGATCATCAATTTCCGGATCCATCCGAAAGACACAGAAGAGAGTATTCTTGCGCATATCAAAGCCGTGACCAAGGATATTGAAGGCCTGGACGTCACGGTCGGCCGTAGCGGCATTCGCGGCACCGGCGCTTCGCCCGTCAGCCCGATGGACAATCTCGGTTTTGGCGTGCTCTACGCCGTGGCAGCGGATTCAAGTCAGGCGCCCGTGGCCCCAGGTCTCGTGCTCGGGGCGACCGATGGCCGATATGCAACAGCCATTACCGATAGCGTCTATCGCTTCATGCCGGCTGTCATGTCGCCAGAAGACCTCACAGGCTTTCATGGCACGAATGAACGGATCACGGTTGTGAATATGGGCCGTTTGTCAAAAGGCTATGCCCAGATCATTGTCGCCATGGATGCGAACACCGAGGAATAATCAGAGCGCTGCAATCACAGCATCGCCCATGTCCTGGGTCGACAGTGTGCCGCCAATATCACCTGTACGGGCACCCGCCTCTAGGGCTTTGCCAACCGCAGCAAACAGTTTGTCCGCGGCATCCGGGCGCCCGAGTGACCAGCGCAAGGCCATTTCCAATGACAGGATGGCGGCGCAAGGATTGGCTTTACCCTGACCGGCAATGTCCGGCGCCGACCCATGGACCGGCTCATACAGACCCGGCTTGCCATCATAACTGAGGGACGCGCTTGGCAGCATGCCGATCGAGCCAGTCAGCATTGCCGCGGCATCCGACAGGATGTCCCCAAACAGATTGCCGGCGAGGATGACATCAAACTGTTTCGGATCGCGCACCAATTCCATGGCGCAGGCGTCCGCAAGAATATGCCGTAATGCGACCCCTTCGCCTTCAGCCGCGTGGAGCTCTGTGACCGTCTCACGCCAGAACAGGCCGCTTTCCATGACATTGGACTTTTCCGTCGACGCCACTTCGCCGCGCCGGCCTCGGGCGATGTCAAACGCTACCCGCGAAACACGATCGATTTCACCTTTGGTATAGCGGGAGGTTTCATACCCAAAACTCTTGTCGCCAATGCCTCGTTCAAAGCCGCGAGGTTCACCGAAATAGACTCCGGATGTCAGCTCGCGAACGATCATGATGTCGAGGCCGTCGACGACATCGCGTTTCAGACTTGACGCATCGACCAGGGCCGGAAAACAAAATGCCGGACGCAGATTGGCAAATGTGTCCATACCTTTGCGCAATTGCAAAAGCCCCATTTCCGGGCGCAGGTGGCGCTCAATGCCGACCCATTTCGGTCCCCCGACTGCGCCGAGCAGAACCGCATCACTTGATTTGGCTTTAACCAGCGCGTTGACCGTGAGTGGCTCGCCGTGCGCGTCGATCGAAGCGCCGCCAACCAGGTCTTCCTCAATCGCGAGATCCGGTGCCAGTATCGCGGCAACCCGCCGGGCTTGTTCGGTGACTTCCGGTCCGATCCCGTCACCGGGCAATAAGAGCAGGGTCTGGCTCATGATGTCCTCTAAAGCGCTGATTCAGTCCCGCGCCATAGATCAGTTTGCAGACGACAAGTCCACTGCGACTTAAAGGGGCAACGGCTCTGGCTCAGCCTCATACATGCGCACTTGCAGATCTTGCGGTCCAACTTTTGCGAGGGCCGCGCGAAACACTGCCATATGCGGCTCGGCGAAATGACTGACCAAAGCCGCCTTATCCTGCCAGCGCTCGATGATGCGCAACAGGTTCGGGTCGATCACGTCGCGACTATACGCGTATTCAATACAACCCGCTTCGTCGCGGCTGGCGATGATCATCTTCTCCATCGCCGCGATCGCCTCGTCCCAGGCGCCTTCGGGAATGCGGGCACTGCCTTCAACAATAATCATTCGATCACCTTTATATCGAGCACCAGTGTCTCAGCCACATCCTCAGGCGAACGTTCATAAGACAGCTTCAGTTTGGATTTGCCGGTCGCCAGCGCTTCAAACACAAACATCTGGTGTCCGCCGCTGCCGGTGACGCCTTCAGGCGCTGGATCGGCAAAATAGTCCTCGCGCAGCTGGTCAATTTTCGACGCATCAATGTCTTTCAGATACCAGTAGTATCCCGTGGTCGGATTGCTATCGAGCTTGAGCTGAAGCTTGCCTTCCGGGCGCAGCGTAATGTCTGTGCCAGTGGCTGGATCGGTAAAGGTCTGAACCGGCGCCGCACCTTCCAGACCGCGCACTTCCGGTTTGGTGTTCATGATGTCAGGAATGCAAGCGGTCAGAACGCTCGCGGCAAAGGCAATGGCAATCATCTGTTTCATCACACGGTCTCCAACCAGGGCGTGGCCAGCTTGCGCTGCGCCTCAAAGGCGCTGATCGCGTCTTCGGCTTGCAGGCTGAGGGCAATGTCATCAAGGCCTTTGAGAAGCTTCTCGCGGCGCCCTTCATCATAATCGAAACCATGCTCTTGCCCGTCTGGCGTGGTCACAATTCTGGTCTCCAGATCGATTTCGAAGACGCTATTGCTGCCGCCAGCTTGAGCGGCCAGAGCATCGCAAACTTCAACCGGAAGCGCGATCGCCAGAATGCCATTCTTGCCACAATTATTATAGAAAATGTCGGCAAAGCTTGGCGCGATCACACAGGTGATGCCCTGATCGAGCAAGGCCCAAGGCGCATGTTCGCGGGACGACCCACAGCCGAAATTCTCACCTGCAATCAGAACGCCTGCCGTCTGGTATTGCGGTTTGTTCAGGACAAAGTCCGGATTTGGTGACCCATCCGCCAATGTCTTCAATTCATGGAACAAACCTGCCGCGAGACCGTCGCGTTCGGTGGTCTTCAGAAACTGTTTCGGAATGATCATGTCCGTATCGACATTAACCATCAGCTTGCCCTTATCCATGAGGGGGGCAGCAGTTGAGCGGAGTTGGGTAAACGCTTTCATGTGGAACTTTCTAGCGTGGCGCGTGGGCAATGAACAGGGTCGGGACGCCCTGGGCCCCAGTGCGGACCGTGAAGACTTCCGAACCCGGCTTGCGACCGGTGCGGATTTCACTGACCTCCAGGCCTGCTGCCGTGATCCGGGCATGCGCGGCGGCAAGGTCATCGGTTTCCCAGGTCAGGCCCCAGATGAAGTCATGAGCCGCAGAGTCATGCGCCTCGCCCAATCGATGGATCACTTCCAGCGTGAGCCCCCCGAGACGGAAGAACAGGAATCTGGTCTGCCATTGCTCGGCGGTGCGATCCAGGGCGAACCGCAATCCCAGGCGCGCACCATACGTGGCCACGGCGCGTTCTGGATTGGGCGTGTTGATGACCAGATGATCCAGCGCCGTCGCGGCGCCGGGCCGGGTTGGGGAAATCGGCAACGGCATATCGGGCTGCAAAATGAAGGTCTTGATCCCTGCCATCTTGTCATCCGGAATGCGAAAGCGTTTCCAGGCCCGCGTCGCGCCCGTCTGTGCATGCGCGCTGGAGGTCTCTGACACCGGACTCGGGGCAAGACCGCGGCGGGTCATAAGATGATGATCGCCGCCAATATCATCGCTGCGATAGACCAAAGAGGTCAGCTTTGCGCCTGTCTTGGTCATCTCGCGCAACTTGTCTGCCGTGTCACCTGACCCAGCCGGCCCGATCAATTCCAGCGCCGTATTCTCCAGCGCGAAGACGGCGGTGCTGACCCCCTCATCTGTGGCCCGCCAGGCCGGCTCGAAGCCGAGCAAGACGGTGTATTCGGCGACGGCCGCTTCCAGGTCAGGACAGACCAGCACGAAATGATCGAGCGCTGTAATCATGCTCTGAAACTCTCCAATTTGCGTTTCTGTTTGCCGGCTGCATCAAAGTTTGAAGGCGCGAGCCAGGCGTCAAATGCCGATTTGAGTCTCGGCCAGTCTTCGTCGGTCATGGCGTACCAGGCCGTGTCGCGATTACGCCCTTTGATCACCATGTCATTGCGAAACACGCCTTCAAAAGCAAAGCCGAACCGGCTCGCTGCGCGATGCGAGGCCGCATTCTCATTATGGCATTTCCACTCATATCGGCGATAGCCAAGCTCATCGAAAAGATGGCGCGCCATCAGAAACATGGCCTCACTGGCGTGCGGCGTGCGCTTCAAAGCCTGGCCAAACGCCACGCAGCCAATCTCGGCACTGCCATGGTCTTCACGGATCCGCATATAAGACGACATGCCAAGGACTTTGCCATCATTGCCGTTACGGATGACAAGTGTTTCCCAATCATGATCGGCGCCAACCTGATCAAAAACCTCTTCGAAGGCCTGGCGTCCGTCGAACGGTCCGAGCGGCATATAATCCCAGATATGAGCGACGGCCGGCGCCGCAACCGCCTCATACAGACCATCACCATGCGCGCGCCAATCCAGCGGCTCCAGCACGACACGCGTCCCGGTCAGCGGCCATTGCCCCGGACGATCGCGGCGGGTCCAGGATGTCAGGTTCATATCGCAGTCTCCAGTGTTCGAGGGCGTGAGAGTCGTCGATACTGCAACGCACCGAGGACGAGGAATAGGAGCCCAAAACCTCCCGCACCCAGAGCTGTCGAGAACGTGGATGCGCGTAATTGTGCCTGTGGGAGCAAGATCTCGTCGCTCGCTGTGCGAATCTCTGCAAGCGTCCGGTCGTTCGGAAGAAACGATAGGATGACTGTCTCATCGCGGGCGCGCGAAAGCGACTCGTGAATGGCATCAAGACGATCAGAGAACAGCGCCGAACCGATCCTGTGCTTCTCGCGATGACCTCCATCATATAAAACGGTCACATAGACCCTGTTGCGACGGATGGTTCGATATCGTTCAGACTTTTCAATCCTGCCTTCATACTCGATCAGTTTGTCGGTGCTCAGGGCACCGATTGTGAATGGCAGCAAGAGTCCGAAAACAAGAAAAACAGCGCCAAAAATCACCGTGATCAGCATCCGGCCTCTGGACGGCGAACGGAGGAACGCTTTCACCCCCCGATCACTCCGGTGATCGCGGCGCGGGCGGCGAGATGCGGACTCATCAGATGCGTACGTCCGCCGCGCCCTTGTCGCCCTTCGAAGTTTCGGTTCGATGTCGAGGCACAGCGTTCACCCGGGGCAAGAATATCCGGGTTCATACCCAGACACATGGAGCAGCCCGGCTCGCGCCACTCAAAACCCGCCGCTTCAAACACGTCATCCAGGCCTTCCGCCTCGGCCTGCGCGCGCACAAGTCCCGACCCGGGAACAATCATCGCCCGCACGCCATCAGCGACGGAACCGGTCCGCGCCACGTCAGCGGCGGCGCGCAGATCTTCGATCCGCGAATTCGTGCAAGAGCCAATAAACACACGCTGCACCGGCGTTCCGGCAAGCTTCGCGCCCGCCTCCAGACCCATATATTCCAGGGCCCGCACCGCGGCGGCCTGTTTCACCGGATCGCGCATTTGCATTGGATCCGGCACCGTTGCGGATAGCGGGATCGCCTGTTCGGGACTGGTGCCCCAGGTCACCGTCGGTTCAATCTCGGCGGCGTTGATATGAATGATCTCGTCCCAGACCGCATCATCGTCTGAGAACAGCGTTTGCCAGTGGCGTTCAGCGATTTCCCAGGCGCCGCCTTTCGGGGCCGCGGGGCGCCCTTTCATATAATCGAGCGTTTTGGCATCCGGGGCGATCAAGCCGGCCCGCGCGCCACCTTCAATCGAGAGATTGCACAGCGTCATCCGCCCTTCCATGGACAAGCCGCGAATCGCCTCGCCGCGATACTCCATAACGCAGCCCGTGCCGCCTGCCGTGCCAATTTTGGCAATCAGGTGCAGGGCCAGATCTTTGGCCGTGACGCCATCCGGCAGCGCCCCAGACACCTCAACCGCCATATTCTTCATCTTGCGCGCCCGCAGGGTTTGCGTCGCCAGGACATGTTCGACTTCAGATGTGCCAATACCATGCGCCAACGATCCAAAAGCGCCGTGCGTGGAGGTGTGGCTGTCGCCGCAGACAATCGTCATCCCAGGTTGTGTGCGACCCTGTTCGGGGCCGACGACATGGACAATGCCATTATTGATATGGCCCATCGGGAAGAATTCGATGCCGTGCTCGGCGACATTGCGGGTCAAGGCGGCAAGTTGATTGCGCGCCGCGTCATCGCGCACGCCGTCCAGTCCGAGCGCTTGTTTCTCAGTCGGCGTATTGTGATCCGCCACCGCCAGCGTCAGGTCAGGCCGTCTGACAGTCCGCCCGGAGGCCTTCAACCCGGCAAACGCCTGCGGCGTCGTTACTTCATGGATCAGGTGAAGGTCGATAAACAGGAGCGCTTCACCCGTTTCTGCATCTTCATGCACAAGGTGTTGGTTCCAGATTTTGTCATACAGGGTTTGACCGGCCATCGTGTTTTACCTTTCCAGCCGCGTGTATCAGCACGGGCTGACCCATTCTGCAAGCAACAAGACGCAACAAAAAAGGCGCTGAGGAAATCCTCAACGCCCTCTTATAGCAATCGGCTCAAATCGGAGCCTGGAGAGACGACCCGGCGGCACACGCTGTCGGGTCGATCAGGATGCAACAGGCGCCGCGGCGCCGGCCGGGTTAGTTACAGTTACACGGTGCACCGATGTTCAGAACCACCAGGCTCGCACGAACGGTTTCGTAACGCGTCGCATTGGTGACGGTTTCGGTTTTCGCATTGATTTTGCGAATTTCGACCGGCTGAATGATGGTGCGCACGACAGGCTGATAGATGTCGCGCTGGGTGACCGCTTCGAAATAGGTTTCGGAACGCTCTTCCTGATACTCTTCGGTGAGCTGAGGAATGTAATTCACCACGGTTTGCGGAACTGACACTGCTTCCGTCTTGCCCGCCAGCGTTTCGGTTTCGTAGCGCGTGTCACGGGTAATGGTCTCAGTCCGACCCTGCAGCACTTCATTCACAACTGGCTGAATGGTGGTCACGACGACCGGCTGAATGACATTGCGTGTGACATTGTCGATGTAGACATCTTCAACTTCGAGAATGGTGCGCTCGCTGACTTGCGGCGTGATATTCTCAACCACACGCGGGGCATCTTCGATCTCGACGCGGACTGGAAGACGCTCTTCCTCGTAACGCGTTGCTTCCGTGATGCTCTCTGTTGTGCCGCGGAGGATTTGACGTTCGATCGGCTGGATCGTCGTCACGGTCTTAGGCTGGTAGACGTTCCGTGTCGCGATATATGGAACGACTTTTTCTGAGAGTTGTTCCTCGGTCAGAGTGGTGACGTCTTCGGTTACGGTTTCGATCGTGTCCGGAATGGTGATTGAATTGCGCTGAACCGGCGCGGTCCGGGTCTCATAACGGATCTCATTGGTAATCGTTTCAGTGACCGGGCGCACAATGCGGCGCTGTACCGGGACAACCGTCGTGCGCTCAACCGGCTGAATAATCTCACGGCGGGTGACGACATCATAATAAGTCTCGGTGACTTCGTCGCGCGTTTCGGTGGTCACTTGTGGAATGTAATTCTCGACCACGGTCGGAACATCATCCCGAACATATTGGGTGTCGAGGCGATTGGTCTCATAGATGCGGTCTTCGGTGATATCCTCGACCGATCCCTGCAGCACTTCGCGCGTGATCGGCTGGATCAGAGTGCGCTGTACGGGCTGTGTGATCTCGCGGCGCGTAACCGCATCGACATATTCCGTGGTTTCTTCGATCTCGGTGCGGGTCTCGATTTGCTCATCGACATTCTCACAACACATGATCGTCTCGACCGCCGCTAATGGGCCTCCGAGATAACGCACATCAGTGTTGACGCCGCTGGCACCAGACTGAGAAATAATGTTTCGGATTTCTTCGTCGGAAAGCGCACGCTCTGCCGTGGTGGCTCCGCTTGCGGCGTAACGCTCGCCAGCCGCCTGGCCATCCCAACTCGTTTTGTCACCATCTGCGAATGCAGAGATCGGAAGCAGGATTGCTGCTGCTGCCCCGATCGTGATCGATTTCGTCAATTTCATTTTTTTACCCCTTTTCAAGCCGCTCCAAGAGCCGCCCGTAGCAACGCCAATCAAAGGTCCCGATCCATTTCGGGACAGTTGCACGGCTAAACGCAAACCTTGCGCCATTTATTTCGTATAGGAAATGAAATATAAGAATCCAATCGGATTCGCCCGTCACGGGAAAATCTACTGCTATTTTAGACAGTTAGAACAAGACCTTAACCCGCAGGAATCGTGCCAGTTTTGGCGGCATTCCAAAACAAAACCCCGCTCAACGAGCGGGGTTTTTTGAAGTCTGAGTTCGGAACCGAAACTACGCTTCGGCGTCACCTTCTGGCGCTGCGTCTGCAGCAGCTGCTTCAGCTTCAGCGGCAGCCGCCGCGGCCGCTTCGTCTGCGGCTTTCGCTTTTGCAGCGGTTTCCCGCTCTTTCGCTGCTTCCTCACGACGCGCAACTTTTGCAGCATCGCGCTGACGGCGCAGTTCGGTTTTGGTGGTTGTGATTTCGGTGGTTTCCATGCCGTGACCGGTGGTCCGCTCGGCAATCCGAGCCGATTTACCGCGACGATCGCGCAGATAGTAAAGCTTGGCGCGGCGAACGCGGCCCTTGCGCTTGACTTCAATGCTTTCAATCATAGGCGACACAACTGGGAAAACCCGCTCAACTCCTTCGCCGAAAGAAATCTTTCGAACCGTGAAGTTTTCGTTGAGGCCTTGTCCAGCGCGCGCAATGCAGACGCCTTCATAGCGCTGGACGCGCTCACGGTCGCCTTCTTTAATACGCACGTTTACAGACAGCGTATCGCCTGGCGAAAATTCTGGGATGGTTTTGCCTGCGGTGACGCGGGCAACTTCTTCAGCTTCGAGCTGTTCAATCATGTTCATCGTCCGTCTCCGACGCTCGCAATTTGGGTCCATTTCGGGAAGCCGCCCATAAATCGGGTCGGCGATGTTTTGTCAATGCCTGGCTCTGCTGATTCCTCCAGTCGGCAACAGCTTTGTGATCCCCGGACAGAAGCACGTCGGGCGTGGTCCTGTTTTCCCAGCTTCGAGGCAGTGTATATTGAGGATATTCGAGCAATCCCTGACTGAAGCTTTCGTCTTCGATCGAGGCTTGATTGCCTGCCACGCCGGGGATCAGGCGCAAGACGGCTTCCAGCATCGCCATGGCCGCGACTTCGCCGCCCGCGAGGACAAAATCTCCGAGCGACACTTCCTGCATGGTACGGCCTTCGATGACGCGTTCATCCAAACCTTCAAACCGGCCGCAGAAAAAGATCAGTCCGGGACCCTTTGCCCAGTCCGCGGCCATCGCTTGTGTGAACGGTGCACCGCGTGGGCTGGGATAGATCAAGGGACGATCATCACGGGGAACACTGTCAATCGCCGCCGCGGCGACATCCGGGCGCAATACCAGTCCGGCCCCGCCACCAGCCGGCTTCTCATCGACTTGCCGGTGCTTTCCCAAACCAAAGTCTCGTAACTGGACTGTTTCCAGTGCCCACAGGCCACCCCTGTGGGCTCGGTCCAGTATAGAAACTGAGAGCGGCCCCGGAAAAGCCTCCGGATACAGCGTGATCATCGTTGCGGCAAAGGTCATGTCGGTCCGACCGATAATGCCAGGACGCGAGAAATGACAGCGCGCGGATGACCGGACTGGACGTGCAATGCGTTGATCGCTTCGTCAATTTTCCCGAGCGCAGTCTTACTGGTCGCACTCGGCTTATCCAACACGCTTTCGCGCACCAATGCGGCGCAGACATCACGCGATGCGATCCAGGCATCATAGCCGGCAAAGCGCAGGAAGTATTGCGCGGTCGCACCGCCTAGCCGCGATCCATGCTTGGCCAGATAGGCCAGCAAGCCGGCCTGATCGTCAGACGGCCATTGCGCAAGAAACACGCCGAAACCACCGTGCGTCTTTGCCGTTTCGGCGACGAAGCGGGCATTCGCAATCGTCGCCGTGATCTTCTGGCCATTGCGCACGATGGCCTTATCCGCCAGCAACCGATCCAGGTCCTGATCAGCATAGAACGCCACCCGATTGGGCTGAAATCCGTCAAACGCCGCTTCGAAGCCGGACCACTTATTGCGGATCACTTTCCAGCTGAATCCAGCACTGAAAACCGCTTTGGTCATCTCCGCGAGATAACGATCATCGGAGATCGCGGCCAAATCGAGAACGCTGTGTTCATTCTCAGCCCGTCTCAATACCTCCGCCGCCGAGCCGTGATGGGTAGCGGCAAGGTTAATGATCGCGTCGAAGTTGCGCATGTCAGGCGTCCCGTTCTTCGCGCACGGGCATGACTTTCAGCCCGGTAATCTGGTTGCGACTCTTACGCGCGATGTCGAACCGGTAGCCATAGAATGCAAAGCGCTGACCGGGTTCCGGAATGGTCTGTGCTTCGTGAATGACCAGGCCTGCAATCGTCACCGCTTCTTCGTCCGGCAATTCCCATCCCATGGCGCGGTTCAAATCGCGGATGGTGACGCCGCCTTCGACATAGACCGAGCCGTCAGACTGCGGTCGCACCCCGCGTACGACCACGTCATACTCATCCCGAATATCGCCGACAATTTCTTCCAGAATGTCTTCCAGTGTGACCAGACCCTGAAGCGCGCCATATTCGTCGACGACCAGAGCAAAATGGCTGCGCTTTTTCAAAAACAGGTCGAGTTGATCCTCAACCGCTGTGGTTTCGGGAATGAACCACGGGTCGCGGCAAATTTCGAGAATATCCAGCCCCGATGTCTTGCCATTATTGCCGACAATCGCCCTGAGTAGGTCTTTCACATGCAGGATACCAACAATCTCTTCCTGATCGCCCCGGAACAAAGGCAATCGGGTGTGCGGACTGGCCAAGGCCTTGCGCACAATCGCATCGGCCGACTGATCGGCATCGATCATGGTAATGTTCTTGCGGTGGATCATGACCTCTTCGACGGTCATATCCTTGAGGTCCAGCGCCCCGACCAATCTGTGGCGGTTCTTGGCATCCAGGCCTTCTTCGGAATGATGCAGATCGATGGTGCCGCGAATATCATCCTCGGCGCTGACATCATCATTCGGGGGTTTCACACCAAGCAGGCGCAGGGTGACGTTCACAATCGCCTGAATGCCCGAAACGATCCAGCTTGCCATCGCAACCAGCCAGGAAATGGGCCGCGCCACCGAGCGCGCCATATTGTCGGGCCGTGTAATCGCATAGGTTTTCGGCAAAACTTCCGCAAACACCAGGACCAGCACCGTCATCACCGCCGTGGCCACGGCAACGCCGCTGGGTCCAGGCATTAGACTTACAAACAGGCTGGTGGCCAACGCAGAAGCGAGAATGTTGACGAGATTGTTGCCGAGCAGGATGGCGCCGATCAGACGCTCACGATCCGAGATCAATTGATTGACCAGGCTGGCGCGTTTATCGCCATCCTTTTCATATTGGTGCATGCGCGCGCGGCTGGCCGCTGTCAGCGCGGTTTCGGACCCCGAGAAAAAGGCAGACATGCCGATCAAAACGAGAATGGTCAGTAATGTGCCGATGATCATCAGCTTTTTTGCAGCTCCTCAGTAAGAAATGTGCGCAGATCAGATAAGTCCGCATCCGCATAGATGAAAGCCTCGCCAAGCCCTTTGGCGAGGATGAGTGGCAGGCGACCTGCCCGCGCTTTCTTGTCGTGTTGCATGGCCGCGACCAGGGCATCAGCCGTATACGGACCCCCGGGCAGCGTCGCGACATTTGCCGTCAGGCCGGCCTCCGCGATGACCTGGGCGGCCTGTTCCGCGTCATCCGGCGACATCAAACCAAGCCGCGCGGAATATCGCATCGCCAGCGCCATGCCGGTGCCGACGGCCTCGCCATGTAGCAGATTGGCGCGATATCCGTTTTCGGCTTCGAGCGCATGGCCAAAGGTATGGCCAAGATTGAGCAAAGCGCGGACACCGCCTTCACGCTCGTCCTGCGCAACGATGTCGGCCTTGGCCCGGCAGGATACCGCCACCGCTTCGGCAATCGCCGCCGGCTCCAATGCCAGCACATCCTGACCGTTTTCCGTCAACCAATCGAAGAATCGGCGATCATTGATCAGCCCGTATTTGAGAATTTCCGCATATCCAGCACGGCGCTCGCGCTCGGGCAGGGTCGCCAATACGCCGGTATCCGCGATCACCAAGCGAGGCTGGTAGAACGCGCCAACCAAATTCTTGCCATGGGCGCTGTTTACAGCCGTCTTGCCACCGACCGAGCTATCGACCTGCGCCAGCAATGTGGTCGGGATCTGAACAAACTGCATCCCGCGCTTCATCAGCGAGGCGGCGAGTCCTGTGAGATCCCCAATCACACCGCCCCCAAAGGCGATCAGAACATCATCGCGGCCAGCGCCCTGTTGCAGCAACCAATCCAGCGTTTCACCCAGCAGCGCCCAATTCTTGGTGCCCTCGCCCGCGGGAAGAACTCTTTCAATGGCCGCAATACCCGCTGCACCGAGGCCCTCCACCAGGCCCGTCCCATGCAGGGTCCAGACCGTGTCATCGCTGAGCACAAATACCCGCTTCTGCTTCACAAATGGCTGCAGCAAGGTTCCGGCACGCGCCAGCAAGCCGGTGCCGATCAGGATGTCGTAGCTGCGCTCATCCAGCTCGACGCGGACGCGATTTGGCTCGGTTATTGTTGCGGCGTCCATGACTCCAGGGCCTTGATAATAGCTGTGACCGTTTTGGAATGCGGCCCGTCCACACTGTGGACCGTTAAATCAGCGAGCTCATATATGGGACGGCGCTCGTCAAACAAGTTGGAAAGCACTTCTTTTGCATCAGGCCGGCGCAAGAGCGGGCGATGATTGCGCCGCGAAACGCGCTTCCATAACGTCTCGAGATCGGCGTTCAGCCAGATCGTCACGGCCTTATCCCGCATCATGTCTCGTGTTTCTGGGTTAAGATAGGCGCCGCCCCCCGTCGCCAGCACATGCGGCGCTTCATCAAGCAGCCGTTTCAGCACCTGATGCTCACCGCGGCGGAACTCTTCTTCACCGTGCAAAGAGAAAATATCCGCGACCGACAATCCGGCGGCTTTTTCAATTTCATTGTCGCTGTCGAAAAACGAGCGCCCGAGGCGTTCCGCCAGGCGCCGCCCGACGGTTGACTTACCGGCCCCCATCAATCCGACCAATGCAACTGTTCGACCTGCCCAGGGCGCCTCATTTCTGTCAGGTTTAAGGATACTAGTTCGGTCTTCAGCCATGGTCTTTTCGGATCTTCACAACTTGTCCTATACAGACGAAGCGGATCCGGCAATCTTTGACCATCGCGGCAGTATGCGAAAGGCAATTCAACCATGCGCAAGTGGCTCATCATTCTCGCCGTCCTGATCATCGCGGTTCTCGCTGTGATCTGGTGGCTCGGCAATTCAGCAAATGCCCACAAGCCCGAACCGGGCGAAGTGCGCATGGAGATAGAGCATGTTCTCTAAAGCCGCACTGATTGGCGGCCTGATGCTTGGACTTGGCGCCGGATATGGCGCCCAGGCACAGATAGAATCTGACAGTATGGACGATCTCGGCGCCTGGGGGCAGCGATACTTATCGTCGAACGAGACCGAATTCCCGACCACGCTGTGGCGCAATTCGAATGACGAATATCTGCTTTCTCTGTTGCAATCTGTGCAGACCGCAACGCTTGGTCCGGCAGAAAGACAATTGCTCAGACGCCTCATTCTCTCGCCGGCGACACCGCCGCGCGGTGCCCGCGCTGAAGAATTGCTGGCTGAGCGGGCACGATTAATGCTCGAACTCGGCGAAGCCCGGGCGGCGGCCGCGCTTGTGCCACAACTTGCGCAAGCTGCACCGGGGCTGGACGCCGAAACCCTTGCGGTCGACCTTGATCTTGCCAGTGGCCAGGAAGCAACGGCTTGCAACGCGCTGAATGGCGACCCTAAGGATGGCGAGTATTGGCTCAAACTTCGAGCCGTCTGCGCCATCTTGCGAGATAATTTTTCGGGCGCTCAACTCGCCATCGAATTCGCCGCGGCGCAGGGCGTCGAAGATGCATGGATGATCGAAGCGATTTTCGCGGCCGCCGGGGATACGCCAAACCCGCCCGGTGCAAGATTTGATTCAGGTCTGAACATTGCGCTGTCCTCGAAAGCCATTCTGGACCTGTCAAATGTCACCCTCGCGGCCGATCGTCCGGATCTCGCGGCTGCGGCCGCCCGTCGCCCAGGCGTGCCATCAGAACTTCGCGCCAGATTTGCCGAGATTGCCAGCGCCAGCGAATTGATAAAACCGGAAGACCGACGCGCGGTCTTGCTCAGCCTGCTCGAAGATGAGGACTATACGCCGGGCGCGGCCATCGAACAGGCGCTTGCAACCCAGATCGACCCACTGGCAAATGATGAAGCACGCGCCGAACAGCTCAGCTCGGTCCTGAAAGAACAAGCGAACGAGTCACTCAATCAGTATCGCGACACAGCGCGCCTGTTCTTGCCCGACCTCGCAAGCCTGCCGAAAACCTTTGATACAGCGGCCTTTGCGCTCGATTTTGCGCAGGCGGCCATGGTCGCTGGCGACCGCGAACTGGCCATGGCCTGGATCGCTGCCACAGCGATTGAAGGCGTCGAACAACCCGATCCATATCAGATTGCCTTGCTCGAAGCCGCAGACATCATCCTTGGCGGGGAAGCCTCGCGGCCATCATTGCGTGCGATCGAAAAACGCTTGGTGGGCACAGTGAATTCGCGCGCCCGCGAAGATCAAGCGGCCCGCATTTTCGCCGTCTGGACAGGCTTTGGCGTTCCGCTCTCCCCGATCGCGCGCGACTTTGTTGCCGGCGTTTCGGACCAGGGCGAACGCATCGCGCAAGGTCAGATTACCGGTCTGAAAGCGGCCACTCTGGACAATGCCATTGGTGAAACCGCACTGCGCGTCCTGACCACCACGAATGGCGATGCGGGTCGATTGTCAGCCTCGGATTTTGCCGTTCTGCTCGACACATTGATCGCGCTTGAGGCAGAAGATGTGGCGCGTGATCTGGCATTGGAAACGACGGAATTCTGGAAGGAATTTGAATGATACGCGCCGGAGGCATTCTGGGTTTGGCCTTACTGCTCGGTGGGTGTGCCAGCCATACGCATTCGCAGGCATCCGACGCGGCCCGCCCGGCGCCCGGATCCAATCTGATTTTGCGGGCGCCGATCACGATTTCCGATGATCTTGAAGTGATCATTTCCGATGTCGTCATTCCGCCCGGCGCAACCGTGCCTCGTCATTTCCATCCCGGTGAGGAATTTGTCTATGTCATCGACGGCTCAGCATTGCATGTTGAAGCAGGCAAGCCGGATCAGGTGCTGAGCGCTGGCGATGGCTATGTCATTCCGCCAGGGGCAGAACATGCCCCGCGTGGCGGACCGCAAGGGGCCCGCGCAATCGTCTTTCGTGTCCACAAGAGTGGGTTGCCCGAACGGGTCAATATAGGCGCGACCGGGCCGATCCCTGATGTTCGCGATGTGAGCTTGAGATCCAGTGAGGCCGGCTTGGCTGAGTTGAAATCAAAAGTCGAAAGCCGCGCAGATGCGCATTGTCATGCCATGGCGCGTCGGGCCGTCATGTGTCATGTCGCCAGCGGTCGCGAGGTCTATACGTTCACCGAGGACGGTGATCCCGCGCATCCATCGGCCCTGTTTCGGGGTTTTGTTCTGGCCGAAGATGGCACCCCACAATTGCAGGAACGCGGATGGTCCGGTGCCGACCCGGCCGCCGCACAGTCCTTTTTCTCATCCATCAATATGTGGCCCGAGACCGGCGGCGCCGACTAAGTCGCAGCAGCCAAGGCCTCTGCTGGCGCAAGGTCGCCATCATAGAGCGCACGCCCAAGGATAGAGCCGGAAATTGGCCGCATGCCGGCATGCGCGCGCAGATCATGAATGTCCTGGACGCTGGCAACCCCGCCGCTGGCAATCACGGGAATTGACACCGCATCGGCAAGCGCACCCGTGAACGCAACATTGACGCCGGTTTTCATGCCGTCGCGCGCAATGTCCGTGACGATCAAGGCCGCAACGCCGCAGCCCTCAAATGCTTTGGCAAGTTCGACCGCCGCCATGTCGGATGTCTCAGCCCAGCCTTCGACCGCGACCATGCCATCCTTAGCATCAATGCCGACCACCACGCGCTCGGGTAAGGCCCGCGCGGCGGCCCGGACCAAGTCAGGGTCGCGCAATGCCGCGGTGCCGAGAATGACACGCGACAGGCCGGCCTCAAGCCAGGCATCAATCTGCGCGCGGGTGCGAATGCCGCCGCCCAATTGAACCGGAACATCGGTCGCTGACAGGATGGCTTGCACGGCTTCAGTATTTGCACTGGCGCCTTCGAATGCACCATTCAGATCCACCACGTGCAGATATTCAAACCCCATTTGCTTGAAACGCTGCGCCTGATCCGCCGGATCGGGATTGTATTGCGTCGCCTGATCCATCTCACCCCGCAGCAAACGCACGCATTGGCCATCTTTGAGATCAATTGCCGGATAAAGGGTAAAACTCATTTGGGGGTCCACAAGACGAAATTAGACAGGATTTGCAGGCCAACCCGCTGACTTTTCTCAGGATGGAATTGCGTCGCAAAGATATTGTCACGCGCCACCGCCGCGATGATCGGCTCGCCATAGTGCGTGGTCGCAGCGATGTCAGTCTGAACTGGATCCCGATACGCATAGGAGTGCGTGAAATAGACATGCGGATCATGCCCCAGGTTTTCCAGGATCGGATGCGCTTGGGTCAGGTTTAAACTGTTCCATCCCATATGCGGCACGGCCAGGCCTTCCCCTGGTCTAATCCGGTCAATTTCGCCGGGAATCCAGTTTAATCCTGGCGTTTCACCATCTTCCAAACCGCGCGTGGCGAGCAATTGTTGTCCGACGCAGATGCCGAGAAATGGCACGCCGCGGTTGATCACGGCCTCCGTCAGGGCTTCGACCAGGCCGGACTGAGCCTGCAGATTTCGGGCGCAGTCGGCGAAGTGACCGACGCCCGGCAAGACGATCCGGTCGGCCAGCGAAATCGCCAACGGATCCGCCGTGATGCGGATTTCACGCGTTTTCTTGGCATTGTTCGACGCCACCCGCAAAGCGCGCGCGGCACTGTGCAGATTGCCTGAACCATAATCGATGAGTGCAATCATCTTCATGCGTGCGCCCCTAGCGGAGATCCTAGCGAAGGAAAAGGGGCGAGGCGCCCTCAAAGCAGCATTTCGCGACGAGAGTCTGGCCAATCCGGATTGGGCTTGGCAGGAAAGATCAAAAGTCGCTTTCAAGCTTTTTTGGAGAACTGCCCCATGTCATTGCCCGATACTTATTTGCAGATGGTCTCAACGGTTGAGGAGTCCGGCACCCTGCGTATGGAGCTCGTCGAGAAACAGATGCCGGAGCCAAAGCCCGGCCAGATTATCGTTCGCGTCGAAGCCACGCCAATCAATCCATCTGATCATGGCGTCATGTTCGGTTGGTCAAATATGGCTGCCGCTGCAAGCGCCGGATCTGGACGCGATACGGTCCTGACCGCGCCGGTGCCGGAACAAGGCATGCGGATGATGAAAGCCCGTGTCGGACAAGCGTTGCCGGTTGGCAATGAGGGCGCGGGCACAGTCGTCGCAGCTGGCGACGGCGAATATGCCCAAAGCCTGCTGGGCAAAGTGGTCGCGGTGATGGGGGGCGGCATGTATGGCGAGTATCGCGCCGTGGAAGCGATGATGGCATTGCCACTTCATGACGGCAACACCGCCAAGGAAGGCGCCTCTTGCTTCGTCAATCCACTGACCGCGCTCTGCTTCCTTGAGACCATGCGGCTGGAAGGCCATAGCGCCATCGTTCACACCGCCGCAGCGTCGAATCTTGGACAGATGCTCAATCGCATTTGCCAGGCCGATGGCGTCGATCTGGTCAATATCGTGCGCAAGCCTGAACAGGAAGAAATCCTCAAGAACATGGGCGCGAAATATATCGTCAATTCCAGCAGCGACAGTTTCATGCCGGACCTGATCGATGCGATCCATGAAACCGGCGCCACGCTCGGCTTCGATGCGACAGGCGGTGGCAAGCTCGCTTCAGATATTCTCACCGCCATGGAAGGCGCTGCAGCGCGGACACCTGGCGCGTACAGCATCTATGGCTCCGTCGCCCACAAACAGGTCTATTTGTATGGTGGACTGGACACCTCGCCGACCACGTTAAGCCGTGGCTATGGCATGGCCTGGGGCGTTGGCGGCTGGCTGTTGCCGAACTTCCTTGCCAAAGCCGGCACGGACGTCGCGATGCGTCTGCGCAAGCGCGTGGCCGATGAACTGACCACGACATTTGCCAGCACCTATACCGGCGAGCTGTCTTTGTCGGAAGCGCTACAAGCCGAGAATGTGGCTAAATACAATGCCAAGACGACGGGGCAGAAATATCTGATCTGCCCGCAAAAACCGATCTAGAGGCTGCCTTTGGTGCTGGCCGCGGCCCCGGCAAGTTTCATGTCCGGGGTCACCGCCATGCGCAGCGCACGGGCGACGGCCTTGAAACAGCTTTCGGCAATATGGTGGTTGTTCTCACCATACAGATTTTCAATGTGCAGACACATGCCGCCATTGCCCGCCAAAGCCTGGAAGAATTCCTTGAACAGCTCCGTGTCCATATCGCCAATCTTGTCGCGCTGAAAATCGACTCTCCAGATGAAATAAGGGCGTTTGCAGAGATCCACCGCGGCCCGGCTCAGTGTTTCATCCATGGGCAAGTAAGCGTGGCCATAGCGGGTTATGCCGGCAAAATCACCTAGCGCCTGTTTGATCGCCTGACCGATCACAATTCCCGTATCTTCGACCGTGTGGTGGCCATCAATGTGCAAATCGCCATCGGCCTTGACGGTCAGATCCATGAAAGAATGGCGGCCCAAAGCGTCCAGCATATGATCGAAGAACCCGATGCCTGTGGCAATATCGGTCTTGCCTGTGCCATCGAGATTCACAGTCACAGTGATATCGGTTTCTTTGGTCTTGCGCGAAATGGTGGCGGTTCTGTCAGTCATGCGGGCTCAGATAAGGTGAATTTTCACTGTCGGCTAGCACAGATCTGTTCACGACTCCCTAAACAATTGCGGTCACAAGGATTGTAGAGGGATGAGTCGGGCATAAAAGGCAGTTGCGTTGAAACCTATTCGAGCCTTT